>NZ_QAVX01000026.1 GCF_003121485.1 Dyella sp. C11 | reverse complement strand
ACTCCTCGGATACGTCCGTTTGAGCCAACCGGCAATCTGCTCCGGTGCCCATTGTTGCTGGAGCTTAGCGGCTACCAAGCGTGCCACCGTGCGGTGCTTGGCCAATTTACAAGGCTTGGGGCGACGCGCCTGATCCCACGCATGTTGATCCGCACGGTTGGCTCGGTAACGGTCCCGTCCGCCATTGCGCCGGACCTCCCGGCTGATCGTCGAGGGCGCCCGGCTCAACCGAGCCGCCACGGAGCGAATCGATTGACCTGCCATCAGCGCCCGCGAGATCTCCTCACGCTCAGCTAGGGTCAGCGCCCGGTCCGCTCGCTGGCGCACCGCGGGCCGAATCCCGCCGGTCGCGGCCAGGATCCGGCGGACCGAGGAATGAGGCCGATCAAAGAGCTTGGCAATCTGGTGAAGGGACTCGCCACGTTGCCAGCGATCCCACATCAACCCGATCTGGGCATCGGTGTAATGCGTCGGAGGTCGTTGGGACATCTTGCAACACTCCTGCTGCTCGCGCAGTCTCTAGTGTGTTGCAACGACCGGCTGAATCCGCAGTCGAAAGCGGACATGCGCAATGGCGCAAACCCAGGTCCGGCTCGAGCCATGCGTCGATGCTCTCGTGTTTAAAGTCGGTTAGATCAATCTTCTTCTGGGAATAACAGTTATTCGATACGACTCAATTCGCACACCGTCACCTTCACGACAAAAAGGCGTTCGTCAGCGCAGTGTTTTAGCAGCACTATAGACGCGCAGGCGGGCAGTGATCTTTGCGACTTGGTGACTAATGTCCCAACGTTGCACGCCAATTACCTTGTTTTGTGCTGGACCAGATACTTACGAGTGGCGCTATTTCGCGGGCGTCAGGGTGGGCTTCTTTTCGAAACGGAACGCAAGTTACCTACGATTGGTGTCGCGTGCTGACTGAAATGGCTATGTGACACTACCCGAGCGGAAAACGTCGGGCACACCATTTAGATCTTGAGGCGCCATTATGAGCGACGTCATCGCCAGCACCGATGTCTCCTCCCCTTCAGCATCGGGCGCTAACGACCTTATTCGGCTGGGACTTGTAGAGGCGGCGAACGCGATCAGGCGCGGCGACGTTACGTCAGAAGCTTATACCTCTGCGCTCTTGCAACGAGCACGTGAGAAGGTCGATCTCAATTCATTCATTAGCATTGACGAAGTCGGAGTGCTTGCGGCAGCTAGGGACGCAGATAAATCGCGCGCCAAGGGTGCGACGGCTCCGCTGCTTGGTGTTCCGATCGGTGTGAAAGATAGCTATTTGACGAAAGGGTTGGCGACCAGTTTCGGTCTTAGTTCCCTCCAGCATTTTGTGTCCGAGGAAGATGCAGATACCGTGCGCGCGATGAGCTACCGCCACCTTTGCGGGAATTGTGCAAAAGCTTGAGCGTCAGTACAGGCTTCGCACGACATCATCTCGGAGAATTGGTCGCAACATATAACCGGCGGCGACGTTGCGATTTTATTGTCTCGAGGACAGCCAGAAACCGAGCAGCGTTAGCAGCTGCGCGTGAGTCGCTTCTCGCTCAAGGCCATCCCATTTCGCTCAAGATGGCCGAACGCATCATTCGGGAACGCACTGGTTTGCCTAAGTTGGTTGTACGCAAGAGCCTGCATAAAGTCTTGGCGGACAGCGAGGAGCTTCCGCCGGGTGAGGGCTAATCTGCCGAGAGATAAGAGGGCGACTCATTCCGCCACCTCGCGGGAGCACGGCCGAAATTCATTTGGTGACCCATGGGTTGAACGCCTTGCATTGCCCGTCTGGAGCGGCTGTCGGCAAAATACAGAAACCTGTTCAATAGCTTACCAGTGGATACTGTCAGGGCCGCTCCCAGCGAAAAGTGTCAAAAGTGACAGCAATTCGTTGCAGGCCCAGCGCGAATGCGCGATCTCACATAGTTTGGCCGCTCCCGTCTCGCATAGTTTGGCCACCGCAAGCAGAAACGACGCAATTCATTGAACCTGCCGATGATTTTCCGCGAGAGCGGCCCCTACCCACGGCGTGCTCGGCGGGTGGCAGCTACGGCAGGCTTTCCCACATCACTTGCCGAGCATCATTCGCGGGTATCTAGAAGACTACTTTCTACCCGTCTCGAGGCTCTTCACTTGGAAAGGCCGACGCGAGATGTTGAGCGCGGAGCAAACCTCGCGCTTAAGCTCAGCAGCATCGGGAAACATGTAGAACCGCCGCACAACAAAGCTTCTAACAAGCGCGACCGCCAAGACATCCTTGACCGTAGACTTCTTCGGCACAAAGTTCATGACCTCGTCGCGAGGAAATGTGGCGAAGTGTTCCAGCTTCACACTCAGACCAACAATCTTCTTTGTTCGGTTATCGTCCGCATAAAGTATGTGCTCCAGAGTAGGCGCCAGCTCCTCCGACCCGATCGCACCCGCAATGCGGACAAAGGTCCCTACCGCGACATTGGTGACGAGCTCACTTAGGATTCCCGACATCGACTTCAACTGCTCATCGACCTTTTGCCGCCACAGCAGTTTGTCCTTTTCGGTTGAGATGATGGATTCCACGCGCGATTGAATGATTTCGGGCGCCACGTCCTTAAACAAGGTCAACATGGACCCCAGCGTGCGCAGCCCAAGGTTCGTGCAGGCCAGTGCGATTTCGCGCTTCTTACTTTTCTCGATTGATCCCGCGTGATTTCGAAGAATCTGCCCCAACACCTGTAGCGTGCGAAACGACCTATTGATCTCCGTCGCGTATTCTTGAACGTCTCTCACAGTTGAGATGGCGCCAGACGAGACCATGACGACGGGGTCGCTTTCGCAATCCGCATCGTGCGCGATTTTCAATGCCTGCTCGCGTGAGGTTTCATAGTAGATCTCGCGCACCTTTCCTTCTTGGAACTCTTGAAAGATGGAAACGGCAGCATATGCATCAAAGGGAACGGCGTCGCCCATGACTGTGGCTGCATGACCCAACAGCCTATCTAGGACTTCCTCATCTCTGCCCAGGTGCGCCAGAAAGAGGAGAATGTTTGCAGACGTTTCAGTGTGAATCGTCGCAATCAGGGACTCCACGACCCCCATCCGCTGCGCCGGGCTAGCCAAGTTTGCCAAGAAGCGCGCAACGAAATAGAAGTACAGATACGGGTACGCAAATACGATAACACCAGACTTTTCTCGCCAAATACCCGCATTGCACAGCTCTGCTTTCGTTCTTTCAAAACTGTAGGAGATTTCAAAGAAATCACAGTGATCCCGATGGAAGGACTCTGCGTCATGAAGACTAAGTCCATCGAGGCCCGCCGAGTAGATCTTCTTGGCGTAACTTGTAAGATAGGTTTGGGCAGTATCCACGGTGAACGACGGCACCTTCTCCCCAATCGCACGAGTGATCAACGCCTCATACAGGAACCCATGTGAGCCGTTCTTGATTACAGTTTCCAGCTCAGATTCTGACTCTGCGCGCTGGAGAATGATCAACACAAAGAGTGGGACGGAAGGCACGAGATTTCGACCGAGTGCATCACTTACAAGCCGGCCTAACCTCGTCGCAGTCGACTCGATATCTTCCTTTTCCTGGCTGTACTCATTGCCAATATGCAGCCACTTCTCAATCAGCTGCATGCGGGCCTGAAAGTTCATCTGCAGCAGTTCGAAGGACGACTGTTTCGAGAACTTTGCCTCACTGAGGATATTTTCGAGCCACAGTTCCACACCTGGCGTGTTGCTAACCAGAAGGATGACCGTCCCAAAGTGCTCCTTCAGAAGCTTGAGTAGCTCCGCCTTACCCTCGCTATTAAACGTAAGGTCATCGAAGTCATCAATGATCACAACGCGCTGCCTCGATTCCAGCTGATCGAAGGCATCGCTAGAAATGCATGCATATTGCGCTTTTACAATCTCCTTGATCCTCTGATCAATGTACGGACCCTTTAATGACTTGATATCTGAACAGGTGATATAGATTGGGAAGAAGCCTATCGACTTGAGCTTAGCCAGCCATCGCTTGGCAAGCGTCGTCTTGCCGTACTGCTCGTCACCCGTGATGGTGACGACACCGTAAGGGGCGACCACGTCGAAGAACTTAGAAGCGTTCAACTCCTCCGCATCAATGAGCAAGGATTGGGCACTCTTATCTCGGGTCTTTATTCTCAGATTAGGCCAAACAAAGATATCGGAGAGCGTTAGCCGTTCCTTCCGGCGATGCGCGTAGGTTGCACCTATGTCGTCGATCCAGGCGACAAAGTCTTTCTTGAACGAAAGAACACTCCGGCGAGACTCCTGGTTTAAGCAGTCGCGCCAAGCGCCATCCGACTTTGCTTCATCCTTCAGGTAACTGGGAGCCTGCCACACGTATCTCGATGACTTGATCTTCCCACCCTTCTGGATCAGCACCGTCCGAAATGCGCTAGGCAACTTGCCCTTGCGATCATGTAGGACATCAGCATTGAAGTTGATCACTTTCGACTCGTCGTACAATCCCGCCACGACGAATCCCCGGTCCCTATGCTCATGTCCAAACAGAGCTATATCGGCCCTCGTACTGATCAGGTCCCCGACTTCTCGTGCGCAATCCGCCGCTAACCAGTTCAGTGGCTGGTGCAACAGATAGATCGACAGCGCCGATTCCGCCGCACTGGGCCCGGCATCTGCGGCTAGGCTGAAAAGCAACTTCCCCTGTCTTTCTGGTAGTCCCGATGTGAGGGCGACGTTCAAGGCGGTGTAGTTGATGCAAATATCACCGGAAAAACGATAGTCGCTTGTCCACCTGCCGGGACCATGGACGGGCGACGCAACATCATCAACAAATTCGAAATAGGCCTTTAGCGGCTCAGCTAGGGCATCGCTCAATCCCAGCTTGACCTCAGCCCGATAGTCCATGTTATCGATGATCATGGTCCGGACCGCTTGGTCAGATGAGAAGTCACAATCATGATTTCCCGGGCATAGAACTATGCCTGGACGCTTGCCTACGCGATTGACGACGTGAGTACAAATGTTCTCAATGAACACCTTGGCGAGCTCGTACTCCTGCTTCTTTCCCGACTGTGCGATGTCGCCAGTGATAATCAGATGGCAGTCTGTGACTCCATCGGAGTAGTCTGAGAAAGACGCGTCCACGATCTCCTTGTGGTGAGCAAGGATTTGATCGCTTGCCGCAGCGATGTGAATGTCACTCAAGAAAATGATCAACGTCGCCATACGTGCTCTGTAAGGTAAGGTGGAAGATCGACTTCTTCGCTGAGGCAAGGAAGCCCAACACTAACGCCGCACATTACTTGTCGCCCAGATTCGCGAGGGCCATTCTCAGGGCGAAACGCGCAGCCAACGCCAATGCGAAAGTCAAACGGTCAGCTATCCACACTGCCCCAATTTAGTTTGACGAATCGACCTCAGCAGTCCCGCGGACCAAATGACATCGAAATGACCAACGGTCTCAAAGAGCCATCATGGCATCCGAATCATTTGGACAGCGGCATGCGTATCGCGTATGACCTGCTTTACTTCGGCGGAACTCGCTGACCTCCATTTGCGAGACAGGTGCCCACCAAGTTCGCGACACAGCCTCTCTAAACCCACATCCTCGACCATGGCTACAGCCCTGATGACAGCAGCCTTAAGGTCTGCAGCGCCATCCACAATTACACGTCGATTTGCAAGCTCCTTCCCCGCGAGCTTGTCCAACATGCACTTTCTTATTACTTCCAATCCTTCTGGTGACTTGTTCTTGGACTCATAGACCCACCCCTGATGAATCGTGATGTGATCTGAGTAGCGGTGGAAATGGGGATGCACCCAAGAAAAAGCCTTCGCCTGCTTCGGGTAGTTCGAGCCGGCACGAATGGCCCTTGCGAGAACAGTTTTTTTTCCCTTGTTGTTGTTGCAGTCCTTGCATGAGAGGGCCAAATTCTGAGCCTCAAAGGCGAATCTCGCGTAAGGACTATTTGTTGAGCCTTTATGCACAATGTGATCGATTTCAACGTGCCCCTTGTCAAATACAAGTGGTCTGCGGCAGTAACAACATCTATTCTTCTGCCGCTTTCTCAGCCGATCATTCACCAATGTCTTAAACCAATCGAAATTTGAATGATTCCATTGATAGCCGTATGCCGTGACGCCCCCAGCTATTCGAGCCTTATGCGGCGGCGCCAACCAGAACCTTTCGATCCTTTCGAAATGCGCTGGTATCTCTGCCACGTTACGCCCTCCCCTTGGCAGGCACATCCAATACGGCCGATAGAGTCTCAATCACTTCACGAGCGACATCGTCCGATGCCAAGTGCGGGAGCGTTGCTTCGAGCGATGTCACCAGCCTCTTTAGCCGAGGATTTGTGCGGTCACCCTTGGCAAAAAGCGCCAAGGCCTCGTCCATTTGTTGTGTAAATTCCACACTTCGCGAGCTTTCCAGCCCGAATACTTCCTGCAGAATCTTGTCAGCAGTCCATCCGAATGGACCAGCCTCCACTTCCTTTGCGGTTATCCGGCCACGGCGGTTCTTGAGCTGAATGACTTCTGCGTCTTCCGAATTCAGCGAGGCCGCAACCAGGGGCGAGTGGGTTGCCACGATGACATGGACACCACGCGAACTACTGATTACTGAGCGCATCAAGCGAAGATATTCCTGCTGCCAAGCGGGATGCAGACTATTCTCGGGCTCGTCCACCAGAATGAGCGAGTTATCCTCCACTGCGATAGCGGTGAATAGGAGGGACGACAATAGGTGCCATTGCCCGGAGCTGAACTCGGACAATGGAAGCATTCCATTGTCGTCGTTTTCGTTGACGTAGCTGTTTCGCACCGAAAGGAGACCTGAGCCAAGCAACCAGGCGAGTGCCTCCAAATCATCAGGCGAAGCATCTATTCGAACCACGTCATCCAAATCGAGACGGAGCTCAATCGGCTCTTTACTCTTGAGTACTCTTACGCACCGCTTTAGCAGTGACTCATCGGCGGACGTCCTATCAATCGCCCACCGATTCTTTGACGAAGAGGCTTGCGTACGAAGCTCACTCAGCGTCCACGATCCACCGTTCTCTCGCGGGGAAATCATAAATTCGAACAAGATGCCGTGAGAAACCTGCAGCATTGCGAACACTTGCTTAAGCTGCCTATATCGAGACTTAACGCGCTCAGCCGAAGTGAGGAGGCTAAGAGCCAGCTGATTGACACCCTGAACCCTGCTCACCAGATTGTTATCGGTTCGCGGACCAATGTAGCGATAGAAATCCGGCGATCTAGTGCGGGTCCTGGATGTGATGCGAGATGGGAAGCGGTCCGTCGCAACGCCGGATACAGCAATTATTTTGGCTACGCCATCACGGCTGTTCGATGCCTTGTTTTGCCAAAGCTCGATCGAACCGGTCTTAGTTTCGTATACCCCGCCCCCACGCACCTCTCTGAGCGCAGCGATGTCCACGATGTCGCGGAGCGTACGACTCTTTCGAGTACCGTTCTCGCCGATCAGGATTGAGAAGTGATTCCTCTCAGAATCGACTACCTCTCCGAAGAGAACCTCAAATGCTGAGTGATCACGAAGCGCTTCCCGCGCCGTGTGGAACTTCCTGATCTTCATTCGCCGAGCTTCCTATATGGTGCAGAAGGCGCAAGTTGTGCGCACTTCAAGATCCCGCTGCTGGAATACCAAGTTACGGGTTGGTTGCGTTAGCTTGACCTTTCCCAGCAAGGGAAAGCGATCTTCAATCGCTCGACTGTATGGCGCCACTTAGGCGTGGTTGGTTGGCAGACAGTATTCTGATTACCGAATAGCCCAAGCTCGTTAAAGGCTTTCGCTTCTTCGACCGAGTCAAGCCAGTCCACCAACACAGCATACTCAGCGATATCTGGATCGCTAGCCGCCCGCCCAAACCGCGGTCCGTCGCGCAGTACTTCCATAGCCTGTTGTCGCCCTTTGGCCGTGTCGAAGGTCAGGTCTTGAATCAATTGCCTCGGCTCCTTGACACGACCGACCCCGACGTACCCAGTTTTGGGAATCTTTACCCAAACTCTATCTCCCGGTTTCAGAAGCTTGAGTGTTTGGGAATACCAGCTGCCACCGCCACCGCTGATGAAGCCGTATTGACGTGCGTCGTGCCAGGACCGATCTCCGCCATAGGACACATAGAACTCACCGTTCCAAGGCTCCTTATCACCTGACTTGGTCATGCTGGCCGATACGTTCGCCTGCGTCTCACCTGGATCAATGAGCCATGCACGACTTAGGAACTCCTGGGTGCCGTGCAGGAAGACCTGGAAAAAGATCACGTTAATGGCAATATCCCGAGCGTTGAGGTAGTCAATGATTCGCTCGGTGGACTCGTCCAGTTCGGCGGCAACGATGATGATCTGGTGGGCTTGATTCAGTGACTCTTCGTCAAGTTCATTGCCGAATCGAGCCTTGAATGCTTCGGATAGCTCGCCACCACTGGAATAGCGCTGATATATCTGGGCGATCCGCTCGGGAGTGAGCCGATCGATCCATGCGGCGTAGTCCAATGCCTGGGCTACAACCTCCCTGGGTGTGCGATTTCGCTTCAGCTCTATAAGCACCAGTGACGCATCGGGCGCGATGGCCAGAAGATCGATGCGCCCTCCAACGCCCGTTTGTTCTTGGCGGCCGATGAGCATCCACTCCCCAGACAAAATTTCCGGGCGCCGAACTATCATTTCTTCAAGAAAGTTTTCACTCGATAGACGCGCTTTCGCCAAGGGCTGGGGTGCATGATCTACGGTCCAAATGGCATGCTTGACTGGCACGGCTTTAGATCCTCAGCTAGTACGTCGTCAGGCGACGTGTCTTTTGTCTGTCGTCTAGAAGGTGAAGGCTCTACGGACCAAACATCGACGTCTATTTGGATATTGTCAACGAGGCCATTGGCTGCAAAGCCATCGAATGAACGATGTTCCCCGCCCTGAAGGGCGCACTGGATCCTAACGGGCACGGCGTTATACGTCCTGATCGCGCTCGGTTTCCTGCGTGCTTAGAGGAGGCACACCTGCGTGGGGAGCAATTTTACGACCGTGGGGCTTGGGCAATTACTGCCATTTGTTGTTGCCCCATACACAAGCTCAGTCTGTATACGAAGTCCCCATCGTGTCATGCAGCCCAGCGCCATTGTCACCATTTAGGAGCTACCGACTTCTGATTTGAGTGCGAGAGTCTTCTGTGCACCATCGTGGAGGTCTGGATGATGACACCGCAGCCCCAGCGGCTATCAAGGGCGAACCACGCACAGCTAACACCCAACTGAGGAGATCACCTCTCCTACAAAGGGCCTGCCGCTACAAACCCGCGCCGTCGAAAGATGCGTGATCAGAGTGAGTTTAGGAAAGCAATTAGATCTGCCCGTTCTTCTTGAGATAAATTCAAAGGACTTAGGAGACCTACATAGTGATGAGTTGGAACAACAGCTAACTTCAGTGTGTCATAGTAGTCAACCACTTCGCCAATGCTACCAAAGCGACCGTTGTGCATAAATTTGTGGCGCTTACTAAGCCCTATCAAAGATGGTGTTTTAAAGGCTCCCCACATCTCTTCTGAGACATTGAATTCCGTTTCTGCTACTCGACTTGGGTAATACGTTTTGGCCAGCAAGTTGTATTCGTTTTGTCGCATAGATTGCACCGCGGAAAACCTACCCGGATCGGATATATCTACTTCGTTAACGTTTGCGATTCCGATATTGTGAAATTGGCCGTCCGAAAAGCTTTGTCCGTAGTGACAAGTGGCGCAGCGCCCTTTGCCAGCAAAGACCACCGCGCCGCGCCAAACACTGGGGTCTATATCATTTTTGCGCTTTGGGGCGCTCGTCCATACCGTGCGCGGAATGGGAATGGACCGAACATAGTCGGCAATCAGATGAGCGACGCAGGCGAAACTCTTATCAACCTCACTGCGACTCTCCAAATCAAGGCCCAAATACAACCTGCGTGATTCAGAAGCTGTTAGCTGCGAAGGCGCAAGGGAAGTTAGCTCATCGGCCAGGCCGTGTGTCGTTGGACGGCACGATGCTATAGGGCGCCCGTTGTCCAACGCATACCGCGCAACGAGCAATCGGGAGCTGTTCATTTCCGCAGGATTCTCTAGCACCTCCATTACTTGCGCCTCTAAAGAGGCCGCACGGCCATCCCAAAAGAAATATTGCTTGTCGGCAGCCCCATACAAAGATGGAACTGCCCGAGTCAGCTTTCCCACTGAAAGCTGATCACTCGACCAGGCCTGGCTAGGCATGTGGCAACTCGCGCAACTATGAGCGCCGTCTGCCGAAAGATTTTTGTCGAAAAATGGTCCCTGCATCCTAAACGCTGTCCCATCCAGTGGGGGCCTGGATGTGAGTCCAAGCGCCTCAAGTAGGTTCGCGACACTAGGATCTCCACCTGAGACGGCTGCAGTTGAAACAAAGAGAAGTATGACACCTGAGAGTTCTCGAACGAGATGGCGAACGCTCATTGCGCCACAACTTCGTAATCCGCAACGCTAGTTTCGTCCCCGTATTTGAGGACCAGACGGAGGCGCCAAACACCACGCATAGTAGGTGTCACATTACTCAGTCGCCACTTACACAGTCCGCTTGACACGAATTGCGGCTTATAGTCCGTCCCGTGACCATGTTGCGGCATTTCCAAAATTACGCCATCAAGCTTCGGGCATCCGTCTGTGTGAACACCACGGATACTCAGTATTAAGGCCGCATGCTCTCCCACACCAATCGCGACGCGATCCATGGAAGCTTCCCAGCGACCATTACTTGAAGTCACGTTGGCTGCCGCTGGTGCACCGAGTACGCTTGCAGCACCTAGTGCCAGTGCGAACCTAATCATGGCCGGACTGCACTTGTTACAGCATTTTCGATTCCAAAAGTACGCAAGAATCGCCCTTCTGGATCGAACATTTGAGCCCGATGATTGCCGAAGTCCACTACAACCAAGGTGTTATCGGCGAGCTGAGCAAGGCCTTTAGGTTTGTAGAACTCGCCAGGCGCGGTCCCCCAACGTCCCCACTGCTTAACAAAATGACCGTCCTCGGTGAATTTGACGATCCTCTGGCCGCCAACATCAGATACGTAGACAAAGCCATCCTGGCCAGATTGGATACCGAAAGGAAGCACGAAGCGCCCTGGCTGGGGTCCAGGCCCACCAATCTGCGCCACAAATGCGCCTTCGACCGTAAACTTGAGGACTCGGTAGTTGTAATGGTCGACCACGAAGATGAAATGGCCGTCGCGCGAGAACGAGAAATCAAGGGGATTGCTCATAGCACCCGTCTTCTTTGTCCCTTGTATGACTCTCAGTAGCTGATAGTCATTTGATAGCACCAGGACACGTCCCGCCTCTGGATCAGCTACATAGATCAGATTATCTGGGCCAACTTTTATAGCGCTAGGCTCCAGCGCTGCGTTCGATGTCTGTTGTGGTTCGTCTCGAGTCTGCAATGATTTAGACGTAGATGTGGTGGCAAAGCGAATCTCGTGACTCGCTACAAACCTGAGACTATGTGGAGCCGCCGGCGCACTATTGAAAGTCGCTGAGAGATCTGCGGTGGCTAGACCGTTCTTGCTCTTCGACAACGCTAGCGACTGGCTAATCCCATCGGCATCGATTTTGAATTCCTGAATACGGTGATTTCCTGAATCGCTCACCAACAAGCGCAGACCAACGGCGTCCACTGCAAGTCCGGCAGGACGAACAAATTGGCCAGGATTGCTACCTTCGCCCCCGATGATCTCCGTCAAGATCGGCGTCGTACCATCTAGATGAAAGAAAAGAATCGCATGCGTATCGGGTTCAGATATTGCGAGCATTGAGCCGGCCGCGGTCGCTTTGGATCCGTAATGGAACCGGGCACCCTTTTCCCACCATGCTGAGTCATTTACATTCTTTACTTGGCTGACGCTTCCTAACGAGAACCGTTGCAAGCGGCTCTCAAAGGGTTCGCAGGTCACAATGCTTTGATCCCTGTCACTGACCGATACACTAGTTGGATAGTGAATCCGCCCGTTTCCCTCATGAGACGTAGGTGGATGCCGGCCAAACTGCAATTTGAACGTACCGTCAGGCCTAAATACCTGAACCCGGTGATTGAGCAGGTCAGTCACATAGACATCGTCGTTTTGGTCGACATATATGTCGCTAGGATTCGCCATGAACCCCTTGAAGGAGCCCCATCTACCCCATGTAGCGCGATGCTGATAGTCAGGACCGAACACTTGGACGCGATTGTTGTAAGTGTCCAGCACAAGCAAATCGCCGTTCCTTGTAAAGGCGACGCTCTGTGGCCCATTAAACTCCCCATCATGCTGGCCGTACGAACCCAGACTGACTAGCAGCTTGCCATTTCGCGCATAAACTAGGACACGATTGTGTCCTTCATCTGCGACGGCCACGCGATCACCGTTCAGAGCAATTTTTCCACCTTCGAAAAGACGTTGGGACGGATCATTGGCGCCGAATTGACGCAGCAGCCGACCGTCGCTGCCAAATTCAAGCAGACTGCCCTCACTACGATCCACAAGCAGCACATGGTTATCACTAGTCATCAATGCTGCAAATGGAAGCAGGCCAGTCATCGGCACGCCCTTCGATGTGCGAAGTGAGACGTTAGATAGGCGACTACTTGTGAAGTCGAATATCTTCAGCTGATGATTTTCGAAATCGGAAATGAGCAAACGCCCATCGGGCATGTGACGGCAAGTGAAAGGATCATTCAGATCCTGTGGCCCCAAACCCCAAGATTTATATTCCAGCGTCGACTTTACGACGTTGGGATACTTGAGCTCATCGGGGGGTATCGGAAGTTGACCAGCCCGACAAAGGAAAGACATCGCAACCGCGATTACGCCTAGCGAGGTACGGATCCGCCACATCGGCCATCCCCTTTTGCGTTTTTGTCTTGCCAGGACTTCGCACTGAGCGTTTACTAATATTATGTTGGCGCCCATCCTTTGCGGGTGCAACCTAGCTAAAAGGGGGAGGTGATGCGCCGGGACAAATCTAGGCGTCGGACTTATACCTCAAGATATCGGCTGTGTAGTCTCCTGATTATTATGGGAGCGCTCCTCTCTATCATGTTGAATTTCCAGGAGCTCGATCCCAGGCACGACTGGCCCACACGACAGGAGCGGTTCCTTAACGATTGGCTCGGGCCCCACGCTCTTCTTTGGTTGAATATTGCTGCAGTATTTGCGATCAGCAGCGCACTACTATTTCGGCGCGATCGCCACCAGGGCTGGGTCGAAGCCGGCCTAGTCGTTGCCTTTATGTCATCTTTGCTTACCGAAATGTTCGGCGTGCCGTTAGTTATGTACGTACTGTCGCGCTGGGTCTCAATGCCACTTCTTGGCGACGTCTACTTCCAGCGCTTCGGACACTGGCCGTTGACACTCGGAATGGGAACAGCGTTCAGTGGGCTAGTCCTGATTGCCTGGTCCTGGTGCCAGCTTTATGCAGCCGGCGGCGGACTGGCTGCCACCGGCCCCTATCGTTTCGTCCGGCACCCTCAGTATCTCGGCTTTTTGCTATTCATTACCGGATGGCTCATTCACTGGCCCACAGTCGTGAGTCTAGCGAGCTGGCCTCTAATAGTCGTCGCCTTTCTCTGGGCGGCCACTCGTGAAGAGACAGTCCTTCTCTCGATTTATGGCGACGCCTATTCAAGTTATAAGCGAAGCACGGGGTTTCTTTTCCCGCGCATCGTATAGCTTCGATCCGGCCGACTGCTTCTAGCGTCTTACGGAAGAACCCGATGAACAAAGCATTGGAGGTGTACTTCGGATCTCGCGCCGTCACATGAGTCATTCGAAGTCGATGAGGCGCCCCTTCACCGATGTCGATGAGCGTTGAGCTTGTCTTGGTCGTTCATGCCCCTTCGGAAGCTTGGAGAAACATTTAAGATCTCATAAAAGCGATGATCTACTTGCTGACTATCGCTGCAATAGTTCTACATAAATACCCGCTTACGATTCTTGGTCAGAGTCGTGCCAGCCTTTCCTGCCAACAGAGGCTGCCGTCATTCCTGGCCACGTAGATCGCGCTAAGTTCTGGTCAAGTGTTTGAGCTTGGGCGTGCTTCGGTGTGCGTTCTACCGCGACACCGGCAAGCGATTCAGTTGTTACAACACACAGATCCCGGTGAACCTTCCGGCGTTGGATAGCAGGCGGTTCCATTGCCCACGCTCGATATCGCCAACGTGGACACTGCCGCCAAGATCGGCCACGAACATCCGGTCTTCATCCGCGTTCAAAGCCAGACCAATCGGCTCATCCATTTCCGCCACGACTAGCTGTGGCATACCAATTGCCCCGCTGGCCGGGTCGACCCGAACCCGATTGAGGCTTCCGCCACCTGATCCTTGGGAGCGATCAGTCCAGCACAAGCTGTCGCCCTTTTCACTCAGCTCCAGATCGACTGGCTCTGGAAGGTTTTCAATGAGGATCTCGATTTGATGCTCTGCATCCGATTCATTGGGGCGATCCATGGATGTACGAGAGATGCGACCGAGACCGCCGCCCGGAGGCCCCTTCTGCGTCCAATAGACCTGTCGACGCACGAGATCGAGCGCGATCCCGACGCACCACCTTGTCGCATCACCCCGATTGGCCTCTGGGTCCCCGGTGATCACCAATGTTTCGATCTCGGTTCCATCCATATTGGCTCTCATCACGCGCATGCCTTCGCGGTCACACCAATAGATTTTTCGCTCAGCCGCATCCAGGCGGAGTTGCTTGGGTGTATGCGTCAAACCTTCTGCGAGAATCATCGTGCGCTCACTGCCGTCCAATCTCGCGCGCTCAATGGAGCCACAAGGCTCGTCAAACGTTGGCCCCATGTTGGTCCAGTACAAGTGGCCGGCGCTTCCGTCCACAACGATCCCATCCGGATGAGGACAACGATCAACTAATACGGTGAGGCCACTTCCGTCCTCCCGAATGGAGAGAACGGCACCCAGATGTTGATCGAGAATGTAGATCTGTCGTGTCATGGCATTGCACGCTCACGAAGCCAGCCTCTGGATTAGCTCGTCCGTCGTCAGGATGGCATGCGCGAATGTAGGACCGTTCAACTCGTGGGCTGCATGCATCATTTCGGGCTTGAAAGCCGCGGTCGCGTCGCGCACCAAAGTGACGTGGTAGCCCATCTCGCTCGCGTACCTCGCTGTGCATTCAATGCATGTATTAGCCAATAGACCAGCCGCGATCACATGCGTTATGCCTCTTTGCTTCAAGCGAAAGTCGAGGTCCGTATTTGCAAAGCCGCTGGAACCCCAATGCTCGCGGACAATGGTGTCTCCGGGCTTCGGTGTGAAGTCGGGGTGCCATTCGCCACCCCATTCACCGCGTGCGAAGTGGTGGCGCTGTGACACTTTCACTTGATTGGGATTTGGATGATCCCAGCCCTCATAGTCGCCAGGCTCCCAACGCCTATGAGGAACGAAGAAAACGTCCAAACCGCGCTTTCGCACTGCGACATCCAGTTTGCGCAGGTTCTCCAGCAATCCCACTGCATCGGCGATTGCCTTGATGAACGGGAAGACCCTCCCGCCGTCCGAAAGGAAGTCGTTGTACGGATCGACAAGAAGGTAAGCGGTACGCCCAACCGGATAGATCGACTTAGACATGGCGAATCTCCGGACTCGCTTAAGCCACAGACCTCAACCAACCTTGGCTTCGACCTCATCAGCGTCCGGTCCGAACTGCGTCAGATACCGGCCGAAGTTCATTTCAAAATCGCCCGGTACGCCGTAGCCAACGTTTCGCACCTTCACCCTACGCGCCTGTGCCGATGGCCCTGCCACGATGGAGAAGAATATTTCGGTGCTTGACTTAAGCTCCGCGGACGTCGGCACGCCATATCGATTCAACTGTTCCTTTGCAGCGGCAAGCGTTTCGCGATCAAACGAAGCAATGCGATGTGCCAGCGTGTCAACAAAAGTGTCCAGATAACCGTCATCAAGCGCTCGATTGATCCAGCCATAGCGCTCCGCAATATCCGAATCGAAATCGTCGCCGCTCAACACAATCTCCATGGCCCTTGAACGACCCACCAATTGAGGCAGCCATTCCATACCGCCGCCACCTGGAACGAGCCCAACGCCAACCTCCGGGTTACCGAAGAGTGTGTTCTGCCGACTAGCAAATCGCATGTCACATGCCAGAACGAGCTCGTTCCCGATTCCGCGCGTGCGACCGCGTACCTTGGCAATGCTCACGACAGGCGCTGCCGCGAGACGAAGCACGATGTCGCGCCACACAGTTAGCACGTCGGGTTGCTGCAGTGCTTTGGCCACGTCGAGATGGGCGATGAAGAAATCCGCATTCGATGACTCGAATACGACAACCCGCACTGAAGAATCCGTCTCGATCGCTGACATCAACGACTCCATTTCAGCGATCGTCTCCGGCACAAACATGTTGATGGGCGGGTTATTGAAGGCAACTTTCCAGCAGCCCGGACGGCTGCGATCAATCTTGAATTGGGAAAGTTTGATCATGGCGGGTCTCCTCAAGCTTCTTGATACGAAGGTAGAGGCCCGACACCAGCGCAATGCCAGGCCCTGAAACGAGCATGCGCCGCGATGATTTGGTTTCGTATTCCGCCGTAGTCGACTTACTCGACCCATTGGTTTCGACGAATAGCCCTTAGTAAGGGCATCGCGAAGTCTATCTAAACCACAGGGAGGCGTACCGCCTGTTTTCTTCGAACTTTTGAACCATGGTTTAGTTGCCGAACAGTGATTCGGTTAGACCGCTTCAGACAAGCACAACTGGTGTGTGCTCTGCGCCCCTTTTTGGCAATAGCGCACCGGTTTCTATCGACCATCGAACCTACCGCGACGGATGATCGTAGTGGGGATGGCGGCAGCTGAAGCGCTAGCGTCATCGTCATCACCGTTCTTCTTCGGCAGTTCGTGTTGGTAATAGGCGTCGATGGGATCGTCGAGTATCGCGTACATCGCTGAAAGGTGACCTGGATCAGGCTCAAGCCATGCGTCGATGTTCTCGGGCTTCAAGGCGATGATGCAGCGGTCATGCCCAGCAGCCTGGACTTCGAGCGGCGGGTCGCGTGTGATGGCAGCGAAGGAATAGAACCCTTCTTCTGTCTCCGTCGGCTCGACGTACCGCCAGAGGCAGGCAAGGAACATCTCCTGTTTCGGCTCCGGTTCAAATCGGACCTCGACTGGAATATCGCGCTCTCCTGGAACGAGCTCGCGTTGCTGCAAACGATGAAGGGACACACTTTCGTAGAAGCGCCGCGCCACGATCACGCCATGGTTGTAACCGAACAGTTTCTTCCAAACCGTATGCAATTTGTCCTTGCGGGCGTTGTACGTGCCAGGCTTTTCCAACTCCATCGCTTTTGTCCAGTCAGGGAGACGGCAGCGGTAGCGTGCAGGAACAATCATGCGTGCGCCTGTGGCGGGGTCGCGGATTAACACAGGTGCGAATTGGCCGGGCCACATACGACCGTAACCGTCGGACTCCGCGTGCTCCTCGATCTCCTTCAGCCTCTCACGTGCAGCGGCGATCTTGTTCGTCGCCACACGCTTGTCAGTTTCGGCTTTCTTCGTGGGCTTGGATGAGGCCAGAACAGCCTCTGCCTTAACGAGGCGCTCAGTCTGCGCAGCAATCTCTTCCTCAATCGCCAGCGTGGCTGACCGATAGGCATCGAGCATCTTTGTCTGGACGTCCCGCTCACCCTCGTTGCGCGGGTGCAGGAATGGTTCGCGCATGGCATTGGGCACGGCTTTGAACAAATCACCCGTGACGCGCCGAGCGTCCATCATCCGGGCGAAGGCATGGATATCGAGCGTGCCGCCTAGACGCTCATACTTGCGAAAGTCTTCCCACACCTCAGCGGAGTAGCACACAGCTCGCTCCTAAGGGGCCGGCGCCCCATGGAAGGTCAGCATACTCTCGAGCTTACCGGCCACCCAATCGTGGTGCTCTGGCGGCGCTCCCTCCAAGACGGTATCCGCTTCGCCAGCGAAGGCCGGCCAGAATTCGTGGCCCTCGGGATAGGCGTCCAAGAGACCAGGCAAACGGGCTTCAACGCGGTTCAGGGCTTTTTGAAGGTCAGCGCGAGTAGTCATGACCACCACGCTAGCCGGGACCAATCTCACAGCCTGAGAACTCAGTGATACCGCCTCCGCGTACGGCGTTTCGCGCTGGGCCGACTCGGCTCAGCATCTGCGGTGTCGGTTCGAGAGCGAGGCGGTGCCTCGCCACCAGCAAATATCGAAAGGCCAGCCTTTGCCCAAAGAGCCAGCTCACCCTGCAGCTCTGCTTCGCGTGGGCCGACGTATCTCAAAATGTGCCGCTTTGCCTTTTCGAAGTCGAAATACACATGTGGCCCAGGGTGAGTCGCCCCGCGATAAAACAAGACCTCCCAGTGATCGCCCTTTTGAGTGAGCTCACAAATCGGTGTCGCACCATGGTTCGACCGGAAGTAGTACCGGACGCCGGGTTCCCACGCATTGCGCTCTATAACAATCATGCCCTCACCTTACGCAGGCCGCGTCTCAATCAGCGAGAACATGAGCGGTCCGCCATGAGTCGAGAGCGGACATTGAGCGGCAAATCGGTGATCTAAAATTTGTTCGTATGATCAGAAAGCGTCTGTCCCGCCCTTCCGGTCTTGGACTTGAACCGGCGCGTCAACGTCACCGTCCCCTCATTGCCAGCTCGCGTGGGTTGCTCCCCCAAAGAAGAACGCACGGGTCAGGACCGCCATGCCTTCATCGAGGCTCTGTGATGCTTAGGCTGGCCAAAAGTGAACGTCCATCCAGAATCTTGTTCTCGTGAGTAGTGAACCGGAAGTCGTACGAAGGGGCGAAGAGCCTTCCTTGTGCGTGAGCTATGGTCGATTCGTTTGCAAACGCTACGAAGATGTCATCGACTTGCTGGTCCGTGTCTGAATCATCGAATCGGCCGATGAGGTAGAGGTTACGACTTACGGGGAAGCAAACCGAAGTACCTCGTAATGCGTACCCCAGAGGAAATCGACCTTCTCCTCCATCAGTCCACATGACGGTCACTGGGGTTTCGGACGTTATAAATGGCGCGTCATCATCCGAGTTGCGAAAGAGAGACCAGCCACGGCTAAGAAAGTAAGGAAGAACAGCATCCAGACCAACGAACTCCATCTCAATATGGCGATCGTTCGATAGCTCGATGCGGTATTCCTTCCTCTCATGGAAATCTTTCATCTGCTCGTAGGTCACGCCATCGTCAACGCGCTGCCCATCCTCACGTGCCGCATCGATCTGACGTTGCCACATCTCCTTTGAGTGAAGCGCCGTATCCATGACACGATCCATAAGGTTCGCCATATTCTGGCGCCATACCTCTCGTTTATGAGGGTTCCTAATGGCAAAGATTGCAGCAAGTGACAACACGACTTCCCGCCGCTCGTCCTGAAATGGCGCACCCCGCTCAAGTTCCGCAATCGCTTCAGCCACTTTGCTCTCGAGCTCAGACAGCTTTTGCTCCAAGGCATTTGGGTCAAAACCCTCTGCATTAAGGCGATTGAAGTCCCTGACTTTGGCGACGTTCTCCGGCACAGTCCGAAATGCCTTTCGCTCCTTACCATCAATCACGGCGAGTCGCGACGTCCTGGCTCCGTCGGCGGTAAAGCCCTTCAAATAGCACTGAGAAAGATAGTGATGACCACGCGACTTGTTCGACATCATCTCACCGTTGAGTACCCACCCTAGTCTTGTTGATATGAAGCGTCTGGCCCGCATCGGAGGCAGAACTTGTAGGAAAATTGATCCTATCAAGCCATCGATCGCAGTATTTTTATGAGCAGGCGTTGTAGTACCAAGCGCATGACGACTAGGAAAATTCGCGTTGGACGCGGCCTCGACTGAGTTCAGTGAGGCCATGGCGCTCCATCGTCGAGTAAATCATTTCCCACCACCAGACACGATCACGATGATCTACTGCGGAAGTTGGCACTTGGATTAGCTGCTCGAATACTTCCCACAGCACTTCTTCAGGACGACCTTCCACTTTCAGCTTGGCCAACTCGGCATCAAGCCTATCGAACTGACCGGACAACTGAGCTCTCGTCAAACTCATACGCGATGCTGCCTTCTCGTTCGCTCAGCCAGACTGTGCACCGTTGGCCTTCAAGGCTACTTACGTGGTGTGCGAAGCAACTCTCAAATGTCCAGTTCGAGCCGGTGGCCCATGAGGTCATTCTTGGGGGAGCTTCAATTTATCCACCAACCTGCAGAGATCCGCTACTGACGCCGCATTGACCTTGCGCATCATGTTGCTACGGTGCACTTTCACCGTAGCCTCCTTGATACCCATATCGTCCGCGATCTGTTTGTTGAGGCGACCTTTCGTGACCTCGAAGAGAATCACGCGCTCACGCGGCGTCAAGGTATCCAGTCGCTTTCTTAAAGCGACAAGCGCGTGGTCTTGCTCTCGCCTTAGTCGATCTCGCGCAAGGCCAAGGTTCACTGCGTCTAGCAGGTCCTGATCGCGAAATGGTTTGGCCAGAAACTCCACCGCACCCCGTTTCATGGCTTGCACCGTCATCGGGATATCGCCGTAGGCTGTGATGAAGATGATCGGCAAACGCATATCCTGCGTTGCGACTTCTTTCTGGAAATCCAGGCCACTCTGGCCAGGCAACCGCACATCGAGCACCAGGCAACTAGGTGCTTCTGGCAGTACCGATCCCATGAATTCGGCGACTGATGCGAATAGATGAGTCTGCAATCCCATTGACCTGAGTAGTCGACCCAGCGACGACCGAAATGCTTCATCGTCATCGACCACCATGACGTGGCCGCTTTCGTCGTCTGTCGACAACGCTTTTGTTCGCGACCCAAGATCCACGGAAGGCACCTCTCTTCCTCTTGCAACCGCCGATGCAGCTACTTCGCCGTCCCCACTGCTGAAAAGTCTAGTCCAACCGACGCGTGCCGGAGCACGACATCAGCCTAAACCATGGTTTAGAGCCTAAGCGCGCGGGCAGCGCTATTCTTAAGCGTGGAAGTGTTACCCGTCCGTGCCAATGGGCGCGGCATTCCGGCTTTGACAAGCCTGGTGGAGCCTCCATTGTCCGAGCGATCGCTGATTTCCATCGTGGATGACGACCAGTCTTTTCGCGATTCCTTGCGAAGGCTGCTGAGGTCGTTGGGTTACGCCGTCGCGGTCTTTCCCTCAGCTATCGAGTTTCTTGGCTCGCCTAAGCGGTCCGCCACAGCCTGTCTGGTGGCTGACATTCATATGCTTTCGATGACGGGTATCGAGCTCTACAGGCATCTGATCGCCAAGGGGCAGCCTATCCCCACCATTCTCGTGACTGCGTATCCTGACGACGCCACACGTGAGCAGATGCTTGCAGAGGGTGTCGATTGCTATCTCTACAAGCCGCTGGACGAAGGCCACCTTGTTGGCTGCCTGCGTTCGGCGTTCGCTCGCGGCAGTGCGGCGACGTAGAGAAGGCGAAGGTCTCGACGCATACATTCGTGATGGCGCCAGGAAAATCGGTCTCTTTCAACCATAGGCGGTGACAGGCATATGAAAGCCTCTTCCTTGCTCGGTGCTGGTTGGGAAGAAGGATCCCTGGAGGTGTTATGGGAGGACGGCGAACGTGCCTTCTGTAGAACCCGGGAAGACGACAAAGAGGCCGAGAGATTTGCCTTTATCCCGTTGAGAGGCGGCGACGAGCATTCCACCGGCGATGTCCTCGCTCGCCTTGTCCACGAAATCAGCCTCAAGGAACAACTCGATACCAACTGGGCCATTCGTCCTTTGGAGCTCGTTAGAGACCGCGGACGTACGATGCTCGTGGTCGACTACGAAAAGGGCGAGCCCCTTAATCTCCTGCTTGGGCAGCCGGCGGAGATTGGATGGTTCTTGAATGTGGCCACTTCTCTTGCTGCCGCGCTCAGACATCTCCACGGCAGTGGCATCGTACATAAGGACATCAAGCCAGCGAACGTTATCTTTGATGCCTCGACGGGCAACGTTCGTCTAACTGGTTTTGGCATCGCCTCGCGCTTGCTGCGAGAGCGCCAATCGCCAGAACCACCTGAATTCATCGCAGGCACGCTGGCCTACATGGCACCCGAGCAAACGGGGAGAGTGAATCGCTCTATCGATTCGCGGAGCGATCTCTACTCCCTTGGCGTTACGTTCTACGAAATGCTGACGGGCAGCCTCCCGTTCATGGCAGCCGATCCGATGGAATGGGTTCACTGCCACGTCGCGCGAGAGCCCAGAAAGCCAAGCGACCAACTCAAGAGCATCCCCGGCGGCCTATCGGCCATCGTCATGAAATTGCTCGCCAAGACCGCGGAAGAGCGATATCAGACGGCCGCTGGCGTCGAGAGTGACCTTCGCCGGTGTGAGGCCCAGTGGAATCAGGACGGTCGAATCGACGATTTCGAGCTGGGCACAGAGGACATGCCCGATCACCTCATGATTCCGGAGAGGCTTTACGGCAGAGACCACGAGCTCGAAACGCTCCTCAATGCTTTTGATCGCGTCGTCGCCGGTGGCCGGCCTGAGCTGGTACTAGTCTCTGGCTATTCGGGTATCGGCAAATCCGCTGTCGTAAACGAACTTCACAAGCCCCTGGTTCCCCCAAGAGGACTGTTCGCCGCGGGGAAATTCGATCAATACAAGCGTGACATCCCCTATGCCACGCTGGCACAAGCTTTCCAAAGTCTGATCAGACCTCTCTTGAGCAAGAATGAGGAGGAGCTCCGCTTCTGGCGCGAATCGCTTGACGAAGCGCTCGGTCCAAATGGCCAACTCATCGCCGATCTCGTACCGGAAGTAAGGCACATCATTGGTGATCCGCCTCCCGTGCCGGAATTGCCACCTCAAGATGCGCAGCGGCGCTTTCAGTTTGTCTTTCGTCGCTTCATCAGCGTATTTGCGAGGCCCGAACATCCGCTTGCACTCTTCCTCGACGACTTGCAATGGCTTGATGCCGCGACGCTCGATCTTCTTGAGGACATATTGGTTCAAGCTGACTTGAAGCACTTACTTCTCATCGGCGCCTATCGCGATAACGAAGTTGGTTCGACCCATCCGCTGATGCGCAAGCTTGATGCAATGCGACAAGCTGGGGCTGGATTGCAAGACATCGTGCTCGCTCCACTGAGCATGTACGACCTGAGTTGCCTTCTCTCAGACTCGCTTCATTGCTCGCATCAGAACGCAGAACCGCTGGCCCGCCTGCTTCACGAGAAGACCAGCGGAAACCCGTTCTTCGCGATCCAGTTCATTTCGGCGCTATCGGACGAAGGCCTACTCGCCTTCGACTACATGAGAGGCCGATGGTCATGGAGCCTGGAAAGTATTCGTGCCAAGGGATACACGGATAACGTTGTGGAGTTGATGGTGGGAAAGCTGATACGCCTTCCGACCGACACACAACGAGCGCTGCAACAGTTCGCCTGCATGGGCAATAGCGCTGAATTCGGCATGTTGCAGAAGGTCTACCAAACGCCACTGGACGACATGCATCAACACTTGTGGGAGGCGGTACGAGCGGGCCTTATCTTCAAATCCGACAATGCGTACCGCTTCCTCCATGACCGTGTTCAGGAGGGTGCCTACTCACTCATTCCTGAGGATCAGCGCGCAGCAGCACACCTTCGTATCGGCATGTTGTTAGCAGAGCATATACCTCCCAATGAGCGCGAGGAGGCAATATTCGAGATCGTCAATCAGCTCAATCGCGGCGCGCACTTGCTTTCCTCGAGCGAAGATCGCGCTTACGTCGCTGATCTCAATCTCATAGCGGGACGACGGGCCAAAGTATCGACAGCGTACGCATCCGCTCTTAAGTATTTACGGGAAGGTAGATCGTTGTTGCAGGACGACGCGTGGGAGAAAAACTACAGCACCATCTTTCAGCTCGAATATCTCATGGCGGACTGTGAGCTATTGACTGCCAATATGGCTGCTGCGGAACTCAGGTTGGAACGGCTCTCCGATCGCACGCGAAACCGCCACGACCTGTGCGTGACTACACGCCTCCGGCTCACGCTCTATACCACGCTCGACCGATGTGACCGCAGTGCCGAAGTGTTTCTCGAATGGCTTCGTCACGAAGGAACCACATGGTCTAAGCGACCCACGCAGCAAGATGCCCAGCAGGAATACGATCGCATTTGGAAGTTACTGGGCGACAGGAGCATTGAAGACCTTCTAGACGTACCCTTGATAACCGATCCGGACGTTCTCGACACATTAGACGTCTTCACGGAGATCGTCACACCGTCCATTCTCTACGACGAGCACTTCTCTTCACTTGTCGTATGCCGACTCGTTACCCTGAGTCTGGAGCACGGCAACTCCGACGCAGCCGGTTTCGCATACGTCTGGCTCGCCATGTTCGCTGGCCCAAGATTTGGCAACTACCGGGATGGATTCCGGTTCGGCCACGTCGGTTACGACCTGGTCGAGAAGCGCGGGCTAACGCGATATCAGGCACGAACATACATGTCCATTGGAGCCATGGTCACACCATGGGAGGAGCATGTCGCAAACGGCCGGGACTTGATAAAGCGCGCAGTCGATGCAGCACACCGCATCGGAGACCTCACGTTTGCCGCTTACAGTTGGGATCAACTGATCACCGTCTGCCTGGCAGTAGGTGATCCACTGGGCGAAGTCCAAACTGAAGCTGAGAACGGCCTGGCATTTGCCAAGATGCAACGCTTTGGCCTGGTGATTGAGTTGTGCGGTGCCCAACTCGGCCTGATCCGGGGCCTGCGAGGCAAAGCGGCTTTGCTGGGCAACTTGGATCATGACGACTATACCGAGGTGGGTACCGAGCGACGCCTAGCAAGCAACCCTAATCTGGTCTTTGCTGAGTTCTACTACTGGACACGCAAGTTACAAGGTCGAGTTATCGCCGGCGATATCAGTGCCGCCGTGGAAGCTGCAAGAAATGGACATCGGCTGCTATGGACTTCCGCGGGCATGTTCGAGACTGCGGACTTTCACTTCTACGCCGCGCTTGCCCATGCCGCGGCTTACGGAAGCGCAACTGACGTCGACAAGCAAGAACACCATGCCGTTCTTACTGCCCACTCCGAGCAGAACCAGATTTGGTCTGATCTCAACCCAGCCACCTTTGAAAACCGATCGGCACTGGTGAACGCCGAGTTGGCGCGCGTCGAAGGGCGGTTGCTCGATGCTCAGGACCTTTATGAACAGGCCATTAGGTCAGCACGCAAGTATGGCTATGTCCACAACGAAGCCATAGCCAACGAACGGGCCGGCACATTCTATGAAGCCCGTGGCTTCGAGAAGATCGCGTTCGCCTACTTCCGTGATGCGCGCCTTGGCTACCTTCGCTGGGGAGCCGATGGTAAGGCCAGACAACTGGAGGCGCGCTATCCACAACTCCTAAACGACAGATCGGGCATTGACGCGACAAGCACCATCCTTACGTCAGTCGATCGTCTGGATCTTGCAACGGTCATAAAGGTATCCGAGGCAGTGTCTGGAGAAATGGTCTTCGAGCGCCTTATGGAAACATTGATGCGCACAGCAATTGAACATGCGGGCGCTCAGCGAGGCTCGTTAATTCTTCCAGTTGGAAATGGGTACCAACTCGCCGTCGAAGTCGAAACGAGCCGCGATGGCTTGGTGACGGTGGCGATCCCGAATTCAACCGTTGGAGCTGACGATCTTCCTCAGTCGGTGTTGCACTACGTAGCCCGAACGAAGGAGATCGTGGTTCTGCATGACGCTTCAACAAGTGGCCCATTCGTAAGCGACAACTACATTCACTCGCACCAAACACGATCTGTACTTTGCATGCCGATCGTCAAACAAGCCATGCTGCTTGGCATCATGTACTTGGAGAACGACCTTACCTCCGATGCTTTCACAGCATCGCGTTTGGCAATCCTCAAGCTGCTAGCGTCGGAAGCTGCCATTTCTTTCGAAAACGCGAGGCTCTATCAAGACCTCGCCAGTCGCGAGTCTCGTATTCGCCGACTGGTCGATGCAAACATCATCGGCATCTTCATTTGGGATATCCAGGGGCGAATCCTGGAGGCAAATGAAGCTTTTCTGCGGATGCTGGGCTACGACCACGATGACATGGTATCCAAGGGCCTTCGCTGGACCGACCTGACACCGCCCGAATGGCTGGACAACGACCGCCGAAAACGCGTTCCCGTGCTGGAGGCGACGGGATGTATTCCACCCTACGAGAAAGAATTTTTCCGTAAGACAGGCGAACGCGTACCCGTCCTGATCGGTGTCGCCGCCTTTGAAGAGAAAGGATCTGAAGGTGTCGCCTTTGTGCTTGACTTGACTGAGCGCAGGCTCGCGGCTGATGCCTTGCGCGAGCTGCAGGCAGAGCTTACGCACGCCAACCGGCTGGCGACCATGGGCCAATTAGTGGCCTCGATCGCCCATGAGGTGATCCAACCCATTGGTGCTGCGCGCAACAACGCAAACGCCGCGTTGCGTTTCCTTGCCTCGGATCAGCAAGACCTCGGCGAAGTTCGGGAAGCGATCGAATGCGTCGTCAGCGATACGTACCGAGCCGGGAGCATCGTCGGAAGGATTCGTGACCAGGTAAAGAAGTTGCCACCGCGCCAGGAAGGCGTTGACCTCAACTACGCCATTGAGGAGGTCATCGCATTGGTTCGAGGCGAACTCTCAAAGAGCCATGTCGAAGTTCATATGGATCTTGCCAAGCATTTACCTCCGGCGCATGGCGACCGCGTGCAATTGCAGCAGGTCATTCTCAATCTGGTCATCAACGCCATCGAAGCCATGGCGGGCGTCGAAGTCGGCATACGCCAGTTGAGCGTCACCACGACGTCGGACGCATCGAACAGCATTCTCGTTGCCCTGACCGATTCGGGCCCCGGTGTTGACATCGAACTTCGAGATCGAATTTTTGAATCCTTCTACACGACCAAGGCCGACGGCGTAGGCATTGGACTTTCCATTTGCCGGTCGATCATTGAGGCACATGGTGGCCGGCTGTGGGCGGATGCGGCATACCCGCGAGGCGCCATCTTTCGTTTTACGTTGCCAACGACTCACTAAGCCAAGGTTTAGCACGACCCAACAGGCGTCGATGATGCGCTAGTACACTAAGTGCACCTGACCGCGCCCGTTTCTCCAAAGATAACGAACGCTCCCGTGAAAAAGAACGGGTGTTTGGTTGATTGCGAACAGCTCAATCCCGACCGCTCAATACGATTGCGTTGATCTTTACTACCGTATAGATCATTGAGCCTCTGCTCAATAGACGCTCGCACACTCTTCTCCTCTAATCCTCACGTGGGACGTGCCCGTTCACATGCGGCGAAGTAAGTGATTTCGCGTCGAGGAGAACGTGATGAAAAAGATTCCAGAGGCAACCGACCTTAGTCGTCGGCATTTCTGCAGCGCTGCTGCGGCTGTCGTCGCTGTGACACCACTCGGGATGTCCAGTCTATTTTCTGAAAGGAGTGAAGCCATGAGCGCAACAGGTACACAGCAAGCAGCCGGAGACAACACGGCCATCCGGCCTTTCCATATGACTTTTCCCGATGCAGACCTTGCCGATCTGCGTCGCCGAATCAAAGCAACGCGGTGGCCGGAAAAGGAAACCGTCGCAGATCGCACGCAGGGCGTCCCTCTTGCCACCATGCAGAAGCTTGCTGCGTACTGGTCTACGGAATACGACTGGCGCAACGTCGAGGCCCGTCTAAACAAGCTTCCCAACTTCATGACGGAGATCGATGGACTTGACATCCATTTCATCCACGTCAAGTCGAAGCATCCAAATGCGCTCCCGATCATCATTACCCACGGGTGGCCCGGCTCGATCATCGAGCAGATGAAGATCATCGAGCCGTTGACTGATCCCACGGCGCACGGTGGATCTGCGGCTGATGCCTTCGACGTGGTCATTCCTTCGATGCCCGGTTACGGATTCTCCGGCAAACCCACTGGTACGGGCTGGGGTCCGGAACGCATCGCGCGCGCATGGCTCGTGTTAATGAAGCGCCTTGGTTATACGAAATTCGTGGCGCAGGGTGGTGACTGGGGCGCCATCGTAACCGAGCAGATGGCCTTGTTGAACGCGCCGGAACTTATCGGCATTCATTCCAATATGCCTGGCGTGCTCTCGCCGGCGATTGAAAAGGGCGTCTCCTCTGGTGCGCCAGCGCCGGCCAATCTTTCAGCAGACGAGAAACATGCTTATGACATGTTGACCTTTGTTTACGCCAAGGGCATCGGCTACGCGTACCAGATGGGCTTGCGCCCGCAAACGCTGTACGGCATCGCAGACTCGCCAGTGGGCTTGGCGGCCTACCTGCTCGATCATGATGCCCGAAGCCTCACACTTATCGCAGGGGCTTTTGATGGTCATCCGAGCGGTCTAAGCCGCGACGATGTCCTGGACAACATTACGCTCACCTGGCTCACCGGCACGGCGATCTCTTCTGCCCGTCTTTATTGGGAGAACAAGCTGTCGTTCTTCGGCGTTAAAGGCGTCACCATTCCAGTAGCCGTGAGCGCTTTCCCAGATGAGCTCTATGCCACGCCGCATAGCTGGGCCCAGCAGGCATTCCCCAAGCTCATTCACTACAACAAGCTTGATAAGGGTGGACATTTCGCGGCGTGGGAGCAGCCAACGTTATTCACCGAGGAACTCCGCGTCGGTCTGAGACCGCTCCGAACCGCGTGACTGCGGGTGGGTCGGCCGAAGCGTTTCATTGAACGGCTTACCCACGTCGGCAGCAGCGCGGTCTAACGCCTACAGCGCATTTTTCTGCAATGCAGAAAGCATTGCGCTTCTCGCTTAGTAAGCGTGTGTTGGAATGCCAAACGATGTTCTTGCCGGAACCACACGGCGAAGGAGGACGATGATGAGCATGTACGACATGGCGAACATGAGGAAACTGAAGTCGCTTGGTGCTAAGGCGCCCGAGACATGGAAGAGCTACCTCGCCTTTGACGAGGCGGCACGCGCCGACGGCGTGGTCCCAAAGAAGTACAAGGAGTTGATGGCGGTAGCAGTGGCGCTGACCACGCAATGCCCCTATTGCATCGAGATCCACAAGGCAGAGGCGGTTAAGGCAGGCGCAACCGAAGAGGAGCTTGTCGAAACCGCGTTCGTCGCTGCCGATCTACGTGCCGGAGGGACCATCACCCACGCCACGCACCTGATTTCGGACTAAGACCCGGGCATGCATCGGAGGCCTAGCGCCGTCTATGCATGCCCATTTCCCACGTCAAAGGGCCCAGCGCACCACTATTCCTCGCGGTCGAGCGATTTGAGGAGGTTAGTCCTCAGCCCCACGACATCCTTCTGAAGAGCGGCGAATTCCTTGGGCGTTAGGCCAACGGCATCATCTAGGTCGATGCTCAACGCCTTCTCGCGAAGGCGGCGTCCACTCTTGGTCAGGTGAACGCGGACAACGCGCTCGTCTTCCGCGCTACGCAAGCGCTCGACATAACCCATTGCCTCAAGCTTCTTGAGTATGGGCGTCAGCGTGTTCGATTCAAGAAACAGCTTCTCGCCAAGCCCGCTCACGGTAAGACCATCCTCCTCCCACAGGGCAACGATGGTCACATATTGCGTGTAGGTCAAACCAAGCTGCTCGAGGATGGGTCGGTAGGCCTTGCCGAACGCAAGGTTTGCCGAATACACGGCAAAGCAAAGAAAGTCAGCCAACTTAGGATTCGATTTCATATCCGTATCTCTTCTGCGCCTCAGGGCGCCTCACTCGATCATACATCGCATGCGATGAAATCGGTAGCGCCCATCGCGACGGAAGCAACTTCCATGCCACATAGACCGAATGTAAAGAAAGAACTTTTTTTCAAACTTCTATTGACTTCGCCGAGCTTCTCGTTGAATATTTCTACATCGCATGCGATTGAACCGCACGCGATGGATGTTTGGAAATGGGGCGAAGCAATCGTTTGAGATTTCCAGATAGAGCATCACTCCCTTCTAGCACCCATACATGTCGCATACGAGCTAATCGCTTTCGATTCTATATTTGCCCAACCCCACCCACGAAAACTCCCTGTAAGGAATTTGTTATGACCAAGATTCAAAAGATTCAATTCACCGGCCTGACCCACACCAAGATCAATCGTGACCCAGCGCTCCAGCGGGGCGAGCACGGCGTCGTCGACATGAAGCTCTCGACTCCGGGCGGGAAAAGCTACGAATTCATCGCTGCGGAGCTGCACCCGACCGCCGAGCAGTTGTTCGCCGGGGCCTGGTCGGCTTGCTGGATCGCTGCCCTGGGCATTGCAGCCTCGCTGAAGAAGGTGACGCTGCCGGAAGACACTGCTGTGAACATCCAGGTGAACATTGGTGAGACCGGCCCGGCGTGGTTCCTCGGCGCCAAGTTCAATGTTCGTATTCCTGGTGTGGACCAGAATGTTGCGGAAGCGCTCGCCCATTCAGCTCACCAGATTTGCCCCTACTCCAAGGCGGTGGACGGCAACATCGAAGTTGACATGGTAGTCACCACGGCTTGAAGCGTGGCCTCCTCAGTTCGTCGAGCGATCAGCGGCGAATCAGCCCGCCACCAATTCCGGTGAACGGCCGCTTTGCCCAATAAAGAACATCAAGAGTCGCGTCATAGAAATTGATGCTCGGAGCTTGTGTGGAGCTTTGGCATCGAATTCCTGAAGAGAACTGACGACATGGGTCTGGTCGTCCTTGCTTAAGGCCGCTCCATACCCTCTCACCAATGGAGCGTTCACTCTCGAACTTGGCGTCCAGCGCCGAGTTCCTGAGGGTGCTTGCCAATGCTTCCATCCAGTCAACCCATGAAAGAAGACCTCGCCGTGAGCACGACGGGGCCCATCAATTTATCCAATCCCCCAAACATCCCCACAGAGAAATGAGTCATGAACAAGATTGATAAAATTCACTACACCGGCCAAACCTACACCAAGTTCAATCTGGACCCGGCACTCCAGCGCGGCGAACACGGCGTCTTGGACATCAAGCTGTCGGCTACTAAGGGCGGAGAGAAACACGAGTTCGTCGCCGCCGAAACTCACCCCACTGCGGAGCAGTTGTTCGCAGGTGCCTGGTCGGCCTGCTGGATCACCGTTCTGGGTATCGTGGCCCAAATGAAGAAAGTGACTCTTCCGGAAGATACGTCGGTGGATCTCCAGATCGACATTGGCGAGACCGGCCCAGCCTGGTTCCTAGAAGCCAAGTTCACTCTCAACGCTCCTGGTTTGGACCAGGCCATTGCTAACGATCTTGCCCATTCGGCCCATCAGTTCTGCCCGTACTCCCAGGCAACGAAAGGCAATATCGAAGTAGTGACGGAAGTGATCACCGCGTAAGGAAAGGCCAGACCGGTTCGTCACGCCACTAGCGACGAACCGGCCCATGGCCAGTTCGGAAGGACCCTGTGCCACCTCTCTTTCGGATCATCCGACGAAAGATCGACTTCTCACTGGTTACAACGGCACCGGTATGAAGTGCCGCCCGATATCAACCACCGCGCATTCCACTTACGCAGCCACTTCCTTGCTGGTCAAACCGTATAACGGACTCTCGCCAGGGAGCGGCAAGGATCAGCGGCCTCCGAGCTCCATCAACCCTTTGTTTACTCCTATTGGAGACTTTTTATGAAGATTAAGAACGCTACCGTTCTTGTCACCGGAGCCAATCGTGGGCTCGGTCTGGCATTCACTCGCGAATTACTGGCACGCGGCGCCCGCAAGGTTTACGCAGCTGCACGCGACCCAGCCACCATTACGCTTCCCGGCGTCGAGCCCGTGCGGCTTGATGTCACCAATCCGACCGACGTGGCGGCAGCCGCGAAACTCGCCTCAGATGTGACGCTGGTGATCAACAACGCCGGCATCACGCAGCTTGGTGGCTTTCTTGCATCAGACAGCGAAGACGTCACACGGCGCATCTTCGAGACTAACTTCTTCGCCATGCTCCGCATGAGCAAGGACTTCGCGCCGATTCTCAAAGCCAACGGCGGTGGTGCGTTGCTCAACGTGTTGTCGGTCGTTTCATGGGTCAACAGCGGTTCGATGGCCGCGTACGCGGCAAGCAAGTCCGCTGCGTGGTCGCTCACCAATGCCCTGCGCTTCGAATTGGAAGCACAAAGGACGCAAGTGACGGCATTGCACATGGGCTTCGTGGATACCGATCTCGCGAGCGCGTTCGATGCTCCGAAATCCAGCGCCGAAGAGATCGTCAAGCGTGCGCTCGACGGACTTGAAGCGGGCCTGGAAGAAGTGCTCGCCGATGAACGCAGCGTACAGGTGAAGCAAGCATTGTCAGCGGCCAGGCCAATCTATCTGCCGCAACAATCCTGAGGTTGGCCTGCGATTGAAGGGTTTGCCCCTTCCACCCACGTCTCTTCCAACATTCTGCCCTTGCTGGGAAAAATCTATGCTTTTCGAAACTCTCACAGCCAAGTCGATTCGGCTTGCCAATCGCACCGTCATGGCGCCCATGACGCGCTGCCGTGCAGGCGACATCAACATTCCTAGCGCCCTGATGGCTGAATACTACGGTCAGCGTGCCTCCGCGGGTCTGATCATCGCCGAGGGCACGTCACCGTCGCCGAATGGTGTGGGCTACGCGCGCATTCCCGGTCTTTTCAATAGTGCGCAAGTGCGTGGCTGGAAAGCCGTCACTGATGCCGTCCACGCCAATGGCGGCAAGATCTTCGTCCAGCTCATGCATACGGGTCGCGTCTCCCATGTGGCGAACCTGCCTACAGGTGCGGAAGTGCTCGGTCCAACGGCTATTGCCTGTCCAGGCGAGATGTACACGGACTCCCAAGGTATGCAACCGCGAAGCACGCCGCGGGCCATGAACGCTATCGATATCGCCCACACCATCGATGAATATGCGAACTCAGCGCGACTCGCGATCGAAGCGGGATTCGATGGCGTTGAACTGCATGCCGCCAACGGGTACCTAATTGAGCAGTTCCTAAACGCCAATGTGAATCAACGCGAAGACGAGTACGGTGGCAGCATCGACGGCCGAAATCGGTTCGCTCTTGATGTCGCCCGAGCTACCGTCGCCGCCATCGGTGCCGATCGCGTCGGCATTCGACTATCGCCTTACGGAGTGTTCAACAGCACGGGCGCGTACCCGCAGGTGGAGGCTCAGTACTTGGCACTGACTCAGGAACTGTCGAAATTGGGTCTGCTATACCTTCATGTGCTCGATCATTCGGCCATGGACAACTACATGGGCGCGCCGCCAGTGCCAGCCGCGTTCAAGTTGCAGCTGCGTGTTGCGTTCCAGGGCTTGTTCATTCTTGCGGGTGGCTTTGATCGGGCGAGCGCCGAAGAGGCGCTGCGAGCTGGCCACGCAGATCTCATCGCTTTCGCGCGCCCGTTCCTCGCCAACCCGGACCTGGTGGAGCGTATGCGGACGAATGCAGCGCTGAATGCCTTAGACACGGCAACGCTCTACAGCCCCGGACCGAAGGGTTACATCGACTATCCGACACGTGCAGCCTGATTTGCGTCGCTTGCCATCACAGAACCATCTTTGCGGCGGCACAACGTTCGCGAACCTCTTCCCAACTTTTCTGGAGACGCAAAATGTCTTCTAAATCTTCAATAGGCTTTGGACGCATATTTTCATTGATGATAGCCGCGTCCATTCTTGGAGTCGTGCTGTTTGTCGTGCACGGGTAAGTTCGCGGTCTCGTTAAGGGCGACACCACGTCTATTGCCATCGATCTGCAGCACGAAAGGCGAGCTCAGCTACAACAAGAACGCTTCGCCAAGCCGCACCGCTAAGGACGAGTCCTATCGCCCTTGCCCCGTCCTATAGCGATCAAATGCGCTGACAGCGTCAACGTCGGCGACCAGATCATCTCTTTCAAAAGCGTGTGTCATGAACACTAATTCCTGCAGCTACGCACCCATCTCTTGCGAATTTCACGATCGACTGGAGGACATAGCAACAGCGCGCAAGCTTGTGAACATCAGTTTCATCGATGCCACGGGTGCCGATGCCCATCGCAGCACGACGATTTTGGATGTCTATGCGCGCGATGGAGCCGAATATCTTGCGATGGGGTCGGGCGAGACCATCCGCCTAGATCGGCTTCTTGAAGTCGAAGGCGAGCGCCTACCCAGTGATTGAGCCAATTCAAATGAAAGCACTTCCCTACGTAAATGCCATCCTGCTCGCTATCGCCAGTGTCCTTCTTCCCCAACTCGGCGCACTGCTAGATGCCTACCAGTGGATACAATCGAACTTCACGTCCTGGCTCTGCTCGAAACGGGTAGGTAATCGCATCTGCCGGAACGTTTAGTTCGCGGGTTTGTTCGGGAGCTTGGCCTGACGGGGCGGCCACCTTGAGAACAAGTTCACAACCCCTACTAATAGCGAATGCTGTCAGTAACGCTACCAGCAAGAAACGCTAAAAGTGGCACAAATCGGCAGTAACTCAAGCCTCTGAGTTTAATCTCAATCGAGACGTTGAAGAAATCATTTCATCGAACTACCGCGACATCCGATCATCTGCACTACCGGAGAACGCGCCATGAAACATATTCATGTGTTCGCAGTCCTTGCCGTGACTACTCTGAGTCTAGGCGGGTCCATTCTCTCGTCCGCATCGGAGGAAGGGTATGACAACACCGCCGTCCTCGATGGCAAGCTACCTCCTGCATATCGCGACTGGACGTTGATTACGGTTGCCCACGAGGAGGGCAACCTCAATGACATACGGGCGGTTCTCGGCAACGATATTGCGGTTAAGGCCTATCGCGACGGCACACTTCCGTTCCCAGACGGCGCAGTCATTGCCCGCGTGGCATGGGCGTACGTGCCATCTGAAGAAAACAACAAGGCTTTCGGTCATGCCCAGTCATTCGTTGCGGGCGCCCCGACGCACATTCAATTCATGGTCAAGAACTCACGGGAATACGCAACCACCGGTGGCTGGGGGTACACCCAGTTCCAGCAAGGGAAGCCCTCCAAGCTGGACGTGGCCGCCTGTTTTTCATGCCACTTGCCTGTGAAAAATCGTGATTTCGTCTTTGCCCGCTACTCGCCTTGAAGCGTGAACAAACCCCACCGAGATCCCGGCCCCGCGGCCACATCAGGCTTCCGGAGAGCAAGCACAGGCGTCGACCCACGAAAGCGCACGGCCCTAGGTGACACTGGCGGGATACGACCGTTGTTAGCCAACGAATCCAGACTCCACCGATGCTAAATATCTGAGGAGGTCGCCGGCACGACCTTCCTCAACGAGTTGTAGTGGCGTCTTTCCATCAAATGTGTCTAGCGGATCGAGTAGCCACTTGGCGACCATTCCACTGTCTTTAGTTAGGCTTGCTACCGCGATGAGTACCCGCTCGAGATCATTCATAGGATCAGTACTTCTTCAGGTTGCTCGATACAGGACGTTCCGTTGTGACGTGAACGGGATGCGAGCAAGGAGAGACTGTCGCGCGATCAATACGTCGGATCGGCACTAGTTAGCCAGCACCGCGCAACGTGCTATTGAGCCGCTCAGCTAGTTGGTTCTGGACACTGCGAAAGCCGAGCGAGCCCCACACGACGTGGCTGCGATGCCGATTGGGCCACGCCTGGAACTGAATGGGTGGCTCAAGCGCTAGCCAACCTCCTGACAGATCGGAACGCCATCGCTCAAGCCAACGAGTGATCGTTGCATACCTCGATGCGAGTAACGAGTAGTAATCGCTCAACGGTGAGTACATCAGGTCGAGTAGATACACGGTGTCCACAACTAACGCGGCAAGTTCAGATGGGAGCTGTTCTCGCAAAGCATCACAGGACTCGTAGAGCCCACGAGGATCTGGAACTGGAAAGTGCTGACGTATGAGTTGTTGATCAACGGCGATTGGTCGCGTCGTGATAACAATTCGAACCCGTCCTAGTTGGCCGGCAACGGCCTTTCCCAATCGCTTCAACGCAGTTTCGAATGAGCCAAGGGTTAGCTTAAGCTCATCGATCGAATCGAGAAAGAATGTTGCAACGTCTGATTGTGCTGCGATCCAGGCATCGAGCCTAGCTTCCTCGTCTGCCGATAGAAGGTCGCGTAGGTTGTTGACGGAGAGCTCCGCCAGGTCGAGATAGAAGGCGGGCTGCCCTTGATCCCAAAGAACCTGCCTCTGGGTTCGACATTCATACGTCTTTCCCGCGCCGGCTTCTGAGATTATTAGGATGCGTTTTGATTCAAGCAGAGTGTTCCATCCAAGGGAACTCGACCAACCAAGCCTGGCCAATATGGATGCCCGCTCAACGTTAGCGGCCTCCTCCTCTGATACATCGTGAAAGGTCCGGTTGATCTGGGGCTTGGGTTTCTTTGGAGGATTCATTGGCGAAATATTGGTCGCGAAGGTGAGTCAGGGCAGATTTTTGGCCTTTCTTCCCGTGAATTTGCCTGAAATCATTTTTGATTGGTGATGAGCCTACTGCAGACGATTCCTGGAGGGACGGAGGGCCTTTGGCAGGTCAACTATGGCCACATGGGATCGCGTACGAACTCATTTTCAATCAACGTCGCGAATAGCCAAACAGCCACACCCGGCAAGATCCAAGCCATGGCAATAACGCCATACAGATAGAACTGGGGTGCGTAGATCAAACCCAAGTGCTCATGCTTTAGGCCAGATGCCACGCGGTAAGCACTAAGCATCGTTAAACCGAAGACTGCTTCGAGGGCAACAATGAATATTGAATTTCCGTGCTCTCTGAGGTGCCTGTACGACGTTATAAGCTCCCCCGCATCTCCTTGGCGAGCTCTTGCCTTGGCAAGGTTCTTGTAGAACTGGTAGCACCTGCTCCTGAAGAAAGTGAGGGAGAAGGTTAGACCAGCGAGAACCATGACTGTAACGATGAACGCTAGGAAGCTTAAGTTGGCGATTCGGTTGTCCAACTCCGGCGAGCGCAAGAGCTCAAATTGCACGAAAACATAGAGCACTGAGAAGGCGTATACGGTAGCTGTAAAGACTGCCGGTAGTGCTTCTTCATAGAGCTTTCTCAGCTTGCTGCGTTTCACCATCCGCGGCCCGATCGGGAGAAGTAAGCGGCCTGCGTGCAAAACAAGAATCGGGATACTAGATATGTAGCAGTAGACCAAACCTAGCCCGCCGAGAACAGCGAAACGGCCTCCGCCATCAAGTCCATCGAGTAACCGTCCGAGCACCCGATTTAGCGCAGGGTCGATATGCATAAGTGTGATGACGACAAGGGCACCAATCACGGTCCCCATTGCGTATCTGACGAAGTAGAACTCCCACCATCTTCCGCTCGTCATAGAGATTCCCCTTCTCGACGGTTCTAAGTGTTTATATGGCTTGCATAGTTATATCGGCCGGTTGATTGCGATCTTCACTATCAGGGGTGAACGTCTGAACCTACGCGAGGAAGGCAAGGCTTGGTGCTAGATAGCATCGCAGTGCTACGGGAGACCGCCAGAGCAGCTGGATTTAGATTATCCGGCTAGCAGGATACTTTCGACGCCGCGAACTCTAATAACTTGCAAACGGCATCCAAAGCAGTTACTCTATGGAGTCAGGAGAAATATAGGTTATGTCGCAGCTACCTCCCGCCATGTTCCTAGCCGATTCGCTCGGCCTCGATTTTCTTAACTCTGTGGCGACGCCGGTCGACACCGAAGTTGACTGGATCGCAGATGGAGAGGGCTTGCTAAGCTGGCTCCAGCAGGCACACCTTGTAGATGAAGATGTACTCGATGCTATGCGGTCGCGGACAATTCCAGGCGAGTTGGATCGTTTGGCTGATCAGGCTCGCGCGCTGCGAGAATGGTTTCGGACCTTCGTCCAGGAGCGCAAAGGTCGGGCTTTAAAGGCTGCAGACGTAAATGCCCTTGAGCCGCTTAATCGACTTTTGAAGCGCGATGAAGGCTATTTTGAAATCTTGCCGCAACCACGCGGCGCAGAGTCAGCTCTGCTGCTATCTCATTCCCGGCGCTGGACATCACCAGAAGCCCTGTTGTTACCCATCGCCGAAGAGATGGCCCGTCTGGTGTGCGATGAAGACTTCTCGCATGTAAAGGCTTGCGAGGGCCCGAGTTGTACGCTGCTCTTTGCTGATCACACGAAGGGCCACGCACGACGTTGGTGCAGTATGGCCATCTGTGGCAACCGTGCAAAGCAAGCGGCGCACAGGCAGCGCGTCAAGGACGCTGCGAATCGCCCGAAATCGTCACGACGCAGCTGAGCAACACCACCAACAGGCGCTGGCGTTGTCAACCTGCGTAGCGCTAGATGTTTGTCGCTAGAGTTCCACTGGGTGAATGACCTAGATGCCCATAACGCGGCATGCCGGCAGGGGTGTTGCAGTGCTGGCGCCTGATGGAGCTCGGGTAGCGCTGAGACTGTTAGTGCGTCCGTGACACAGAACGGATCGGTAGCGACTCGACAGTCCGCACAAGCAAACGTCAATCCCTGGTACTACAACTAGCCTAAGAGCAGCGGCAAGCGCGTGCTCTGCCATCTGTGATCGCTGATCTATGTGCTCATCGCCTGCAGCCACATTCCAGCAAGCGCTCATGAGCTCCCTCGTTGCATCTAGGGCCAGATATTCCTGCTCTGCCGTGAAATAAGTCTCCGGTCGCCGACGCCACCACAGCTGTCCTGTCGCAACGGCAAGCAACGTCAACAGACAAAAGAGCCATGGCGCGCCACTGGCGTGCGAGGCCCGAGCCCGCGCGGATAAAAACTCACCTCCGCCCTTCGCGGGGCAATCGGCGATAACGCTGATGTGAATACCCATAACGTGCTTACTTACTCGGCCTACCAGGGTTCACGCTCTCACACGCCTAGAGACCTAGACCCGGGGCCCTCGCCTCCGTTGTGCGTGCGGAGACTCGGACGCATGAGTTACGTAACTTCTAAAAGAACTTTAGAGAGGTTATCATAACTCAATGTGAAGCGTTCAGTGCCGCACGGTGAGTGGCACCAAGGGAAAAGCAAATGGGTACATCAAACAGGCTCCCGGCGGTGTTCATAGGTGATTCGGTTGCCTTGGACTTCCTCAACACCCTCACGGTCAGGGCAGATGATCCTTACGAGTGGCTGCTCGATGGAGAGGCGCTCCTGTCATGGTTAGAGCAAGCGAAACTAGTGCCAGACAATGTGCTGAATACATTTCGCGCGTTGCCGCCCAGCGATGACCTAGGAGCTGTTGCGACTCGAGCGCGCGAGCTACGTGAGTGGTTTCGCGCTTTTGTCGGGGAGCACAGGGGGCATCCCCTTTCTGCCGCAGCCGTTACTGAATTGGCGCCGGTTAACCGAATCCTGGAAAGGGATGCCTTGTTCAGTCAGATTGTTATGAAACCTTCTCGGCGCACAGAAGAGGAGTTCTCCAAACTTGAGTTGGTATCGCAACGACGGTGGGCTGTGGCCGATGCACTTTTGGTCCCACTCGCCGAAGCGATCGGAAGGTTTGTGGTTTCCGACGACTTTGCTTCGATTAGGTCTTGTGAAGGGCGCAAATGCTCCATGTTCTTTCTAGATAGGCGAGGCAGACGCTGGTGCAGCATGACCACCTGCGGCAATCGCGCGAAGCAGGCCATGTATCGCGAGAGAGTCAAAGGTCATTGATTCGAGTGTGATCTCCACTCTGGATCTTAGGAAAACCTGAGCGCGATGCTCGACGTTTGTTGGTATAGGACTCACACGACACAGCTGTCGATGCTCTGTTTTCGGGGAGAGCCATTTTCACAGCGATTTCGGTCACATCCGACCTAAAACAAAAAGATTGGTGCGTCGCTGTGCTGGCGCATATCTGGATGGTAGCTATCTCAAAATAGCCACACCTCTTCGCAAAGAGCGCGTGTCATCGAAGGAAGGTTAGGCGCGCAGCAATGAGCGGGACACGGCCCGATGAACAAGAAGATCAGGGCGGTCTGCGCACTGGGACCAACGAACAAGTCGTGAGGTTCGAGTCTGCGGACCGTTGAGTGACTATTGGGTGCGATTTCTCAATTTGCCTGTACTGGCGCACTCAATGTGGGTCAGCGAAACAGGCGAGAATTGATCTCACTGGAATTGCACTGACCGAAATGTTCCTGTGCGGCGGTCACCCGAGCTGGTGCTCCGATCATCCGCGGTGTCCGCAACTTTAAATCCACGATGATAGGTTGGGCCCATTCTCGCCAAGCATGCGAAGGGGCGTCATCGCACGACAGCACTACGCGTGCCCCCGTTGTTTCGTTGCATGCATTGTCGAACGTCTGCTTTGCACCTTCGTGCGAAAGCGTGACTCCGATGGCTTCCAACGCCAAGCACACACCCGAGCGCTGCAAGTGGCCCTTAGTCCGCCACGGCATGGATGCACCGCAGTTAGCGGTAAAGCATATTTCTCCAGCCCAATGCTCTCTTCTCACAGAGTACTCAACGCCCCCTAGCGACGCATAGGGCGCGGCGGCGATATCGCAACTAGACCTTTCAGACAGGACCGTCGAAATAGGCGCGTCTAATCGAACCCATGTGCTTGACAGGCGTAAATCGCGAGAGTAACCTTCTTAGCGCATTCGAGGCGGTTACTCCATTCAAGGGAACGTTGGACGGTGTGATTGAGACGTGAATCGCGATTACAACATTCGACGGTTGGTCTGGGCCGCCATCGAGATGAAGGAAGCCAAGCGCTGCATAGCGCGCAGGCATTGACCGTATGGCGTGTCGGATCCGCCGGAAATGGAGGTCGATGACGCAATGTACTTGCTGGCAGCCCGACTTAATGTCGCGTCGCGAGCGCAATGAAACCCGTCTGCAGCTTCGACGTAATACCCGAATACACGGCGGTGGTGTGAGGACGTTTGTCTGGCATTGCACCGCAGAGAATTAAAGGAGTCGCATCAGAAGGTCGTGATGTTCAAAAGGACGCGCAGCAATCTGAAAGATTAGTAGGTGAATAAGATGACGCACTGTTAATTCGAAATTTGTTGGCTCTGCACATTGGAAGCAATGGGCAAAAATCACTCGGTATTTAGTTCATTAAGAGGCGAATGACTGCTACAGCATCAATGCTCTGGCTCAATTCTCCTCTCTCGGAGTAGTTAACATGATCTCTTCAGCATTCCCGTACGAAAAAAAGCGTAAGAACATCCTCGGCAGCGAGATGGCATATGTCGAAGTGGGTGAAGGTGACCCGATCGTTTTCCTTCATGGCAATCCGACGTCTTCTTACCTGTGGCGCAATGTTGTGCCGCACTTGCAGTCGCTTGGTCGTTGCATTGTTCCCGACCTCATCGGAATGGGCGACTCTGCAAAGCTGCCGAATAGCGGTCCGGACTCCTATCGATTTGTGGAGCATCGTCGCTACCTCGATGCACTACTTGAGGCGCTGGACGTACGTGAGAAGGTTACTTTGGTGATTCACGACTGGGGTTCGGCCCTAGGTTTCGACTGGGCAAACCGCCATCGCGACGCTGTGAAGGGCATCGCGTATATGGAAGCAATTGTCGTGCCTCAGCGCTGGGATCACTGGGACAAGTTCGAGATGCGTCATGCGCTCGAGGGGCTTCGTTCCGAAGCTGGTGAGCAGATGGTTTTGGAAGAAAACTACTTCATCGAGAAAATCCTTCCGGGTGCGATCCTGCGTACTCTGTCGGAAGAAGAGATGAACCAATATCGCCGTCCGTTTGCTACTCCTGGTGAGGGTCGTCGGCCGACACTGACCTGGCCGCGACAGATTCCTATCGAGAACGATCCCGCCGATGTGGTCGCGATCGTGAAGGAATACGACAAGTGGCTGAAAACGACTGATGTCCCGAAATTGTTTATTCGAGCTGAGCCGGGCGGTATCCTGTCAGCAGGGCCGGATCTCGAATTCTGCCGCAGCTTGCCGGCGCAGACCGAAGTCACGGTTAAGGGTGTGCACTATATCCAGGAGGATTCGCCGGATGAGATCGGTCAGGCAATTGCCAAGTGGCTGCCTGCTCTAGGGTAACGCTCCCCGAGAAGTGGGATAGGTCGAATCATGACAGGTGCCGTAAGTTGGCACCTGTCATGCTACGTAAAGCGGCGTGCCTCGGGCGCGCTGCTACACGACGTGCAACCGATGTGAGTGTTGACGATGTATCGTGACGCAAAACGGGGGGAAGGCCATGAGTGCATCGCATAACAATGCTGACCGTTTAGTGTTTTTCGGTGATGCGGTATTCGCGATCATCATCACTTTGTTGGTCCTCGGACTTCGGCCACCCGATGGTGAGGATTGGCACGCACTGCTTGGATTGTGGCCATCCTTTGTAAGTTATGGGGTGAGCTATCTCTTCCTTGCGATTGTTTGGGTCAATCACCACCATCTCTTCCGACACAGGCCCACTCCTACGTCGCAGCTGATTTGGGCCAATTTCGCGCACCTGTTTAGCGTGTCATTTGTGCCATTCACGACGATTTGGATCGCCAACACGAGGTTGGCACCTGTACCAGTGGCAATCTACGCGTTCGTTTTCCTGTTAGTTAATGCCACTTACATGATGTTGTGCATGGAAGTGCTCGACCGTCAGCATATGCATGCAATCCCTGGCCCTGTACGTAGAGCAATGCTGAGGCGTTCGGTATTGACCTTGCTGGCATTCTTGGCAGCCGCGGTGATCGCGCTCATCTATCCGATTGCCGGCCTGGTGATTGTTTGCTTTTGTTTAATCCTCTACTTGCGCCCCGAGATAGCGGAATCTGCCAAAACCCTGAGTTCCCACGACGGTTTGCAGGACGATAAGCCGTAACGCCACTCGGTGAGTGGGCGCCGGAGGAATGACCTAGGGAGTTCGGAAGCTGGCGTTTCAAGACTTCCAAATGGCCAGTTCGCGTTGCTCGCGACCGCAACCTAGTGCCGGAAACGGCATGACGCATGCGATTACCGCTAAGGCGCCCGCGAATCAAAGAGCCGCCCCAATTAAGGGCGGCAATAAACAAGAGGTTACGTTATTAGCGGCGAGTGAGGATTTCGTCGGGCTCGAGACCACGATCGATTCCGTGCGCCACTACAGTCTGACCTGGCTCGAGCTGAAGTTTCTTGCCATCGAGGTAGATATCAAGCTGATCAGCCTCAAACGAGATCAGATTTGATATAGCCGCAACTTCGGGCCACGCTTCCGGGTAGTACCACGCAGCTTTGCGCTGATGACCGACGTCATAATAGCTGGCGAGTCCCTTGTATGGGCAAAAGGTTTGCCCCTCAGTCGGTACGAGTGCGTCTTCAGCGATGTCCTCGCGCGGCACATACCATCGTGGCGCAAAACCGGACTCATAGAGCACCATCGGGCGCTTAGTGTCGGCGATAGTTTTCTCCCCATCTTTCACAACCAGATGGCGCGAGGTTCGACGAATGTCGATGCGATGATAAGCGTCAGCCGCATGACCAACGATGCGCTCGTCTTCCTCGTAGAAAGCATCCATGGCGCGCCAAGCAAATGCGACACGCTCGCGAAGCACGTTCGCGTAATCCGGTAAGTCCGCGTGCTGCCAGGCTGCATGGTCGGCTCGACGTGCGCCAACTGTAACTGCATACCAATCAGTGCTACCGAGATCGCGATGCTTTGTCGTTCGATTCTCGCGAACCAGAACCCCAGGCAGCACCGCACTAATTGGGAAGTACGCAACCGGATAGCGAGCTGGCTCATGCAACAAAATCACGTCTTCGCTATCCACAATCCATTCATCAGCGAACTTAACTCGCATACGACGACGAAGGCGCTCGGCAAACAACAGCCGCTCTGGTAGTGGCGTTGGTGTAATAAAGTGGCCCACGGACGCGCCGCTCAGTGGCCCTTGCTGCCAGGACAGTCCCATAGTTGCGTACCTCTCAGCTATTGATGAATTCAAGCTTTCCGAAAGCCGCGCTCCTGCAGCGTCCAAATGTTGCCGTCGGGATCCTCAAAATCAGCGAAGCTAGCGTAGTCGCGACGCTGAATATCCAAGCCCGGGCTCCATCCCCCCGCCCATGCATCAAATGGTTGTTTGTGCCGAACGTCGCCCACCACCACGCCGCGAGCAATTAACTTTCCTCGGGTCTCAGCCAGATCAGTGGTAACAAGAAATAGCTGGCAGCGCCGACCAGAAGAGTCCGCCTTCACCAGCTGTATGGAGCACGCAGATCCAGGTGGAGTAAGTTGCACGACACGGAAATCGGGCATCGGCTGATAGTCCACATCCAGATGGAAACCAACGCGTTCCGTGTAATACGCAAGCGCAACGTCAACATCAGTGACGGGCACCAAAACAACCTCGATGGCGAGGGATACGGTTGAAGCGGGTTCTTGATCGCGTGTCGTCATTAACGTTGCCTCTTAGGGTGCCTTCGATCAGGCATGGGCCTACCAGCTAGGCCAGAGCTGGAAGCCATGATGCTTTGCATGCTCAATCGCCATTCGGGCGACCTCGCTAATACTCGCGCCCCCTTGCAGATCTTGGGGCTGTAACGGACTTTCCTTTGCATGCACGCCACGAACCATGCAAGGCGATAACAAGCCCAAGGGCGTACGTGCATCCAGCCTTCGATCGGCGGCATCACGCATTCCACGACGCCAGTTCCCGGCAAGCAAACCGAGTTCCTCTGCCATGACTTTACGCTCCTTTGCATGAGCACGATTGTGCCCTATTGCAGTAACCTGTCAATAGAGTTTATAGTGGTTATGTTGTCAGCCGGCCTTGTGTCGGCATGGCGGCGCAGTTGCTGGTTTCAGTTTGCCTATTTCTACGCGACGTAACTCATCTGGGACAGTTTCACCGCCCTTTCACGATGGGGTTGTTGCGAATGATTTGGAGCGAGTAGAGGCTTATCGCTGAAATGGCGCAGGTTATTGCCCATCGGACGAAGCACAGGCGAACGCAAGGTTTGGCTGATGAGGGGTCCGAACGACCCAATGATGAAATTGCTGGATGGTGAGTGAGGCCTTGACCGCCATTTCGCGAAGTAACCTTGTAGTACCTCGTAGTGGTTATAGCCAGAATTCGCGAGTGAAAACAAAATTGAAAACTCATCAAGGTTTTGATCATTTGCGGATCACTGTGAAGCGGAACGTTCTGCGCTAGTGATGGTTTGTTTGAGATCTCTTTGAAGGGTGTTTGGACATGACGGCGTTGTTCTCTGCGGGTATTCCGGCTGCGATAGGAGAGCCTTTGCTGCAAAGGTTTCTTCGGTTGCGATCGTTAACGGAAGCACTATGTGATCCTCTTTCCGATGCGGAAGCTTCAGCGCAATCTATGCCTGATGCTTCGCCAGCGAAGTGGCATCTCGCGCATACGACCTGGTTCTTTGAAACGTTTGTGCTAAGGGATCATCTACCGGGGTATCGCCAGTTCAACTCGCAATATCCGTATCTCTTCAATAGTTATTACGAAGCTGAAGGAGCGCGCGTCGCTCGAGCCAGTCGCGGCCTTCTTATTCGGCCGTCGATCGAAGAAATTTATGACTACCGCGCACATGTAAATTTCCGGTTGGCTGCTGCATGGAGCGATCTCTCTCCTCGCGCGAAAGAGCTAATTGAGCTTGGATGCCATCACGAAGAGCAACATCAAGAGCTCATCGTGATGGATCTCCAGCATTTGATGCACAGCAGTCCACTCCAAGCAACGCCTTGGCCTCCAATGCATTCAAGTCAATCGCAACAGCGCGGCACGATGAGTTGGATAGAACGTGAGGCTGGGCTTGTAAGCATCGGGGCCGATGGCGATGGATTTGTCTTTGATTGTGAGCGCCCCCGGCATAGGGCATGGTTGGACCCGTATGCCCTCGCGGACCGTCTCGTCACTAATCGCGAATGGCGCGATTTCATTGACGACAGCGGTTACCGAAACCCGGCGCTCTGGCTCTCAGATGGATGGGCTTGGGTGAACGCGCAACAGATCGCTGCACCTCAGTACTGGCGAAAATCAGCTGACGGTGAGTGGGGTCAATCCTTCGGTTTGGGTGGCTGGTCGGACATTCGGATGGACGCACCGGTTTGCCACGTGAGCTATTACGAAGCCGATGCGTACGCGCGATGGGCGGGGGCAAGGCTCCCCACGGAGCCCGAATGGGAAAGTGCGGCAGAAAGCTGTGATTCATCATCGGGCACGTTTCTCGACGGCCCTGGAGCTGTAGCGCCGAAGGCCGATCTCGGCGGACATGGGCTCAGACAGCTCTTTGGTGACGTGTGGGAGTGGACGGCCTCTGCGTTTCTTGGTCATCCAGGCTTTAGGGCTGAGGCCGGTGCCATTGGGGAATACAACGGCAAGTTCATGTCCGGACAATTTGTACTTAAGGGCGGTAGTTGTGCGACGCCGCGCGGCCATGTGCGAGCGAGCTATCGAAATTTCTTTTATCCACACCAGCGTTGGCAGTTTGCAGGTGTGCGTTTGGCGAGGAGTCGATGATGGAGCGTATGCTCGATGTGTGTTCTAACGAAGTAGATCCCGCATTCCGTGAGGGTGTGCTTAGTGGTTTGGCGTTGCGCCAACCGACCATATCCCCAAGGTGGTTTTATGACCGCCGCGGATCGGAACTATTCGAGGACATAACACGTTTGCCCGAGTATTACCCCACTAGGGCTGAATGTGAAATCTTGACAGACAACGCGAAGGATTTGGCTTCGCTCATCGATCCCTGTCGGACTGTCGTGGAATATGGTTCTGGCTCATCGATGAAGACGCCGTTGTTGTTGTCGGCGATCAACCCAAGCGCTTATGTGCCGATCGATATCTCAAGCGAGTTTCTTGCCGCGTCGGTTAGCGTGTTAGGTCAAAGATTCCCGTCATTGCCCATGCATCCCATTGCAGGGGACTTTATGTCGCGCGTTGCCTTGCCATCGGCAGTGCACGCACCGTATCTAGCGTTTTTCCCTGGGTCGACAGTAGGCAATTTGTTAGCCGCCGAAGCGGTGGACTTGTTGCGACTCATGGCGGACACGCTTGGACCGGATTCCATGCTGCTGATCGGTATTGATCGAATCAAGGACGAGCGCACCTTAGTAGCGGCCTATGATGATGCACAAGGTGTCACTGCCAAGTTCAACCTCAACTTACTAGAACGCATCAATCGTGAACTGGATGGGTCGATTCCGGTGAGTGCGTTTTGCCATCGCGCGCGCTGGAACGCTAAGCAGTCCCGCATCGAAATGCATTTGGAGGCGGTGCGAGACGTTCGCTTTACGGTTGACTCTCAGGAATTTGAATTACAGGCCGGGCAAACCATCCATACAGAGAATAGTCACAAATACGATTCGCATGGCGCTTCTGTATTGCTGCGCGCTAGCCGCTGGGTGCCGATTCGAGAATGGACAGATTCCCGGGGGCGCTTTTCGGTGTATTTAGCACGCGCCGCTACGAAGTAAGAACACTTTCTCAAGCGATTGGGGAAGATGAGGAAGGATCGATAACGATGGCTGTCTTACTGTCGATCAACGTGGGCAGGGCCAAGGACATCACCTGGCAAGACAAGGTGGTTCGGACAGCTATTTGGAAAGCGCCGGTTGCCGGTCGCGTAACCATGACAAAACTCAACCTGGCAGGTGATGAACAAGGCGACCTTGTTGGTCATGGTGGCGAACATCGCGCGATCCTCGTGTATCAGGAGGAATCCCTTCGCTATTGGGCGAAAGTATTGGAGCGCGAGGGACTAGAGCCTGGGCAATTTGGAGAGAATTTCACCGTAACGGAGCTTTCCGATGAGGATGTGTGTATAGGTGATCGATACCGAATCGGCTCAGCTCTATTTGAGGTCACTCAGCCACGCGTCACGTGTTACAAGGTGGGCTTCCGTATGAAGCATCCCGAATTACCATCACTGATGGTTGCGCACCGCCGGCCAGGGTTTTATATGCGCGTGCTGGAGACTGGGGAAGTTGGTGCTGGGGATCGGATTGAGCGCATCAGTCGCGCGAGTGATGCGATGAGTGTCGCCGACATAGATTCGTTGCTATACAAGGGGAACCGCAGCAAGGAAGATCTTCGCCGCGCGGCTAATTTGCCAGCGCTCAGCGTGGGGTGGCGAAAATCTTTCGAAGATTTGCTTACCGCTTCCGCGGCACCCTCCCAACCCGAAATTGCTTGGCCTGGTTTCCGCCGATTGAGGGTGGTAGCCCGAGTGAAGATGTCCGATGACGTGTGTGCATTTAGTCTCGCGGACCCAAATGACGAGCCGTTGCCACCTCATCGCGGCGGACAATATGTAGCCATACGCGTGGCACGCTCAGCAACGGATTCACGTCAGATCCGTAGCTATTCACTATGCGATGACAATGCGGGCATTTACCGCATCGGTGTAAAGCGAATCGAGGGTGGTGTGAGTGCTTACTTGCACGATAGCCTCAAAGTAGGCGATACCCTTGAGGTCAGTGCGCCGCGGGGCAATTTTTTCCTCCATCCAACCGTGAAACCCATAGTCCTAATTAGTGCTGGCATCGGAATCACGCCGTTGCTGGGAATGCTTGCGCAAACCGTTGTATCGGAACTTGACGAAGCAGATTCGCGCTTGTGGTGGGTCCACGGTGCTCACGATGGAACCCATTACGCCTTTGCGGACGAGATATCACGCCTTTTGAAGGACAGATCAAAAGTTCGCGCTTTGACGTTCTTGAGTCGGCCTACCGATGATGATCGCCTGCAGCGCCGCTATGACGTGGAGGGGCGTATCACCGCGGCGGGGCTATTCGCCCTTGGTGTACCACTAGAGAGCACCTTTTATCTGTGTGGACCGAGCGCTTTCATGGAAGGACTCAAAGCCGAGCTTCTGAAGAGTGGTGTGGAGTGGGGCGACATCTACATGGAAAATTTTGTTGCCGATGCGCCCGTTGAACCTGGCGTCACACAACGTACTGTGCGCTCCCCGCACCCGCCTATCGAGGCCGCAACGGTCGGGCCGAGCGTTACATTTGCGCGCAGTCGTTTATCCGTTCACTGGGATGCCCGATTTCCATCTTTGCTAGCGCTAGCGGAAGCCTGCGACGTACCCGTGCGTTGGAGTTGCCGCACGGGTGTTTGCCACTACTGCGTTACACCCCTCATTGATGGTCAAGTCGACTACGAACCAGTCCCCCTTGATGCCCCAGGTGGAGGCGACGTTCTGATTTGTTGCTCGCGACCCCGGGGTGACGTCGAACTCGACCTTTAGGTACTTGGCAGATGCCTTACCGTCGGTAGTTGACTGCATTCATCCCATCACTGGATGACATCACCCTCAGCGAACTTTTTAGTCCAGCCGAGTCCTTACATCGTCCACTGTATTAGCCGAAATCGTTTCATCACTGCGCGCTCCTTGCCACACCCATGCCAATGGCCCACAAGACCACGGCCGCAACGTCGCACTGTCACAACGATTTGACTTCGCCCCCATCCATGCGAAGCATTGCACCAGTCATCCAACGGGCTGCTGGCGACACCATAAAAGCCATCAGCTCTGCGATTTCCTCGGGCTGGCCATAACGCGCAATACCCGCTTCACGGGGAAAGTGCTCCATCGCTTCCGCAACGTTCATGTTGTGCGACGGCGCCCAATGCTCTAGGTAAGAACGCCTGCGTCCCGTCATAACAGGGCCTGGCAATACACTGTTTACCTGGACGCCATCTGCGATACCGCGATCTGCGAAAGCCTTGGCCAACGCTACGATGGCCGCATTGATCGTACCTACCGCTGCATAGGGCGCTTTGGGGATGGCCGCGGAATTACCCGAAGTGAATACGACCGCGCCTTTGGCGTTTCGCAGCGCACTCCACGCTTCCAAGGTCAAGCGACGGGCACCGTGCAACTTCAGCGCCATACCTGCATCCCATTGCTCGTCGGTCATCTCGAAGAGATCCACCTGAGGAACGGCACCAGCAATGTTAAGCAGTGCATCAATGCGACCAAAGGCGGACAGAGTCGCCTCGACGACGAGCTTTGCAGCAGCTGGCTGGCTAAGATCGCAATCGACGAGTAGTGCCTTTGCACCCAAAGCTTCAACCGCCTCCGCCGTGTGCTGCAAGTTCTCCCGACTTCGTGCGACGAGTACAAGCGCACCAAAATCTTTCGCGAGGCGTATCGCAGTTGCTTGGCCAATACCCTGGCTGGCGCCCGTTACAATAGCGGTCGTTTCAGACATAGCGCACCCCTACTTCCTAGGTTGTTGCTGCTGGTTATTTGAAGAACGAGCGCATCGCATCTGCTATCTCAGACGCATGAGTCTCTAGCGCAAAGTGCCCGGTATCAAGAAAGGTCACTTGCGCATTGGGGATGTCACGCTTAAATGCCTCAGCACCTGGTGGAAGAAAGAATGGATCGTTCTTACCCCAAATCGCCAGCAAACGCGGCTTGTGTTCGCGAAAATATGCTTGGAACGCAGGGTAGAGAGCGACATTGCTTTGGTAATCGAGGAACAAATCCAACTGCACCTCGTCAGCGCCTTTGCGCGCAAGATAGTAGTTATCCAGAGCAATGCCGTCCGGCGACACCAATGACTCGTCAGTAGTGCCGTGCACGTACTGCCACCGCGTCGTTTCCGGTGTTAACAAAGCACGCAACGCGTTGCGGTTGGCCACCGTTGCGTTCTCCCAATACGTGCGAATCGGATTCCAGCCATCACTGAGACCTTCAACGTACGCATTTCCGTTTTGAGTAACGATCCCCTGGATCCGCTCCGGATGTCGGATGGCCAATCGAAATCCCGTCGGTGCACCGTAATCGAATACATAAACGATGTAGCGATCAAAACCAATCACCTCTGTCAGGCCATCGATGATGTCTGCCAGGTGATCGAAGGTGTATTTGAATGTATCGCGCGAAGGCATATCTGTTCGTCCAAAACCCGGCAGGTCAGGTGCGACGATATGAAAGTCGTTACTGAGCAAGGGGATCAGATCTCGGAACATATGACTTGAGCTTGGAAAACCATGGAGCAAAAGCAACTTCGGTTTACCCGGCGTGCCGGCCTCACGATAGAAAACCTCAACACCGTCGACCTGAGCGCTACGGAAGTGAATAGTAGACATGGCAATTTCCCTTACGATAATTTGGAGGGCGTACCCATCAAGCTGCGCTAACGTTGAGCGCATCAACAATTATGTCGGCCACCAGTGAAGGTGCCGTCACACTTGGCAAGTGATCAACAGGATAGGCACGCGTATGTGCCCCTATCCGATCAGCCATAAAGCGCTGTGTTTTTTCAGGAATCATGTGGTCATGCTGTGCCACCAGGTACCACGTCGGGACGCGTTTCCACAGAGGTGTACCAACAGGCGTCACAATGCACGCTGGCGAAATTGGTCGCTGAGCTGTAGCAAGTGCCTTTTGTTCTTCTGCCGTGGCGTATTGCGCAAATGCCGTCACAAATGCCTCCGGCGATAACCAGATGCGTCCATCGCTTGCAGGCTCCAGTACCGGCGCTTGGTCGTCGTGTCCAAAGCGATTGAAGACGTCCACCACGGTTTCACCTTCATCTGGCGCAAGACCCGCGATATAAACGAGCGCCTTCACCTGCGCGCTCTGCGTCTCGGCGATGACGGCACCGGCGTAAGCGTGACCCACCAAGATCACGGGTCCATCAATCGCCGCCAGCACCATGTCGAGCGTTGTCACGTCTTCTTTTAGGGACGCCATGAGCAACCCGACAGTAACCGTCTTGACAGAGATTTTGTCGAGCCAATCTCTCACCTTCTTCCAGCTCGATTCATCAGCCCATGCCCCATGAACCAACACCACAGTAGCGGATAGCTGAGCCATTTCTAGTCTCTCTTCGTTGCCGATTGAGGTTTTCATGCGTTCGTCGACTCGCTTGCACCATACCTCCTGCAAACAATTGCAGTAAGGTGCCGTCACTTTGAGTAACTTCATAAATACTTTTAGAGAGGTTACTCTCGCTTTATGCTGCGCGCAAGCGGATGCGCCCCTTTGCCAATCAACCCACCGGCATCGCCTCCTCCCTAATAAATTGATTACCTGGATCGGGAAGCGAAACGATTCGGCCGAAGACGGCTGGGACTTGGGATGCCTGCTTGACCTGCCACACCTCGTACCAACATCGACGTAGCGCGCGGTCGCTTAGCACCAGGGATGGGTGGCAATGCAAACCTAGGTGATTGGCGAGTGGATACGACAGGAAGTGATCGGGTGGCCAACTGCCTTAGTCTGGCGGTCACGAATACATAGACGCAGCTTTGCTAGCAGTCGGCGTTCGCTTCTTTCGGGGTGGCGTGTTGCAGCCGTTGCCCTCCACCGCCTAACTGAGCTGTAGTCCTCGCCGCCCATCGATTTAGGGCGGCAGCACGGGCTACTCCGGTGGCACGGCGCGGCAATCGTAGGGCAGCATGCGTGGCACCGATATCAAGGCACTCTCATTAAGACTCGCAAGGGGGGCGCCATAGCCAGTGAGTCATGTATCCCCGGAAACAGGGACATTCATGGGGTCTTGGGAGATAGGTCGTTGAACGGGCGGCGACGTCTGCGAAACATCGCCGGACTGGATTGCGAGCCGCTCCACTCTAGAGACGCAGCCACCACGTCTTCGATCGATCCGTCATGGACTTCGCTAGATGAAACTTTTGAGCATGTATTTCGCACAAAGCGGCATTAAAGAGATCGTTTCCACCTTCTAAAGTGGCTCCACCTTAATCCTCTTGGAGTCACTCATGTCTCGCATCCTTACCCCTGACCTTGAAACAGCCACTGGCGCGACGGCGGAAGTTTTCGACCAGATTCGAAAAGCAGTGGGTCGTGTGCCCAATGCTTTTGGGGCGATTGGCTCGCTGAATCCCGCTGCCCTCAAAGCAGTCCTGCAAGCTGACGGCGTCCTGGCAGCCGGTACTTTGACCAAACAAGATCAGGAAACCATCAAACTGACAGTCAGCGAAGTGGCCGGTTGCGACTACTGCGTGGCTGCTCACTCGTTGCTCGGCAAGATGGCAGGTCTCAAACCCGACGCGTTGGGTAAGATCCGTGCGGGTCAGTCAACAGACGATGCCAAGCGTGATGCGCTGGTCCATTTCGTGCGGACATTGGTAAAGACTTCCGGCACCATTTCTGCGGAAGAATTTGCTGCCATCAAGAGCGCGGGTTATACCGACGCGCAGCTGGTCGATATCAGCTTGGCCATTGCATTGATCGTTTTCACCAACGTCTTCAACCGCATCAACGATACGTCGATCGATTTTCCGGCAGTGAAGTAACTTCATCGCGGAGCGCTGTATTACCAGCGCTCCGCGATGAGCAAAAGATCCCCAAAGGGATAATTGATCGGGGACCTACACTCCCCTTAGCTAGCGGGTTCAGGGCACGCTGTCTTGAACCTGCGCAGCCCGTCGCCAATGAGCCGGCGTTACTCCCAGGTGGAGCTTGAACGCCCGCTGGAAAGCTGCCTCTGACTGATATCCCGCGCTTTCTGCAATAGCACCGGTCGAAAGTGACGACTCGCGCAATTGATTTGCGGCCAGGGTCATGCGGATGTCTGTCAAAAGCTCGCTTGCTGATCGGCCTAGCTTTTCCTGAAATAGACGCACGAAGGAAGAGCGTGACATGTTGCATTTGCGCGCGAGGACTGGAAGTGTCCATGCGGCGCCAGGATCCTGAAAGAGGCTCTCCAACGCAGGAGCAAGTCGCGGATAGCCGGCCAACGCCAGCAACCCTGCCGGCGCTTCGCTCGCCTTACTGGCAAAGCGCAATACCAGCGCGAACAATGCCGTGGACAATGCATTGAGCATGGCGCGACCGCCAAGGCAATCGATGCCACTCTCTGCCCGCATCAGTGCCATCAACCCCCATAGTTGGGCTCCAGTTTCGCGCGCGTCATCCGATACGTCGCCAGCAGCATGCACCACGAGGAATGGCGGTAAATAACCGCGCAGCAACTGCGCGTGTGACGGAGAGAGGACGAATCGACCGCATAGCATATCGAGCTGCGCGCCGCGTCCTTTGTTCTCGCTGAAAACCAGGTTCGCAGCCGTTCGTCGCATAGCAGGCTTGGCCCGTTTGCCGCTACCGTCGTGCAATACGTGCGCATCCCCGTTGGCGATAAGCAAGATATCTCCCGCTGCCAAAGGAATCGGCGGGCCACCTGCCGGATCCTCGAGCAAACCCGAGCCATCAAGCACGATGTGGTAGGGCATTTCGCCAGCTGCCGCCTCCCCCTGATCGATACGCCAGGGCGCACCGTATTGGCAGTGCACTTCAAGCTTCCCGCGCACAGGGGTGATTTCCAGAAATCGGCTCAACCAATCACCTGGTGGGGACACAATGACCTCCGCTTGAAACTTTCAAGCATGTTATTTGAATTTTTCGATATTAATCATCTCGATCGTCGGTCGTAAAGTAACCACATCGAACGACACGGCAAATGCACACACCACATGGCCGTCGTAGACCGATTTGTACGGCAACCGACTTCCCGACTCACTATCGAAGGAAAAAAATGATGAACGCGCTCGTCCAGCTTTTCGCTAAAACCGGTCTCTTGAAGAAAGATGTCGACTACCACCTACTTCGCGCATCAATGGTCATCATCTTCGCGTGGTTCGGGTACGACAAATGGTTCGAAGCTGAAATCATAGGACTGATTCCGCTTATCACCCATGGACCACTTATTTTCTGGACGATTCCGGTGTTGGGTGTACGTGGCACTAGCTATCTGTTGGGAACTTCGGAATGGACCTTTGGTTTGCTGCTGCTTCTCGGATTCTGGAATAAGAAACTGGGCGTACTGGGTGCTCTTGGGGCCACTTTCACTTTTATTGCCACCTTCACCATCCTGCCGTTCGCTCCTGGTGCATGGGAAGCTGCCGCGGGCGGATTCCCCGCGATGACAATCGTTTCTGCGTTCCTGCTGAAAGACCTCGTTTTGTTGGTCGTTTCAATCTATCTTCTAAAGCAAGATGTCGAGCGAGTGATTGCGGCTGATCAAAATCATTGATTGAGCCTTGAGGCATGTATGCGTTAGGGCGACGCCAGATCATCGATATGGGCGCCGCCCAACTCTTCGTACCGCGCCGCGGCGCAGTGAGAGTTTGCCCGCCGAAGTGGTTTCTCTGCTGCCATTCCAATGCCACACTTACGGATCTCCAAGCAAACCCGTGCACTTGTAGCTAGCGAAAGGCTGACCGGGTTGTCCGCCTTGACTAGCAATGCTTGAGCGACATCAACGAGGGCGTGATTGGTCGTCGCGTTGCTAGGCGTCTAGACACGGGGCGAGGAGTGTCCAGATTCGATTGGGATTTCATTCCGTCAAGACAACGCGCTGTAAACGAGCGAGCGCGAATAAAGTGAAAACGGATGCTTGGATATACCGCTGCGGGTTGTAGACGGCTCCAATCTCAAATTTCACTGCTGTCTCGATTGGATAAAGAGCTATCGGCTTCAATCTGTAGCTCCTCAAACGAAATCTCGCCTCGAGCCCAGCGTTGTGCCGCAGCAATTACCTTCTCGCTTGGCATCAATCTCTCCAAGCCGACGTTCGCATAGGCGAAGTCCAAGATCTCCTGCCTCCGGGCGCGTTCACTCTCGCTAATCCGCTCAGACACAAGGCACTCCCACCAACTCGACATAGTCGGCCGTCGCATCAATAAAACGCTCGACCAACTCCTCCTCTCTCACACTTAGCTTCATACCGATCGCTGCAAGCATTTCGCGGCCATGGCCCACTGCGATCACGCGTACAGCGCGCTCTTGCTCAACCCCTCGGCGTGCGTCCTTCGGTACTCGAACGACGCTCACCTGTCGTTGACCATCCATCGCCGCAGCGAATCTCGGCCGTCCCTCCTCGCGAGACCCGGTGCATATAACTAGCTGGACGTCGCCCGGCATACGTTGCATAGCGGTGTAAAGCGAATCTATTGGAGTGATATAAATATATCAAATTCAATAACTTATTGACGAAATAGTTCCTGCGTGCCAGTCTATCACTGAACAATCGGAGTTTCGTGCCCCAGTGACGACAGACCCGGATTTGGCATGACCGGCTGTCCAAATCCGTGAAGGACTCGCCGTATGGCTGTTCCTAACGAGCTAGCTTCCGAAGTCGAGTTATTTCTCCCCCGCACGCCCATCCTCAGCGCGGCCGATACCGCTCGCATCATGGGTTTCCAATCAAGTGAGGCGTTGAATAAGGCTCGACAAGCCGGCCGCCTTCCGATCCCTATGTTTCAGATTCCAGGCAGACGAGGCTGGTTTGCCGCAAGGCATCTCGTCAAAGCGTGGTTAGAGACAGCGCTTACAAGCTCATCTTCCAAGAAGATCGCAGCCGAGGAGGGCCGAGGCATGAGCGGATAGTTAAGCCATATAAGGCCCTGAAAAGCGAAAGGCCCCGCACAGCCATGCGAGGCCCTTCGTGTGCGGCAAGTGTTAGGAGTCGCCGCTTGTCTGCATATTCAGAGCCTTACTTGCCAAAGTCAAGCCCCTTCTCACTTATCTAAGAATAGAAGGGCGAATCGCTGTACGCAGTTCCCGTCCGGGTATTGCAAGAGACCTTAAGACTTTGGCCCTCCCAATGCACACATTTCTATGTGGAGCACCCATGAGGAGTGAGAGCAATGAATATCAATGCCGACAGTCGCGGGGCACACTCGATCGCGCCGGAGACATCACGTGACGAATACGCTGAAGCCCTAACGCGCAAGATCGATCAATTAGATCTTCCAGAGGTGGGTAAGGCATATGTAGAGGCAGTCGCTTCATCGCCTCCCAGCCGGAAGATCGGAAAGCACCGTGTGCGAAACATGATCGCAGACGTTCCAATCCCGGAGCTGCAGGTACTACTTCAAGCCGAATCAGCGTCTGGCGAGTATTTCTTTCTCCTTGAGATGATGCACCGACGTGATGTCGTTGCCGTGTATGACCAACCTCAAGCAGTACCGCTATCAATTGTGAATCGAAGAGGGATACGAACTAAAACGACCTACACACCCGACTTCTTAGTGGTTCATAGCGACCGCATCGTCGTGTACGAGATCAAAGCTGATGATGCTCTAACAAAGAACTGCCAAGAACGAAGCAACGACTGGGTATGCGAACAAGGGAGCTTTACTCACAGGCCGGCGAGAGACTATTTCGCCATGCTTGGTATCGAACACGTCGTAGTACCAAACAGCAAAACATCTGCCGTACGCGCTGACAACCTTCGAATGCTACTGGCTGCACGCCATGCGGAAGACAGCGATAGTCTGGCGGTTCTTCGCCGCAGGATAGAAAAAATCGTACGGCGGGTCGACCTAATACAAATTGGCAACGTTTTAGATCAGCTCGGGGTCGAAGATACGACAGCTGTGATGCAACTAATTGATCAAGGCGTCCTCTATGCAGACCTGGATCGATGCCTACTTTCTTCTCCTCGTAAGCTGTGGATATCGACAAGCGAAGACCTCTTAGATCTGCCTAACGATATCGGCTTTCCCTTCCACAGTGTGATCGTGGAAAAGAATACCGTCTCCACCAACGATCTCCCGGATCCGAGGCACGTTTGCGAAGTCGCCTCTCGATTTGCGGCCTGTGGTTTCATCGATCAAAGTGAAGGACTTAAGGAGAAATCTGAGAGATCAAAACGTCGCTACAAGCAAGACTTGAGGAAAAGTGATGGCGATCGGTCAGTGCTATTCCCCCGCTGGGCAAACTCCGGCAATCGCGCACCACGGCTCGCACAAAACCACTTGGAACTACTAGACAGCATTGTCATCAAGACAAGAGCTGACCCAAATCTCTCCTCAGCCGCAAATGGCTACCTTGAATACCTCTCTCAATTTGAGGAGGCCATGAAAGGAGGACAAGATAGACCGGTGGCTCGATCAACGTTCTATCGCCGCTTCAGACGTTTCTCCCTCAGAACCGATCTAGCGATGAGGAGGGGTGGAAGGCGTGCCTTCAATGCGGCGGCCTCCCCGGTCGACCCTCAGCGCAGAACGCTAATTCCAACGCGAGCTTTCTCGATAGCCCATATCGACCACTATGCCGTTGACGTTGCTTTATCACTAGGCACAGAGGATGGCCAGGTCATTTCCAAACGGGCTTGGCTAACCGGCATGGTCGACGCGTACACAGGCGAAGTATTAGGGCTATGGATATCTTACGAAGCGCCAAGTCGTCATTCATGCGCAATGGTCATACGTGATTGCGTACGGCGACATCACAGACTTCCCGAAATTCTGGTCGTAGATGGTGGGCCTGAGTTCGACAGCGTTCACTTTACAACGCTTCTTGCAAGTCTAGGCGTTACGCGCTTCGAGAGGCCTCCCGAGGATCCAAAGTTTGGCAAGGAAATCGAGCGATTGTTCGGGACATTCAAAGAAAAATTCGCCAGAGGCCTACCAGGATTCATACCACCGGTGGCGGATGCTCGAAAGACATCTGGAAAGTGGAAAGCAGCTGCCCGAGCAAAGCTAAACATCCAGGACCTTATCGAACTCCTCGAAGTATTCACCTTTAGTGGATACAACCAAGAGAACAAACCCGGTTGTCTGGAATCGCGAGCGCATCTTAGAAATATGTGCGACAAGGCGTTTCCCTTCAGCGGTAAGAAGGTGACGTTGGATCTTCGATTTCTAATACAAACTGCCGTCGATGCACCCGCTGAGTGCTATCGCTTACAGGTGGGTCGCGGCATTAGGGTCTATGGCATCTCATACAGCTGCCCCGCTCTTCTTGCCTATCGTGGACCCAAGAAAAGCGCCTATGTTCGTGTCGAGCCTTTTGATAGCTCTATCGTTTACGCGTGCCTCAATCATGAGTGGCACGTTTGCCGTAGCTCCACGGCAGCTATCAACGATGCGCTTCATTCATCCGAGGTCATCGCTCGAACTGAAGAAAAACGGCATTTGAGAAACCTCATCGCATCTCTAGCGCTGGAGGCCGAAAAGCGCACTTACCAGTTAAAGAAAGACTTGCTCACCTCGATCATCGATAAGCAGGAACAGTTCCAACCATCGATAGGAATACCTAATGGAGAGCAACGTCAATCCTCAACGCCTAAGTGCTACCTAGAGAAGATGGAGCATATCGAAGACTTGCAGATAGAGGAGGATCCAACATGAAACCCATGCTTCTTCCAGGCCCGGTTCTCCACAGAAATTTCAAGCGGGCGAGAGACGAGATCACGGAGCTTCTTCGTCTCTCACCGCCAGGCAAGGTTATCGTTCTTGTTGGCCCTACCCAAGCGGGCAAGTCCCTCATCTTTCAATATGCTGTCAGGAATCTTAGCGTTGAACTGCAGCCCAAATCTCCAGCACACATTCCATTTGTTCACCTTGTCGTCGCGACAAGCCAAGACGGGCGCATTTCACCTAAATATCTAACACTTCGCCTGCTCAAACTCATTCGGCATCCAATGCATGAGCATGTGGGCGATTTTGACGAATCAGATCACTATCGACCGTCTCGCGGTCGTGATGAGACTTCGCTAAGGCTTTCGCTTGAGTTAGGAATGATAGCTCGTGAAACGCTCTTGGCTTTACTTGACGAAGCTCACCATCTCACGCACACAAAAGATCGCGAGTTGAGATCAAATGTCCTGCAGTCGATTAAATGTCTCGGAGCTATTGATCGCACCCTAGCCCTCTTCGGAGGTTACGAGTTGGTCTACCGGGGGTTGTTTGACTCCGCGCACTTTGCTGGAAGATTGATATGCGTAGAAATTGCACCGTACACCAACTGTCCTGACGATCTTATCGAGTGGAGCCGAATACTAAAGCTGTTTGGCAAGCACATGTCTCTCCATCCTCCTTCGCTTCTTCTGGAGGAGGTCGAAACATTACTTTACGCGGCAAACGGTGTCTTCGGGCTTTTGGAAAAGATTCTTTGGTTGGCGCGCGCTAGAAGTCACGGCAAAGCGATTACGCGAGAAGTTCTACGCTCCGCCTTTCCTACGCAGGCGGAGCACGACGTCATTAAACGTGACATTGAAGCCGGACAGAGGGCGATTGCGCGCCTAAGAAATCCTTCGTTCGATACATCCGCCTCTGCGTCGACACCACGAACCAAGCAGCGTCGCCGCCCGTTCCAGCGGAATCCAAATCGCAAACTGCCGACCTACCCGAAGGTGTCGAATGAATGACTATTTCATGCTTGCCCCCCTTGGATGGGGCACCGAAGACGTGGAACAGTTTCATTCTTACTTTTATCGGTTTGCGGCACTTCACTCTACAACCATGATTCCAATGGCGCGCCATCTCGAGCAATGGTGGTCACGTGAACAAAAGGAAGCGGTCGAACTAAAGCAGGTATTTCTGTACAAGGCAAATCGTCTCCCACTATGCGGCTACGGTGAGGCTGTGGAGAACTACGTCAAGGTGGTATCTCTCGCCGCTAATCAGCCAGATTTGTATAGGACAACCCTCTTACCAATTCGAAACGCGGCAGACGCTGTCGCCCATGGCGCACTTCGCCGAGGAAGAGCGTGGTGCCCGGCCTGTATGTACTGGAGCGAACGTGAGGGCACTCCTTACTACGACAGGCTGTTCTGGGCATTGGCGCCTACTGGGCGCTGTGTTATGCACCAGGTGTCGCTCGTGAACCGATGCCCCGCTTGTAGAGCGCAGCAACTCGCCTACCATTCGACTGCTGGCATGACGAAGTGCGCCAAATGCCTAAGTTCGCTAGTTCAAGGTCCGAAGACATGGTCACGAGTCGATCGCCCGGTTTTCGGTGAAACGGATTGCCGAGGACTGATAGAGGCTATAGCGACCGGCGCTTTGCGCGAATCCGTGCCTCGAGCCTTTGGCCTATTCTGCCAAGAGTCGGTCTCGATCATTGGTCCTGCCATGGCCTATCGGAACGACGTTTCCACGAAGGGAGCGATCAGAACCTGGAGCTCAAAGCAACATCGCCCAACGCTTTCGACAATGCTCAAACGTTGCCATGTAGCTGGCGTGAAGCTCGCAGATGTTCTTACAGACCCTCGTGGAGCCGCTCATATCGCCGGCTCCTTAGCTCTTGACGAACTAATGCTTCCAAAATGCGATAAGCCACGACGAGCCCAAGATGTGTGTACGGAGGCTAAAACAAGCCTCCTGAATGCTATCGCTGGATTGCCCGAAAAACCCCTAGTGTCGTTCCCGGAGTTTGCAAAGTCCCTTGGCGTATCGAAGGGTTTCCTTCGCTATCGGCAACCCGCATTGTGCAAAGTTTACGTCGAAGAATTTCGACGCCAGGTGCGTGAGACCAACAAGTTGAGGAAGCGCCAAGCTAAGACTGAGCTAACGCTAGGTGGAGCAATGCTCGCTTACATAGGTGGCAAATTCAGGAGTCAAGATGATCTCGTCGACCACTTGCATGCCAATTTTCTAGTGAAGAAACACGTGGCAAGGCTTTTAGTTTCTGATGTGCTGCGGACCCATGAGCGGCTAAGAGTGCTCGCAGAAAGTCCTCAACTGACAAGAAACAACCGAGTAATGCTAAAGAGAGGAAGGGACGCGGGCTATTTATGAGGTAGATACTGCTTCAGTCCTAGGACATTAAGGCTTGTCACAGGTCTAACAGCCGTCGCAAATCGAAGGGCAACAGAAGTGTTTACCCCACTGCCTGCTGCCAAGCAGCTTCTCCCCTTTCGCCAATCCCCCCGAACGACTCGCACCCAGTCTTAGACCCAGCCCGCCCCAAAGGGCTTGGTGCCGCTCCGACAGGCCCCGATGGCCAAACTTTTTGACATTGTCAGATAGTTTGGCCAAAGCGGCCAAACTTTGGGTCAACGTACAGCGAAGCATGCCGCCTGCCAATTTGGTGGGCCCACCAGGATTCGAACCTGGAACCAAGGGATTATGAGTCCCCTGCTCTAACCGTTGAGCTATAGGCCCTGTCTCTTATTCCAATCTGACGCAGCCGACGATCGTACGCGTGTAGATCACGCTGGTCGGCGTATCATTAAATAAAAGGGG
>NZ_QAVX01000025.1 GCF_003121485.1 Dyella sp. C11 | reverse complement strand
AGAGCAAGAGCCAGGGCAAGAGCAAGAGCAAGAGCAAGAGCAAGAGCAAGAGCAAGAGCAAGAGCAAGAGCAAGAGCCACGGCAACACCATGGCTCGAAGTCATGCATTGATCGATATCGCCGCGTTTCCCCCTGTGGGAGCGCACCCTGTGCGCGACCGCGGCGTCTCGTTGCTGCCGCTTCGTCGGCTTGTCGCGCACAGGGTGCGCTCCCACAGGGGGCGGGAAAGGCTCTCGCGGGCTGGCCCCTCACCCCAACCCTCTCCCCGAAGGGGAGAGGGAGCAAAAGCTGCGGCGTTACATCGTCGGTTTGCCGCCTTCCTTGTAGATCACGCCTTCCTTCATCACGAAATCCATCTTCTGCATCACCGTGATGTCATCGAGCGGATTGCCCGGCACAGCGACGATATCGGCGACGCGACCCACCGCGATCTGACCCAGTTCGTTCTGCTTGTGCAGCAGTTCGGCGGCGTGCGTGGTGGCGGCCTGCAGCACGTACATGGCCGGCATGCCGGCTTCCACCATGTACTGGAATTCCTTCGCGTTCTGGCCGTGCGGATAGACGGCGGCATCGGTGCCGAAGGCGATCTTCACACCGGCCTTGTACGCCTTGCCGGCGGTGGCCTGGATGATCGGGCCGACCTGCAGCGCCTTGGCGGCGACTTGCGGCGGGTAGTAGCCGGGCTTGGCGGCCATTTCCTGCACATATTTGCCGGCGATGATGGTGGGCACGTACCAGGTGCCGTGTTCCTTCATCAGCTTCATGTCTTCGTCGTTCATGAAGGTGCCGTGCTCGATGGAATCCACGCCGCCGAGCACGGCGCGGCGGATCGCTTCCGCGCCGTGCGCATGCGCGGCCACGGTGAAGCCGTAATCGTGCGCGGTGGTGGTGATGGCCTTGATCTCTTCGATGGTCATCTGCGCGTTGTCGGCGCTGGCGCTTTCGTCGAGCACGCCCCCGGACGGCATGATCTTGATCACGTCCACGCCATCCTTGTAGTGCTGGCGGATGGCTTTGTAGGCATCTTCGGGGCTGTTGATGATGCCGTCCTTGGGGCCCGGGTCGCCGGCCAGATCGGAACGGTAGCCATCGGTGGGGTCGGCATGGCCGCCCGTGGTGCCGATGGGCCTGCCGGCAGTGAAGATGCGCGGGCCCGGCACGATGCCAGCGTTGATAGCGTTGCGCAGCGCGATGGATTCGTTCGCCATGTCGCCCACGTTGCGCACGGTGGTGAAGCCGGCCATCAACGTGCGCTTGGCATAGACGGTGGAGCGGATGGCGTAGTCGGAAACGTTCCAGCGGAACTGGTCGGTGTAACCGGTGGGGCTGGTTTCGCTGGTGAGGTGTGTGTGCGAGTCGATCAGGCCGGGCAGGCAGGTGCCGCTGGCCACGTTGTAGAAGGCGAAGGTGGCGCCGGATGACTTGGCGGCATCCTCATACGGCTTGGGGTCGACCGCGCCGGATTTGATTTCCTTGACGCGCTTGCCTTCGATGATCAGCGTGGTCTGGCCAAGCATCTTGCCGGCCGCGGTATCGACCATGCGCGCGCACTGCAACACGGTGATGTTCTGAGCGGGCTGTGCCGGTTCGGCGGCGATGGCGGCCGGCAGCACAAGGGCTGCGGCGATGGCTGAAGCAACGCGCTTGATCATGATGAGCTCCCCGGATGAAGAGGTCATCTTAGGCGAGCTTCACGCCGCAAGAGGGGTGACGAAAGTCACCCCTGGACGTTTGGCCGATCAGTCCTTGGAGGACGTCTCGCTGGTCGCGCTTTCTTCGATCACGGTCGTTTCCACCGGCGCGTGCTCGTGCTGCTCGGCGGTTACGTGGCGTTCGTGCAGCGCTTCGCTGGTGGCGTCCGCCGGCAGCGGCTTCTCGGTCGTGCCGTTGTCCTTCTCGCCATCGCCACCCGGGGTGATCTTGAGGATGGAATGGCGCACTTCGCGCGCAAGGATGACGCGTGCATCGCGCACCATGTCTTCCAGCGCGGAGTCGTAATCGAGCTTGCCGGCGTCGTCGGTCCACACGATGCGCTTCTCGCGCAGCTTCTGGATGAAGCCGCGAAACAGCGCCTTGTCGAAGAACTCCGGCGCCGACAATTCGTTGAGCAGGCTCAGGCGCTGCGCGGTAAGCGTGCAGGCGTTTTCGAGCTCCGCCGACGACAGCGTGTGCGGGCCGTTCTTCACCAGTGCCGCGATGGTGATGTAGTAGCGCTCGAAGGCCTGGATCAGGCTGCGCGCGATGATCTTCAACTGGAATGCGGCATCGTCCTGGCCCGGGCCACGCTCCAGCACACGGCCTTCGCCGGTGGCTTCGAGCAGGCCGCGACGCACGAAGAAATCGATGGTCGCCTGCAGCTGCTGGCAGAAGCCATCCGCGTCCCACGGCAGGAACAGCTCGCCCTGGATGAACGGATAGATGATGCGGCCCAGGCGCAGCACCGACGCGCGCGACATGCGGCGATTGTTGAGGAAGCACGAGGCCACCCACGCCGCCGTGGCGGTGAGGTGCAGCACGTTGTTGCGGAAGTAGCTCAGCAACACCGCCTGCTCGTCTTCGGTGACCAGCACGTCGCCCAGCGGATGGCGCACGCGACGAATCCAGCCCATCTGCTCGCCATAAGCGATGATGCCGGGTGGGTCCATCGAGGTGAGCGTCATGCGATCCGAATACGGCAGCTCTTCCAGCAGCGCCTTCATCAGTTCGATCTGCGAAAGCAGGTCGTTTTCCGCCATGGCGTGCTTGGGCGTGGCGAGCAGCGCCAGCGCGAGCAGGTTGATCGGGTTCACGTCGGCGGCGCGGTTGATGTTGATCTGGATCTTGTCGGCCAGATCGTCCACCACGCGGCCCAGCCACTCGGGCTTGGCATCGGGATCATCGGTGCGCCAGTCGGGGCTGGCGGCGTCGAGCATCGGATTGAGTTCGATTGGCTCGCCGAAATTCAGTGCCACGTGGCCGTAGCGCTGGCGCAGCACCTTCAGGCCGCGCAGCAGGCCGATCAGCGATTCCTTCTCCTTGGGCTTGCCGGAGAGTTCGCCGATGTAGCTCTTGCCTTCCATCAGCTTCTCGTAGCCGATGTACACGGGCTGGAACAGCACCGGTCGGCGCGGCGCACGCAGGAAGGCACGCACCGTCATGGCCAGCATGCCGGCGCGCGGCGCCAACAGTCGGCCCGTGCGCGAGCGGCCGCCTTCGATGAAGTATTCCATCGGCACGCCGCGGTCGATCAGCTGCGCCACGTATTCGTTGAACACCACCGAATACAGCGCGTTGCCCTTGAAGCTGCGGCGCAGGAAGAACGCACCGCCGCGACGCAGGATGGGCCCGATCACCGGAAGGTTGAGGTTCACGCCCGCCGCGATGTGCGGCACCACCACGCCGGACATGTGCAGCTGATAGGACATCAGCAGATAGTCCGCGTGGCTGCGGTGGCATGGGACGTACACCACTTCATGGCCAGGCGCGGCGGCGCGGGCCTTGTCGAAGTGATGCATGTGGATGCCGTCGTAAAGCTTGTTCCAGAAGTTGGACAGCAGGAACGACGCCGAACGCACCACCGGGTGCGAATAGTCCGCGGCAATTTCCATCACCAGATCGTGCGCGCGACGCCACGCCTTGGCCTGGCTGATGTTTTCCTTGGCGGCGGTCGCGGCAATCGCCGCGCGCACGGGTTCGGCGTTCAACACCGCATCGACCACCGTACGGCGATGCGAGAGGTCGGGGCCGATCACCGCCGCACGGATGCGACGGAAGTGCGTGCGCAACACGCGGGCAATCTTGCGGGTGAGGCGCTCAGGGCGAATCTCGCCCGCTTCGTTCACCACCGTGCGCAGGGACACCGGCGTGGAGAAATGCACCACGGTGTCGCGGCCGTTGAGCAGCAGCGCCAGCATGCGGCGGAAGCGGCCGACCACCACCCAGTTTTCCGAGAACAGCACGCTGAACCAGCCCGACTCGCGGGTGGGCGCGCGGCCGACGTAGATGGAAACGGGCACGATCTGCACGTCGCGATCCGGAACGCCATCCAGCGAGCGCACCAATTGGCCCAGCGTGTCGTTGGGCGAGCGCTTGCGGTTGCGACCGAACAGCCAGCCATCGCGGCGCGCCAGGGCAAACACCGAGCGCTTGCGGCGCGTGCCGGACAGCGGCTGCATGGGCGTGGGCAGGCCGGCCTCGCGGCAGGCGCGCTCCAGGATCAGGGCATCGGAAAGGCCATCGCGTTCGATCACATAGCAAACCGGCACGCCGGCCTGGAGAAGGGCGGCGGGTTCGGCGGGATCGCGGCGGATGCGTACCCAGGGCTCGAGCAACTGCCCGACCAGGTTGAACCACCAGGGGGCGCGGCTACGGGCGGGCGTGTCCGTGGTCGACATATTCTGCATTCCCCAATTGTAACTGGTGAGCCCGGTTGTTCCGGAATCTGCTGATCAGGCGGCATGCCCATCGCCCCGGCCTTTTACCGGGGCGTGGGTAAACAAGATGTTCTGTCGCCCGTCTCGGGCGTCTTCACCTTGGTGCTTGGCTTAGTGCCTGGTTGCCGGCGTGACCGTCATGGCCTGGATGGTTGAGGCTGCGCTGGGCGGTGCCACGCTGCTCGGCGGTGCCGGGGCAAGCAGGCGTTCGTGGGCCTCGCGAACGTTCTGCAGCACATCGGCGCTGTACCAACGGCCATCCTGTTCGACCAGGTCCGATTCGGTGGACAACGGCTTGCCGAGCAAGGTGTAGTCGATACGCACATGCGCATGGCCGTTGCGGTTTTCCGTGGTCGTTATCTTCACCGAGTCCAGCATGTCGTCCACCGACAGGCCGTAGACCGCCAGCGCCTGCTTGATGCCGAGGAAGCCCACGCTGTACTTCTGCATGGCGGTGTCGAAATCCATCGACTTCAGCTGCTCGGGCGTCTTCAGGTCGAGCTTGCGGGCGGGGGCCACCGCCACGTCGATCACCTGCTTGGCGCGGGTCTGGTCGAACCAGGGCACGTTCTGCGCCCAGGGCGCGAGCACGTTGATCACCTCGGTCGCCTGCTGCTTCTGCTGGTTGGTCAGTTCCTTGCTCTGCGCCACGCCGGTGGCGGCAATGGCCTGGAAGATGCCGATCATCACCGGCACCTGATCGGAATACTGCTGCTTCAGCTGCATGAGTTTCGGCTTGGCGACGGCGTACAGCTTGGTTTCCGCGTCCGGCTCGGTCAGCTGCTGCATGTCCTTGACGAAATCCGCGCGCTCTTCGGCCGACAGCGGATGGTCGTCAGGGCGCGGGCGGGTCCAGTCGGCGCGCAGCGTGTCGTAGTCGGCCGGTGGCAGTGCGTGCTTCCAGAAGCCGGCGAAGTCGGCCGCCTTGATCAGCGCGATCGACTGCTGCACCGAGGCTTCCGGCGTGTCGCCGCCGACCACCACGGGCACGGTGCCGGGACCGCTGGCGGGCTTGTGCGATGTCATGAACAACGCGGCCACCGTGGCCAGCACCAGCAGGGCAATGAACGCACCAACGGCGTAGAAAACGGATGAGCGACGCATGGAGTCTCGGTATCGGATGGCGCCTGGCACGTTCGCCGGGCGGTCGGCGGAGCGTAAGGGCGCAGGCTTCACGTGAACAAGGGGTCGGGGCGCCGGCCCGGGAGCCCGTTCAAGCCAGCTTTGGGTTGTCCCGATGTTGGGGACGCCCAAAAGAAAACCCCGCGGGCGTTTGGCCTCACGGGGTAATCCGGCAGAGCCGGAAGGGAAATGGCCTTGCCTGCGGAATTATCAAGGTCAGCAGGTGTTGGCGGGGAGGATCTTACTTCCCCGTTAAACCTAAAGCAATACTTTAGCTTTAATAGCGTAAGTGATTGTTTTTATTTGATCGCTATCAGTCGAAACGCAGCGACTGGACCTTCTGGCGACGGCGCTCGTCGCGCGGGGCCGTGTAGTCATTATTAAACAGAGCGGGCTCCCACGCGCCATAGGTCGGGTTGGGCAGCACGAACCAACGGGTGCCAATCCAGTCCATGTAGGGCGCCATGGCCTTCTGGCGGCCGGCGGCGTTGTTGGCCAGAACCGTCACAAAATCGCCGATCTGGTCGCCAAACTGCATCAAAACGCGGTATTTGTGGCTGATCAGCTGGCGGCGGCAACCCTTCTCCGTGCCCACCTGCTCGCAGTCTTCGACAAAGGTGCCCAGGCCCAGGAACGCTTCCGGACCGGACACCGGCAGGCCTTCCTTGCGCAGGTTGGCCAGCGTGGACTGGTCCAGGTCCTTGGCGCGGTTGGAGATATAGATTACCGCGATGCCGTGCTTGGCCGCGAACTGGGTGAATTCGACCACGCCGGGCAGCGCGCGGGCGCGCTGCTCGTTGCACCAGGCCGCCCAGTCGGCTTCGTTGTATTCACCGCCGCTCTTGATCAGGCGCGCCTGGTACGGCGAGTTGTCGAGCACGGTTTCGTCGATGTCCAGCACCACGGCCGGCTTGAGATCCTTGATGGGCGTCAGGCGGTCGTCCTTGGGCAGCGCGTCCCACTGCTTGTCGGCGAGGGCGGCCAGCAGGCGCGATTCGGCATCGCGATAAGTCTGCAGATAGATCAGGTCGTGCTCGATCGCCGTCTGGCTCCAGGCCACCGCATTGAGGTTGTCATCGGCGGGCGTGCTGGGTGCCGGCGCCGTGGCAACGGGTGTTGCAGGCACGCTCGGCGCGGGTGTCTTGGTGGGCGCAGTGCTGGTGCAACCGGCGAGCAGGACCAGGGCGGCAAGGGCTGCCGGCAAACGAACGGACATGGGAAAACCTCTGAAAGCGGGTCGCGCAGGATCGCGCAACTTTACGACAGTGAGAGGTCACCCTACATTCGCCCCGGGGATTCATCTCACACTCTCGCTGGCCACAGGCCCGGTGACGGCTGGACCGCGCCTGCGCCTGTGGCTGTCTCTTTTCTCCACAAGGATGTCCATCGATGCCTGCAATCGAAAGCAGCAACCGCTTCAAGCTCCTGCGCAACGTGATCATCGGGGTCGTGGTGCTGATCGTGCTCATCGCGTTCTGGCCGTTCCGCACGGTGCCCACCGGATCGCGCGGTGTGCTGACGCAGTTTGGCGCCATCAGGAAGATCGAGCCCGAAGGCCTGGTCGTGGTGCCGCCGTGGCAGAACCTGGCGCTTTTCAGCATTCGCGCCGAAGAGGCGCAGATCGACGAAGCCGATGGCAGCACCAGCGATACGCAGCCGGTAAAGGTGAGCTTGACCGTGCGCTACAGCATCCAGACGGATCGCGTTTCCGAGGTGTACGAGAAATACAGCCACAACGGCGATCTTTCGTCCTATGTGCAAACGGCCACGCAGGAAGTCTTCAAGGCCGTCACTGCGCGTTATTCCGCGCCGGACCTGATTGCCAAGCGTTCGCAGGTCTCCTCGGACATCAACCTGGCGCTGAAGGAAAAACTCAACATGTATGGCGCGCAGGTGATCAATATCGACATGCGCAACTTCTCCTTCTCCGATACCTACATGCACGCCATCAACGAGAAGGTCACGCAGGAGCAGCTGCGCCTGGCAGCCGAGAACAAGGTGCGCACGGTGGAGGCGGAGCAGCGCGCCAAGGTGGTCACCGCACAGGCCGATGCGGATGCGCTGAAAGCCCAGGCGGATGGTGAGGCCTATGCCACCGTGACCGCCGCCAATGCCCAGGCCGAAGCGCTCAGGGCGCAGAGCGATGCCTTGGCCAAGAGCAAGGATGTTCTGGAACTGCGCCGCATCGAAGTTGAAAAGATCAAGGCCGAGAAGTGGAACGGTGAGCTGCCGCAGCATATTTATGCCAATGCGCCGATCCCGTTCCTGCAGATGGACGGCAACAAGTGAGCGCGGCAGACGGCTGACGGTGGGTGGGGCCAGGCCACCGAACGCCCGGCCGCCGGTCTGAATGGCGCGCCGCTCCGTCCTGACGGTTTACCCGTGAGGCTGGCGGCCGTCATGGTCTGCTGACAGACTGCACGCATCCCCATCGTTCGCATGATTTTGCATGGACCCTGCACCGATCGTCCGTCCTCCGTCGCCCGCCATCCGCATCACGAGTTACGTGCTGACCGGCCTCGCGTTGGTGCTGCTGCTGGGCCTGAGGTTGATGCCGGCCCTGCTGGCCGGCCTGCTGGTATACGAACTGGTGCAGTCCACGGCGCCCTTGCTTGGCAAGCGTGTGCCGGGTGATCGGGCGCGCGTGCTGGTGGTGGCGTTGCTAGCCACCATCGTGGTCGGGCTGCTGGTGTTGCTGATCCTCAGCGCGGTGAGCTTCCTGCGCAATGAAATCGGCAATCCGGAGTTGTTGTGGCAGCAGCAGCTGATGCCACTGGTGGAGAAGGCGCGCGAGCAGTTACCGGCCACCGTGGTGGGCTGGTTGCCGGACAGCGTGGACGACCTTCGCCTGATGGCCATGGAATTGACGCGCAAGCACTCGGTGAGCCTGCAGACCATCGGCAAGGAAGCGGCGCGCGTGTTCGTGCACATCCTGATCGGCATGGTGCTGGGTGCCATCGTGGCGCTCAGCCGCGCACGGCCGGCACACCAGGTGGGGCCGCTCGCATCGGCGCTCGGCTTGCGTGCGCAGCGACTGGCGGAAGCGTTCCACAACATCGTGTTCGCGCAGATAAAGATTTCGCTGCTCAATACCGTGTTCACGGCAATCTTCCTGCTCGGCGTGCTGCCGCTGCTGGACATCCACGTGCCGCTGGCGAAGACGCTGGTGGTGATCACCTTCATCGTGGGTCTGCTGCCGGTAATCGGCAACCTCATCTCCAATACCGCCATCACGATTGCAGGACTTTCCATCTCGCTTGGGGTCGGTATCGCGGCGCTGGGCTTTCTCATCCTCATCCACAAGCTTGAATACTTCCTCAATGCGCGCATCGTGGGCAGCCAGATCCGTGCACGTGCATGGGAACTGCTGGTGGCCATGCTGTTGATGGAGGCGGCGTTCGGCCTTGCAGGCTTGATTGCTGCGCCGATCTACTACGCGTACCTCAAGAGCGAGCTGGAAGCCGAGCGGCTGATCTGACCCGCCTCAAGCTTCGCGGCGCGCGTCGCAAACTTTCATGCTTTGGTCGTTCGCGCTTGCGAAGCGTGAACGCATTCTTGCGCGACGGCATGGTGAACCTGCGAATCCGGCGCACTCCTGCGAATAACGCGCAATCTCTTGACGTTAAAAAATACTTCTTGCGATTCAACAATTTGCGATCGTCCAAGGGCTGTTGCGACACGTCAGCTTTGTGTTAGAAAAATAGGCAGGTGATTTCATTTGGGCGTCCAAATGACATGCGAACCGTGGGGAGACGGGACGCCGGAATCATCGACTTGCTTAAAGCGTGCGTGCTCGACATCACTCATTACATAAAGCAGTAGGGGAGATCCATGTTGAAGTCCAAGCTCACGGTCGCCGTGCTGGCGGCCTTGGCGTTCGGCTGCGTGCCAGCGTTCGCCGCTACCTCCGATTCAAGCAGCAATGCCCAGCCGGGTAGCAACACCGCAACCGACCAGCCTCAGGACGCGTCGCAGGACCAGTCCGCTACGCAGGCCGATGAGAAGAAGGCCAAGCGACTCGATACCGTCAGCGTCTCCGGTACGCTGATCAACAACGCGCAAATCCAGACGGCCGCGCCGATCTACACGATCAGCAGCCAGGAAATCAAAGCGCGCGGCTTCAACAGCGTGAGCGAAGTGCTGCAGAGCTCCGTGATGGCTACAGGCTCCGTGCAGGGTCCGCAGGCCAGCGGCGGCTTCACCCAGGGCGCGCAGACCATCAGCCTTTACGGCTTGAACCCCGAGTACACGCTGACCCTGATCGATGGTCGTCCCATCACCCAGTTCGGCCAGCTCTACAACGGCGAGAGCAACTTCACCAACATCTCCAACATTCCGTTGTCGATGATTGATCACATCGACGTGATGCCGGGTGGCGCGTCGTCCATCTACGGTTCGCAGGCCATCGCGGGCGTGGTGAATATTGTTACCAAGCAGCACATGGACGGTGCCGAAGTGCTGGTGCGCGCGGGCGGTTACGACGGCGGCGGTGGCTCCAGCCAGCGCATGTCGCTCAGCTTCGGCCACCAGTTCGGCAAGCTCGATGTGCTGGGCTCGATCGAATTCGACAACCAGTCGCCGATCTGGGCCTACCAGCGTTCGCTTACCGCGACCAACCCGACGCCCGTCACGGTGGCGCGCGTGCTCGACTACGGCACGCTCGACACCTACACCGGCGGTGTGCAGGGCTACATCAGCCCGCCGGACAACTGCTCCGCCATGAGCGGCCTGTTCCATGGCACCACGGTCGACGCCCATTCCACGATCGCCACGCGTACCGGCACGTTCTGCGGTTCGAATGACGTCTACGGCTACACCACGCTGCAGAACCAGAGCCGCAGCTACGACGGCATGCTGAAGTTGAAGTACGACCTCAACGACTACGTGCGCTTCTACGGCGATGCCCTGGTCGACTGGCAGCAGCAGAAGTGGACGCCGGGTTCGGACTTCAACTGGTGGGGCCCCATCGATTACCCGGGCGGCCTGATCGAAGCCCCCAACGGCCACATCCTCTATCCCGAGCGCGTGTTCGGTCCGGAAGAAGTGGGCAACAACTACTACAACCAGCTGGGTCGTCAGGATGACCTGATGTACCAGGCCGACATCGGCGCCAACGGTACGTTTGGTGATTCGAACTGGCAGTGGGATGTGTACTTCGTGCGCTCGGGCGACAAGACCACCTCGAGCACGCCCGAACGCATGGCTGCCGCGGTAGACAGCTACTTCGGCAATATCCTGGGACCCTCGTTGGGGCAGGACCCGAACACCGGTCTGAACGTCTACAACCCGAACTGGCAGCAGTTCTACACGCCGCTGACGCCGGCACAGCTCGCCAGCTTCATGCAGAACATCAGCAGCGAATCCAACACCTGGGTCAACAACACGCGCGCCACCATCACCAACAGCAGCCTGTTCTCGTTGCCGGGCGGTGACGCGGCCTTGGCCGTGCTGGTGGAAGGCGGCAGCCAGGCGTGGTACGAGCCGTTGAACCCGCTGATCCTCAATGGCGATGTGTGGGGCCTTACCGGCAACTCCGGTGGCGGCACGCGCAACCATGCGGCGTCGGCGTTCGAGTTCAACGCACCGATCTGGAAGATGCTGACGCTCGACCTGTCGGGTCGTTATGACCACTACAGCGCGTCCAACAGCGACAACGGCAAGTTCACGTACAAGGCCGGCCTGGAATTCCGCCCGCTCGACACCTTGTTGCTGCGTGGCAATTACTCCACGGCGTTCCTCGCCCCCGACATGTCGGCGTTGTACCTGGGCCCCAGCGGCAACTACCAGGACATCACCGACTACTACCTGTGCAACACGCAGGGCGGTGGCAAGAACTGCACGCAGAACTACTACTACGAAGTGTCAGGCACCACGTTGGCCAACCCCAAGCTCAAGCCGACTACGGCCAAGAGCTGGTCGGTGGGCTTCGTGTGGGCGCCGATCGACAACCTGAGCATCACCAGCGACTACCTGCACATCAACATCAGCAACGAAATCGCACCGCAGCCTGCTGATTTGCTGATGCGCCAGGAAGACCAGTGTCTGGAAGGCCAGTTGCCGGCCAACTCGCCGGACTGCGTGGCGGCCACCTCGCAGGTGCAGCGCGACGCATTGACCGGCCAGGTCACCAGCATCACGCAGTACTACATCAACGTGTCGAGCGAACAGACCGAATCGGTGACGTCGCAGATCAAGTATCTGTTCCATCCCAGCCCGATTGGCCAGTTCAACGTGCAGCTGGACTGGAACGACATGCTCAAGCATGCGTACCAGATCTACCCGGGCGGCCCGACCATCAACCAGCTCACCAATCCGCTGTACAGCCAGGAATTCAAGAGCATCATCAGCGGTTCGCTGGGCTGGTCGTTCCACGACACCTGGGCGAGCACGCTGTACTGGCATCGCAACGGACCGTCGCCGAACTACACCGGCACCATCAATGGTCCGAACTATCCGGGCGATGCCAAGGTGGCACCGTGGATCACCTGGAACTGGAGCTTCACCTACTCGCCGACCAGGGATGTGGACGTCTCGTTGTTGACCAACAACATCACGAACAAGATGCCACCCAAGGACGGTTCGTATGTGGGCACGTTCCCGTACTACAACACCGAGAACTACAACGTGTATGGCCGCGAAGTGATGCTGCAGCTGCAGTGGCGCTTCGGAGGCCACACCAACGGCTGATTCGTGTTGAATCCAGGGTTGCCCAGGCAACCCCTCGGCTGACAGAAAACCCCGCCCTCGTGGCGGGGTTTTTTTGTTCCATACGCTGCCGTTTTACCCCTCCAGCGGTAGGCCTTTTCTGGCTTCGTTGCATCGCTTGTAGGAAAAACCCTACAACTTTACGTCACATTTTTGCGAAAAACATACGTAAAAACACACACTTGCGAATTCGCAAAAAGAAACGGTTGTGTGAAAAATTTGTCTCGTGCTAAACATGATTTTGCGGTGCGTTCAGCTAGCCGTCAGCTATACAAGCCGTAGTCGTATCGCGTTTTTCAACGAAGGGTTATGCCGGGAGGGAGCCGGCATCGCTCAAAACACGGCAGCAACGACAGCAAATCATTGCGTTTAGTAGGGGAGAAAAACATGTTGAAGTCCAAGCTCACGGTTGCCGTGCTGGCAGCCATGGCGTTCGGTTATTCGCACGCTTATGCGGCCACTGCCATGCCCGATCCGCAAGACACGGCGTCGCAATCGCAGGATCAGGCACAGAGCGACAAGGCCAAGAAGCTCGAGGCCGTTACCGTCACCGGCTCGCTCATTCCGCAGTCGCAGATCGAAACCTCCGCCCCGGTCACCACCATCACGGCGGAAGACATGAAGGTGCGCGGCTTCACCTCCGTTGCCGAAGCACTGCAGCAGTCCAGCTTTGCCACGGGTAGCGTGCAGGGCGCCAGCACCTCCGCCAGCTTCACCCAGGGTGCCCAGACGCTCAGCCTGTTCGGCCTGCCCGTCGGCTTCGTGAAGTACCTCATCGACGGTCGTCCGATGGGTAACTTCCCGGCCCTCTACAACGGCAGCGATTCGTTCAACAACCTCAGCGGCATCCCGATGGACATGGTCGATCACATCGACATCCTGCCGGGTGGCCAGTCGTCGCTGTACGGTTCGGACGCCATCGCCGGCGTCATCAACATCGTGCTGAAGAAGAAGATCGATGCCCCGACCATCGATGCCCGCTACGGCTGGCACTCGGGCGGCGGCGGTGCGGATCGTCGCGTCAGCTTTGCCGATAGCTGGAACGCCGGCAAATTCAACATCCTCGTCGGCGGCCAGTTCGAAAGCACCCAGCCGATCTGGGGCTTCGATCGCAGCCTGACCAAGCAGTTCTACACCCAGGGCACCAGCGCCGCGGTCGCGTCGCGTGACTTCCTGGTGTACAGCCCGTTCTCGGGCCACTACTACTTCGAAGATCCGAACAACTGCGCCGGCACCACCGGCCTGTTCAAGGGCACGGAAGGCCTGCAAACGCGCAGCGGCGGCCGCACCTATTGCGGCACGTTCTACTCGCCGGGCTATCGCACGCTGCAGAACGATTCGAAAACGGCGAACGTCTACACGCACGCCACCTTCGACGTTAACGAAAACCTGCAGCTGTACAGTGACTTCCTCTACAACTACCAGGAGCAGAAGTACACGGCCGGTGCTGCGTACACCTGGTGGGGCACCAGCGATTTCGGCAGCGCGTTCTACGATCCGAACCTGGACGACTTCGTGGCGCTGCAGCGCGCGTTCGGCCCGGAAGAAGTCGGCGGCTTCCAGAACATCATGGACAAGCAGACCGAGAACTCCTACATGTTCACGGTGGGCGGCAAGGGTACCTTCGGCCAGTCCAACTGGGATTACGACCTGGGCTTCACCCATTCGGACGACAAGCTCGAAGTGCGTAACTTCGATCGCTTCGCCGGCGCAATGGATGCGTACTTCCAGAACAATGTGCTGGGTCCGCAGCAGGGTACCGACCCGTACTACCACAGCTACCCGGTGTTCACCCCGAACTACGCGAACTTCTACAAGCAGATTTCGCAGGCCGACTTCAAGGCCATGACGGGCTACACCACCACCAACGCCAAGACCTGGGACAACATGATCCGCGGTCAGGTGACCAACGGTTCGCTGTTCGTGCTGCCGGGTGGTGACGCGGGTCTCGCCGTGGTGGCCGAAGGCGGCAACCAGGGTTGGTCGTACGTCCCTGATCAGCGCCTGCTCGACGGCGACATCTGGGGCCGTTCGGACGTGCAGGGTGCGGGTCATCGCTCGCGTTACGCTGTCACCACCGAGTTGCGCCTGCCGCTGCTCAGCCAGCTGACGCTGGACGCCGCTGGTCGCTACGACAGCTACAACGTGGACGGCAATGACGTCAGCCACGGCACCTACAACATCGGTATCGAATACCGTCCGTGGGAGTCGTTCCTGCTGCGCGGTCGCTACGGCACGGCGTTCAAGGTGCCGACCCTGTCCGACGAGTTCCAGGGCGAGAGCGGCTATTACTCCTTCGTGCCTGACTATCTCAACTGCGCACGCATGGGTCACCCGCCGTCGGATATCGCCAACTGTAAGGCGCCGTACGACGATACCCAGTACTCCGGTACGCAGTCGGGCAACCCGGCGCTGAAGCCGATCACCGCCAAGGTGTGGAGCTACGGCTTCGTGTGGGCACCGGTCACGCGCATGTCTTTCAGCGTTGACTACTACCACTACGACATCAGCAACGAAGTGGCCATCGAAGACGCCGACAAGCTCTCGCAGGCCGAATACCTGTGCGACATCGGCACCCTCGACATCAGCTCGCCGACCTGCAAGAACGCGTTCGCCAAGATCACCCGCGGCATCTCGCTCGATCCGACCCTGCTGGGCCAGATCCAGTCGATCCTCACCCCGAAGGTGAACGTGGCGAGCGAGAAGGTCAACGCGTTGACGGCTGAATTCAGCTACGGCTGGAGCGTCGGCAGCTGGGGCAACATGAGCTTCGCCACGTCGTACAGCGACGTGCTCAAGCACGAGATCCAGCAGTACCCGGGCGACCCGCTCGTGGACGTGCTGCGTCACCCGTACTACAGCACGGACTTCAAGACCAAGGTCAACGGCTCGCTGACCTGGACCCCGAACGACCAGTGGAGCGGCACGGTGTACTTCAACCGTTACGGTTCCACGCCGAACTACCTGGCAACGGTGGCAGACAACTACACCGTGGCAGGCACCGGCAAGCTGGCCCCGTGGATCCTGTACAACGCGAGCGTCACGTACAACGTGTTCAAGAACCTCGGCCTGTCGCTGATGGTCAACAACGTGTTCAACAAGATGCCGCCGGAAGATCACAGCTATCCGGGTACCACGTCGTCTGCGTACAACGACACGAACTACAACGTGTACGGTCGCGCGTACTACCTCGAAGCGAACTACAAGTTCTAAGCGTTCGTTTTTCGATGTCGCAACACAAAAGGCCCCGCGCAAGCGGGGCCTTTCTTTTTGCGGCGGATAACGTGTCAGTTACGCAGCGCGACGCCTTCGCTTTCCAGCAGCGCGTGCAGGCGCTCCATTGGCGCGCCATACCGCTTCCAGCGCTGCAGCGAACGGCGATTCATGGGTTCACGTACCTGCACGGCGCTGGCGGTGGAAACCGGCGAGCGGTTTTCATGGAAGTCCAGGCACGCATCGTTCCAGGCCAATCCGCAGAAATCGATGATGCGCCGCGACTGCGCTTCCTGTTCATCGACCAGGGTCTCGTAGTCCACCTCGAGAATGCGACCGGGCAACACGCGCTGCCAGTGCGACATCAGACGATCGAACTGGGCGTAGTAGTAGCCCGTGTCATGCAGGTCGAACGCGTAGTCGTAGTAGGGCGATGTAAGGCTGAACAGCTGCCTGAAATTACTCAGGCAAACGTCCATGGGGTCCCGCCGCAGGCAGAGGATTTTCGCGTTGGGCAGCGCGCGCGCGATGAAGCCGGCATAGAGGAAATTGTGGGGCAGCTTGTCGATGAAGCGAGGTCGCGTGCCGGTGCCCGGGCGCGTGCTGGCGATGTAGTTGCGCCCGACCAGCGCGGGATCGGCCTGCAGGGCGCGCGTAATGGTGTCTTCGTCCAGCAGCGCGGGCGTACGGCTGCCCGACAACCGCTTCAATACCAGGCCAAAGTTCTGCAGTTCGCCGGCCGTCTGCACGTCCGGATGGCTGCTCACGATGCGCTCCACCAGCGTCGTGCCCGAGCGCGGCATGCCGATGATGAAGATGGGCTCGGCGCTGTCGTGTCCGCGATGGACGGTTGGGGTTTCGGGAAACGCCTTCGTCAGCGCATCGAACAGGGCCTGGTCGTTCTCGCGCCGGTAACCGCGCCCTTTGCCTCCTGCTGCCTTGCCTTTCGTCAGGTGGTCAAAGGCCGCGGCATAGTCGCCAAGGTCTTCGCATTCCTTGGCCAGCGCAAGGTGTACGTACATGTGCGCCTGATCGTCGCCGCCCGTTGCAGGAAGCAAGTGTTCCAGGCGCTCCCGGTGATGCCGTTCCGGCGTCTGCCTGCGTGCATGCGCCAGTGTGAAGTGCGCGCGCCACGCGTTCGGCTGGAGGGCAATACAGGTTTCCAGCTCGCGCTCGGCATCGTCCAGTCGTCCCGTCGCGATCAGGGACGAAGCAAGGTTGTAGTGATGATGAGCGCTATCCGGGGCCAGCGCCGTTGCGCGCTCGAAGGCGACACACGCCTTCTGGTGCGCGTTGGCCAGCGTGTAGATGACGCCAAGCGTATCGAGCTGCATGGCATCGCTGGGCGCCAGTGCCAACGCGCGATCGGCTTCGGCGAGCGCTTCCGCGGTGAGATTGCAGGCGGACAGTATGCGCGCGAACTGGCTCGCATAGAGGCTGCTGGCCGGCTCAAGCGCGGCCGCATAGCCCATGTGGCGGGCTGCTGCCTGCAACTGGCCAAGCTCCAGCGATGCAATGCCGAGTACGTAATGAAGCCCTGCGTTCTCCGACAGCCCGCGCAGCAAGGGCGTGCCAAGCTGCATTACACGCGGCCACTCGCGGCGGTTGAACGCTGCCAGGGTCTGTTCGTAGATCTGGGAGAAATCGGTCATGGCATCCGGCGGCGCAGAACATGCGAAACCGGATAGTAACTGCATGACGCGGGCGTGTTAGCCCGCCAGCATGGCCTTGATCTTGGCCAGGTGCGACTCGGCGGTTTCGCGCACCACTTCCTTGTCCGCTTCCGGGTCCTTGCCCTGCCAGTGCAGGTCGTCCTGCGGCAGCTCGTGCAGGAAGCGACTGGGCTGGTTGCTGTGCACTTCGCCGTAGCGCTTGGTCTTGGCCGACCACGACAGCGTGAGCATTTCCTTGGCGCGGGTGATGCCCACGTACATCAGGCGACGTTCTTCGTCGATGCGCCCTTCGTCGATGGCGCCATCGTGCGGCAGCGTGCCTTCCTCGCAGCCCACGATGAAGACGAAGCGAAACTCCAGGCCCTTCGCTGCATGCAGCGTCATCATGCGCACGGCGTTGCCGGGTTCGTCGCGATCGGCATGCGTGAGCAAGGCAAGCTGCGCGGCCAGGTCGCCGGTGGTGTTGTCGTTGCGCTGCATGGCACGGAACCAGTCGGCCAGTTCGCGCAGGTTGCCCAGGCGACGCTCGCGCAGCGTCGCGTCGGGGGTGCTGGCGGCAACGTGGGCGGCGTAACCCGTGCGCTGCAAAACCGTTTCCACGAGATCCGCCGCACTCTGGTGAATCGAGGCGCTGCGCAGCTCGTCCATCAGCTGCGTGAATGAAGCGAGTGCGGATGCGGGACGCGGCGAAAGCTGTCGCAACACGCTGTCGCTGCGTGCCGCCTCCAGTAGTGGCGCGTGACGTGTCTGGGCGATCTCGCCGAGCTTCTCCAGCGTGGTGGAGCCGATTTCGCGCTTGGGCACATTCACCACGCGCAGGAAGGCGGCGTCATCGCTTGGGTTGGTGAGCAGGCGGAAATAGCAGAGCAGGTCCTTCACCTCCGCGCGGTCGAGGAAGCTCAAGGCGCCGGAAAGGTGATAGGGCACGCGTGCCAGGCGCAAGGCCTTTTCCAGTGGTCGCGCCTGGAAGTTGCCGCGATAAAGAATGGCGATGTCGTGCCAGCGTGCCTTGTGCTTTTCCGCCAGCGTCGCGGCAATGGCGGCGACGCGTTCGGCCTCGTGTTCGTTTTCCTTGCATTCGAGCACGCGGATCTGCGCGCCTTCCGGATGCTCGCTCCACAGCTTCTTTTCATGAAGATGTGGATTGTTGGCGATCAGCTTGTTGGCCGCGCGCAGGATGCGCTTGCCGCAACGATAGTTCTGTTCAAGCTTGATCACGCGCAGGCTCGGCCAATCCTTGCCGAGCTGGTCGATGTTCTCGGGATTGGCGCCGCGCCATGCGTAGATCGACTGGTCATCGTCGCCCACGCAGGTGAAGCTGCCGCGCTCGCCGGCCAGTGCCTTCAGCAGGCGGAACTGTGCGTCGTTGGTGTCCTGGTATTCGTCGACCAGCAAGTAGCGCAGGCGTTCGCGCCACACCGTGCGGCATTCTTCGTCGCTTTCCAGAATGCGCAACGGCAGGCGGATCAGGTCGTCGAAGTCGACGGCGTTGAATGCGTTCAGGCGCTGCTGATACATCTGGTAGATGGTCGCGGCGTCGATCTCACGCGGGCTGCGTGCAGCGGCCAGAGCTTCTTCGGGCGACAGGCCAGCGTTCTTCGCACGGCTCACCAGGTTGCGGATGCCGAACAGCACGTCGGGCTTCACGCCTTTGGGCGACAGCTCCTTGATGATGCCTTCGCTGTCGTCCGCGTCGAGCACGGAAAAACCCTTGCGCAGGCCCGCGCGTGCGTGCTCCATCTGCAGGAATTTCAGGCCCAGCGCGTGGAACGTACACACGGTGAGCGCGGCGGCGTCTTCGCTGCTGATCAGCTTGGCCACGCGTTCGCGCATTTCCTTCGCCGCCTTGTTGGTAAAGGTGATGGCGGCAATGCGCGACGGTGCGAGTTTCTTGCGGGCGATGAGATGCGCGATCTTCTGCGTGATCACGGATGTCTTGCCCGAACCGGCGCCCGCCAATACCAGCAGTGGTCCGTCACAGTGTTCGACGGCGGCCAATTGTTGGGGATTGAGCATGGTGGACGCGGTGGTTTGGCGGCGCCTGATGTTAGCAGAGCACCCCCGGCCAAAGCAGGCTATGCTGCCTTGGCCGCTGGCGATGTAGCACAGGAACCTGCAGATCACGGGAGCGTGAGATGGGCAGACTGACGAACGTAGGCGTAGGCGTGATGGTGCTGGCTTGCGCCAGCCATGCAGGGGCGCAGCAACCGGCCACCGGCGACGCGGAAGCCAAGCGCAGCACCGAACTGCTCGGCGGGATGGCGTCGCCTGTATTCATCGACGCCCACAGCGATCTGCGTTACCGCATCAAGGGTATGGAAGCCTACGGCGACGGCCACCACCGCGATGCCTTCAACTACTTCCGCCTGGCGTCGCGTTACGCCGACAAGACCTCGCAGGCCCTCGTTGGCGTGATGTACTGGACGGGCGATGGCGTGGCCAGGGATCGCCCGCTTGGCTATGCATGGATGGAGCTTGCCGCCAGCCGCGGCTACACCGAGCTGCAACGCCAGCTGCGGATCTACTGGAGTCAGCTGAACGACGAGGAGCGCGCCAAGGCCATGGTGTTGCGCGGCACGCTCGATGCCGACTACGGCGATGACGTGGGTGCCCGTCGACTCACACTGGAGATCGGTACAAGCCGCAGCCAGGTCACCGGCAGTCATCTGGGCTGGGTGGGCAATGGCTACGCGACGTATGGCGACAATACGGTCGAGGACTTGAGCAAGTTCGACAAGGCACTGCACATGAACACCGCGGAGTATCTGCAGGTGAAGGATTTGCAGTGGCAGATGCAGATGAGTGGTCACGTCAAGGTGGGCGATCCGGAACAGGTCGCGCCACCACCCGTCAATCCGACGCGACCGGCAGCCTAGTTCAACGGTCGTGGCGTTGTTTCAGGGAGCCGGCATGGTCAAGCGGTACTTCGATGATGCGATCAGGAACAGGGATGTGTGTCGCGCGGCACGCGGGCACGACATCGACGCGTGGGTGGCGGCATGACGGCGGACGAACGGCCTTCCGGGCATGCGTGCGACGTGGTGGTGATCGGCGGCGGTCCCGCGGGGAGCACGGCGGCCACGTTGCTTGCTCGGCGTGGCCACCGCGTCATTGCGCTGGAGAAGGACCACCATCCCCGTTTTCATATCGGCGAATCGCTGTTGCCGATGAACCTGCCCATCTTCACGCGCCTGGGCGTGATGGAGAAGGTGAAAGCCTTGGGTGTGCACAAGCCTGGCGCGGATTTCGAAGCCGACAACGAGCAGGGCTACAACACGTTCGATTTCTCACGCGCCCTCGGCAACAGCCCGCCGCACGCGTATCAAGTGTGGCGGCAGGATTTCGATTGCATGCTCTATCGCCACGCAGGCGAGAACGGCGTGGATGCGCGCGAGGGACACGAAGTGCGTGGCGTGGAGCAGCGCGGGCCGCGTGACTGGCTTCTGCGTGTGACCGCCGCCGATGGCAGCGACTACGAGCTTCATGCACGTTACGTGGTGGATGCGTCAGGTCGCGATGCGTTTCTCTCCGGCAAAAAGAAGCTCAAGCGCAAGAACGCCGAACACCAGAGCGCGGCCATTTTCGGCCACTTCCGTGGCGCCACGTTTCGGCCCGGCAAGGACGCGGGCAACATCAGCATCTACCGTTTCGATCACGGCTGGATGTGGATGATTCCGCTGCCGAACGGCGTGATGAGCGTAGGCGCGGTGTGCCGCCCCGATTATCTCAAGCAGCGACGTGGCCGCACCGTGGAATTCCTGCTCGATACCCTTCGCCAGAACGCGGCGCTGTGGGAGCGCATCGAGCACGCCGAACTGATGGGCAACGATGTGCGTGTGACCGGCAACTATTCCTATGACTCGGCGCGCATGGGTGGCCCGGGCTGGATTCTCGTGGGCGACGCCTTCGCCTTCCTCGATCCGGTGTTTTCCTCGGGCGTCTACCTGGCCATGAGCGGCGCGGAGCAGGCGGTGGAGGTGGTTGACGAAGCGCTGCGAAGCCCCGGGCGGGAAGCCGCGTTGCAACGGCGCCTGGAACGACGCCAGCGTCGCGGCATGCGGCGGTTCGGCTTCTTCATCTACCGCTTCAACGGGCCCGTGATGCGCAAGCTGTTCCGGTCGCCGAACAATGTCTTCCAGATCGAGCAGGGCGTGATCTCCATGCTGGCGGGCGATGTGTTCGACTCGTTCAAGGTGTGGTCGCGCATCGCCGCCTTCCGCGTCGTCTATGGCGTGCTGGCGTTAGGCAACTGGCGCCGCTGGAAGGCGGAGCGGCGCTACCGGCTGGCCCAGGCCCGCTCGCAGTTCACGGGTGGCAACACACCACTGGACAAGGCTTGAGCGCTGAACACCGCAGGACAACCGGGTAACATCGGCGCCCCGCCACAGGAACCGCCATGGCCAAGCTCTATTTCTATTATTCGGCGATGAATGCCGGCAAGACCACGACCTTGCTGCAGAGCGCCTACAACTACCACGAGCGCGGCATGCGCACGCTCATCCTCACGCCAGCGCTGGACAACCGGTTCGGTGAAGGCGTGGTGGCCTCGCGCATCGGCCTGAAGGCCAACGCGCGCCGTTTCGGCGGGGAAGAGGATTTGCTGGCACTGGTCCAGGCCGATATCGCGGCGCGCGGGGCGCTGCATTGCGTGTTCGTGGACGAGGCGCAGTTTCTTACCAAGGCGCAGGTGTGGCAGCTGAGCGACGTGGTCGACAAGCTCAACATCCCGGTGCTGGCCTACGGACTGCGCACCGATTTCCGCGGTGAGCTGTTCGAGGGCAGCCGCTACCTGCTGGCGTGGGCGGACAACCTCGACGAGATCAAGACCATCTGCCACACCGGCCGCAAGGCCACCATGGTGGTGCGCGTGGATGAACAGGGCCGGGCGGTGACCGAAGGTCCGCAGGTTGAGATCGGCGGCAACGACCGCTATGTCTCCGTGAGTCGCGCCGAGTTCAAGAACATTACGGAAGGACACGGCAGGATAGAACTGCAGCAGCCGGTGCTGCCGCTGGGCGAGGGGCATTGAGCCCTTCGCATTGACCTAAGGAACGGTATGTCCAAGATCCCCTTTCCCGCCTGGCAACGCCCGCACTGGCAGTCCAGCAACGAAGAGATCCTGTTGCAGTTCTTCGTGTTCGGCAAATTCCAGTCGGGCCGGGCGCCCTCGCTCGACTACGGCAGCGAAGGCCTGCCGGAAGGGGTGGAACTGACCAGCCACAACCATGCACAGCTGCGCCAGTGGGAAGGCTATCCGCTCAAGGGCAGCGTGGGTCGCATGTTCAAGGAAGATGCACCCGAAGCCTATCGCCAAGCCCTCGACGCGCCGGAAGTGCTGGTGATCCGCGGCCGCCTGCCCGACAGCGCCGACACGGGCTACCTGCGTGACACGCTTGGCGTGCTGGCGGCACTGCTTGATGTGGGTGGCGTGGCCATTCTTGATCCGCAGACGCTGAACCTCTACGACGCCGACACGTGGCGCCGCCACTTCGTGGTGCGCGAGGGTGCGCCGATCCGCAACCATCTGCTGATCCTGCGCGACCAGGAAGAAGAGAAAGGCCGCTACTGGATTCACACGCGCGGCATGCGCAAGTTCGGCCGTCCCGATGTAAGCCTGCGCAACGTGCCCGAGGCCGACAGCGATCGGGCAGGGATGTTGTGCGAGCGGTTGGTGGAATTGGAGGCGCTCGGTGCCCGCTTTGAAGAGGGGCAGGAGTTGGAGGCGGATGGTTTGACGTTTGCCGCTACGTTGGGTGGCGGGATCGAGGATCCGGATTTCAACAATACGTTTGTCGAGTTTCGCTGGCCGGAGTGAGCGCAATGCTCTGCTCCCTCTCCCCTCCGGGGAGAGGGTTGGGGTGAGGGGTGGGTGCTTGCGATACCGTTTCTATCTCTCACCGGCATCGTCGCGATGACGTTCCTATCTCTATTCGTCTCTATCCGCCATTCTGACGACGACGTCTCTACCCCTCACCGTCATTCCCGCGAAGGCGGGAATCCAGGGACTTTGCCTTAGCTCTGTCGCTCGGTTGAAGCGTTACCTCGACCTAGCTCGCCTGCCGCGGGCTTCCGAACTGCTGCCGCAGTCCGGGTCACTTTTCTTTGCTTGCCCAAAGATCCCACGGGACTAGCTTCGCGTCGAAAGTAACCAAAAGAAAAGGCACCCCCACTTGGCGCTGTCTGGGCTTTCAGCCCAGCCAGTCCGTGAGGGGCGGCCGGGCCTTTCGACCGGGCTCCTGCCCGGACGAAAAGTGCCTGGCGTCCTGCCAGGCACCCCTGCGGGGCCTGCTCGTCCACCCCTCACCGCCGCACAGGGGGCCCAAGATCAAGAGCGGAGCGGACGGCTCGTGCAGCTGCGCTGCACATCGCGTCGTGGGCAGGTCGCTGAGCTCCTGCCTTCAAGAAGAAGCACTTGGAAGGGGAGAGGCTAGATTGGCCCCTCACCCCAACCCTCTCCCCGGAGGGGAGAGGGAGCCAAAGCGGCGGTTGCGCAATGGCGTGTTTAATGGAGCTCATTGCCCATTTCGGTCGGAAAGCGAAGCGAGTCTCTTGAATCGACCCTGCGGTCGGAAAGCAGCGCGCGGGCTTTACACCACTATAGCGGTCGGGAAGCGGAGCGTTCGCTTTGAACTATCGGAGCGGTCGGGAAGGGTAGCGGCCACCTGTTTTAAGCCCTCTTGGCATCGGCGCGTTGCGAAGCGCTTGGAAGTACCCGCTGTGTCTCGGCGGAGGTTGCCAAGCAGCAACACACCTCAACCGTTCGGGCTTATCCCATCGCAATGCTAGGAGCCTTGGCTCTGAAGGCCATTTTCTTTGGGTTACTTTTCTTTTGGGCCAGCAAAAGAAAAGTGACTCGAGCGTCGGCAGACGATCGAAACGCCGCCGCGGCGTGAGCGGCCAGATCGCGGACGCGCTCGAAGTTGCGAACGACCAAAAACGCAAAAAACAAAAGCGAAGTCACTGGACTCCCGCCTTCGCGGGAGTGACGGTGAGGGGGTACCGAAGGCTTTTGAGAGCGCGAAGGCTGAAGCGCAAAACCTTCAAGAAGCTAAGGCAAGAAAAACGAAGATCTACCGTAAACACCCACCCCTTTTATCCCACTACTTCTGACACCGCGGACACCAAAACGTCGACCTCTGCCCCAACACCACCTGCCTGATCGCCGTTCCACACACCCGACACGGCTCCCCCTCACGCCCATACACCTGCAACTCGCGAAAGAAGTAGCCCGGCGCACCATCGGGGTTGATGAAATCCCGCAACGTCGTTCCGCCTCGCTCAATTGCCCACGCCAGGATGCGTTTCACTTCAGCAGCGAGTCGCGCATAGCGCGCGCGTGAAATGGAGCCCGCAGGTTTGCGGGGATCAATGCCCGCGGCGAACAACGCTTCACTTGCATAGATATTGCCCACGCCAACCACGATGGCGTTGTCCATCAGGAACAACTTCACCGCCGCGGTGCGTCCGCGCGACAGGCCCCACAGCAGGTCGCCGTCGAAATCATCGGTTAGCGGTTCGGGCCCCAGGTCAGCCAGCAGTTCGTGTGTTTCGCCTGCGGGCTGCCACAGCAGGCTGCCGAAACGGCGGGCATCGGTGAAGCGAAGCACGCGCGGCCCTTCCGTTGCGGTGGGTTCGAGGGCGATGTCGACATGATCATGCTTGCCCACCAGCGCATCAGGCGGGAGCACGCGTAATACGCCGGTCATGCCCAGGTGCAGCAGGGCGCTGCCCACTTGTGTGTGCAGCAACAGATATTTCGCCCGGCGCTCGACGGCATCGATGCGCTGGCCTGGCAATTGCGAGCTGATTTCCGGCGGGATCGGCCAGCGCAGATCGGGACGACGCAGTGTCACGGAGGTGACGCGTCGTCCGATCAGATGCGGAGCAATGCCGCGGCGGGTGGTTTCGACTTCGGGTAGTTCGGGCACTGCGCGTCTCGATGATTCGTTTCAGAGGTCGGCGGTCGCTACCGTGAGCATTGTTGTCGCGCCCCAGTGCGCTCCTACATAAAACCGATGCTCCTGTAGGAGCGCGCTTGGGCGCGACCGATGCGCTCCAGCGCGCCGCGCGAACATGGCGAGGCGTTAGCGGCCCGCTCAACCCCAGTCGTTATGGAAGCTGCCTTCCTTGTCCACGCGCTCGAACGTATGCGCGCCAAAGTAATCGCGCTGCGCCTGGATCAGGTTCGCCGGCAGCTGCTCGGCGCGGTAACCGTCGTAGTAGGCAATGGCGGAAGAGAAGCACGGCACCGGAACGCCGGCCTGGACCGCCGCCGAGACCACATCACGCAAGGCGCCCTGGTATTCGGTGGCGATATCGCGGAAGTACGGATCGAGCAGCAGGTTCTTCAGCTGCGCATCGCGTTCGTATGCGTCGGTGATCTTCTGCAGGAAACGCGCGCGAATGATGCAGCCGGCGCGGAAGATGCGTGCAATCGTGCCGTACGGCAGATTCCACTGGTATTCGTCGGAGGCCGCACGCAACTGTGCGAAGCCCTGCGCATAGGAGACGATCTTGCTCAGGTACAGCGCGCGGCGCACGGATTCGATGAACGCCTTGCGGTCACCGTTGAACTTTGATGACGCGGGCCCCTTCAGCACCTTGCTGGCGGCGACGCGTTCGTCCTTGAGCGCCGAAAGCAAACGCGCGAACACCGACTCGGTGATCAGGGGAAGCGGCACGCCGAGATCGAGCGCGCTCTGGCTGGTCCACTTGCCGGTGCCTTTCTGTGCGGCGCGGTCGAGGATGATGTCGACCATCGCCTTGCCGGTGTCCTTGTCCTTCTTGGTGAAGATGTCGGCGGTGATGCTGATCAGGTAGCTGTCCAGCTCACCCTTGTTCCAATCGGCGTACACCTCGGCGAGTTCGTCGTTGGAAAGGCCCAGCACGTTGTGCAGTACCCAATAGCTTTCGGCGATGAGCTGCATGTCGCCGTATTCGATGCCGTTGTGCACCATCTTCACGTAGTGGCCGGCGCCGTTCGGGCCCATGTAGGCCACGCAGGGATCGCCGTCGGGGGCGCGAGCGGCGATCTCGGTAAGGATGGGCGCCACCAGGTCATACGCTTCGCGCGGGCCGCCCGGCATGATCGAGGGGCCGTGCAGCGCACCCTCTTCGCCGCCGGACACGCCGGTGCCGATGAAGTGCAGGCCGGCCGAGCTCATCTCGCTCTCGCGGCGCATGGTGTCCTTGAAGAACGTGTTGCCGCCGTCGATGACGATGTCGCCCTTGTCCAGCAGCGGCTTGAGCTGCGCCAGCGTGGCGTCGGTAGGTTCGCCGGCCTTCACCATCAGCAGGATGCGGCGCGGCTTTTCCAGCGAATCGACGAACTCTTCCAGCGTGTACGTGGGAACGAGTTTCTTGCCGGGATTCTGCGTCACGACTTCGTCGGTGCGATCACGATGCCGGTTGAAGATCGACACGGCATGGCCGCGACTTTCAATGTTCAGGGCAAGGTTGCTGCCCATCACTGCCATGCCCACTACGCCGATCGCCTGCTTGCTCATGTCATCGCTCCAGTCGAGGAATGAATCCCATATGGGGAGTCAGGGAGACGGTGCAAGGTACGCTTTCGGGTGAAGAATGGGGTGAAGGCGCGCCACAGCGGGCGAAAACCGACGCCGGCCAGTTACTGGTCCTTGCCGGCCTGCAGCGTGCGGCTTTCCGACGTGGCCAGTCGTGGCGTGTAACGCACGGGCACCAGTGCTACGCGATCGCCCACGCGCACATAGCGCTGCGGGCCGGTGACCGAGGTCTCGCCGAACTCCAGCCGTTGATCGTCCAGGGTCAGCACGGCCACGGGCGATGCCAGTCCAATACGGGCCGGGTCGAAGTCACTGGCAGGGCGCCAGCTCAGCACGGCGGCGCTGGCCGTGTCGGTCAGTTCGCCGAGGCGCCCGTCGTCGGCACGCACGGGCGTGCCGTCCGTGCGCCACCAGTGGCCGTCGCGTCGCTCGAAGTGTTCGGTCGGTGCGCTGCCGATGGCCAGCGCCACGCGGCTGATGGCCCCGGGTGCGAGCTTCAGCAGCGTGCCCGGTGCCTGCGCACGATCCTGCTGCCACTGCCAGCCGGCCAGCGCCAGCAGCACGACCACGCCTGCAGCGATGCCCAGGCGCTGCTTCGCTGCGCGCTTCATGCCCGGCGACGGCGCCACACGATGAAGCCGCCGATGATCAGCAACAGCAACGGCAACACGATGAGAAAGCCGAGCGTCACGACGCTCAGCTGCGCCTGAGTGATCTGCAGCACGCGATCCGGCGCGCCACGCGGCGGCAGGTTCACCAGTGCATCGTCACCCAGCAACCAGTCGAAGATGCGTTCGCCCAGCGCGCGGTTGCCGCCGTTGCCGAGGAACGTGTTGGAAAGGAAATCGCCGTCACCAATCACCACCACGCGCTGCTCGGCCTTGTCGGGACTCGGCGAGAGGCGGCTCAGCGCAAAACCGAAATCCAGCGGGCCCTTCAACTCGCCCGCGCTGGCGTCGTACTGGATGGTGGACGCCTGCGCGTTGTCGATGGGCTTGAACTCCGTCCAGCTCTGCGCGCTGGAGCGAAGAAAGGGCGCCACTTTCCAGTCGGTACGCGCGGCCATGGCCAGCGCGGAAACCTGGGGGAACAACGTGGTCAACTGAAAGCCGCGCGTGATCGCATGCTGCGGGTAATCGCCCAGCGCCAGCATGCGCGGGTCCTTCAGGCCCAAGGCAGCCCCCTGTCCATCCACCAGCACGCCGGGAAGGACGCGAATGCCCAGCGCATCGGCGAGCGGTTCCAGATGCAGGTCGTCGTTGGTCGGCTCGCTCAGCCACAGCAGGTTGCCGCCGTTGGCCACGTAGTCCGTCAATGCCTTCACCGCGCCATCGGGCAGCGCGAGCTCGGGGCTGGCGAGCACCACCAGATCCGTGTGCTGCGGCACCGACGTGACCTGCGCGAAGTTCAGCGGCACTGCGCGCATGCCGCGGCCTTCCAGCTGCGCCATGAACGTGCCGAGGTCGGCGTTGCCCTTGTCGACCGGGCGTCGCTCGCCGTCACCTGAAACGAACGCGACGATGCGTTCGCCGCCGCGTGCAAGACGCTCCAGCGCATTGGTGAGCGCGCGCTCGTTCAATTCGTCGAGGCGCTGCTCGCGGCCCTGGTAATGCAGGATCAGGGCACCATCCACCGTGATGCCCAGTTCGCGCATCGCCGCCGGGTCCTGCTGTGGATCGACGAAGCGCAGCGTCAGGTCCGGCTTCGCACGCTGGTAGCGTTCGACAAAGCCGGACACGGTATGGCGCAGATCGCCCTGTGGATTGGCGTAGCTGACGATCTCCACCGGGCCGTGCAGCGTGGCCAGCACGGCGCGGCTCTCGGCGGAAAGGCTCGCACGGCCGCCGAACGTCCAGTCGCCGACACTCGCGTGCCGCGTGGTGAGGTAGCCCACCGCGCCAGCGGCCAGCAACAGGCCCAGCGCAAATAGCCATCCATTCACGTGCCGGAAGAAGCGCGCCATCAGCCACGCTCCTTTTCAGCGGCGAGTCGTTGCGTGGCGAGTGCAAGCGCCACCACGATGAGGATCAGGAACCAGGCGACGTCGGCGGTCGACACCAGTCCGCGCAACATGTTTTCCAGATGGCTGCTGAGCGCCAGCCAATTGAACACGCCATCGCTCGCACCTGCCTTCTGCGCAGCGATGTTCATGCCCGCAAGCGCCAGGCCGATGGTGAGTGCGATGGTGGCGGCGATGGATGCGTGGGAAGCGTAGGCGGAACTGGCCATGCCAATCGCCGCGAGCGCGGCGAGCGTCAGCAACGTACCGAGCGCCGCGGCGCCCAGCTTGCCCCAGTCCAGGGTGATGCCGTGCGAAAGACTCAACGGCATGGCGAGTGCGATGGCCAGCCACAGCACCAGCCAAAGCATCAGCGCGAGGTATTTGCCAAGCACGATGCGCGAGGCGGGCAGGCCGGCGGAGAACCACAACGGCAACGTGCCGTTGCTGCGTTCACCAGCCAGCGTGGACATGGTGAGCAGCGGCACGATCACCAGCGCCAGCTCCACCACGCCGAACGGCAGGATGCCGCCGGTGAGAATGCTGCTGAGCATCGGCACGCCCACCAGGTCCGTGTAACCGGGACCGCCGGGCAGGGCCGCCAGCTTGATCTGTCCCGCGAGAAAGCCACCAAGCAGCAACGTGAAACGCCACGCCAGCTGCGCCAGCGTCAACGCGGCGAGCACCCAGGCGAGCGGACGGACAAACAGGCGGCGCAGCTCCAGCCGCGTCACGGCGAACACACTCATGCGGCCTGCACCTTGTCGTTGTTCCCGTCGCCTCGCATGGCGATATCGAAGAAGGTCTGTTCGAGCATCTTGTGATCGTCACCGGCAATGGCGGCGTCATGACGCAGCCTGCCTTCGTGCAGGATGGCCACGCGGTCGCAGGCCGCGGTGACTTCCGCCAGCAGGTGCGTGGAAAGGATGACCGCGGTGCCTGCAGCTGCCTGCTCGCGTATCACCGCGCGAAGCGACGCCACCTGCACCGGATCGAGCGCGTTGGCCGGTTCATCCAGCACCAGCAGCGACGGCTGATGCAGCAACGCGCAGGCCAGGCCCAGGCGCTGGCGCTGGCCCTGCGACAACACGCCGGCCAATCGACGCGAAAGCGCGCCAAGTTCCAGTCGTTCCACGATGCGCTGGCGCGCCTTGGCCAGCGCCGCGCCGCCCAGGCCACGCAGGCGCCCGTGGGCGTCCAGATGTTCCAGCACTGTCAGTTCCGGCCACAAAGGGGCACGTTCCGGCAGCCAGCCGATGCCGCGCTGCGCCAGTTCCGGGTGTTCGATGAAGTCCCTGCCGTTCAGCCGGATGGCGCCGCTATCGGGTGTCAGCGCACCGGCGATCATCGCCAGCGTGGTGCTCTTGCCGGCGCCGTTGACGCCCAGCAAACCCAGTACCTGTCCCGCGTCCAGCGTCAGGCTGAGATCCGCCACGGCGGGTCGGCCCGCGCGATGTCGGGTGATGTGATCCAGTTCCAGAACGGGAGTAGGCGCGGTCATTGCATGATTGTCACGGGGCCCCCAACTTCACACAACGGGGTGGGGCCGTCGAATGGGCGCTACAGCACATTAACGTCGCTGCCGCAAATGAGTGCGACAATATTTTGCTGGTCCATGCTGGCGGGTACGGAAACCCCTCGTTTAGACTGAATTTTCATACACCTGGGTGCTTCCCATGCTCGACGCAGTACTTAACTTCCTCTCCAACGGCCTCACGCACGCCGGCTGGGGCACCATGCTCATCTACATGCTGGCGATGACGCAGCTCACCATCTTCACGGTGACGCTGTATCTGCACCGCTGCCAGACCCACCGTGGCGTGGATCTGCACTGGTCCATCTCGCACTTCTTCCGCTTCTGGGGCTGGCTCACCACGGGCATGGTCACCAAGGAGTGGGTGGCGGTGCACCGCAAGCACCATGCCAAGGTCGAGACCGAGGAAGATCCGCACAGCCCGCAGATCTACGGCATCAAGAAGGTGTTCTGGGACGGCGTGTCGCTGTACCGCGACGCCAGCGAAGTGAAGGAAGACCTCGAGAAGTACGGTCGCGGCACCCCCGACGACCTGATCGAGCGCAAGCTTTACTCCGCCCACCCGTACTGGGGCCCGGCGTTGATGCTCATCATCAACCTCGCCCTGTTCGGCGTGATCGGTGCTGCCCTGTGGGCCGTGCAGATGATCTGGATCCCGTTCTGGGCGGCCGGCTTCGTCAACGGTATCGGCCACTGGTGGGGCTACCGCAACTTCGAAAGCGCCGACACCGCGCGCAACCTCATTCCGTGGGGTTTCTGGATCGGTGGCGAAGAGCTGCACAACAACCACCACGCCTTCCCCAGCTCGGCCAAGTTCGCGCTGCGCAAGTGGGAGTTCGACATTGGCTGGGCTGCCATCTGCGTCCTGCGCGCGGTCGGCCTTGCCAAGGTGCTGCGCGTGGCGCCGACGCTCGACGTCCGCCCGAACGTGCACCTGCCGGATGCCGAGACGCTCAAGGGCGTGCTCACCCACCGCTTCGCCGCGATGACCGACTACTACCGCAACGTGATCACGCCGACCCTGCGCGACGAAGCGCAGCACGCCGGCGAGAGCATCAAGTCGGTGCCGCGCCGCATGCGCCTTGCGCTGGCCGACGGCGGCCGCTGGCTGGACAACGAAGGCCGTGACCGCATGCAGGCCGTGCTGGCCAAGCGCCCGACGCTCAGCACCGTGTGTGATTTCCGCAATCGCCTGGCTGCCCTGATGGAGCAGCGTGGTGCGGATCAGGCGCTGAAGGGCCTGCAGCAGTGGATCGCCGAGGCTGAGCAGAGTGGCATTCGTGCACTGCAGGAATTCGCGGGCCGCCTGAAGAGTTATTCGGTGGCGGCGAACGCCTGATCGGTGTTCACCAGCTGAAAGAAAAAGCCCGCCATCTGGCGGGCTTTTTTTCGCTTGTCGTTTTTTTTTTGGGTGTGCGATGACGCCGAGCGGCCTAACGCTCTGCTCCCTCTCCCCGCCGGGGAGAGGGCTGGGGTGAGGGGCGGGTGCTCGCCTCAACGTTTCATTTTTTAGCCGTCATCCCGGCGCAGGCCGGGATCCAGTGACTTTGCGCTGGGTCGTCATTGTTTAGTCGGTCGCTCTTATGCGGCGATCCCACAACCTGGCTCGCATGCCGCGGGCTTCCGACCTCCTGCCGGAGGCCGGGTCACTTTCTCTTGCTTGCCCAAGAGAAAGTAACCAAAGAGAAGGGCACCCCGGATGACGCGCCTTCCGGCCTTCGGCCTCCAGGTTCGCGTACGGGTTACGGGGTTTGTCGACAGGGCATCCTGCCCTGACGACAAACTGGCTGGCATCCATGCCAGCCACCCTTCGGGCTGGTCCTCCACCCGCACGCCGCTGTCATACGGGGCCCGGAAGAGCTAGAAGCCAAAGCGAAAAGCGAAAAGCGAAAAGCGAAGAGCGAAGAGCGAAGAGCAAAGGGCAAAGAGCAAAGGGCAAAGAGCAAAGAGCGAAGAGCGAAGAGCGAAGAGCGAAGAGCGAAGGGCAAAGAGCCAAGGCCCGACATGGCGGCGTTTCGCGAAAGCGTTCGTCCGATTTTTTCCCAACGCAGAAACAAAAAAACCCGCCTTTCGGCGGGTTTTTCGTGGTAAGCATCAGTAAACCCGAGGGCTTACTTGATCTTGCCTTCCTTGTAGATCACGTGCTTGCGAACCACCGGATCGTACTTCTTGAACTCGAACTTTTCCGGGGTGTTCTTCTTGTTCTTCTGCGTGGTGTAGAAGTGGCCGGTGCCGGCCGAAGAGATCAGGCGGATCTTGTCTTGCTTGCTGTTAGCCATGGCTTAATCCTCAGATCTTTTCGCCGCGGGCGCGCAGGTCGGCGAGGACGGACTCGATGCCGTTCTTGTCGATGGTGCGCAGGGCGTGGTTGGAAACGCGCAGCTTCACCCAGCGGTTCTCGCTCGGGACCCAGAAGCGGCGCTCATGCAGGTTCGGCAACCAGCGGCGACGGGTTTTGTTGTTAGCGTGCGAGACGTTGTTACCAGTCTGCACACCCTTTCCGGTGACTTGGCAAATACGGGCCATGATGACCTCCTGTGTAGGCGCCCTGGGGCGCGTTTGCCACCCGTTAGCCAGGGCGGCATCGGCCCAGCGGCACAAGGCCACGCGATGCTGGAGATGGAGCTTTTCGCGTCTGCCGTGAGGGCCGCATCGCGTTGCGGACGTGCCCGGAAGACCGGGTCGGCATGGTCGAGCCGGCTATTCTCCCAGAAAAACAGGTCGGTGCGCAATATTTGCTCACTTTCGGGCCTCGGGCGCATGGCAGGCCGCGGGGATGTATGGAACAATCAAACCCTTTGCGTTTTCACGCACCGAACACTTAAGAGGAATACCCCATGGCAGACGTCTCCGCCAACGGCCAGGCCGGCCAGCCGCAGCTGGTCCTGCAGAAGATTTACATCAAGGACGTGTCCTACGAGGCGCCCAACGCCCCGCAGATCTTCCAGGATGTAGGCGAGACCGACCTGCAGCCGCAGGTCCAGCTGAACCTGGGCCAGAAGTCCACCGACCTCGGCAACGACATGTTCGAAGTGGTGCTCAGCCTCACGCTGACCTGCTCGCTGGGCGAGCGCACCGCCTATCTGGCCGAAGTGCACCAGGCCGGCGTGTTCGGCATTGCTGGTTTCTCGGAAGAAGACCAGGCTGGCGTGCTGAACAGCTACTGCCCGAACCTGCTGTTCCCGTATGCCCGCCAGATGCTGTCGTCGCTGGTGCTGGAAGGCGGCTTCCCGCCGTTCCTGCTGCAGCCGATCAATTTCGATGCGCTCTACGCTGAACAGCAGCGTCGCATCCTCAGCGGCAGTGCCGCGCCGACGCTCAACAGCTAATCCAAGGGTCTGCTCATGGTTGAGCGTCCAACCCTGGCCGTCCTCGGTGCGGGTTCCTGGGGCACCGCGCTGGCGGCCCTGGCGGCCCGCAATCACGTCCCCACCCGCCTGTGGGGACGGGACGCGGCTGCGCTGAAGGCAATGGAGCAAACCCGTTGCAACCAGCGCTACCTGCCCGACATCGAGCTGCCGGCCGAACTCACGTACGAACCCGACCTGGTCGCTGCGCTGCGCGGCGCCCAGGTGGTGCTGATCGTGGTGCCCAGTCACGCCTTCGCCTCGATTCTCGAGGAGATGAAGCCGTACCTGGAACCCGGCGCCCGCATCGCGTGGGCCACCAAGGGCTTCGAGCCCGGCACCGGCCGTTTCCTGCACGAACTGGTGGCCGAGCGCTTCCCGGACCGTCCGGCGGCCGTCGTCACCGGCCCTTCCTTCGCCAAGGAAGTGGCCTCGGGCATGCCCAGTGCCGTCACCGTGCATTCGGAAGACGAAGCCTTCGGCCACGAGCTGGCGCAGATACTGCACGCGTCGAACTTCCGCGCTTACTCGGGCAACGACGTGCTGGGCGCGGAACTCGGTGGCGCCATGAAGAACGTGCTGGCGGTGGCCACGGGTGTGGCCGACGGCATGGATCTGGGCCTGAATGCGCGCGCGGGTCTCATCACGCGCGGCATGAACGAAATGCTCCGCCTTGGCGTGGCGCTGGGTGCCCGCCCGGAAACCCTGATGGGTCTCGCCGGACTGGGCGACCTGGTGCTTACCTGCACGGGTGACCTGTCGCGCAATCGCCGTCTCGGCCTGGCGCTGGGACGTGGCAAGGCCATTGACGACGCCGTTCGCGAGATCGGCCAGGTGGTCGAAAGCGTGCTCACGGCCGACGAAGTCGCTCGCCTGGCCGCCAAGCATGGGCTGGATCTGCCCATCAGCAGCGGCGTGCGTGCGGTGCTGCATGGCGAAGTGACGCCCGCGGAAGGGCTCAAGAGGCTGATGAGCCGCGAGCAGAAGCCTGAATATCCCCGGGGCCTCTTCACGCCGCCCGCTTGAGCCTTTGGTCCATCGCGCCGTTCGTTCACGCTGAATGCTCTCCTGAAGACGCTCTCCTCCGGTTTGAAAAAACCGGAGGCTGAGACGCGCACATCTGCTAGAGCCTTGCTAAGCTGAATCTTTTGGTCGCCCTAGCGGACCGAATGCGCATGCAGTCACCGGACGATAAACGGCACGACCGTCTGACCACGCAACGCGACGACAGCGTCGGCGAGCCGCTGCCTGGCGTCTGGCGCAAGCTGCTGGCCGCGCCCACGCCGGCAGTGCCGCCCGAGCCGCTGGTGCTCGGCTTCTTCGTGGACGTGGTGCCCGAAGAAGGTCAGCCCTACGCACACGTGGACATCGCGCCCGTGCTGCTGGCGATGGCCGAACAGGGGCGTTACGTGCGCCCCGCACCGCTGGACAGCAAACATCTCTCGCAACAGCCGCTGCAGCCGCACGAGCAACGCCTCGCCGCCACGGTGCTTGGCTTGCCGCAGACCTTGCGCAAGAGCCGCAGCTACGCGCGCCTCGCGGGTCACGTTGGCGATGCGCTACTGGCCGAGATCCTCGACACCACGCCGTGCTTCCTCGGCGGCCTTGCCGGCTTGCGCCTGTCGCGCGGCAAGGGGCATCAGCTCAACTGGCAGTGGCATCTGGAGAACGACGGCAGCCAGCGGCTGCTGCCCTGCATGCCGGCCAACCATCGCGTGCTGCGCATCGATGCCCTCTGGTACCTCGATGCCGAGCGCGCGGAGATGGGGCACCTCGATGCACCCATCGAAGAAACATCGTGGCTTGATCTTCCGCCGCTGAAACACGAGTACAGCCAGACCCTGCGCGACGTGTTGCCCACCAGCCGTCTTTCGCATCGCCTGCCGCTGCCGCAGGTGCTGGGCGAAATGCGTCGCGCGGAGCTGGCGCCCAAGCCCGTGTTGACCCTGCATGCGCTCACGCGGCACGCGCGGCTCGCTGCCGGCACGCCGCCGCTCGCGTATGCGCGCCTCGCCTTCGACTACGCAGGCGAGCGCCTGCCTGGCCGTGGTGGCGAGCCGCTGGTGCGTCGCGTGCGCAACGGTCACCTGGTCGAGATCACGCGCCGCCGTGCGGAAGAACTCTCCGCCATGGAACAGTTGGAACGCGCCGGCCTCACGCCCGGCGTGGATACCGAGGGCCTGCCCTGGGATCTGGCCGACACGCTGCCCGATGACGCCTGGCTGTTCCCCGGCAAGGGCTACGCCGGTGCGCTGGAAGTGAACACGCCGGCACGCTGGCTGGCGCTTCGCCCCAAGCTGGAAGCGGAAGGCTTCGTGCTCGATTACGCGCCCAGCTTCCCGTTCGAAGTGCTCGAAGGGCCGGTGCGCTGGTACGGCAACGCGGTGGAAGACACCGACGATCACGCCTTCGATCTGGAAATCGGCATCGAAGTGGAAGGCAAGCGCCACAACCTGCTGCCCGCCGTGGCGCAGGCGCTGGCCGATCATCAGTTGAACCTGAGCCCGGTACCGAACGAGCCGGAGGACGCCGTGTGGTACGCGCCGGTCGACGAGCGCCGCCGCGTGCCCGTGCGCCTGAAGGAACTGCGCGGCCTGCTGGCGCCGTTGGCCGAATACCTCGAACGCCCGCGCAAGAAGCTCCACCTGCCACGCGTGCAGGCGGGTCGTCTCGAAGAAATCGTGGAAGCGCTGCCCACCGGCGGCGAACTCGAAGCCCCGGACGCGCTGCGCGGTTTTACCGCGCGCCTGCGCGACGCGGCCGAGCGTGCCAGCGACGCGGTGCCCGAAGGCCTTACCGTCGAACTGCGTCCGTATCAGCGTGAAGGCCTGCGCTGGCTCAATGCGCTCGCCGAAGCCGGCGTGGGCGGCGTGCTTGCGGACGACATGGGTCTGGGCAAGACGCTGCAACTCATCACGCATCTGCTTTCATTGAAAGACAGCGGCGCGCTCACCGAGCCTGCACTCGTCGTCGTGCCCACCAGCCTTATTCCGAACTGGCTGGCCGAAGTGGCGCGTTTTGCACCGGCGTTGCGTGTGCTTGCGTTGCACGGTCCGCAACGCAGCGGTGATTTCTCGCAGATCGCCACGCATGACGTCATTCTCACCAGCTACGCACTGTTGCCACGCGACGTGGTGTCGCTGCGCAAGCAGCCGTTCTCGCTGATCGTGCTGGACGAGGCGCAGCAGGTGAAGAACCCGCGTACGCAGGCGCGTCGCGCGGTGCTCAGCCTGCGCGCGCCGCGTTGCATCTGCCTCACCGGCACGCCGCTTGAAAATCATCTGGGCGAGCTGTGGTCGCAGGTGGATCTTTCCGTGCCGGGTCTGCTCGGTGACGAAGGTGCGTTCCGTCGTCACTACCGCGTGCCGATCGAACGTCATCGCGACACGGATTGCCAGGATCGACTCAACCGTCGCCTTGCGCCGTTCATCCTTCGTCGTACCAAGTCGCAGGTGGCAAGCGAACTGCCGCCCAAGACGGAAATCACCCGTCGCGTGGTGCTGGAAGGAAAGCAGCGCGAACTCTACGAAAGCCTGCGCTTGTCGCTGGCGGAAGAGCTGCGCGAGGTTATCGCGCAACGCGGCATCGCGCACAGCGGCATCGTGGTGCTCGACGCACTGCTGAAGCTGCGCCAGGTGTGCTGCGATCCGCGACTGGTGAAACTGGAGGCGGCACGTGGCGTGCGCGATTCGGCGAAGTTCGAATTGTTGATGGACATGCTGCCCGCGTTGCTTGCGGAAGGCCGCAAGGTGCTGCTGTTCTCGCAGTTCACCGAAATGCTCAAGCTGATTGCGCACGAGCTTGATCGTCATCGCATCTCGTACGTCACGCTCACCGGCGAGACGCGCGATCGCGCCGAGCCGGTACGCCAGTTCCAGGAAGGTGAGGTGCCGTTGTTCCTGCTGTCGCTGAAGGCCGGCGGCGTGGGACTCAACCTCACCGCCGCCGACACGGTGATTCACTACGACCCGTGGTGGAACCCGGCAGCCGAGGCACAGGCCTCCGATCGCGCGCATCGCATCGGGCAGGACAAGCCGGTGTTCGTATTCCGCCTGATCACGGGCGGCACCGTGGAAGAGCGCATCGAAGAACTGAAGGCACGCAAGGCGGAGCTTGCCGAAGCCGTGCTCGAAGGCGGCGGCACGCGCGAGAAGCTCAGCTTCGATCAGGCCGATCTGGACGCGCTGCTGGCGCCAGGCTAATGCCGCATTACTCCCTCTCCCCTTCGGGGAGAGGGTTGGGGTGAGTCCCGAAAAGGGGATAAAGGTCGGGTGCTCGCGAAAGCGTTTCTTTTTCTGACGCCTCAGGGTGCGCTCGTTTAAAGCAATTAACCCCAAGCTCCGCGTGAGCGATTTGAGCGAGCCAGCCGCCCTACATCGCCGGCCTGGTCCTCAACAACGCATCCACCGCCTGCTGCCACTGCGGCGAACCCGGTTGCGACTGCGGCGCTTCCTGTCCCAGCTTGTGCTGCACAGCGCGATTCCACTCGGCGGAGCCGCGGTCGGGGCCATGGCCGTCGTCGCTGATCTGCAGGCGTTCGTCGACCCACTCGAACCATTGCGGTGAACCCAGTTCCGCGTTGTCCGGTGCACTGGCTGCTTCGGATTTGGGTTGCGGTGGCTTCTGGTCGGGCGGCGGTGACGCCGGTGAGCACGCCACGAGCAGTGCGAGAGGAAGCATGGCAAGAAAGCGGCGCATGTCGGCCTCCTGGTTTCCTGATCAACTTGGGAGACTAACCGCAAGCTGCCGCGAGGCGATGAATCGCAAGGAAATATAAGGAGCGAGTTAAGGAGCAAGAAGTGAGAGGGCAGACATCTCACTCCATTGTCCTTCTTCTGCGCTAACGCATGCTCTTCAACTACGCGCGACGACTTCGTCGATGTGCTTGAGCAGATCAGCGGGATCTTCATTCACGCGGAATGCGCCGGCGTCTTCCAGTTCTTCCTCTCCGTAACCGCCCGACAGCAGGCCCACGCCGAGTGCGCGTGCACGTTGCGCGGCAAGCATGTCCCAGATGCTGTCGCCAATGACGAGGCTGTAATGGATATCCACGCCAAGTCGCTGCGCGGCGGTAACGAAGAGATCCGGATCGGGCTTGGCGTGGCGAACCTGATCGCGCGTCACCACCGGCACCTTCGACGGGTCTACGCCCAGCGCTTCAAGATTGTGAGCTGCGGTGGTCATGCGACCGCTGGTGGCAATGGCCCAGGGAATCTCGGCGTCGGTCAGGAAGGCAAGCAGCTCACGCGCACCGGGCAGCGGACGCACCGAGCCTTGCGTCGCCTGGCGGTTGTACGCCTCGGCGTGCCAGGTGCGCAGGCGGGCGAGGCGTTCCTCGGTGATTTCGATGCCGGTTTCGCGCAACAGGATGTTGGCGAACAGGCCGCCGCTCATGCCGATCTTGCGATGGATGCGCCACACGGAAAGCTCCACGCCTTCGCGGTCGAGTGCTTCTTTCCAGGCCAGTACGTGCTGGTAGACGCTGTCGACAAGAGTGCCGTCGAGATCGAACAGGAACGCGGTGTCGGCGCGTGGCATGGCAGGTTCGCCTGGTCGGGGGAGGGCACGACAGCGTAGCACTGCAAAGCGCGTGGGTCGGGCATGCGGCTGATGAACTGCAGCATGGATCGCAGCGGCGACACGCGAGCGTGTCGCCGTTTATTGCTGGACGGACGTGACGCCTCGGGTTGGCGTCAGGCGCTGGGCATCAGCGGCTTGCCGGCGTCGAGCACGGCCAGTGCTGCGGCGCCGAGCAGGCCCGGGTCCGGATGCATCATGGCGACGGTGGGCACCTGTTCCATGGTTTCGCGGAAGCGGCCCTTGGCTTCGAAACGTTCGCGGAAACCGCCGTGCTTCAGCCACGGCAGCAGGATGGGCAGCATGCCGCCGGTGAGGAACACGCCGTCCCAGCCGCCAAGGTTCAGCACCAGGTCGCCCGCCACGCTGCCGAAGATGCCGGCCAGCGTTTCCACCGTGCGCACGCACAACGGATCGGAGCCGGCCTCGGCACGCGCGGTGATGTCTTCGGGCGTGTATTCCTCGGGCGGCTGGCCCGCGATGTCGGCCAGTGCAAGGTAGAGATTCACCAGGCCGTTGCCGCAGATCATGCGTTCGTTGGAAACGCGGCCGAAGCGATCGTTGAGGCGATGCAGGATTTCCACGTCTTCAGTCGTGTGCGCGGCAAAACCGGCGTGACCACCTTCGGTTTCCAGCACCATCCAGCGGCCCTCGCGACGCATCAGGCCGGCGACGCCCAGGCCGGTGCCCGGGCCCACCACCACGAACGTCTGCGTATCGCGCGTGCCCAATGCCGGCATCGCCTGCGGGCCGACCGAGGCCAGTTGTTGCGCCGTGTGCAGCGGCACCGCCATCGCCTGTGCAGCGAAGTCGTTCACCAGGTGCACCGATTCCATGTTGAGCTCGGCTTGCAGCGAATGCGCCGCGACCTGCCACGGATTGTTGGTGACCTTGACCGTCTCGCCTTCGCTCACGCGACCGGCGGCCGCGATGACCGCGCGCGATGCGGTCAGGCCGGTGTCGGTGAAGTACTGGCGGATGGCTTCGGCGAGGGACTCATGGTCCTTCACGCGATAGCGCCGCACGCTGTCGTCCATCAGCGGGTTGGCACGGCCCGTATCAGCCAGGGCGAACCGCACATTGGTGCCGCCAAGGTCAGCAAGCAAGGTCGGGGCGGCACGGGCTGGTGTTCTCATGGACGATCCTGCACTTGGGGAGACAGTAAGCCTGACTCCCTCGGGCTTTTTCGTCCAGTACTGCGGGCGCCTCGTTCCGCTATTTTTTGGCCATTCGCTTCCGAATGGCTGGCCGTCCGGCCGTCCATCATGACCGGGGCGCTACACGCCCCGGTCATGCCGGTGTCGATCAACCGCCGAGATACGCCGCAGGCGTGGCGTTGAAGCCGGCTTTCACCTGCCTGGACGTCTCATCCGCAAGCACTTCCGAATCGCCGCGCTCCAGCGCCTCGAGCGTGCGTGCGGCGATGTCGTGCGGGCTGGTCTTGGGTGCGTCGACGCTGGCGACCATGTCGGTATCGATATAGCCCGCGTGGATGCCGAGCACCTGCGTGTGCTGCTCGCGCAATTCATTGCGAAGGCTGTTGGTAAGCGCCCACGCCGCCGCCTTGGATACCGAATATGCGCCCGTGGTCGGCAGGCTGAGCCAGCTCAATGCAGAAAGCATGTTCACCAGCGCGCCACCGCCATTCCTCTTCAACACAGGCGCGAACGCCTGGCTGACGTTGAAAATGCCGTACAGGTTCGTTTCCATGATGTGACGCAGATTGCCGTCGGCTTGTGCATCCAGCACCGAAGGAAGTCCGTTGATGCCGGCGTTGTTCACCACGATGTCGACGTCCGACGCCAGCACCGCCGCGGCGGCGACATCCTTCGCATTCGTCACATCCAGCTTCACCGGCACAACGCCCGGCAACGTGACGGTGGAAGGATCGCGCGCGCCGGCATAAACCTTCTTCGCGCCGGCAGCGAGGAACGCCTTCGCGAAGGCGAGGCCGAGACCGCGATTGGCGCCGGTGACGAGAACGGTTGAGCCTTGGATTTTCATGAGCATGGTTCCTGAAAGAGGGGAAGAAGTGCTGCAGCCATAAAATGACGAAAATCATATAAAGGACGCCGCGCGGCCTTTCAAGGCTGCTCCCGAAACTTTTTTCCGGTCATCCCGTTTCACGGTCCCATCACAAAAAGTCACTTGCATTCCGCAAGTTACCATTTATATGATGCACATCATTCAATGAGATGGGCCGCCGACGTGCGCCGTAGCAGCTCTGAAAACACGCCATGTCCCATCGTCCGCGGGCTCGACCACGTGGGCGAGTGGTGGAGCATGTTGATCCTTCGCGATGCCTTTTATGGGCTCAGCCGGTTTGACGACTTCCAGACCAGCCTGGGCATCGCACCCAACATCCTCAGTCGCCGGCTGACCAAGCTGGTCGAGGTGGGCATGTTGGAGCGCCGCCGCTACTGCAATCGCCCCCTTCGCTACGACTACGTGCTTACCGAGCGCGGCCGCGATTTCCGTCCCGTGCTGCTGGCCATGATGGCCTGGGGCAATCGCCACTTTGCCGACGAAGGACAAGCCATCGAGCTGGTCGACCGGCAGACGGGCCACGTGGTGGAACCGCAGCTCATCGATCGCCACACGGGCGAACCCATTACTCGCGAACGCCACGAAATGCGCGCCGGCCCTGCCGCCAGCGAGCGCATGAAGGCGCGCATCGCATTCAGGAATTCGCGCGCGCTGGCGCGCCAGACCCTTTCCGATCCCAACCTTCCGGAGTCACTGCCATGAACGTCGCTACTGCCGCGGAACGCGCGGAAATCCCGGTCCTCGTGGACCCCACACCGCGCAACAGAAAGAAACGCCTGCTCAGCATTGCCGTTGGTGCGGCCATCGTGGCCGGCGTCATCTACGGTGGTCACTGGTGGAGCGTCGGTCGCTTCTTTGAAGACACCGACGACGCCTACGTCGGCGGCGATGTCACGGTCGTCGGACCCAAGGTGCCCGGCTATATCCAGCAAGTCGCCGTGACGGACAACCAGTTCGTACATGCCGGCGATCTGCTGGTGAAGATCGACGATCGCGATTACCGTGCCGCGCTGGCCAAGGCCGAAGGCGCTGTCGCCGCAGAGAACGCACAGCTCGCCAATCTCGACGCCAATGAAAAGCTGCAGGAAGCCGTGATTCGCCAGGCGCAAGCGGGTGTCGCCGCAGCGGATGCGGAAACGCAGCGCTCACGCGATGACGAAGCGCGTTATCGCGATCTGTCCAGCCGCGCCGCTGTTTCCATCGAAAGTGCACAGCGTGCCGACGCCACCTTCAAGACGGCACGTGCCGATTCGGACAAGGCACAAGCCTCGCTTATCGCGGCACAGCGCCAGATCGATGTCATCGAATCGCAGAAGCAGCAGGCACGCGCGGCGCTGGATCAGGCCAAGGCCGAACGCGATATCGCCAGGCTCAATCTCGGCTACACCGAGCTGCGCGCACCGGTGGACGGTGTGGTTGGCAACCGCCGCGCACGCAACGGCGCCTATGCGCCGGCCGGATCGCAGCTGCTGTCCGTGGTCCCGGCGCATGGCTTGTGGGTGGATGCCAACTTCAAGGAAGACCAGCTCGCCCGCATGAGCGCCGGCCAGCCCGTGGAGATTCGCGCCGACGTGCTGCCTGGTCGCGTGTTCCACGGTCACCTTGCCAGCCTGGCGCCGGCCACGGGTGCGCAATTCAGCGTGCTGCCGCCGGAAAATGCCACAGGCAACTTCACCAAAGTCGTGCAGCGCGTGCCCGTGCGCGTGTTGCTGGACAAGAGCGACGGCGACCTGGGCGTGCTGCGCCCCGGACTTTCCGTGGTGGCCAATGTCGACACGCGCGCCAAGGCCGCCACGCCATGAACGCCATCGCCTCTCGCGGCATGTTTGCAGAGCCGATCGACCCGGCCGCCTTGTCGATGGCACAGAAAGTCTTCGCCTTCGCGACCATGTGCGTAGGCATGTTCATTGCGTTGCTGGATATCCAGATCGTGTCCGCTTCGCTGCGCGACATCGGTGGCGGCCTTTCTGCCGGCACCGATGAAACGGCGTGGGTGCAAACCAGCTATCTCATCGCGGAAATCGTGGTGATTCCATTGTCGGGCTGGCTTTCCCGCGTCATGTCCACGCGCTGGCTGTTCGCCGTTTCTGCCGCTGGTTTCACCATCACCAGCATGCTCTGCGGCGCGGCCTGGGATATCCAGAGCATGATCGTGTTCCGCGCGCTGCAGGGTTTTCTCGGCGGTTCGATGATCCCGACGGTGTTCACCACAGCATTCGTCTTCTTCGAAAACAAGCAGCGTGTGGTGGCAGCTGCCACCATCGGCGCCATCGCATCGCTGGCGCCCACGCTTGGGCCGACACTGGGTGGCTGGATCACGGACAACTCGTCGTGGCACTGGTTGTTCTTCATCAATCTTGTCCCGGGCGTGTTCGTCACTGTTGCCGTGCCGTTGCTGGTCAACATCGATCGCCCCGATTTTTCCCTGCTGAAGAACGCCGACTACCTCGGCATGGTGCTCTTGGCCATCTTCCTGGGCTGCCTGGAATACACGCTGGAAGAAGGCCCGCGCTGGAACTGGATCAGCGATCGCGTGATCCTCACCAACGCCTGGTTGTCGGGTATTGCCGGTGTCGCCTTCATTGCGCGCAGTCTTCTCTATGCACACCCGGTGGTGGATCTTCGGGCTCTGAAAGACCGCAACTTTGCACTCGGCAGCTTCTTCTCGTTCGTGACCGGCATTGGCCTGTTCGCCACGATCTACTTGACGCCGCTGTTTCTCGGTCGCGTTCGCGGATACAGCGCGCTGCAGATCGGCGAAGCCGTGTTCTCCACGGGCGTGTTCCAGATCATGACGATCCCGCTGTATACGTTCCTGGCGAAACGCTACGACCTGCGCTGGATCATGATGGCTGGCCTGGCGCTCTTCGCTGTCTCCATGTGGGACTTCACGCCGATCACGCACGACTGGAGCAGTCGCGAATTGCTGTTGCCGCAAGCCTTGCGCGGCATGGCGCAACAGCTGGCGGTGCCGCCGGCGGTGACGCTTACGCTGGGCGGCCTTGCGCCGGCGCGACTCAAGCTGGCCTCGGGCCTGTTCAATCTCATGCGCAACCTGGGCGGCGCCATCGGTATCGCCGTGTGCGCGACCATCCTCAACGATCGCACCAACGAACACTTCTATCACCTGGCCGAGCGACTCAACGCCAGCAACGAAGCCATGAACGGCTGGCTTGCCACCGCGAGTAGTCATCTGTCCGAACTGGGACAGAACCCGAATGACGCCAGCGATGGTTCGCTGCATCAGTTGTGGCTGCTCGCCTATCGCGAAGCGCAGACGCTTTCCTATGCGGATGCCTTCCTCGCCATTGGCCTGTGCTTTGTCGTCGCCACGGCGATGGTGCCGCTGATGCGCAAGGTGGCCCCGCCGAAGGGCCCGTCGGCCGACGCGCACTGATTCCCTTCTTCTTCCATCCTTCGAGACATCACGATGAACATTTCGATTTCGTCCCCCGTTGGCGCGTCACGATCATCGTCGCGTCGTTCCTCCCTTCGCCTGGGCGCCATCGCCGCGGCGTTGATCGGTCTGGCCGGTTGCACGGTGGGCCCCGATTACGTTCGCCCCGACGTGAAGACCAACACCGACTACACCAGCCGGTCACTGCTGCAAGCACGCGATGCAACGCGTGCAGCGCCCGCCTTGGACACGTGGTGGAACGGCTTCGATGATCCGGAGCTGGCGCGCATCATCAGCCGCGTGATGGCACAGAACCTGGATCTCGCCGCTGCCATGGCACGCGTGGACCAGGCCCGCGCCGCGGCACGCGAAGCCGGCGCGCAACTTGCCCCGCAAGGCAGCCTCGACGGCCAGGTGGTGCAGCAGCATCAGTCCACCAAAGGTCCGCTGGGCGAAATCGCCAGCCAGTTCCCGGGCTACAAGCGCACACAGACGCTGGAAACGCTCGGTGTCGGCGCGAGCTGGGAAATCGACGTGGCCGGCGGCCTGCATCGCGGAGCCGAGGCTGCCGATGACGAGGCGCAAGCAGCCGAGGCCGCACAGGATGGCGTGCGTGTGTCCGTGGCTGCCGAGGCGGCCGACAGCTATTTCCAGGTACGCGGCGCGCAGGAGCGTATTCGCCTGGCCCAGCAGCAGATCGACACCGAAAGCCAGTTGCTTGAACTGGTGAAGGTTCGCCTCGCGGGTGGCTTGGCTACGTCGCGCGAAGTGGCGCAGGCACAGGCGCTGGTGCTGCAGGCCAAGACCACGTTGCCGCCGTTGCGCACCGCACTTCAACAGCAGCTCAATCGCCTTGATGTGTTGATGGGTGCCGCACCCGGTACGTATGCCGCCGAACTCAAGGACAGCCCGCAGACGTTCACCGTGCCGGTAATTGGCACGGATGGCGGCCCTGACATGCTGCTGCGTCGCCGCCCGGACGTCATTGCCGCCGAGCGCAGGCTTGCTGCGTCCAATGCACGCATTGGCGTCGCCACGGCCGAGTACTACCCCAAGGTGTCGCTGGGCGCGTTGCTCGGTGCGGAGAGCCTGTCCAGCGGTTCCCTGTTTTCCTCGCAGGCATTCCAGCCGCAGGCCGTGCTTGGGCTGCACTGGCGCCTGTTCGATTTCGGTCGCGTGGATGCCGAGGTGGCGCAGGCGAAAGGCGCGAATGCCGAAGCGCTGGCGCAATACCGCCAGTCGATGCTGCGCGCCACCGAAGACGTGGAAAACGCCATCGTCTCCCTGGCCGAGCTGGAAACACAGCATCGCGACCTGGAAGCCGAAGTGCAGGCCCACGTGCAGGCGCGCGATGCCGCCCAGGATGCCTACAAGGGCGGCGCCGTCAGCCTGATCGAAGTGTTGGATGAAGATCGCCAGCTGCTCAACGCCCGCGACGAACTCGCCCGCGTGCATGCCGACGACGCGCGCGCCGCTGTCGCCACGTTCCGCGCGCTGGGCGGCGGCTGGTCGGGCAGCACTATCGACGCAAAGGCCGTGGCGGCACGTTGAGCGCCGCCACGAAACGCAGCTACTTGTTCGTCACCGGTGTGCCCGCGGCTTGTTCCTCGGCCGTGGGCCCCGGTTCGCCGGGCGATTGAATGCGAGGGTCGTAACCCGTCATCAACGGCTGGCCACCGGGTGGCAGGGCGCGGAAATGGGCAACATCCTGGGCGGATACGGCGCCGCCGCGATTGCCCCAGCTGGAACGAACGAAGGTAAGGATGTCGGCGATCTGCTGATCGTTTAATCGTTCGCGGAACGCGGGCATGCCAAATTGCGTGGGTGCATCGCGACCCGCCGGCATGGTGCCGCCATGCAGGACCAGGCGAATCGCCGAGGATGCCTTTTCACCGTTGAGCACCGGATTGCCAGCCAATGCCGGGAACACGGCGCCGTAGCCGTGGCCATCCGTGCGATGACAGGTGGCGCAGTTGTCCACGTAGAGTTGCGCGCCCGCTGCGCTGACGTTGCCGCTGTACAGGGCGGTGTGCGTGGCGTCGTCATACGTCACGGCCTGTTCCTGGCGATTGGGCGGCAAGGACTTCAGGAAATGCGCGACGGCGGCGAGATCCTGGTCGCTCATGTATTGCGTGCTGTGTTCCACCACGTCGCTCATGCCGCCGAATACCGCGCTGCGTTCCGTGCGGCCGGACTTCAGCAGGGTCGCGATGTCCTCTTCGCTGGTGCTGCCCAGACCGCTGGCAAGTTCGCCGCGCAAACTGGGAGCGACCCAGTTGTCGCTGTCGCCGCCACTCAGGTAGGCCGAGCCATTGCTCGGGCCGAGCGCCTTTTCCTGCAGGGTGAAAGCGCGTGGCGTGTGACACGCGCCGCAGTGGCCAAGACCTTCCACCAGATACTGGCCACGCGAAAGTACCGCGTCACCGGAGGCGGTCTGTACCGGTTCCACCTTGGGTGCGAACAGCCAACGCCAATACGTCAGCGGCCAGCGCATGGAGAGCGGCCACGCAATGCCCTCGGCGCGGTTCTCCTGTTTCACCGGTTGCACGCCGTGCATGAAGTAGGCGTACAGCGCCTGCACGTCCTGGTCGCTGACCTTCGCATACGAAGGGTAGGGCATGGCCGGATACAGCGTGTGGCCGTCGGCGTTGATGCCACGACGCACCGCGCGCTCGAATTGCCCGTACGTGTACTTGCCGATGCCTGACTCGGGATCAGGCGTGATGTTGGTGCTGTAGATGGTGCCGATGGGCGAAGCGATGGGCAGGCCGCCTGCGAACGCTTGCCCGCCAGGCGCCGTGTGGCATGCCGCGCAATCGCCAAGGCGCGCCAGGTATTCGCCCTGCTTGATCTGATCGGGCGTGGCTTCGGGCGCCGTGGCGGCAGCGTCGCCTCCGCCACCGGGAAACAGCATGGCGGCTACCCACGCAATGATCACCAGCAAGACCAGCACTACGATGAGGCGCAACAGGCCGCCACCGCGTCGACGGGGAGGGGCATACGTGTTCATGCCTGCACCAGGGGTCCGGGATTCTTGAGGTAGGTTTCACGAATGGCCTTGACGGACATGTACGTGAGGCCGCCGATCAAACCGGTGGGGTTGTAGCCGAGATTCTGCGGGAAGGCGGATGCGCCGGTGACGAACACGTTGTGCACGTCCCAGTTCTGCTGGAAGCGATTGAGCGCACTGGTTTCCGGCGACGTTCCCTGGATCACGCCGCCCGTGGTGTGCGTAGTCTGGTATTGCCGCACATCGTAGTGATCGCCGGGCTTGCGGATCGTCTGCGACGTCTGCTTCGGCTTCATGGCATCTGCGATTTCCTGCGCACGATCGGTCAGGAAGCGCGTCATCTTGTATTCGTTGTCGTGCCAGTCGAAGGTGATGCGCAGCAGCGGCAGGCCGAACGCATCCTTGTAGGTCGGGTCGAGATCGAGATAGCGATCGCGATAGGACATCACCGAGCCGTGCGTCTGCACGCCGGTGGTATGCAGGTAGCTGTCCTTCGCGGCGCGCTTCCATTTTTCGCCCCACGCAGGCGTACCCGGCGGCAGCAGCAATTGCTGGATCGGCCGACCGCCGGTCTGTCCGCCCAGGATGTAACCGCCACCGACGAAGCCGTGCGGACCATGATCGAAGTGGTCGGAGTTGAATTCGTCGATGATCTGGTTGCCACCCGAACCAGCGCCGATGAACGGATTGATCGCCACATCCTTGTCGAAGAACGTGGTGACGTTGCTCATCATCTGGTACGCGTAGTTCTTGCCGATCACACCCTTGCCGGTATTCGGGGCGTACGGTGTGCCGATGCCGGAGAGCAGCATCAAGCGCACGTTGTGCATCTGGAAGGCCGACACGATCACCAGGTCCGCCGGCTGCTCCACCTGCTGGCCTTGCGCGTCGATATAGGTGACGCCCGTGGCGCGCTTGCCGGTGGAGTCCAGGTTGATCTTCACCACATGGCTGTTGGTACGCAGCTGGAAATTCGGCTTGCGCATCAGCACGGGAAGAATGGTCGTCTGCGGCGAGGCCTTGGAATACATGAAGCAGCCGAAACGCTCGCAGTAGCCGCAGAGGTTGCACGGGCCAAGGCGCACGCCATGCGGGTTGGTATAAGGACGCGAAGCGTTCGATGAAGGCTGCGGGAAGGGCTTGTAACCCTTGGAACGCGCGGCATCGGCGAAGAGCTTGGCGCCGAAGTTGTCGGCCACCGGCGGATTGGGATATTCGCGCTTGCGCACGCCTTCGAACGGATTGCCGCCTTCCTTGATCTCGCCGTTGAGGTTGCCCGCGCGGCCGGACGTGCCGCACAGGTATTCGAATTGATCCAGGAAGGGTTCGAGCTCGTCGTAGGTGACGCCGTAATCCTGGATCTGCATGTCCGGGGGCATGAACTTCGCCCCGTAGCGCTTGGCGTTGTGACTCTGGAATTCCAGGTCTTCCGGCGAGGGCCGGTAGTGCTGGCCGTTCCAGTGAATGCCTGCGCCGCCCACGTTGTTGCCGAGCAGGAACGAGCCGTACTGGCGATACGGCACGGCATTTTCGTTGAGGTTGTGCCGGATCGTTACCGTTTCTCGCGCCAGCGGCTGGAACAGTTCGCCGCGGATGCCGTAGGCCAGCTCGTCGGCATTGTGCGGATAGGTGAAGTCGGGCGACGTGTCGCGCCAGGCGCCGCGCTCCAGCGCAAGGATCTTCAACCCCGTATCCACCAGTTCCATGCCAATGATGGCGCCCGTCCAGCCGAAGCCGACCAGCACCACGTCGACCGGTTTCATGCGCATCATGACTTGGCCTCTTCGATGGAAACCGGACCGAACGGATACACCTTGCCGGGTTGCTCCACCCAGTCGGCGAAGTCGGCGCGCGCACCGGGAAAGCCGATCATCTTCCAGGCGCCCATCTGCTTGTTGCCGCCATACATCGGGTCGGCGAAATAGCCTTCCTTCGTATTGGTGAGCAGCTGCGAGAAGAACGTGGTGGCCGGCACGTCGTCGAGCTTGATCTCGCCTTTTTCCAGCTGATGCAGGATGGCATCGCGCTGGTCTGCGGACAGGGCCGCGAATTTCTGGTTGTGCTGCTTCTGGCACCAGTCGTCGATGGTGGCGATGGCCTTGCGATAGAACTCGCGTGGCGTGTAGCGCAGCTGGTAGCCGAGCGTGGCGGGCGCATCCGGAGTGAAGGGCCCCTGCATGTACCAGAGTCCGCCATGGCCGTACGCCGCTTCCATCTGCCGATCAAGGAACTCCGGCACGCCGGCTTCCACGGCGCCGGGGCCATCCGCATTGGCGGGAATCAGGCGGTCGACGGCAGCCTCGAGGAATTCATACTCGGGTGCCGTGAAGTAGCGCGGTGTGTACTTGGAGGTCGCCGTGGCAGCCGGTGCCGCGGTGCTGCTGGCCTGCGTCTGCGCAATGGCGGATGTGCCCAGCAGGCTGACGGCAGGAACGGCCACCAGCGATTGCCGCAGGAAGTCGCGACGCGATCGCGAGCTCGGCTTGTTCGACATGACACTCCCCGTATTTTTGCGCGCCGCGCGCCGGTTGATGCTGACGCGACAGGTGAATGCAAAACGTGAATGCGCCACCGCGAGTACGCGTAAAAGGCTTGCCGTATAGGTATTTCTACCATCGTGTTTGGACGCCCATCCTTCACGGTATGTGCACCGCATGCGTGGCGACAATTCACGCTCAGGGTGTCGCCGGACGCAGGGGCCGATGCATGTGCATGTCGGTCGTGGTGCGGAATTGACCGCAGGGGTGGGGTGCGCCCCTCGTGCGGACCGTTGACACGTAAGGTCAGTCGCGACATGGAGCGTGTCACGCGATGGTCCATCCAACCGCTCGACGCATGACCTGCATGACGTGCATGGAACAACGCATGTGCAAGGTTCTGCATGCCGCGCCCGCCAGGGCTGTGCGCTTTCCGATGTCTCCGCTTCATGCCGCTGGCGTGATGACGGAGCACTGCGTTTCCCCCTTCGCCCTACCGGAGCCATGTCATGGCAGATGAAAAGCGAAAGATCGGCGTCGTCGCCGCGACCTTCCTGGTGGCCGGCAACATGATGGGCTCAGGCGTGTTCCTGCTGCCGGGCAGCCTCGCCAAGATTGGCGCGGTGTCGATGTGGGGATGGGTGGTTACCACCATCGGCTCGCTGCTGCTGGCGTTCGTGTTCGCCAAGCTGGGGCGACTCGCACCCAAGGCGGGCGGCCCGTACGCGTATGCGCGCGATGCCTTCGGTCCCTACATGGGCTTCCAGACCAACACCATCTACTGGTTCGCCAACTGGATCGGCAACGTGGCACTGCCGGTCGCGGCGGTGGGCTATTTCAGCTATTTCATTCCGGCGCTGTCACAACCGATGGTGCGAACCATCGTGGTGCTGGTGCTGATCTGGGTCTTCACCTTCGCCAATATTCTCGGCGCGCAGGTGGTAACGCGCATCCAGTCGATCACCACGTCGTTTGCCCTGGTGCCGTTGTTCGGCATCGCCATCTTCGGCTGGTTCTTCTTCAAGAGCGACCTGTTCTCTTCTGCGTACAACGTCACCGGCAAGGGCGATTTCCAGGCGATTTCCGGCGCGGCCTCGCTCACGCTGTGGGCGTTCATCGGCGTGGAGTCCGCCTCGGTGTCGGCCGCGGTGGTGAAAGATCCCGAGAAGAACGTGGCCATTGCCACCATCGCCGGCGTGGCGCTGGCGGCGGTGGTGTACATCTCGAGCTCCGCCGTGATCATGGGCATGATCCCCAACGATCAGCTGCAAGTGGCGGATGCGCCGTTCGCACTTGCGGCGCAGGTGGCGGTGGGCAACATCGGTGGTGGCATCGTCAGCCTGTGCGCGGCGTTGGGCGCCGGCGGTTCGCTGGGAGGCTGGATTCTGCTGACGGCGCTCAGCGCCAAGGCGGCTGGTGACGACGGCTTGTTCCCCAAGATCTTCAGCAAGGCGAACAAGGACGACACGCCGGTCCAAGGCCTGCTGATCGTCGGCGTGCTGATGTCGCTGATCGTGTTGATCACTGCCGCATCGCCGTCGGCCTCGGAGCAGTTCGAAGTGATTACGCAGGCAGCCGTGGTGCTGACGCTGCTGCCGTACATCTATTCGTGCGTGGCCTGCTACTTCGCGGTGGAACTCAGCCACACCACCACGCACACCGGCATCTACTGGTTCCTCACCAGTATCACCGTGGTGTACTGCCTGTGGGCCATCTTCGGCACCAACGGCCAGATGGTGACCTACGCCTTCCTGTTCATGCTGTTCATCACGGTGTTCTACCCGTTCTTCAGCGAACAGCGGCGGCAGGACAAGGCCGCCAAAGCCACGCTTCCCGGCACGCCGCGCACCTGACACACGCTTTCCCTCGCCCCCGCGATTGATGGAGTCTGCTCATGTATTTCAATTCCCTCGACTATCCCGTCGTCATCATCGACGCTGACTACGATTCACCTCGCATCAACGGCATCCTGATCCGTGCACTCGCTGATGAGATCCGTGGCTACAGCCATCGTGTGCTGAGCGGCCTCACCATGAGTGATGCGGAAGCGGGCGCACGCACGTATAACGCCGCGTCGGCGGTGTTGATTTCCATCGATGGCGAGGAAGAGGGGCCCCACCAGTTCGATCGCCTTTACGATTTTCTCAATACCCAGCTGGCTTATCGCGAGGATCTGCCGATCTTCCTCTACGGTGAGCGCCGCACCGTGGAACAGGTGCCGACCAAGCTGCTCGGCATCACGCATGGCTTCATTTTCCTCTATGAGGACACCAAGGCCTTTATCGCCAAGCAGGTGATGCGTGCCGCCGATGAGTACATGAACAATTTGATGCCGCCGTTCTTCAAGGCATTGGTGGAGCATGCGGCCGAATCCAATTACTCCTGGCATACGCCGGGACACGGTGGCGGCGTGGCGTTCACCAAGTCGGCGGTGGGTCGCGCGTTCCACCAGTTCTTTGGTGAAAACACGCTGCGCAGCGATTTGTCCGTGTCGGTGCCGGAACTGGGTTCGCTGCTCGATCACACGGGCCCCATCAAGGCGGCCGAAAAGGAAGCGGCACGCAACTTCGGCGCGGATCACACCTTCTTCGTCACCAACGGCACGTCCACTGCGAACAAGATGGTGTGGCACGGCGTGGTGGCGCGCGGCGACGTGGTGTTCGTGGATCGCAATTGCCACAAATCCCTGCTGCATGCGCTGGTGATGACGGGTGCGATTCCGGTGTACTTCACGCCGAGTCGTAATGCGCACGGCATCATCGGTCCCATCAGCCTCGACCAGTTCACACCCAAGGCGATGGCCAAGGCCATTGCCGCCAATCCGCTGGCGAGCAAGGCGGCCAAGGCCAAGGGCAAGGATTTCAAACCCAAGATCGCCGTGGTGACCAACTCCACCTATGACGGCCTTTGCTACAACGTGGAGAAGATTGCCAAGGACATTGGCGGCGGCGTGGATTACCTGCACTTCGACGAAGCCTGGTACGCGTATGCCGCGTTCCACGAGATGTACGACAACCACTACGCCATGGCCAAGGGCAAGCCGCGTGACCAGGACCCGATCATTTTTGCCACGCATTCCACGCACAAGCTTCTGGCGGCGTTCTCGCAGGCCTCGATGATCCACGCGCGCAACAGCCGCACGCGCGCGCTGGACGCCGAGCGCTTCAACGAGTCGTACATGATGCATACGTCCACCTCGCCGCACTACGGCATCATCGCCTCGTGCGACGTCGCCTCGCGCATGATGGAAGGCCGCGCCGGACGCAGCCTGATCGAGCAGATGCATAAGGAAGCCATCGCTTTCCGCCGCGCCGTGCTGCACGTGGGCGATGACATCAAGAAGGGCGACTGGTGGTTCAGCGTGTGGCAGCCGGACAACCTGAAGGAACGCCTGGACGAAGGCGAGCGTGCCGCGCAGCCGGTCACCACCAAGCAGGCGGACTGGAAGCTGGTACCCAAGGCTGCATGGCACGGCTTCGGCGACCTCGCACGCGACTTCGTGATGATCGATCCGATCAAGGTCACGCTGATGATGCCCGGCCTGACCATGGATGGTCGCATGGAAAAGCAGGGCATTCCCGCGGCCGTGGTGAGCCGCTTCCTGTGGGGTCGTGGCATCACGGTGGAGAAGACGAACCTCTATTCGTTCCTGATCCTGTTCTCCATGGGCATCACCAAGGGCAAGTGGAGCACGCTCACCACCGAACTGTTGGCGTTCAAGGAGCTGTACGACGCCAATACGCCGCTCAGCAAGTCGCTGCCATCGTTGTATCAGTCGTATCCGGACGTCTATGCCAACACCGGCTTGCGCGACCTGTGCGACGAGCTGCACGCGTTCAACACCAAGAGCAAGATCGCGCAGGTGATGCGCGAGATGTACGTGGAGCTGCCCGACCCGGTGATCCCGCCGTGGGAGGCCTACGACCGCCTGGTGCGCGGCGAAGTGGAGCGCGTGGAAATCGACAAGCTTGCCGGCCGCCTGGCCGCGACCATGCTGGTGCCGTATCCGCCGGGTATCCCGGTGATCATGCCGGGCGAAAAGTTTGGCGCGAAGGATTCGCCGATCATCGAAAGCCTGCGCACGGCGAAGGAACAGAATGCGCGCTTCCCGGGCTTTGAATCGGATATCCACGGGCTGATCATCGAGCAGCACCCGGATGGGGATAGGTATGTGGTGGAAGTGCTGAAGAAGTAAGTCCTCGCCAACCCTGAAGTCGAAGCGCCTTTTGTTCGTCATTCCGGCGCAGGCCGGAATCCAGAGCCTCAGTGTGAGGTGATCGCCACTGGATTCCGGCCTGCGCCGGAATGACGGATAGGTTGGGCTATCGCCGTTTGCTTCCTGGTTTCCTCACAGGCATTCCGTCGAAAGCCGGAGGCGCTCTCCAGCGGCGAAAAGGGTCATCCGGCGCTTCCGCTTTGTCCCGCTCTGCTGCTCACGCCAGAGCCTTCCGTCCGGCCCGCCGTCCCTCTAACCTGCCGCCATGGCCATGGACACCTCCCGCGAACAACGGCAGTTGCGCTTCTCCATCGGCGTGACGTTCCTCGTGGGCGTGGCCTGCGTTGCCGTGGGCCTGCTGATGCATTCACAGGCCATTGCCTTCGATGGCTTCTATTCGCTGGTGGACGTGGTGCTCACCGCCGGCTCCCTGATGGTGTCGCACCTCGTCACCAGCGAAGGCAGCCGCCGTTTCCAGTTCGGCTACTGGCACCTGGAACCCCTGGTGCTGGTGTTCAATGCGGCAGTGCTGACCGCCATCTGCAGCTACGGTGGCTTCACCGCGCTGCACGGCCTGCTTACCGGCGGGCACGAACTGGCATTCGGGTTTGGCGCGGCGTGGGCGGCGATCATGGGCGTGGCCAGCCTGGGCATGGCGCTCTACATGCGCCGCGAATCGAAGGCCCTGGGCTCCGTGCTGCTGCAGCTGGATGCGAAGGGGTGGTTCATCGGTGGCTGCATCAGCATCGCCGTGCTGGTGGGCTTTGCGCTGGCGTCCATCATCCAGGGCGGACCGCTGAGTCATTGGACCCGCTATATCGATTCCACCATCCTGCTGGTACTGACCATAGCGCTGTTGCCTTTGCCACTGGGCAGCCTGTGGCAGGCATTCCGCGAAGTGCTGCAAGTAGCGCCCGATGCGCTGGACCAGCGCGTGCGCGATGTCATGGGCGCGATGGTGCAGGAGCGCGGTTACCTGGATTTCTCCAGCTATGTCGCCAAGATCGGCCGCATGCGCTTCATCGACATCCACATCCTGGTGGAAACCACACGTCCGCTCGGCGACATGGGTGATGTGGACGCGGTACGCGACGAGATCGCGCGACGCCTCGGCAGCGACATCCGCGCCGAGTGGCTCACCATCGTCTTCACCGCCAAGCGCGAATGGATGTGAAGCGCCGCGCTACGTTTGTGGGAGCGCACCCTGTGCGCTACATGGGCATCACGGCATCCCCGCTCCGCCAGTTAGTCGCCCACAGGGTGGGCTCCCACAAAGGAAACGTGATGCCCAAGCCTTTTTTGTAGGAGCGCACTTGTGCGCGACAGGCACGCAGGAAATCGCCAGCAGCCACGCTACGGTCGCGCCCAAGGGCGCTCCTACAGAAGAGCTGGCACCGACAGGCGAGGCGAACGCTGCTCAACCCCGCTTCTGTAATCAATCCCCAGCTGCGTCAGCACCTGGCTGCATGGACGTGCACTTGTGGGAGCGCACCCTGTGCGCGACACGGGCATCACACATCCTCGCTCCGTCAGCTAGTCGCCCACAGGGTGGGCTCCCACAAAGGAAACGCGACGCCCAAGCCTTTTTGTAGGAGCGCACTTGTGCGCGACAGGCACGCACGAAATCGCCAGCAGCCACGCTGCGGTCGCGCCCAAGGGCGCTCCTACAGAAGAGCTGGCACCGACAGGCGAGGCGAACGCTGCTCAACCCCGCTTCTGTAATCAATCCCCAACTGCCTCAGCACCTGGCTGCATGGAAGTGCACTTGTGGGAGCGCACCCTGTGCGCGACACGGGCATCACGCATCCTCGCTCCGTCAGCTTGTCGCCCACAGGGTGGGCTCCCACAACAGAATCCGGCGCCCAAGGCTCTATGTAGGAGCGCACTTGTGCGCGACAGGCACGCACGAAATCGCCAGCAGCCACGCTGCGGTCGCGCCCGAGGGCGCTCCTACAGAAGAGCTGGCACCAACAAGACGAGGCGAACGCTGCTCAGCCCCGCTTCTGCAACCAATCACCCAGCTGCTTCAACACCTGGCTGCGCGCGGGTTCCGCTTCGTTGAACAGCTCGTGGTACAGCGAGTCGAAGTAGCGCGTGGTCAGCTTGTTGCCGGCCCAGTTGCCGGATGAGAAATCGCGGCTGCCCGCCGGGTTCACCAGCATGTCCGCACCCGCCACCAGCAGCAGCGTGGGAATGGTGAGCTTGGAGGCGTCCGCAACCGATGCGTCGCCCGCCCGGAAAATGAAATCCGCCAGGCGTGGCGTGATCCACCCGTGCCGCAGCGGATCGGCGCGATAGGCCGCTTCCACCTGCGGATCGTGCGAGAGCTTGTCGAACGGCAAGCCGTTCGGCAGCGGAAGGCTGGGCAACACCTTGGCCAGCACGGCGGCCAGCTGTTGTCGCCAGACCGGTTCCCAGGTGCGCAGGGAAGGGGAGGACAACACCATCGCCGGCGGCTGGATACGGCCATCCAGCACGCAACGCGCGGCGACCAGGCCGCCCATGCTGTGGCCGAGCAGCAGCGGGGGCGTCGGCTGGGACTGGGCATAGTCGTTGTAGACCGTGGCCAGGTCTTCCAGCAAGTCGTCCGCGTGAGCAAGCGCACCACGGCGGCCCGGCGTCTGGCCGTGGCCGCGCTGGTCGTAGCAGCGCACGGAGAAACCGCGCGTGCGGAACCACTGGGCCATCCGCTGGTAGCGCCCGCTGTGCTCGCCTAGCCCATGCACGATCAGCACCGAGTCCTGCGCGCGGCTGTTGGGCCAGTCGCGCACGAACAGGGTCTGGCCATCGGCCATGGTGAGGGTAAGGGAGCGTTCGCTGCCGTGGTCGCCCGGGTGGTTCACATCGCACTCTGTTTGGAAATGGCGAGACATTCTGCAACAAGCGGCGGCTCTTTGGCGCCCTATGGCGCCAAAGAAGAGAGGGAGTGCCGGCGCCCTATGGCGCCAAAGAAGAGAAGGAATGCCGGCGCCCTATGGCGCCAAAGAAGAGAAGGAATGCCGGCGCCCCATGGCGCCAAAGAAGAGAGGGAATGTCGGCGCCTTGTGGCGCCAAGGAAGAGGGGAATGCCGGCGCCTCGTGGCACCAAGGAAGAGGGGAATGTCGGCGCCTTGTGCCGCCAAAGAAAAAGGGGAACGGCCAGGCCGCTCCCCTTGTGCACTGCACGACCGGCGTCGCCGCCCGCCAGCACGTCAGAAGTCCGCGCGGAACTCCACGCCGATGATGCGCGGGTCGTTGACGAACGCGGTGCGGTTGTCGAAGTCGATGGCACCGGTGATGTACTGCTTGTTGGTGATGTTGCGGCCGTACAGGGCGATTTCGCGCTTGCCGAAATCCCAGTTGTAGCCCACGCGCACGCCACCCTGCAGCATCGGCTTGCCGCGGAATTCCTCCGAGTCATACAGGAAGAAATTCACCTCGCTGCGGTAGCTCCAGTCCGTGTAGATGAAGAACTCGCCGCTCTCGCCGTACGGAATGCCATAACGCGCGGTGAGGTTGCCGATCCACTCGGGAGCGTTCGGCAGCGGGTTGCCGTTGATCAGCGCGTTGCCGTCCGCATTGAGCGGGTTGAGCACGGTGCAGCCGGCGCCGCAGATAGCCACGGCCAGGTTCGGGTCCACCAGCTTGGTGTGGTTGTAGCTGCCGCCGGCGGTGAGCACGAAATTCGGCGTTACGTACGCTTCCATGTCGAACTCGGCGCCGTAGCCCTCGGTCTTCTTCGCGTTGACCAGCTGCGTCACGTTCACCGCACCACCCACCGCGGTGAGCTGCTGGTTGTGCATGGTGTAGTCGTACACGTCCGCGTTGAAGCGCAGGCGGTTGTCCATGCCGGTGGTCTTCACGCCCAGCTCGTAGCTGGTGATGGTCTCGGGCTTGGCCTGCGAGATGAAGTCCGAGAACAGCACGCGGCCCTGCACGCTCGGCGCGCGGAAACCGTTGGCGATGCGGCCATACACGTTCACGTTCGGATTGAGTGTCCACGTGCCGGTGAGGTCGCCGCTCCAGCGCGCGTCGTGCGGATTGGCGCTCAGCGACAGCGGGCCACCGCCGATCGGCGACAGGATGCGATCCACGTTGAAGTCACGCGAATCGTGCGACCAGCGCGTACCCGCACGCACGTCGAAATCATCAGTGATGTGATAGTCGGCCGAACCGAACACCGCGTACGCCTTGGTGGTCTGGCTTTGCTGCGCGTAGCCATCCAGCGCGTGGTTGTCGAGCGTGTTGTAGTCGTAATTGACGATCGCGATGTCTTCGTAGAAGTAGTACGCGCCCACCTGCCAGTTCAGGCGATCCTGCGGGTTGCTGGCCAGCCGCACTTCCTGCGTGATCTGGCGATCGTGCGGCAGCGCATCGGCCGTCTCCGACGGGAACGGTGTCACGTACGGCAGCTGGCTCGCGTTTTGCGGAATGGCGATACCGCCGTCCACGTCGCCCAGGCTGTACGTGGTGGCCTTCTCGAAACCGGTGATAGAGGTAAGCGTGTAGTCACCGAGATTCCACGTCAGGTGCAGGTTGCTGCCCCACGAGAACAGGTGCTGACGGTTCAGGCCATCCTGGTACACCACATTGCGGTCGAAACCTTCGACCAGGCTGTCGCCGCCGAGCGGAATGGCGTTCGCGCGATTCACCATGGCGCTGCCGTCCAGCCAGCGGCCGTGCACGTTGATCAGTGCGTTGAAATCCTGCACGTCATACATGGCCTGCAGGCGCACGGCGCGATCGTTGTAGCCGCCCAGCGCGTCCTTCTTGTCGGTGTAGTCGTTGTCGATCCAGCCGTCGCGATGCTGCGCCAGCGCGGAGATGCGACCCGACCAGTTGCCACCGAGCGAACCGCCCAGCGCGGCTTCGGCATTGGCCGTGCCCTTGGTGCCGTAGGAGGCCTTCGCGTAGCCACTGGTTTCCTGGCTCGGCTTCACCGAATCGAACTTGATCACGCCCGCCGGCGAGTTGCGGCCGAACATGGTGCCCTGCGGACCGCGCAGCACTTCCACCTGCTCCAGATCGAACAGCGGGAAACCCTTGAGGATAGGGTTCTCCTGCACGATGTCGTCGTACACCATCGACACCGGCTGCGATGCGTTCAAATCGAAATCGCTGTTGCCCAGGCCGCGGATGTAGAAGCGCGGGAACTCACGACCGTAGGATGTCTCGGCATACACGCTCGGCGCGCGGCCAGCGAGCTGCAGCACGGTGTCACCCGACTGGCCGTAGTTGCTCAACTGTTCCGGCGTGATGACGGACATCGACACCGGTACCTTCTGGATGTCTTCGACGCGCTTTTCAGCGGTCACGTTGACGGTTTCGAGCTGGACGGGCTTGCCATTGCTGCCCTTCGCCTGGGTGGCGGCGGGCGGGTTCGCGTCCTGTGCGAAAGCGTTGGTTCCTGCGGCAAGGGCGCTGGCAATGGAAAGGGCGAGCAACGCGAAACGCGTCTGGCTGGCGGCGGTCATTGAGTTTCCCCGGAGAGTGGAAGAGCAAAGGAAGAAGTGGTGCAAGAGAGCCGCAAGAAACCATTCTGTAGGCGCGGCTTAACGATATTGTCACGTAATTTCGTGTGGGACTGAAGCGGATTTTTGCGGCCAGCGTTGCGAAAACCGCTTGGCGCCCCTATGTCTCGCTCTCTGAGAGCGCGTTGCGCCACACTTAAGTCCATGCCCCTGCACGACTTTCATCCGGCCGTCGCCGCCTGGTTCCAGGGCACCTTTCCTGAACCGACGTCGCCGCAAAAAGCCGCATGGCCGTCCATACGGTCAGGCCATCACACGCTGGTGGCCGCGCCGACAGGCTCAGGCAAGACACTCACCGCCTTTCTCTCCGCCATTGATACGCTGGTGCGCGAGGGCGTGGCGCACGACGGTGCGTTGCCCGACGAGACCACCGTGGTCTACGTCTCACCGCTGAAGGCGCTGTCCAACGACATCCGCATCAACCTCGATGCACCGCTGGAAGGCATTCGCGCGGAGCTCGAAAAAATGGGCTTGCCGGATGTAGCCATCCGCACGGCGGTACGCACGGGCGATACACCGCAGGGCGAGCGCACGTTGATGCGCAAGCAACCACCGCACATCCTTGTCACCACACCCGAATCGCTCTACATCCTGCTTGGCTCGGAATCGGGCCGCTCGATGTTGAAGGGCACGCGCACGGTGATCGTGGATGAAATCCACGCGCTCGCATCGAGCAAGCGTGGTGCACATCTGGCGTTGTCGCTGGAGCGACTGGAATCACTCTGCCAGCGGTCGCTGTTGCGCATTGGTTTGTCGGCCACGCAAAAGCCGATCGAAGACGTCGCGAAATTCCTCGTCGGTGCCAACGCTCAACTCCCTCTCCCCTCCGGGGTACGCGGGGAGCGGCCATGGATGGCCGCGGCTCTGAGGAGCGAGGAGAGGGTTGGGGTGAGGGGCCAGTCTGGCGATAAGTCCACCCACAAGCGCGCTCCGAAAAAAACCGAAGCACGCCCCGCCCCCTCATCCGACCCTTCGGGCCACCTTCTCCCCGGCGGGGAGAAGGAAAAAGACGCCGTCACCATCATCAACGTCGGCCACACCCGCGAACGCGACCTCGCCATCGAAGTCCCACCCGTTCCCCTCGAAGCCGTCATGTCCAACGACTGCTGGGAACTCATCTACAACCGCCTCGCGCAGTTGGTGGAGTCGCATCGCACCACGCTCGTCTTCGTCAACACGCGGCGCATGGCCGAGCGCGTGGCGCGCCATCTCTCCGAACGTCTTGGCAAGGAAGCCGTCGCTGCGCACCACGGCAGCCTTGCCAAGGAACAACGCCTGGACGCCGAACAACGCCTGAAGCGCGGTGATTTGCGCGTGCTGGTCGCTACCGCGTCGCTGGAACTGGGCATCGACATCGGCGATGTGGATCTCGTCTGCCAGCTCGCCTCGCCACGTTCCATCGCTGCCTTCCTGCAGCGCGCCGGCCGTTCCGGTCACGCGGTGAACGGCACGCCGAAAGCACGCCTATTCCCCACCTCGCGCGATGACCTGGTGGAGTGCACGGCATTGCTCGATTGCGTTCGCCGCGGTGAACTCGACACGCTTATCCAGCCGCCGCAACCGCTCGACGTACTCGCGCAACAGATCGTGGCCGAAGTGGCTTGCCAGGAATGGAATGAAGACGCGCTTTACGATGTCGTACGCCGCGCGTATCCCTACCGCGACCTCACGCGCGAACAGTTCGACGCTACCGTACGCATGCTGGCCGACGGCTTCACGACACGTCACGGTCCGCGTGGTGCGTATATCCATCGCGATGCTGTACACAAACAATTGCGTGCGCGTCGCAACGCACGATTGACGGCGGTCACATCCGGCGGCGCCATTCCCGACACCGCCGACTACCTGGTGGTGCTGGAACCGCAGGCCACCATCATCGGCACGGTAAACGAAGACTTCGCCGTGGAAAGCCTCGCCGGCGACGTATTCCAGCTGGGCAATACCAGCTACCGCATCCTGCGTGTGGAACGCGATCGCCTGCGCGTGGAAGACGCGCAAGGCGTGCCACCGAATATTCCTTTCTGGCTGGGCGAAGCGCCGGGCCGCAGCGCCGAGTTGTCGCACGGCGTATCGCGTCTGCGCGAAGAGATCGCCACGCGCTTGGACAATGGTGGCACTCCCGCCGTCATGCATTGGTTGATGCACACGCTGGGCATGAACGAATCGTCCGCGCAGCAGCTGGCCGAATACATGGCGGCGGCCAAGGCGGCACTCGGCGTGCTGCCGACGCAAAACAACCTGGTGTTCGAGCGCTTCTTCGACGAATCAGGCGGCACGCAGCTGATCATCCATACGCCGTGGGGCAGCCGCATCAATCGCGCGTGGGGCCTGGCGCTGCGCAAGCGCTTCTGTCGGCAGTTCAACTTCGAGTTGCAGGCCGCGGCCACGGAAGATTCGATCGTACTGTCGCTTTCCACCAGCCACAGCTTCCCGCTGGACGAAGTGGCCCGCTACCTGCACTCCAACACCGCCGAACATGTGCTGGTGCAGGCATTGCTCGACGCGCCGCTGTTCCCCGCGCGATGGCGCTGGAACGCCACCACCTCGCTGGCGTTGCCGCGCTTCCAGGGCGGCAAGAAAGTGCCGCCGCAATTGCAGCGCATGAAGAGCGAAGACCTGCTCGCCACCGTATTTCCCGATCAGGTGGCGTGCCTGGAAAACATTGTCGGCGAGCGCGAAATTCCCGACCACCCGCTGGTCAACCAGACCATGCACGACTGCCTGCGCGAAGCGATGGATGTCGATGGCTTGCTGCATATCCTGCATGGGCTTGAAGACGGCAACATCGCCGTCGTCGCACGCGACCTCGCTGCGCCCAGCCCCCTGGCCGGCGAAGTACTCACCGCTGCACCGTACGCGTACCTCGACGACGCACCGCTGGAAGAACGCCGCACGCGAGCCGTGCAATCACGCCGCTGGTCCGACCCGGAAAGCGCCGACGATCTCGGCCGCCTGGACCCGGAAGCCATCGCCTCCGTGCGCGAAGAAGCGTGGCCGCAAGTGCGCAGCGCAGATGAGATGCATGAGGCGCTCACCATCCTGGGCGGCATCAAGCAAAGCGAAGCCGATGCGAACGAAGGCTGGAACGAGTGGCTGAAGAGTCTCGCAAAGAACCATCGAGCGACACACCTTACTCCCTCTCCCCTCCGGGGTACGCGGGGAGCGGCCATGGATGGCCGCGGCTCTGAGGAGCGAGGAGAGGGCCGGGGTGAGGGGTCAATCTCGCCTCAGTCCCGCTCTTTGGCCATTTGGGTCACTGCGGAGGCATTGCCCAAGTGGCAAGCCGTCCACCCGACCGCCACGCTACAACCACCCATCGACGCCCCACCCGAATACGCGTCGGAAGGATGGTCCCGCGAAGACGCCCTCCTCGAACTCACTCGAGGCCGCCTCACCGGCTCCGGCCCCATCACCGTCGCTCAACTCGCGACGGTGCTCCACGTCGAGCCAAGCGACATCGACCTCACCCTTCTGCGCCTGCAATCGGAAGGCTACGTCATGCAGGGCCATTTCACGCCCGGCACGCATGACGTGGAATGGTGCGAACGCCATCTGCTCGCGCGCATCCATCGCTACACCATCGGTCGCCTGCGTCGTGAAATCGAACCCGTCAGCCGCCGCGACCTGATGCGTTTCCTGTTCGACTGGCAGCACGTCGCACCCGGCGCACGCCTCAGTGGCCCGGACGCACTGCCTGCCGTGCTCACGCAACTGGAGGGCTTCGAAGCTGCCGCGGGCGCATGGGAAAGCGAACTGCTGCCCACGCGCATCGACGACTACTCCATCACCTGGCTGGACGAACAGATCCGCGCCGGCCGCGTGAGCTGGAGCCGATTGCGCAACGGCAATGGCAGCGGCGGCGGTCCCGTGCGCGCTACACCCATCGTGCTGTTGCCACGCCGCAGTCTTTCCGTGTGGTCGCAAGCCGCGAATGCCGAAGCCAATCTGCAAGACGTCGTTGTATCGTCGCGCGCCCAGGCCGTGCTCGATGCACTGCGCGATCACGGCGCGCTGTTCTTCGACGAACTGCTGACCGACACGCACCTGCTTCGCACCGAGCTGGAAGACGCCCTCGGCGAACTCGTCGCCGCCGGCCGCGTCACCGCCGACAGCTTCGCCGGCCTGCGCGCGCTCCTCGTACCCGCCGCCAAACGCGACGCCCATCGTCATCGCCGCCTGCGCCGCCACATGCTCACCGGCATCGAAGACGCAGGCAGATGGTCGCTAGTAAGGTCAAACCGAGCAAATCTTCTCCCCTCCGGGGAGAAGATGCCCGGCAGGGCAGATGAGTCCCGGGAAGGGGATAAAGGTCGGGTGCTCGAGAAAGCCCGACCTATCTCAACCCAAAAGCTCGACCCCGACCAACTCGAACACATCGCCCGCAGCCTCCTGCGCCGCTACGGCGTCATCTTCTGGAAGCTGCTCGAACGCGAAGCTCCCTGGCTCCCCAGCTGGCGCGAACTCCTGCGCGTCTATCACCGCCTGGAAGCCCGTGGCGAAATTCGCGGCGGCCGTTTCGTCGAAGGCCTGGTCGGCGAGCAATTCGCCCTGCCCGAAGCCATCGCCAAACTGCGCGCCGTTCGCCAGCAGGAACCACAAGGCGAACTCGTCCTCGTCAGCGGCTCCGATCCACTCAACCTCGTGGGCACCGTACTCGCCGGCAACAAGCTTCCCGCCGTTGCCGGCACGCGCGTGCTCTACGAGGATGGTGCCGCTGTCGCGGCCTGGGTCGCCGGCAAACCGCAATGGCTGGTGGAATCCAACACCATCCAGCAACAATGCTGGCGGAATGCATTACTACGCCGTGCCGATGTGGATGCGCTCAGGCAAGATGCGCGCGCTGCAGGTTTCGAGGACTAGAGCGCTTCGCGCCCGCGTGCATCACTACAAAAGTGCTTGGAAACGCTTCGGTGGCCTGATCGAAACGTCAGCCATCGCTCTTCGTCCATTCGCACCAATCAAGCGATGGAGCGAACATCTCACTCGCTGTAGTCACCGATATAGACCAGCAACCCATCACGCTGGCGGAACTCGCTGCGCCCGTTCAACGTAATCGACTGGCCAGCCCGCACGCCGTTGGGCAGGTCCACGGCAAACGTTCCATCGAACAGGATGTGCGCCGTCGCCGTTCCATCCCGCTCTTCGTAGGCCAGGATCACCTGGCGGCGCGCCGAAAACAGAAAGCTCGAACTCTGCGCCAGATGCTGCAGTTCATCGACACCAAACGTACGCACGCTCAGCACGCCGGCGGTGTAGTTCTCGAACACCACCTCGCGATGCATCGTCGCCACCATGCCGTCCACATCAAAGCGGTTATAGGCTGCCAGGTAACGTTCGATCAGCTCGCGCATGGCGCATCCTTCAAAAGGCAGGCGCCAGGGCCGGCGCGACAGTGCAAAGTCTACGTTACCCGCGCCATCCCGCCGAATTTCAGCCAAAACCCGCCCGGCCCCGGTCGCCGCCCTGGCTCGTCAACA
>NZ_QAVX01000024.1:15926-74898 GCF_003121485.1 Dyella sp. C11 | reverse complement strand
GCTGAACATTCAGCCTCTCGCCTCTGCCCTACGGGGCCCGGAAAGCCCAAAGTCAAAGCCAAAGCCAAAGCCAAAGCCAAAGCCAAAAGCCAAAGCCAAAGCTCGGGTTGGCCGTGATTTCTCCAGCACTCGCCCTTCGTAACCGGAAAGGCCGCAACGCCTCGGCTCTTTAATCGGAGAGAAGAGGAACCTGCACCCTCAAGCTTTGATTTGGCGCCACCCACACCCCTCCCCTGACGCCAAGCCTTCCCGCCACTAGAATGGCGCCCTGGCGCCGCGCGCCCCCTGTTCCAGACTAGGCCTTCCCCATGCCACAACTGTCCGTCGTCGTGCCGGTATTCAACGAGCGCGACAACATTCCGCCGCTGCTTGCCGAGATCGCCGCCGCCTTGCGTGGCAAGGTCGATTTCGAGGTTGTCTATGTGGACGACGATTCCAGCGATGACAGCGTGGCCGTGCTGGCGGCGGAAAAGCCGAAGTACCCGGAGCTGCGCGTGGTTCGTCATCTGACCCGCAGCGGCCAGAGCACGGCGGTGTGGAATGGCGTGCGTGCGGCGCGTTCGCCGTGGATCGCCACGCTGGACGGTGATGGCCAGAACGATCCGGCCGACATTCCCAAGCTGCTCGCCGAGCGCGACAAGGCCGCGCCGCCGGTGCGCCTGTTTGCGGGCTGGCGCACCACGCGTCGTGACAGCTTCAACAAGCGCATCTCCTCGAAGATCGCCAACGCGGTGCGCTCGCGCATGCTGCAGGACTCGACGCCGGATACCGGGTGCGGCCTGAAGTTGTTCGATCGCGACGTCTTTCTGCGTCTGCCCTACTTCGACCACATGCATCGTTACCTGCCGGCGCTGGTGAAGCGCGCGGGTTACCAGAGCACCAGCGTGCCGGTGGGCCATCGTCCGCGCACGGCGGGCACGTCCAAGTACGGCATGCTCGACCGCCTGTGGGTGGGCATTGCCGATCTGCGTGGCGTGGCGTGGCTGATGCGCCGTGGCAAGGTCACCCAGGTCGAAGAGATCTGATCGCCGCGTTTCCTCTGTAGGAGCGCACTGGTGCGCGACCGCGGCATGGCATGGTCGCCGCGGTCTACAGACATCATCTTTGCGGTACGACGGTCGCGCGCAAGCGCACTCCTGCAAAAGTGGGCGAGTCTTCGACGCGCCTTTCATCGGCGTATGCTGATGATTCGCGTCTTCGGGAGGCCGCCCGCCCATGACCATTGCGATCAAGCGCATCTACGATCCGCCCGCCAAGAGCGATGGTTATCGCATCCTGGTGGATCGCGTGTGGCCGCGCGGCATGAAGAAAGAGGACGCCGCCCTTGATGCGTGGAGCAAGGAGCTGGCGCCCTCCACCGCGCTACGCAAATGGTTCGGGCACGACCCGGCGCGCTGGGAAGGTTTTCGTCATCGCTATGCGTCTGAACTCGATGACGCTGCCGAGCATTGGCGTCCGTTGATCACGCAGGCGGCGCGTCATCGCGTCACGCTGTTGTTCGGCGCGAAGGACGAAGAACACAACAACGCCGTGGCGTTGAAGAGCTACCTGGATGCGCTGTTGAAAGCGCACGCCGTGCGCTGATCCATCATGCGCGGCCGCTGAACAGGCCCGCGTGGGTGGGCTGCCAATTGGCCAACGCCTGGCGCGCTTGCCGGCGACCCATCTCGATCAATTCCGCGGCGCGGTAGAACTCGTACACGGTGGCGACGTTGCGCGGCATGCGGATCAGCAGGTCCGGCTCATACGCCGCCAGGCGCAGCCGCGACAGATTGGCCTGCATCAGGTCCATGGACTGCATCAGCAGTTCCAGCATGCCGGGCTCGCGCGGCTTTTCCTTGTCGGCGCCGTGCGGTATCAGCTTGCTGATGAAATCGCCGATGCGCGAGCGACGGTTGTCGTCGTTCTCGGTCGGCGTGGCGGGCACTTCGTCGGGCGTGCCCGAATCGGGTGGGCCGTCCATGCTCACCGCAAACAGGTAGTCGGCCGGTTCGCGAATCAACGGCGTCACGGGCACCGGATTGAGCAGGCCGCCGTCGATCAGGCGACGCTCGGACAGCGTATGCGGACGAAAAATGGTGGGGATGGCGATGGACGCGCGAATGGCGTCGAACAACGGGCCACGCGTGAGCCAGACTTCGCGTTCGCGGTCCAGGTCGGTGGCGACGGCGGTATACGCCAGGGGCAGTTCTTCGATGGAAACATCGCCGATCAGGCCGCGCATGGTCTCGATAATGCGCTCGCCCTTGATCAGGCCGCCGCCGGAAAACGTCCAGTCGACCAGCTTGAGCACATCTATCTTCGCCAGCGAACACACCCAGTCGCGGTAGATGTCCAGCTTGCCTGCCGCGTAGATGCCGCCGATGAGCGCACCCATCGACGTGCCGGCAATGGCGACGATCTCGAAGCCCTGCGCTTGGATCTCTTCAATGGCGCCGATGTGCGCCAGCCCTTTCGCGCCGCCGGAACCAAGCGCCAGCGCGACGGTCGGTTTCTTGGGAAGCGTGGCTTCAGCAGGAAGCGTGGACGGATCGGCGATGTCAGTGGCGCTCATGGCTCAAGCAACAAAAAGTGAGTGGAAAGGCGTAAGGAGCGAGAGAGGGTTTCAAGGCTTTCTCTTGCCACTCATGCCTGTTTACTCACTTTTGTCACTGATAGCCACCCAGTGCCAGCTGCAGCTGGATCTTCATTTCCTCGCGCAGCGACAACGGCGCCACCACTTCCGCATCCGGTCCGTACTTGAGTACGTCCATCAGCAGTTCCTTGGAATTGGAGTAGGGCACCTGCAGTTCGTAGCGACCATCGGGCACCCATTCGCCCTTCTGCTGCGAATGCCAATGCTCGTCGGCGACCCAGCGCGCGGCATGCTGCGAGAAGCGCAGCGTGGCCCATGCCTTCGGCTTGCCGGCAAAGATGCCGTAGCTGGATGCCAGTGCGTCGTTGAGTTCCTGCTCGGGCACGTCGCGCGCAGGTTCTTCCAGTGCTTGCGGTTCGGCGATGCGATCCACGGCGAAACTGCGCAGTGCCTCGCGGTCGTGATCCCACACGTCCAGATACCAGTTGTCGCGATAGTGCGTCAGGCGCTGCGGCGACACGCGGCGATGGCTGTCCGCATTGGTCGTGCGCGCGCGATAGCGGAAACGCAGCTGCTTTCGTTCCAGCACGGCGCCCGCCACCACGCGGAACACCTGCTGGTCGAGCTTGCGCTCGCCCCAGGCAATGACGCGGATGCGTTCGATCGGCAGCGTCTTGCCGGTGCCCTGATCGGAGAGCAGGTGCTCGATGCGCGCCTTGAATGGCGCGAGCGCGCCGGCAAGCACACCGGGACCGCTGCGTCCGATGAGTTCGTTGAGCGCGAGCAACGCGGCCAGTTCGTCGGAGGTCAGCCACAAGCCCGGAAGCTCGAAGCGTTCGCCTTCGCCGATGGCATAGCGGAATGCGGCATGTTCGCCGCCCGCGCTTTCGATGGGCGCGCCCAGCGCGTCGCGCAAAAACGCCACGTCGCGATACAGCGTGGCGCGCGAGCACTCCAACTCGTCCATCAGGCGAGGAAGAGGCACGGGATAGTGCGCCGACTTGAGCAGTCGATGCAGGGTGAGAATGCGCTCGTAACGATCCATGAAATGACTTTCGACGGCTGCCTCCGCGTAGCATGCGCACCGTTGGCGGTAGCCGCAAGTCCACCAGATGGTGGGATTCAGCAAGACCACACCTTGGTCACGTGCGCGTGATCCGCCCTTCACGTACCAAAGACGCCACCCTCATGAAACCGCGACAACACGCTCAATCGCAGCCTGCCCACGCCGATGGACAACGGCCCGAACGGGCACGGCCGCGTCCGTGGCCGGCAACGCTGCTGCACGTGTGCGGTTACGACGGGTTTGGCTTGTGGATGGTGCTTGGCCTGGCATTGGCGATCGGCGTCTATCCCGACGGGCGCGGCGATGTGCTGGTGCCGGTGACGTTGGGTGGTGTGCTGGTTGCGGTGGGTTTGCTCGCGGCGTGCGTGCATTCGCGATGGATGCCGCACTGGCACGGGTGGGTCATCGCCAAAGGCTCCTGGCCGACGCGCGATGCACTCATCGCGCTCGCGTGCGCCTTGCCTGCGCTGGCCGTTGCAGGATTGGCGCGTGGCGACAACACATTTTGGGCTACGCGCCTGTCGGGTGCCGCCATGGCGTTGTGTAGTCTGTGCAGCCTCATTGTCACCACGTACGCCGCTGCGTGGCGCCAGGCGCCGGACATGGATCATCAGCTGGCCACGCAGCTGCCTCTCAGTCGCGTGGTGTCGGCCACGTATGGCGGCGGATTGTGGCTCTGGCTGTGCACCGCAGGCCAGGACACCGATGAGCGCAGCCTGCATCCGGTGGCGTGGATCACCGGCCTGCTCGTGCTGGCGCTGCTGCGTGGGCTGGTGGAAAACCTCCGCTGGCAGGCTGCCCTGCAACGGTCCGCCATGCCGCCCGGGCGGCTGGAATTACAGCCGAAGCGCTATCTGGCCGCCGTGCTGGTTTACGCCATTCCCTGCAGCTCGTTGCTGCTGATGAGCATGGACGCCGCCTGGCTGGTCCTGGCCTCGCTGGCGGCCGTCAGCTGCACCCTGGGTATGGCCATCGAGCTAAGTTTGTATGATGAAGCCCTGGCCGCCCTGCCAGGCGGGCCATAAACGGCCCTGCAGCGCGCTTGCGCTGAACAAAACCTCCCCCGGTTCACAGGCAGTTCAATCCGCCCCGTTAAGGTGGCGGCCTCCATCTTTTAACGAAAAAGGAACAATCAGCGATGAAAAGCACCCTAATGACGGGCGCCCTGCTCGCAGCGCTGGCCAGGTTTGGCGCTCAAGCCGACGACGCGTCATCCAATCCGGCCAACAACGGCGGATGGACGGGTCAGGGCGAATTCGGTTTCGCGTCCTCCTACGGCAATTCCCGCTCCGAAAACATCAACGCCAAGCTCGGCCTGAACCAGGAAAACGACCTGTGGAAGAACAATTTCTTCCTCAACGGCCTGCGTTCGAAGGGCGAAGTGCAGGTGCAGGATCAGCAAGGCAACACCATTGACCGCCTGACCACCACGGCGAACCGCTACGACACCGGCGCCTCGGTGGGTTACAAGCTCGATCCGCGCAGCTACATCGTGACCGCCGCGCGTTATGAGCACGACGACTTCGGTGCCAACCTGTGGCAGGGCATTGTCTCGGTCGGCTACGGCTACATCGCGCTGAAGACCGATCGCACCGAGCTCTCCTTCGAAGCCGGTCCCGGTTACAAGCGTTACCGCCCCGCCGACGTCGACCAGTCGGTGACGGTGAACCAGCCCGACGGCACCACCGCCACGGAAACCGTGCGCGTGCGCCAGAACACGGTGAGCGAAGCCGTAGGCCGTGGCCTGGTGAACTACAAGTACCGCCTTACCGACAACACGGCGTTCGAAGACACGCTGCTGATCGAAGCGGGCGCCGACAACAAGTACTACCAGAACGACATCGGCCTGTCGGTCAGCATGACAAAGAAGGTGGCGCTGAAGCTGGGTTACCAGGTGCGCTACAACAGCGACGTGCAGCCGGGTACGCAGAGCACCGATTCGCTGGTGACGACGAACCTGCTCTACAACTTCTAAGCGTTCGCGCTGCCCATCTCCAACCGCCTCCGCACCGTTTCGACGGCGCGCGAGGCGGTTTTTTTTCGCCTCAGGCCTGCAGCAGCGGGCCGGCGCCCTGGTCAAACAACGCCTGGGCAACCCGCTTGCCCAACGCTTCAGCCTGATCGCCTTCGGCGTCGGCCTGCGCGTGCAGCAATCGACCGCTGCTGACGTCGCCCACCATGCCGCGCAAGTGCAAGCCGCGTTCGGTGACGGTGCACCAGGCGCCCACCGGCACCGTGCAGCTGCCGCCCAGGGCGTGATTCATGGATCGCTCGGCGGTCACGGCGAGGCGCGTCTGCGCATCGTCCAGCGCGGCCAGCCATTCGAGTACCTGCGGTTGATCCGAGCGCGCTTCGATGGCGATGGCGGCTTGCCCCGGTGCGGGAAGCCAGTCGGGTGCGGTGAGGCGGCTGCGGATGCGCGAGGCCAGGCCCAGTCGTTCCAGGCCGGCACAGGCCAGCAGGATAGCGTCGTAGTGGCCGGCGTCGAGCTTGGACAGGCGCGTGCCCACGTTGCCGCGCAGGTCCAGCAAGGTCAGGTCCGGGCGCACGGCGCGCAGCTGCGCCTGGCGACGCAGTGATGACGTGCCGACGCGCGCGCCCAGCGGCAGCGCGGCGAGGTCCGCGTAGTCGTTGCTGACGAAGGCATCAGCCGCATCGGCGCGCGGCAGGATGGCCGGCAAGGTGAAGCCCGGTTCCAGTTCGGCGGGCACGTCCTTGAGGGAATGCACGGCCAGGTCGGCGCGGCCTTCCAGCATCGCCACTTCCAGTTCCTTCAGGAACAGGCCCTTGCCGCCAATGGTGGCCAGCGGCTTGTCCAGGATTTCATCGCCGCGCGTCGACAGCGGCACCAGTTCCACGATCAATCCCGGATGGACGGCGCGCAGTTCCGCGGCGACGTGTTCGGCCTGCCAAAGGGCGAGCGCGCTTTTGCGGGTGGCGATACGCAGCGTCGTAGGCGTCATGGTGTTCTCGGTGGGGCGTCGCGCGGGGCTTCGGCGGGGTACGCCATTGTTGCGTAATTACTGCCGCGGCTGCATTAGGTATGGCGCCGCAGGCGGGCTATGCTGTGCGCGGGGTGGGGACAGCAAGGAGTGTTGTCATGAAGACCCGCAGACTGATCTGCACGATGTTTTTCGCCATGGCCGGCCACGCCGCGTTTGCCGCGGACATTCCCGCAACGGCAGGCGTGGACGTCATCACGTTGCCCGTACTGTTGCCCGACGGCCGGCCCTACACCGATGCCGATGTCTCGGCGCGTGGCTTGCCTGAAGCGTCCGCGTTTCACCAGGTGGGCCCGCCGGGTGCGTATCCGCAGATTTCGCCGGTGACCAGGCTTACCGATGAAGGTTGGCTGGCGGCGAGCAACCAGCGCGCCAGTGCCGCGCAGATCAATTTCCATCGTGCGCTGCGCATCAAGCCGAACGATCGCCGCCTGCTGTGGGCGTATGGCTGGGGCATGATCAACCTCAACGATCCGGCGTGCGCACTGGAAGCGTTCCAGCGCAATCTCTCGTTCCGTCCGGAACAGCGACCGCAATGGGTGCCCATGGCCATGGCGCTGACCTATACGGCGTCCGGCCAACGCGATGCCGCCCTCGCCTGGTATCGCGCAGCCGCGCAAAGTGATCCGCTGCGTTTTGGCACGGACAACGCCACGTTGCGCACAACCCTGCACTGGACGCCGCGCGAGCGTACCCTGATCCGGCAACTGATCGGCTTTGCGGAACAACCGGGCAAGACCGATCCGCACGCTCTCGCCGCCCGCTGATCGTTCAACTCATCCGTAGCAGCTTGCGCAGCGCAGGCAGGTTGCGGCGACTGACTTCCGGCATCAACTCGGTGCCACCGAGCCGTGCCAGCACGCGGCCGTCGGCCAGTGTCTTCAGGCCCAGCAGCCGTTGTGCCGGCACCAGGCAGTTGCGATGAAGACGAATAAGGTTGTCCGCGTAGGCTTCCTCAAGCTGCTTCAGTGACTCTTCCAGCAGCAGCTGGCCGCCACGGTGCTGCACTACCACGTATTTTTCTTCCGCCAGCAGGCAGATGACATCGTCCAGCGCCACGCGCACCTGTTCGCCGCGCAGGCGACCGTGCAGATAGCCACCGGTATCGCGCGGTGCGTGCTGCAAGCGCTGGCGCGCGCGCTGGAGCGCCTCGTTGAGGCGCTCCAGGCGCACCGGCTTGAGCAGGTAATCGACGGCGCCGAGTTCGAAGGCATGCAACGCGTGGCTTTCGTACGCGGTGCAGAACACCACCACGGGCCGCTTGCATCCGGCCAGCCGTTGCGCGAGCGCCGTGCCGCTCATGCCGGGCATGTTGATATCCAGCAACAGCACGTCCGGCTGCAGCTCGCCGAGTGCATCAAGCGCGGCTTCGCCATCGCCCACGCTGCCCACGACATCGACGTCGCTGCATTCGCCGAGCAGCGCCGCGAGACGTGCTCGTGCCAGGGGTTCGTCGTCAACAATAAGTACGCGCATGGGTATCCGTTCTAGGGTGCCGGCAGCTCAAGCCGAACGATGAACCGCTCGCCCTTGGGGCCGGCAGTGACACGTGCGCGCGGACCATAACGAAAAGCGACGCGACGACGCACGTTATCAAGGCCGTGGCCGTGGCCTCCCGGCGCGGGCGTGCTTGCCAGGGGGTTGTCGATGTCGATGAGCACGCCGCTGCCCTCGCGACGCCCCCGCAGGATCACCTCTCCCCCTTCGCGCAGCGGCTGGATGCCATGGCGCACTGCGTTTTCCACCAGCGGTTGCAGCAGCAGGCGCGGCAACGGGAAATCGCCGGGCAGGTCGTCCAGTTCGCGCCGTACGCGCAGGCGCTCGCCGAGGCGCAACTGCTCGATATCAAGATAGCGGTCGACCAGCCCCAGTTCTTCCGCCAGCGTGCCATCGCGCGTGCTGTGCTCGCCCAGCGCGGCGCGGAAGAGTTCGGAGAGATCTTCCACCGTGCGTTCGGCGGCATCGGGGTCCACGCGAACCAGCGCGGCCACCGTGTTCATGCTGTTGAACAGGAAGTGCGGCCGGATGCGTGCCTGCAACGCGGCCACTTGCGCCTGTGATACGGCTTCCAGGCGGGTCTGCCACTGCGCGAGCAGGTAGAAGTAGCGCAACATCGCCGCGCCGAGCAGGGCGGCGATCAGCGTGTTGTTGCGCACGAAGTCGCCGGCGGTGTCCTGCAGCAGTTCCATCTGCATCACGCCATCCATCCAGTACACCAGCACGCTGCCGCCGGCCACGATGGCCACCATGGCGAGCCAGACGGCAGCGTAGGACGCATTGCCGGGCAATCGCGCAAACAAGGGCCGCAGCTTGCACAACGCCACGCCCATCACCACCGCCAGCCAGTCGGCGAACAGCATGCCCACGCTGTAACCGCGCCAGCCGTGCCCGTTGTTGGGCGCCAGCCACATCACGGTGACCGTGATGGAGGCCGTGATCAGCAGCGCAAACACCACCGGACCGCTGCAGAAATCAGGCAGCGGGTGATGTTCGGCGCGACCCGGCGTGGTTGGTGCGGCGGTGGACTCCCTCATGCGAAGAAGTATGCCGCATGCCTGTGGAGGCTTTCTTGCGGCTCGTCCCAGCCGCAGTGGTGTGCTCAGGCGCCCAGGCGCACCGTCATCCACTGGCGCAGGTCGGCCACTTCTTCCGCGCAGACCGAATGCGGCATCGGATACGTGTGCCAGCTCACCGAATAACCCAGCGATTGCAGCAGGTCGCGCGAATTGACACCGCGTGTGAGCGGCACGATGGGGTCGGCCGTGCCGTGGCCCCAGAACACCGGCGTCTGCCCGTTGGCCGGGCTGCGTTCGGTTGCAAAGGCCTCCTGCAACGGCAGGTAGGTGGACAAGGCGATGATGCCCGCCAGCTTCTCCGCATGGCGCAGGCCTGCCGAGAGCGCGATGGCACCGCCCTGCGAGAAGCCGGCGAGCAGGATGCGATCGGTGGGCACGCCACGCTCGTTTTCGCGGGCGATCAGCGCATCCACGCTGGCGATGGACGCACGCATGCCGGTTTCGTCCTGGCGGGAAATCAGGTCCACGCCCACGATGTCGTACCACGCGCGCATCGGCATGCCGCCATTCACCGTCACCGGTCGCACCGGCGCATGCGGGAACACGAAGCGCAGCGCGGGCCACGACGGGGACACCAGCTCGGGCACGATGGGGGCGAAGTCGTTGCCATCCGCGCCCAATCCATGCAGCCAGATCACGCTGTGGCCGGGATTCGGGGCGGTTTCGATTTCAACGGTGGGCAGGGGCATGGTGGTTCGCCGGGCTGGGGACTACGGGGGACAGCATGCCTGGAAGACACGCGGGAGAACCTCACGGAACGCATGGGCCGCGGGTTGGCCGACAGGGCGGCAGGGGTAACCCGGAAGATTAGCTGCCCAGGACGCCAGTTTGAACCGGGACCAACGGCGCTTGTGCAGGCCGTTCCCTTGGCTATGCTTCGGCGTTTTGACTGTGGAGCCTTCCATGCGCCGAACGCTGTTCGCCGGCCTTGCCGCCCTCGCCACCTTGCCTGCAGCGGCCCTGTCGCCTGCCTCGTCCGGCGGCCAGTTGGACCTGGAAACCATCATGGCGAATCCCGACTGGATCGGCGCGGCGGTGGAACAGCCCTACTGGAGCGTGGACGGCCACAGCCTGTACTACTCGTTGAAGCGCGACGGCAGCAAGGTGCGCGACCTGTATCGCGTGGACGCCGCCAGCGGCCAGAGCGTGAAGCTCGATCCCGCCGCCATGGCCCAGGCCGAAGGCCAGGCCGTGTACGACCGCACGCATCGCCACGCCGCCTACGTCATGCACGGCGACATCTTCGTGGTTGACCTGTCCAGCGGTCGCCGCGTGCAGGTGACCCAGTCGACCGAGGCGGAATCCTCGCCGCGTTTCTCCGCCGATGGCCGCAGCCTGCAATACCGCCAGGCCAACAACTGGTTCGTCTACAACCTGGCCTCCGGCGTGAGCGCGCCGGCCGCCGTGCTGCGCTTCACCGACGATCCGCAGGAAAAGAAGCCCGACCAGCTGAAAGACATGCAGCTGGAGCTGTTCAAGTCGCTGCGCGAAAACAAGTCCGACAAGGACGCCGCGCGCGACAACGAAGAGGCGCTGATCGCCGCCGATCCCAATCGCGCGCCCAAGCCCATCTATCTCGGCGAAGGCGGCGAACCGGCCGACACCGAGCTCTCGCCCGATGGTCGCTGGATGGTGGTCGTCACCAAGCCCAAGGGCGCGAAGGAAGGCAAGCGTCCCGAGCTCACCCACTACGTCACCGATTCGGGCTACGCCGAGCAGCAGGAAACGCGCGTCTACGTGGGCCGCAACGATCCCGCGCCGCAGTCGCTGGTGCTGGTGGACCTGACCACCGCGAAGTTCTATCCGCTCAAGACCGACGCGCTGCCCGGCATCAAGGACGACCCGCTCAAGGACATCCGCGCCAAGACCATCGCCGCGTTGCAGAAGGACGGCAAGGCCGATGAGGCGAAGGCGCTGAAGGCACCGGATGTTCGCGCCGTGCGCATTGTCTCCGGCGCCGATGATGGCGGTGGCGGCGGCATCGTGTGGAGCGACGACGGCCAGAACGTGGCCATCCAGCTGCGCGCCATCGACAACAAGGATCGCTGGATCGCCAGCGTCGATTTCGGCAAGCACGCGCTGGTGAACGAGCACCGCCTCACCGACAACGCGTGGATCAACTGGAACTTCAACGATTTCGGCTTCCTCAAGGACGGCCGCACGCTGTGGTACCTCAGCGAAGAAACCGGCTATTCGCAGCTGTATTCGAAGACGCTCGGCGGCAAGGCCAAGGCGTTGACCACGGGCAAGTTCGAAGTGAGCCATCCGGCACTGAGCGAAGACGGCCAGTGGTTCTACGTGCGTACCAACCAGGTCGCGCCATACAGCTACGACGTGTATCGCGTACCGAGCGCAGGTGGTGAACTCACGCGCCTCACGCAGTACCAGGGCATGGACGATTTCGCGTTGTCGCCCGATGGTCTCCAGCTCGCCGTGCTGCATTCCTCGCCGTACACGCTCGCCCAGCTGGCGGTGCAGAGCGCCGACGGTGGTACGCCGCGCGAACTCACCAACACCATGAAGCCGGCCTTCACCGCGCGCCAGTGGATTCAACCGAAGATCATCGGCGTGCCTTCCTCGCATGGTGCCGGCACGGTCTGGGCGAAGTACTACGGCCCAGCGGATGAATCGGCGGCGTCGCGTCCGGCAGTGATCTTCGTGCACGGCGCGGGCTACCTGCAGAACGTCACGCTGTCGTACTCCAACTACTTCCGCGAACAGATGTTCCACAACCTGCTCGTGCAGCAGGGCTACGTGGTGCTGGACATGGATTACCGCGCCTCCGACGGCTACGGTCGTGCGTGGCGCACGGCGATCTATCGCCAGATGGGGCATCCGGAACTGGAAGACCTGCTCGACGGCAAGGCGTGGCTGGTGAAGAACCACAACGTCGATCCCAAGCGTGTTGGCATCTACGGCGGCAGCTACGGCGGCTTCATGACGCTGATCTCGCTGCTGCGCGCACCGGGTGAATTCGCGGCGGGCTCCGCACTGCGTCCGGTGACGGACTGGACCAGCTACAACCACGAATACACATCGAACATCCTCAACGATCCTCAGCTCGATCCGGAGTCGTACCAGATCAGCTCGCCGATCAACTACGCCGACAAGCTGCAGGACCCGCTGTTGATGCAGCATGGCTTGATCGACGACAACGTGCTGACCAGCGACACCATTCGCCTGTATCAGCGTTTCATCGAGCTGCACAAGAACAACTTCTGGATGTCGCTGTATCCCATGGAACGCCATGGCTTCACGCATCCGGATTCCTGGTATGACGAGTACCGCCGTATTGATGAGTTGTTCAATACGTATGTGAAGCCGGTGAAGCAGTAACGCTCCGCTTTGCGTTGCTCCCTCTCCCCTTCGGGGAGAGGGTTGGGGTGAGGGGCGGGTGCTCGCGATGCCGTTTCTATCCCTCACCGCCATCCTGGCAATGGCATCACTGCGATTGTCGCGATGCCGTCCCTATCCCTCACCGTCATCCTTACAACGGCGTCTCTACCCCTCACCGTCATTCCCGCGAAGGCGGGAATCCAGTGACTTTGCTCGTCGGCTCTTTTCGGCCTCTCCGCGACCTGGCTCGCCTGCGGCGGGCTTCCGACCTCCTGCCGGAGGCCGGGTCACTTTTCTTTGCTTGCCCAAAGATCCCACGGGACTAGCTTCGCGTCGAAAGTAACCAAAAGAAAGGGCACCCCCACTTGGCGCTGCCTGGGCTTACAGCCCAGCCAGTCCGTGAGAGGCGGCCGGGCTTTTCGACCGGGCTCCTGCCCGGACGAAAAGTGCCTGGCGTCCTGCCAGGCACCCCTGCGGGGCCTGCTCGTCCACCCCTCACCGCCGCACAGGGGGCCCAAGATCCAAGGCGGAGCGGACGGCTCGTGCAGCTGCGCTGCACATCGCGTCGTGAGCGGGTCGCTACGCTCCTACCTTTGCAGCGAGGATCGTTTGGAAGGGAGAGGCCAGGTTCGCCCCTCACCCCAGCCCTCTCCCCGGAGGGGAGAGGGAGCAACGTCTGCGGTTGCGCACCGCCGCGCGCACCGGAGTTCATGGCCCACGGCGGTCGGAAAGCGAAGCGCATCTCTTGAATCGACCCTGCGGTCGGAAAGCAGCGCGCGGGCTTTACCCCACCCAAGCGGTGGGAAGCGTAGCGTTCGCTTTGAACCATCGCAGTGGTCGGGAAGCGGAGCGAACACCTGCTTTAAGCCCTCTTCGCAACGGCGCGTTGCGAAGCGCTTGGGAGTACCCGCTGTGTCTCGGCGGAGGTTGCCAAGCACCAACGCACCTCAACCGTGCGGGCTTATCCCAGCGCAATGCTACGAGCCTTGGCTCTTAGGCCATTTTCTTTGGGTTACTTTTCTTTTGGGCCAGCAAAAGAAAAGTGACTCGAGCGTCGGCAGACGATCGAAACGCCGCCGCGGCGTGAGCGGCCAGATCGCAGGAACGCTCGAAGAAGCGATACCCGAGCACAGCGCAAAAAAACAGAAGCAAAGTCACTGGACTCCCGCCTTCGCGGGAGTGACGGTGACGGAATGGCAAGGCGTCCACCGGGACGAAGGTGATGGGATAGGTGGCGGTCCCGAAATAAATAACGGTGATGGGATAGAAGGCCAACGACAAAGCGAAAGCCACCAAAGACCCCATCCCCCTTGGCGACGCCCTAACACGCCCCGACCTATATTCCCCACATCCCTCCCTCCCGCAGGAATCGCAAGGACATGAGCCAGTTCCGCATTGAACACGACAGCATGGGCGAGCTGAAGGTGCCGTCCAAGGCGCTGTATGGCGCGCAGACGCAGCGTGCCGTGGACAACTTTCCCATTTCGGGCATGCACATGCCGCGCGCCTTCATTCGCGCGCTGGGTCTTATCAAGGCCGCTGCCGCCGACGCCAATTTCTTGCTGGGGCACTTGAAGAAGAATCAGGCGCACGCCATTCGCAAGGCGGCGCTGTCGGTGGCAGAGGGGGAATTCGACGATCAGTTTCCCATCGACGTGTTCCAGACCGGGTCGGGTACCAGCACCAACATGAATGCCAACGAGGTGATTGCCCATCTGGCGAATCGCGGTGGCGGCAAGGTGCACCCGAACGATCACGTCAATTACGGGCAAAGCTCCAACGATGTGATTCCCACCGCCATCCACGTCAGCGCCACGCTCACCACCAGCGAGCAGTTGCTGCCGGCGCTCAAGCATCTGAAGCGCACCATCGAGCGTCGTGCCCGTGAGTTGCGCAATGTGGCGAAGACGGGACGTACGCATCTGATGGATGCCATGCCGGTGACGTTCGGGCAGGAACTTTCGGGTTGGGCGGCGCAGATCGGCACGGCCATCGAACGCATCGAAGACAGCCTGAAGCGCATGCGTCGTCTTCCGTTGGGTGGCACGGCGGTGGGTACGGGCATCAATGCCGATCCGAAGTTTGGTGCGGCGGTGGCACGCGAGCTGAAGAAGCTTTCCGGTGTGCGTTTCGACGCGTCGGAGAACTTCTTCGAAGGCATGGCCGCGCAGGATGCCGCCGTGGAATTGTCAGGCCAGCTGAAGACGCTTGCCGTGGCGTTGATGAAGATCGCCAACGATTTGCGCTGGATGAATTCCGGTCCGCTTGCTGGTCTTGGTGAAATCGAACTGCCGGCCTTGCAGCCGGGTTCGTCCATCATGCCGGGCAAGGTGAATCCGGTGATTCCGGAAGCCACGGCCATGGTGGCCGCGCAAGTGATCGGCAACGATGCGGCCATCACCATTGCGGGTCAGTCGGGCAACTTCCAGCTCAACGTGATGTTGCCGCTGGTGGCGCACAATCTGTTGCAGTCGATCACCATTCTTTCCACGGTGACGGTGCTGTTGGCCGACAAGGCCATCGCGGGTTTCAGGGTGAATACGGAGCGCGTGAAAGAGGCGCTGGACAAGAATCCCATCCTGGTCACCGCGCTCAATCCCGTGATTGGCTACGAGAAGGGCGCGGCGACAGCCAAGCAGGCGTACAAGGAAAAGCGTCCCATCATGGACGTGGCCCTGGAAACGACGGGACTGTCAAAGGCGGAGCTGCAAAAGCTGTTGGACCCGCTGACGCTGACGCGCGGTGGCATCCACGGCGGTGGTGGCGGTGGCGGCTGATCGGTCGCTGCCGAATCAAGCGGTTGGGCATGCCGTCATTTCCGCTTTGGCGGGAATGACGGCGAGGTGTCGTTGACGATCTGATCTCCGTACGGGCCTCAGTTCTTCGGCCTCGTACCCTTGTGGCACTTCTCGACGTTTTCATCGGTGAGTGCCTGGGCATACGGTTTGAATGCGTCAAGTTGCCCGGCCAGATCGTCCTGGGCCGACTTCATGCTGGCGATGTCATCGCAGATCCGTGCCGCGGCCAGTTCAACGGCGCGCGACGCTTCTTCGGCCTGCTGGCTGGCTTGTTCACTGGTGGTCGCGCCGGTCATCTTGCCGGCCACCGCACCCAGTTCCTTCGTTGCCGTGGCCACGCCGGCCTTGCCCGTGGCGATGGCGTCTTCGCGCATCTGTCGCGCGGCGCCGTTGTAGCGCTGCAGCAAGGCACGCTGCGCGTCATTCACGGCAACCGGCTGGTTGTTGATGATCAGTTGCCCCGCTTGATCCACCGTGGCATCGGGCGCGCCGGATGCCTTGATGGAGACGAGGCCGTCATGCAACGTGATCCTGTTGTTGACCACGTCGGTGCTGCCACCGAATACCTGGACGTCGTCGCCCGAGCCGTTGCACGCCGAAACCAGCAGTGCCAGGACAAGTACGCCGGGCAGAAGGCGATGGGCAGTCATACGTTGAACTCCTCAGCTGGAAGGCAATGCCATGCAAGGTGGCGACGCTGGCGCGTGCTTCCTCGCTCCATTCGGCTTGATCGTAAGGAGTGGCGGCCCCGGAACCATGTGCAACAAGTTGGGCCAGACGTGACGCCGACGTGAGGGACGGGTGTCTGCGGGCTGCCTGATGGTTTCAGGCTTGTCCGTCGGAAGTCTTCAGCATTGACGATGAAGAAAGAGGGGCGGCGCATGTCGCTGCCGTGTTCGCCATGAATTTTCGGCGACGCGAAAAAGTTGTTCCGCCAGCTTCTCCGCATCCTTGCGGAACAAGCTGGCGGAACAGGACCGTCACTCAACTGTCATTCGAAGCAGCCCGTGGCGCTGGCAGCCGGCCATGCGGCGGCAGGCATCGGGTGGAACTTTATTCCGAGAAAACGGCGATACCGGACTTGCCGTTCTTGTCAGTGTGCTTGCCGCAATCGTCGACGTCTTTCTGCGTCATCGTGGCGTAGGGCTGGAACGCGGGCAGGGCAGCGGCCAGTTTTTGTTGTGCCGCCATCAACCCAGGCATGCGGCTGCACAGTTTCATGGCGGCGGCCTCGATGCGATCGGTCTGCGGCTTGATGCTGTCCTCGATTTCCTTGTCGCTCTTGCCCGACAGCGCACCGACGATGGCCTGCTTGGCAATGCCCACACCCATGTTGGCACTGCTTGCGCCGATGTCCATGCCGTCTTCGGCGATGCCGATGACCTGCTGGCGGTAGTCCAGCAACATGGCGTGCTGTTCGGGCGAGGCATCCACGGGCGTACCGGCGATGACCAGGTTGCCCTGTGGCGTGATGACGGCCTTCGGCGCCTTGCTCGTATCGATATGCTCGCCGATGTGCACGTTGCTCACGTCGATGTCCTTGGTGGCCAGCTCCTGCTTGGCCTGGTCGATGCCCTTCTGGATTTCCGCACCGATCATGGACGGCGACATCTGCTGGTCCACTTCTTTCGCCGCCTGCGCCAGTCCGCTCTTGCTGTCCTGGTCGGACTGACTGCAGGCGGCCAGCGGCAGCAACAACGTCATGGCGATAAGGCTGCTGGCAATAACGTGAGTCTTCATCGAGTGCTTTCCTTGCAGATGCGTTAGGAGATCAGCTGTCGTCGCGGACCCGGCGGAACCAGATGGCGCCGCCGATCAGCAGGGCTCCGGCGAGTACACCCATCCACAGGTTGGGCGAGGCAAGCAGGCCGTAAGTGTGTGCCGGCGACAGGTACATCAGCGGGTTGTTGTCGTCCATGCCACTCATGTCCGTGAAGCCGTGCTTGTCGAACACCAGGTTGGAACCCGGGAACACGCTGAGCAGTACACGTTGCACGACGTTGGTCCAGAACCAGGCGGTCGGCAGGTTGAACAGGCCCATGATGCCGAACCACGTGACCAGCAGACCCAACACCACCGGTACCGCCAGGGCCCACAGGATGGGCTTGCTGCGTGCGCCGGACGAGCAGAGCATCAGCCAGCCGATGGCGGGCAGTGCCCACAGGGCGTACAGCGGAACGTTGCTCAACAGCGAACCCACGGCGCGAAGCGGATGGGAAAGCGTCAGCAGCTGCCACACGTTGATGCCGTGGAACGAAAGCACGATGGCGAACATGAAGAGCTGCAGGAGGCCGCAGATGATGCTCACCACCACCGCGATCACCGGTGCCACCACCGCGGCACTCACCACCTTGGACAGCACGGTGCTCGTGTTGGAAATCGGCAGCGATTTCCAGAACAGCACGCTGCGGTCGCGACGGTCGTCGTAGAGCGAGCCCAGGCAGTAGAACAACACCACGATGCCCATGACGATGCCGATCATGCCCATCGAGGAGATCATCGCCACGTCCGCGGCGGCACCGACCTGCGCCATGTCGCCCGCATCGGCGTGGCGCATCATCATCTGGATGTCGTTGCCGCCGATGCGCACACCGTGGCGCGCACTCAATACTTCGGCCGTGATGATGGCCATCAGGTTGAGGATGAGGAAGATGCCGCCGGTGACCACCGGCGCCCACAGGAAGCCGCCGCGGTGTTCCCAGTATTCGCGCTTCAGCAGCCAAAAGAAGGTGTTCATGCGTAGGTTCCCTTCATGGTGGCAACAAACAGGTCACTGACCGTGGGGCGACGTACTTCGCCCATGCTTTCCAGCGTGGCGCGATCGGCGCCGTCGAACAGGAAGATGCTCTTGCCGAACACCTGGCGTTCGTCCAGCGGTTTCATGCTGCGTGCGGCGGCCGCCTTGTCGGCGCCTACCAGCACTTCGGCGAATCGTTCGCCTACGGTGTCCATGTCGGTATCCAGCACGATCTTTCCATCGCGGATGAACATCAGGTCGGTGAGGATGTGTTCGATCTCCTCGACCTGGTGCGTGGTGACGATGATGGTCTTGTTCTCGTCGAAGTAGTCTTCCAGCAGGCTCTGGTAGAACTGCTTGCGGTAGAGGATGTCCAGGCCCAGCGTGGGTTCGTCCAGCACCAGCAGGCGGGCGTCGATGGCCATGACCAGCGCCAGGTGCAGCTGCACGATCATGCCCTTGGACATCTGCTTCACACGCTGGTTGGGCGTGAGCTTGGTGCGGGCAAGGAACGCCTCGCACTTGGCGCGGTTGAAGCGCGGATGCACGTTGGCCACGAAATCGATGGCTTCGCGTACCCGTATCCAGCGGGGCAGCACCGCCACGTCGGCGATGAAGCACACCTGTTCCATCAGCTGGTCGCGCTGGCTGCGCGGGTCGAAACCCAGCACATTCAGCTCGCCCTTGAAATCGGTGAGGCCGAGGATGGCCTTCAGTGCCGTGGTCTTGCCGGCACCGTTGGGGCCGATCAGCCCCACGATGCGGCCGGACTCGATGCGGAAGCTCACGTCGTTCAGCGCCAGCGAGTTCTTGTAGGCCTTGGTCAGGCCGTTGGCCGTCACCACCGCATTCATGATTGGCTCCCTTCCGGGCCGGCCGCGTTGTCGGGTGCTTCGCGCATCAGGGTCTTCAAATCCAGCCCCAGGCGCTGCAAGCGGGCAAAAAGCGCCGGCCATTCTTCGCGCAGGAACCGCTCGCGCTCGGATTTGAGCAGCGCTTCCCTGGCTCCATCGATGACAAACATGCCCAAGCCCCTCCTTTTCTCAACCAGTTGATCATCGACCAGTTCCTGATACGCCTTGGACACGGTGAGCGGATTGATTTGGAAATCCGCGGCCACCTGGCGTACTGACGGCAGCGGGGCGCCCTCGTTCAAGGCGCCGTCCAGAATCATCGCCACCACGCGTTCGCGGAGCTGGCGGTAGATCGGGACGCTGTCGTTCCAGGTAATGGTCATACGGTTATTCCTTGCTGATACGGCCGAACTTGTTGCTGCCAAATGAATAGTAGGGCATGGCCAGCTGGCTCCCGAGCACGGCGTGGGAGGAAGCCTCCGGCGCCAGCAGCGGGGAAACCACGGTGGCTGAGGCAACACCCGCGTCGGCGAGCAGGGCAGTGCGCATGTCCTCGGCCGTCGGGCGGACGTCGACCGGAGCCAGGTTGATGACCTTGACGCCGTTGATTTCGCTGACAGGGACGGGGTTGACGTTCGAGTGGATGGCGGCCAGGCCTACCGTGGTGAACAGAGCGGCGGCGGTCAGAGCTAGCAGGTTGTTCGCTTTCATGACGGGTCTCCTTTAGTGACCTCGTGGACCGGTGTTGTAGTGTACTATAACACCATATCCTGAGGCGTCAATGGGTCGGGTCGAAATTCGCAACATGACTGATGGCCTATAAACCTGAACGAGATCCGGGCACGGCCGCCACCCGGAAGGTGGCGCTCATGTTGGCCAGCCGGGCTGGCCGGCGGCAGGGCTGCTCATCAGCCATCGCGGATGACACCCATCACCTCACGCGGGCGCGGCGAAGGCCGTGCTTCAATGCCGTCTTCGACGCGAAAGGAGCGACGCCATGGATACAGGTCTCGCCGGGCAGATCGTGGTTGTCACCGGTGCCAGCAAGGGCATGGGTCTGGCTTGCGCCTTTGCCTTCGCACGGGAAGGCGCGAAGGTCATTGGCATATCGCGGGATCTCCATCACCTGCATGCCGCCCAGCACGATCTGCAACGCGAGGGCCTGCATATGGATGTCGCCGCGGCGGACCTGCGCGAAAGCGTGGCGGCACACATGGTGGCCGACTACGTGGAGAACGAATTCGGACCGATCGACGTGCTGGTCAATTGCGCCGGCGCCGCGCGACGCACGCCCGTGGCCGACCTGCATGCCGATGCCATGCGCGATGCGATGCAGGCGAAGTACTTCACCTATATGCACATGATCGATCCGGTAATCCGCCGCATGGCGTCGCGGGGCAAGGGCAGCATCGTCAACGTGGTCGGGCAGGGTGGCCGGCAGGTGAACCCCTTGCATATCGGTGGTGGCGCGGCCAATGCGGCCTTGATGCTCGCATCGGTGGGCTACGCAAACGCGTACGCATCCCAGGGCGTGCGCGTGAATGTGATCAACCCGGGACTGACGCGCACCGGGCGCGTGCAGGAGGGGCTCGATGCTGCGTCGCGTGCGAGTGGTCGTTCTCCTGATGTCTTGCTTGAAGAGCAGCTCGCCGAGATCCCGATGGGTCGCATGGCTGAGCCACACGAAATTGCCCATGTCGCGGTGTTCCTTGCCTCGTCGCTGGCCAGCTATGTCACTGGCGCCGTGATCCCGATGGATGGTGGAAAGACCAGCGTGATTTAAGCGCGATCTCCAGAAGCCGATACGGACTTTGGTAGGTAACCGAATGCATCACCTTCCACTTCCGTCAACGCGCATCGGCGTCGATGGCGAGCGCGTTTTGGCATGGCGTGTTTTCCTGCGGGGCCCAGCTTTATTTGTCATGCCGGAAATGCGTACAGTTGGGCTGCACATTTCACGTTCCTTTTATGCTTGTTTCTTTAATCGTTTCTTTGAAGTGACGATGTTCGATGGCTCGCACGCGAGGCGCATGATTGGCCAGCTCACACGTGCGGTGCACGCTTCACCGGAGGGTGGTGCGCAAAGGTCATCGTCAGCAGGGGCATGAACGTGGATGCGCCCCATCGCTGCACGCCATAGCGTTGCAGCCGGGGTTCCGCGGTTCGTGTGGGTTCGTTGGTAAAGGCAGGACTGCAGGACGCTGGATCTGCCATGCGGGCCGATCCGTTCCCGACATTCCGCCACTGACCCAAGGCAACATTCCATGCAGCCAATTCGTCGTGTTTGGTGGTCTTTACTGCTGGTCGGCTGTTGGATGGCACAGGGAGCCCACGCGCTGCCTGCCGAGGTGGCTCGCCCTGCGACGCCACCGGCTCCTGCTACCTCCGCAACAACGCCACCCGGTGCCGAGGTTCCTGCAGCGCCTTCGGCACCTGCCGGTGTCGCACGCGAACTCACGCTCAAGCAGATGGGCGTGTTTGGTCCCATCAAGCTGCGTGGACAAGACCCCAACGGCACATTGAACGTTGCCGTGCGCAACGACGAGGTGGTGACAGGCGCCAGGCTGCGGCTGGTCTACACCTACTCGCCGTCGCTCATCTATTCGCTGTCGCACCTGAAGATATTCCTCAATGGTGAAGTCATCGCCACGCTGCCCATGGACAAGGACCTGGCCGGGCAGACGGTGACCAAGGACGTGGACCTGGACCCGCGCCTGTTCACCGACTTCAATCGCATCGGCGTGCAGATGATCGCGCACTACACGCTGGATCACTGCGAAGACCCGTATCACACGTCGTTGTGGACGGATATCAGCCCGGACACGACGCTTACGCTGACGACATCGAGCATTGCGTTGCCCAACAGCCTTGCATTGTTGCCGGCACCGTTCTTCGACCGTCGCGACAACCGTGCGCTGCTCGTTCCGTTCGTGCTGCCTGCGCATGCCGACCCGCAGACCTTGCGCGCGGCGGGCGTGGTGTCGTCGTGGTTCGGTGCGCTGGCCGGTTGGCGCGGTGCACGTTTCCCCGTGGTGCAGGCGCCGCCTGCCGACGCGCATGCCATTGCTTTCGCGTTGCCCAACGCGATGCCGGATGGATTGAAGCTCGGCGAGATCAAGGGCCCCACCGTCATCGTGATGCCCAACCCGGCGAGCCCTCCGGAATCGGGCCGCAAGCTGCTGGTGATTGCCGGTCGCGACACGAAGGAATTGCAGGAGGCAGCCAACGCGCTGGTGTTGGGCCAGGTTGGCATGTCGGGTGACCAGGCCATCGTGAAATCGGTGGACCTCGGTCCTGACCGTCGTCCTTACGATGCACCGAACTGGTCGCCGGTGGATCGCCCGGTGACCTTCAAGGAACTGGTGACCGATCCCTCGCAGCTCGAAGCCGCGGGCTTCAATCCGCCGGCCATTCGCGTGGACATGCGCCTGCCACCTGATCTGTTCGCGTGGGCGCGCCACAGCGTGCCGCTTAATGTCCATTACCGCTACACGGCGCCGTCCAGCTACAACGACTCCGTGCTCAACATCGGCGTGAACGATCAGCTGCTGCGTTCGGTGCGGTTGCGTCCCGCCGATCCCTCGGGTGTCGAACGCCAGTTCAACGTGCCGCTGTTGTCCGGTTCGGAGGCGCGTGGCGCGGAAGAGCTGCGCGTGCCGGCGTTGCGCATCGGCAGCACCAACCAGTTCCAGTTCCAGTTCCACATGGATTCGCAGAAGACCGGGCTGTGTGTCTCTGCCGCCACGGATAGCGCACGGGCGGCGGTCGATCCCGACTCCACCATCGACTTCAGCCAGTTCGTGCATTACACGGCCATGCCGAACCTGGCGTTCTTTGCGACCAGCGGTTTTCCGTTCACCCGCATGGCCGACATGGCCGACACCGCGGTGGTGATGTCCGATACGCCGGACGCACACGACATCGAAGCCATGCTCACCATGCTGGGCCAGATGGGGCGCTGGAGCGGTTTGCCCGCATTGCGCGTGTCGCTGGTGCCGGCCAGTGCGGTGGAATCCGTGCGCGATCGCGATCTTCTGGTCATCGCCACCGGCAGCGCCGGCGAGCTGATGGCGAAGTGGGGCAAAGGCCTGCCCATGCTGATCGAACGCAGCGAGAACGATCTCGCGCTGCGCGAAGCCACGGATCGACCCAAACCCAATGGTCCACTCGGTCGCGCAGCGATGAGCGTGAATGGACCGACAGCAGCTTTCGTGGCGTTCCAGTCGCCGTACACCAAGGGCAGGAGCGTGGTGGCGCTGGCAGCCAACTCGTCCGACCGCCTTGGCGATCTGCTCGATGTGCTGGGCGATGACGCCAAGGTCGGCGAGGTGCGTGGCGATTTGACTGTCGTGCGGCAGAAGATCGTGGCCAGCCTTACCGTCGGCGACACATATTACGTGGGACACCTGCCGTGGTACGCCTGGTTGTGGGTGCATATTTCCAAGTACCCCGCGCTGATGGCGCTGGCCGGCATCCTTGCGGGCTTGTTCGTGGCGCTGACGGTGTTCTGGGCGCTGGGTCGACTCGCCGCACATCGCCTTGAAAGGTGAGCCATGCGACGCGCCATGACCCCGCTGCTGCGCGTGCTGTTGTCCGCTGCCGTGATGCTTGCATCCGGTAGCGCGGCAGCTGTGTCGTGCACGTGGCCGGACTGGGACCACTTCAAGCAGGGCATGGTGAGTGCCGATGGTCGCGTCATCGATGCCAGCACACCCGAGCAGGTCACCGTGTCCGAAGGCCAGGCCTATGCGCTGTTCTTCGCGTTGGTAGCCAATGACCGCGCCATGTTCGACCGCGTGCTCAATTGGACGCAGAACAACCTGGCGCAAGGCGATCTCACCAAACACTTGCCGGCATGGCAGTGGGGTCGCCACGAGGCGAAGGATGGCGACAAGAGTGCGCCGGCCTGGGGCGTGCTGGACAGCAATCCCGCCTCCGACGCGGACATCTGGATCGCCTACACCCTGCTCGAAGCAGGACGCCTGTGGCACGAACGCAGCTACACCGCACTGGGCACCACCATGGCGCGCGCCATCGTGGCGCAGGAAACCGCCGTGATACCCGGTCTGGGACGCACCGTGCTGCCGGGGCCCGCCGGTTTTCATCCGAAGGACGACGTGTGGCGACTCAATCCCAGCTACGTGCCGTTACAAGTGATGCGGCACCTGGCCACTGCGTTGCCGCAGCAGGTGGAATGGAAAGCCATGCAGGCGAGTTCTGCGACGCTGGTGACTGCCACGGCACCGCATGGTTATTCGCCGGACTGGGTGCTCTATCAGAGTGGCAAGGGCTTCGCGCCTGACGAGCAGACCAAGGCCGAGAGCGCGTACAACGCCATTCGCGTCTATCTGTGGGCCGGCATGCTGGCACCGGATGCCGCCGGGCGTTCCAGCGTGCTCGACGCGTTTCGTCCGCTGGCGGACTACGTTGCCGCGCACGGTGCGCCGCCCGAACGGGTCGACACGCAGAGCGGCACGCCGGGCGCCAACGATGGCAACAGCGGCTTCTCCGCCGCCGTTGCGCCTTATCTCGCCGCGCTGGGCCGCAACGATCTCGCACAGGCGCAAGTACAGCGCTCCCGCTCGCTCGCTACCCAATCGCCACCGGGTTATTACAGTCAGGTGCTGTCGCTGTTCGGGCTCGGCTTTCTCGACGGCCTGTACCGGTTCGATGGTGATGGCGCGCTTGTTCCCGCATGGATGTCCACATGTCCCGCGGCGCACTGAACGACTTGTTCGCACCCGCCATCGTGCTGCTGGTGGCCGGCAGCGCGATGCCGTCGCTTGCGCTCGCACAGGCTGATGCGCAGGCACCCAGCCCGCAGATGAAACAGTTGCTGGATTCGGCGCGCGTGTGGCTGTCCAAGAACCGGCCCGACATGGCGCGCGGCATCGTGGAAAAGGCGTTGCTTATCGATCCCACGCAGCCGGACGCGCTGGGCGTGATGGGCCAGGTCGAACTCAGCTCCAATCGACCGGCCGAAGCGGGGAAAGTGCTCGCGCAGATGCAGAAGCTTTATCCCACGCATCCGGCCACGCTGCAGCTTGCCGATGCCTATCGCCTTGCCACCACCGACAAGACGGCGCTGGCCGAAGCGCGCCTTGCCTCACGCGCCGGCAAGCCCGACGAGGCGTGGCAGAAAATGCAGGCGCTGTTTCCACGCGGTGCACCCAACGGTCCCATGGCGGGTGACTACTACCGCGCGATGTCGGCGGCAGGTCAACGCGATCGCGCCTTGAGTGAATTGCGCGATCGCGTGCGCCAGAATCCCGATGATCTGGGCCTCGCGCTGACGCTGGCGGACTTGCTGACCGATCGTGCGTCGTCGCGACTGGAAGGCCTGGACATCATCTACCGCGTCTACCAGCGGCAGGATGCCAACCGCCAGCAGGCGCTTGAGCTCTGGCGCCGAGCGCTCAACAGCGCGGGCAGTGACGATCCGGCGTACTACGTGTGGTACCAGCGCTACCTCAAGGAAGTGCCCGACGACGACAGCGCCAAGGAAGCCTTGGCTGCGCTGGCGAAGAAGGGCGGTGCCAACTACGTGCCCCCGCCCAAGGGGACGGCGCCTTCGGAAAGCGCGCCAGCGTCGCGCGCACCATCATCGTCTGTGTCATCGGCGTCCTCGCGGCGCGGCGAGGCGCTGGGCGAACAGGGACTGGCAAAGCTTCGCGAGGGCAAGCACGACGAAGCACGTGTGTTGTTCGCGCAGGCGATGAAGCTCGATCCGGACAACGCCGGGAAGTGGCGCAGCCTCATGGCGACGGCCACGTTCTGGGGCACGTTGTCCAAGGCGCGCGCCGCCAATGACCAAGGGCATCCGGAGCAGGGCGAGGTATTGGCGCGCGATGCCCTGAAGCAACAACCCGGGCAGGCCGATGCGCAGAAGGTGCTGGCGACATCGCTGGTGGCGCAGAAAAAATGGCCGCAGGCCGAGGCCATCCTGCGTCCGATGGTGGAAGCGAAAGAGCCCGATGTCGACGCGTTGGAATTGCTCGCCAAATGCCTGATCGCCACGCATCGCACCGACGATCTCACGCCGCTCATCGCCCAGGCGGAGCAGCGCACCAAGGGCTCCAGCGAGGCCATGATCAAGCTGCGCGCACAGCTGCTGTCCATCGAGGCCGATCAGCTGATCGCCGAAGGCAAGAGCGGTGCGGCCGTATTGCGGCTGGAAGACGCCGTGACCCTGACGCCACAGGATGCATGGCTGCGCTACACGCTGGCGCGCCAGTACCGCGACATGGGACTCCCCGCACTCGGGCGTTCGGTGATGGAAGATGGGCTGCGCGACGCCCCCACGCCCGACATGCGTTACGCCACGGCGCTGTACCTCAATTCACTGGATGACATCGACACGGCGAGCCGCGTGCTGGCGCAGGTGCCTGAAAGCCAGCGCAGCGAAGGTATGCGCGAGCTGGCGGCCAACCTCAAGGCGCAAGGCGATTTGCGCGAAGTTAGGCAGCTCGAAGCGCAGGGCAAGCAAGCCGAAGCGCGCGCCCTGCTCGACCGCATTGCCGTCGACGTGCGTGACGATCCGCAAATGCTGGCCAGCGTGGGACGCGAGTGGATCGCGCTCGGTGAACCCGACAAGGGCCTGAAGCTGGTGAGCGACTGGCTCGATGCGCATCCGGATGATCCCGCCATTGGCGTGCGTCTGCGGTACGGCGAATTGCTGGGCGCAGCCAACCGCGACGACGAATGGCGCGCCTGGATTGCCGACTCACGCCGGCGCCCGGGCGTGACACCGGAGCAGCAGACGCAGTTCGATGATCAGTTGCTGCGTCTGACCCTGCGCAAGGCCGGAAGGCAGATCGATGCCGGCGATCTCGCCGGTGCTGCCGCGACGCTCAATGAGGTGCCGGAGGCCAGCAAGAAGGACAAGCGCTGGCTGCTTGCCCAGGCCGACCTGCGTGAAGCGCATCGCGACTATCGCGGCGCCGAGGCATCCGCACGCGCGGTGCTGGTCGATCACCCCGGCGACGTCGACGCGCGGCTCACCATTGCGCGCATGGAAGAACGCATGGGCCACCGCAAGACCGCCCAGGCCATGGTGGACGAGGTCTTGGCAGATACGCCGCCGGACGATGTCGATACGCGCCTGGCCATCGCACGTCGCTACACGGCCATCGGACGCAACGAGCAGGCCTCGGCCATCGTCGATCCGCTGCGTGCGCAGTATCCGGATCGTTCGGACGTCACCATGCAATCGGGACGCAACGCGCAGGCGCAGGGTCGCTATGACGACGCCGCGCAGCTGTATCGCACGGCGCAAACGCAAGAACAGGGTGAAGGCGAAACGCCGAGTCCGGTAGACGGCCTGACTTCCGCGCAACGTGCCTTGCAGGGTCTGGATGATCGTCGGCAGGGGCAGGTGGCCACGGGCGTCATCCAGTCGAACGAGTCGGGCAGCAGCGGCATGTCGCGACTGGATGCCACGGAAATTCCGCTGTACCTGCGTATTCCCGATGGCTACACCGGTCACTACTTTTTCCATGCGGATACCGTGCTGCTCAACGCCGGCACCTTGCCCGCAGATCGGCTGGACCCCGCCTACGAGTACGGCAAGATCGCCGCACTCGGCAACGACGGCCTGCGACCGATCAACCAGACCGACAAGGGCGTGGCGCTGGCGGCGGGCTACGACTTCAGTGGTGCAAGCAACAGCTGGCGGGCGGACATTGGCACCACGCCGATTGGCTTCACCGTCAACAACATCCTGGGTGGCTTCCTTTACCGGCACGACTTCTACAGTTCGTCGTTGACGGTGGATGTATCGCGACGCCCTGTGACAAGCAGCCTGGTGTCGTACGCCGGTGCGCGCGATCCGGTGACGGGCGAGGCATGGGGTGGTGTGGTGCGCAGCGGTGTCACCGTGCGCGGCGCACAGGATGTGGGCATCACCACGTTGTTCGCTTCGGTGGGCTTTGGTGTGCTCACCGGCGAAAACACCGAGACCAATCACGAATTCAAGGTGCGCACCGGCGTCGACTGGCCGGTGTACGTCAGCACCGACCAGCGCTTCAGCAGCGGGTTGGTACTGAATTACTGGCATTACGCGAACAACCAGCACTTCTACACGTTCGGCAACGGCGGCTACTACAGCCCGGGCAAGTACGCATCCATTTCCATCCCGCTGGATTGGACCGGCCGCTACAAGCGCTGGGCGTGGGAGCTGGAGGCATCGGTGGGTACCTCGTCCACGCGCGAAGACGAGGCGCCGTATTTCCCGACGCGTCCCGATCTTCAACAGCAGGCCATCGCGCGCATGGCGGCAGCCGACCTGGGCTCGCCGTACTTCGGCACCGGTTCCGGTGGCGGTTTCAGTTACACGGTGGCCGGTGCGCTGGAATATCGCCTCACGCCACACTGGGTCATCGGTACGCGCTTCAAGCTCGATCGTTCACGTGACTACGCTCCGAACCTTGGCACGATCTATCTGCGCTATTTCTTCGATCAACAGCGGATGCCGGTGCCGTATCCGCCTGATCCGGTCAAACCGTATTCCTCGTATTGAACCGGTGACATTCGACTCCTGGGACGCATGCCGTGACGCCACTTCCGCCATCTGCCGAATCCAACGAACGCGCCTTGTCGCGAGCGCGCCTGCGATTGAACCAATCGCTGGCGATCGAAGGATTGCCGCCATCGCTTTCGGCGCTGGCGACCGGGCATGTGTATGCGGTGTACGCGAGCCGCTCGCCCGCGCGCGATGCACTGTTCTGGAAAACCGCGGCCAACGCGTTGCTGACGCCGGTGACCGTCCTCTCCACGCGGCCCGCTGCCGACGTGGCGCAAGCGCTGCGCCAGCACGGCATGGATATCGACCAGCCGGGTGCGGTGCATCCGAGATCCAACGTGTGTTCGTTGCATCTCCCACAAAACCGCGACGGCTGCGACGTGCTGATGGAGTCGTTGCAGGCGTTGTCCGAGCAGGTGGCGACGCCTGCCAGCCAGTTCCTGGTGGAAGGCGTGGCGACATGCTTTGCCTGGCATGACCGCGCTGCGTTGATCCGCCAGGGCGCCGCGCTCGCCGGCTGGTGCGCACAGACTCGCCATTCGGTGTTGCTGGTGATGCTGCCGCCCCTGGTTGAACAGAGTGGCGATTTTCGTCCGCTCACCGATTTCCAGATCCAGTTTGCCGGTGCGGCACAGCTGGTACACGTGCAGGGCGAGTTTCGCTGGGAAGTGGCGTTCTGGCGTGACAATCGCGGCGCGCTGTCGGCGAACGAATCCATTCCCCTGCGCTTCTCCGCCAACGATCACCGATTGGTCGCTGTGGTGGACACCGATAGCGAAAGCGCAACCGGCGTCGGCATGCTGGCACCGGACGAATCGGTGGTGATGGTGTCGCACGAAGCCGTGGCGCGCGAACGCGTCATCCCCAAAGGCTGGCAGGTATTGCCGGACAACGATGCGCTGGTGTCTGCGGCAAGCCGCGCCGTGGCCGCCACGGTGATCCTGCATTACGGCATCGACGTGAGCCTGGCGACGCTGGCCAAGCAGGTGAACTTCCTGCGTCGGCAATGCGGCAAGGCGCTGAAGATCCTTATCCGCGAGGACAACGTCAGCATCCGCTATGAACTGCTGATGCTCACGCTGGGCGCCAACGCCATCATTCCGCGCAGCATGCCGTTGGCGCAGGTGGAAATTACCGTGGATGGCGTGCAGGGGCAGCTGTTCTCCCGCCCCGTGCCAGACGACTATCGCAGCGCGCTCTCCGCGGCGATGCGCGACTCCACCACAGGCTACCTGCCGGCGCATCGCTTCATTGAACTCGTCCGCCAGGCGGTGGAACGCAGCCGTCCGATCCGTTTGCCGAACGTGCTGCTGAAGCTGCCGCTGGAACACGATGTTGCCGGCATCGACGCACTCAGGGCATGTCACATTCGCCGCACGGGTGACCTGTGCACGGCCACTGGCGACAGCCTGTACATCTTCTTTTTCGCCTGCCACGTGGAAAACGCCAGCAAGGCCATGGAGAAGGTGTTCGATGTCCCGCTGCAGGATTTTTTCCAGGGCGAACTGCGTTGCGGTGATCGCGAGACCATCAATGGCGCGCTCAACGAACTGTCGGACCAGATCGCGGAGTTGCCGCCACCCGATTACACCGGGCTGGTCGAGCCCGCCATACCGGTGGTGTCACACGATGTGACGCCACCGGCCGAAGACGAAAACCGGGCGTCTGCCGCGGTGACTCCTGCCAACCTGCCCATCTGGGGAGCATCCGATGCCGCTACGACAGACGCGGCCGTCACCACTCGCCGTGCACCACGCACGGCATCGCTGCCGCTGAAGGCGCGGAGGTAATGGCGCCATGAGCACCTTCCTCGGCTGGTTTGTCTGGGGCCTGATACTCGCCGCGCCGTTATGGTGGCTTAGCTGGCGGTTTCGGCTGGGTTACTGGCTGTCACAGTCACGCACGCTGTTCCGGCGGCGCTCCATCCAGTTGCCGGCGCAGCTGGAAGGCCTGGTGATTCTTGGCAAGCGACAGGGAGGCACCGGGAAAAAGGCATGAAGACGATCGCCATTGTTTCCTCCGTGGGGGGTGCGGGTCGCACCATGCTCACCGCTGCCCTGGCCGGCCTGTTGATGGCGCGCCGTCACGCCGTGCTGGCCGTTGAGTGCGATCCCCGCAACGTGTTGACGCTTTACTGCGGATTGCGCACGCCAGCGCGACAAGGCCTGGTATCGCACGTGCTGGCGCCCACGGACGACTGGAGCGACGCCGCGCTGCAAACGGATGATGGCGCGCTATGGCTGCCATGGGGCGGTGCACGTGGCGAGGGTCGTGGGCCGGATGCAGAAGCCAGCGCCAGCATTGCTGCTTCCTTGCACAAGGAACCGATGTGGCTGCGCGACCTGATTGCCCGCGTGGATCTGCCGGGCCACGCGGTGGCGCTGGTCGATACGGCGGCATGGCCTTCCGTGCATGCATCACAAGCCATTGCAGCAGCCGACTTGGTGATGGTGGTCGTGCCTCCCGAGCCGCTCGCCTGTGCCACGCTGCCGCGCCTGAAGAGCGAGCTGAACGCGCTGGGCAAACAGGCGGTGTACGTCGCCAATGCGGTGTCTCCGGCTTCGCAGTTGCATACGGATATCGTCGCCCTGTTACGCGACACCCTGGGCACCGCGCTTTCCACGTATCGCGTGCATGCCGACAGCGGCATCCCCGAAGCGTTGGCGCGCAACGAGAGTTTCGTGCACGCCGCGCCACATTCGCAGGCGGCGCATGACATGCAGGGCCTGGCGTCGTGGCTGTCGAGCTGGATTCGAAGCGCTTATCAGACCGCGGCGCCCGTCTCGGGAGGCAGCGCATGAAGTCGCCAGGCTCCGTGTCGATGTTCGCGCGCCTGCGCCATACCGTGGCGCAGCAGCTGGGCGTGGATGCTGATGCGGATCGCGGTGCCTGGCTGCTACGGCTGGTGTTTCGCGCGCCACGGCCGGGCCAGCGGGACTGGCCTGCGTTGTGGGCGCATCGCCTGGGCCGGCACCTCCAGTTCGAGTTGGCGCTGCGTGACGACGAAAGCACCGGCACGTGGTTCAAGCGCCTGTTCTTCCGGCCGCGCCGTCGTCGTGTGCGACTCGCTGCCAATTTGCGCAGTTCGCGACACCATCGCGGCGCGCGTCGTCGTTCCATGCTGCTGGGCCGCATAGGTCACTGGTTTGCGCCGGTGACCGGTGCGGTGGGGCGCGCAGGGCAGGCCGTGACGTCGCGTTTGCCTACGGTGCCATGGGCGGGCATCGGCGATCGCGTGAACCACTGGTCGTCCTGGCTCGATCGCGTGCCTTATCTGAAGCAGGTGATTTTGCTGCTCGCCTTCATGGTGGCGGTGGCGTTCTGGACCACACCGCTGGCCATTGCCGATCAATTCCGCCTGTTCATTCTCGTCTGCGTGGTGATGATTCTTGCCCGGCGCATTCCCGGGCGCTGGCCAACCATGCTGCTGGTGTCGTTGTCGATCCTGATGACAGGGCGCTACATGTGGTGGCGCATCACCCAGACACTCAATTTCGCGACGCCGGTCGAGGCGTTCTTCGGCTATCTGCTTTTCGCTGCCGAAATCAACACGTGGATCGTGCTGTTCTTTGGCTACATCCAGACCGCATGGCCCTTGAACCGGCAGCCCAAGCCGCTGCCGGACGCCATCGAGAGTTGGCCGACGGTGGATGTCTATATTCCGACGTACAACGAGCCCCTGTCGGTGGTGAGCCCCGCCGTGCTCGCGGCCAAGCGCATGGACTGGCCGGCGGAGAAGCTGCGTGTTTTCCTGCTGGACGATGGCAGCCGCGAAGAGTTTCACCGCTTCGCCAACGAGGTGGGCGTGGGTTACCTCACGCGCGAAGAGCATCGCTTCGCCAAGGCTGGCAACATCAACCACGCCTTGTCGTTGACCAGCGGCGAATTCATTGCCATTTTCGATTGCGACCACATTCCTACGCGCGCCTTCCTGCAGACCACGATGGGCGAGTTCCTCGCCGATCCGCAGTGCGCGATGGTTCAGACGCCGCATCACTTCTTCTCGCCCGACCCGTTCGAGCGCAACTACGACACGTTCCTGCGCATTCCCAACGAGGGCAGCCTGTTCTACGGCCTGATCCAGGATGGCAACGATTTCTGGAATGCCACGTTCTTCTGCGGATCCTGTGCCGTCATACGCCGCGCGCCGCTGATGGAGGTGGGTGGCATTGCGGTGGAAACCGTGACCGAAGACGCGCATACCTCGCTGAAGATGCACCGCAAGGGTTATCGGACGGCGTATCTGCGCATCGTGCAGGCGGCAGGCCTGGCCACGGAAAGCCTTTCGGGACACATTGGCCAGCGCATTCGCTGGGCACGTGGCATGGCGCAGATTTTCCGCATCGACAACCCCTGGTTGAAAAAGGGCCTGACCTTTTTCCAGCGCATCTGCTACAGCAATGCGATGCTGCACTTCTTCTACGGTATTCCGCGACTGATCTTCCTGTGCATGCCGGGCGCTTATCTGTTCTTCGGTTTGCACGTGTTCGGCGCGGACGCCATCTCGGTCATGGCTTACGTGTTCCCGTACCTGTTCGTGTCCGGCCTGGCCAATTCACGCATCCAGGGCCAGTACCGCCATTCGTTCTGGGCGGAGGTCTACGAGTCGGTGCTGGCGTGGTACACGGTGTTGCCTACCACCATCGCGTTCATCAATCCCAAGAAGGGCAAGTTCAACGTCACGGCGAAAGGCGGCCTGATCGAGCAGGAATATCTCGACTGGGCCACATCCAAGCCCTATGTGTGGTTGCTGGCGCTTAACCTTGCAGGCCTGCTTGCCGGCGTCATCCGCATGTTCACCACGCAGCGCGACGAGCCGGCCACGGTGCTGATGAACATGGTGTGGTCGCTGTTCAACGTGGCCATGCTTGGCGCCGCGGTGGGCGTGGCCAAGGAAGCAAGGCAGGTGCGTGTATCGCACCATGTACCGCTGCGTGTGCCGGCAACGCTGGTGCTGACGAATGGCAAGACCATCGCGTGCAACACCGAGAACTATTCCACAGGCGGCATCGGTATCGTGCTTCCCGAAGCATTGAAGCTTGAGCGCGGCGACCCGCTGGGCGTGGCGCTTTCCCGTGGCGACATCGACTACTACTTTCCGGCCGTGGTGGCGCGCAACAGTGGCATCCACTTGGGCTTGAAGTTCGAAGAATGGTCGCACGAGAAAGAGACGCAGCTGATCCAGTGCACTTTCGGTCGAGCGGATGCGTGGGTGCGCTGGGAAGAGGAGCTGGTGCCCGACGCGCCACTGCACAGTTTTGTTGAAGTGATCGAGATGGGCTACCAGGGCGTGCTTCGCTTGTTCGATGCCTGCCTGGATGCCACCGAGGCCGTGGTGATGCGTCGGCCGCGTCAGTCGGGTTAACGGGGAAACGCATGGGCTTCTGGAATCTCTACTTCATCGCCAAGCTTTACCTGGCCTCCGTGGGCACGATCGAGCCGATGTGGTGGCTCAATCTTCTGTTCGCGCTGGCGCTGCTGGTGCCGTTCCACCGGCGCTGGCAGCGGGTGACACGACAGATCGTGGCCATCGTGGTGGGCGCGGCATTGCTGTACCACGAGTCCAGCCTGCCGCCGTTTGGCTATGTGCTGAAGCAGATTCCCGCGTTGGCCGGTTTTTCACCGGGCTACATGATGGAATTGGCGCGCCGCATCTTCCATCCGGCCATGGTCTACATCCCGCTGATCGTCATCGTGGTGTACGCCATCATCAATCGTTGGGTGCGCGTGACCACCTTCGTGCTGCTGGCACTGGTGATCTTTCCACTCTGGCAAGGCATGGGCACGTTGATCGCCAAGTCGAACACCGCGGGCAGCGTGGCCGCCAATCCGCGTGCGGATGCCAATGCGGCGAATGCCGGAGCGGATGGTTCGACGGGAAGCTACGACGAACAACTGGCTGCGTTTCATCACGCGGAGAAGAGCCGGCGCGTGTCGTTCTTCCCGATGAGTACCGATGCTGCCGCGCAGTTCGACATCATCGTCATCCACATCTGTTCGCTGTCGTGGGATGACCTGGACGTGGCCAACATGCGGGACAACCCGCTGTTCGGCAAATTCGACTACGTCTTCAAGAATTTCAGCAGCGCGGCGAGCTACAGCGGACCTGCGGCCATTCGCCTGCTGCGTGCGTCGTGCGGCCAGGAATCGCACCAGGAGTTGTACAGCAGCGATCCGCAGGAATGTCACGTGTTCGCCGACCTGGCCGCGGCCGGCTACGACGTGCAGTTCATGATGAACCACAATGGCCGCTTCGACGATTTCCGCGGCATCGTGGAGCGCGAGATCGGTCGGCCCGGCATCCAGCCGGAATCGACGGAAGGGTTGCCGCCGTTCATGCGCGAATTCGACGGCTCGCAGCTGGTCGACGATTACGACGCGTTGGCCAAGTGGTACCAGGACCGCACGGCGAAGGGCGGCGGCCCGGTGGCGCTCTACTACAACACCGTGTCCATGCACGACGGCAATCGTCTTCCGGACAGCAATCTGACCAGCCTGCAGTCGTATCCCATCCGCCTTACGCGCCTGTTGGGTGACATCGATCGCTTCACCGACGTCGTAGCCCATTCGGGCCGCAAAGCAGTGATCATTTTCGTGCCCGAACACGGTGCGGCATTGCGCGGCGATGCGGGCCAGATTTCCGGCCTGCGTGAAATTCCCACGCCGCGCATCGTGCACATTCCCGTGGGTGTAAAGCTGGTGGGTCTCCCGGCGGGCAAGGCACCGCAAGGAAAGGCCATTTCCATCGATACGCCTACCAGCTACCTTGCGCTGGCACAGCTCATGTCGAACCTGGTGGCCAACAGCCCGTTCAAGGCGGACGCACCGGCACTCGATCAGTACGCGCACGACCTGCCGCAGACGCGCATGGTCGGCGAGAACGAGAACACCATCACCCTGACGACCGCCAATGGTTACGTGATCCACACGCCCGATGGCGTGTGGATGGAGGGCAAGTGATGGCTACGCCGCAAGATCCCCACGCCAAGCTGTCGCCCAGCGATATCGAAACGTATGCACGTTATGTCGACGGCGTTGACCCGGCGCGCTACTTCGACAGCCAGGCGCGCGAAGTCTGGCTCGCCGCCCGGAAACGCTGGCCGCTGCTTGCCGACGTGCTGTATCCCGCGGAAGAGACTGGCGGTAAGGATCGCTGAGCGTCAGAGGTCTGCAGCGGTTTCGATGCGATCCCGGCCGTTCTCCTTGGCGCGATAGAGCAGGGCGTCCGCCTCGCGCAGAAGCTGCTCGGTATCGAGAATGGCCGATCCGGTGCGCTTCGCATAGGCAATGCCCACGCTTACGGTGACATTGAAAACCCTGCCATCCGTGCTGGTTACGGTTTCCTCGTGCAACCGCTGCCGCAGGTGTTCCGCGATGGCCAGGGCTTGCGATGCGGCGCGTACGCGCAGCAGTATCACGAACTCTTCGCCGCCGAAGCGTGCCACCACATCTTCAGTGCGCACGGTTTGCCTGCAGAGCGTGGCAAGCATCACCAGGGCCTTGTCACCACTTTCGTGGCCGTAGGTGTCATTCCCGCGCTTGAAGAAGTCGATGTCCAGCATCATCAGTGCAATGACCTGCTCGTCGCCGCGCTTGTCCGACAGAAGCATCTTTGCGCGGCTTTCAAAGGAGCGACGATTGAGCAGGCCGGTGAGCGTATCGGTTTCAGCAAGGATGCGAAGTTCGTCAATGAGGCGGTTGCGTTCAAGTTCCAGGCGCTGGCGCTTGGCGTCGTTTTCCTTGAGCACTTTCAAGGCGCTGAACAGTTCGCGTACTTCGCTGCCGTAATGCTTGGTCGGCAGTGCCACCGCCAGGTCACCCGCGGCGATGGCCAGGATGAATCGCCGTGCTTCCGCGAACGGGCGGATGACTTTTTCGCGGAAGCGCCAGATCATCAGCAACAACAGCGCGGTGAGCGCCAGCGCAAGGACGCCACTGGCGATCAAATAGATCAGGTGCAAATGAAGGCTTTCATCAATGGTCTGACCGGCCAGTGCAAGTGAGTCGTCGCGGAACTTGTTGATCGGTGCTACCAGCGGGCCGTAACGATCAGCCAGTTGCATGAGCGTTTCGTCCGAGCCGTTTGCGCTCAATGCATCACTGCGAAGTTTTTGCACCTGGCTGATGGCTTCGCCGAAATAGCGTCGTTCCATATCAGCGTAGTCAGCCTGAAGGCTGGGCGGAAGCAGTCGTATGCTCGGTAGCAGAAGTTGCTGCAATTGTTCGATCTTGCCCACGGTGGCGATGATGGCAACGTCTTCCTCATCCGTGAGCTGCCTGTGCATCACCAGCGCCGGGGCAAATTGTTGCCCAATCATGCCGGCCTGCTCGCGCAACAGGCCGGACAGGCGCGCCACGAGAAGAAAGCTCTGGACGTCCGCGTTTTCGCGTATGACGCCCGTCGAGCTGGTCTGGGCGATGGAAGACAGCATGGGTATCACGGCCACCATGCGCTTGAAGCCGTCGACAATCTCGGCCGTGGTGCCGGTGTTGTTCGCCAGGGCATCCAGGTTTTGTCGCGCCTGTGCCAGCTGGGTTCTCGTTTCCTCCCATTGCGGCAGGATGGCCCCGCAGTTGCGACAGTCGGGATCACGCAGCGCGGCATCCAGATCGCTCATGTGCGCATCGGTTTGTCGACGGGCCGCCTGCTGGGCGGCGAGATAAACCTGTGGCGGCGCGTCCTTCAGCATGACAACCGCAACTGTGGGACGGCGTTCGCTGGATACGTCCGCCATGGCCCGCAGTGCGGCCTCTACAACGTTGAATTCTTTCAGGGCCTCTTGAGCGTCCCAGTAACCACGCCATTGCGTAGCAAACAGCCAGAGCAGCAGCCCGACCACCACCATGTACAGCACGGTGACGATGATTCGAAAACGACGGTTGATCGACTCACCCATAGGTAGCGTGGATGGCATAGGTGTACGTGGTCCTGGTGTCCGCCCCGGCGACAGTCTCAGCGGCACTCCGTGACGGCGGCGTGGGCGACGACAGCCTCGGCATGGCTTATCCCTTTCCCGCGGCGCCAAAGCTTGCGGCACGGAAAATGGCCGCGTTGAAACCGAACGGCAGTACATTTGCCGAATCCGTCCACGCGACCCGGGTAGCCACCATGGCCGATGAATTCACGCGAGCCGACGCCAAGGCTCACGCCTGTTCCTACATTCTGCTCAGCCTGCTTCAACGCATGGACATGAAGGAGCCCGGCCTTATCGAAGAGCTGATCACCGGTGCGGAAGGTGACTGGGAGGCCTGTCGCCAGCAGGAAAACCTGCCGGCACCCGTGCAGGACATTTTCCGCGAAACGCTGGCGATACTCACGCGTGCCAACGCGTACAAGCAGAACATGGCCGACCGCTCCGGCGGTGACTGAGCGATTCCGGGCTTCTTCGTCGATGGGATGGGCGGAGTGCATGCATGAAACGACGTACAAGACGGCGCATTGTCCGCACGCTGATTACCGTTCTGGTGATGGGCGTCCTGGTTGGTGCTGCGGGCTGGCATCGCTGGCATCAGCCTGAAGATGCCTCCACCGTGCTTGCCCTGACCCGGCATGATCGCCAGGTCGCCTCATGCGAAGAACAGATCCGTCCCAGGCTGCAGGGCGAGATCGACGGCTGGCGTCTTGTCGACGAAGAGGCGAACGCCGGGGGAAAGCAGTTCACCTTCGCGGCGAGCGTCAACGACCAGACAGCGCTTTATCATTGTGAAGTGGATGCGCTCGCGACCGTGTTGAATGTCGATGGTCCCGACTGACATCACGGGGGCCTTCATGGCCTGACGTCATCGCTCAGCCATGGGGAAGGCTTTCCAGCAAGGCATGCAGGTTCTGCGGGTTCACGCGAATCAGCCCGCCACGTGGGCTGTCGATGTCCGCAATGAGCATGAAAGAAATCGAGACGACGAGCGGCAGCACCAGCAGCAATCCTCGTCGCGACGACAGTCGGCGTGCGCCCATGCCCACCATGACGTTGCAACCCAGGGCGATCAGGCCCATCAGCAACCACGCGGCGACGGGTATGCGGTTCCACCAAGCCGCCTGCGTATAGCCTTCCGAATTCAACACGTCGTTCATGCCAGACACCACCAACGCTTGGATGGGGTTGGGTTGTTGACTGGCGGGCGCCGTGACGCCACTCCACAGTGCCGATTGCGACTGGTTCTTCAGCACAGCCAAAGCGGGTAGCTGGCTGCGATCGGTGGTTTCGTAGAAGCGAATGCGTTGTTCCAGGTACGTCTTCAAGAGCGGACGCAGCCGCACGGCGTCCTCGGGAGGCAGCAGATCCAGTCGCACGTATTCCGTACCGATGGCATTTGCTTCCGCTTCCTCGTAATTCTTGCGCTGGTCGTAGCGGCTGATCGCCATGGAAAAGCTGAAGCCGATGATCAGCCCGAGCAGGGTGAGCGTGGCGCCCTGGATAACGTTGAAGGTGTCATGCGACTCCACATCATCGGACTGCCGCCGCGACAGCCCGTGGCCGATGAGCTCGGCGATCAGCATGACAACGAACGACGCGACGAACACCACCCATGGATGGTTCAGCGTAAAGCTCATGCGTAATCCCCTTGCCGGACGCGGCTGGTCCGGACGGCTGAACAGTGTCGCGGCTCTCGCGAAGCGGAGGTGAAGCGGAAAGGAGATGTTCCCGAGGCCACCCTATGCGCTGATCACCGCGTCGTAGCCAAGCGACACCAGGAACATCACGAAGGCCAGGGCACTGAGGAACGTTGCAACGACACGCCAGAGCGAGGCGTCGACGGCATCCGCCGCTTCCTCGCGCTTCCAGCATGTCCTGACCAGATAGCCAGCGAAGATCATCAGCAGCACATACAGGCCCGTTGATGCCACTCCCGACGACAGGAGCTGGGGCGGCCGTCCGTCCTGCACGGTCGTGAGCAGCGTGAGCGTAGCCGTGCAAAACATGACGGCGGAAACAATGACCTTGCCCAGGGTACGTACTTGCAGCTCAGCGGTCATCGCCATGGAACACACCTCAGTACTCGTGTCGTGGAGGGGAGGGCTGAACAGGGGCAGGGGACAAGGCCGGCGTCGCGAATATACGTTGTCCGCTGACAAAAAAGCCCGGCGATGGCTCGCCGGGCTTCTTCGTTGATGGTGGAGGTGGCGTCTATCAACTTAAGCCGTGTGTGTCATACCAAATAAGGCTTGGTTGTTGAGGGGTGCCAACTGTTGCCCCCAAAGTTGCCCCCAACCTGTTGGACGCAAGTTGTAATGCTCAGCGACTTGGTGGCCGATTAGGGCTTGGTAGAAAGGGTTCAAACCCGTCAGGAGCGCACATCATTCAGTGAAACTTCATCACAAAGTTTTCACCCGTCGCCACGGTCCTTGAACGCGTCTGAGACTAAGCAGGACGTTCTCAGCGAGCCTCGGATGCGCTCACGGTCCATTTACCTCGAGTGGCGCGGCTTTTTCGCTTGGTTTGACTGGGAGATCTAGTGAATTTCTCTAAGTCACTGATATGGCGAAACTTCATAGTTTACGTGGAGGCGGTTGCAGCAGATCATGTGCGCACCACAACAAACAACGAGGTGACGGTGGATACAACAATTAACGATGAGCGCTTTCTAAAGCTCCCCGAGGTGCGCAATTCGTGCGGCATATCCCGCACACAGGTCTATAAGCTCATGGGCGAGGGGCGCTTCCCTCAGAGCATAAAATTGAGCACACGCAGCGTTGCGTGGCCTCAATCTAAGGTCCGCGAGTGGATGGCTGGGCGAGTAGCCAGTTCTGCTAAGAGCAAAACTTCTAGTTGACCCGATACAACACAGCCTAGAAGTCTCTAAATAGAGACCGAGCGTCTCGCGGCCATATGGTGAAACTAGGCCGCAACCTCCCACAACTTTGAACGAGAACTGGTAGGCCCGAGGGCCGATCAGATGGAGTTTTATTACCTAAAGAAAACATATAAGGAGCGGTACGAATATGAAAAAAATAGTTGATTACAACATTCCAACTCATATCTATGAGGAAGAGGCAAACAAGTTTGGTCATCACCCAAGATGGGATGACTACGTACAGATAAGGAAGGTCTTGGACGGCTGCGGGCCATACGGATTCTTCCTAACCCTGACTTTTCAGTACGAGATTTCGGACGAGGAAGGCCAGCAGGCGATAGCTAAGGTATGGCGCCGCACAATGAAGAAGGTTCTTGGCAGGCGCTGGATCAAAAAGGGTGTCAATCCCATGACAGGTATAGCAGTCATGGAGAAGGCTCAGATCTTTGATAGGTCTAGTCGTGAGTTCGGCAGTTGTCACTACCATCTCCTAGTCCATGATCATCCTAGCCTTCCTAGGGATGCATTGGCGGCCGCGGCCAAGCTATTCCTTGCTTTTACCGATGCAGCCAAGCAGCTGACAGCACCCAATCGTCGTAGGCAGTTGGTCAGCAAGCATGGTGTCAATGTCATCGCTATTGGGTCCGGCGAGAGCCCTGCCTTTTGCAAGTATGTTGCGAAGGAAGTCGGCTTGAAGAATTGGCGTTGGGATGACCGAGTGTTCTACCTAGGCAAAGACGGAATCTGACGTCTTTTAAGAACGAACAGACAGGGCTCTGGCAGCAGCCTTGACCTTTGAATTTCATAGCCTTCATGCCGCTCTGGATGAATTGGCAACTCCCGAACATCTTCGCATTCGCCGGCTTGAGCAACGGCGGACAGCAGATGCTTTGCTCCAAAATCTATATAGGAATCACATCAAAATGATAAACCAAGCAACACACCTTGAAGCAAGTAAGCAAATTACCGTTCTTGAACTCCCGGCGCATGTGTGCGGTGGGTTAAAAAGCTTGAAGGGGGAGGTATATCGTGACGGACCGTATTTGATCCGCATTGATATTGAGTACTCGGCCAAATCCCTTGAGAAATTAGAGGCGGCACTTAGCTACTTGGTCGCTGCACTGCACTACCAAGAACACGGCCACTTTGATAATTGCCCGGGATCATTTCAGGGGCACCTTGCTGTTGTTGATCCTTCAGGTAGCAGGACATTCTCAGCAGGGTGGCACCTCATTCACATGTGGATCGAGGACAACCTGTTGTTCCATGCGGACGGTTCGTTAAAAGCAGAGTTGTTTGCGGCCAAGTTATTCGAAGGCCGAATCAAAGAAGCTCTCGACGCGCTTTGTTTTGTGGACGCAGGCAGTGAAGTGGGTGCGATCAACATTGCTGAGGCATCTGGGTCTTGGTTGAGCTATCAACTAGGTCAGACCGCACTGGGCACACCAATAGGGATGAGTACTCGCTTTGTTGGTCCGAATGTCCACGACATCGTTTTCGTTCGACCTGCAGACATCGGGGTGCCGGCCATAGAAGAAAATCTGACGATTCGCTGATCGGTCTGGAGCCAAAATGGCACGCGAAAGCGGCCTTCATCTAAATCGAGGTGGAGGCTTTCAACCTGTCAGCGATTCGAAAAATTAGAAGGTTGTGCTTTTGTGGTGCGAAGCATCGTGTGGAACTGGCCCATATGGTCCAGTTCAGAGCTGACTTCGGATGCTTTGCGAGCACATATACGTGCCGGTGTCAGTGCCTCGTCCCTCGTGTAGTCTCCACATCGCAAGACGCAGCAACGCGTCCGCGAGGTCTCGTTGTTGGTAGCTAGGGTAAGTCTGCGGGGGAGGCAGATTGCCCGGCCGCGATGATAAGCCGGCACTTAGCCGACATGACGTGAGCAAGACTTACGGACAGTCCGCATCAACTTTATGCCTTCCGGGTTGGGCTGGTCTCAGCAAGCAGCGCTTGCAGCCAATGTTTGCGGCGACTGGGAGCTGCCCGATGGATCGCCATGATCGCCTGCGCTAGATCGTCGTCCACCGCAAAGAAGTAAGCCACTGGAACGTCCAGTACTGCGCCAAGCTGCCCAAGCACTGCAGGATTGGGGATATGCCTGTCACGCTCGTACTGATTAATGCGAGGAGAGGCTACTGAGGGATCTAGACCAGCTTTCACTCCAAGGTCTCGCTGAGACAAGCCGACAGCTTCCCTAGCTTGCCTTAGCCTACGGGCTACTATCCCAGCTGTTGAAAGGCTTGTTGGATTGTCCCTTGAGTGGGGCACTTGGCGATCCGTGGGCTAAACGGATGCCAGCGTGCTAGGTGAGGAGGTTGACCGAATACTAAGGAATACTTAGCATTCTCCAAGACTAAGTTTTTCTTAGCTTTTGGATGAGCGATAGGGGGAAGAAATGTCCGATAACGCATTTAAGGCGTTGCTGTCCGGCTTAGCAGCCACAGCCTTGGCTGTCCTAGTTGGTTGCGGAGCATCAGCAAGCGGCAATACTGGTTGGGCAAACACGGCAACGACCTTCCAAGAGCGATGGAACAGCCAGACTGACGCCTCCTACCATATCGATGAATTTCGGAAGAACCGTCTAGGCAGAAATGAAGCCCGCCTGCCAAACGCGGCTGTGTATGCGGAGAACAATACCTTCGAGGTCGCAACGATGGATCGATCGAGCTCCATCGCTTTATGCCTTCAGACGGTTCAGGCCGCGCTAGGCATTCCAGCTAAAACGGCGGATGCCCTCGTTACTACTATGTTCGATCAGTTCCGCAAGACACTTCCGAACAACCCGTATGGTTCGGTTGAGTATCAGGGATATGTTGCGGCGATGACTGTTGCAGCCAATGGTGAATTCAACTGTTGGGTCAAGCCTAAGCAATCGAGGTGAGTAGCCATCAAGGGAGGGAGATATGGCCCCCTGCTTCCACCGGGGCCACCATATGATGGCTGACAACTATCACTAGAAAGCATCTCTAAGTGACGAATTTAGTCGGTCACGTTGGACTAGTCCGTCGGCCTGAGATGAAAACAAGTTTGGAAATTTCGAGAGTTGCTTTTTTTCCGAAGCAGATGCGCAGCAGCTACGGCTAATCCAACGAGCAAACTTCGCGAAGCTCCATTCTGCATTTGCATTTGCATTTGCATCTGCCTCAATTCTTCCGTTCGAGAACAGGCAGTGAAATTTACATTTTCGGGGGGAGGGATGTCCGCTTCGCTTTAGAAAGCAGACATCTGAACTTGTACGTGATCCTGCGGCTTGTCGCAGGCTACATGTACGTACCAAGCACCTTCTTTACAGAAGGAATTTCCGAATCGTACTTCGCCAGCTTTTCGGCAGACGCTTTGCGCTTGGTCGTATCTCCAGCGGCATCGTAAATGTAGATGAGCTGCAATAGTGCGATTTCTTTTGCTGGCTGATCGAAGCTTGGCATCGTCTGCTCCAGCACCATCGCCGCCACTTCGTAGGACCCAAGATCTCGCTGGATTACTGCCTGTCCGATCAAGTCGCGGAATTCTTTTGAATCGATTGTAATCATAGACCCCCCTAAAGATGAGTGTGGCTAGAGCAGCGCTGACTTGCTCGCTTACAGCTGCTCCGCAGCTGTCGCAAGGAAGCGCGTATTTAAGGAAAGATATTGGCCCCAGACGAGCCGAACCGCTAATGATGCGGATGGAAGCCAGAGCTTCAAGGCGCACGAGCCGCTAGAAAGCCAAGATGCCTCCAGAACTCAGGATGGCATCCCGCCCCACGCCATGGTGTTAGTCACCTATTCTTTGGATGATTTCGCTGGCGAGGTCTAGAAATTCCTGACGGGCGTCCTCGATGTGCGCGTTTTGGCCGGAGTTGATCAGCCCTCTAAGCTTACCAATGGCGACCCCGTATCGCTGTGCGTCAGGAGCAAGGCTATGGTAATTGCGAATCCCGCCTAGCTTGCTCTGTCCGGGGGTCGCAAGGGCTGGGTTGGCTTTGCGGAGTTGATCAATTACGCGGTAGCGGACTCGGGGGCCGATATCCTTCTCCCACCCGGTATGAGCGTCACTAGCCTTCGCCCCTCGTCCAATCTTGTAGGCCGACGTTATATACCCAAGATAGTGGGGCACACCCGCGAACAGCGCCTCCTTGTCTTCATCGCTCGCCATTCCGCGAATCGTTGCCCAATCGGTTGCCCACTTCGCAATGGATCGACCAACGGTTGAGAGGGCCCGAAGAGAGAATAGATCTGCCGCAACCGGTGTAATGAAATTGTCGCAGTCCATAAGGACGACGCGGTTGAGTGCGCCGACATTTGGTCCGACATCGTACATAACAATATCCGCCCCAACGCTTTCGGCTGCTTCCCCGACGACTTTCGCCAGTGCAGTAGTAACGTCATACCCGCGAGTCTTACGTGCGAAGCTGTCAGTCCAAGCAGCGGGCAGCGTCTCTTCGTACTCCGACAAGAGGACGTCACCGGGAAGGAGATGAATGTTTCGCTTCGGAACGGTCCATATCGGTGGCTCTTTTGTACCGCCTCTGCCGATCACAACTGGCTTAATCGCTGACCACAGAGTGTCTGCAGAGTCCTCGTTATCTGAGTCGCCGAGGAGCTTCTCCAGTTCATCCTCGTTAATGTAGAACGACGTCAGATTACATTGTGGGTCGGCGTCGACGAGAAGGCCCGTTTTCCCTAACTCTTCGAAAGCGTCCGCCAAGTTGACTGTAAGGGTGGTCTTTCCGACGCCACCTTTGTTGTTGAAGAGTGCAAGCTTTTTCATCGGGCCCTCTGTTCCGAATAATGTTGGGCCCATCTTAAGTGCTCTCGCAAATAACAACATATCGGCGAGACAGCCGAACCCGGTGGCGTACCCGACCGAGTTCGATCCAAGCCTCCTTTGGGCGACTCGTCATTCGGTGGATTGCAAAGCCCTATAAATTGTTGCGGGTCCAACGTTGAACCGTTCTGCCAGCTGGGGAACAGAGAACTTCTCTTCTTCCCGCAGCGTCCTGATCCGCTGGCATTGCTCTTGGGTCAGGGCACGCTTCCGACCGAAGGCCACACCCTTTTCCCTTGCCTTCGCAATCCCATCGGCCTGACGCTCGGCTCGGATGTCATTTTCGAATTCAGCAAATCCTGCGAGCAGGGAGAACATTAGCTTTCCCTCAGGCGTACCTGTATCAATAGCCTGATCCACCACCCGAAGGGCCACGCCTTTTTTCTTCAGCAGGTCCGCGATCTTCGCCAAGTCCAAGACGGAACGTGCCATGCGGTCTAAGCGTGAAATGACGACGGTGTCCCCTTCCCGGAGAAACTGGAGGCATGCCTGTAGTTCTGGACGGCTATCAGCCTGCTTGCCTGACCGTTTTTCGGCATAAATCCGTGTGCAGCCGGCCCGCTTCAGCTTATCCAGCTGGACGTCGAGTGATTGGCCGACGCTACTGACGCGGGCGTACCCTACGATTTCGCTCATTATCATATCTCCTAGATGATGTGAGAATATCATTTTGATAAGAGATTTGATAGGCCTTCTCGGGTGGATCAGAAGGTATACAAAAAGAGAAGGATGCCTAGCGACTTTGTTAAGGAACCCATATCCTCGGGTTGCCTTAGTCGATGCAGGGACCGTAACGACCTATGCCCTTGGATGCGAATCTAATTGAAGAAGTGAAAGGTGGCAGAGCGGTACTTTTTCTCGGAGCAGGGGCGTCGTTGGGCGCATCGGACGGAAAAGGTCACACCATCCCGGGTACAGAGGCGCTTGGGAAGGCTATTGCTGAATCCTTTCTCGGTCCGGGTGTAACTGACCTCGACTTCGTGCAGATATGCGACTACGCCGCCACGGCCAAAAGTGGCCGTGAGCTGCAGCGCTTTATCCACGACACGCTAACGCCTTTCCAGCCTGCACGGTTCCATAGAAAGATTCCTACCTTCCATTGGGCAGGAATGGCGACGACCAATTTTGACCTTGTGGTTGAGCGGGCATACGAGCAAGAGCCGGATCGATTGCAGAGATTGCGTCCGCTAGTCAGAGACACGCCGGACTTCATAGACACGATGGAGAAGGGAGACCTCCTCTATTTGAAGTTGCATGGCTGTGTCACTGCGTTTGAACAGCTGAATCCGGGCATGGTTTACAGCACAGAACGGATACTTCGACATAAAGAGGGAAGGGCCGCTCAATTTAGCCAGCTGCTCGAATGGGCCAAAGTAAAGACATTGATCTTTGCGGGCTACAGCTTGCGCGACTACAACTTGAGGCTTCTTCTAGACGAAATTATTAAGGATGGTGACGCCCGGCCGCGGCACTATATCGTTAAAAAAGGTGTGCTCGACGTTGAACGGCAGTACTGGCAGGAACGCCGTTTCACGCTCATTGACTCAACGTTCGAAGCTTTCATCGACGAACTGGATGCTTCCATTCCCGGTGCATTGCGAAAACTTGCGGTGGCAAAGAGCGAAGAACCCACTTCGCTCACGACCTATATCGCAAGCCACCGGAGAGAAAGTTCGCTCCTCAGAAATTATCTGGAGACAGGTGCAGAGCATGTTTCTGCAGAAACAGTGTCTCCGGATGGGACGCCGCAGAGGTTCTTCAACGGGTTCGATCTAGGATGGTATCCAATCGAGAAGGAGCTCGATTTCGCTCGCCCGTTGACTCAGGCCATTTTGCAAGAGCAGGTTGTAGTGACCGGACAATTGACCGGGCCGCGGCTTGTTGTCCTCAAGGCCCACGCGGGGGCAGGCAAAAGCGTCATGTTGCGCCGATTGGCTTGGGATGCGTCGCGCAGGCTCAATAAGCTCGTTGTCTTTGTGCCGAGTACCGGCTACATAAATATTGAGGCCTTGCAGGAGCTGGTAACTCTTGCGCAAGAACCCTTGTTCTTGGTGATCGACGACATCACCCAAGTTTCCGAGGGGGTTGCGGGACTTCTGAGCGCAGCTAAGCAGGACAAGCTGCCAATAGTGATCATTGGTGGGGCTCGCTTTAACGAGTGGAACATTCGTTCGCAGAATCTCGATAGTAGCGTCACAGCTGAATACGAGCTTCGGTACATGTCGCACAAGGAGACGGAAGATCTTCTTGTGCAGCTGGAGTTGAACGACTGTCTCGGGGAGCTTAAACATCTTCCGCATGACCAACAGCTCAAGCAACTTGAAGAGGTCTATGGGCGGCAACTCCTTGTCGCGCTGCACGAGGCCACTAGGAATGGTCACTTCCGGGACGTCATCTTCGACGAGTACAGCAAGATAGTTCCGAGGGAAGCTCAGGTCTTGTATGCGGACATCTGTGCGCTGCATAGGTTCGGTTCGCCGGTGCGTGCGGGTCTCATTTCGCGCGTTCACGGCATTAGCTTTGAGCAGTTCCATGAGCGGTTCTTTCGGCCGCTGGAACAGGTAGTTTCGCTGGAGGTCGATTCACGTAACGGCGATTGGATCTATCGTTCAAGGCACCCCTACATCGCGGAAATACTCTACGGTCAGGTATTTAAGACCGAAGACGAACGTTTGGACAACTTGGCCAAGTTGATTGGGCGCCTCAATCCTACGTACTCGTATGATCGGAGAATTATCGGCGACTTGTTGCGAGGAAGTCGGCTGGCTGAGCTTCTCACCGAATCGCACCGAGGTGTTGCGCTATACGATCTCGCATTGTCTGCGCTGGGTGAGGAGCATTACATCCTTCATCAGAAGGGCATATATCTGATGAGGGTCGCCAGTGATATCGAGGGCCTCGCGCTAGCCGAAGATGCCCTGTTGGAAGCTGCGGAATTGGCGCCGACAGATCGAACTATCCGGCACTCAATCGCGGAGCTAGCACTTACGCGTGCTCGAATATCTACCGATCCCATCGAGCGTGCGGCATGGCGCAATGAGGCGGTTACAAAAGCTCAAACGCTTTTGGCCGCATCAAATGGCTCTTACGCTTACCACACCATTGCAAAAGCGCACATCCAAGCGCTTTCTGATGCGATGGATTCAGAGGTGGAAGATCAGCTTTCGGCAGATGCAGTCAGTGATGCGATCAAGTCGGCCGAAGAGACAATTCGAAATGGACTAAAGAGGTTTCCCGGGGACTCACATCTGCTTACGGAAGAGGCGACGCTTGCGCGCCTTTTGGAAAACGACGAGCGAGCAGAGCGTGCTCTTCATCGAGCATTTGAAGGCAACAAAAGAAGCCAGCTCATCGCTCGTCGCTATGCAATTGTCCTAAGGGCAAGGGGCAAGCTTGAAGAGGCTAGGGAGGTCTTGCGGCAGGCACTCGAATATAACCCCGGTAGCCAAGACCTCAATTTCGACTTTGCGCAGATATCGAGGCTTATCGAACCTTCGATTGATGCCGAACGCCCTGATTTCTTGCTGAGCTACTATCAGCGGTCTTTCGCCAAGGGAGATAAGAACTATAGGGCACAACTATTGTGTGCTCGGCAGTTGAGTTTGGCTGGCAGGATTTCTGAAGCGAAAGTTCTCTATGACGGACTAAAGGCTGCTCCCGTGCCCTTCGCTGCGAAGAGTGCTGTCAAGGAAGAGGTGTTGAGGGATCGGACAACTCCACGAATCTTCAACGGAACTGTGGTGAAGCGATTTGGCTCTTATGGCTTCATAGAGCTCGATCACAATCACATTCACTGCTATTTCGACAACAGATCGCTCGGGGATGAGGAGGAGTTGCCTAGCATTGGAGATCGTGTTTCGGTCACCCTAGGGTTCTCATTCTTTGGTCCCGCGGCTCGTAATTTGACGGTTCTTAGCTAGCCCGAACCTCTAACTTCATCGTGTTCGCCATGCCAACGATTTCCGTTGCTGTTTTGTCTCTGCTAAGTGGGGCTCTAGGAGCCGCCGTTGGTGTCGTACTTGGGCACGTTCTCGCCCAACGACGTAGCCGAAAAGATTCTTTGGATGGCTTTCGGCTGAAGGCCTATGCTGACTTCATCTCGGCTGCGTCCCAACTTGTTGCAGCGCGCAGAATGGGCAGTACCTCGGATCTGATAAGCGATCTTGCCGTGTTGAACGATGCGAAAGTGCGAATTTGTATGTGCGCTGATGTGTATGTGGTTGAAGCTTTGGTAGATTTCTGGCGGCTTGGCGGGACTCTGGAGAAGGAAGAGGAGATTCTTGCCTTTACTCGGCTATGTCAGCGGATAAGGGAGAGCATCGGAAACGAACGTAACGACACGGCCTTCTTGGATATCTCGTCCACGCTTTTTCGCTTAGAGCCTTCTAGTTATTCGTATCGGTCCGCCAAATCGCTGTAGGTCGCTTACGCCACGATCCGTCTCATCGTGGCAGCACACAATATTGTTCGTACTAGTGTCGCAACATTAGGCGCACCGTAATGTGTGCCTTAGGAGCTAGGAGTGTCGTCTAGCAGAACGCCTCGAAGCTTGGCCAGCGCTACTGAATACTCAGCGCGATACCGCGTGAAGCTATGGCCCCATCCATATGAAGATGACGCCCATCGTTGAGTGTTCCATCCACTTTCAATGAAATCAGATGCGGCAAAGACGAACTCTAGCGTGTCTGTAAGAAACGGAAGAAGTGGTTCCACTCTTGAGTAGTCAATATCTCCAGCGCTTCCATGTACGAGATAATTCCGACACTTAACTGCAACGGCTGCCGGAATTTGGATGTCAGGGAAGATTGCGCCGAGTCTCGATTCGACGATCGATACTCGATAGGCCACCTTTTTGGGAAGAGACGGTTTTCCGAGTCTGCCAAGCGCATCAAGGGCGCTGTTTCGATCGATCCCAGCTGGGAGCTTGCGAAATAGGGCGCGACACTCGTCTCTAGTCTTGGCCAAGTCACCTGTCAGCGTTGACGGGGCCGGGGTCGCCTCCACTGGCAATATATCGAACATATTCGCGGCGGCAACAAGCCTTCCGCCGTCGTATTCATTAGATTTTTGTAGGCAATCGATATATCTGGAGCGCGCAACCTTCCAGCCTTTATGTCGCGCTATCCAGTTACAAAAGACTGTTTCGAATTCAACGCTATGTTGGATAGGGTCCAGCGGTAAATCGCCGGGATGAGGCTTAAAGAGCTCGATCTTGTTGCTTGCTTTCCAACGATAGCTCGGGTGTACCTGAAGTGTTCGAGGTACTCCGTTGTCGTGATCGAGAGTAGCAATTTGGACGTGTTTTATGCCCTGCCTGCGACCTGCCGCCACCGACAGAAATGCAGCAACTACGTACATCCTGTCTATGGCGTCATCAAAGGCGATGGGTTCATCGGGCTCAATGGTGACGACCATTCTGTTTTTAATGTAAACGCCAGCAGGGCCGCCTAAGTTATGGGTTGGCCGATGATGAACAGATACCTTGCCGATAGTAGTTTCGGTCTCGACAATCTGCGTCTTTCCGGTGAAATAAGCTATCTGCGGGTGTTCGCCTGTTTCGACAGGCCTCATCTTTCGGCGTTCTTTCAACACCTCTTCAATCACCGCTTTCGCATCAATCAAGTTGCTGAAGGCGTCGAAGTCGTAGAAAAGATGTGTCAGGTCATTGGTCGTGAAATGGATGGCCTTGACGTAACGATCGTTTGGCTCGATATGGCCGTGACCAATGGCAACATAGTGAGGAAAGATATCTGCGTGATACTTAGTCGGTTTCCCCTGAAAGTGCGTATGGCCTACACCGGGGCTGAAACAGTCGATTAGTGTTATCTGCTTGCCGGTAAAGGAGGTCCCAGTGATGTTGGCGGCTTGTGCGAAAGAGTCTAATGGGAAGTCAGCATGTACCTTGAGCAAAGTGTTGGAGCCCTCTAGCCGCAGTTCTCCCACTGCTGTAGGTCCATCTTTGGGGTTGTAGATCCCAAGAATCCGTCGATCTTGTTCTTTTTGATTGCGTTTCTTGGTGCTCAAGGTTCCATCCTCTATGGCATTTTCCGTGTGGCTCTAACCGGACCTCGGATCTTCGGAAACTCCAACGTTGCTTACTCAGCGCGTAGCAGACGTAGGTGATCAAGATGATCTGCCCAAGCTGCCATCATTCTGCGTCGTTCACTTAGGTGAGCAGTGCGGTTGTAGGCTCTGCCATTGGGGTCTTTGACCGTGTGTGCTAGCTGATGTTCGATATAGTCTGGGCGGAAGCCGAGAACTTCGTCCAAGACCGTGCGAGCCATCGCCCGAAAGCCATGCCCACTCATCTCTTCCTTAGCAAATCCCATTCTGCGGAGGGCGGAGAGTACGGCATTGTTGCTCATCGGGCGCTTTGGGCTACGTGCGCTAGGAAATAGGTACCGACCGGTACCGGTGAGTGGCTGAAGCTCGCGCAAAATTTCCACAGCCTGAGGGGCGAGTGGGACTAGATGCGGTAAGCGCATCTTCATTTTCTCAGAGGGAATGTTCCACTCCCCGGTCTCCAAATTGAACTCAGGCCACTCAGCATGCCTTAGTTCACCCGGGCGAACGAACACCAGCGGCGCTAACCTCAGCGCGCACTTTGTAATGAAGGTGCCCTGATAAGCATCAATGGCACGTAACAGGCCGCCAATTGCCGAAGGATCAGTAATTGCTGCGAGGTTTTTGGGCTTTACGGGGGAAAGAGCGCCTCGCAGATTGTCGACGGGATTGTGTTCTGCCCGGCCGGTAGCAATGGCGTAGCGCATCACTTGCCCGCAATTTTGAAGTACTCGATGTGCGGATTCGATAGCTCCGCGGGCTTCAATGCGATTTACTGTGGCGAGAAATTCCTTAGCACTCATCTCTGCAACTGGGCGGTTACCTAGCCACGGAAATACGTCATTTTCCAAACGAAGCATGATTCGACTGGCATGCTGCTCCACCCATGTGGTTGATTGCTTGGCGTGCCATTCGCGTGCCACAACTTCAAAGCTATTGGCAGAGCGTTCTATGCCGGCCGCTTTGGTGGCCTTTCGCTGCTCCGCTGGATCGACACCGGACGCGAGCAGTTTCCGCGCAACATCGCGTTTCTCGCGAGCCTCCGCGAGGCTGGTGTCCGGATAGGTGCCAAGGGAGATACGTTTTTCTTTGCCGCCATAGCGGTACTTCAGTCGCCACCACTTCCCGCCACTTGGGGCAATTTCTAGATACATGCCGCCGCCATCGGATAGGCGTTGGGTCTTGCCAGTGGGCTTGGCTTTACTGATTGCTACGTTCGTTAGGCGCATGGGGGCAACTGTAAAAGGTGACGTCCGTGTTGCCCCCGATCTTGCCCCCACTTGCCCCCGGATTTCAAGAAATCTTCTGGGACATTGCTGGACAAAGAAAAAGGCCGGAACCCTTGGTATTGCTAGGGATTCCGGCCTTCTTGGAACGTCCGTGGACGTTGAGTTGGTGGAGGTGGCGGGAGTCGAACCCGCGTCCGAAGGCGCTTGACGCCCGGTACTACATGCTTAGCTCGCCGTTAGATCTCGTCCCGCGACAGCACAGCGTGCAAAGCGCATCGAAGGACCAGCCTGCTTGATTTAACCCTTGCCGACAGGCGGCAGCTTCGGGCGATCTCGTGATAATGACCCTACATCCACGAGCACGAGCACAAGTGGGTTCGGGGCTAGGCCTTAAGCGGCCAGAGCGTAGTTGTCGTCGTTGGCAACTATGAGTTTTGCTGCTGGATTAACGAGGAAAGCTGCCCCCTCGGCATGCACCAAGCTATCTCACTACCCCCGTCGAAGCCATGACACCCCCGGGGAAAACCAGATAACTGACCCGTCAGTATATGTAGGTCGCCGGGCTTTCATCAAGGCTGCATGACCCGGGTATTGTTGCCGGCACCTACCCACCCCAGGAATCGACCATGGTGCGGATACGTCAGGCAGGGCTGCACGACGCAGGTGTGTTGACGGATTTGCGTTGCGCGTTTCTGGAAGAAGAGTTGAAACAGCGGCTGCCGGACGGCTTTGCCGACCAGCTGCGCGGCTGGATCGAGGACGCCATGCCGGAAGGGCGCCTGCTGGCGGGGCTGGCGGAGCGGGATGGACGTGCCGCGGGGTGCGTGATGGTGCATCCGTACACGCATTTGCCTTCCGCCTATTTTCGCCGCGGCGTGGGCTGGTACATCTTGAACATGTACGTGAGGAGTGCCCATCGACGGCAGGGCGCGGCGGCGGCTTTATTGGCCGCGGTGGGCGCCGCGGCAAGGGAGCAGGAGGTCGACTCGCTCAACCTCCATTCCACCGCCGATGCTCACAAGTTGTACGAGCGCTTCGGCTTCGGCACCTCGGTGGACGCCATGAACATGACATTGCACCAGGGCGTGATCGGGCTATCTGAGGGCGAGCCCGGCTCGTGGCGAAGGGTGGCTGGCTGAGCGAATCAGGCGTGCTTGTTGTGAGCACGCATGGTGCGTTGTTTCTCGCGCTGCCAGTCGCGTTCCTTCTCCGTATCGCGCTTGTCGTGCGCCTGCTTGCCCTTGGCCAGGCCAATTTCCGCCTTCACCTTGTTGCCCTTCCAGTACAGGGCCATGGGGATGAGCGTGTAGCCCTTGCGTTCGACGGCGCCAATGAGCGTGTCGATTTCTTCGCGGTGGAGCAGCAGCTTGCGCGTGCGGCGATCGTTCGCGACCACGTGGGTGGAAGCGCTGATCAACGGCGGAATGGACGTGCCCACGAGGAACAGTTCGCCCTGGATCACCATGGCGTAGCTGTCGCCGAAATTGATGCGGCCGGCGCGTAGCGATTTCACTTCCCAGCCTTGCAGCTCGAGTCCTGCCTCGAAGCGCTGGTCGATGTGATATTCGTGGCGCGCGCGCTTGTTGAGCGCAATGGTGCCGGAGTTTTTGTCTTTGTCCTTGGGCTTGGCCATGTCCGTTAAACTTCGGGCTCTATGCCCTGATGACGGGCCCTTCGTCGCGGGACCCAGATGATGCTCAAGAAGAGGCTGAAGTGATCGAAATCCGCCGCAGCGCCCTGGTGCGATATTCGCCAGCCCAGATGTTTGATCTGGTCAATGAGGTCGAAGCATACCCAAAGCGGTTCCCGTGGTGTTCCAGTGCCGAGATTCTGGAGCGAGGCGATGATGTGCTGGTGGCGCGCCTGGATCTCAAGTACGCCGGCTTTCGCCAGAGCTTCACCACGCGCAACACTACCGTGCGTCCCAGCCGCCTGCACATGAGCCTGGTGGATGGCCCGTTCCGCAGCCTTGACGGGCTTTGGGAGTTCATTGCGCTGGGCGACGCGGGTTGCAAGGTGTCGTTTGCGCTGGATTTCGACTACGCCGGGAAACTCGGCGGCACCGCGCTGAAACTGGGCTTCCAGGGGCTGGCCGGCCGCATGGTGGACGATTTCTGCCGCGAGGCCGAACGCACCTATGGCTGAGCAGGTCACCGTGGAAGTGGTCTACGCCGAACCGGCACAGCACTGGTTGCGGAAGGTCACGTTGCCGGCTGGAAGCACGGTGGCCCAGGCCATCGAGACATCAGGATTGCCGCGCGATGTTCCGGGACTGGTGGTCGATCCGTCCCGGCTGGGCATCTTCGCCCGCAAGGTCACGCTGGAGCATGTGGTAGGCGAGGGCGACCGGGTGGAAATCTACCGGCCGCTCACGCTTGATCCGAAAGAAGCTCGCCGGCGCCGCGCCCACGAGGGCTGACGCCGGCCATGCAGCCTTAGTGGCCGTCGTTGCCGCCGCCGTTGTCACCGCCACCGTTGTCGCCACCCTTGTCACCGCCGCTGGAGCCGCCGGTGTTCTTGTCACCCTTGGTTTCGTCAACCGGGTAGCTGGCGTGGTACTTCTTGGTGTCGTTGACCAGCTTCTGCGCGTCTTCGGCGAAGAAATCGCCTTCCGTGCGCACCAGCACGTCGTTGTTGAAGGTCAGCTTGAGCGCGCGCACCTTGATGTCACCACCGCGGTGCTGCTGCGTGGACACGTAGTCCCACTCGTTCTGGGCAAACGGGGAATTGACCGAAGGCGAACCCATCAGCACCAGCACCTGACGCTTGGTCATGCCCGGCTGCAGCTGATCCACATTCTTCTTGTCGAGCAAATTGCCCTGTTGCACGTCGGGGGTATAGATGAGGCGGCAGCTGGCCAGCGACAGTGCCAGCATGGCGAAACCCAGCGTGCGAATCAGCTTGTGCATGCGTGTTGCGTCCGGATCGTAAAGGTGTCGGATGATACACTAACGGCCTCGTTTGGCCGTGTGCGTGGAGCTTGCTATGGAACAGGAAACAAAAGAACTGCGCAAAGCCGGGCTGAAGGTGACCCACCCCCGCATGCGGATCCTGCAGATCTTCGAGGATGAGGAGGCGCACCATCTCACCGCCGAAGATATCTACAAACGCCTGCTGGCCCATCAGGAAGACATTGGCCTGGCCACGGTCTACCGGGTGCTGACCCAGTTCGAGGCGGCAGGCATTGTCGTCAAGCACAACTTCGAGGGCGGCCAGGCCGTCTACGAGCTGGACCGTGGCAAGCATCATGACCACATGATCGATGTGGACAGCGGAAAGGTCATCGAGTTCGTCAGCGAGGAGATCGAGCGCCTGCAGGCCGAGATCGCCGCCCGGCATGGCTATGTCATCGAGGACCACAGCCTGGTGCTGTATGTGCGCCCCAAGAAGGGCAGCAAGTAAGCAAGCGGAAAGGGCGGTTTTCGAGGGCCGGTGGCGGAAGCTGCCGGCCTTTTTCGTGCCCGAGGCCAAATGCCGCCCATAAAAAAAGCCGCGGGAGGACTCCTGTCCGCCCTGCGGCTTGATCCGTTACCGGATGGCTCCTGGGAGGCGAGTTGCTCGCACATCCCGGTTTTGCCACCGATTCCGGCGGAACGGCATCCTGCCGCTCTTCATGCCCACCGTCCCCACGGTTGGCATGGCTCACCATCTTGCGATGGTGGCTCCCCCACATCGATGAATCCAGCGTAACGAACCCTTCACACCTCGGGTATCGGAAAATTTCCTATGTAACGTTCCTAAGTGCGAGCTGCGTCACTAGTTTGTGTGTTGCTGCGCAACAAGATCCGAAGATGAACGCCCTGGGCCTCGGGCCGGACCCTGAACAGGCCACCCAGGGAGGTGACCCGGTCGCGCATGCCTTGCATGCCGCGCCCACCCCGGGGCATGCGGGCCGGCAGGCCGATGCCGTTGTCACGGATATCCAGCAGGGCCAGGGCCACGCCCTGGCGCTCGCCGATGCGCAGGCGCAGCTGGAAGGTATCGGCGTGGGCGTGCTTCACCGCGTTGGTGGCGCTTTCCTGGACCAGGCGATAGACCACGGTGCGGGTGTCGTCATCCAGCAATCGCGGGTCGCCGTGCAGGTCGGTGCGGTAGGCCACACCCGCCGCGTTCAACAGGTCTCGGATGGGGCCTTCATCCAAAGCGCGCAACAGGCCGAATTCGTCCAGCACCGCGGGCCGCAGGTCGTCGAGCAGGCGGTGCAGGGCGCGTCGCATATGGCCGAGGATGGTGTTGATCGATACGCCGATGTCGTCCATGCCTCCCTGCGCCAAACGCGACTGCGCGAGCTTGAGGTGGGTCTGGATGGCTGTAAGGTTCTGTCCCAGCTCGTCGTGCAGCTCGGCCGCCATGTGGCGGCGCTGGTTTTCCTCCGTGCGGAGGTTGCCGCGTGCCGCATCGCGCAGCTGGCGGGCAAGATGATCCAGGCGACGATTCACGGCGGCCAGGTAGACGTTCTGTTCTGCCACGCGCTCGCTGCTGCGGCGCAGGGCATCGGTGGCCGAGCCGAGCATCAGCGCGCCCGTACCAGCCACGGCCAGGAACAATTCGCCCGCGGCGCCCGGTGCACCGTGGCCGGACAGGTGGTCGACCAGTGTCATGCCCAGGCTGGAAATCAGCATCGCCAGGCTGGCGCCACGCCAGCCGTGGCGGAACGCGAAGAACAGCACCGGCGCCAGCGACAGCACCCGCGCGAACTGCGGCTGCGGAGCCTCGTGGGACGAGAGCACCAGAAGGATGGCCAGCGAAGGCATCAGCACGAGCAGGCCGTCCATCAACAGGCGTCCCAGTCCGCGCTTGTCCAGGCGTGCTCGCAGCAACATCACCAGCAGCGGCACGAGCAGCAGCACGCCCACGTAGTTGCCCAGCAGATCCTGCCCCAATGCCTGCATCATCAGGTCGGTGCTGGGTGCGGCGTGGATCAGCGCCAGCAATACGGCGTCGGTCGCCGTGGTGGCCGCTACCGTGAACGCGGCGGAAAGCAGCAGGCGAGCGACATCTTCCGGATCGCGCAGGCTTGCGTGCAGCTTGGCGCGTCTCATCAGCCACAGGCAGATGGCGGCAACGATGGGTTCGGGCAATTCACCCAGGAAGAATCCAAGCCAGCCCAGGGGTAGCGGGTGAAACGAGGCAATCAGCGCGCTGGCGGCAACTTCCGCGCCGAGCAGCCACGGCCACATGCGAAACGGCGCCAGCAGCAGTGCGCCGAAGCGCAGGCCGTAGGGAAGCATCCAATAAGGCTGCTCGGTGGGCCAGAGCAGCAACCAGAGCAGAAAATAGCCAATCGCAAGAAGAAGGTCGGAGCCGGGCAGTACGGAAGGTTTCGATCGCATGCCGGCGATGGTACATGGCGTGGGCGGGGGTATAGGCGGCCATCCCCGGGGCTGCTATACATGCAGCATGTACAGCATTGTCCTGGTCGATGACCATGCCATTGTCCGAGAGGGGTTCAAGCGGCTGATCGAGATGGAACCGGATCTGGAGGTCGTTGCGGAATGCCGCAGCGCCGACGATGCGGTGGAAGCGATTGGCCAGCACCGTCCCGACCTCGTGGCACTCGATCTCTCGCTGCCTGACGGCAGCGGGTTGCCGTTGATCGAGCATCTGCGCAGCGTTGCTTCCGACACGCGCATCGTGGTGCTGAGCATGCACGACGGCGAGCCGTACGTATCCGAAGCATTGCGTCGCGGCGCGAGTGGCTACGTCACCAAGGGTGTGGCGCCGGAGGAATTGGTTGCCGGCCTGCGCGCGGTGATGCAGGGCGAATGTTTCCTCAGTTCTGACCTGCGCAAGCGTCGCGCCGAGCGGCCGAGTGAATCGCGCGATCCCATTCACCGGCTTACCGCACGAGAGCGCGAGGTGTTCCTGCTGCTGGCCGCCGGTCGTGCGCCCAAGCAGGTGGCTGGCGAGTTGGGGATCGGGCAGAAGACGGTCTACATCCACCGCGCCAGCCTGATGGGCAAGCTGGGGGCAGGCTCGGAACTGGATCTCTACCGCATGGCGACCGAGCGCGGGTTGTTGCCGCGGAAGAACTGATTCGCTTTCCGTCGCAAGAATCTCTGTGGGAGCGCACCCTGTGCGCGATGATCCTACAGAGCGGTATCGACAGGACCCGTCGCGCACAGGGTGCGCTCCCACAACGTCTCTGACCTGTAGGAGCGCACTTGTGCGCGACCAGAGGCTTCAATCAGTCGCGTGGTTGGACGCTACGGTCGCGCACAAGTGCGCTCCTACAAGAAAGCGTTGACGAAGACGCTGTTAGACCCGCGCCCGCTCCCTGCATCCACCGCGCCGGCCTGATGGGCAAGTTGGGTGCGGGTTCGGAACTGGATCTCTACCGCATGGCGACCGAGCGCGGGTTGGTGCCGCGAAAGAACTGATTCGCTTTCCGCTGCGGGAATCTCTGTGGGAGCGCACCCTGTGCGCGACGATCCTACGGAGCGGTATCGACAGGACCTGTCGCGCACAGGGTGCGCTCCCACCACGTCTCTGACCTGTAGGAGCGCACTTGTGCGCGACCAGAGGCTTCAATCAGTCGCGTGGTTGGACGCTACGGTCGCGCACAAGTGCGCTCCTACAAGAAAGCGTTGACGCAGACGCTGTTA
>NZ_QAVX01000024.1:0-15831 GCF_003121485.1 Dyella sp. C11 | reverse complement strand
GGATTCAATCAGTCGCGTGGTTGGACGCTACGGTCGCGCACAAGTGCGCTCCTACAAGAAAGCGTTGACGAAGACGCTGTTAAACCTGCGCCCGCTCCAGCATCTGCTTCGCATGCGCGCGCGTTTCGCGCGTGATCTCCACGCCGCCCAGCATGCGCGCCAGTTCATCGCGTCGACCGTTGGCGTCGAGCTTTTCGATGCGCGTGCGCGTCGATTCGCCATCGCTGGCCTTGCTGACGCGCAGGTGTGCATGGCCTTGTGCTGCAACCTGCGGTAGATGCGTCACGCACAGCACCTGGCGCTGGGCGCCCAGTGCGCGCAGTTTCTGACCCACGACCTCGGCGACGGCGCCACCGATGCCGGTGTCCACTTCGTCGAACACCATGGTGCCGATGGTGTCCTTGCCCAGCGTGGCCACTTCGATGGCGAGGCTGATGCGCGCCAGTTCACCACCGGATGCGACCTTGCGCAGCGCGCGCGGAGGTTGGCCCGGGTTCGCGCTGACCAGCAGTTCGCAGCGTTCGCGGCCTTGTGCGTCGGGCTCGCTTTCAGAGGCGGCTTCCAGTTCCACCACGAGGCGGCCGCCGCTCATGCCCAACTCGCCCATGAGCGTGCTGACTTCGCCGCCCAGGCGCTCTGCCGCGTCCTTGCGTGCATGACTGAGCTTCGATGCCTGCTCGTCGTACTGTTGCTGCAGGCGCGTGCGCTGGTTGGCGAGCTTCTCCAGCGCGTCGCCGGCGCCTTCCAGCTCGCTCAGCTCGATGCGCACCGTGTTGGCTTTGTCGTGCAGCTCGGCCACGGGCAGGCGATGGCGGCGGGACAGTTCGTGCAGCCGCGTGAGGTGCGTGTCGACATCCGAATAGCGGTCCGGCTCCAGCTCCACGTCGAGGGCATAACGGCCGAGGCCGTCGGCGGCCTCGCTGAGCTGGATGGAGGCGTTGTCCAGCAGCTCCAGCATGGGTGCCAGACGTTCATCCAGCGCAGCGAGCTTGCTCATTTCCAGCTGGGCGCGGCCCAGCGCACGACGCAGTGCGAATTCGCTCTCGCCATCCAGCAGTTCGACGACGCCGCCGGCGCCCTCGGCCAGGCGACCGGCATTGGCCAGGCGTTTGTGGCTGGCTTCCAGCTCGGCGAGTTGTTCGGCGGGGAGTGCCCATTTGTCCAGTTCGCCCAGCTCGTGGCTGAGCAGTTCGATGCGCTGTTCGCGGTCGTCGCCGCCGCTCAACTTGCGGATGCGGTTGCCGAGTTCGCGCCACTGCTGCGCCAGTTCACGTACTTGTGCCACCAGGGTCTCGTTGCCTGCGTAGGCGTCGAGCAGCTCCATCTGGTGGGCACGCGAAAGCAGCGCCTGATGTTCGTGCTGGCCGTGAATTTCCACCAACAGGGTTGCCAGCTCGCCGAGTTGGCTGGCGTTGGCCGGACGGCCGTTGATCCAGGCGCGGGAGCTGCCTTCGGCACGGATGACGCGCCGCAGTTGGCAGGCGTCTTCTTCGTCCAGCTCTTCGCGTCGAAGCCATTCGCGGGCTTCGGGCAGATGGGTCAGGTCGAACTCGGCGGTGAGTTCGGCGCGGTCACTGCCGGCGCGCACCATGCCGCTGTCCGCGCGGGCGCCCGCCAGAAGCATCAAGGCGTCCACCAGCAGGGACTTGCCGGCACCCGTCTCGCCGCTGACGACGGTGAGCCCCGGGCCGAAGGCGATCTCGGCTTCTTCGACGACGGCGAAATGACGAACGTAGAGCGAGGTGAGCATGGATGGCGGCTTGGTGAAGTCGGGCGATTGTAAGGGGCGCGGAAGGGGCGAGGCGAGGGACGGGAGGCAAGTGGTGAAGGCGCCGCCACCACGGCATGGCGCCTCGCCTCACCGCCAGGGCTCACGCCCTCGCTGGTCACCCCTGGTCCCTCAGCCCAGCCTTTTCTTGCAAACTTTCCCGCCAGACCTTATTTCTTTTGCGTCTCACGGATTGCTACAGCATGCCCGCCGCCCCACTCGATGCCCGCGCACGCCGACTGTTGCGCACATTGCTCGCCCAGTACCTTGCCGACGGCGAGCCGGTAGGGTCGCGGACGCTTTCGCGCTCCTCCGGCCTGGACGTCAGCCCCGCGACCATCCGCAACATCATGGCCGACCTGGAAGAGGCGGGCCTGGTGGCCTCACCGCATACCTCGGCGGGTCGCGTGCCGACGCCGCGCGGCCTGCGCCTGTTCGTGGATAGCCTGATCGAACTGCAGCCATTGCCGCAGGACGAGATGGCGCGCCTTCGCCGTGAGCTGCCGCCGGGCCTTACGACGACCCGCGACCTGTTGGGCAACGTCTCGACCCTGCTGTCGGCGATGACCCGTTTCGCTGGCGTGGTCACCGTGCCGCGCCAGGCGGATTTCCCGCTGCGCCACATCGACTTCGTCCCGCTGCCGGATGCCCGCGTGCTGGTGATCCTGGTGTTCTCGGACAACCAGGTGCAGAACCGTATCGTCCAGCTGGCCAAGCCGGTGGACGGTCGCGAGCTGGAGCAGGCGGCCAATTACCTCAACAGCCAGTTCGCCGGGCTGCGCCTGGACGACATCCGCAGCCATTTGTTGCGCGAGCTGCGCGAGGCCAGCAGTGAGCTCAATCGGCTGATGTCCAGCACCGTGGAGCTGGCGGCGGCGTCGTTTGCGCCGCAGGGCGACAACGACGACGTGCTGGTGAGCGGCCAGACCAACCTCATGGGGTATTCGGAGCTGGCCAACCTGGAGCGGTTGCGCGAGTTGTTCGAGGCGTTCCAGCAGAAGAACGAGCTGCTGCAGCTGATGGAAGTGTGTGCCAAGGCCCCCGGCGTGCGCCTGTTCATTGGCGAGGAATCCGGCTTCGCGGCACTGGATGGCTGCAGCGTGGTCACGGCCAGCTATGGTGCCCAGGGACGCGTCCTGGGGGCGGTGGGGGTCATCGGTCCGACCCGCATGGCCTACGAGCGGGTGATTCCGGTGGTGCAGGCAACGGCTGGTTTGTTGAGCGACGCCTTGAATCGCGCCGCAACGACCTTATAACCCGCCCGGGAGGCGGGGTTTTACCCGCAAGAGTTTGACGGTTGGTGCCCTGGAGCACCGGCCACGGATAAGGCTTGGAGTAATTCATGCAGAACAACGACCCAACCGCGTCGAACGAGACGCCGGCCCAGGCAGGGGGTGACATGCCCAACGCTGAACTGGAAACGCTGAAGGCACGCATCGCCGAGCTGGAAAGCAGCAACACCGAGTTGCGCGACACCGTGCTGCGAGAAAAGGCGGAGATCGAGAACCAGCGCCGTCGCCTGCATCGCGATGTGGAGCAGGCCCGCCGATTCGCCAACGAGAAGCTGCTCAACGAGCTGCTGCCGGTGTACGACGGCCTGGAAATGGGCCTGCAGGCGGAAGGCGGTGACGTCAAGAGCGTTCGCGAGGGCATTGCGCTCACGCTGAAGTCGCTGCTGAAGATTGCCGAGAACAATGGCCTGGTGCAGGTCGATCCCGTGGGTCAGCCACTGGACCCCGAAAAACACCACGCCGTCGCCATGGTGGAGGCCCCGGGCGCGGCCCCCAACACGGTCGTCAACGTGCTCCAGAAGGGCTACGTGTTGAACGACCGGCTTCTGCGCCCCGCGTTGGTGGCGGTCGCCAAGGAATGACGCCCCGGCTCGCGGTCGAGGACGCCTGAACGGCGTCCCCTGCGGGCTTCGGCGGAAAGGCATGCGGGGTCTTGCCGGCATTGAGATGAAACATGCCGAGCCCCATCTGAAAACCAGTCGCGGCCGAGGGGTCGCTTAAAGAATTCGGGAGTAGACAACATGGGTAAAATCATCGGTATCGACCTGGGCACGACCAACTCGTGCGTCGCCGTGATGGACGGCACCACCGCCAAGGTCATCGAGAACTCGGAAGGCGATCGCACCACGCCGTCGATCGTCGCCTTCACCAAGGACAACGAAGTCCTGGTGGGCGCGCCGGCCAAGCGCCAGAGCGTGACCAACCCCAAGAACACCTTCTACGCGGTGAAGCGCCTCATCGGCCGCAAGTTCACCGACGCTGAAGTGCAGAAAGACCTGCACATCGTGCCCTACGGCATTGTCGCGCATGAAAACGGCGACGCCTGGGTGGAAACGGCCGACGGCAAGAAGATGGCTCCGCAGGAGATCTCGGCCAAGGTCCTCATGAAGATGAAGAAGACCGCTGAGGATTACCTCGGCGAGCCGGTGACCGAAGCCGTGATCACGGTGCCGGCGTACTTCAACGACAGCCAGCGCCAGGCCACCAAGGACGCCGGCCGCATCGCGGGCCTGGACGTCAAGCGCATCATCAACGAGCCGACCGCCGCTGCGCTCGCCTATGGCCTGGACAAGAAGGGCGGTGATCGCAAGATCGCCGTGTACGACCTGGGTGGCGGCACGTTCGACGTGTCCATCATCGAAATCGCCGAAGTGGACGGCGAGAAGCAGTTCGAAGTGCTGGCTACCAATGGCGACACCTTCCTGGGTGGCGAAGACTTCGACATGCGCGTCATCGACTACCTCGTCGAAGAATTCAAGAAAGACCAGGGCATGGACCTGCGCAAGGACCCGCTCGCCCTGCAGCGCCTGAAGGACGCCGCCGAGCGCGCCAAGATCGAGCTGTCCTCCAGCCACCAGACCGAAGTGAACCTGCCGTACATCACGGCCGATGCCTCCGGTCCGAAGCACCTCAACATCAAGCTGACCCGCGCCAAGCTCGAAGCGCTGGTGGAAGACCTGGTCAAGCGCACCATCGAGCCGTGCCGCACCGCGTTGAATGACGCCGGCCTGCGCGTGTCCGACATCAACGAGGTGATCCTCGTCGGTGGCCAGACCCGCATGCCCAAGGTGCAGGAGTCGGTGAAGGACTTCTTCGGCAAGGAGCCGCGCAAGGACGTTAACCCGGATGAAGCCGTCGCTGTCGGCGCTGCCATCCAGGGCGGCGTGCTGGGCGGTACCGTGAAGGACGTGCTGCTGCTGGACGTCACCCCGCTGTCGCTCGGCATCGAGACGATGGGCGGCGTGATGACCAAGCTGATCGAAAAGAACACCACCGTGCCGACCAAGGCCTCGCAGGTGTTCTCCACTGCCGACGACAACCAGAGCGCCGTGACCGTGCACGTGCTGCAGGGTGAGCGCGAGCGTGCCAGCGCCAACAAGTCGCTGGGCAAGTTCGACCTGCAGGGCATCGACCCGGCGCCGCGCGGCATGCCGCAGATCGAAGTGACCTTCGACATCGACGCCAACGGCATCCTGCACGTATCGGCCAAGGACAAGAAGAGCGGCAAGGAACAGAAGATCGAGATCAAGGCCGGCTCGGGCCTGTCCGAGGACGAGATCAACCGCATGGTGGCCGATGCCGAGGCCAACAAGGAAGAAGACAAGAAGTTCCACGAGCTTGTCTCCACCCGCAACAAGGCCGACCAGCTGGTGCACGCCACCCGCAGCGCGCTCAAGGAGCACGGCGGCAAGGTGCCGGGTGACCAGCTGAGCAGCATCGAAGGCGCGCTTTCCGACCTCGAAAAGGTCAAGGATGGCGACGACAAGGCCGCCATCGAGTCCAAGATCGAGAAGCTCGAGCAGGTTGCCCAGGCGCTGTACGCAGCGGCCCAGGGCGGCGGTGCACAGCCCGATGCCGGCGCTCACGCTGGCCCGCAGGGCGGTTCCTCGGCCGGTCAGGACGACGTGGTCGATGCCGAGTTCACTGAAGTCAAGGATGACAAGAAGTAAGTGAGTTAGTCGCAAGCCGGGCTTTGGCCCGGCTTGCTGCCAATGGCAAAGGGTAAAGGGTTTGAACATGGCGCGACCGCATCACGGGTTGCGCGTGTGGCAGGATGCGATACGGCTCGTGGCCGATATTTATCGGCTGACAGCGGACTTTCCGACTGACGAACGCTACGGTTTGGTGAGTCAAATGAGGAGGGCGGCGATCAGCGTGCCCTCCAATATCGCGGAAGGAGCCGCGCGCGGGACACAGAGGGAATTCCTGCAATTCCTATATATTGCGCGCGGTTCGCTTTCCGAGCTGGAAACGCAACTGAAGGTGGCTTCGATGCTGGGGCTGTGCCAGACACAGACGCAGCTCGAATCCGTCGAATCGCTGTTTGCCGTCCTTGGTGGTTTGATCAAGACCTTGAGAAGCGGCACGCAACGCTCCACTAACCCTTTACAGGCGGCGAAGGCCGCCGACTAGCAAGCCGCGTAGCGGCTGACTGGCGAGATTGATGAGCAAGCGTGATTACTACGAAATCCTTGGGGTGGAGCGCACCGTCACCGAGGTCGAACTGAAGAAGTCGTTCCGTCGACTGGCGATGAAATACCACCCGGATCGTTGTCCGGACGATCCGCATGCGCAGGAAAAATTCAAAGAGGCCAAGGAAGCCTACGAAGTGCTGTCCGACACGCAGAAGCGTGCCATGTACGACCAGCACGGCCATGCTGCTTTCGAGCACGGCATGGGCGGTCGCGGTGGTGCCGGTGGCTTCGGCGACATGGGCGACATCTTCGGCGACATCTTTGGTGACATCTTCGGTGGTGGCGGGCGCGGACGTTCGCGTCGCGGCTCCGATCTGCGTTACATCATGGAACTCGACCTGGAAGAGGCCATCTTCGGCGTCGAAAAGAAGATCGAGATTCCCACCCAGGTGAACTGTCACCACTGCAACGGCAGCGGTTCGGCGGACGGCAAGACGGTGACGTGCAAGACCTGCGCTGGCCACGGTCGCGTACGCATGCAGAACGGCATCTTCTCCATCCAGCAGGCGTGCCCGCATTGCGGCGGCAGCGGACAGGCGATCGAAAAGCCGTGCAAGCATTGCGATGGCGAAGGCCGCCTGGAAGAAACGCGCACGCTGTCGGTGAACATTCCGGCGGGCGTGGACAACGGTGACCGCATCCGCCTTACGGGGCAGGGCGAGGCCGGTCCGGCTGGTGGTGAAGCGGGCGATCTTTACGTGGAAGTGCGTGTGCGTGAGCACGCCATCTTCCAGCGCGAAGGCAATGATCTGCATTGCGAATTGCCGATTCGTTTCGCACAGGCTGCACTTGGTGCGGAGTTGCACGTGCCGACGCTGGAAGGCGAAGTGCCGATCAATATTCCGCCGGAAACACAGACAGGACAGTCGTTCCGCTTGCGCGGGCGCGGTGTGAAGTCGGTACGCAGCAGCCGCACCGGCGACCTGATCTGCCGCGTGGTGGTGGAAACGCCGGTGCGCCTCACCAAGCAGCAGCGCGATCTGTTCGAGCAACTCGAGGCCACCTTCGCCGATGGCGAAGCTGACAAGCACACGCCGCGTGCGAAGACGTGGGTGGATGGCGTGAAGCAGTTCTGGTCGCGCGTCACCTCGTAATTTCGCGCGAAATGTGCGGTTATCGAAAAGCCCCGGTTTGTTCCGGGGCTTTTCTTTTGCGCGAGCCGTGCGTGGCTTCCGTGCATGGTGATGCCCGCAGGCAGTAGCATCGCCTCTTCCATGCCTGTCCCGTGCCACGAAGGAAGCCGCATATGACCAAGCCCGTTCGCCTCGCCATCAATGGCGCCACCGGACGCATGGGGCAGGCCTTGCTTGCACTGGTGAAGGACGATGCGCGCTTCACGCTGGTGGCGGCGCTGGCCTCGCCCGGTTCCTCGAAGCTGGGTCAGCCGGTGGATGCCTGCGAAGGTGCGCTTGGCTACACGCATGAGTGGCCTGCGGCGGATGCATTTGACGTCGTGATCGATTTCAGTGGCCCGGCCGGTCTGGCCGAAGCACTGACGTATTGCGAGTCGCACGGCGTGGCGCTGGTCACGGGGACCACGGGCCTGGACGCCACGTTCGCGCAGCGGCTCAACGCGTCGGCATCACGCATCGCACTGCTGCGCGCAGCCAATTTCAGCCTCGGCGTGGCGGTGCTTACCCGCCTGTTGCGACAGGCCGCTGCATCGCTGCCGGACTGGGATCTGGACATTATCGAGGCGCATCACAACCGCAAGGAAGATGCACCGTCGGGCACGGCGCTGGCACTTGGCGAGGCCGCTGCCGAGGCGCGAGGTACGTCACTGCGCGAGAGCGCCGTGTATGCCCGCGAAGGGCGCGTGGGTCCTCGTCAGCAAGGCACCATCGGCTTTGCGGTGGTGCGTGGTGGCGACATCGTTGGCGAACATGAAGTGCTGATGATGGGGCAGGGGGAGCGCATCGAGTTGACTCATCGCGCAACGGATCGCTCGATCTTCGCGCGCGGTGCGCTCGAGGCCGCTTACTGGCTCAGTGGTCGCGATGCCGGTGACTACGATCTCGACGCCATGCTGGCGGATCGTTCGTCGGGCTGATTGATAGTCGGGTTATTTCGTCGGGCCGACCGGGCCTCCTCTCCGATCACTCATCCTCACCGTCATTCCGGCCTTCGCTGGAATGACGGTGAGGCGTGGCCATGGCGGGCGGTTGCCCCGGCTGGCCCCGGCCGCTAAAATCTTTCGGATTGTCATTGGGGAGTAGCCATCCTCACCCCTCGCGATCCGACATGGGTTGCGGCATAGAGGAATCCGCGTCAACAGACTTGAAGCCTCGGCTTCATGGCGTGGATGGCACCGGTATCATCGATATCGGCAGCCCGGCGAGACCTTTGGCCAGTACGCGCTCACCTTAGCCGGGCGAGCTCGCGTTGCTGAGCCAATGGTTTTTCGCTCGCCCGGCCTGGAAAAAGCATGTTCACAGCTCTCCTGTTCCTGCTTTCGGCTGGTGCGATCTATCTCGCCTGCGAATATTTCGTCAACGGCGTGGAGTGGTTCGGCCAGAAGCTCAGCCTTGGCGCCACGGCCACGGGCACCATCCTTGCCGCCTTTGGCACGGCGCTACCCGAGAGTGCGGTGACCTTCGTTGCCGTGATCCTCGGCAAGACGCCAGAGCAACGCGACATCGGCGTGGGCGCCGCGCTGGGCGGTCCGTTGGTGCTCGCCACCATCGCGTATGCCGTGGTCGGCGTGGCCCTTTGGGTGAATCGCCGCAAGTTGCAGCGCGCCGACAACCTTGTTCGCGTTGAGCATGGGCGACTGGCACGCGACCAGTCCTGGTTCCTTGCCATCTTCGTGGTGAAGTGCGCGCTGGGCCTGATCGCGTTTGCGTTCAAGCCCTGGCTGGGCGTGCTGTTCCTGCTCGCCTATGGCCTCTATGTCTGGCGTGAACTCAAGTCGTCGGACACGGCTCCTGAGGAAGAAGAGCTCGAACCGCTCAAGTTCCAGCCCAAGGCGGCTGATCCGTCGATGTGGTGGGTAGCGGCCCAGACCGTGCTGGCGCTGGTCGTAATCGCCTTCGCTTCGCACACGTTCGTCAAGCAGATCGAAGCCATCGGCGTGGCGCTGCAGCTGTCGCCCCACCTGGTGGCACTGGTGCTGAGTCCGGTGGCGACCGAGCTGCCCGAGACCATGAACGCCCTGATCTGGGTGCGACAGGGCAAGGAACGCCTGGCACTGGCCAATATCTCCGGCGCCATGATGATCCAGGCCACCATTCCCAGCTCGCTGGCGCTGTTTGCAACGCCATGGCTGTTCGATGCGCCGCTGATGGTGGCGGGCGTGCTCACCGGCGTGGCGGTGATCTATCTGTGGTGGCTGTTCCGCCGCGGACGCGTGGATGCACGTTGGCTGGTGCCGGTGGGGCTGCTGTATGGCGTGTTTGCGGCCTATATCGCCTGGCACTACGGCACACAGCTCGCGTGACACGGAGAGGCCGCGCTCAGGTCAGCGCGGCCTTTCGATAAGGCAGGTCAGTCGCGATGGGCGGCGTTGCGGTCGCGGTTGGCTCCGTGCTTGCGATCCAGCGAGCCGAACAGCTTCTTGAAGACACGGGCGAATTTGCCGCGCTTGGTCTTGCGCAGCTTTTCTTCCTCGCTGGTCAGCCATGCCACCTGGATGACGCGCCGCTCGCCTTCATAGGGCAGATGGCCGTGGAAGGAGTTCTCGCAGCGCTTGAATACCGCGAACTCGCCGTAGAGCGGCTTGAGTTCGGGGGCGATGATGTTGTCGATATTGTCGATGCTGCCGAGGAAACGCAGGCAGCCGTCGCTGGTGTCCGGCCACAGGTTGTTGAGATAGAGCAGGGCGGTGGCCACCTTGGACTTGGAGTCCGTGTGGATGGTGCCGTGGCGCTTGTTGAGCGAACGGCACAGCGTGATGAGCGTGGGGTATTGCCCCAGGTTGTCGATGCCCAGGTGCCGGCCGATGGCGCTGGCAAACTCGGCCGAACTCAACCGGTCCACCAGTGCGTTGACGGAGGGGCCGCAGTCGGAAGGGTCATACGGGAAGAAACCGGCACTCGCATACCGCGGGAAATCGCGCTCCAGGTCGTTCCGGGCCTCATCAGGCAACTGCCCATGGGCGATCAGGAACGGAAACGGCTCGGCCCTGACATCGGTATCCGGTCGGTCGAGACGGGCGGGATCGAGCAGCGCGGCTGAGTTCATGGACATCCAGGGTGGGCGAATCGACGTTAGTTTAACGCTCGGGCAGCCGCTTGGTTGCGCGCTTTTTGGCATCACGTTCAGCACTTCCGGGTGGACAGCAAGGGGCCTTCCACCTATCATTGCGACCCGCCCTGAACGATTCCTCGACTAAGGTCCACAAGCCTGCTTTGGTGCGGCTTGCGGACCTTGCTGCACCTAAAAGGCGGTCCTCCCATGCCTATCCCTGCTCTGCTTGCCCTCGAAGACGGCAGCGTGTTCCACGGCCACGCCGTTGGCGCGACTGGCGAAACCGTCGGTGAGGTGGTTTTCAACACCGCCATGACCGGCTACCAGGAGATCCTCACCGATCCCTCGTACGCCAAACAGATCGTTACCCTGACTTACCCGCACATCGGCAACACCGGCGTGAACGTGGAGGACGAAGAGTCCGCCAACGTGCATGCCGCTGGCCTGATCGTGCGCGACGTGCCGCGTCGTGCCAGCAACTGGCGCAGCACCGAAAGCCTTCCCGACTACCTCGCACGTCACAACATCGTGGCCATCGCGGGCATCGATACCCGTCGCCTGACGCGCATCCTGCGCGACAAGGGCGCGCTCAACGGCTGCATCGTGGCTGGCGAGCAGATCGATGTGGACGCCGCGCTTGCCAAGGCACGCGCCTTCCCCGGCCTCAACGGCATGGACCTGGCCAAGGAAGTGAGCGTCGGTGAGTCGTACCAGTGGAACGAGGGCATCTACGACCTCGACAACACCAAGTTCAATCAGCCGTCCAAACGCTTCAAGGTCGTGGCCTACGACTATGGCGTGAAGTACAACATCCTTCGCCTGCTGGCGGAGCAGGGTTGCGACATCACCGTGGTGCCGGCGCAGACGCCTGCATCGGACGTGCTGGCGATGAAGCCCGATGGCGTGTTCCTCTCCAACGGCCCCGGCGATCCGGCGGCCTGCGATTACGCCGTCGAAGCCACCAAGCAGTTCCTCGACGCCAAGATCCCATTGTTCGGCATCTGCCTTGGTCACCAGATCATGGGTCTGGCCGTGGGCGCCAAGACGCTGAAGATGAAGTTCGGCCATCACGGTGCGAACCATCCGGTGAAGGATCTCGATGACGGCCGCGTGCTGATCACCTCGCAGAACCATGGCTTCGCGGTCGATCCGGCCACGTTGCCGGCGAATGTGCGCGTCACGCATTCTTCGCTGTTCGATGGTTCGCTGCAGGGCTTCGCGCTCACCGACCGTCCGGCCTTTTGCTTCCAGGGTCACCCGGAAGCGAGCCCCGGTCCGCACGACATTGGTTACCTGTTTGATCGTTTTGCTGCACTGATGCAGGAGGCCCGCACGAATGGCTAAGCGCACCGATATCAAGAGCATCCTCATCATCGGCGCCGGCCCGATCGTCATCGGTCAGGCCTGCGAGTTCGACTACTCCGGCGCGCAGGCTTGCAAGGCGCTGAAGGAAGAGGGTTACCGCGTCATCCTGGTGAACTCCAACCCCGCCACGATCATGACCGACCCGGAGACGGCCGACGCCGTCTACATCGAGCCGATCAACTGGCAGACGGTGGAGCGCATCATCGCCAAGGAGCGTCCCGACGCGGTGCTGCCGACGATGGGCGGCCAGACGGGCCTGAATTGCGCGCTCGATCTCGCCGACAACGGCGTGCTCGAGAAGTACAACGTCGAGCTGATCGGCGCCTCGCGCGAAGCCATCCGCATGGCCGAAGACCGCGAGCTGTTCCGCGTCGCCATGAAGGAAATCGGGCTGGAATGCCCGAAGGCCGAAGTGGTCCGCACGTTCGAGCAGGCGCTGGCCACGCAGGCGAAGGTGGGCTTCCCCACCGTCATCCGCCCGAGCTTCACGCTCGGTGGCTCGGGTGGCGGTATCGCCTACAACAAGGAAGAGTTCGAAGAGATCGTCAAGCGCGGTCTTGAGCTTTCGCCGGTGGGCGAAGTGTTGGTCGAGGAATCCGTGCTCGGCTGGAAGGAGTTCGAGATGGAAGTGGTCCGCGACAAGGCGGACAACTGCATCATCGTGTGCTCCATCGAAAATCTCGACCCGATGGGCGTGCACACCGGCGACTCGATCACCGTCGCGCCGGCGCAGACGCTCACCGATAAGGAATACCAGCGCCTGCGCGATGCCTCCATCGCCGTGCTGCGCAAGATCGGCGTGGATACCGGTGGCTCGAACGTGCAGTTCGGCATCAATGCCGAGAACGGCCGCGTGGTGGTCATCGAGATGAACCCGCGCGTGTCGCGCTCGTCCGCGCTCGCCTCCAAGGCCACCGGCTTCCCGATCGCCAAGATCGCAGCCAAGCTGGCCGTGGGTTACACGCTGGACGAACTGAAGAACGACATTACCGGTGGCCTCACGCCGGCGTCCTTCGAGCCGACCATCGACTACGTCGTCACCAAGATCCCGCGCTTCGCGTTCGAGAAGTTCCCGTCCGCCGACGCACGCCTCACCACGCAGATGAAGTCCGTCGGCGAAGTGATGGCCATGGGCCGCACCTTCCACGAATCGCTGCAGAAGGCGCTGCGTGGCCTGGAAATCGGCAAGACCGGTTTGAACCCGACGGGCCTGGATCTCACGTCCGAAGAAGGCATCAACGCACTCAAGCGCGAGCTGCGCGAACCGCGCCCCGATCGCGTGTTCCACCTGGCCGATGCGTTCCGCGCCGGCCTGTCGCTGGAAGACGTGTACGGCCTCAGCCGCGTCGACCCCTGGTTCCTCGCCGCGTTCGAAGACATCGTGCTGACCGAGAAGGAAGTGCAGTCGCAGGGTATCGCTGCCATCGACGCACTGCGCATGCGCGAACTCAAGCGCATGGGCTTCTCCGACGCGCGCCTCGCCGAACTGCTCGACACCAACGAAGCGGCCATGCGCCACCTGCGCCGCACGCTCAATGTGCGCCCGGTGTACAAGCGCGTGGACTCGTGCGCTGCCGAGTTCGCCACGACGACGGCCTACATGTACTCGACCTACGAGGAAGAGTGCGAAGCCAACCCGACCAATCGCGACAAGATCATCGTGCTGGGCGGTGGTCCGAACCGCATCGGCCAGGGCATCGAGTTCGACTACTGCTGCGTGCACGCGGCACTCGCGCTGCGCGAGGATGGTTTCGAAACCATCATGGTCAACTGCAATCCGGAAACCGTCTCCACCGACTACGACACCTCCGACCGCCTGTACTTCGAGCCGCTGACGCTGGAAGACGTGCTGGAAATCGTGGACCTGGAAAAGCCCAAGGGCGTGATCGTGCAGTACGGCGGCCAGACGCCGTTGAAGCTGGCGCGCGCGCTTGAAGCGGCTGGCGCGCCGGTGATCGGCACGTCGCCGGACAGCATCGACCTGGCGGAAGACCGCGAGCGCTTCCAGCAGATGATCGAGAAGATCGGCCTGAAGCAGCCGCCGAATCGCACCGCGCGTACGCCGGACGAAGCGCTGGCCTCGGCCCGCGAGATCGGCTACCCGCTGGTGGTGCGTCCGAGTTACGTGCTGGGTGGCCGCGCAATGGAAATCGTCTACAGCGACGCCGACCTTTCGCGCTACATCCGCGATGCCGTGCAGGTGTCCAACGATTCCCCGGTGCTGCTGGACCGCTTCCTCGACCACGCGGTGGAAGTGGACGTGGACATCATCGCCGACGCCGAAGGCAACGTGCTGGTCGGCGGCATCATGGAGCACATCGAAGAGGCAGGCGTCCATTCGGGCGACTCCTCATGCTCGCTGCCGCCGTACTCGCTGACGCAGGAGGTGCAGGATGAAATGCGCCGTCAGGTCACCGCGATGGCGAAGGAACTGAAGGTCGTGGGCCTCATGAACACGCAGTTCGCCATCCAGGGCGACCAGGTGTTCATCCTTGAGGTGAACCCGCGTGCCTCGCGCACGGTGCCGTTCGTGTCCAAGGCTACGGGTGTGCCGCTCGCCAAGATCGCCGCTCGCGCCATGGCCGGCATTTCGCTGACCAAGCAGGGCACGACCAAGGAAGTGATTCCCGAGTACTACTCGGTGAAGGAAGCCATCTTCCCGTTCCTGAAGTTCCAGAACGTCGACCCCATTCTTGGCCCCGAAATGCGTTCGACGGGCGAAGTGATGGGTGTGGGCCGAAGCTTCGGCGCCGCGTTCGCGCGTGGCCACGATGCGGCCGGCATCAAGACGCCGCCGAAGGGCAAGGTGTTCGTGTCGGTGCGTGATGCCGACAAGGACCGCCTGCTGCCGGTGGCCCGCGAAGTGCTGGAGAAGGGCTTCAGCCTGGTCGCCACCGAAGGCACGGCCAAGTACCTGGCCGAGCATGGCGTGACCTGCGAGCGCATCAACAAGGTGATCGAAGGCCGTCCGCACATCGTCGACCTGATCAAGAACGGCGAGATCGTCTACATCGTCAACACCACCGAGGGCAAGGCGGCCATTGCCGACTCGTTCTCGATCCGACGCGAAGCGCTGCAGCAGCGCGTCACGTACTCCACCACGGTGGCAGGCGCCCGCGCGCTGGTGCACTCGCTGGATTTCCACGGCGACGGCGCAGTGCACAGCCTGCAGGAACTGCACAAGGAACTGAAAGCATGAGTCGTGCACCCATTACCAAGGCAGGTAGCGAACGCCTTCGTGGTGAGCTGGAAAAGCTGAAGTCCACCGACCGGCCGCAGATCATCGCGGCCATCGCCGAAGCGCGCGCGCACGGCGATCTGAAGGAAAACGCCGAATACCACGCTGCGCGTGAGCAGCAGAGCTTCATCGAGGGCCGCATCGCGGCCCTGGAAGCCCTGCTGTCCACGGCGGAAGTGATCGACGTCAGCCGCCTGGCTGCCGGTTCGCGCGTGGTGTTTGGCGCCACGGTGGATCTGGAAGACGAGGACAGTGGCGAGGCCGTGACGTACCAGATCGTTGGTGACCTGGAAGCGGACATCAAGCTGCGTCTCATCGCGGTGTCCTCGCCGATCGCTCGCGCACTGATCGGCAAGAGCGAGGGTGACAGCTTCGAGTTCAGCGCGCCCAACGGCGTGAAGCATTACGAGATCACAGGCGTGCGTTACGCCTGATCTTGAGGACGTCCCTGTGGGAGCGCACCCTGTGCGCGACTGGACTGCCTCAGTCGCGCACAGGGTGCGCTCCCACAGAAACAAGCGAGGCCTCGAAGTCGGGGCAATAGAAAGGGCCGCTCTCGCGGCCCTTTTCTTTGCTCGCACCGCGACGGCGGGCAGGCGCGTTGAGTTGCCTCATCTGTAGGAGCGCATTCATGCGCGACCACCGGTCGAAGCGGCAACGACGCAACTCTGCGGTCGCGCACAAGGTGCGCTCCTACAGATGACGCAACTCAACGCGCCTGCCCGCCCTCGCGGTGCGAGCACAGAACAGGGCCGCGAGCGCGGCCGGTGCTAGGGCCCCGCCGTCGCG
>NZ_QAVX01000023.1 GCF_003121485.1 Dyella sp. C11 | reverse complement strand
GGGGTTTGTCGACAGGGCATCCTGCCCTGACGACAAACTGGCTGGCATCCATGCCAGCCACCCTGCGGGCTGATCCTCCACCCGCACGCCGCTGTCATACGGGGCCCGGAAAAGCGGAGAGCCAAGAGCCAAGAGCCAAGAGCTGGCTTTCGCTCGTCGGCGTAACCCTCTTCACCTTGCTGCGCTGCGAAATCCCGGCCCCGCCCCGTACAATGGAGCGCTGCGCCCCCTCGGGCGCATTCCTTCGGCAGTTGGAGTCCCCATGAAAGTCCTGGTCATCGGCAGCGGCGGGCGCGAACACGCGCTGGCGTGGAAGCTCAAGCAATCGCCGCGCGTGAGCGAGGTGATCGTTGCGCCGGGCAACGCCGGCACCGCGCGTGAAAAAGGCTTGCGCAACGCGAATGTGGCCGTGACGGACATCGACGGCCTGCTCAAGCTTGCGAAGGACGAAAAGATCGCGCTCACCGTGGTCGGCCCCGAAGTGCCGCTGGTGGCTGGCGTGGTGGACAAGTTCCGTGCCGCCGGCCTGCGTTGTTTTGGTCCGCGCGCCGTGGCTGCGCAGCTGGAAGGTTCCAAGGCATTCGCCAAGGACTTCCTGCTTCGCCACAACATTCCCACCGCGCGCTACGCTGTGTTCACCGAACTCAACCCCGCGCTCGCCTACGTGCGCGAACATGGCGCGCCCATTGTCATCAAGGCGGATGGCCTGGCGGCGGGCAAGGGCGTTGTCGTCGCTTTGACGCTGGCGGATGCCGAGCAGGCGCTGCATGACATGCTGGGTGCGCATCAGTTTGGCGATGCCTCCGCGCGCGTGGTGATCGAGGAATTCCTCGACGGCGAAGAAGCCAGCTACATCGTGATGAGCGACGGCCAGCACGCGCTGCCCATGGCCAGCAGCCAGGACCACAAGCGCCGCGACGAAGGCGACTTGGGCCCCAACACCGGTGGCATGGGCGCCTATTCGCCGGCGCCGGTGGTCACGCCTGACGTTGAAAAACGCATCCTCAAGGAAGTGATCGAACCCACGCTGCATGGCATGGCCATGGAGGGTGCGCCCTTCATCGGCTTCCTCTATGCAGGCCTGATGATCGACAAGAGCGGTACACCGAAGGTCATCGAATTCAACGTGCGTTTCGGCGATCCGGAAACGCAACCGATCATGCTGCGCCTGAAGTCGGATCTCGTGGACCTGATCGAAGCTGCGCTCGACGGCGAGCTGCACCACACGCATGTGCAGTGGGATGCACGCCCGTCGCTGGGCGTGGTGATGGCCGCGGGTGGCTACCCGGGCAAGGTGCGCAGCGGCGATGTCATCACGGGCCTGGACAGCGATTTCGGTCCCGACGTGAAGGTGTTCCACGCCGGCACGACGCTGGACGCCCAGGGCAACGCCGTTTCGTCAGGCGGTCGTGTACTCACCGTCTGCGCGTTGGGCAAGGACATCGCGGCAGCGCGTGAGAACGCCTACGGTGCCGTGTCCAAGATTCACTACGAAGGTGCGTTCTGTCGTCGCGACATCGCGCATCGCGCGCTGCATCGTCTTTGATGTCCTGGTGACGTTTGCAGGTATGAAAAAGCCCCGGATGCCGGGGCTTTTTCTTGAGTGCCATCACGCGCACCGGTCCCGCGTCGTCGTCATGACGCTTCCACGATCTTCTTCAGCCCACCAAGCACGTCGCCGAAGTCACCGGTGACTTCGGGCCCGATCGCCTCGGCATCCGGGCCGGTGATCTGGGTCGAGTACGTTACCCGCGCACGATGGGGTGACAACGCCTCGATGCGGTGATCCACCACGACGCGTGTCTCGTCGATCACCGTTTCGTCCGTGAATCCGCGTTGCTCATCCACGGCAATCAGGGTGCTGACGAACGCATCCGTTCCCGGCGGTTGCATGGTGAACGTGGTTCCCGTGGCAAACGGTCCGTGCAACTGGATATGTTCAATGCCTGCATTCCAGCGCGTCCAGCCGGCGACGTCGGCAAACACGGCCCATATCCGTGCCGGCGTGGCGTCGATATCGATGCTTTCTTCATGCGTCCACATCACGACTCCTTGTTGATCACGAAACGCCGCTGCACGCGAGACCACCTCAGCCAGGGATGTTGGATTCCACCAGCTGTGCCAGATTCACCAGTGATTCCTGCCAGCCGAGATAGCACGCGTCGGTGGGAATCATGGCGGGAATGCCTTCCTGCACGACGTGAATTTCCGCGCCGCAGGAGACTTTCTTCAACGTAACCGTGGTCTGCATTTCGCCAGGCAGGTTGGCATCGTCGAAAGTGCCCGTGTAGCGAATGCGCTCGCCCGGCACCAATTCCTTGTAGGTGCCACCGAACGCGTGGCTGTGACCGCTGGAGAAGTTGGTGAACGACATGCGGTACGTGCCGCCGACCGTGGCATCCAGCTGGTGCACCTTGCCGGTGAAACCATGGGGTGGCAGCCAGCGTGCCATGGCGTCCGCATCGAGAAATGCGCGGTAGATCTTTTCCGGCGTAGTGCGAAGAACGCGATGAAGCGTGACGGTTCCCGTGGTCATGCGAGTGCTCCTGTGAGGTTGAACCGGGCCAACCCGGCCCTTCATGCATGCGACGAACGACGAGTCATCGTCTCGACCGTCGACGTCAATCGCGTCGACGCAGGAACACATGCAAGGCACGTTCGCCGGGGCGGCTGTCCACGCATTCGTAACCGAGCGCGGGAAGATCCAATCCGGCGAAGAGGTTTTCGCCACGTCCCATCAGCACCGGGCGCACGGCAAGGTGCAGCGAATCGATCAGGCGATCCCGCAGGTATTGGCGAACCGTCGCCACGCCACCACCCACGCGAATATCCCGGCCGCCAGCGGCAGCACGTGCCTGTGCAAGCGCATCGTGAATGCCTCCCGTCACGAAATGGAACGTAGTGCCGCCTGCCATCACCAGGGGCTCGCGCGGGTAATGTGTCAGTACGAATACCGGCACGTGGTACGGCGGCTCCTCGCCCCACCATCCCTTCCAGCTGTCATCGGGCCACGGGCCGCGCACCGGGCCGAACATGTTGCGCCCCAAGATCCAGGCGCCAATGTTGTCGAAGCCCTGTTCCGCGATGTCGTTGTCCACGCCGGTCTCGCCGTCGTTCCCGCCGCCATGCATGCGTTGAAACATGCGCGTGGGGAAGAACCACTGCATCAATTCGGGTCCGCCGACACCCAGCGGGTTTTCCATATCCTGATCCGGTCCGGCGCTGTAGCCGTCGAGGGAAACCGCAAAGCTCCGTACGCAAAGTTTCGTCATGGTCCTTGACCTGTCTGAGGGTTCATCCATACGACGAACGACTGTCATCGAATTCGACAATGTGTATCAGCGCCGACCTGCGACAGGGATCATGACAGACGTCGGCTGGCCGCGTCGGCGCCCTGTCTTGCGCCGGCGCGGTCGCCCAAACAGCTCGCGCAACTCGTCCTTCGCCGCTTCCAGATGCGCGCACTCGCGCACGGGCAACTGGCACCCCGCGCGGTTGATAGTGACGTCGAGCATCGACAGGGTCGAACGGAAAGGCGACGACTTGCGGCGCCTGCTGACTTCGGCCGAGTGCTTGAGCGATCGGGTGATGGCAGCAGGTTCGGCCGCGCCCGGCCATGCGGCTGCATGGGTTTGCTCATGTGCGCGTGGCGGCGGCCGTGCTGGTCATGGACGACTGCTATGCTCGGCGCGCCAAGCGCCCTTTCGACACAAGACACGCATGAGCCAATTCAAGCTGCTGGGAACCCGCCGTTTCGCGCCATTCTTCTGGACCCAGGCGCTGGGCGCGTTCAACGACAACGCCTTCCGCAATGCCATGGTCATGCTGGTGGCGTTCCAGATGGGCCTGGACGATCACACGGTATCGCTCTACACCAACCTGGCGCCGGCGCTTTTCATCCTGCCCTACTTCCTGTTCTCGGCGACGGCGGGCCAGCTGGCGGAGAAGTACGAGAAGTCGCGCATCATTCGCTACGTGAAGTTGTTCGAGATCTTCGCGATGGTGATCGCCGCCATCGGCTTCTACACGCATCACACCACGCTGTTGCTGGTGGTGTTGTTCCTCATGGGTCTGCACTCCACCACGTTCGGTCCGATCAAGTACGCCATCCTGCCGCAGGCATTGAAGCCGCAGGAGCTGGTGGGCGGCAACGGGCTGGTGGAAATGGGTACGCAGCTGGCGATGCTCATCGGCATGATCGCCGGCAATTCGCTGATGCTTATCCATGGCTACGGGCCGGTGGCGGCGTCTGCCGTCACCATCGCCATAGCCGTGCTGGGTTATCTGGCGAGCCGGCGCATTCCACCGGCACCGGCGACGGCGCCCGACCTCGTCTTCAACTGGAATCCGGCGACGGAAACGGCGCGCGTACTGGGCATTACCAAGCAGGACAGGCGCGTGTTCAATGCCGTGCTGGGCATTTCGTGGTTCTGGTTTTTTGGCACCGTGCTGATTGCGCAATTGCCTAACTACACGCGCCTGAATCTTGGCGGCGACGGCTCGGTCAATACGCTGGTGCTCACGCTGTTCTCCCTCGGCACCGGTGTCGGTGCGTTGCTGTGCGAGCGCATGTCGGGCCGTCGCGTGGAAGTGGGCCTGGTGCCGCTGGGCGCATTTGGCCTCACCGCGTTCGGCGTGGATCTGTATCTGGCGCACCCGCATCTCGCCGTTGCGCATGGCCTGGACTGGCTGGGTTTCCTGCGCAGCGCAGGAAGCTGGCGCGTGGTGATGGATCTCACGCTGATCGGCGTTTTCAGCGGCTTTTACGTGGTGCCGTTGTTCGCCTATGTGCAGGCGCGCACGCCGCGCGATCGCCTGTCGCGCGTCATCGCAGGCAACAACATTCTCAATGCGCTCTTCATTTGCCTTGCGTCAGGCTTCGGGCTTGCCCTGGGCGCGATGGGGCTGAGCGCGGTGGAAATCTTCCTCGCGGCGGCGATCCTCAACGTGCTCGTCGCGGCTTACATCTTCACCATCGTTCCCGAATTCCTGATGCGCTTCATCACCTGGGTGCTGGTGAATACGCTTTATCGCGTGCGCGTCGATGGGCTGGAAAACATTCCCGAGGAAGGCCCCGCGTTGCTGGTGTGCAACCACGTCAGCTTCATGGACCCGCTGCTGTTGATGGCCAACCTGCGCCGTCCCGCGCGCTTCGTCATGTACTACAAGATCTTCAACTTCCCGGTGCTGAAGTTCGTGTTCCGTACGGCCAAGGCGATTCCCATCGCGGGCCAGAAGGAAGATCCCGTCGTGCTGCAACGTGCGTATGACGAGATCGATGCGGCGCTTGCGGACGACGAACTGGTGTGCATTTTCCCCGAGGGCAGCCTGACGAAAGATGGCGACATCGCGCCGTTCCGTCCCGGCGTGGCGCGCATCCTTGAGCGTCGCCCCGTGCCAGTCGTGCCGTTGGCGCTACGCGGCTTGTGGGGCAGCGTGTGGAGTCGTCGGGATTCGATGCTGCATCGCGCGCGCCTGCCGCGTCGCTTCCGCGCCCACGTTGAGTTGGTGGCTGGTGCGCCTTACGCGCCGGCCGACGCACAACTGGAAACGCTGGAAGCCCGCGTGCGCGAGCTGCGTGGCGACATGGCCTGAGCGTTGGGTGTCAGGCCATCCAGCCGGCGAGCACGATCAGCGCGACCACGCTGAGCCACGCCAATAGCGCGCGCAACAGCGCACCGCGCAGGCGAATCAGTTCGCCCAGCGTATCGATGCGTTCTTCCGCGTAGCCGTCACCGGCTTCGATATCCACCTGCACATCGGCGCGCGCGGCTGCGCCAAGAAAGCCGGGGCCTTCGACGTACCAGCTGTTCGGTGACTGCTGCTGATGCCAGCGCTTCCAGGCGCCGATGACGGCATCCCAGTGGCCCACGAGCGCGAGCGTGAACACCATCAGCTGCGCGGGCAGCCAATCGGCGACATTGGCAAAGGAGCGCGCGGCGCGACGGGCAGATGCATCCAGTCGCAAGGTCTGGTCGCGACCCAGCGTCTGCGCCAGGCGGTAGAGCAACGCGCCCGCCGGCCCGAGCAGGAAGAACCACAGCAACACGCCAAAGCGGCGGCGCAATGCGGCATAGGCCGTCGCTTCACCGAGGGCCACGGCGTTCCAGGCCACCGGGTCGCCATCGTCGGACAGTGCCTGCGCGGCCGCTTCGCGCGAGGGCTGGTCGGGCGCCTTGATGATGGCTTCCAGGTCCGCCTCATACGCGTGCGGGCCGAAGCAATACAGCAGCACCACCAGCGAAAAGACCAGCATGAAAAGATCGCTGCCCGGCAGCAGCCGCAGCAGCCAGATGGCCACCAGGCACAGCACCACCGGCACGCCCAGCGTCACCGCCACGCGGCCCGGGCCGCTGGTATCGCCCAGCTGCACTACCCAGCGTCGAAAGCCACCGTCGCCGCGCCAGTGCGCCAGTTGCGGCATGACGTGCACCAGACCCAGTGCGATGAGTGCGGACAACAGGCTGACAGCCATGACGAACCTTTTCCCTTTCGTTGGGGCGCATTGTAGGGCAACGCTGTGACACGAATATCGGCCGGGAGGTAACGCATGGCCGCCCGCGCGTCATGCCGCGTGGGCCGGCTTCACGTGACGCCTGAGGCAAGCCTTCGCGGCAACTCAGCGCTTGTGCTGCGCGACCAGTTCGTCCAGCTCCAGGCCGGCCTGCTGACGCAGCCAGTGTTCGAGCAGTCGATAGGAAACCGACAAGGGCAGCGAGGGAAGGAAGCTGCCGTCGGCAATGCCGTTCACGATGTCCTGCGGGGTGAACCAGCGCGCTTCTTCCAACTCGTGGTCGCGCAGGCGGATGGTGCGCGACAACGCCTTGGCGGTGAAACCCACCATGAGCGACTGCGGCAACGGCCAGGGCTGTGAGGAGTGATAGTGCACTTCGCCCACGGCCACGCCGGATTCCTCGGCAACTTCGCGGCGCACGGCATCTTCCAGGGCTTCGCCGGGTTCCACGAAGCCGGCCAGCGTGGAGTAGCGACCTTTCGGCCAGCCCGCCTGGCGGCCCAGCAGGCACGCACCCTCGTGTTCCACGATGACGATGACGGCAGCATCGGTGCGCGGAAAGTGCATGCGGCCGCATTCGGCGTTGGTGCATTGAGCGCGATGACCCGCAGCCACCAGCACCAGCGGCGAGCCGCAAAACGGGCAATGCCGGGTTTCCCGCTGCCAGTGTGCGAGGCCTTTGCCGTAGGCGAACAGGCCGGCTTCGTCGGCGGGCAGCAACAGGCCGATATCGCGCAAGCCGGCGCGGCGCGCGCCCAGGGCCTGTTCCAGATCGGCCGCGCGCTTTTCGTCGTCCACCGCCACCAGGAAACGGGGGGTGTCGCCGGTCAGCCCGAGAAAGCTCGCCTTGTGATCGCCCAGCAGCCGTTCGCGCTCGGCGCTGTTCAACCAGCGCAGCGTGTCGTCACCTGTATGTACGTAGGTCTGGCCCAGCGGATCGATCAGCAGAAAGCGGGCGCGGTCGGAAGCGGCCAGCTCGTTGATCCACATGGTTTCGTCGCGCCGCTCGGCGACGCGATCGAGGATCAGGCTGAGTCCCGCGAAGGTGTTGTGTCGCGGCAAGGTGATGCGATCCATGCCGTGACGGGGCTCAGGTCGAGAAAGAGGAGCCGCAGCCGCAAGTGGTCTTGGCGTTGGGGTTGCGGATGACGAACTGCGAACCGCTCAGGCTTTCCGAGTAGTCGATCTCGGCGCCGGTGAGGTACTGCAGCGACAGCGGGTCGACCAGCAGCGTCACGCCTTCGCGATCGAGTGCGAAATCGTCCTCCGCCTGGGCCTCGTCGAAGGTGAAACCGTACTGGAAGCCGGAGCAACCACCGCCCGTGATGTACACGCGCAGCTTCAGCTCAGGGTTGCCCTCTTCCTGGATGAGCTCGTGCACCTTGCGGGCAGCGGCCTCGGTGAACACCAGCGGGGCGCCGGCGCTGCGGTAGTCGGGAACGATGGGGAGGGGAACGACGGTATCCATGGGACTCAAGTGGGGGTGCGTCTACACGTACGCAAGGATACCGCGATCAGGCCGGTACGGCTTCGGCGCCGGCCAGCGAAGGCGCCGGCAGTTCGCGCGGGGCTTCCGTACCGTGGTGGCTCATACGGCCGTTCACCTGGGCACCGGCGGCCATTTCCAGCGTGCGGTAGTGAACGTCGCCGACCACGCGGGCTTCCTGCGCCAGTTCCAGTCGGTCAGTGGCGTGGATATCGCCGCGAACCTGGCCGTTGATGATGGCGTGAGGCACGCGGATTTCGCCCTGCACGTGGCCGCTCTCGCTCAGGGTAAAGACGGCGCCCTCTTCCTCGGCCAGCACCGAGCCCACGATCTGTCCATCCAGGTGCAGCGCGCCGCTGAAGCGGACATCGCCCTGGATCACGGTGCCGCGGGCGATCAGGCTGGTTTCGTGGCTATGGCTGGAGGGCGCGCGGTCATTGCGCTTACGGTTGAGCATCTTGTTCCCCTTGCGTCGGTGTGAGGTGGCCCGATAGCGCCTCGCCCCAGGCGACCGTGCGCGTCACGGGGTCGTCCCCGGCAGGCTGGGCCTTGATGATCAGGCGGGTGGGCCGAAAGTCTGCAGGCAGCACGATGGTGCCCTGCAACTGTTGAAAATATTTGAAGCGGAACGGCATGCCGTCCTTCTGGGCTGCATCGCCCAGGGCCGGCCAGTCGAGCTGGACCACCTTGTCGCCGCGCAGGCCTTCCACGCTCACCATGGCGTTGCCGGTGACGTCGTCGCCGCGCTTGGCGTTCTGGGTCAGGCTGAAGGTGAGGTTCCAGGCATGGGAATTCTCGACGGGCAGCAGGCGCACTTCCTGCACCTTCAGGCCCTCGCGCTGGGCGTCGCCGCCGGTAAGGCGGGAATAGAAGCCGAGGTCCGCCCGCAGGCCGCTGATTTCCTCTTCGCGCTCGGACAGCGTCTTGCGCAGCGACTGCGTGGCGATATCCGCCACCTGGCCGGCGCGCTGCAGGTTGGTCACCTGTTGCTGGAGCTCATCGTTCTGTTTGGCGAGCGCCTTGACCTGGCGCTGCTCGTTCGCGGCGGGTGTGGCGCGACGGGCAAGCCCACCCACCAGCAGGCCCACGATGACCAGGCTGGTCAGCCAGGCTACGCCCAGCCACAACAGCCGGCGTCGCCCGACAGGCGCGTCGTGCGGTCGTACCACGAAGCGCGGCGGTGGGCGTGAAGCCATGGTTGGCGTTCCCGGGAAAACCCAACGTATAGCCCCGGTGTGCAGAAAGCGTCAAGGAACGGCGGCACGCTTTGGGCTCGCCGTTCCTTGCGCGAAAGGACAAATCAGCTGTCGATCTTCGACTGCAGGTAGCGCTCGGCGCTCAGGTCCTTGATCAGGCTGAACTGGGTTTCCAGCCAGTCGATGTGCTCTTCCTCGTCGTGCAGGATGCCCTTGAACAGGTCGCGGCTGACGAAGTCCGCGATGCCTTCGCTGTAGGCAATGGCTTCGCGCAGGTCTTTCACGGCGGCCATTTCCAGGTCCAGATCACCCTGCAGGCATTCCACCGGGTTTTCGCCGATGCGCAGCTTGCCCAGGTGCTGAAGGTTCGGCAGGCCGTCGAGGAACAGGATGCGCTCGATCAGGTGATCAGCATGCTTCATTTCCTCGATGGATTCCTTGTGCTCGTGCTCGGCCAGCTCGTTGTAGCCCCAGTCCTTGTACATGCGGTAATGCAGCCAGTACTGGTTGATGGCCGTCAGCTCGTTGTAGAGCACCTTGTTGAGGAACTCGATGACCTTGGCGTCGCCCTTCATGAGAAGTCTCCTTTCAGCTCAGAAGGCGACTATACGGCGTCTGTTCAAGGCATGCCGGAACGAGAATGACTCGGAGTTGCGCATGCAAAAACGCGCAGCCTTGGGCCGCGCGTTTCGGGAAAATCCTGGGGATCGGGATCCTGGGGATCGGGCTTAGGCGATCGCGACGACCGGCAACGCCGTCAGTACCTGCTGAACCGCCTTGTCCAAGGTGGCGCGCGCTTCGTCTTCGCAGCAGCCGCAGCAGTCGGAGCAGCCCGTGCGCGCCTGCAGGTCAGCGAACTGATGGACGCCTTCGGAAGCGGCTCGACGGATGTCGCCGTCGGTGACGGCATTACACATGCAGATGTACATGGGTGCGTATGGGAACGCAAATGCGAATGATTGTCAACTAACCGTGTGGCTACTTTTTGACCGGTTCAGCTGCCGGCTGGCCAGAGGCTTCAGGCTGCCGCCTTGCCCTTTCGCGGCGTGTCGTCGTCCCCGTGGCGCTCGGGATGGGGCAAGTCGCCCAGCTGGACGCTCAGCAGGGACTCCACCAGCGGCGCGAAATGGCGCAGCGCCCGCTCGTACACGCTGCGCTTGAAGTTCACCACGTGGGCGGCCGGGTACCAGAAATCCACCCAGCGCCAGTGATCGAACTCGGGCTTCTCGCAGGCGTCCAGGCGCAGGTCGTCTTCCGCGCCCACCAGCCGCAGCAGGAACCACACCTGCTTCTGGCCGATGCAGGTCGGGTGCTGGTGGTGGCGGACATAGCGGCTCGGCAGGCGGTAACGCAGCCAGCCGCGCGTGGCGGCGATCACTTCCACGTGATGCGGGGCAAGGCCGGGTTCCTCTTCCAGCTCGCGGTACATGGCTTCGAGCGGCGTCTCGTCGCTGCGCATGCCGCCCTGGGGGAACTGCCAGCCATCACGATTGACGCGGCGCGCCCAGAACAGCCGGCCGTCCCCGTTCAGAAGGACGATGCCCACATTCGGACGATAGCCATCGACGTCGATCATGTTGCCTCCTGAAACCGGGCGGTGCGGACGACTCAAAATCCGCCACGGCTCGCGGTCGATTCAAGCACAGCGCAGGAAGGCGGGGCAACCGGACCCCTTGAACCGAAAAGCATAGCCCACTACACTGCCGGGCCCTGCCTGATCGACACCACGTCGACGCCTCCGGCAGGCGGCACCCAAGGCTATGTAGCTCAGCCGGTTAGAGCACAGCACTCATAATGCTGGGGTCGGTGGTTCGAGTCCACCCATAGCCACCATTGCGGTTTCCGCAGCCCTTTCGGGCAATCGCCTCCCAAGATCCTCGGTTTCCTGCGTCGTTGACGCGCGGGCGAATGTGGCGCGTGCAGTGTGCTTCGTTATCGCTGGTTTGCCGCGCCACGCCTGCGCAAGCGTTGCGCCTTGAGTGACCAGCGTGCCTCGCCCTTCCTTGTGATCGTCTCCGGGTAATCGTCTCCGGGCCATGTCATGCATGCCGCGGACCATGATGAGTAGACGAATGACTACTCCCCGGTGCGGATAGACGCTGGTCAGGCGCGTGGTTAGTTTCGCCACACACGCCCCTTCACGCATCCGGTCGCATGCCATCGGACCATCGTTTGATTTCGAAAGCGCGGTTGCGGATCGGCAAGTGGATCACGCAAGCGCCGAGCACCATGCGCATCGAGGTCGATCGCATCGGCCGGACACTGCATCGCCATGTCGTGTCATCGAGCGCAATCCCCGGATTTTTCATGCCCAGCCCGGGAATTCACACCCGCTCGATGCGCGGCGCCGACGGCAGTAACACCCTCTAGTCGTTGGCTGCATCCATGATGTCACCCATAGCCCATTTCCAGCTGTCCATGCTGACCCGGCGTGAGCGGGAGATCCTGCAACTGATCGCGTGCGGCATGACCTCGCTCACCATTGCCAATGCGCTTGGCATTTCCATCCACACCGTGCGCCAGCACCGCACCAACATGCGACGCAAGATGGACATGCGCCATCCCGGCGCACTCATCCGCTACGCCATCCTGCAACTGCGCGAACGAAACGTTGGCGGGTGCGGCGAACGGCACGATCTGCTGAGCGCGCGCGAGCGCGAAATCTGCCGGCTCATAGGGCAGGGCGTCACCAACGAAAACATCGCTGCGCAGCTGGGCATCAGTCGGCTCACCGTGCGAAAGCATCGGCAGAACGCCATGCGCAAGTTTGGCGCGCGCGGCACGGTGGATTTCATCCGCTGCGTTGCTGACGTCTTCGTGGAATGACGGGATGGACAGCGCAGTTTCCCCGTTGCGTCCGCCCGATTTCATCGCGATGTTCGCGCAGGGTCCCCACGGCGATGAGACGCCGTCGGGTGACACCTGGCATACGGTGCTTTCCGTGCAGAGCCATTGCTGGTCTGCGCGAGTTCGACTGATCGAGCGGATCGATGGTGCCGGCACCATGGCCGAGGTGTGGCTGTGTCAGCGCGCCAGCGCGTTGTGCATGTTTCCCGCGCGTACCGAATTCCTCGCCTGGCAGGGTGGCGAGATTCGCCGGGGCTATGTCATGGCGGTGGCGTGATGCCGGGTTTTGGTGTTCCCAGGCCGGTCCGGGCGCTTTTTTGCACCGCGACATGGCATTTGCATCGCGCGCTAGTAGAGTCGCCCCACAGGCAACCTCCAATCGGGTGGACACGCGTCCGTTGATTGGGGGTTTTATTAGCGATTGTGATGGTAGCGCTAACATTTCAGGGGTTGGGGGGCAGGTATGGGTTTGGTCGTTGGACTCGATGTGGGTACCCAGAGCGTCAAGCTGGTGGCCTACGATGCGCACACGCGCCGCGTGGTCTCGACGCATGGCCATCCCCTGGAATTGATCGCCGGCGACGACGGCAGCCGTGAGCAGAAGACTGAGTGGTGGATCGATGCGATCCGCGCGTGCTTCGGCAAGCTCGATGCCTCGTCGCGCGCGCAAGTGCAGGCGATTGGCGTATCTGGCCAGCAGCACGGCTTCGTGCCGCTGGATGCGGCCGGCAATGTGCTGGCGCCGGCCAAGCTGTGGTGCGACACCAGCACGCAGCGCGAATGCGATGAGATCATGGCCGCCGCGGGTGGCGCGCAGCGCTGCGTGGACATCGCGGGCAATCCCATCCTCGCCGGCTACACGGCATCGAAATTGCCGTGGACGCGCAAGCACCGTCCGGACGTCTATTCGAAACTTGCCACCATCCTGCTTCCGCACGACTACGTGAACTTCTGGCTCACGGGTGAGCGGTGGATGGAATACGGCGACGCCTCCGGCACCGGCTGGCTGGACGTGCGCACGCGCCGGTGGTCGCCCGAGATGCTCAAGGCAACCGATCCGGATCGCGATCTTTCCGCGTGTCTGCCGCCGCTGGTTGAAGCCGACGCTGGCTTCCTGATTTCGCCTTCCATCGCCGATGAACTGGGATTGCCACACACCGTGCGCGTGTCAGCGGGCGGTGGCGACAACATGATGGCGGCCATCGGTACCGGCAACGTCGAGGCCGGCGTGCTGAGCATGAGTCTCGGCACGTCAGGCACGTTGTTCGCGTTTGCCGACCACGCCGTGGTGGATCAGGGCGCCGGCTGGGCCGCGTTCTGTTCGTCCACCGGTGGATGGCTGCCGCTGATCTGCACCATGAACTGCACCATCGCCACCGAGAGCGTGGCGAAGGCGTTCAACTTCAGCGCACGCGACGGAGATACCGTGATGGCGGGCACGCAGCCCGGCGCCGGTGGCCTGGTGATGTTGCCGTTCTTCAACGGCGAGCGCACACCGGACATGCCGTACGCGCGCGGCAGCCTGCACGGTGCGGATCTCAACAACCTCACGCGCGCCAACATCTATCGCGCCGCGATGGAAGGTGCCACGTATGCCCTGCGCAACGGCTACGACGCGTTGCTGGCGGCGGGCCTCACGTTCAGTGCCATTCGCCTCACCGGCGGCGGCAGCCATAGCGCCGCGTGGCGACAGATGGTTGCCGACATCTTCGATCTTCCCGTGGAAGTGCCGCTGCAAGCCGAGGGCGCCGCGTTCGGTGCCGCCTTGCAGGCGCTGTGGGCGCTCGACCATGCCAACGGCGGCCATGCCGACCTCGCCGCCATCGCGCGCGAGCACGTCCTTATCGCTCCCGGACTTTCCACGCGTCCGGAAGCCAAAAGCGTTGCGGCCTATCAGGGCCATTACCACCAGTTCCTGCGCCACCTCGACGTGGCCAGATCGTTCTATGCGAATCCCCCGGCAGCGGGCGCCGTCTGACTACCGCCGAGTTTGCATCGACCTCACCTTCCGACCAGGACTCGAATTCATGAGCACTCCCTTCATCGGTAAACGCGAATTTTTCCCCGGCATCGGCCGCATCCCGTTCGAGGGTCTTGGCTCGGACAATCCGCTGGCGTTCAAGCATTACGACGCGAACAAGAAGATCGGCGACAAGACCATGGCCGAGCATCTGCGTTTCGCCGTGTGCTACTGGCACACGTTCTGCAACGCCGGCCACGATCCGTTCGGCCCGGGCACGCGCGTGTATCCGTGGGATGCCGACGCCGCGCCGCTTGCCCGTGCGGAAGCAAAGATGGACGCCGCGTTCGAGTTCTTCACCAAGCTCGGCGTGCCCTACTACTGCTTCCACGACATCGACATGGCGCCCGACGCCGATGACGTGGGCGAATACGAAAAGAACCTCAAGCACATGGTGGCGCTCGCCAAGGAGCGTCAGCAGGCCACGGGCATCAAGCTGCTGTGGGGTACGGCCAACCTGTTCAGCCATCCGCGCTACATGAATGGTGCGGCGACCAACCCGGACTTCGCCGTGGTGGCGCGCGCCGGCGTGCAGATCAAGGCGGCGCTGGACGCCACGGTGGAACTGGGTGGTGGCAACTACGTGTTCTGGGGTGGCCGCGAAGGCTATGCCTCGCTGCACAACACCAACATGAAGCGCGAGCTGGATCACTTCGCACGCTTCCTGACCATGGCGCGCGACTACGGTCGCAGCATCGGCTTCAAGGGCAATTTCCTGATCGAGCCCAAGCCGATGGAGCCGATGAAGCACCAGTACGATTTCGACTCGGCCACGGTGGCGGGTTTCCTCCAGAAGCACGGGCTGGACAAGGATTTCAAGCTCAACATCGAAGCCAACCACGCTACGCTTTCGGGTCACACCTTCGAGCATGACCTGCAGGTGGCCTCGGATCACGGCCTGCTTGGCAGCATCGATGCCAACCGCGGCAACGCGCAGAACGGCTGGGATACCGACCAGTTCCCGAGCGATCTGTACGACACCGTGGGCGCCATGCTGGTCGTGCTGCGCCAGGGTGGTCTTGCGCCGGGTGGCCTCAACTTCGACGCCAAGGTGCGCCGCGAGTCGACGGACGCGGACGATATCTTCATGGCCCACATCGGCGGCATGGACGCATTCGCGCGCGGCCTGGAAGTGGCGCACGCGTTGCTCACGCAGTCGCCGCTGGAGCAGTGGCGCAAGCAGCGCTACGCCAGCTTCGACAGCGGTGCCGGTCACGACTTCGAGCAGGGCAAGTTCGGTCTTGCCGACCTGCGTGACCTGGCGGCCAAGGGCGGCGAGCCGGCCAAGACCAGCGGCAAGCAGGAGCGCTACGAGAACCTGATCAATCAGTACCTCGTGCGTTGATGTCGTCGGGCGCGGCAGGTCCGCGCGCGATCTGGGCCTTGGTTCAAGTGCGCCAGGAAGATGCCCAAGGCAAGGCTTTTTGCTCGTCATCCCTGCGATAGCAGGGATCCAGCGACTCCAAGCTCGTGCCAAAGGAGAACGTCACTGGATTTCTGCTTTCGCAGGAATGACGGTGAAGGGAATGAGCTTCCTGGCAAGACCTTGAGCGGGCTCTGGGTGGTTGGCAAGGCATCCGGGGACGATGCCTTGTTGATCTGGGGAGAAAAAACGACATGAGACATCGACGGCATGAACAGCGTTCTGCTTGATAGCGCGGTTGGCACGAAGCACGCGGAAAACACCCGACTCATCGTCCAGATCAGCTGCGTGGCCACGCTGGGTGGCTTCCTGTTCGGTTTCGACAGCGGCGTCATCAACGGCACCGTCGATGGCCTGAAGCAAACCTTCCATTCCAGTTCCACCGGCGTGGGCTTCGAAGTGGCGTCCATGCTGCTTGGCTGCGCGCTCGGTGCGTTCTTCGCGGGTCGCGTGTCCGACTATTGGGGGCGCCGTTCCGTCCTCATCATTTCGTCGCTGCTGTTTCTCCTCTCGGCGCTGGGAGCGGGTGCTGCAGCGTCATCCGCCTTCTTCATCTTTGCGCGCATCACGGGTGGTTTTGCCGTGGGTGCGGCAAGCGTGATCGCGCCGGCCTATATCGCGGAAGTCGCGCCCGCGCGCTATCGCGGTCGACTGGCTACCGTGCAGCAGATCGCCATCATCAGCGGCTTGTTCACGGCGTTCCTCAGCAATTTTCTGCTGGCGCGTGCGGCGGGCTCGTCTACCGGCACGTTGTGGCTCGGCCAGGATGCGTGGCGCTGGATGTTCTGGATGCAGGCGCTGCCTTCATCGCTGTTCTTCGTGTCGCTGCTTTTCATTCCCGAAAGCCCGCGCTTTCTCGTGGTACGCAAGCGGGATGTGGAAGCATCCGCCGTGCTCACGCGTCTTTACGGTGAAAGCGAGGCGCGCGCCAAGCTGGCAGACATCGGCGCGTCGCTGGCACAGGATCGTCATCGCCCACGCCTTTCGGACCTGCTCGACAAAGCGAGCGGTCGCGTGCGCCCCATCGTGTGGGTCGGCATTGGCCTGGCCACGTTCCAGCAGCTTGTGGGCATCAACGTGGTGTTCTATTACGGCGCCGTGTTGTGGCAAGCCGTAGGCTTCTCGGAAGCCGATGCACTGCTCATCAACGTGTTCTCCGGTGCGCTCAGCATCGCGGCGTGCCTGGTGGCCGTGATGCTGATCGACAAGGTGGGTCGAAAGCCGCTGCTGTGGGTCGGTTCGGTGGGCATGGCCGTCACGCTCGCACTCGTCACCTGGGCCTTCTCGCATGCAGGTCTCGACGCCAGTGGCAAGTTGAGCCTGCCGCCCGCGATGGGCACGCTGGCGCTGGTCGCCGCCAACGCCTACGTCGCGTTCTTCAACATGTCGTGGGGCCCGGTGATGTGGGTCATGCTGGGCGAAATGTTTCCCAACCAGATCCGCGGTTCGGGTCTTGCCGTGGCTGGCGCCGCGCAATGGACGTCCAACTTCCTGATCACCGTGACGTTCCCGGTGCTGCTTACCAGCATTGGTCTTGCTGGCGCCTATGGGCTCTACGCTGCGGTCGCCGCGCTGTCGATCGTGTTCGTGCTCAAGTGCGTGCACGAAACACGCGGCAAGGAACTGGAACAGATGGAGGGCTGAGGCGTGCGCGCGCAGGTTGGTCCCGTGTCCAGACGCCGCTTCGCCGTCATTTTCGCGGGCCCCGAAAAAGGGTCGGGCGCGGGAAGCGGGTTTCTTCCACCCTTCGGTGACGCTCCAAAGGCGCCGGATTCCCGCCTTCGCGGGAATGACGGTGGGGAAGACTTGAAGCTGGCGTCGGACAGGATCGCTGCGGCACCCCAATGTCCGGGATGTGGGCGGCGTGGTGTTGCCTCAACCGCGCTTGCGGCCCGTGGCGACGGGCGGCGCGACGGAGTCGCGCTGTACCAGCTGATGCGCCACGACATGGTCGACGACCACCTTGGTCTCCGTGTCCTTGCGGCGGATCGTGCGCTGCAGGATGTCGACGGCCGAATCGGCCATGCTGGCGATCGGCTGGCGCACGGTGCTGATCTCCGGCCACACGGTGGTGGCGGCGGACGTATCGTCGAAGCCCACGATGGAAATGTCGCGCGGCACTTCAAGGCCGCGGCGATGCGCCACGGACACCGCAGCCGAGGCCATGTCGTCGTTGCTGGCGAAGATGGCCGTGGGCGGCTGCTTCAGCGACAGCAGCTTCTCCACCGCGTCCAGTCCGGAGCGGTAGGTGAAGTAACCCTGCTGCACCAGCGCTGCATCCGGGGCGATGCCGGCCTCCTTGAGCGCAGCCTGGTAACCCTCGAATCGCCGCGCGCTGGCCGTCTGGTTGGGATGGCCCTTCACGAAGGCGATGCGTGTGTGGCCCATGCGGATCAGGTGTTCGGTGACTTCCTTGCTGGCGAGGAAGTCGTCGATGCGCACGCTGGAAATGTCGTGATTGAATCGACCCGAGGCAATCGCCACCACCGGCACGCCCGCTTCCACCAGTTCCTCGATCACCACCTTGGACTCGCACAGCGGCGGCGGCAGGATGACGCCGGCCACGCTGCGGGCCAGCGCACGCGCGGCCTTGCGGTCGCCGTTGGCGTCGAGCTCGTCCCAGTCCTCGATCACCAGCTGCGCGGCCGTGCGCGCGGCGCCGCGCAGCGCGCCCAGCAACAGCTCGCGCAGATAGGCGGCCGACGGGTTGGTGTAGATCAGTGCAATGCGCGCGTCCTGCGCGGCAGCGAGCGAGCTGGCGGCAAGGTTGGGGATGTAGCCCAGCTCGCGCACCGCTTCCATTACGCGTTCACGCGTCGCATCGCGGACCTTGCTGTGTCCGTTGACCACGCGCGATACCGTCATGGGCGATACCTTGGCGAGCGCGGCCACGTCGTCGATGGTGACCGAACCGCCCTTGCGGCGGACCGATTTCTTCCCTGTCTTCTTCATTGCCGTTCCCCCTCGCGCGGTCGATTCCGCAGAGCCCGTGCCATGCTGGCCGCGGGGTCATTTCGACTGTGATTCTGGCTCAGATATGGACACATGTTCGCATATGTTAGCGTTAACTGTTTTTCTAACATCGGGCGCCGGGAAGCGCGTCACAAGGGCTGCTGCCCTCGGCCGGCGCGCGCGATGGGGCGTCGTGCTTCCTGCCTGCCTGCTGATGTTGTGCGGCTTGCTGGGTCCAGGCGCGGCCCGCGCCGAAGATGGCTATGACCTGTGGCTCCGTTACCACACGCTGCCGACTGCCGTGGTGCACGGCTACCGTTCGCATGCCACGGAGCTTGTCGCGCCCACGTCCATGCCCACGCAGCAGGTGACCCGCCAGGAGCTTCAACGCGGCCTGGATGGGCTCATGGGCCGGACAACGCCCCTGCGCGATTCGGTCGACAGCGATGGCGCCATCGTGGTGGGAACGCCCGCCTCATCCCCCGTCGTGGCTCGCCTGAAGCTCGATACCAAAGCCTTGGGCAAGGACGGTTATCTGATCCGCACCACCGCCGTCGACGGCCATGCGGTGACGGTGGTTGCGGCCGATAGCGATGTCGGCGCGCTTTACGGCGCGTTCCACCTGCTTCGCCTCATGCAGACGCAGCAACCGCTCGACCATGTCGACGTACGCGAAACGCCCAAGCTTCAGCTGCGCGTGCTCGACCATTGGGACAACCTCAACGGCCACGTGGAGCGCGGCTACGCCGGTAATTCGCTTTGGAACTGGCAGAAGTTGCCTGGCTGGCTCGACCCGCGCTACACCGATTACGCGCGCGCCAACGCGTCCATCGGCATCAACGGCACCGTACTCAACAACGTCAACGCGCAGGCAGCGGTGCTCACGCCGTTGTACCTGCAGAAGGTGAAGGCGCTGGCGGGCGTGTTTCGTCCCTACGGCATTCGTGTCTACCTCAGCGTGAAGTTCAGTGCGCCCATCGAGATCGGCGGATTGAAAACCGCCGATCCATTGGACCCGCAGGTGCAGCGTTGGTGGCATGAGAAAGCCAACGAGATCTACGCGCTCATTCCCGATTTCGGCGGCTTCCTGGTCAAGGCCAATTCCGCAGGCCAGCCTGGCCCGCAGGATTACCATCGCACGCACGCCGACGGCGCCAACATGCTGGCCGATGCGCTGGCGCCGCATGGTGGCGTGGTGATGTGGCGCGCGTTCGTCTACTCGCAGGACAACACCGACGATCGTGCCAAGCAGGCGTACACCGAGTTCAAGCCGCTGGATGGCAAGTTCCGCGCGAACGTGCTGCTGCAGGTGAAGAACGGCCCCATCGATTTCCAGCCGCGCGAACCGTTCAACCCGTTGTTCGGCGCCATGCCGAAAACGCCGTTGATGATGGAATTCCAGGTCACCAAGGAATATCTCGGCTTTGCCACGCACCTGGTGTATCTCGGTCCGCTGTTCGAGGAAGTGCTGCGCGCCGACACCATGGCGCAGGGCAAGGGCTCGACGGTGGCGAAGGTCGTCGACGGCCAGCTCGACCACCACACGCTCACCGGTATCGCGGGCGTGGCGAACATTGGCGCGGATCGTGACTGGACCGGATCGGATTTCAACCAGGCGAACTGGTACGCGTACGGACGTCTTGCCTGGAATCCCGATGCATCATCGCGTGACATCGCGAATGACTGGGTGCGCATGACTTTCAGCAACGACAGCGCCTTCGTCGCTTCCGTCGTCGACATGATGATGCTCTCGCGCGAAGCGGTGGTGGACTACATGACGCCACTCGGCCTGCATCACCTGATGGGTCACGGCCACCACTACGGGCCGGAACCGTGGGACGCCAGCGGCCCGCGCGCGGACTGGACGCCGGTGTATTACCACCGCGCCGATCACGACGGCATCGGTTTTGACCGCGGCAGCACGGGCAGCAACGCAGCGGCGCAGTACGCACCGCCTGTGGCCGCCGAGTTCAACGATGCGCACCGCACGCCGGAAGCCTTCCTGCTCTGGTTCCACCACTTGCCGTGGACCTGGCGCATGGCATCCGGCCGGACGCTGTGGGATGCGCTGGTCGACCACTACACGACCGGCGTGAACGATGTGGCGACGATGCGGGCGACATGGTCGCGCCTCGATGGCGTGATCGATGCGGAACGCTATCGCAAGGCGTCTGCCTTCCTCGCCATCCAGCAGGACGAGGCGCAGTGGTGGCGCGACGCATCCATCGCCTATTTCCAGAGTCTCAATGGATTGCCGCTGCCCGCGGGCTACCAGCCGCCGGCGCATCCGCTCAGCTACTACCAATCCCTCACGTTCCCCTATGTCCCGGGCTATCAATGAAGATTGACCAGATCATGCGGAAGGTTTCCACGGCGTCATTGCTGGCGCTGTGCTGTGTCGGCTCCTTCGCCGCGCGCGCGGCGGATGCTGCTGCGCCGCTGCTCAACCCGCTGTTCCAGGATCACGCCATCCTGCAGCGTGACCAGCCCAATCACGTGTGGGGTCATGCGAAAGCGGGTGACCAGGTCACGGTGACGTTCGCGGGCAAGAAGGCCAGCGCAAAGGCAGACACCAGCGGACGCTGGGAAATCTCGCTGCCTGCCGTGCATGCCGGCGGCCCTTATGTGTTGACGGCGACGACCAGGAGCGGCGCATCGCAAACCATCAACGACGTGCTGGTGGGCGACGTCTGGCTGTGCACGGGCCAGTCCAACATGGTGCTGCAGGTGAAGCGCTCGCTCGATGCACGCGCGGAAGTGCAGAACGCGTCGAACGACCGCATCCGCATGCTCACCGTCGACAACGTCAGCAGCGTGACACCGCTGGACAGCATTCCCGCCACGGATCGCTGGCTGAAGACCACGCCCGAGAACGTGCCGGAGTTTTCGGCGGCCTGTTATTTCTTCGCGCGTGAATTGCAGAAGACCCAGGACGTGCCGATGGGTCTGGTTGTATCCGCCTGGGGTGGCTCGCGCATCCAGCCGTGGATGAGTGCACAGGCGCTGCGCAAGGTTGGTGGCTACGATGCACCGCTCGACCTGCTTGCGTTGTACGCCATGGATCGCCAGAAGGCCGGCGAGCAGTGGGACACGCAGTGGCGTGCATGGTGGCATTCGCGTCCCGGCGTCACCGCGAACGATGAGCCGTGGAATCCTGCGCATGTCACGCAGGAAGGCTGGCAGACCGCGCCGCTGGACAAGGGAGCGTGGCAGCGCTGGGGCAAGCCGGAACTGGCCAATTTCACGGGCACCGTGTGGTATCGCACCGTGGTGAAGCTCACCTCTGCGCAGGCAGCGCAGGCGGCCACGTTGCAACTGAGCACGGTGAACGAAGCCGACCAGACCTGGGTGAACGGACGCTGGGTGGGCACTACTTATGGTGGCGATCCGCGTTCTTACGCCATTGCCCCGGGAACGTTGCATGAGGGCGACAACCTCATCGCCATCAACGTGCTCAATACGTATCGCGACGGCGGCCTTTACGGCGATGCGTCGCAGCGCGCCTTGCATCTGGCCGGCGGCAGCAACGTATCGCTGGCCGATCACTGGCAGTACCGCGCGGTGCCGTCGAGCTATGGCCCGCCGCCCAGCGTGCCGTGGCAATCCACGCAAGGCCTTTCCACCATCTACAACGGCATGATCGCACCGCTCGCCGATTTCACCTTCCGCGGTGCGCTCTGGTACCAGGGCGAGTCCAACACCAGCGATCCGGCGCACTACCAGGCACTGCTGGAAGCGTTGCGCACCGATTTCCGCGAACGGTTTGGAGCGAAGTTGCCGATGCTGATCGTGCAGCTGGCCGGCTACGGTGCGGCGCCCACGCATCCCACCGAAAGTGGCACGGCCGGCATTCGCGAAGCGCAGCGCCTGGCCGCTGCCGGCGATGCGAATTCGGGCCTGGCGGTTGCCGTGGATATTGGCGAGCGCACCGACATTCATCCGGCCAACAAGCAGGAGCTGGGTCGCCGCCTCGCGCGCGCCGCGCGCCATGTGATCTATGGCGAAAAGAACCTTCCGCCCTCTGGCCCCGTGCCGGTAGCTGCGCAACGCCAGGACGACGCCGTGAGCGTGCGCTTCAGTGATGTCACCGACGGGCTCGTTGTCTACGGCGCGGATCATCCCGTGGGCTTCGAACTCTGCGGCGCACAGGCCGGTACCTGCCACTACGCCGATGCGGACGTGCATGGCGACACGGTGATGCTGCGTGCAGCCATGGCCGGCGCAGATATCACCCGCGTGCGCTACTGCTGGGCTGACAGTCCGGTGTGCACGCTCTACGACCACTCGGGACTGCCCGCCGGCCCCTTTGAACTGCCCCTCACGTCAAACCGCGCTTCCCAGGACAGCCATCCATGAGCACCACCGCCGTTGCTTCCCATGCTTCCGCCCGTGATCGCGAAATTGTCGACGCCAAGGTCATCGTCACCTGCCCCGGCCGCAATTTCGTCACGCTGAAGATCACCACGCGCTCGGGCGTCACCGGCCTGGGTGATGCCACGCTCAACGGTCGCGAACTGGCCGTGGCGTCGTACCTGCAGGATCACGTGGTGCCGAACCTGATCGGCCGCGATGCGGGTCGTATCGAAGATATCTGGCAGTTCTTCTACCGCGGTGCGTACTGGCGTCGCGGCCCGGTGACGATGACCGCCATCGCCGCCGTCGACGTGGCGCTGTGGGACATCCTGGGCAAGTTTTCCAACCAGCCGATCTATCAGTTGCTGGGCGGCCGCTCGCGCGAAGGCGCGCTGGTGTATGGCCATGCCAATGGTCGCGACATCAGCGAAGCCAGCGAAGAAGTCGGCCGCTTCCGCGAGATGGGTTTCCTTGCCATTCGCGCGCAGTGCGGCGTGCCCGGCGTGAAGAAAGCCTATGGTATTTCCGTGGGCGGCAAGCCCTACGAGCCGGCGGAAAGCGAACTGCCCACGGAAACGGTGTGGTCCACGCCGCGCTACCTGGAGATCGTGCCGCAATTGTTTGAACGCTTGCGCGCCGATCACGGCAACGAAGTGGAATTGCTGCACGACGTGCATCACCGCCTTACGCCCATCGAGGCCGCGCGCCTGGCACGCAGCGTGGAGCCGTACCGCCTGTTCTGGCTGGAAGACGCCACGCCGGCCGAAAACCAGAAATCGTTCGAGCTGATCCGCCAGCACTCGGTGACGCCGCTGGCCGTGGGCGAAGTGTTCAATTCGATCTGGGACTGCAAGCACCTCATCGAAAACCAGCTGATCGACTACATCCGCACCACCATCGTGCACGGCGGCGGCATTACCCATCTGCGTCGCCTCGCTGACTTCGCCGGGCTGCATCAGGTGCGCACGGGATTCCACGGCGCGACGGATCTTTCGCCCGTATGCATGGGTGCAGCGTTGCACTTCGATACGTGGGTGCCCAACTTCGGTATCCAGGAATACATGTTCCATGCCGACGAAACCAACGAAGTATTCCCGCACGACTACGAGTTCCGCGCCGGTCGCCTGCACTGCGGCGAGACGGCGGGCCACGGCGTCACCATCGACGAAAAACTCGCCGCTCGCTTCCCTTATTCGCCCAAGCAGCTGCCCATCGCGCGCCTGGAAGATGGCTCGATGTGGGATTGGTGATGACGTTGCTCCGGCGGCTGTGCGTCCTGTGGCTGTGTTTGCTTGCCGTTGCCGGCACGCAAGCGCATGCCCAGGATGCCGTGCTGTTCGATGCTTTCGACTACGAAGGCCACGACCCGGCCTTCGAGCAGCCGCTGCCGCCGGATCACTACCGCAACCCCGTGCTGGCCGGTTTCTATCCCGACCCCAGCGTGGTGCGCGCGGGTGACATGTTCTATCTGGTGAATTCCAGCTTCGGCTATTTCCCCGGTATTCCCGTTGCCGAAAGTCGCGACCTGGTGCACTGGCAGACCATCGGCCATGTGCTCGATCGTCCCGGTGAAGTGAAGCTCGATGGATTGGGCGCCTCGCGCGGCGTATTTGCACCCGCCATCGCGTATCACGATGGCACCTTTTACGTGGTCAACACCGTGGTGGATGGCGGCGGCAATTTCATCGCCACGGCAAAACATGCCGCGGGCCCGTGGTCCAATCCCATGTGGTTGCGCGATGTCGATGGCATCGATCCATCCTTGTTCTTCGATGACGATGGCAAGGCCTATCTGCTCAACAACGGTGCACCGGAAGGCGAGCCGTTGTACGAAGGTCACCGTGCCATCTGGTTGCAGCAGATCGATGTCACCGCGGGAAAGATGCTGGGCGCACGCAAGGTGATCCTCAACGGCGGCACCGACATCGCGAAGAAGCCGATCTGGATCGAAGGGCCGCACCTGTACAAGCGCAACGGCTGGTACTACCTGATGTGCGCGGAAGGCGGCACGGGTCCGCAGCATTCCGAAGTGGTGTTGCGCAGCCGTTCGGTGTGGGGCCCGTATGTCGCCTATGAAGGCACCCCCATCCTTACCCAGCGCGACCTGCCCGACGACCGGGCGGAGCCAATAATCAATGCCGGTCATGCGGATCTGGTGGAAGCCGCCGACGGCAGCTGGTGGGCGGTGTTCCTGGCCAGTCGCGCGTACGATGGCACGCACTACAACACGGGTCGCGAAACCTACCTTTTGCCCGTCACGTGGAAGAACGACTGGCCGATCATTCTGCCGAAAGAGCAGGCGATTCCGCGCGTTGCCGCGGGTCCTTCCTTCATGCAGCGCAACCAGGCGCAGGCGCCGATCAGCGGCAACTTCCATTGGCACGACGACTTCGACAAGCCAACCCTGGACTCGGCGTGGATGTTCATGCGCGCGCCCGCGCAGTCTTGGGCAGATCTGGCATCGCACCCGGGGAAGCTCGCGATCCATCCGCTCCCGTTGGACCTGGACACCCGCGACAACCCGTCGTTCCTCGCGCGACGGCAGCAACACCTCGTATTCGAAGCGAGCACGTCGCTGGAAGTGCCGACGGAAACCGGTGTTGAAGCCGGCATCGCCGCGTTCCAGAACGAGCGCTACTGGTATGCGTTCGGCGTGCAGCGGAAGGGAAAAAGCCTGCTGCTCACGTTGCGCCGCCATCGCGGCGATGAAGTGGCCGTGGTCGCCACGGCCGCGTTGCCGCCGGGCGTCCACACCTTGGCACTGAAAATCACCGGCAACGGTGGCGTCTACGGCTTCGCATACAACGCGGGCGACGGGTGGAAGTGGCTGGAACAACACGCGGACGGCACGGTGCTTAGCACCGATGTGGCCGGCGGATTCATCGGCACAACGCTGGGGCCTTATGCCCGTCGTCTGGGCCACGGGTAAAGGACGGAGCAAGGGGATGTCGATGGGAACGAAGCCAACAGGACGCGGCATGCTCCGCACGGTGATCGCAGTGGCACTGCTGGCTGCAGGTTTGCCCTGCATGGCTGTGGCAGCGAGCACAGGCGCCGGCAACGCAAAGACGCCGGAGACACCGGTGTATCTCGACCTCAACCGGAGCTTCGAGGATCGTGCCGCCGATCTCGTCGCTCGCATGACGCTGGAAGAGAAAGTCGCGCAGATGATGAATGCCGCGCCGGCCATTCCACGTCTTGGCGTGCCCGCGTACGACTGGTGGAACGAGGCATTGCACGGCGTCGCGCGCGCGGGCGAGGCCACGGTGTTTCCGCAGGCCATCGGCATGGCAGCCACGTTCGACACCTCGTTGATGGCGCAGGTGGCGGATGCCATCAGCGACGAGGCGCGCGCCAAGCATCAAGAGTTCCTGCGCCGCGACATGCACGCGCGCTACCAGGGGCTCACGTTCTGGTCGCCCAACATCAACATCTTCCGCGACCCGCGCTGGGGCCGCGGCCAGGAAACGTACGGCGAAGATCCCTTCCTTACCTCGCGCATGGGCGTCACCTTCGTGCGCGGCCTGCAGGGCGACGACCCGACTTACCGCAAGCTCGATGCCACCGCCAAGCATTTCGCGGTGCATAGCGGGCCCGAGTCGGAACGCCATCGTTTCGATGTGCATCCGGAAGAGCGGGACCTGTATGAAACCTACCTGCCGGCCTTCCAGGCCCTGGTGCAGGAAGGCAAAGTCGATGCCGTGATGGGCGCGTACAACCGCGTCAACGGCGAATCGGCATCGGCCAGCCAGTTGCTGTTGCAGGACGTGCTGCGCAAGGACTGGGGCTTCACCGGCTACGTGGTGTCCGATTGCGATGCCGTGGAAGACATCTTCCTTCATCACCAGATCGTGCCCACGGCCGAACAAGCCGCGGCGCTGGCCGTGAAGAAAGGCGACGATCTCAACTGCGGCCACACCTACGCGGCGCTCACCCAAGCCGTGAAACAGGGGCTGATCAGCGAAGCGGAGATCGATGCATCACTGACGCGCCTGATGCTCGCGCGCTTCCGCCTCGGCATGTTCGATCCGCCGGAGCGCGTGCGCTGGGCGCAGATTCCCTACTCGGTGAACCAGTCTCCCGAGCACGATGCGTTGGCGCGGCGCGCGGCGGACGAATCCATCGTGTTGCTCAAGAACGACGGCGTACTGCCGCTTAAATCCAGCTTGCGTCGCATCGCGGTGATCGGCCCCACGGCAGATGACGTAACGGCGTTGCTGGGCAACTACCACGGCACGCCGACTGCGCCGGTGACCATCCTGCAGGGCATTCGCGCCGCGGTACCGCAGACGGAAGTGGTCTATGCCAAGGGCGCCACGCTGGTGGAAGGCTTCGACGATCAAAGCGGATTTCCACTGATTGACGCGGCGTACCTGCGTCCATCGGCGGATTCATCCGAGCATGGACTCAAGGGCGAGTATTTCCGCGGCGGGGATTTTTCCACGACTCCCGTGATGACGCGCGTGGACAGCAAAGTGGGTTTTCGCTGGGATCACAGCGCGCCCACCGACGATCTCATCACACGCGGCGAATTGCCTGCCGACCAGGCGCTGGATGCCACCCACTTCAGCGCGCGCTGGAGCGGCCAGCTGGTGCCGCCCAAGAGCGGTCGCTACGAGCTGAGCGCGGCCGCGTCGCAAGGCTATCGCCTGTATGTCGATGGGAAACTCGTGCTCGATGCGTGGAGTGCAGACAACGCTGCACATGCCACCAGCGTGCCGCTGGATCTGCAAGACGGCAAGGCGTACGACATCCGCCTCGATTACACCAAGGCCGACCACAACGCCGATGTGCGCCTCGCCTGGCGCATGCCGGGCGCCAAGCCGCCGTTCGAGGAAGCCATGGATGCGGCAAGACATGCCGATGCCATCGTCTTTGTCGGCGGCTTGAACAGCGATATCGAAGGCGAAGAAATGAAGGTGAACTACCCCGGGTTTGCCGGTGGCGACCGTACCGACCTGCGCCTGCCTGCCACACAGGAAAAGCTGCTGGAAGCCCTTCGTCGCACGGGCAAGCCGGTAGTCCTGGTGCTCACCTCCGGTTCCGCACTCGCAGTTGATTGGGCTCAACAACATCTGCCGGGCATCGTGCTCGCGTGGTATCCCGGCCAGCGGGGCGGCAATGCCGTCGCCGATGTGCTATTCGGCAATACCAATCCCTCCGGGCGCTTGCCCGTCACGTTCTACAAGGCGGACGAGAAGCTCCCCGCTTTCGACGACTACCGCATGGAAGGCCGTACCTATCGCTATTTCAAGGGCACGCCGCTGTATCCCTTCGGCTATGGCCTTTCGTACACCACGTTCGGCTACTCGGATATCCAGCTGGATCAGTCGAGCGTGGGTGCCGATGGGCAGCTCAAGGTTACGTTGAAAGTGAAGAACACCGGCAAGCAGGCAGGCGATGAGGTGGTGCAGCTCTACGTGCGAGCCGCGCACAACGGCCCGTGGCGTTCCAACAAGGACCTGCGCGGCTTCCAGCGGGTGAGCCTGGAAGCGGGTGAAGAAAAAAGCGTGAGCTTCGACATCGCGCCGCGCAACGACCTGCGCTATTACGATGACACCCGCCACGCGTACGCCGTGGACCCGGGTCGCTACGCGGTGCAGGTGGGTGCATCCAGCGCCGACATTCGACTCACCGCATCTTTCGACGTGCGCGACTGACGGAGATTTTCGATGAACCAGCCTTCGCGAGTCGTCTTCTTCGGTGAACTGCTGCTGCGTCTTTCGCCGCCCGGCACCGAGATGTTGCTGCAGTCGCCACGCCTTGAGGCCCGTTTTGGCGGCGCGGAAGCCAATGTCGCTTCATCGCTTGCCATCCTCGGTCACCACAGCGTGATGGTGAGCGCGCTGCCTAACCAGGCCATCGGATATGCCTGTGCGGGTGAATTGCGTCGGCATGGCGTGGACACCTCCGCAGTGCATTTTTCGGCTGGGCGCATGGGCATGTACTTCCTGCCGCCCGGCGCCATGCATCGCCCTTCCGAGGTCATCTATGATCGTGCCGATTCGGTGTTTGCGCGCACGCCTGCCAGCACATACGACTGGCCGAAGCTGCTCGATGGTGCGCAGTGGCTGCACCTGTCCGGCATCAATCTCGCCTTGTGCGAAGGCACGGCAGAGACTGCGATCGCTGCCGCGCAAGCTGCGCGTTCACTGGGCGTGCGCGTGTCTTTCGATGGCAACTTCCGCAGCAAATTGTGGGGCGATCGCCTGCCGCAGGCGCCATCGTGGCTGCGTCGGATCATGGGCGAGGCTGATCTGGTCTTCGGCAACGATCGCGACATGGCATTGGCGCTGGGCAGCGACTTCACCCAGGCGCCGGCAGGCACGCGTTTCCACGCAGCCGCCTGCGCGGCCTTTGAGGCCTTTCCCCGTTTGGCGTACCTCGCTTCCACCGATCGCCGCCACAGCAACGTCGACGATCAGCAGCTGAGCGCCCAACTCGCCACACGCGAACATACGTTCAGCACGGGCGCGCACGCTCTCACGGGCATCGTCGATCGCATCGGCGGTGGCGATGCCTTCGCCGCGGGTCTCCTGCACGGTTTCCTGCGTGGCATGACCGAACAGACTTCGCTGGATTTCGCCCTTGCCGCCGCGTGCCTCAAGCACTCCGTACCGGGCGATGTGAACCTGCTGCGCGAAGCAGACATGCAGGCTTTCCTGCGGAACGAAGGTTTCGAGGTCAGGCGTTGATGGACAGGCAGCAACACGGCGCGCGGCTTTCGGCGCAGACACTGGGCGCGTTGCCGCCATCGGTGCAGCGTCCGGCCTACGACATCACGCAGACTCGCCTCGGCATCGTGCACATCGGTGCGGGCGCGTTTCACCGTGCTCATCAGGCGGTTTATCTGGACGACGTGTTGGCTCAGCATCCTGACTGGGCGATCTGCGGCGTGTCCCTGCACAGCCGCGATGTGCGCGATGCGCTGCAACCGCAGGATGGGCTCTACGCCCTGGCCCTGCTGGGGCAGGAAAGCCACTTGCGTGTCATCGGCTCGATCCGCGAACTGCTCTGGGCGAAGGAAGACGCGGCCCTCGTGCTATCGCGACTCGCTGAGCCGCAGGTGCGCCTGGTCACGCTCACGGTCACGGAGAAGGGCTATTGCCTGGCCGGCGACGGACTCGATCTGTCGCATCCGGATATCGTCCATGACCTGGCCACGCCGCACGCGCCGCGCAGTGCCATCGGTTACGTGGTCGCCGGCCTGCATCGACGCTGGCAGCAGGGCGTGGCGCCCTACACGGTACTCAGCTGCGACAACCTTGCCGCGAACGGCCATCGTTTGCGGCGCGCGGCGTTGCAGTTCGCCGGTTCGCTCGACAAGACGTTTGCCACATGGATGGAAGACCACGTGGCTTTTCCCTGTTCCATGGTCGACAGCATTACACCGGCCACCGACGATGCCCTGCGCGAGCGCGTACGTGGCGAACTCGGCGTGGACGACGCATGGCCCATCCAGCGCGAGCTCTACACGCAGTGGGTAGTGGAGGATCGCTTCTGCAACGAACGCCCGCCGCTTGAACACGTCGGCGTCACCCTGAGTACCGACATCGCCGGCTACGACCGCGCCAAGTTGCGGCTACTGAACGGCGCGCATTCGTCGCTGGCGTATCTGGGCTCGCTGATGGACCTGGACAGCGTGGGCGACGCCATGGCCAACGGGGCGCTGTGCGGTTTCGTCGAACAACTGATGCGCTCACACATCGCACCGGCCATCGCCTTGCCCGATGGCATGAATGCAAACCCGTACATCGATGCCATCCTTGAGCGCTTCCGCAATCCATCCATTCGCCATCGCCTTTCGCAGATTGCATGGGATGGCTCGCAGAAGCTTCCCGTGCGACTGCTCAGCACCATCGGTGAATCGCTGGCGCTTGGCCGGAACATCGATGCACTTTGTCTGCCCATCGCTGCCTGGATGCACTTTGTTCGTCGTCAGGCGACGCGCGGCGTAGCGTTGATTGACCCTATGAACGACGTGCTCACGGCCATCGGCGTGGCGTGCACCGGCAATGCTGCCGGCGACGTCGCGGCATTCATGGCGCTGGATGCGGTGTTCGCGCCCCTGTCCGACGATACGCGGTTCATCGGGGCGCTTCGCCACGCTTACGCCGTACTCGGCGAAGGCACGCCACATGTCGTGGAACGGGCGTTGAGCGACGCCTGCGCCGCATGAAAACCACCAGACGATCACGTGCAAGAGAGCCACGCATGCCCCACGGAAAGAACGCCCGCCTGCTGGTCGGCACACTTGTCGCGCTGTTGGCGACCGTCGTGCATGCAGCCGACCTGCCACGCGTCACGCTGAAAGACGGCGCCAGCCAGCTGCTGGTCGATGGCAAGCCGTACATCATGTTTGCTGGCGAACTTGGCAATTCGTCGGCGGGCACGGCCGCGCAGGCCGACACCATCTTGCCGCGTCTCGCCAGCCAGCACGTCAATACCGTGCTGATGCCGGTGGCGTGGGAGCAGATCGAGCCGACCGAAGGGAGCTTCGATTTCCGCATCCTCGACCACTGGATCGATGTGGCGCGCAGTCACAAACAGCACCTGGTGCTGCTGTGGTTCGGCACGTGGAAGAACGGCTTTTCCGAATACGCGCCGGCCTGGGTCAAGGCGGACGCCGTTCGCTTCCCGAGGGCAAAAGCGGTGGATGGATCGCCGCTGGAGATTCTCTCCACCTTTGGCGCCGAGACGCTGAAAAGCGATAGCCGGGCGTTCGCCGCATTGATGGAGCACGTGCGGCAGAAAGATGCGCAGCAAACCGTGTTGATGGTGCAGGTGGAGAACGAAGTGGGCGTGGTCGGTGAACGACGCGATCGCTCCGACACGGCCAATCAGGCGTTTCGAGGTGACGTGCCCAGCTCGCTCATCGCCACGCTGCAAGCCGGCCGTGCGAGCCTTACGCCTGAGCTCGCCGCGCACTTCAATCCGCAGGGACACACGTGGAGCGAGGTGTTCGGCGACGCGGCCAACGAGGTATTCATGGCATACCACTACGCCGGCTATATCGATGCCGTGGCCGCGGCAGGGAAAGCGAAATATGCCTTGCCGATGTACCTGAACGTGCAGCTGCCGGCATTTCTCGAGCGGGCGGGCGAATATCCCAGTGGTGGACCTCACCCGTATTTCCAGCAGGTGTATCGCGCCGTGGCGACGCACATCGACTTCTATTCGCCGGACATCTACTGGCCGGAATTCCAGTATTGGATCACCCGTTACCAGGCGCTTGGCAATCCCATCTTCGTACCCGAAGCCAGGCTCGAGCCTTCCCCTTACAACGCGCTTTACGCCTATGGCGAAGCGAGGGGCTTCGGGTTCTCACCGTTCGACATCGACAGCGTGCCCATGCCGGCCAAGGACGAAGCCGAGCCGCTGATCATGCAGGTCTACGGCTTGCTGGGTTCACTGGGCGACATGCTGCCCTCCGCGCAAGCCGCGGGTCGCACACGCGCACTGGTGCTGCATGCCCAGAGCCCACGGCCCACGCAGGCAGTTGCGCTGGGCGGCTACGTGTTCGAGGGCACGCTGGCGCGGTCGTGGCCAAAGAAGGAGCTGCTGACGGACGACGGCGCCATGCTGGTGCTGCAAACCAGTGCGGATGAGTTCTATGTGATCGGTAGCGGGCTGTACGTGAACGTGAAGCGCGATCCGGATGTGGATGCGCGAGTGGCGGGCATCAGCAGCATCGAGGAGGTTGAGCGCCATGGTTCTGAATGGGTCGTGTTGCGGCGGCTGAATGGCGATCAGAGTAACCAGGGGCGGCAGTTGATGATGGACCCGAAGGGGTTTCATATGTATCGGGTGCGGGTGAATGCGATTACGCGGTGATGTCTTGTTTCGCTGCTTGCGAAGACAACATCTGGGGCCAGGGCTTTAGCTCCCTCTCCCCTTCGGGGAGAGGGTTGGGGTGAGGGGTGGGTGCTGGCGGGCACGTTTCTATCGCGCTCCACCATCTTGGCGACGAGGCTCCTATCCCTCACCGTCATCTTCGCGATGACGTCTCTACCCCTCACCGTCATCCCGGCGCAGGCCGGGATCCAGCGCCTTCGCGTTAGGTTGTCGCGTGACGATGATTGGTTCTTCTTTTGCGCTCTTGCGACCTGGCCCGCCTGCCGCGGGCTTCCGACGATCTGCCGATCGCCGGGTCACTTTTCTTTGCTTGCCCAAAGAAAAGTAACCAAAAGAAAGGGCCCCCCGGATGACCGCGCCTTCCGGGCTTTCAGCCCTCCAGGTCCGCGCGCGGGTTACGGGGTTTGTCGACAGGGCATCCTGCCCTGACGACAAACTGGCTCGCATCCATGCGAGCCACCCTGCGGGCTGGTCCTTCACCCGCACGCCGCTGTCATACGGGGACCCCGAAGAGCAAAATAACTAAAGCCAAAGCCAAAGCCAAAGCCAAAGCCAAAGCCAAAGCTGAGCTCGGAGAGGTTTCGGCGAGCCCAACTCATCATTACGGTGAAGAGGGAGGGCGTAGACATCACCGCCCTATCCTCAAACCCAACTACAGCTTGTACGCCTTCTTCGGCAGCCGATAAGCCAAATCCATCGCCACCTCCATCGCCTCGTCCTCATCCATGCGGTGCTCGGAAACCAGTTTGGCGAGGAAGGCGCAATCCACGCGCCTTGCAACGTCATGCCGTGCAGGAATGGAAAGGAACGCGCGGGTGTCGTCGTTGAAGCCCACCGTGTTGTAGAACCCGCCGCTGCTTAGTGTTTGTTCGCGAAAGCGCCACATGCCTTCCGGGGCATCGTGGAACCACCATGCGGGGCCGAGGAACAGTGCGGGGTAGTGGCCGGCCAGTGGGGCGAGTTCGCGGCTGTAGGTGCTCTCGTCAAGGGTGAACAACAGCAGCTGGAAATTCGGTTCGTTGCCGAAGCGATCCAGCAGCGGTTTCAGGGCGTGCACGTATTCGGTGCGAAGGGGGATGTCCGCGCCCTTGTCGCGACCGAAGCGTTCGAACAAGGCACGGTTGTGATTGCGGAAGCAGCCAGGATGGATCTGCATCACCAGGCCGTCGTCCAGGCTCATGGCTGCCATTTCGGTGAGCACTTGGGCGCGGAACAGTTCGGCGTCCGCTGCGGAGGCACCCCCACGCACGACCTTCTCGAACAGTCGTTGTGCATCGATGCGCGAAAGGTCGGCCGTTGCCGCGGTGGGGTGGCCGTGGTCGGTCGATGTGGCGCCCATGCGCGCGAAGTAGTCACGCCGCTGTCGATGGGCACGCAGGTAGCCTTCCCACGTGTATACGTCCTCACCCGTAATCTCCCCGAATGCGCGTAGTGCATGCGGAAACTGCTCGTGCTCGGGATCGACCACCGCGTCGGGTCGGTAAGCGGTGATCACACGGCCTTTCCAGCCACTGCTCCGGATGGCGGCGTGGTGGTCGAGTGGATCGAGCGGCGATTCGGTCGTGGCGATCAGTTCGATGTTGAAGCGCTCGAACAAGGCACGCGGGCGAAACGCCGGCGTTTGAAGGGCTTCGTTGATATGGTCGAAATAGTGATCCGACGTGGTCGCGTCCAGCCGCACGCGAAGGCCGAAGACATCGTGGAACACGTGGTTGAGCCACATCGACGACGGCGTGCCGCGAAACAGGTGGAAACGGCTGGCGAATACGCGCCAGGCTTCCCGCGGATCGACGTCGGCCCGCGTACCATCCGCTCGCGGAATGCCCAGCGCATCCAGTGGAACGCCCTGGCTGTAGAGCATGCGGAACACGTAGTGGTCGGGCAGCAGCAACAGTTCGGTGGCGTTGGCGAACGCTTCGTTGCCGGCAAACCACGAGGGGTCGGTGTGACCGTGCGGGCTGATGATCGGCAGATGCCGGGTGTGGCTGTACAAGCGCTGCGCGATGGCGCGCTGCACGGGGTCGGCCGCAAAGAGTCGATCGTCGTGCAGCGTCAGGGGATGGGGTGTCGTGGTCATGGCGTGTCGGGTGTCTGTTGTGGCGCGCGGGGTTGATCGTTCGAAGCAAGGGAGTGAGATGGTGCGGTAACGCGCGTGTCGCGTACGTATTGGGTCAGCCACGCAAACGCGGGGCGTTCGCTGCCGTCGGCGCGAATCAGGTAGGCCTTCTGTTTCTGGCGCCACAGTCCGGGACGAAACCCCCACAGCGTGACGCCGGCCACGTCCGGGTGGCTCCAGAACACGGGAAAGATGCGCTGGTAGTCGGCGAGCTGTTGCGCGTCGCTGGGGCCGTCGATATCGAGTTCCGTGATGTAGATCGGCAGCCCTGTCTGCGCGAGCAGGTCCAGGTTGGCCTTGTGCGAGGCCATGGGAACATCGGGTTTCGTTTCGAACGCGTGCTCCTGCAGGCCGATGCCGTCGACCAGGTGTTCTTTCTGCAGCAGCGCGATGATGTCGCGATAGCGTCGCGTGTTGGCATCGCTGTGGGTGATGTCGTAGTCGTTGATCAGCAGCCGCGCGTGCGGAAAGCGCTCACGCGCAAGACGGAAGGACGTGATGATCCAGTCCCAGCCGGTGGCGCCGTCGCCGCCGAGCGCCTCGATGTAATTGCCGGCATCCTTGCGCTTGCCGCGCGGTGGATGATGCAGGGGTTCGTTCACCACTTCGACAAAGTCGAGGTCGGGATAGCGCGCGGCGACGGCGTCGAACCAGGCCTCGATGGCACGGCGTTGTTCGGCAGCCGGCAAGTTCCGTATCCAGGCGGGTTGCTGCTGTCCCCAGACCAGCACGTGCATGTGGAACGGGAAACCGTGCGACCTGGCGAAGTGATAAGCCTCATCCAGCGCGGCCCAGTTCATCTGGCCGCGTACTGCTTCGACGCTGCCCCACTTGCCGGCGTTCTCCGGCGTGACCTTGTTCCAGTACGCAGCGAAATCCTTCATCTGTTTGGCGCTGTAGGCGCTGCCCAGGAACTTAGGCTGGTTGGCGGCCAAGGAGGCATCCTGCGCATGCAATGACAGAAATGCGCCGACGAGCATCAATGCGACGGCGGGCAAGAGGCGCATGACTTACGCCTCTCCGGTGCCAGTGACCGCTTCGAGCACGGCCGGCTCCATGCGTGGCACCAGGCATTGCACGACGATCCACGCAAGAACGTACGCGCTGCCTGCCATCAGGAACACCGGGACGTAGCTGCCGGTGGCCTGCAACAACAGGCCGATCACGGTGGAAATCAACATGCCGCCCACGGCGCCGGCAAAGCCGCCGATGCCGACCACGGATGCCACGGCGTGACGTGGGAACAGGTCGGACGTCAGCGTGTAGACATTGGCCGACCAACCCTGATGCGCCGCAGTCGCCAGTCCCACCAGCGCCACGGCCAGCCACAGATGATTCGCCTTGGCCGCGAACATGACCGGGAGTACCAGCAGCGCACAGATCAGCATGGTGGTCTTGCGCGCGCGATTCACGCTCATGCCGCGCTTGATCAGTCGGCCTGCCAGCCAGCCACCCGCAATGCTGCCTGCATCGGCGAGCAGAAAGATGGTGATCAGCGGCGCGCCCAGTTCAAGCAGGCTCAGCCCGTATTCGGCATGCAGGAACTTGGGCAGCCAGAACAGGAAGAACCACCAGATGGGGTCGGTGATGAACTTGGCGGCGGCGAAAGCCCATGTCTGGCGGTGGCGCAGCAGTGCGGACCACGGCATGCGTGATGCGGTCCGCATCGGCTCCGTGCCGATGTAGGCACGCTCCCGCGGGGACAGCCGCGGCTCTTCCTCCGGCGTGCGGTAGGTGCGCAGCCAGACGACCAGCCAAGTGGCGCTCAGCACCCCGGTGCACAGAAAAGCGGCCTGCCATCCCCATTGCGCCGCAACAATCGGCACCAGCAACGGCGCCACGATGGCACCGATATTCGAGCCGGAATTGAAGATGCCGGCGGCGAGTGCGCGCTCGCGTTGCGGAAACCACTCGGCGACGGCCTTGATGGCCGCCGGAAAGTTGCCCGCTTCACCAAGTCCCAAGGCAAAACGCGCAGCGGCAAAACTGAGCACGCCGGTGGCCAGCGAATGACTCATCGCCGCCACGCTCCACAAGCCGATCGCCAATGCGTAACCGATGCGCGTGCCGAATCGATCGATCACCGCGCCGGCACAGAGCAGGCCGATGGCATACGCCGCCTGGAACGCGGTGACGATGCTGCTGTACTGCAATTCGGTCCAGCCGATTTTTTCCTGCAGGAAAGGCGCCAGAACGCCGAGCACCTGGCGGTCGATATAGCTGATGGTGGTGGCTGCTAGAAGCATGGCGCAGATGCGCCACCGATAGTTGCCGACCTTGCCGGGCAGCGCTGCCAGCGCGGTGCCATCCGCATGGCTCGCATGCGGCATGTCGGCGCTGTTCGCCTGCAACATCACGTCGCCTGTGTCATCTGCACGTGCCATCCCGTCCCCGTTTGCGTCGCGCTGTAATTGATAGCGCTACCATTATTGCCACCGCTTTTCAGGAAAGTCACTTTGGTTTCGTTGTGCATGTGCACATGGCCGAAATAGCCTGTTTAAGCCTGCTTTCAAAGCATTTTTCAGGATCTAAAAAGGCATGCTGCCATGCAGCGTGCGGGTCTTGATTGTTAGCGCTACCTTTTCTCCCGGGCCGCAACTGGGGGAGCTAGTGTGTGGCCAGCGATTTGCAGCACATGAAGGAATCGGCGAGTGCCGCTCAGGTGCTCGGGGGCGATTTCGCCAACAGAATCGAGAGGGGAGTATGGTGCAAGCCCGTATCGCTAGAACCGTGTTGTCGCATGCATTGAGTCTTGCCTTGCTGGGTGCGGTGGGAGCCGCGCAGGCACAGGAGGCCACGCCATCGCAGACGCCGTCCCAGGACCAGACCCAGCCGCCGAAGAAAACCACGGCGCCGGCCAATGGCCAGAACACCACCAACACCAGCAACGCTGCGTCGCCGGCATCGCCCGAGCAGAGCAAGACGCTTGGCGCGGTGAACGTGAGCGGCAGCTACCGCAACAGTATCCAGTTCCAGACCGACGCCAAGCGTGACGCCACCAACGTCACCGACTCGGTATACGCCGAAGACATCGGCAAGTTCCCCGATACCAACATCGCCGAATCGCTGAACCGCGTGCCGGGCGTGCAGCTCACGCGCGACGTCGACGGCGAAGGCGTGAACGTGCAGATTCGCGGCCTGGGCACCGACTTCACCAAGATCATGCTCAACGGCGACCAGCTTGCCGTGGCGTCGGCCGGCGGCCTGAACTCGCAGAACCAGAATCGCGAAGTCGACCTTGACCTGCTGCCGACGGAATTCTTCACGCAGCTGACCGTCAACAAGACGCCCACGCCCAGCATGACCGAAGGCGGCGTGGCGGGTGTGGTGGACATGCGCACCACGCGCCCGTTCGACAACCCGGGTACGCACCTGACGTATTCGGCGCAGGGCTCGTACAACTCCATCGGCAAGGACACCAAGCCGCGTGGTTCGCTGATCGGCAGCTGGACCAACAAGGAAGGCACCTTCGGCGCCACGGTGGGCTACACCGCGTCGAGGAGCGACTACGACGTCAAGGGTTTTGAAACCGTTGGCTGGACCACGCCGCAGCTCACCGCGGCGCAGTGCGGCACGGCGGCGGGCCATTGCAGCCCGGCGGGTGGCAGCTGGGTCATTCCCGGCACGGTGCCGGCGAACGCCGGACTTGGTCTCACGCAGGGTCAGGTGATCAACAACGCCTGGCTGCTCGCGAACAACCCGGGCCTGACCACGTCGCAGATCGCCAACGCGCTGATTCCGCGCCTGGGTCGCGATGCCTACACGGACGGCACCAACGATCACCAGTCCGCGATGGCGTCGTTTGAATGGCGCCCGAGTGATGCGGCGCACTTCTACCTCGATACGCTTTTCTCGCAGAAGGAAAAGCACTTCGATCGCCTGGACATGAACCTGGTGGGTCGCAGCGGCCAGCTGATTCCGACCGACATGCAGGTCGACCAGAACAACGTGGTGACGCAGGCGAACTTCGCCAATGCGCAGTACTTCCTGGAAGATCGCCCGTACGACCAGCACACCAAGTTCTACAACATCAATCCGGGCGGCACGCTGCTGCTGGGCGATGGCGACTGGAAGGTGGATTTCCAGGCTTATACGCAGCGCAGCTGGTACCGCCAGTACGCGCCGTCGATCGATGTGCAGACGCCGCTCAACCAGAACATTTCGGTCAACTACAACAACACCGGTGGTGCTTATCCCACCATCACGCCGAGCGTGGATCTCAACGATCCGAACCTGGGCTGGCAGTACTACCGCGTCAACATCCAGAACGAAACGCGCACCACCGACAACAAGGGCACGCGTTGGGATCTGCAGTGGGGCGATGACAGCAACAACCTGCGTACGGGTATCGCGTACGACGACGTCACGCGCGAAATCAAGGCTTACGACAACTCGGCCGCCTGGGCAACGGCGGTGAACGCTGCCGTCGGTGCCAACGGCTGGGGCAAGTACATCACGCCGGGCAAGGATGGCTTCATTGCCATCAACTACGCCCAGCTGATGGCCGACACCAACTACGACTACCTCAACGCCACCGCGCCGCTCACCACTGCCGCCGCCAGCGGCGCCAATGCGGGCAACATCGAGGAACGTACGTGGGCCTGGTACCTGGAAGGCAACGGCAAGTGGGATCTGGATGGTCACGAGCTGCGCGTCAACGGCGGCGTGCGTCACGCGGCTACCGACCAGACCATTGCCGGTCCGTCGACCATCGGCACGCAGCTGCAGTACATCACGCTCAAGAATTCGTACGGCTACTACCTGCCGTCGTTCAACGCGGCCTTCAACGCCACCGATGACGTGATCCTGCGCCTCGCCGCTTCCCGTTCGCTGACGCGTCCGGACCCGAGCGCGATGGTGCCCAACACCAACTTCAGCGACCCGGCGGCGGAAATCGCCACGCAGGGCAATCCGAAGCTGGCACCGTACCTGTCCACCAACCTGGACTTTGGCGGCGAGTGGTACACCGGCAACGAGGGTTACCTCGCGTTGGACCTGTTCGGCAAGCGCATCAACGGTTTTACCGTCAACGGCACCAACCTGATTCCGTTCGATCAGCTCGGCATTCCGTTTGCCTCGCTCACCGACACGCAGCAGCAGGCGATCAACCTGCGTGGTGGTCCGTCGCAGGCCGAGGTACAGGTGACGCAACAGGTGAATGCCGATGGTACGCTCTTCATCAAGGGTGCCGAAGCGAACTGGGTGCAGCCGCTGGACTTCGTGGTGAAGGGCCTTGGCGTGCAGGCCAACTACACGGTCACCTCGCAGAAGAACATTGGTGCGGGCGTTCCGGCGCAGGCGATTGGCGTGTCCCCACACACGTACAACGCCACGGCGTACTGGGAAAACTACGGTGCGATGGTGCGCCTGTCGTACACGTGGAACTCCGCGCAGATCAGCTCCACCGCCAACCAGAACGGCCTGCCCTTTGCGCAGATCAAGACGGATGCGCGCGGCCAGCTCGACCTGTCGGCGAGTTACCAGTTTGCTGACGTGATCTCCAAGCCCACGGTAACCTTGAACGCGATCAACCTGACCAAGGCCAACTTCCGTCAGACCATCACGTACAACAACGCGGCGTACTCGTACTACACGCCGGGTTATACGATCATGCTGGGCGTGCGCGGTACGTTCTGATCAACGAACCGTTGCACGAAACTTCCGCGGCCCGTCCGGCGTCCTCCCTCGCCGGCCGGGTCGCGACGTGGGGCGGGTCGACTCGGTCGTATCGCGTCACTTCGGTCATGACCTGCCGTGGTATCGATTCGCATGAACAGCCATTCGCAAACCCTCTCCGTCGTCGAGAAGATCGGTTACAGCCTGGGTGACCTCGCGGCCAACCTGATCTTCCAGACGCTGGTGACGTTCCTGGCGTTCTTCTACACGGATGTATTCCGTATTCCCGCAGGCACCGCCGCCGGCATCATCTTCGTGGTGGGCCTGCTCGGTGCCTTCGTGTTCACGCCCATCATGGGTCTGGTGGCCGATCGCACGCACACGCGCTGGGGCAAGTTCCGTCCATGGGTGTTGTGGACGTCGGTGCCGTTCGGTGTGCTTTCACTGCTTGCCTTCAGCACGCCGTCCCTGGGCGGCGAGGCCAAGATCACCTACGCCATGGCGACCTACACGCTGCTGGTGCTGGTATATGTGGCCAACAATCTCCCTTATGCGGCGCTGAGCGGCGTGCTGACCGGCAGCATGGCCGAGCGCAACAGCCTGTCGTCGTATCGCTTCGTCGCGGTGATGGTGGCGCAGTTCATCATCCAGGTACTGCTGCTGCCGCTGGTGCTCATCCTGGGTGACGGCGACAAGGCGCGCGGTTTCCACAACACCATGACGATCTTCGCCATCGTGGGCACGGTGTTCTTCCTGATCACGTTCTTCACCACGCGCGAGCGCATCGTGCCGGCGAAGGAACAATCTTCCAGCATTCGCGATGACCTGACCGACCTGCTGCGCAATCGGCCTTGGCAGATCACGCTGGCCATCACGGTGCTGCTGTTCGTCAACCTTGCGTTGAAGGGCGGCATGTACATCTATTATTTCAAGTACTACCTGGACGATGCGCAGCTGACTTCGTTTCTCGATCGCGTGGGCTTCAACGGCTTCATCGCCGGACTGAACCACGTGCTCGCGAGCGTGGGCCTCACCGAGTTCCGATGGCCGAAAGATGCGCCGACGTCCGCGTTCAGCGTGTTCAACGCGCTCGGCATCATCTTCATGATCATCGGCATCGGTTTTTCCAAGCAGCTGGCCGACCGCTTTGGCAAGCGCGACGTGTTCGGTGGTGCACTGTTCGCTTCCACGTTGTTCCTGCTGGCGTTCTATGTCTATTCGCCGGATGCCATCGGCTTCGTGGTGGTGTCCTACATCTTCCATGGCTTTTTCTACGGCATCACCATTCCGTTGCTGTGGGCGATGATCGCCGACGTGGCGGACTACTCGGAATGGCGCAACCGGCGCCGTGCGACGGCCATCATTTTCTCGGCCATGCTTTGTGGCTTGAAGGTGGGCCTGAGCGTGGGTGGCGCGCTGGTTGCCGGCATTCTTGCCCATTACGGCTATGTCGCCGAAGCGGCATCGCAATCGCCGGGCGTGGTCAACGGCATTCGCCTCACGGTGAGTGTGTTCTGCTCCATCCCGTTCCTGCTGGCGGTGGTGTTGCTCTTTTTCTATCGCATCGACCGGTCGATGGAACGGCGTATCGAGCAGGAATTGGGCGAACGACGACTCGCGGCCGCTGCGGCTTCCTGAACACCCGTTTTGACGGAACTACTCATGTCGGATGAAACGACGTCGGCCGATCTGAAGGCGCTGGCCGCCAAGGCCATTTCGCAGCCGTTGGTAACGCACATCTACACCGCCGACCCGTCGGCGCATGTGTTCAACGGGAAGATCTACATCTACCCCTCGCACGACATCGAGGGCGGCGTGCCATTCAACGACAACGGCGATCACTTCTGCATGGAGGACTACCACGTCTTCCGCATGGAAAAGCCGGGCGCAGAAGTCGTGGATTGCGGCGTGGCATTGCACGTCAAGGACGTGCCGTGGGCCGAGCGACAGATGTGGGCGCCTGATGCGGCGAACAAAGATGGCCGCTACTACCTGTATTTCCCCGCCAAGCGCAGCAACGGGTTGTTCCAGATCGGCGTGGCGGTTTCCGATAGCCCCGAAGGTCCGTTCGCACCGGAGCCCGAAGCCATCGAAGGCAGCTATTCCATCGATCCGGCTGTCTTTGGCGACGGCGGCAGCTTCTACATGATTTTCGGCGGCATCTGGGGCGGACAGCTGCAGAAGTACCGCGACAACGCGTATGACGAAGGTCATCGCGAGCCATTGCCGCACCAGCCTGCGCTGGGACCGCGCATCGCCCGCCTCGGCGACGACATGAAGCAGTTCGCGGAAGCGCCGCGCGAGATCGTCATCGTCGACGAACACGGCGCGCCGCTGCTGGCCGGCGATCATGATCGACGCTATTTCGAAGGCCCGTGGATGCACACTTACCAGGGCAGGTACTACCTGTCCTACTCCACCGGCGACACGCATCGGTTGTGTTACGCGGTGAGCGACAACCCGTACGGGCCCTTCACCTATCAAGGCGTGATGCTTACGGAAGTGGTGGGCTGGACCACGCACCACTCGATCTGCGAAGTCGAAGGCAAGTGGTTCCTCTTCTATCACGACTCGCTTTTGTCGGGCGGCGTGACGCACCTGCGCTCCATCAAGATGACCGAGCTTACCTACGATGCGGACGGACGCATCCGGCAGATCGATCCCTATGGCGGCTGAGCGCGACGGTTCCGTGATGTCGTTCGATAGCGCGCAGGCGGCGCTTGCGCCGGGCGAGCTGGTGCATATCGGCAGTGATGGGCTGAGTGTCGCCATTGCCCCCTCGGCCGGTGGGCGCGTGGCGCAGATTCACTGCGATGGCGTGGAGTGGCTGGTGGGTCACGATGCCGATCACCGCGCCATGATCGCGTGGGGTAGCTATCCGATGGTGCCGTGGGCGGGTCGCATCCGGCACGGCAAGTTTGTCTTTGACGGCGATGCGCATGCGCTGCCGGTCAACCTGGGTGCACACGCCATCCACGGCGTGGGCCTGGCGATGCCATGGCAGGTGGATGCGCATGGCCCGCACGAGGTCGAGTTGTCGCTGGAGCTGCCCGTGGACACGCGCTGGCCATTCGGCGGCCGTGCGCACCAGCGCTTCCACGTGAGCGGGCATGTGCTGCGCATGGAAATGTCGGTCACCGCGGGCGAGCATGCGATGCCGGCCACGCTGGGATGGCACCCGTGGTTCCACAAGCCCGATCGGCTCGACTTTCATCCGGAGGCCATCTATCCGCGTGATGCGGAAGGCATGGCAACGCTGCCCACAGCGGCACCGCCATCGGGACCGTGGGACGACTGCTTCGTCAATGTGAAGCCCGTGGTTCTCCACCGCGAAGGGCAGCGCGTGCGTCTGACCTCCGACTGCCACGACTGGGTGGTGTACGACCAACCCACCCATGCCACCTGCGTCGAGCCGCAAACGGCGCCGCCGGATGCCGTGAATCTCGCTCGGGCGCGCGTGCTCGCCCCGGGGGAAACGTTGTCGGCGTGGTTTGTCCTGGAGTGGTTCGATTCGTGAGCGGGTGTCGACTGAGTGGCGTGTTCGGCGCCGTCACTTGTTGTGCGGTGTCAGCGCGGCCGTCGTAGTAACACTTGTCGCCAGCGGCAGTGATGGCTGCTCATCGGTTTGCATGCCGTGACGCAGGCCGCCGCGTTTCATCGACAGGCAGGGCCGTTCCACCAGCGCCCATGACAGGGATGCAACCAGCAGTACCAGCGCATACGTCAGCGCGAGCGCCGACGGGTGGCCCTTCATGCCCAGCACCAGAAGCACGTTGATGCAGGGCATGTGATAGATGTACACGCCATAGGAGATGTCCTGCCGGTGCAGCAGCTTCTCCGCCAACGTGGGCCACGTGTAGGCGATGGAGAACACGAAGGCCACCAGAAGCATGTAAAGCACGGGGTGGATGTCATTGCTCGCGCCCCAGCTCAGCACCCTTACGGCAAACAGCGTGGCGGCCACGTAGGCGGCTCCGGCCAGCAACGCCCTGCCTGCGAGCCATGCATGCAGCCGGTGGAAGTTGCGCTGCGCCAGCACGCCGACCAGGAACATGTAATACCAGGGCAGGAACGACACGCCGAACAGCTTGAGCAGGGTGGCGGGATGGTTTTCCGGGTCGGCATGCCAGTAGGCGAGGTTCGGTATCAGCAATGCCAGTGTGAGCATCAGCAAGGGAAGCGTGCCGCGCCGGTGCTTCAGTCCCAGCGCCGCATAAAGGACAGGTGTCACCACGTAGAACTGCAGCTCTACCGTGATGGTCCACAGGCTGCCGTTGAGCACGCCCACGCCGAAGCCGCGCATGAAGTCCGGGTTGTAGAACTGCACGATGCTCATTTGCGCGACCAGCCACGCGGCAAGCTTGGGCAGCGGCGCATCAGGGCGGGGAAGATAACCCAGCGCAAAGACGGCGCCTGCGCTGAGCAGCGTGCACACGATCAATGCCGGATAGATGCGCAACACGCGATTGCGCGCGTACTCGAACACGTTCGGACTGCTTTCGTACGATTTGCTGATCAGGAATCCACTGACGAAAAAGAAGATCGGCACGCCGGGAAAGAAACGGATCGCCTGCGCCAGCAGGCCCACGAAACCGTGGACGCGATCCAGTCCCAGATAATCAATGCCGTGGTGCGCCACCACCTGCGCCGCCGCGAGCAGGCGGATGAGGTCGAAATTGTTGGTCCTGATGGGTGCCTTCATGTCTCGCGTCCCCGACGATGACCTGCGCCGCGCCTGAGTGGCACGCCCTTCCCATCCAACGGCGGGACGCTAACACCGCCGACGTGGCCCGACGCCTGGCCATGTGGCAGAAAGAATGTAGGTACTTGGTCTATGCCGTTCGTCTGGAACGAGGCGTTTTGGCCCGTTCCTGGCGCCCCGAAAAGGCCTTCCGGAAGCGGAAAGGCTCAGGCGGTAGAATGGCGGGCATGCATATCTTCAAAATTTTCCATATCGAAGCCGCCCATCACCTGCCGAACGTGCCGCCGGGGCACAAATGCGCACGGCTGCACGGCCATTCCTTCCAGATCGAGATCCACGTGGAAGGCGAACCTGATCCCAAGCTCGGTTGGGTCATGGATTTTGCCGACGTGAAAGCCGCGTTCGCGCCGCTGTTCGACCAGCTGGATCATCACTATCTCAACGAGATCGAAGGCCTGGAGAACCCCACCAGCGAGATGCTGTGTCGCTGGATCTTCAAGCGCCTGGAGCCGTCCCTGCCGGGGCTGGACAAGGTGGTGGTGCACGAAACCTGCACCTCGGGCGCCAGTTGTAGCCGCGACAGCTTTTGATGCGGCGCAATAAACAAGCGTTTGAATGTAATGTGTTGGTAATCTTGAAATTTTTGTGACACGCATCTTCGTTCAGCGAAGATATATTGCATTGCACAAAATGACTTGGTAGGGTACGTGCCACTACCCACACTCCCGTCGAGGGAACACGTCATGACGCAGCAACTGAATGCCCAGGTTTTCGCCTACGCCAAGCAGCTGGCCGACAGCGCTTTCAAGGCTCAGTCGGTAGCCCTGAAGGGCTTCGAGCAGATCGCCGAACTGCAGATCCGCGCGCTGGAAAAGCAGTCCGAAGCGGCCGCTGACTTCATCAGTGGCGCACTCGAAACCCGCGACGTGGACGGCCTTCGCGTCCTGTGGGAAAAGGCTGCCGCCGCGAGCCGCGAGAACGCCGAGCGCGCCGTGTCGGTCACCCAGGAAATCATCGCCGTGACGCAGAAGACCGCCGAATCGCTGGGTGCCCTGGTGCAGGAACCGCAGCAGGCCGCCAACGACGCCGTGGCCGCACCGGTCGCCGCCGTCAAGAAGGCTGCGGCTGCCGCCACCAAGTAATACCGCTTGTAGACGCAGCGCTTCTTCCCCCCAGTTGCGTCAAAGGGCCGGACTCTTGTCCGGCCCTTTTTCTATTCGCGAGTTCTCGCGATCGCCCCTCTTTTGTGAACGGTTCGGCGGCTGGACAAGATGTCGCGCCGGGTGCGGCTTGTCGCTCTAAATGCCTCGCTGATATACTTTTTGGGATTGGACCGTGGCCCGCAGCTGGTTCGGTGCCGCCTAGAGCGAAGCCGCGCGGGAACATCACGTGATCAACAGTCTTGCTTCCGGTCGTCGTCTGGCGCTGCGCATTATCTTGCTGCAGCTTGCCGTCGCGGCGATCGTGGGTCTCACCTTCCTGATGCAGGGGCCGCGCGAAGCGTTGGCAGCCACTGCAGGCGCCACCATCGTGGCGCTGGGCACCGCGCTGTTGGCGTGGCGTACCTTCAGGGGTTTGGGTGACGGCGGAACAAGCCTGTGGCACGTGGTGTCCGGTATGGTCCTCAAGTGGGTCGTGATCTTCGGAGGGTTGATCACGATCCTGGGTCAATGGAAATTACCGCCACTAGCTGCCATCACGGGGCTGGTGGCTGCTTACGCAATAAATCTGCTGGCGTTCAGATTCAAGGGCTAACACATGGCAAGCGAGCCGCAGGGCGGACTAACCGAATACATCCAGCATCACCTTCACCACAATGTGGTGAGCCTGGGTGATGGCGCATTCATGAAGATCCATGTGGACTCGATCCTCGTGGCCTTCCTGCTGGGTGCCGCGTTCTGCCTGTGGTTCTGGCTGATGGCCCGCAAGGCGACCTCGGGCGTGCCGTCCAAGGGTCAGGCCTTCGTCGAGATCATTGTCGAGTTCGTCGACACCCAGGTGAAGGACACCTTCCACGGCGACCGTCGCACGGTGACGCCGCTGGCGCTGTCCATCTTCATGTGGGTCACGTTCCTGAACGCGATGGACCTGCTGCCGCTGGATGCCCCGAGCTGGACGGTGAAGACCGCCGCCGGCGCCGAAGTGGCCCACCACACCTTCTTCCGCTGGGTGCCCACCGCCGATATCAACACCACCGTGGGCCTGGCCCTGGCCGTGTTCTTCATCGTGCTGGCCCATGGCATCAAGGCCAAGGGTGGCCTGGGCTTCGGCAAGGAACTGATGACCGCGCCGTTCCATGCGCACAACCCGGTGGTCGTGGCCATCCTGGTCCCATTCAATTTCCTGCTCAACGTCGTGGAATACCTGTCTAAGCCGGTGTCGCTCGCGATGCGACTGTTCGGCAACATGTACGGTGGCGAGCTGGTGTTCATGCTGATCGCCGGCCTGTTCGCGGGCTGGATCAGCTTCCTGCCGGGCGTGATCTTCAATACGGCGTGGGCGATCTTCCACATCCTGATCATCCTGCTGCAGGCGTTCATCTTCATGATGCTCACCATCGTGTACATCGCCACGGCGCGCGAGCATCACTGAGTTTTTGTTCCATCCGGTTCCGCTTTAAACCGCTTTGCCTTTATCACTCTTTAGAAAGATCCACAGGAGAATTCCATGAACGTCGCCGAACTTCTTACCCATGTGCAGGGCCTGACCGCCATCGCCATCGGCATCATCATTGGCCTCGGCGCGCTCGGCGCTTGCTTGGGCATCGCCATCATGGGTTCCAAGTTCCTCGAGTCCGCCGCTCGTCAGCCGGAACTGGTTCCGCTGCTGCAGGGCCGCATGTTCCTGCTCGCCGGCCTGATCGACGCTGCGTTCATCATCGGCCTGGCCGTGGCGCTGCTGTTCGCGTTCTCGAACCCGCTGCTTGCCGCTGTGCAGGCTGCCGCCGGTCACTAATCGGCGATATGAGTCGCCGCGGCGCATGTGCGCTGCGGCGATTGGCGGTTTAACGCGTTACCGGAGTTAGTTGGAAAGCTCATGAATATCAATCTGACTTTCCTGGGCCAGATGGTCTCTTTTGCCATCCTGGTCTGGTTCACCACCAAGTTCATCTGGCCGCAGCTCAATCATGCGATTGAAGAGCGCCAGAAGAAGGTTGCCGATGGTCTGGCCGCCGCCGAAAAGGCGCGCGCCGAACTGAAGGACGCCGACGCCAAGGTCGCCACCGAGATCAAGCAGGCCCGTCAACAGGCCAACGAGATCATCGAGCGCGCCCAGGCGCAGGCCAATCAGATCGTGGACAAGGCTCGCGCCGAAGCCGTGACCGAAGCCAATCGCCTGAAGGCGAATGCCGCCGAGGAAATCGTCAGCATGCAGCAGCGTGCTCGCGAGGAACTGCGCGGCTGGGTTGGCCGTCTGGCTGTCCAGGGTGCCGAGAAGATCGTGCAGCGCGAAGTCGACGCCAACGCCCACAAGGCGATGCTCGACCAGCTCGTGGCCGAGATCTAAGCCATGGCGCAGGCAATCACCCTCGCCCGCCCCTATGCACGCGCTGCCTTCGAGCTGGCCCACGAGGCCGGCTCGCTTGGCGCGTGGTCGCAGGCGCTGGCCTTCGCTGCGGAAGTGGCGAAGGACCCGCGCGTGGCCGGCTTCGGCAACGATCCGCGCGTGTCGCCGGAACAGCTTGTCGCGCTGCACCTGCCGCAGGGCATGGCCGCCGATGCACCGTTCGCCCAGTTCCTGGGTGAGCTGGCCGAACACCGCCGCGTGTCGCTGCTGCCGGAAATTGCTGCGCTGTACGAAACCTACAAGCGTGAGTCCGAGTCGCAGCTGCTGGTCAAGGTGACCAGTGCGTTCGCCTTGGACGCCGCCCAGGCCGAACAGCTGAAGGCATCGCTGAAGCGCCGTTTCAAGCGCGAGATCGAACTGGAAACCCAGGTCGATGCCTCGCTGATTGGCGGCGTGGTGATCGATACCGGCAGCGAAGTGATCGATGGCTCGGCCCGTGGACGCCTGGCGCGCATGACCCGCGCGCTGACGCAGTAAGCACTCAAGTATTTAGCGAAGTCCGTTTCGCGAAGCGCCGCCGCCAGCGGCTGGCTCTTCAAAAAAGACTCAAATCTCAGGATATCGACCCATGTCCAGCTCCACCTTGAACCCGTCCGAGATCAGCGAACTGATCAAGACTCGCATCGAGCAGTTCAAGCTCGGCGCGGAAGCACGCAACGAAGGCACGATCATCAGCGTGTCCGACGGCATCGTGCGCATCCACGGCCTGGCCGACGTGATGCAGGGCGAAATGATCGAACTGCCGGGCAATTCGTTCGCCCTGGCGCTGAACCTCGAGCGTGACTCGGTCGGCGCCGTGGTGCTGGGCGAATACCAGCACCTGCGCGAAGGCGACACCGCCAAGACCACCGGCCGCATCCTCGAAGTGCCGACCGGTCCGGAACTGCTGGGTCGCGTGGTCGATTCGCTGGGCAACCCGATCGACGGCAAGGGCCCGCTGAATGCCAAGACCAGCTCGCCGATCGAAAAGGTCGCGCCGGGCGTGATCTGGCGCCAGTCGGTGGATGAGCCTGTGCAGACCGGCTACAAGTCGGTCGACTCGATGATCCCGATCGGCCGTGGCCAGCGCGAGCTGATCATCGGCGACCGCCAGACCGGCAAGACCGCTCTGGCCATCGACGCGATCATCAACCAGAAAGATTCCGGCATTAAGTGCATCTACGTCGCCATCGGCCAGAAGCGCTCGTCGATCGCCAACGTGGTGCGCAAGCTCGAAGAGAACGGCGCGCTGGCCAACACCATCGTGGTGGTGGCTTCCGCTTCCGAATCGGCCGCGCTGCAGTACATCGCGCCGTACTCGGGTTGCGCCATGGGCGAGTACTTCCGCGACCGCGGTCAGGACGCGCTGATCATCTATGACGATCTGTCCAAGCAGGCCGTGGCCTACCGCCAGATCTCGCTGCTGCTGAAGCGCCCGCCGGGCCGCGAAGCCTACCCGGGCGACGTGTTCTATCTCCACTCGCGTCTGCTCGAGCGCGCAGCTCGCGTGTCGGCCGAGTACGTCGAGAAGTTCACCAATGGCGAAGTGAAGGGCAAGACCGGTTCGCTGACCGCGCTGCCGATCATCGAAACGCAGGCCGGTGACGTGTCCGCGTTCGTGCCGACCAACGTGATCTCGATCACCGACGGCCAGATCTTCCTGGAAACCGACCTGTTCAACGCCGGTATCCGTCCGGCCGTGAACGCCGGTATCTCGGTGTCGCGCGTGGGTGGTGCCGCCCAGACCAAGATCGTGAAGAAGCTGTCCGGCGGCGTGAAGCTGGCCCTGGCGCAGTTTCGCGAGCTGGCTGCGTTCGCGCAGTTCGCTTCGGACCTTGATCCGGCCACCCGCGCCCAGCTGGACCGTGGTCAGCGCGTGACCGAGCTGATGAAGCAGTCGCAGTACGCGCCGCTGTCCATCGCCGAACTCGCCCTGTCCGTGTACGCCGCTGAAAAGGGCTACCTCGACGACCTGCCGGTCAACAAGGTGCTGCCGTTCGAGAAGGGCCTGCACGCCTTCATGCACCAGAACCACGGCGAGCTGATGAAGAAGATCGTCGCCACCGGTGACTGGAACAACGAGATCGAAGCCACCTTCAAGTCCTCGCTCGACGAGTACAAGAAGACGGGCAGCTGGTAAGTGCGTAAAGGGCAAAGGGTAAGTGGCAAGGAGTAAAGTTCGTTTGCTCTTGATCCACAAACCCTTTGCAGCGCCCAAGGCGCAACTTACCCACTTACAGCGCCAACGGCGCGACTAACCAAGCGAGCAATAGCGAGCGAGAAGAAATGGCAAGCGGACGCGAAATCAAAACCAAGATCAAGAGCACGCAGAACATGCGCAAGGTGACGCGCGCGCTCGAAATGGTCTCGGCCTCGAAGATCCGCAAGGCGCAGGATCTGATGAAGGCTTCGCGTCCCTATGCGCGTGCCATGCGCAAGGTGATCGCGCACGTCGCCCAGGCCAGCACGGATTTCAGCCATCCGTTCCTGCAGGAACGCGAGAAGGTACAGCGCGTCGGCTTCCTGGTCGTCAGTACGGACCGCGGCCTGTGCGGTGGCCTGAACTCGAACCTGTTCCGTCGCCTGCTCCCGGTCATCCGCGAGTGGCAGGACAAGGGCGCCGAGATCGACGTGGTCGCCGTCGGCCAGAAGGCCGTGCAGTTCTTCCGTCGCCTCAAGGGCGTCAACCTGATCGGCAGCGCCACCCACCTGGGTGAGAAGCCGAAGGTGGAAGACCTGGTCGGCGTGATCAAGGTGATGCTGGACGCCTACACCGACGGCAAGCTCGATCGCGTGTTCCTGGCGCACAACGACTTCGTCAACACCATGACGCAGAAGCCGTCGATCCATGCGCTGCTGCCGCTGCCGGTCGTGGCCGAGGAAATGGTCAGCGGCGAAGGCAAGCCGAACTCGCCGGATTTCCCGGTGGCGGGCCTCAAGCTCGAGCAGAAGCACGACTGGGATTACATCTACGAACCCGATGCGGCGACCGTGCTTGAGCACGTGCTGGCGCGCTACATCGAGTCGGTCGTGTACCAGGGCGTGCTGGAAAACCTCGCCAGCGAACATGCCGCGCGCATGGTGGCCATGAAGGCTGCCTCGGACAACGCCAACAAGGTGATCGGCGAACTCACGCTGATCTACAACAAGGCGCGTCAGGCCGCGATTACCCAGGAAATTTCGGAAATCGTCGGCGGCGCCGCAGCTGTATAAAAGCGATCATCCCTGATCGCGAAGATCAAAAAGCGGCCATCCATGGCCGCACTATTCACAAAAACCACGCGACCGTCACAGGGCGCGAGTAGTCCCAAACACTAAAAGATCCATCCGGAGCACATCCATGAGTCAGGGCAAAGTTGTACAGATCATCGGCGCGGTTATCGACGTGGAGTTCGCACGCGATCAGGTGCCGCAGGTTTACGACGCACTGAAGATCGACGGCACCGACATCACGCTGGAAGTCCAGCAGGTGCTGGGTGACGGCATCGTCCGTACGATTGCCCTCGGTTCCACCGACGGCCTGAAGCGTGGCCTCGTGGCCCGCAACACCGGCGAAGGCATCAAGGTGCCGGTCGGCAAGGCCACCCTGGGCCGCATCATGGACGTGCTGGGCAGCCCCATCGACGAAGCCGGCCCGATCGCCGCCGAAGACAGCTGGGTCATCCATCGCGAAGCCCCGAGCTATGCCGACCAGGCCACCTCGAACGACCTGCTGGAAACCGGCATCAAGGTCATCGATCTGGTGTGCCCGTTCGCCAAGGGCGGCAAGGTCGGCCTGTTCGGCGGCGCCGGCGTGGGCAAGACCGTGAACATGATGGAACTCATCAACAACATCGCCAAGGCGCACTCGGGTCTGTCCGTGTTCGCCGGCGTGGGCGAGCGTACCCGCGAGGGCAACGACTTCTACCACGAGATGAAGGACTCCAACGTTCTCGACAAGGTCGCGATGGTGTACGGCCAGATGAACGAGCCGCCGGGCAACCGTCTGCGCGTCGCGCTGACCGGCCTGACCATGGCCGAGTACTTCCGCGACGAGAAGGACGAGCACGGCAAGGGCAAGGACGTGCTGCTGTTCGTGGACAACATCTACCGCTACACGCTGGCCGGTACCGAAGTGTCCGCGCTGCTGGGCCGTATGCCGTCCGCCGTGGGTTACCAGCCGACGCTGGCCGAGGAAATGGGCGTCCTGCAGGAGCGCATCACCTCGACCAAGACCGGTTCGATCACCTCCATCCAGGCCGTGTACGTGCCCGCGGATGACCTTACCGATCCGTCGCCGGCCACCACGTTCGCCCACTTGGATTCGACCGTCACGCTGTCGCGTAACATCGCCTCGCTGGGTATCTACCCGGCCGTGGATCCGCTGGACTCCACCAGCCGTCAGCTCGATCCGGGCATCGTCGGCGCCGAGCACTATGACGTGGCCCGCCGCGTGCAGGGCACGCTGCAGCGCTACAAGGAGCTCAAGGACATCATCGCGATCCTGGGCATGGACGAACTGTCGGAAGACGACAAGCAGGCCGTGTCGCGCGCCCGCAAGATCGAGCGCTTCTTCTCGCAGCCGTTCCACGTGGCCGAAGTGTTCACCGGCTCGCCGGGCAAGTACGTGCCGCTGAAGGAAACCATCCGCGGCTTCAAGATGATCGTGGACGGCGACGTGGACCACCTGCCGGAGCAGGCGTTCTACATGGTCGGCGGCATCGACGAGGCCATCAAGAAGGCCGAGGAAATGGGCGCCAAGAAGGCGGCCTGATCTTCGAGAGACGAGGGGTCAGGGACGAGGGATTAGCAAAAGCTCGACGCTCAGGCGTTGCCGGTTTTTCCCTCAACTCTCGCCCCTCGCCCCTCCTACCTCGAGCAAAGCGAGAACACCAATGAGTCATACCCTTCGTGTCGACATCGTCAGCGCCGAAGCCGAGATCTTCTCCGGCGACGCGCAGCTCGTGGTCGCCACCGGCGAGCTCGGCGAGCTGGGCATTGCGCCCCGCCACGCGCCGCTGATCACGCGCCTGAAGCCCGGCCACGTCGACGTGGTGCTGGCCAATGGCGAGCGTCAGCAGTTCTGGGTGTCCGGCGGCATCCTGGAAGTGCAGCCGCAGGTCGTTACTGTGCTGGCGGACACCGCTGCCCGTGCTTCCGATCTGGACGAAGCCGCAGCGCAGCGCGCCAAGCAGGAAGCCGAAGACGCGCTGGCCAATCGCACCGACGCCGTTGAGATTGCCGAAGCGCAGGCCAAGCTGGCCGAAGCCATCACGCAGCTGCAGGCGCTGGAGCGCCTCCGCAAGACGCTCAAGCACTGAGCGCACTTGCTGGGTGAATCCGCAAAACGCCGGCCTTGGGCCGGCGTTTTTGTTTATGCTGGGTCGCACTCGCCAGGGAGGTTGCACCGATGGACGCAGGGCTTCGTCGTGGGCCGGTGACGCGCCGGTGGTATCTGGCATTCGGCATGGGGTTGTCGTTGGCCGGTTGCGCCAGCGCGCCTTCGCCTGGCGTGCCGCACCCGATGACGGAAGGTGACACGTCCTACCGAGCCGTTCCCAGCGGCGACATGGCGCACTACCAGCTGGCCCTGGGTCAGATTTCCACGGGTGCCGTGCCATGGCATCACCCCGCGCCCATCTATCCGCCCGCACTCCTTGACCAGCGTCTGCCGGCCCACGAAGTGCAAGCGCAGTTGATCGTCGATGAGCAGGGCAAGGTTTCCGAAATACGCATGCCGGACGAAGCGCAGGCCGATCCGCAAGCGCGCCAGTTCGACGCCGCTGTGCGCGCCGCCGCGATGCAGTGGACATTCGAGCCCCTGCGCATCAGTCAGTGGGCAAGCGATGCGAACGGCAATACGCACGAAGTGAGCACCGAGGCGCGCCCCTTCAGCCTCGACTATGTGTTCCTCTTCACCTGGAAGGACGGCAAGCCCGTGACCGACGCCAGTGCCTCGCGATAGCCATACGGTCTACATCCTCAGGGCCGCCAGCGCCGTCGGCACCGCTGTTATCCTCCGCCGCTAATCAAAGACAGATACCGCGCCCATGCTCAAGACAGCTCCCTTGCACGTCATCGTTCTCGCCGCTGGTGAAGGCAAGCGCATGAAGTCGAAGAAGGCCAAGGTGCTGATGCCTCTGGCCGGGCGTCCCCTGCTGGCGCATGTGCTCGAGGCGGCGCGGGCCTTGCAGCCGCAAGTGATCCACGTGGTCTACGGCCATTGCGGTGACCAGGTGCGGGCGGCGTTCGAAGGCCAGGACGATCTTCGCTGGGTGCTTCAATCGCAGCGCCTCGGCACCGGCCACGCAGTGCGCGAGGCGCTGCTCGATGTGCCGGACGACGCTACCGTGCTTGTGCTGTACGGCGACGTGCCACTCACGCGCGCCGAAACGCTCGCCAAGCTGATTCGCGCCGAAGGCACGGTCAGCCTGCTCGCCACGCGCGTGGCCAACCCGTTTGGCTACGGGCGCGTGTTGCGCGACGGCAACGGCTTCGTGCGCTCGGTGGTTGAAGAGAAGGACGCCGATGACACGCAGCGTGCCGTCAACCTGATCAACACCGGCATCGTCGCCGCGGAAGCCGTGGCGCTCAAGCGATGGACGTCCAAACTCGATCGCAACAATGTGCAGGGCGAGTACTACCTCACCGACATCTTCGGCATGGCGGCTGAGGAAAATCGCGCCGCGGCCTGCGTGGAGTGCGATGACGAATACGAAGCGGCCGGTGCCAACAATCCGCTGCAGCTGGCGGAGCTGGAGGCGCAATACCGCAAGCGTGCTGCCACCGCGCTGGCGTTGGACGGCGTGCGCATCGCCGACCCGCTGCGCATCGATGTGCGCGGCAAGGTGGTGGCAGGCATGGATGTCGAGATCGACGTCGATGTGATTCTTGAAGGCGACGTGGTGCTGGGCGACGACGTGCGCGTGGGCCCGTTCACGCGGCTCAGCCATGTGCGGCTTGCGGCCGGCACGGTGGTACAGGCGCATTGCGATCTCGACGGCGTGGTGACGCATGGGCCCTGCACCATCGGTCCGTTTGCGCGCCTGCGCCCCGGCACCGAGCTTGCGGCGGGCGTGCATGTCGGCAACTTCGTCGAAACCAAGAAGGCGGTGATTGGCGAAGGCAGCAAGGCCAATCACCTCACTTACCTTGGCGACACCGTTGTCGGCAGTGGCGTGAACATCGGTGCGGGCACCATCACCTGCAACTACGACGGCGCGAACAAACACCTCACCACCATCGGTGATCGTGCCTTCATCGGTTCCAACAGCGCACTGGTGGCGCCCGTGACCATCGGTGCCGACGCCACCATCGGTGCGGGCTCGGTGATTGGCAAGGATGCGCCGGCCGGCGAACTGACCATTGCGCGCGCCAAGCAGGTGACCTTGCACGGTTGGCATCGTCCCACCAAGCAGAAGTGATTTTTCGCTTCCGGAACGCTATGGTCTCGCCCATCGGCCATCCGACGGAGAGCATCGCATGCGTGCAGGGAAGTTCTCGGCTGTTGTCCTGATCGTGTCGTTGATGGGAAGTGGCGAGGCCTTGCACGCTGCGCCCAGCGTGCAGCTGTTTGGCGAAGACGGCGCTCCGCGTTTCAATGCCTACCTGGCGTGCACCAGCAGGACGGTGAACTGCTCCATCATCGAGCACATGTTCGATCGCTGGGCCGATTCGCGCGATGTGAGCCTGCATGAGGTAGGGCCCGACGATGCGGCGTTCTCCAACGGCACGCCGTCGCAGGCACCAGAGCAGAAGCTGCCCTATCGCGTTTCCGTGCGCTATGCGCCCGAAATGGCATCGCTGTCCAATTCGCTGCAGGGCGGTGCCACCGGCTTGCCCGTCGTGAGTTATGTGGCGAACGTCCGTGTGTTCGATGCAAGCAGCGGCAAGCTGCTCAAGTCGATGTCGATGCACGACGAGAAGATGGTCGATCAGGCCCAGGGTGCCGCCAATCCGTACCTGGAGGCGCACGTGCGCGCCTTCCTCAAGCGACTCGATCCCGCCTACACCCCGGCACCGGCACCCTGATTCACTGTTGCGGTTCTTCACGCCTTGTCGCGTTTGTTTCCGTCAGGATGATGTGCGTTTTGATTCGGCGTGTTCGACATCGACCGTCGCGCCCACGACCAGGGAGTGGTTATGCAACGTCATGCAGGGAAGATGATGCTGGTGGGTGCCTTGCTGCTGCAGGGGTGTGCGGGTTCGGCTACCCATCGCCCGAACGTCCCACTGTTTGCCGCGGATGGAACGGCGCGTTTTCACGCCTACCTCGCTTGCACGAGCCATACCGCGAACTGCGCGGATGCGGTGAAGTCTTTCCAGGCTTGGGCGGATGATCGCCGTGCGACGTTGCGCATCACCAGTCCGGGCGACGCGCTGTTCAAGCAGGGCACGCCGTCTCCCTCGGCAGAGCAGGACGTTCCCTATCGCCTGGTGATCACCTACCGCCCGGACATCGCGGATTCGGTCTCATCGACTTACGCCAATTCCGCCGGCAATACCTATCAGCCCCTGGTGGGCTATTCGGCCTCGTTCGTCGTCTACGACGCCCAGACCGGCGCGCCGCTGTCGGCGCCACGTCAGCTGCGCGATCAGGTGATACTCCGGCGTGGCTGGGGACATATCGACGGCACGCTGGCGGCGTACGTCGATGACGTGATCCGCCATATCGACCCGGCCTACGGCGTGGAGACGGCTGCCACCCCCTGACCTTTCGTCCGACTCGCGCCACGGGCTTGCTCGCGTATAAGCTCCCTGCACACGTGACAGGGGCGGCTCATGCGCATTCAGTTTCGTAGCATTCTGGCGGTCGTGGCGATGGCAGCGGTGATCGGATGGTGCCCGCCTTCCCGGGCAGATACGGACATCCGCGAGCTGCCCACCACGCCCGAAACCCAATCGGCACCCGGTACCGACTACGCCCTGCGTCCGGTGACCTTTGCCGGTTCCACGGTCACGCTGATCGACGTGCATTCCGGCGTTGGTGACTGGACCAGGCCCGACGTGGCCAAGTTGCCCGCCCTGCCATCCGCATCCGGACTGCCGGCGAAAGAAGCCGTGCAATGGTTCTATGGAAGCATCGCGGGCTGGATGGCGGTGCCCGCCGGCTGGCGCGTGCAGCGTGCCACCATCGGCGTCGATGCCAATGCGCGCTACACCTTTGTGGCGGCCGATGGAGCGGCATCGGGCTGGGTGACCTACGCGGTCATCCCTGCCTGCGAAGAGTGCCTGCTGCGTGACGCCGAGGGCGTGTTGCCGGGTGCGGGCGAAGCACTCGCCTCACGCCATGACGCTGTCCCCATTCACCTGGGACAAACCAATCCCGTCATGAGCTGGCAGTCCCGGCCGGACGATTGCACAGCGTTGTTCCGCTATCGCGCCGGCAGCCTGATGGCCCATGCGGCCGTGCTCAGCAGCGTGCCGATTGCAGCACTCGATACGGGCAAGGGTGACCTCGCGCTGGCCGAGGTTTACGCGGCGTTGCCGGCGGGGCGCTCCGCGCTCGCCGAGTTCATGGTGGGCAGCTTCCGTCAGGCTTTTCCGGCCTGCCAGTCGCCGCGCGGCTGGCAGAACTGACAGCCGCTCAGGCGTAACGCCAGCCGTCGATTTCCACGAGCAGCTCGCTGCGGCAGATATCGCCGTGCAGCAGCAGCAGCGGCACGCCGGGCAGATGGCGCTGCAGGAAATCGTGTGCGGCAGAAGCGTCGGCGGCGTGCCGCACGTACGCCTTCAGGGGAGACTGTGCGTCAAAGCCGGTCGGCATGCCGGCGCTGGCCAGAAGCGCTTCCAGGTTGACCAGCGTTTCGTCCAGCTGCGCGGGCAAGTCGTCTTCGTGGGCGGAGGCGTGACCGACGACGGCCGCCGTGCCTGAGATGGCCAGGGCGTCGCCGGCAGGCAGCGTCATGGCGCGCGCAAAACTGGGCGGAATGCGGCCGTACTGGCGCGGATAACGCCATGCACTGACCTGGCGCGGGTTTTCCACGCGGCCACCGGGTTCATCGCAGGCCAGCAGGTACACCTGCAGGCGCGCTGCCGACGCATGGTGGCCAATGGCCGTGGCGGCGGGAAAGCCATCTTCGAAGAAGCTGCCCATGCCTTGCGCGCGACCTTCGCAGAACTGCTTGTAGCGCTCGGTATCGCCTTCGCCCTGGTTGATGTCGGCCAGGTAATTCCAGATGCGCTGTACGTGGCGCTCACGACGGGAGGCAACGAACCCGCACAGTTGCGCATAAGCGCTGGCGGCGGTATCGCGTGGGCCGCCGTGGGCCGCCTCGTCCAGCGTGACGGCGGCAAACAGCCAGCCTTCGCCGCTGGACCATTGCACGTCGCCGGTGCGGCCGTGAATGACGGGACCCTCCACCTGCCAGAGTTCCAGCGGTGCGCGCGACTGCAGTGCTTCGAGATCAACACCGAGCCAGCGCGGATCGTCGCTGCCTTGCACATGGCTGCCGAAGCCGAACACCGCCAGGGTGCCCACCTGCTGCAACATCGTCTCCGGATCGGTCAACCGATAGGACACATGCGGCGCGCGGCGCACCGCCGGCCTGACGTTTTCACAACCCTGAACCATGGGCATCCAACCGGAGAAACCGAGTCGCTATGTTACACTGGCAGGCCGGTGCCTCTGGGGGAGAGGCGCAAGAATTTCGGGTAAAAAACGGCATGGCCGAGCAGAGCACCGCACAACACGAACTGGCCACGCTGATCGTGACCAGCCTGAATCTGGAAACCGTCACGGCCGACCAGATTGACCCTGATGCACCGCTTTTCGGCGGCGATCTGGGCCTGGATTCCATCGACGCCCTGGAAATCGCGCTGGCTGTGTCCAAGCGCTACGGTTTCCAGTTGCGCTCGGACAACCCTGAAAATCGCAAGATTTTCACCAGCCTTCGCACCCTCTCCGAGCACATTGAACAGCACCGCGCCGTTTAACCGCCGTCGGGCATGATGCACGGCGCGCGCGGCACACTTGGGTTGTCGCTGTTTCGATGCCAGGCAGGCTGAGTTATCCATGTCGTTCGTACCCACCCCAAAACCGACTTCGACTTCGCGCCGCTGGTGGCCGTTGATGTTCGGCTATCCGGTGCTGGCGATGGCCGGTGTGCTGACGCATCGCCAGGGCGTCTCGCTGGCGGCATGCGCGTTGCTGCTCACCGTGGTGATGGCATCGTCGCTCTCCACGCGGCGTGCGGCGCCTTGGGCTGCGTGGCTTGGCATGTTGCTGGTGATGGCGTGGCTCGGTTCGCGTGGCATGGCTGGCTTGCTGCTGGAATGCGTGCCGATTGCGATCAACATTCTTTTGGCATGTTTGTTCGGCCGCAGTTTGCGCAAGGGTTCCTCGCCGCTGATCGCGCGCTTCATCGAAGCCATCGAAGGGCCAGAGCGCCTCGACATGCCTGGGGTCGCGACGTATGCGCGTCACCTCACCTGGTTCTGGACCTTGCTGACGGCAGCGCAGGCGTTGGTGCTGACCGTGTTGCTGTTGTGCGCCGAGCCGGGTGGCTTGCTCCGTTCGTTGGGCGTGGCGTCGCCATGGCCGGTGTCCGGTGAATTTGCGCAGTCGTACGCGCACGTGGGCGGTTATGTGCTGATCGCCTGCGCGTTCCTGCTGGAGAATGTGTTCCGCCGTCTGCACCTGCGCCATATCCGTCACCCGCGCCTGCACGAGCTGGTGCTCGGCGTGGCAGCGCGCTGGCCCAAGCTGGTACGCGGCGAAGATCCGGCATCGCCATGAGCCATGCAGCCTTCCAGCGCATGTTTACCGTGGCGGCCGACCATCCCAGCTTGCCGGGGCACTTTCCCGGTTCGCCATTGGTCCCTGGCGTGATGCTGTTGGAACAGGTGGCACTGGCGCTGCGCGATTGGCGCGATGAACGGCTGGCCCGGGTCATTGACGCGAAATTCGTCGCTCCCTTGTTCCCTGCAGAGCAGGCACACGTGGCCTTGTCAGAAGCGAACGGTCGCGTGCGTTTCGAAATTCGCCGCGGGGACGACCTGCTCGCCCGGGGTTCCATCGAGGGAGCGCGATGACCGAGCATTGGCAAAGCCGACCCGAAGGCGGCGGACGCTTCGCCATCTGGCTGATTCGCGCCGCTGCGTTATACGGCGGACGCTCGTTCGCGCGTTTGGTGCTCTACCCGATCACGTTGTATTTCTATCTTCGTCGCGGCCCCGAGCGACGTGCCTCGCGCCTGTTCCTTGAGCGCGTGCTGGGCAAGCCGGTCACGCCCTGGCAGGTGATGAAGCACATTCACTGTTTCGCTGCGACGCTGCTCGATCGCATCTTTCTGCTCGCCCACGGCGAGCGGGATTTCGATGTGAAAGTGGAAGGCCTCGACGCGCTGGAGGCCTGCATTGCGCAGGGACGGGGCGTGCTGTTGCTTGGCACGCATCAGGGCAGCTTCGAAGCGCTCCGCGCCATCAAGTCGCGTCGTCCCGAAGTGGACTTGCGCGTGGTGCTGGACAAGCAGAAGACGCCGGCCATGACGGAGCTGCTTGAAGCGCTGGCGCCCGACGTCGGCGCTCGTGTCATCGACGCCTCGCAAGGCGGCACGTCGATTGTGCTGGCCATGGCCGAGGCCTGCGAGCGTGGCGGCATGGTGGCGCTGCTTGCCGATCGCGGGCGCGAGCACGAGGTGTTGCGCCGCACGCCGTTTCTCGGCGATTCCGCGCCTTTTCCGGTAGGCCCCTGGTTGCTCGCACACACGCTGCGCGTTCCCGTGGTGCTGTGTTTCGGCTTGTACGAAGGTGGCAACCGGTATCGCCTGATCTTCGAATCGTTCGCCGAACGCATCGAGATTCCGCGGCAGCATCGCGCGCAGGCGCTGGACGACGTCATCGCCCGCTTCGCCCGCCGCGTGGAACACTACGTCCACGTCGACCCCTACAACTGGTTCAACTTCTATGACTTCTGGCAGCAAGACGTGGACACTGCTGTGCGGCCTGACGCTGTCGCTGTGCGCGAACGCGTCGGCGCCTGAAGACGCCGCCACGGCGCGCGCACTGGTTTCCTCGCTGGGTCGGCCGGCACCGGCACGCACGGCATTCGCCGAGGCGCGTTTCATGAAGATGCTGGACAAGCCGCTGGTGGTCTCCGGCCAGTTGGCCTGGCTCGGCGACGATCGCCTGGAGCGCACGGTGGAAGTGCCCACGCGCGAAGTGTCGACCATCGCCAACGGCGAAGTGACGCAGCAGCGCGAAGGGCGTTCACCGCGAAGCTTTTCGCTCAAGCGCGCGCCACAACTGCAGCTGCTGGTCGACAGCTTCGTTGCCTTGCTGGGTGGCGATTCCGCGCACCTGGAGCAGGCATTCACGGTGCAGCACAGCGTGGATGGCGCCGATCGCTGGACGCTGACATTGACACCGCGCGACGCCAAGCTTGCCCAGACCGTCAATCGCATCGACATCGATGGCAGTGGCAACGAACCACGTTGCATGATCATGCAGGAGGCCGATGGCGATGTGGCCATCGACCTGCTGGGTGAGTACGCCTCCCGAATGCCGGCCACGCCGACGCGCGATGGGCTCGTCACGATGTGCCGAGGCGGCTGAGCGTGCGTCTTGGCGGTCGCCTGACGCTGCTCCTGGGATGGTTGGCGCTGCTGGCTGCGCTAGGCGTGTTCGTGGTGAAGCACCTGACGGTGAGCACCGATCTGCGCAGCTTCATGCCCGCACCCACCACGCCCGACCAGCGCCTGTTGATGGAGCAGGTGGGCGAAGGTCCCGGATCGCGCCTGCTGTTGGTTGCCATTGCTGGCAAGTCGGACGAACAGCTCGCGGCGTTGAGTCAGCAGCTGGCCGCATCGCTGCACAAGGATTCGCGCTACACGCAGGTGCTCAATGGCAGCTTCGACATGGGAGCGCTCGACGAATCCCTGCTGCCATACCGTTATCTCCTTTCGCCCACGCTCGACCGGCAGGCTATTGACACCGCGTATCTGCGCGATGAGCTGGAGCAGCGCCTGGATGATCTTTCGTCACCGGCGGCAAGCTTGCTCAAGGGGCTGTTGCCGCGTGATCCCACGCTGGAAATCCTGAAGCTGGCCGAGCGGTGGTCGCCGTCCAAATCGCCCGAAGTCGTGGAGGGCGTGTGGTTCTCGCCCCAGCACGAAGCCCTGATGCTTGTGCTGACACGCGCGGCGGGCTTCGACCCCGATGCGCAGGAGCAGGCCATCGATGGCATCCATCGTGCCTTCGACGCGCTGCCCGGTCATGCCGGCGCATCGCTGGTGGTAAGCGGCCCAGGCTATTTTTCGGTGGTGGCGAACGCGCAGACGCGCGGGCAGGCCGAATGGATTGGGCGCATCTCCACGGTAGGTTTCATCGTGCTGCTGTTGCTGGCCTATCGCAGCATCGGCTCGTTGCTGTTTTCCGCGCTGCCCATTGCCAGCGCTGCGCTGGCCGGCATTGCGGCCCTGGTGCTGCTGTTTCCGCAGGTGCATGGCATCACGCTGGCCTTCGGCTTCACCCTGCTTGGCGTGGCACAGGAATATCCGATACGCGTATTGAGTCATCGACGCGCGGGCGAGGATGCCGTGCAAAGCGTGCGCGACCTGTGGCCGCTGTTGCTGACGGCCATCGCGTCTGCTTGCATTGCCTATCTCGCATTTTTTGCATCGGGCGTGAATGGCCTTCGGCAGTTGGCCGTATTCACCGTGACCGGTTTGCTGGTGGCGGGCTTCAGCACGCGATACCTGTTGCCTCATCTGTTGCCGACGCGCGTGCACGATGTCGCCGACATGGGCTGGTTGATTCGCGCGCGTCATCTCGTCGATCGGTTGCCACGGCCGCGCTGGATTCCGTTGCTGGTGGCTGCTGCCACGGTGCTGATGCTGGTCTTTGCGCAACCACCGTTCTGGCAGAACGACCTGTCCGCGCTGACACCGCTGCCGCGCGATCTGCTCATGCGCGATGCACGCCTGCGCGAAGCGCTTGGCGCGCCGGATGTACGCTACCTGCTGGTGCTGCAGGCATCGGACGAACAGGGCGTGCTGGCGCTGTCGGAGAAGCTGGAGCCCGCGATCGATGCGCTTGTCGCGCAACATGCTGTCGATGCGGTCGAGCTGCCTTCCCGTTACCTGCCCAGCGAAGCCGTGCAACGCGCACGGCAGCAGCGGTTGCCAGACAAGGACACGCTTGAAAGCTCGCTCGCCGAGGCCGAGCACGGCATGCCGTTCCAGCGAGGGCTGTTCGAGCCGTTCGTCGACGATGTGCAGAAGGTGCGCACGCTGCCCGTGTTGACGCCCGAGCGATTTGTGTCGTCGCCATTGGGTGAGCGCCTGTCGGGCATGCTGATGCAGCGCGATGGTCATTGGCTGGGCCTGGGCACACTCAGCGGCGTGCATGACATGGGCGCCTTGCAGTCGCTGGCGGATCGCAGCGACGGCACCGTGCGGCTGCTTGATCTCAAGGCAGCGGCCGAATCACTGGTCGTGGACTATCGCACGCGCATCCTGCATGCCCTGCTTGGTGCGACACTGCTGCTGGTGGTGGCGATCATCGCGGCCCTGCGCAGTGTGCGACGTGCGTGGCATGTATTGGCGCCGATGACCCTGGCCACGTTCCTCGTGCTGGCCGTGGAGCGCGTCTGTGGCGTGGAAGTGTCGTTGTTCCACCTGGTGGCGCTGATACTCGCCGCGGGCCTTGGCCTGCACTACGCGCTGTTCTTCGAGCGCGATACCGGCGATGCCGCCGAACAGCGCCGGACCCTGCACGCCACGCTGGTGTGCGTGCTGTCCGCGCTGCTGGTGTTCGGCATGCTGGCATGGAGCACCATTCCGGTATTGCGTGCCATCGGTCTCACGGTGAGCCTTGGTGTGGCCTTCCATTTCTGCCTTTCGATAGTGATGGCTCCCCATGCTCGACAAGACTGACTGGGCGCACCTGATTCCGCATCGCGATGCCATGTGCCTGCTCGATGTCGTGGTGTCCTGGGACGAGACGTCCATCTACGCGCTCAGTGACAGCCATGCGCTGGAAGATCACCCGTTGCGCGGTGACGAAGGCCTGCACGCTGTGCACCTTGCCGAATACGGGGCGCAGGCGATGGCCGTGCATGGCGCGCTGCTGGCCCGCGATCGCGGTGAAACCGGTGAGCGCCCGGGTCGGCTGGTCAGCTTGCGCGACGTGTCATTGCGGATCGAGTACGTTGATCCATCGCATGGCCGTCTGGACGTCCATGCGGAAAGTCTCTATGCCGATGCCACGGGAGCGCAATATGCGTTTCGCGTGGAGCAGAATGGTCGCGTGCTGGTGAGCGGCCGCGCGGCCGTCATCCATCCCGTTTCCTGACAGCGAGGTCGCCATGTCCCACGCCACATCCTCACGTCGTGCCTTGGTAACGGGCGGCAGCGGCGATCTCGGCGGCGCCATTTCCCAGGCGCTGGCGGCGGGCGGTTACCACGTGATCGTGCACGCCAATGGTGGTATCGCACGAGCGGACGATGTAGCTGCCGCCATCCGCGATGCGGGCGGTACCGCGCAGGCAATGGCGTTCGACGTCACCGATGCGGCAGCGACGCGCCACGCCCTGGAAACCCTGCTGACCGATGGACCCATCCACGCCGTGATCAACAACGCGGGCGTGCACCAGGACAGCCCGATGGCCGGCATGTCGGAAGAGGCCTGGCATCGTGTGATCGACGTATCGCTGCACGGTTTCTTTCACGTGACCCAGCCGCTGCTGCTGCCGATGGCGCGTGCGCGTTTCGGTCGCATCGTGTCAGTGAGTTCGGTGGCGGCACAGCTGGGCAATCGCGGGCAGGCCAACTACGCGGCAGCGAAATCCGCATTGCACGGTGCCACGCGTTCGCTGGCGCGCGAAATGGCGTCGCGTGGCATCACCGCGAACGTCGTGGCGCCGGGTGTGATCGAGGGACGCATGATCGGCGAGGATTTTCCGCCCGAACGCATCCGCGAGATGGTGCCCGCGCAGCGCGCAGGCAAGCCGGAAGAAGTGGCGGCGCTGGTGGCTTTCCTGTGTTCCGACGCGGCGGGCTACATCAACGGGCAGGTGATCGGCGTCAACGGCGGAATGGCCTGATGCCCAGGTGACAGATGAGGAGCGACAGGCGTTGCTCCTCATGCTCCGGCGTGCCTTCAGGTGACTGCGGTATCGAACAGGACAGGACGCGAAGCGCGCGAACGCCGATAGCTGGCGAGCACGTCGCCGTGGCGGAAAATCTGTTCGACCGTATACACGGTGATGCGAGTGACATCCCTGACCGGGCTGAAATGGCTGATGCGGAATTCGCCTTGATAACGCGAGGCGATCGGCACCGATACCACGCCCAGTCCTTTCTCACGCGTCGCGGCAATCAGGATGGCCGCTTCGAACACGAAGTTCTCGGCCGGCAGGTCCGCCAGGTCCAGCGCGGCGCGCGGATACCAGCGCTGGCCGCTTTGCGTGTCCGCCACCGGTTGCGCACAGGCCCACGAGATACCCCAGTCGGCCACGGCGTTCGCGCGTCGGCGACCCTTGGGCTGCTGCTCGCGTTCGAGCAGGCGCGCACCGATGACGATGTGGTTGGGATAACGCTGCGCGGCGGCGGCAATGCGCGGGATGTCGCTGGCCAGGTGCTGACCGTCGCCATCCATGGTGAGCACGGCATCGAAGCCCTGGCGCACGGCTTCGCGGAAACCGGTGCGCAGGCCTTCGCCCTTGCCCATGCGTTGAGGGTGGCGAAGCAGCGTCACCGGGAGTTGGCTCACGATGTCGGGCGTGCGGTCGTCCGAGCCATCGTCGACGACGATGACGGGAAGGCCGAGCGAGAGCACGGACTGGACCACGTTGCCGATGGCCGCTTCTTCGTTGAGGCAGGGAATCAGCACGCACCAGCGGGCGTCGGACGTATTCAAGCAGATGTCTCCAGCACAACTCTCAGGGCCAGGGTTTCAGCGGCAGCAAGCGTGCATTCGCCTTCGCCCTTGGCGAGATTCTGCATCAGTGGCCACGCGGATGCGGCAATGGGATTGGTTTCGTACCAGGCGCCGGTCGCGGGGGCCGGTCGCAAGGCGTGGTTGGCGTGTGGCACCAGGTGCAGTTCCAGCTGGGCCACGGTACGTGATGTGGCCGCGGGCGAAAGCACCAGGGCGATGCCGAAGGAGCTCTTGGTGCCGCTCATGTCGCCCAGCGGCCCGTTGCCCTTGATGTCGCTGCATACCAGCAATACCGGGCGTTCTTCGGCAGCGCACAGGGTGGCCGCTTCCAGCAGGCCGGCGCCCAGGCTGGCCCGTCCGGCGGAAATGGCGCTCGACGTGGCGTGGCAGCCCGTGGCAATGGTCCAGTAACCGGCAGGCGCGTTGTGCACGGAGTTGTGGAAGCGCGTGGGCGAAAGCTCGGCCGGCGCCGAGGCCAGCGTGGCGCACATGTAGTCGGAGATGAGCTGGTCGCCATACGCGGAACTGAACACGCACGGCAGCTCGGCCGCGTCGTAGCCGCTCATGGCCACGGCTTGCCCAGCCACTTCCACCGCCAGCAGCACGCTTTCCGGCGCGCGACGACGTTCGTTGGCCGGCAGCGTCGATGCCGTGGGCCGTGCCGGAGGTGCTTCCGTGGGGGCGCCCGCCAGCATGGCCTTCAGCGCCTCGAAATCGCCAGCCAAAGGCGACCACACGCCCATGCCTTCCACGCAGACGTTCAGCGTACTCATGCTGGTGCCCTTCCAAAGGCGAGGCAGGCGTTGTTGCCGCCAAAACCAAACGAGTTGCTCAGTGCCACGTTGACGGTGTGCGGTTCGCTCTTCAGCGCCAGTTGCGGGCCGCAGGCTTCGTCCGGATGCGTGCAGCCCAGGTTGCCGGGCACGAAGTTCTCGCGGATGGCGAGCAGCGCGACCACGGCTTCGAGAATGCCGGCGGCACCCAGCGTGTGGCCGGTGAAGCCTTTCGTGGAGCTGGCGCGCGTGGATGCAGGAAAGGCGCGAGCCACCAGGGCCGCCTCCACTTCGTCGTTCTTCTGGCTCGCGGTGCCGTGCAGGTTGATGTAATCCACCTGCGATGCCCTGAGTCCTGCGCGTGCGAGTGCATCGCCCAACGCGAGCTCGGCCCCGAGGCCTTCCGGGTGGGGCGTGGACATGTGATGCGCGTCGCTGGATTCGCCATAACCGAGCAAGCGCGGCGCGTCAGGCGCTGCGTTCACGCGTTCGAGCAACGCAAAGCCAGCGGCTTCGCCAATGGAAATGCCGTGGCGCGCCTGATCGAACGGGCGGCACGGTTCGGGCGACACCAGTTCCAGCGCGTTGAAACCGAACAGCACGCTATCGCACAGCGTATCCACGCCGCCGACGACGGCAGCATCCGCCAGGCCGAGGCGGATCAGGCGTTCGGCGTTCGCAAACACCTTGGCGCTGGAGGAACACGCCGTGGACACGGTAAGACAAGGGCCTTCCAGTCCCAGCGCCTCGGCCACGAAGCCGGCCAGCGAGTGCGGGGCGTGCACCGGCGGGCGGCGCAGTTCCGGTGGCATGCGGCCTTCGTCGTCGAGGTGGCGATAGCCTTCCTCGGTGGCGCCGATGCTGGCGGTCGAGGTACCCAGCACCAGGGCCACGCGCGAGGCACCGTAGCGCTGCCGGGCGTCCAGCACCCGGTCGAGAAAGCGGTCCTGTTGGAGGCCCAGCCAGGCAAGGCGGTTGTTGCGGCATTCCCATGCGGCGTGAGCAGCGGGCAGCGGGGCGTCTTCGACGCCTTCGACACGGCCTATCCAGCACGCCAGCGGGGCGCTGCTGAAGTCGTTTTCACGCAGGCCGCCTCGTTGCGTGGAAAGGGCGGCGAGATGACTTTCTAAACCGTGGCCTAGCGCCGAAGTGGCCGTGTAGGCGCTGACGGCAAGGGGTTGGATCAGTACTGACATCGCGCGAGCCTAGCGAGGGGATCCCCCATTTCCTAGTCTGGACAGGCGATGGCGGTCATCGCGTTCATGTTTGTCATGGCCTTCTTCACCTGGCCGTTGCAGCCTTTCTGCCGCCTGCGCACACTGGGTGCCGGCCTTCGCCTCCCTGCCCGCCCGTGCCTCCCATCACCGCACCCCTTCGACGTGGCCCCTGGCGCTATCTCAGCGACCGGGATGTGCTGCACGCCTTCGCCGTGATGGTGGCCGCCGTGATGCTCAGCCTGGGCCTGGTCTGGGTCGGTTATCTCGTTCATGTATGGCGGGTGGCGTCGCGCAGTCCGGTAGCGCTGGGGCGCCCCATGACGGTCCTGGTATTCGGCCGCCGGCTGGTGCGGGACGAACCTGAAAAGGACTACCAGCAGCGCCTGCTTCGCGCGCTGGCGCTGATGCGTGCGCGCGAGACTGAGCACGTGCTGCTGCTCGGTGGCCGCAGCGGTGGTGCCGTCAGTGAAGCGGCGGCAGGACGCGACTGGCTGGCGCAGCACGAGTTGCCGCCTGGTGTGGTGATGCAGCTGGAACAGGCTTCGGTGGATTCGCTGGAAAACCTGCGCCACGCGCGCAGCCTGTTGCAGGAGGATGGGCCGATCATGCGCGCGTTGCCGCCGGTGGCATTGGTCACCAGCCGTTATCACCTGGCGCGTTGCCAGTTGCTGGCACGTCGACTGGGTTTTGACAGTGTGCCCGTGGCGGCGGAACCGTCGCTCGTGCTCAACCGACGTTACGTCATTCGCATGCTGGCCGAATCGGGTTATCTCATGTGGATCGACATCGGCATGCGCTGGGCCAAGCTGATCGGCCATCGACGCATCGCCGCGCGCCTGAGCTGACCACGCCGCGGCGCGCTGCCACAGCAGTGGCCCGAGCCGCGCTTGCTAAGCTTGCGGTATTTCGAACGACGACGGACCGCCCCATGAGCCAGCAAGCCGACCAAGCCGAACTGTTCCTGCGCGAACTGCAAGACCGCATCTGTGCGGCGATCGAGCAGATCGACGGCAAGGCGCGCTTCGAGGAAGACGCATGGACGCGCCCGGCGGGCGGTGGTGGTCGTACGCGTGTCTTGCGCGATGGCGCCCTGTTCGAACAGGCGGGCGTGAATTTCTCGCGCGTGTACGGGCACCAGTTGCCGCCCAGTGCCACGGCGCATCGCCCTGATCTTGCCGGCGGCAGTTTCGTGGCAACGGGCGTGTCGCTGGTGCTGCATCCGCGCAACCCTCACATTCCGACCACGCACGCCAATGTGCGTTATTTCGAAGCGAGCAAGGAAGGCGTGGAACCGGTGTGGTGGTTTGGCGGCGGTTTCGATCTCACGCCGTTCTATCCGCGCGATGAAGACGTGATGCACTGGCACACGGTCGCGCGCGACCTGTGCGCACCGTATGGCGATGACGTCTACCCGCGTTACAAGAAATGGTGCGACGACTATTTCTATCTCAAGCACCGCGCCGAAACGCGGGGCGTGGGCGGTCTTTTCTACGACGATCTGAACGAAGGTGGCTTCGAACGCTGCTTCGCTTTCACGCGCGATGTGGGGCAGGGTTTTCTCGATGCCTACCTGCCCATCGTCGAACGCCGCAAGCACGAGGCCTATGGCGAGCGTGAGCGCGAATTTCAGTTGTATCGTCGCGGTCGCTACGTGGAATTCAACCTGGTCTACGACCGCGGCACCCTGTTCGGCCTGCAGTCGGGCGGACGTACCGAATCGATTCTGATGAGCCTGCCGCCGCGCGTGCGCTACGAATACAACTACCAGCCGGAACCCGAATCGCCGGAAGCGCGGTTGGCGGATTACCTCAAGCCGCGGGACTGGGTGTGATGCGAAGGCGTGTCACGCGTCTGCACGTGACACGCCCAATACCCGTCACTCCGTCGGCGCATCGCCGCTGAACTTCACCGGCGTGGCGCCCTTCACCGCGCCGATCTGCGCGGTGTCGCTCACCTGCAGCACCACGTCGCGGCGGAATTCCAGCGTGCCCTGCACCACGGCGTGCGGACCGATCACCACGTGTGGCAGGCGGCTGTTGGTGTTGAAGTTGAACCAGCCGCCGGGCTTGTCGATCAGGATGCCGCCTTCCACGTGCGAGTTGGCACCCACGATGATGTCGCCATTGGTGGTCTGAAGACCGCCGCCCACATGCGCCGCGTCCAGGTTGATGCCGCCGTTGACGTTGCCGACCTTGCCGGCCACGTCGGCACCCTTGTTCAGATGGATCGAGCCGTTGGTGGTGTCGACCAGGCCACTGATGCGGCTGCCCGAGCCCAGCGTCACCGCGCCATTGACGGTATTCACGCCCGTGGCCTGCGCGTGGTCGCCAAGCTCCACGGAACCGTTCACGGTGCTGGCCTTCTGCACCACGGCGTTGTCGCCCACGCGTACGGCTCCGTTGACGGTGCTCACGTTGCCGACGTGCTGGCCCGCGTCCACATGGACGGTGCCGTTGACCTTGTCGATATCGTTGTCGCTGGCCTGGGCCACGACGGGCAGGGTCAGCGCAAGGGCGATGGCTAGCAAATGACGACGCATGACGAACTCCGTGTAAGTAGGGACCTACGTAGGATGCACCTGCATAGCCAGGGGTTTAGCATGACCTTCGACATGGGCCCCTGATTTGACGGAACCCAGGCGGGGCATCACCATCTTGGGTTTCTCGCCGCGAAACTCAGCCATGTACAAGCTCGTACTCATCCGTCACGGCCAGTCCCAGTGGAACCTCGACAACCGCTTCAGCGGCTGGGCCGACGTGGACCTCACCGAACAGGGTCGAGCCGAAGCCGCCGAGGCCGGTCGCCTGCTCAAGGCCGAAGGCTATGCCTTCGACGTGGCCCACACCTCCGTGCTCAAGCGCGCCGTGCGCACCCTGTGGGGCGTGCTGGAAGGCGTGGACCAGATGTGGCTGCCGGTGGTGACCGACTGGCGCCTCAACGAGCGTCACTACGGCGGCCTCACCGGCCTCAACAAGGCCGAGACGGCCGCCAAGTACGGCGAAGACCAGGTGAAGGTGTGGCGCCGCAGCTACGACATCCCGCCGCCGCCGCTCGAGCGCGACAAGAACGAATCGGTGACCGATCCGCGCTACGCCAATCTCGATCCGTCGATGATTCCGGATACCGAGTGCCTGAAAGACACCGTCGACCGCGTGCTGCCCTACTGGCACGACGTGCTGGCGCCGGCCATTCGCTCCGGCCAGCGCGTGGTGGTGGCTGCGCACGGCAATTCGCTGCGCGCGCTGGTGAAGTACCTGGACAACATGTCCGAGGAAGAAATCGTGGAACTCAACATCCCCAACGGCGTGCCGCTGGTGTACGAGTTCGACGACAACCTCAAGCCGATCCGCCACTACTACCTGGGCGATGCCGATGCCATCGCCGCCAAGATGGCCGCCGTGGCCAACCAGGGCAAGGCCAAGTAAGTCGCAAGTGTTTTCGCATCGCGGATGACAGGCGTCATCCGCGATGGCTGCGGCACGTCAGTCGTGTCTGGGGCGCTCTCTCGCTAAGCTTCCGCCATTCCCTCAACAGGTGATGGCGATGACTCCGAACATGATCTGGGCGTTCATGGTTCCGCTGATGGCCTTTGCCATCTTTCGCCGTGTACGCAGCACGTTCGGACGTCAACCCATCCGTCGGCAGCGCATGATGACGCGCATCGTCTTCCTCGCCGTCATCCTGTGCGTATTCGGCTTCAGCGGCCTGCACAACCCGCGCCTGCTGGAAGGCCTGCTTGGCGGTGCCATGGTCGGCGCCCTGTTCGGATTCGTCGGCTTGCGACTGACGCGTTTCGAACGCGATGCCAGCGGCAACGATCTCTACATTCCCAATCCGTGGATCGGCGGCATTCTTACCGTGCTGCTGGTCGGGCGCCTGGCGTGGCGCCTGTTCGTGTCGATGCCGCAGCTGCAGGATCCGGCAATGGCGCATGCCACGCCCGCCATGGGCAACAGCCCGCTGACGCTGGCCATCTTCGGGCTCATCTTCGGCTACTACATCAGCTACTTCATTGGCCTGCTGGTGCACCATCGCCGCTTCGAGCGGGCGCAGCCGGCCACCTGAGGGCTCAGAGGGCGTCGCCGTCCATCTCGCCGGTGCGGATGCGGATCACCTGTTCCAGCGAGCTGACGAAGATCTTGCCGTCGCCGATCTTGCCGGTCTTGGCCGAGGACTGGATGGCTTCGACGACGCGGTCCACCTGGTCGTCAGCCACCGCGACTTCCAGCTTGATCTTGGGCAGGAAATCGACCACGTACTCGGCGCCGCGGTAGAGCTCGGTATGGCCTTTCTGGCGACCGAAACCCTTTACCTCGGTCACGGTGATGCCCTGCACGCCCACTTCGGCCAGCGCCTCGCGCACGTCGTCCAGCTTGAACGGCTTGATGATCGCAACGACCAGCTTCATGGGTATTCCTCTCAATCGTGGGGCGCCCGTGTCACGGGGCCAGAAGTGGCATTTTGCCTTCCCCACCCCTCGGCTGTCGCCTGCGGGCTACATGTAGGAAAATTCCTACACATTGCAGCGGAGCGTGCCGATAGTGGCATTTAAAGAGATGAACCTAAACTTCAGTCCGACGAGCTCGAGGTGCTATCCATGATGGATAGGCAGGATATCGATCAACTTGCCCAGCGTCTTGTTTCGTTGGTTCCACAGGGATTGGCTCAGGCGCATCAGGATTTGCGCACCAACTTCGGCGATGTCCTGGCGCAGGGATTGCGCCGCCTTGATCTAGTCACCCGCGAAGAGTTTGAAGTCCAGAGCCAGCTCCTGGCGCGCACCCGCGCCAAGGTCGAAGCCCTGGAAAAGCGAATCGCAGATCTTGAGGCTGGTGCTGGCACCTGACTGATCCGGTGCGGCACGGGCCCATGTCCCGGGAGCCGCCCCCGATCCGTCACCCTCACCCCGAGAACGATCGGGGGCGGCTATTTTTCTGCACGCCGCTTGAGGGAGTCGCTCCGTGTTTCAGCCTGGCAGCCACTCCCGCGCCCGTGTCGAGCGAGCGCCATGAGCCTTGCCGTCACCCTCAGCCGTGCCCAGGAAGGCGTGGCGGCGCCCCAGGTCATGGTGGAAGTGCACCTGTCCGGCGGCCTGCCGGGCACCAACATCGTGGGCTTGCCCGAGGCCGCCGTGCGCGAGGCGCGTGACCGCGTGCGGGTGGCCATCCAGAACACGGCATTCGAATACCCCAACCGCAAGGTCACGGTGAACCTGGCTCCGGCGGAGCTGCCCAAGGATGGCGGCCGCTTCGACCTGGCCATTGCGCTCGGCATCCTCGCGGCAGGCGGCCAGGTGCCCCGCGAAAAGCTCGACGACTGCGAGTTTCTGGGTGAGCTGGCGCTTACGGGCGCATTGCGCGGCGTGTCGGGCGTGCTGCCCGCCTTGCTGCGCGCTCGCTCGCGGGGCCGTCGCGTGGTGGTGCCGCGTGCCAATGCGGCGGAAGCAGCGCTGGTTTCCGATGCGGATGTGCTGGTGGCGGACACGCTGGCCGACGTCTGCGGATGGCTGCGCGGTGCGCAGGAGCTGGCGCCCCCGGGCGAAGCATCTGGCATTTATGACGACATCATTGGCCCCGATCTGTCCGACGTGCGCGGCCAGCTTCAGGCGCGTCGCGCATTGGAAATCACGGCGGCGGGCGGCCATCACCTGTTGCTGCTGGGGCCACCGGGCACGGGCAAGACCATGCTGGCCGAACGGTTGCCGGGCATCCTTCCGCCGCTCAGCGAATCCGAGGCGCTCGAAACCTGCGCGGTGCTGTCCGTGGCGGGCCAGGCGGTCGATCCCAAGCTGTGGCGCCGGCGCCCGTTCCGAGCGCCGCACCACACCAGTTCCGCGATAGCCCTGGTGGGCGGCGGTGCCGTGCCGCGGCCGGGGGAAATCTCGCTGGCCCACAACGGCGTCCTGTTCCTGGACGAACTGCCCGAATTTGGCCGGCACGTGCTGGATGTGCTGCGCGAGCCGATGGAATCGGGGCATATCGTGATTTCCCGGGCCGCACGCCAGTCGACGTTTCCCGCCCAGTTCCAGCTGGTCGGGGCCATGAATCCCTGTCCTTGTGGTTACGCGGGTGACCCGCGCGGCCGCTGCCAGTGCACGCCGGACCAGGTGCAGCGTTATCGCAGCCGCAGTTCCGGGCCGCTGATGGATCGCATTGATCTGGGCGTGGAAGTGCCGCGCGTGCCGTTGAGCGAGATCGGCGCACCGCGGGGCGCCAGCGACGAGGATTCGGCCACCGTACGCTCGCGGGTGATCCGGGCCCGCCATCACGGGTTGATGCGGGCTGGCCGCGCCAATGCGGATATCAGCACGCGCGAACTGGAGCGCGACTGCGCGCTGGGGCCAGCCGAGCGGCGCTGGTTCGAAGGTGCCCTGGAGCGCCTTGGGCTCTCCGCCCGCGCCTATCACCGCACGCTGCGCGTTGCGCGGACCATTGCCGACCTGGATGGCGGGGCCGCGTTGCTGGACCGCACACATCTTGCCGAAGCCCTGATGTATCGCCGTTTCTGAGGTCATGGGTTCGCCCCGGGCGGGATACCGGGAATTTTTGAACTGACGGGTATTGACTTGGATCGAGGCAGGCGTATTATCTGTACCCGCGAGTTCTGCATTGAACTCTGCCTGCCACCCCTGTCTGCGATCGCCATGTCTGTTATACACCTCTGCCGCTGCC
>NZ_QAVX01000022.1:57522-79490 GCF_003121485.1 Dyella sp. C11 | reverse complement strand
GAGATGAGTATCAGAGACAGACGCCAACCAGCGCTCACCCGGCGAACTCCACGCCTCACTCACGCCGTGGCAGAAATAAAACAAGCTAAGAATCCCCACCCACAGCAACGCACGCCGCACATCGCGCAACGCGAACAGGGGCAGCAACAACGGGATCACGGTCAGAAAGAGCACCCACATCGGGGACATGCTCTGCGCGGGATACAACCATCCGTGCCACACAAGTTGCAGTACGGTCAGCGCAGCCCACGCAACCAGTCCCACGCGATAGTTGGTGGTAACCGGTGTGCTCATGCGTTCGTCGCCAACCGGCGCGCCACATCGGCGAGACGACGGCCCAGCGCGCGGGCCAGTTCGCGTTCGTGTTCGCTGATGGTGTTGTCGCCCTTGGGGCCGGCGACATGGCTGGCGCCATAGGGCGTGCCGCCGCTGAGCGTGGCCGTCAATGCGGGCTCGGTATACGGCAGCCCGACCAGCAGCATGCCGTGATGGAGCAGGGGCAGGGACATGCTGAGCAGCGTCGATTCCTGGCCGCCATGCATGGTGCTGGTGGCGGTGAATACGGCGGCGGGCTTGCCGGCGAGCTTGCCGCTGGCCCATTCGGCGCCGGTGGAATCGAGGAAGTACTTGAGCGGTGCGGCCATGTTGCCGAAGCGCGTGGGGCTGCCCAGGGCGAGGCCTGCGCATTCGGCGAGGTCTTCACGCGTCACATAGGGTGCGCCATCTTCCGGCTCCGGCGGCTGGGCCACTTCGGTGACCGGCGCAACGGGGGGCACCTGGCGCAGGCGGGCGTTCATCCCGGGAACCTCCTCCACGCCGCGTGCGATCAATCGCGCGAGCTGTGCGGTGTGGCCGGAGCGGCTGTAGTACAGGACCAGGATGTCGTGGCTCATCGTTTGGGTGCCGGGTTCTTGATCGGTTAGTGTAACGGGCGACCGAGCCTGTGTTGCCGCCTTGTTCACGCATGCCACGTGTCCCACGGCGACACCCAGGGCGTTGCACGTTGAAAGGAGTCCCCATGGCCTTGCGCTTTGATCGCGACCGCCTGCACAGCTTCCGCCGATTCCTGTGGCAGCGGTTCATCGACGACAAGTGCTTCGAAACGGCAGGCGCGCTGTCCTACACCACGCTGGTATCGCTGGTGCCGCTGATCGTCGCCTCGCTGGCGATCTTCGCCGCGTTCCCTGCCTTTGCCGACGCACGCAGCACCTTGATCGGCTTTGCCTTCGACAACTTCATGCCGGCGGCTGGCGTGCGCGTGCAGGAATACCTGGACGGTTTCGCCGACAACGCCAGCAAGCTCACCGGCATCAGCGTGCTGGTGATGTTCTTCAGTGCGTTGTCGATGATGGTGAGCGTGGAAGACCGCATGAACCGCATCTGGCGCGTGCAGCGACAGCGTGGCTGGGTGTCGCGTCTTTTGCTGTATTGGGCGGCACTCACGCTGGGACCGATCCTGATCGTAGGCGGCATTGCGGTGGCGTCGCTGGCGACCGCGCTGCCCATGCTCAGCGACGCGGCCACCTCGCTCAATTTGAAGGAACGACTGGTGACCGTGCTGCCTTTCACGGTCACCTTCCTCACGCTGATGCTGATCTACATGGTGGTGCCCAATCGTCGCGTGCACTGGCGCAACGCAGCCATCGGCGCGCTGATGGGCGCCATCCTGTTCGAGGTGGGGCGCTGGGGTTTTGCCCGCTTTATCCATCACGCGCACACCTACCAGCAGGTCTACGGCGTGCTGGCAGCGCTGCCGATCTTCCTGTTGTGGATCTATCTGTCGTGGGTGATCGTGATTCTTTGCGCTTCGGTGGCGGCATCACTTTCCGCGTTCGATTATCTGCCGCCCTCGGAATACCTGCCCAAGGATGCCGAGTTGCTGGGCCTGCTGGTGGTGCTGGGGCATTTCATCGAGGCGCAGCGCAACGGGTGCAAGATCAATCCCGATACCGTGCGCGCACAGGAGCCACGCCTGCATCGCGAATCCATTGTGAATTACTTTCTCGACCTGCAACGCGCGGGTGTGGTCCAGGGCGAGGTCGGCGCGGGCTGGATGCTCTCGCGCAGTCTCGACAGTACCGACCTGATGCGTGTGTATGCACACTGCCCGTATCGCGTGCCGCTTCATCCGAAAGAAGAAGCGCTATCGCATGAACTGCGCCTGCCGCCGTCGCTCGTTGCATTGCTCGATGGCGCGGCGCAATCCTTGAAGCACATTCTCCACACGCCGTTGGATGCAGCCTTTCCGCTGAGTCCTTCGGTATCGAATCCCCCCAAGGACCTACCACGATGAAGTTGTTCAAATCGCTCGCTGCCGCCGCATGCATGCTGGCCCTGATGGGTACGGCCCAGGCTGCGATGCCCGAGCAGCCGACGATCAAGCTGACCACGCTCGATGGCAAGCCGTACGACCTGGCCTCCCAGCGGGGCAAATGGGTGATCGTGAATTACTGGGCCACCTGGTGCGTGCCGTGCGTAAAGGAAATGCCGGACATCTCGCGTTTCGTCACCGCGCACAAGGACAAGGTGGCGGCCATCGGCCTTGCTTACGACGACAGTGACAAGGCGGACATCCAGGCGTTTCTGGTCAAGCATCCAGTGAGTTATCCCATAGCGCAGGTGACGCTGGACAAGCCGTTGAAGGATTTCGACGAGCCGCGCGGCCTGCCGACCACCTGGCTGATCAGTCCGGATGGCAAGGTAGCCAAGCGCTTCCTGGGCCCGGTCACCGAGGCATCGCTTGGCGAGGCCATCGGCCTGGGCAAGTAATCGTGGCGACCGTGCGCTTCATCGTCAGTGGACGTGTGCAGGGCGTGTTCTATCGCGCCAGCACGCGGGAGCAGGCGGTGGCGCTGGGCCTTGCGGGTCACGCCATCAATCTCGCCGACGGTCGTGTGGAAGTGCTGGCCGTCGGCGATGCCGTTGCCATCGACGCGCTGGAGCGATGGTTATGGCAGGGGCCGCCTGCAGCGCGCGTGGATGCCGTGTTGCGCGAAGTGTGCGAAGAGCTGATCCGCGAGGGCTTCCACACGCGTTGACGCCGGTCAGATCATCGCGTCGGCCAGTGCCGTGGCGTGATCCTCCGGCGCATCCGACGGCAGGAAGGGGCGCGGCACGGACAGCACAAATCCCTGCGCGTGATCGATGCCCAGGCGATGTACCGCGGCGAGCAATTCGGGTGTGCTCACGCATTCGGCAATGGTCTGTTTGCCCGTGACGTGGCCAATGTTGTTGATCGCTTCCACCATGGCGAAGTCGATGGGGTCGTCGATCATGTCCTTCACGAAGCTGCCTTCGATCTTCACGAAATCCACGGGCAGATGCTTGAGGTAAGTGAACGACGACATGCCCGCGCCGAAATCGTCCAGAGAGAAATGACAGCCCAGCGCGCGCATCTCATGAATGAACGCCGTGGCACGCGAAAGGCTGGAAATGGCGGCCGTCTCGGTGATTTCGAAACAGATGGAAGACGGCGCAATCGCGTGCGCCTCGAACTGCTGGCGCAGGAAGACGGCGAACCCTTCCTCGCACAACGAAGTGCCGGAAAGATTGATGGCGCATAGCGTGGGGACGTCGGCGTCACCGCGCTGGGTCGCCTTCCGCAGCGCGGCGAACGCCGACTGCACCACCCAGCGATCGATCGACGGCATCAGGCCGTAACGCTCGGCCGCAGGAATGAAGGCGCGCGGCGGAATCAGCTGGCCATCCTCGTCCACCATGCGCACCAGCAGTTCCACATGCCGGCGCAACAGCGGCTGGCGCAGATCCACGATGTCCTGCGCAAAAAGGCGCAGACGGTTGCTGGCGATGGCCGCCTGGATGCGGCTGACCCAGCACATCTCGGTCTGTCGTACGGCCACTTCATCGTCGTCCAGGTGATAGGTCTGCACGCGATTGCGGCCCTTCTCCTTGGCCAGATGACAGGCGGCATCGGCGGCGCCCAGGATGTCTTCTCGGGCCAGTCGCTGTTCCGCACTCAGGCTGACGAGCCCGATGCTGGCGCTGGTGGTGAAATGGCGTTCGCCAAACGAGAAGTGCAGATCGCCGATGGCGACACGCAGGCTTTCCGCGATGGTCAGCGCTTCATCCGCGTCGCAGTCTTCCAGCAGCACCACGAATTCGTCGCCACCCAGTCGCGCCACGGCATGAGTGGCACGCACGTTGCCGATGAACAATGCGCCGATCTGGCGCAGCAGTTCGTCGCCGGCCGCATGGCTGCACGTGTCGTTGACCACCTTGAACTGGTCGAGATCCAGGTAGAGCACGGCGAACGGCCGACCACTGGCTTCGGCGACCGTCACGGCGCGCCCCAGGCGGCGCTCGAACTCGCGGCGATTGATGAGGCCGGTGAGCACGTCGTGGCTGGCCTGGTAGCTCAGCTGCGCGGCGTGTTCGCGATCACTGCTGACATCGCGCATCACCAGCACCACGCCGTCCATGTTGCCGGCCCGGTCGCGAATGGGCGTGGCGGTAAGGTCGATGGCAGTGGTGGTGCCTTCCGGATGCATCAGCACAAGCTTGTCGTCCAGGTTCCAGCCGTGGCGTCCGGACAATACCTGCATCACCGGATCGTCGATGGACAGGCCACAACCCTCGGCAATGAAGCGGCAGATGGCACCCACGGGCAGGCCGCGTGCCCGAGCGCTCGTCCAGCGCGTAAGGCGTTCGGCGCTGGGGTTGAGGTATTCGATGCAACCCTGGGCGTCAGTGGTGATGACCGCATCGCCAATCGATTGCAGGGTGACTTCCGCGCGCTCTTTTGCCGCGAACAGCATGGCGTCGGCCTTGCGGCGCTCGGTGATGTCCGTCACCGAGCCTGCCATGCGACGCGATGTGCCGGCAGCATCGCGCAAGGACGCGCCGCGTGCGTGAAACCAGCGCGGTGCTCCGTGCGATTGCGGCACGCGGAATTCCACGTCCAATGGCAGGTCGCACCACACGTGCGCCGTGACGGCGCGCATGACGCGGCGGCGATCTTCCGGGTGAAGACGCAAGAACACCGAGCCGGTTGCGCCGATATCTGCTGCATGAATTCCCAGCATCTCGCGCAGGCGAGGGGATAGATAAATCTGCCCGCTGGTGCGATCCCAATCCCAAAGACCGTCGTTGCTGCCGGCCACGGCGAGCTGAAAGCGGTCTTCGCTCGCGCGAAGTTCGCTGGCCACGCGTGCACGGTCATCAAGCAGTCGCCGCGCGCGTCGTGCGGCGACCAGCACCATGGTGGCTGCGACCAGGCAGAGCCACACGCGAAGCAGGTTGGCGGTGTCGCGCGAGGCATTGCCCAGCGCATCGGAGAAGGCGTACTCCAGGGGTGTCAGGCGCTCATCCAGGTCGCGCAGGCGTTCGCTGGCCTGGGTGATCCATGCGTCGTCGGTGTCGCCTTGCAGGATGCGTCGATGCGCATCGTCGCCAAGCGCCGCCATCGCATCGATGGAGCGGTCCGCTTCGATCCACACGCTGACGGCGCGCCGGATGCTGCCCACGTTGTGGAAGTAGCGATAGAGCCGGGCCATGCCGGGAATGTCGGCGTCCGCCATGCCGCCCCGCTCGAAGCCGGCAGCGACGATCGACATGTCCGGCTTGGGCCGGTCCAGTTCCACGCGTGCGCGGCGATCGCCCAGCGGCACGGCCATGGCGTCGAGGAATTGCTGGTAATCCGGTTCAGCGCGCGTGGCGAGGTAATGCTCAAGGCTGGAGGCGGCGATCTTCTGCGCCTTCGACCAGCGGCTTTCACCGCCCACGAAGGCGCGTGCGGCCGAGAGTGTGTCCAAGCTGGCGGCGCACAGCCCGATCATCACCACGACCACCAGCACGAACGGCACGACGATTTCCGCCGCCCGTTCTCCTTTGACCAGCCCGGCCCCCCGGCCTTGCACTGGCATAAGCGCACCCCCGCGCATGCCTGGATTTCAGGCCATCGTCTTATCGGCTGCGGTGCTGAAAACTTGAGCACAAAGGCCCGGGAGAGCGGTCCAGTGCCGGCGTTCACGCGGCAGCGACGCGGGTGGCATGGGCGATCGGGTAAATGCTCCTGTCGAAGTCCTTCGGTTTCGTTCGTCGTGTAGGCGAGCGTTTCGACGACACATCCAACACGCCAGGGAGATCGCCGCATGTCCACCCGATTCCAGCGCATCACGCCGTTCCTGTGGTTCGACCAGCAGGCCGAAGAGGCCGCCAACTTCTATGTTTCCGTGTTTCCCGATTCACGCATCGAGAGCATCAGCCGCTACGAAAAGGCGAGCGCGCAGGCCACGGGGCAAAAGGAGGGGCAGGTGATGCTGGTCGACTTCGTGCTTGATGGCCAGTCGATCGCCGCGCTCAACGGTGGCCCGGTGTTCCGCCTCAGCGAAGCCTTGTCGCTGGTGGTGCACTGCCAGACCCAGGACGAAGTGGACTACTACTGGACCCGGCTGATGGAGGGCACGGGCGACCAGAAAGGCCAGTGTGGCTGGCTGAAGGATCGCTTCGGGCTCTCCTGGCAGATCGTGCCCGAAGCGATGTTCGACTACTTCCGCAGCGGTGATGCCGCACGCATCGCCCGCGCGCATGAGGCGGTGATGCGCATGAACAAGCTGGACATCGCCGAGATCAAACGCGCTGCGGGCGACTGATGCTCAGTCTTCGAGGGTGTCGGGGACCCATTCCGCCTTGCGGGTAACGTGCTCGCTCTTGGTCTTGGCCTTGAGCTTGGGAAGCTTGGGTTCCGGAATGGTTTCGTCGTGGCGCGGCACCTGTTCCAGCAGGTGTCGGATCAGGTTGACGCGCCCGCGCTTCTGGTCGTTGAAGTCGACCACGAACCACGGTGCGTTCGGCCGGCTGGTACGCTCGATCATCAGATCGCGCAGATGGCCGATTTCCTCGTACTTGTCGCGCGAGGCCAGATCGGTGGGCGAAAGCTTCCAGCGCTTGAGCGGGTCTTTGGCGCGGTCTTCGAAGCGTTCTTCCTGTTCTTCCTGGTCCACGGCCAGCCAGTACTTGATCAGGATGATGCCGTCGTCGGTCAGCAGTTTCTCGAACGCCGGCACGGCCGACATGAAGGCCTTGTACTGCTGCTTGGAACAGAAGCCCATGGCGGGCTCGATCACCGCGCGGTTGTACCAGCTGCGGTCGAACAGCACGATTTCCCCGGCGCTGGGCATGTGTTCCACATAGCGCTGGAAATACCACTGCGTGGCTTCCGTTTCGTTGGGCTTGGCCAGCGCGGCAATGCGGTAGCCGCGCGTGTCCATCGATTCGGTGATGGCCTTGATGGTGCCACCCTTGCCGGCCGCGTCACGTCCCTCGAAAACCACCACCAGGCGATGGCCGCTGCGCCGGAGCCAGCGGTGCAGGCCGGCGAGCTCCAGCTGCAATTCGTCCATGGCGTGACGGTAGGTCTTTTTCTTCTTTCCCATGGTGCGACTCCTTGGGTAACCACCCCGGCATTGTCTCCGCTCGGGCGGAGAACGTGGTGAAGACGGCCTCGACACAGCGCCACGCCATCGTCCTCACGGGTCGATGCGAGGCATCGACCCGTGGGCAGGTACTTACAGGTCCAGGCTGCCCGGCTTGCGGCCGATGCGGTGGCGGGCGCTCATGGCTTGCACGGCGCGGCGGAAATCCACGGCGTAGGCCTGCATGTCGAACAGCGAGCTCTGCGTGCGCTGCTGCAACAGATGCTGGCGCAACGTGCGCAAGGCGTCGCGATCGTTGCCCAGCTGCGTCGCCATGGCGATGAAGGCTTCCTCGTCCTCGCACACCAGTTCCGGCAAGCCCAGTTCCAGCAGGAGGCTGGTCGCCACGCGACCGGCGAACGTGTGGCCCGTGCTGGTAAGCACCGGGCAACCCGCCCACAGCGCATCCGATGCAGTGGTGTGCGCGTTGTAGGGAAGCGTGTCCAGGAACAGGTCGGCGTTGACGTAGCGCGACAGATAGTCGGCGTGCGGCAGGCGCGGCAGGAACACCAGGCGGGTTGGATCGATGCCTGCCGCCGTGGCGGCGGTGCGCAGGCGGTCGTCGGCGCCGTCCGGGCCGCTCAGCAACCAAAGCACGCTGCCGGGCACCTGCTGCAACACCAGCATCAGGCGGGCGAATGAGGCGGGATTGATCTTGTAGCTGTTGTTGAAGCAGGCGAACACGGTGCCTTCTTCAGGCAGGCCGCATTCGGCGCGCGACGGCGGTTCGGCCACCACGCGCGTGTTGTCGTTGGGCTGGTAGCAGCGCGGCAGGCGGATCAGTTTCTCGCTGACGTGCTCGGCCAGGTGGTCAGGCAGCACGGTGTTGTCGGCGAGCAGGTAGTCCATCCACGGTGCGCCGGAGCTGCCCGGATAGGCCAGCCAGTTCACCTGTACGGCAGCGGGGCGCAGCGCGAACAGCTCTGCGTTGTCGCGGCCTGAATAGCCGTTGAGGTCGAACAGGATTTCCACGCCGGTGTCGTGGATGCGCTGGGCGACCTGCGCGTGGTTGAGCGCGGAAACGTCATGCATGGTGGTGGCCGCCGCCAGACGGCGACGGATCGGACCGCCGTCATCGCGCGTGCGGGCGAACAGATGCACGTCCAGGTCGTCGTCGTTGGCGAGCGCCTCGAACATCGCCACCACCAGCAGGCCGGTGGCATGCTCGTTGAAGCCATCGGCCACGAAACCGATGCGCACGGGGCTGTCGGGCGCAGGCTTGGCGCGGGTGAAGGCCAGCTGCTTGCGCAGCGGTGCCATTTGTTCCTCGATGGATTCGGCGAACGCCTTGGCGCAGCGCAGCTGCAGTTCGGCGTCCACGTCCTCGGCCAGCATCACGAACGGGCTGACCGTCGTCGTTCCGTCGATTACGGCGGTTCGCAGGCGCTGGCTCAGCTCGTCCAGGTCATGCCAATCGCACAGGCGACGGCGCAGGAAAAGGAGTTGGCCGAGCACCGGGCCATTGTTCGGGGCGAGCTGCAGGGCTCGTTCGTAGGCCTGGGTGGCCGCAACAAGCTGGCCCTCGTCTTCCAGCGCCTGTCCCGCCGCAAAGGGATACTGCGAGTTGCGTGGCGAGATGCGTTCGGCCTGCAGCCAGGACTGGGTGGCTTCCGCGCCCTTGCCTTGCACCTGCAGGATGCGACCTTGCAGTGCGTAGGCCGCATCCATGCGCGGGTGCAGCGAGAACGCCTCCTGCATGTGCACTTCGGCCTGGTCGACGTTGCCCAGCTCCAGTTCGACGGCGGCCAGGTTAAGGCGCAGGCCCGGATGGGCGGGGGCGCCGTAAGTAGCCATGGCGTAGGACTCGCGGGCGTGCTGGAAGCGCGCGGCGGCCATCAGCGCATTGCCCAGCGTCAGCAACACGGCCGGATGGCCCGGCGACTGGCGCAACGCGGCGCGCAGGTATTCGATGGCGCCATCGGCATCGCCGCTGGCCAGCTGTGCGCTGCCGAGGTTGCACTGCACCTCGACACTCTGCGGTGCCAGGCGGGAGGCTTCCTCCAGCACCTTCACGGCGTCCGCCGGTCGCTGCAACTGCATCAGGGCAATGCCGTGCAGGCGGGCGAGCTCGGCATCGTCGGGATAGTTCACGCGGGCGTCAGCGGCAGCACGCTCAGCGTCGTCGAAGGAGCCGTGCTCGATCTGTTCGATGATCTGCTGCGCCAGCACTTGAGAAGAGGGGGTAAAGAGGTCGGTCATCCGACAAAACTAGCGCAGGGCGGCGTGGCTGCCAATCCGCGCAGGCCATTCAACGCCCCAAACAAGCCCCATCCCTCACCGTCATTCCCGCGTAAGCGGGAATCCCGCGCCTTTGGGCACAGGGCGAGGCGCAGATGCGAGAGCCCGCTCAACCGGCTGTCAGCGCCTTCAACTCGTCGGCCTGGTTCTCGCGGGTGAGCGTATCGACCAGCTCGTCCAGGTCGCCTTGAAGCACCTCGGGAAGACGATAAAGCGTGAGATTCACGCGGTGGTCGGTGATACGGCCCTGCGGGAAGTTGTACGTGCGGATGCGCTGGCTTCGGTCGCCCGAACCTACCTGCAGGCGGCGCGATTCCGCCTGCGCGGCGGCCTGCTTGCTGCGTTCGTCGTCCAGCAGGCGCGCTTTCAGCAGGCTGAGGGCGCGGGCACGGTTCTTGTGCTGGCTGCGCTCGTCCTGGCACTCCACCACGATGCCGGTGGGCAGGTGGGTAATGCGGATAGCCGAATCCGTCTTGTTGACGTGCTGGCCGCCGGCTCCGGACGCGCGGAAGGTATCGGTCTTCAGGTCCGACGGATTGATCTCGATGTCGTCGATTTCATCCATCTCGGGAAGAATCGCCACGGTGGCGGCAGAGGTGTGGATGCGCCCCTGCGATTCCGTTTCCGGCACGCGCTGCACGCGATGCGTGCCCGATTCGAACTTCAGGCGTGAGTACGCGCCCTTGCCTTCGATGCGCGCGACCACTTCCTTGTAGCCGCCGTGTTCGCCGTGATTTTCGCTCAGCACTTCGACATGCCAGCGGCGACGTTCGGCGTAGCGCGTGTACATGCGGAACAGGTCGCCCGCGAAGATGGCCGCTTCGTCGCCGCCCGTGCCCGCGCGCACTTCGAGATACAGGTTGGCCTCGTCGCGCGGATCTTTCGGCAACAGCAGGATCTGCAACTCGTCATCAAGCTCAACCAGGCGCTGCTCCAGTCGGCCGATATCGTCCTGCGCCATGTCGCGCAGTTCGGGGTCGTCCAGCATGGCGCGCGTTTCGCCCAGCTCTCGTTCGGCCAGGTCGTGTTCGTGCAGCGCGTTGGTTACCGGTTCCAGCTGCGCGTATTCGCGCGAGAGTTCGCGGAAGCGGTTGTTGTCGGCAAGCACATCGGGCTGTGCGAGCAGCAGTCCGATTTCTTCATGGCGTTCGGCGAGGGATTCGAGCTTGCGGCGGATCGAGGGAGTCATGGCGAGAAGTCGATGCAAAGGTGTGAGCGGTGAGAGAAGGCGTTGCGGCCTTGGCGTTTTCTCACCCTCGCTACTCTTCGCTCACTTCCCGCTTCTCGTCGATGCCATACAGGCGGCCCGCGGCATGCAGCAGGTCCATGTCGCCACTCAGGGCGGCCTCGCGCAGTCGCGCGCTGGGGTGATGCAGGAGCTTGTTGGTCAGCGTGTTGGCCAGGAAGGACAGCGCTTCCTCCGGCGACTTGCCGCGCGCCAGCATGGCGCGTGCCTTGTCGAGCACTTCATCGCGATAGATTTCCGCGTGCTGGCGCAGATCCACCGCCGGATTGCGCAGCGACAGAGCGCGACGCCACGCCATGTAACGTTCCACCTGCAGGTCGATGATGGCATCGGCTTCGCGTGCGGCGGCTTCGCGTGATCGGCGATTGTCGTCGATCACCTGGCGCAGGTCGTCGATGCCGTAGAGGAACACATCGTCGAGTTCGCCGACGGACGGTTCGATGTCGCGCGGCACGGCAATGTCCACCATGAACATCGGCCTGCGGCGCCGTGCGGCCACGGCCTTCTCGACCATGGTGCGCGTCACGATGGGCTGACGCGCCGCGGTGGAGCTGATCACGATGTCGGCTTCGGCCAGGTGCTGGGGCAGGTCGTTGAGCGCGATGGCGTAGCCGCCGCAGCGGCTGGCCAGTTCCTGCGCGTTCTCCAGCGTGCGATTCGCCACGATCAGGCGGCGAACCTGCTTTTCTGTCAGATGGCGCGCCGCCAGTTCGATGGTGTCGCCGGCGCCGATCAGCAGCACGCAGGCCTGCCGGAGGTCGGCAAACACCTGCTCGGCCAGTCGCACCGCCGTAAAGGCCACCGACACGGTGTGCGCGCCGATGCGGGTATCCGTGCGCACGCGCTTGGCCACGGCGAAGGTGTGCTGCAGCAGGCGCTCCATCGGCGCGCGCAGCGCCTGGGCGTCGCGCGCCTGCTGGTAGGCGTCCTTCACCTGGCCGAGAATCTGCGGTTCGCCCAGTACCATGGAATCCAGGCCCGTGGCCACGCGGAACATGTGACGGACGGCGTCGTCTTCGTCGTGGCGATAGAGGAACTCATCGAGCTTGCCGGCAGTCAGATGGTGGTGCCGGCTTAACCAGGCCTGCGGTACGCCCTCGGCTCCTGCCGCCACGCTCACGTACAGTTCGGTACGGTTGCAGGTGGAGAGGATCATCGCCTCTTCCACGCCAGGTTCGCGGGCAAGCGCCTGCAGGGCCACTCCGGCGGACTCCGCATCGAAGGCCACTTGCTCGCGCAGATTCACTGGCGCGGTGAGGTGGTTGAGCCCTAAGGCAATGAGCTTCATGGTTCAGGGCGATTCGAGGCGGGGAATGTCCGGCGGCGTAAACTAACGATTGGCGGCGACCGTTCTACAGTGTGGATACGGCCATGTCACGGACGGATGAGCGGAGAATAGTGTGCTGAGCAGGTGGTCCAAGTTCAAGCAACTGCGGCATTTTGCGGCCGGCGGCATGGTGGCCCTGGCGCTGGCCGGATGTGCCAGCGTCCCGGGTGCTTCCAGATCGGCAGCGGCCGACAAGCAGCCCCTGGGCCGACTCGTGGTGGCCGTGCCCGACCAGGACCACGACCTGATGGCGCAATTGCTCGCTGGCGAGATGGCGCTCACCCGCACGGATCTCAAGGCGGCTTCCCAGGCCTACGGGCGCGCGGCGCAGCTGTCGCCCGATCCCAAGGTGGCTGAGCAGGCCGCGGCGCTGGCCATTGCCGTGAAGGACACGGACGCCGCCAATGCGGCCATCGCACGCTGGCAGGCGCTAGGTGCCAAACCCGCGCCGCTGGCCCAGGCACGTGCCCAGCTCGCCCTGAGCCAGGGCAATACCGACGAGGCCCGGCGCCAGCTGGAAATCCTGGTCGGCACCGGCGACCCCGATGCGTGGCGGCAATTTGGCCGAGTGCTGGTGAGCAGCCGCGATTCCGCCCAGGCTGCCCAGCTGCTCGAGGCCATCGCCACCCCGCAGCGCCTGCCCAACGATCCGCAGGCCTGGCTGGCCATGAGCGAGCTGGGCGACAAGCTCGGCCGGCACGCCTACGCCCAGCAGATCGCCGAGGCGGCCGTGAAGCGTTTCGGCACCGCCGAGACCTACGCCTGGCTGGGCCAGATGAAGTACCACGACGGCGACCGCGTCGGCGCCAAGGCCCTGTTCGACAAGGCCCTGGCCAAGGACCCGAAGAACACCCACCTGCGACTGGCCTATGCCACCTTGCTGGGGCAGGGCGGCGACTACACCGCGGCCGCCAAGCTGCTCGACAACGGTCCGCAGGACGCCGATACCTACGCCATGCGCGCCGCGCTCGCCGCACGCGCCAAGGACACCAAGACCATCAACCGCCTCTACACCCAGCTTCAGCACGCGCCGGATGACGTGCGTCAGAACAGCGCTTATCTGCTGGGGCAGCTGGCGGAAATGCTGGACAAGAAAGACGAGGCGCTGAAGTGGTACGACCAGGTGGCCGATGACGACGACCACGCCTTCGACGCCGACCTGCGCAGTGCCGTGCTGCTGCAGGACCTGGGCCGCAGCGCCGAAGCGCACGAACAGCTCGCGCAGATGCAGACCGACTACCTCGATCAGCCCACCCAGCTGCGTCGCGCCTATGAAGTCGATGCCGAGCTGTACATGGACGACCAGCAATACGCGCAGGCCGAGCGCGCCTTCAGCCGTGCGTTGCAGGTGACGCCGGATGATCCGGCCCTGCTGTACGGCCGGGGGCTCGCCTATGCCGAATCCGGTGACACCGACCAGGCCGTGACCGATTTTCGCCGCCTGCTCCAGCTCAAGCCGGACGATACCGACGCCACCAACGCCCTCGGCTACACCCTGGCCGATGCCAACCGTGACCTGCCCGAAGCGCAGCGCCTGATCGAGCAGGCTCGTGCCGCGCGCCCGGATGATCCGGCCATCGAGGATTCCTGGGGCTGGCTGCAATACCGGCTGGGCCATCTGGACCAGGCCGAGAAAACCCTTCGCGGTGCCTGGATGGCGCACAAGGATGCCGACGTTGGCGTGCATCTGGGCGAAGTGCTGTGGAAGCAGGGGCGCCAGGAAGATGCGCGCCGCGTGTTCGACGAAGTGCGTAAGATCGACCCGCAGAGCACCAACCTTCACAACACTCTCAAGCGCCTCAATCCATGAAGCTTCCCATTCGACTCCTCGCGGCCGCCTTGCCGCTGCTGCTGGCTGCCTGCGCCCACAAGGAAGCTGTTCGCCCCCCGCCCAAGGCCGATTACGCCGTTCTGCTCAACGAGCAGCGCGCACGCGAACACATGCTCGCCAAGACCGACCACTGGGTACTCCAGGGCAAGATCGGCGTGTCGGGCGTGGTCAACGGCAAGAAGGATGGCGGCAGCGGCACGCTGACCTGGACCCAGAACGGCCAGAGCTACGAATTCGTGGTGCGTGGTCCGGTGGGCAGCAAAAGCTTCAAGCTGACCGTGACCCCGGAAGGCGCCACGCTGGAGGGCCTCGATGGCGGCCCGCAACGCAGTCCCGATGTGGGCTCGCTGGTGCAGAACACGCTGGGCTGGCAGGTGCCGTTCCACGACTTGCGTGCCTGGGTGCTGGGCACGCGTGCCGACAGCGGTCCGGCCGACCTGAAGTTCGGCGACGACGGTTTGCCGGTGTCGTTGACGCAGGATGGCTGGACGGTGACGTACCCCGGCTGGGACACCAAGCGCGAGCCCGCGCTGCCTACCAAGATCTTTGCCAGCAGCCCCACCAGTTCGGTGCGGTTGTCGGTCGAGTCCTGGACGATTCAATGAGGCGTGTCGGACGCCGCTAACGGCAGCCCGTTTGCCGCGCCCCACAACGTCGTCATCCCGGCGCAGGCCGGAGGCGCTTTTCAACGGCCGAAGGGCCGGTCATCCAGTCGCGATGCGTTGGATTTTCGGTTCTTGGCCAACGCAGCAGGCCAGCTTTGAGAGTTCGGCGGCGGCGAAACATACCGCCACTGGATGACCGGCCCTTCGGCCGTTGAAAAGCGCCTCCGGCCTGCGCCGGGATGACGAGCAAAAAACAGCGCAACGGAATCGACCAAACTCCATGACCTTCCACATTGAACGAGCCCGCATCGATCAGGTCGACGCCCTCTGCGCCATCGAACGCGCGGCCGTCGAGCTGTTTCGCGGGCATCGCGCGTGGCCCTCCTATCGCGCCGTTTCGGTGCCGCCGGAAGTGCTGCGCGAGGCGATTGCGCGCGGTCTGGTGTGGGTGGCGGTGATCGGCTCGGGCGAGCCGGTGGGCTTCATCTGGCTGGATGCGGAAGAGGGTGGGGATGCCATCGGCGTGGCCGAGATGGACGTGCTACCTTCGCATGGCCAGCGCGGCATCGGCGCCGCCCTGCTGGAACACGCCTGTGGCTGGGCGCGCATGGCCGGCTACCACCGGGTGGACCTGGGAACGCTCGCCGATGTGCCCTGGAACGCGCCCTTTTACGCGAAGCACGGTTTCGAGGTGATGGACAAGCACCGTCCGGAATTCGACTTCGCACGCGAACGCGATCGCGAGAACGGCTTTCCCGATGATCTTCGCGTGTTCATGAGCCGCCCCCTGGCGTCGCCAGACCTTGCCGACTGGACGGTCTGGCCGGCGCCGGCCAAGGTGAACCTGTTCCTGCGCATCGTCGGGCGGCGGCCGGACGGCTATCACGAACTCCAGACCGTCTTCCGGCTGCTCGACTGGGGCGACGAGATTCGCCTTCGCGTCCGGAAGGACGGTGAGATTCACCGATGGACGGATGTCCCCGGCGTTCCGGCCGACACCGATCTGGTGGTGCGGGCGGCACGCCTGCTGCAATCCCATGCCCCGGCGGGCTTGGGTGCCGACATCGAGGTCGACAAGCGCATTCCCATGGGCGGCGGGCTGGGTGGCGGCAGTTCGGACGCGGCGACCGTGCTGGTGGCCCTGAATGCCCTGTGGGGCGCGGGCCTGAACGAAGACACGCTGGCCGAGCTGGGTCGCCAGCTGGGCGCCGACGTGCCGGTTTTCGTGCGCGGGCGGTCGGCCTGGGCGGAAGGTATTGGTGAAAAGCTGACGCCACTGGCCCTGCCGGAGCGCTGGTATGTGGTGCTGGACCCCCACGAACACGTGCCGACCGGGGCACTTTTTCAAGCGTCTGAATTGACACGAAATGCCCCGCCCGCCACAATTTCATCCTTTGCTTCGGGCGAAACGGTCGAGAACGCGTTCGCGCCCGTGGTCCGCGCGCGACATCCGCGTGTGGCTGCGGCGCTGGACTGGCTCGACGGCTTCGGCCGGGCAAGGCTTTCTGGCAGCGGTGCGTGTGTTTTCCTGGAGGTGAACTCCGTGGAACGTGCCGAAGCCATCGCGGAGCGGTGTCCCGCCTCTTTCACGGCCCACGTGGCCAAGGGCGAAGACGTTTCTCCGTTGCATGTCGCCCTGGCGCGCTTTCGTGGCGTCGACGGTGGCGAAGAGTAGAAATTCCAGTTGTTACTGGGGCGTCGCCAAGCTGGTTAAGGCACAGGATTTTGATTCCTGCATGCGAAGGTTCGAATCCTTCCGCCCCAGCCATTTCCATATGGCTCACACAGGTTCACAGAGATGACCCTCGACATTTCCGGCCCGATGCTTTTCACCGGCAATGCCCACCGCGCACTCGCCGAGGACGTCGCTCAGCGTCTGGGCGTGCCGCTCGGCAAGGCGCTCGTCAGCACGTTCAGTGACGGCGAAGTGCAGGTGGAGATCGAAGAGAACGTCCGCCGTCAGGAAGTGTTCGTGCTGCAGCCCACGGGCGCGCCGAGTGCCGAGAACCTGTTCGAACTGCTGACGCTGGTGGATGCGCTCAAGCGCGCCTCGGCAGCCAGTGTTACCGCGGTCATTCCGTATTTCGGCTATGCCCGCCAGGATCGTCGCCCGCGTTCGGCGCGTGTGCCGATCACGGCCAAGATGGTCGCCAAGATGATCGGCACCGCCGGTGTGGATCGCGTGCTCACGGTGGACCTGCACGCGGACCAGATCCAGGGCTTCTTCGACATCCCGGTGGACAACGTCTACGCGTCGCCGGTGCTGCTCGCGGACATCTGGCGCAACTACAGCATGGACGACCTGATCGTGGTCAGTCCGGACGTGGGTGGCGTGGTGCGTGCGCGTGCCATGGCCAAGCGCCTGGACGATGCCGACCTGGCCATCATCGACAAGCGTCGCCCCAAGGCGAACGTGGCCACCGTGATGAACATCATCGGTGAAGTCGACGGCAAGACCTGCGTGCTGGTCGACGACATCGTCGACACCGCCGGCACCCTGTGTGCAGCGGCTGCCGCTCTGAAGGAGCGCGGCGCCCGCAAGGTAGTGGCGTACTGCGTGCACCCGGTGCTGTCGGGTGCGGCGCTGAAGAACATCGAAGGCTCCCAGCTCGACCAGCTGGTGGTCACCAACACCTTGCCGCTGCGCCCGGACATCGCCGCATGCAGCAAGATCCGTCAGCTCTCGGTTGCCGAGCTGCTGGCGGAGACGATCCGCCGCATCGCCTTCGGCGAGTCGGTGAGCTCGCTCTACATCGACTGAGTTTTCGCGACGGGTTTTTGCCCGTCGCTGTTTCACGGCTCCTCTGGTCGCGGGGGAGTCGCCTGACTGCCGCGAGGCAGCGTACTTTTGATAGGTAATGCCAACATGGCTACGACTCATGAAATCAAGGCTTCGGCCCGTAAGGACGAGGGGAAAGGTGCGAGCCGCCGCCTGCGTCATACCGGCGTCGTTCCTGCTGTTGTCTACGGTGCCGGCCAGGCCCCGCAGAGCATCCAGATCGAACACAACACCATCCTGCTCGCTGCCAAGCACGAGTGGTTCTTCTCCTCGGTCCTCGACCTGAATGTCGACGGCAAGGTGCAGAAGGTGCTGGTGCGTGACTGGCAGAAGCATCCGTACAAGCTGCAGATGCTGCATATGGACTTCCAGCGCGTCGACGAAAACGCCGCCCTGCGCGTCAACGTGCCGGTGCACTTCCTGAACCAGGAAAAGTCCGCCGCCGCCAAGACCTCCGGCGTGGTGATCTCGCACAACCTGACGGAAGTGGAAGTGTCCTGCCTGCCGAAGGATCTGCCGGAGTTCATCGAACTCGACCTGGCCGACCTGAAGCCGGGCGACATCGTCCACCTCTCGCAGCTCAAGCTGCCGAAGGGCGTGGAAATCGTTGCCCTGCACCTGGGTGCGGACCACGACATCGCCGTCGTCACCGCCAACACGGTGAAGGAAGAAGTCGAAGAAGCCCCGGCCGAGGGCGACGCTGCTGCCGCTCCGGCGCCGGAAGCTCCGAAGAAGTAAGTCGCTTCGGCCCGCATTGCACAGTGATGCGGGCCGATCGATCTTATGGCGGGTCTTCGACTCATTGTCGGACTGGGTAATCCCGGTGCCGAATATCTCCGAACCCGGCACAACGCCGGGTTCTGGTTTGTTGACGCCCTGGCGTCAGGGCAGGGTGAGCGCTTCGGTTTCGACGGCAAGCTGCATGGCGAAACCTGCAAGGTGCGCATCGGCGGCGAGTCGGTGTGGCTGCTCAAGCCCTCTACCTTCATGAATAAAAGTGGCATCGCCGTGGCTTCGGCGCTGCGCTACTACAAGATCGAGCCGAGCGAGTGCCTCGTGGTGCACGACGAGCTGGACCTCGACCCCGGCACCATCCGCATGAAGTTCGACGGTGGGCATGGCGGCCAGAACGGCTTGCGCGACATCATTGCGCACCTCGGCCACGCCAAGTTCCATCGCTTGCGTGTGGGCATCGGCCATCCCGGTCACAAGGACAGGGTCACCTCTTGGGTGCTGGGTCGTCCCTCCGAAAAGGATGAGGACGCGATTGTCGACGGCATCGCGCGCGCACTCGATGTGCTTCCGCTGGCGGTTGATGGTCAGCTCGACAAGGCCATGCAGAAGCTTCACACGCCTGGCGCGTGAGGCCGCAAGTCGCGCCTTTGGCGCTGCGAAGCCGCTTGCTGCGCTCGCTGTAAGTCGCGCCATTCGGCGCTGTAAAGGGTAAGAGCTTGTCCTGCGATTCGTCGTTCCAGCTCTTTCCCTTTACCATTCACCATTTGCAGGCGCCGCGCAGGCGCCGACTTACCCCCTAGCAGGCGCTGAAAGCGCCGACTCACGAGAAAAATCATGGGCATCAAATGCGGCATCGTCGGCCTGCCTAACGTCGGCAAGTCCACCCTGTTCAACGCGCTCACCAAGGCGGGCATCGCGGCGGCCAACTTCCCGTTCTGCACCATCGAGCCGAACGTGGGTGTGGTGCCGGTGCCCGATCCGCGCCTCAATGCGCTGTCGGACATCGTCAATCCGCAAAAGGTGATTCCGACCGCCGTCGAATTCGTCGATATCGCAGGCCTGGTGGCTGGCGCGTCGAAGGGTGAGGGCCTGGGCAACAAGTTCCTGGCGCACATCCGCGAAGTGGATGCCATTACGCACGTCGTGCGTTGCTTCGAGCACACCGACATCATCCATGTGGCCGGCAAGGTCGATCCCATTGCCGATATCGAAACCATCGATACCGAGCTGGCGCTGGCCGACCTGGATTCCGTCGAGAAGGCGCTGAACCGGGCCGAGCGTGCCGCCAAGGCCAACGACAAGGAAGCCGTGGCCAAGAAGCCGGTGCTGCAGAAGCTGGCCGCGGGTCTCAACGAAGGCAAGTCCGCGCGCAGCCTGGGCCTGGACGACGAGGAAAAGGCGCTGGTGCGCGACCTGTTCCTGCTCACGCTGAAGCCGCTGATGTACATCGCCAACGTGCGCGAAGACGGTTTCGAAAACAATCCGCACCTGGACGCCGTGCGCGCTCGTGCGGTCACCGAGGGCGCCGAAGTGGTGCCGGTGTGCGCCGCCATCGAGGAAGAGCTCTCGCAGCTCGACGATGCCGACCGCGATGAATTCCTCAAGGACCTGGGCCTGGAAGAGCCGGGCCTCAACCGTGTGATCCGCGCCGGCTACAAGCTGCTCAACCTGCAGACCTATTTCACCGCCGGCGTGAAGGAAGTGCGCGCCTGGACGATCAAGCGCGGCTTTACCGCGCCGCAGGCGGCGGGCGTCATCCACACCGATTTCGAGCGTGGCTTCATCCGTGCCGAAACGGTGAGCTACGACGATTTCATCCAGTACAAGGGTGAAGCGGGTGCCGCTGCGGCCGGTCGTCTGCGCAAGGAAGGCAAGGACTACATCGTCAAGGATGGCGACGTACTGCATTTCCTGTTCAACGTCTGATCGGACGGTTTGAAGACTTCAAAAAAGCCGCGCATTTCGCGGCTTTTTTTTATGCGTTGCAGGCGTGCGTCGGGCAATGAAAACCACATATGAGCCTGCGGGGTTCCTGCGCGGGATGCGATCAGGCCATCGAGTTTCAGGCTGCGTGGCGTCTTCGGTGTCCTGTGCGTTTGCCGTGCTGTTCCCTGATCAAAGAGGCTGTCGACCGGAACGGCTCGCCGTTGAGTGGACGCGCGCCGGGACGCGGTTGTCCGGCGCGCACCTCCATGCTGAGATGCCTGCATGGATGCCCTGCGCATACGTTTGGCAACGATGGATGACGCGCCCGCCATGTCGCGATTGTCCCGTCGTGTTGCACGCCGCTGGATCATGCCGGGGCAGCCGCCCGAGGCGGTGATGGCGCTGGAGGAATCGTTGAGCGCGCGCGTCATGCGGCAACGCATCGACGCAGGCCTTCGGTTCTACGTTGCCTGGGTGGGCAGTGTGCTGGCAGGCGTCGCCGCCGTGCGCGATGACAGCCACGTCTTCCACCTCTTCGTGAGTACGCGATACCAGGGCCGGGGCATCGGCAGGAAGCTTTGGGACCGCATGAAAAGGGACTGTGTCCGTCGCGCCGGCACCCGCGTCTTTACGCTCAACTCCTCGGCCGTGGCCATGCCCATGTACCTGCATCTGGGATTCGTGCTGGATCACGATCCCGCGCGTCACCAGCGCACCAGGATCATTGCGGTGCCCATGATCTATCGGATCGACGATCACCCTTGAGCAGGATCGCCCGCCTGCGGCTTGCGGGCGCATAATTGGCGTCTTTCCCGTTCCGGAGTTTTCCATCCATGCCCGGCAAGCAGCACGAAGTGAATTTCCGATTCCTGGCCCAGCCGACCGACGTCAATTTCGGCGGCAAGGTGCATGGCGGCATGGTGATGAAGTGGATCGACCAGGCGGGTTATGCGTGCGCCGTGGCGTGGAGTGGGGCGTATTGCGTCACGGCGTCGGTCAGCGGCATCCAGTTCGTGAAACCCATCCTTATCGGCGACCTTGTCACGGTGCGTGCGCGGCTGATCCACACCGGGCGATCGAGCATGCACATGGCGGTGGACGTGCTGGCGCGCGATCTGCGCAGCGATGAGCATCGCCTGGCAACCAGTTGCGTCATGGTGTTCGTGGCGCTCGATGCGCCTGACGGTCGGCCCACGCCCGTGGCCACGTGGCTGCCACGCGACGATAATGAGCGCCAGCTGCAGGAGCAGGCCATGAAGCTCATGAATCTGTCCAAGGAGATGGAGCAACTGGTCGATACGCACGTGGCCGAAGGCATCTGACGTCGCGTACGAATCGGTGAAAAAAATGGCTCGAAAACGTCAAATTTTTTCGCCGTAGGTGTTGACAGCCCGGGGCCTGATCCACACAATAGCCGTTCTTTGTTGGAGGGATACCCAAGCGGCCAACGGGGGCAGACTGTAAATCTGCTGGCTTACGCCTTCGGTGGTTCGAATCCACCTCCCTCCACCAGACGAGTTCCGCGCAGGGCGGGAGTAGTTCAATGGTAGAACATCAGTTTTCCAAACTGATTACGCGGGTTCGATTCCCGCCTTCCGCTCCATTGTCTCTCGCTGGTTTTGCAGTGCTCATGTAGCTCAGTCGGTAGAGCACTTCCTTGGTAAGGAAGAGGTCGCTGGTTCGATTCCAGTCATGAGCACCATCTCACCGCGGTCCGCGGGTATCATTCCACTTTTCATCATTTGACTCCATCGGGGTTTTAGACGTATGGCAAAGGGTAAATTCGAACGCACCAAGCCGCACGTCAACGTCGGCACGATTGGTCACGTGGACCACGGCAAGACGACG
>NZ_QAVX01000022.1:0-57428 GCF_003121485.1 Dyella sp. C11 | reverse complement strand
GTATGGCAAAGGGTAAATTCGAACGCACCAAGCCGCACGTCAACGTCGGCACGATTGGTCACGTGGACCACGGCAAGACGACGCTGACGGCTGCGCTGACCAAGGTGGGTGCAGAGCGTTTCGGTGGCGAATTCAAGGCGTATGACGCGATCGACGCGGCGCCGGAAGAAAAGGCGCGTGGTATCACGATTTCGACCGCACACGTCGAATACGAATCGCCGACCCGCCACTACGCTCACGTGGACTGCCCGGGCCACGCCGACTACGTGAAGAACATGATCACGGGTGCGGCGCAGATGGACGGCGCGATCCTGGTGTGCTCGGCCGCTGACGGCCCGATGCCGCAGACGCGCGAACACATCCTGCTGTCGCGCCAGGTGGGCGTGCCGTACATCGTCGTGTTCCTGAACAAGGCCGACATGGTGGACGACGCCGAGCTGCTCGAGCTGGTCGAAATGGAAGTGCGTGAACTGCTCTCCAAGTACGACTTCCCGGGCGACGACACCCCGATCATCAAGGGTTCGGCACTGAAGGCGCTGGAAGGCGACCAGTCGGAAATCGGCGTGCCGGCGATCATCGCCCTCGTCGACGCGCTGGACAGCTACATTCCGGAGCCGATCCGTGCGATCGACAAGCCGTTCCTGATGCCGGTGGAAGACGTGTTCTCGATCTCGGGCCGCGGCACCGTGGTGACCGGTCGTCACGCGCGCGGCATCATCAAGGTCGGTGACGAACTCGAAGTGGTCGGCAGCCGCCCGAGGCAGAAGCCCACCGTCACGGGCGTGGAAATGTTCCGCAAGCTGCTCGACCAGGGTCAGGCAGGCGACAACGCCGGTCTGCTGCTGCGCGGCCTGAAGCGTGATGACGTGGAGCGTGGCCAGGTGCTGGCCAAGCCGGGCACGATCACCCCGCACACCGAGTTCGAAGCCGAAGTGTACGTGCTGTCGAAGGATGAAGGTGGTCGTCACACCCCGTTCTTCAAGGGCTACCGCCCGCAGTTCTACTTCCGCACGACCGACGTGACCGGCGCTTGCGAGCTGCCGGAAGGCGTGGAAATGGTCATGCCGGGCGACAACATCAAGATGGTTGTCACCCTGATCCACCCGATCGCCATGGACGAAGGTCTGCGCTTCGCGATTCGCGAAGGCGGCCGTACCGTCGGCGCCGGCGTGGTGGCCAAGGTCATCAAGTAAGTCGTAAGTGGTGAGTCGCTCGCTGCTGGCGAGCTGGAAGTCGGCGGTTTTGCCGCCTGTTAAGAGTGAAGGGTGGAGATGCAATGCTCTTACCCTTTACTATTGACGCTTTCCAGCCCGTCGTAGGCGGGCGACTTACTATCAACCCATACGCCAGTAGCTCAATTGGCAGAGCAGCGGTCTCCAAAACCGCAGGTTGGGGGTTCGAGTCCCTCCTGGCGTGCCATCTTCCCGAGGATCCACGACGGATGGTGGATGGCATACAGACCGTAACCCGGTCGATGCCTCTCTCATCCGATCATGTCGCATGAATACGAAGGCAGAACCGACCAAGGGCGCCAATGGCGCCGACATCGCCAAGCTGGTGCTGGCCTTTATTGTGCTGGCAGCCGGCATTTTTGCGTATTCGTGGTTTGGCAGTGACGGCTCGATCCCGCAGTCGGTCCGACTGCTGGGCGTGCTGGCTGCTCTGGTCGTGGCGCTGGCCATTGGTGCGTTCACCGCGCCGGGTCGCCGCGTACGTGCCTTCCTCGGCGAATCGCAGTTCGAACTGCGCAAGGTGGTCTGGCCCACCAAGGACGAGACGCTCAAGACCACCGGCATCATCATTGTCGTGGTCATCGTGCTGTCGTTGCTCCTGGGCCTGATCGATCTGATCCTGAAGTCGGTCGTGCTCGACTGGCTGCTCAAGCTCGGTACGTGAGGTGATGGCATGAGCAAGCGTTGGTATGTGGTGCACGCCTATTCGGGCTTCGAAAACCAGGTCAAGCGTTCGCTTGACGAGCGTATTCGTCGCGCCGAGATGGAAGAGAAGTTCGGCGAAGTGCTGGTGCCGACTGAAGAAGTCATCGAGATGCGCAGCGGCCAGAAGCGTCGCAGCGAGCGCAAGTTCTTCCCGGGTTACGTTCTCGTGCAGATCGAGACGGACACCGAGGGCAAGGCGCCGCGCATCGATGACGAGTGCTGGCATCTCGTGAAGGAAACCCCGAAGGTCATGGGTTTCATCGGTGGCACGGCGGATCGCCCGCTGCCCATCCGTGATTCCGAGGCCGACGCCATTCTCAGTCGCGTCCGCGAAGGCGTGGAAAAGCCCAAGCCCAAGGTGCTGTTCGAGCCGGGCGAGATGGTTCGCGTCACCGACGGTCCGTTCAACGACTTCAACGGCGTGGTCGAGGAAGTCAATTACGAAAAGAGCCGCCTGCGCGTCGCGGTGCTCATTTTCGGCCGCTCGACCCCGGTCGAGCTGGAGTTTGGGCAGGTCGAAAAGGCTTGATAGCGGGCAAGTCGCCCACGTTGTGGGCTGCAAGTGGTGAGTGGTAAAGGGTAAAGGCCGAGCCTTCGGAGGCTGAGTCTGTCCCACTTACCCCTCGCAGGCAGCGGAGCTGCCGACTGGCAGCTCGCGCCGCGAGCGACTTACTGCCCCATGGGCACGGGGCTTGCTTAAAAACTAATCAATCTCTATAGTATGCGGTTCACGCTGGGATTTTAGCCCCGGCGTGTCCGTGTTTCTGAGGCTCGCGGGAAGGCGGGCCGTCCTCTTTCATGGACGACAACACTGCGAGGAGCCGCAAGGCGTTTGAACTCGCGAGGAAAATCCAATGGCAAAGAAAGTAACTGGTTATATCAAGCTGCAGGTCAAGGCCGGTCAGGCCAACCCGTCGCCGCCGGTGGGTCCCGCCCTCGGTCAGCGCGGCCTGAACATCATGGAATTCTGCAAGGCGTTCAATGCCGCCACGCAGAAGATGGAACCGGGCATGCCGATTCCCGTGATCATCACGGCTTATTCGGACCGTAGCTTCACCTTTATCACCAAGACCCCGCCGGCCACGATCCTGATCAAGAAGGTCACGGGCGTCGCCAAGGGCTCGTCCAAGCCGAATACCGACAAGGTCGGCAAGATCACCCGCAAGCAGCTGGAAGACGTTGCGAAGCAGAAGGAGCCGGATCTCACGGCTGCTGATCTGGACGCTGCCGTGCGCACCATCGCTGGTAGCGCGCGCAGCATGGGCTTGGTGGTGGAGGGCTAAGACATGGCAAAGATCACGAAGCGTATGAAGGCGGCCCAGGCCGCAGTGCAGCCGGGCAAGCTCTATGGCCTGGAAGAAGCCCTGAACATCGTCAAGAACAACGCCAAGGCGAAGTTCGCTGAGTCCGTGGACGTGTCCGTCCGCCTCGGCATCGACGCCAAGAAGTCCGACCAGGGCGTGCGTGGCTCGTCGCTGCTGCCGCACGGCACCGGCAAGACCGTCAAGGTCGCCGTGTTCGTGCCGGCTGGCGAGAAGGCCGAGGCCGCCAAGGCCGCCGGTGCCGACGCCGTCGGTATGGACGACCTGGCCGAGCGCATGCAGGCTGGCGATCTCGACTTCGGTCGCGTCATCGCCACGCCGGACGCCATGCGCGTTGTCGGTAAGCTCGGTCAGCTGCTCGGTCCCCGTGGCCTGATGCCGAACCCGAAGGACGGCTCGGTCACTGCCGACGTCGCCACGGCCGTCAAGAACGCCAAGGCCGGCCAGGTGAAGTTCCGTAACGACAAGGCGGGCATCATCCACGCCACCATCGGCAAGGCCAGCTTCGACGCTGCCCAGCTCGCGGACAACCTGAACGCGCTGGTCAACGACCTGCTGAAGGCCAAGCCGTCGACCGCCAAGGGTCAGTACCTGCAGAAGGTTGCGCTGTCGTCCACCATGGGCGTTGGCGTGCCGGTCGAAGTGTCGACCCTGACGGTGTCGACGAAGTAAGAAGTTCAAGCCCCGCATCGGCCATGCCGATGCGGGCACGTTTTTGAGGGCAGCCGAGGCTTTGAAGCCAACGCCGCCGTCAAAGACCGCAGGCGCGATCAGCGCGCCACGACGACGAGCAGGGAGCTCGTGTTGGCAAGGAAACGCCGTCGTGGTCAGCGGGTTCGCTTAATCGGGTTCTCACGAATCTGGCCTGCGTAGATGGTGCTGCCCCTTCTGGAATGCTGTTCTGGAAAGGCCACCACCCGGGATCGTCTGATCCCCGACGTCACGGAGGGCGTCGCTCAGGACCGCAAGCGGCAGGAGCCGTAAGCGGAATTCATAAGAGGAGTGAAAAATGGCTCTGAATCTCTCTCAGAAGCAAGAAGTAGTCGCCGAACTGGCAGAAGTTGCCGCGAAGGCTCACTCCTTGATCGCTGTCGAGTACGCGGGCACCACGGTCGAACAGATGACCGCGATGCGCAAGAAGGCCCGTGAATCGGGCGTGTTCCTGAAGGTTGTCAAGAACACGCTGGCTTCGCGCGCTGTTGCCGGTACCGAGTTCGAGGTCGTCAAGGACGCCCTGACCGGTCCGCTGCTGTACGCGTTCTCGCTTGAGGAGCCCGGCGCAGCCGGTCGCCTGATCAAGGAATTCGCCAAGGGCAACGACAAGCTGAAGGCACGCCTCGTCTCCGTGGAAGGCAAGCTTTTGCCGGCCACGCACGTCGAAGTGCTGGCGTCGCTGCCGACCCGCGAGCAGGCCCTGGCCATGCTGGCACGTGTGCTGGCCGAACCGGCCACCATGTTCGCCCGCGTCGTCAAGGCTGTGGCCGATCAGCAGGGTGGTGGCGAAGGTGCCGCCGACGCCCCGGCTGCAGCCGAGCCCGCCTAAGTTCGCTGACTATTCAATTCGAATCAATTTCCAGAGGTAAATGAAAATGTCCCTGACCAACGAACAGATCGTTGAAGCCGGCGCCGCCAAGTCGCTGATGGAAGTGATGGACCTGGGGAAGGCCATGGAAGAGAAGTGTGGCGTGACCGCCGCCGCTCCGGTGATGGTTGCCGCCGGCCCGGCCGCTGCTGGCCCGGCTGCTGAAGAGCAGACCGAGTTCGACGTGATCCTGAAGTCCGCCGGCGACAAGAAGGTCGACGTGATCAAGGCCGTCCGCGCCATCACGGGCCTGGGCCTGAAGGAAGCGAAGGACCTGACCGAGGCCGGTGGCGTCGTGAAGGAAGCCGCTTCGAAGGAAGACGCCGCGAAGTTCAAGAAGGACCTCGAGGCTGCCGGCGCCACGGTCGAACTGAAGTAATCGGCGCTCTTGCGCGCCGTCAGTTTGATCTAGCGTCAAGCCGAGCCTGGGGGCGTAAGCCCCCGGGCTTTGCCTGTTGTTAACAGGGAATGGGGAATAGGGAATTAGGGAGCAGCCCTTGAAGGTGGGTAGCTTTCGATTCTCTATTCCCGATTCTCTTATCCCGACTCCCGATTCATCGAATATACAACCGAGGCGGTACCCACCATGACCTACTCGTTTACCGAGAAGAAGCGCATCCGCAAGGATTTCGGCAAGCGTCCCCCTGTATTGGGCGTGCCGAACCTGCTGACCATCCAGACCGATTCCTATCGCGAGTTCCTGCAGGAGCACATCGCTCCCAAGGCCCGTGATGACAAGGGTCTCCACGCCGCGCTGAAGTCAGTGTTCCCGATCGTCAGTTATTCGGGCAATGCCGCGCTTGAATATGTCGACTATCGCCTGGGCGAGCCGCCGTTCGACGAGCGCGAGTGCCGCAACCGTGGCATGACCTTCGGTGCGCCGCTGCGCGTCACCGTGCGCCTGGTCATCTACGACAAGGACAGCCCGGCTTCCAAGAAGGCCGTGAAGTACGTGAAGGAGCAGGAAGTCTACATGGGCGAAATTCCGCTCATGACCGACACCGGCACCTTCATCATCAACGGCACCGAGCGCGTCATCGTCTCGCAGCTGCACCGTTCGCCGGGCGTGTTCTTCGATCACGACCGCGGCAAGACGCACAGCTCGGGCAAGCTGCTGTTCTCCGCGCGCGTCATTCCTTACCGCGGTTCGTGGCTCGACTTCGAGTTCGACCCGAAGGATGCGCTGTTCACGCGTATCGACCGTCGCCGCAAGCTGCCGGTGACCGTGCTGCTGCGCGCGCTCGGCTACAACAACCAGGAGATGCTGGGCATCTTCTTCGAGCACAACGTGTTCCACCTGGGCAAGAAGGGTGGCACCACGCTTGAGCTCGTCGCCGAGCGCCTGCGCGGTGAAACGCTGACCTTCGACCTGGCCATTGGCGACAAGGTGCTGGTGGAAGCCGGCAAGCGCATCACGGCGCGTCACGTGCGTCAGCTGGCGGCGGAAAACATCACCGCGCTGGAAGTGCCGGACGACTACCCGGTCGGCCGCATCCTGGCCATCGACATCATCGATCCGAAGACCGGCGAACTGCTGGCCCAGGCCAACGATGAAATCTCGGCCGAGCAGCTGGAAAACTTCCGCAAGGCCGGCATCGAAGTCGTGCCGACGCTGTACGTCAACGACCTGGATCGCGGTGCGTACATCTCGCACACGCTGCGCATCGACAACACCAAGACGCCGCTCGAGGCGCTGGTGGAAATCTATCGCATGATGCGTCCGGGCGAGCCGCCGACCAAGGACGCTGCGCAGAACCTGTTCTACAACCTGTTCTTCACCTTCGATCGCTACGACCTCTCGGCCGTGGGTCGCATGAAGTTCAACCGTCGCGTGGGCCGTCAGGAGATCGTCGGTCCGGGCGTGCTGTACGACAAGAAGTACTTCCAGGACCGCAAGGAAGAGGAAGCACAGTCGCTCGTGGCTTCGCAGGGTGATCGCTCCGACATCCTCGACGTGCTCAAGGTGCTCATCGACATCAAGAACGGTCATGGCACCGTCGACGATATCGATCACCTGGGCAACCGTCGCGTGCGTTCGGTCGGCGAAATGGCGGAGAACACCTTCCGCATCGGCCTGGTGCGCGTCGAGCGCGCCGTGCGTGAGCGCCTGTCGCTTGCCGAGTCCGAAGGCCTGACCCCGCAGGAACTGATCAACGCCAAGCCGGTCGCGGCGGCGGTGAAGGAGTTCTTCGGTTCGTCGCAGCTGTCGCAGTTCATGGACCAGAACAACCCGCTGTCCGAAGTGACGCACAAGCGTCGCGTCTCGGCACTGGGTCCAGGCGGCCTGACGCGCGAGCGCGCGGGCTTCGAAGTGCGCGACGTGCACCCGACCCATTACGGCCGCGTCTGCACCATCGAAACGCCGGAAGGTCCGAACATCGGCCTGATCAACTCGCTCGCCGTGTATGCGCGCACCAACCAGTACGGCTTCCTCGAGACGCCTTACCGCAAGGTCGTGGGCGGCAAGGTCACCGACCAGGTGGATTACCTGTCGGCCATCGAGGAAGGCGACCACGTCATTGCGCAGGCGAACTCGCCGCTCAAGGATGGCGCGTTCATCGAAGACTTCGTGTCCTGCCGTTTCCGCGGCGAGTCCGAGCTGCGTCCGTCCGCCGAAGTCGACTACATGGACGTTTCGCCCATGCAGACCGTGTCGGTGGCAGCCGCACTCGTGCCGTTCCTGGAGCACGATGACGCGAACCGCGCACTCATGGGCGCGAACATGCAGCGTCAGGCCGTGCCGACCCTGCGTTCGCAGACCCCGCTGGTGGGTACCGGCATCGAGCGCGCCGTGGCGCGTGACTCGGGCGTCATCGTCACCGCCAAGCGCGGCGGCGTGATCGACCAGGTCGATGCGGCCCGTATCGTGGTGCGCGTGAACGAAGAAGAAGTCGGCGACAACGATGCCGGCGTCGATATCTACACGCTGACCAAGTACACCCGCTCCAACCAGAACACCAACCTCAACCAGCGTCCGCTGGTGAACGTGGGTGACGTGGTGGCGAAGGGCGACACGCTGGCCGACGGTTCGTCGACCGACCTGGGCGAGCTCGCGCTCGGCCAGAACATGCTGATCGCCTTCATGCCGTGGAACGGCTACAACTTCGAAGACTCGATCCTGCTCTCCGAGCGCGTCGTGCAGGAAGACCGCTACACCTCGATCCACATCGAGGAGCTGTCGTGCATCGCGCGTGACACCAAGCTGGGCGCCGAGGAAATCACCGCCGACATCCCGAACGTGGGTGAGCAGGCGCTGGCTCGCCTCGACGAATCCGGCATCGTGTACATCGGTGCGGAAGTGAAGGCCGGCGACATCATGGTCGGCAAGGTCACGCCGAAGGGCGAGAGCCAGCTGACGCCGGAAGAGAAGCTGCTGCGCGCGATCTTCGGTGAGAAGGCTTCGGACGTGAAGGACAGCTCGCTGCGCGTGCCGCCGGGCATGGACGGCACCGTCATCGACGTGCAGGTCTTCACCCGCGACGGTATCGAGAAGGACAAGCGCGCTCGTCAGATCGAGGAAATGGAAATCAAGCGTATCCGCAAGGACCTTGATGACCAGTTCCGCATCCTCGAGGGCGCGATCTACAACCGTATGCGCACCCAGCTCGTCGGCAAGACCGCGATGAGCGGCCCGGGTGGCCTGAAGCGTGGCGCCGAAATCACCGACGCCTACCTCGACGGCCTCAAGCGCGACGACTGGTTCAAGATCAACGTCAAGGAAGAGGACGTCACCGAATTCCTCGAGCGCGCGGCCGACCAGGTCAAGCGTCACAAGGAAGAGTTCGACAAGCGCTTCAAGGAGAAGCAGGGCAAGATCACCCAGGGTGACGACCTTGCTCCGGGCGTGCTCAAGATGGTCAAGGTGTTCCTGGCCGTGAAGCGCCGCATCCAGCCGGGCGACAAGATGGCTGGTCGCCACGGTAACAAGGGTGTGGTGTCCAACGTGGTGCCGGTGGAGGACATGCCGTTCTCCGAAGACGGTACCTCGGTCGACATCGTGCTGAACCCGCTGGGCGTGCCGTCGCGTATGAACATCGGCCAGATTCTGGAAGTGCACCTTGGCTGGGCCGCAAAGGGCCTGGGCAAGAAGATCCAGAAGATGCTCGAAGCGCAGGCCAAGGTGGCGCAGATCCGCGAGTTCCTCGACCAGGTGTACAACCACCATGTCGCCGGTGCCGTGCAGCATGTCGACCTGAAGTCGTTGACCGACGAAGAAATCTTCGCGCTGGCCAACAACCTGCAGGAAGGCGTGCCGATGGCCACCCCGGTGTTCGACGGTGCCGAGGAAACCGAGATCAAGGCGATGCTGAAGCTCGCCGATCTGCCGGAATCGGGCCAGACCACGCTGTACGACGGCCGCACCGGCGAGGCGTTCGATCGCCCGGTCACCGTGGGCTACATGCACTACCTGAAGCTCAACCACCTGGTCGACGACAAGATGCACGCGCGTTCGACCGGTCCGTACTCGCTCGTCACGCAGCAGCCGCTGGGTGGCAAGGCGCAGTTCGGTGGTCAGCGCTTCGGTGAAATGGAAGTCTGGGCGCTGGAAGCCTACGGCGCGGCCTACACCCTGCAGGAAATGCTGACGGTGAAGTCCGACGACGTGCAGGGCCGCAACCAGATGTACAAGAACATTGTCGACGGCAACCACGAGATGGCGGCGGGCATGCCGGAATCCTTCAACGTGTTGGTGAAGGAAATCCGCTCGCTCGGTATCGATATTGATCTGGAAGAAGTGAAGTGAGTTGAGGCGGAGACGAGGCGCGAACCATCGCTCCTCGTTCTCCCGACGACCGATTCTCCATTCCCCATTCCCGATCTTCGGAGACATCCATGAAAGACTTGCTCAATCTGTTCAACCAGCAGCGCACGGCGCCTGACTTCGATGCGATCAAGATCGCCCTGGCTTCGCCAGAGCTGATCCGCTCGTGGTCGTACGGCGAAGTGAAGAAGCCGGAAACGATCAACTACCGCACCTTCAAGCCCGAGCGTGACGGCCTGTTCTGCGCCGCCATCTTCGGTCCGGTGAAGGACTACGAGTGCCTGTGCGGCAAGTACAAGCGCATGAAGCACCGCGGCGTGGTCTGCGAAAAGTGCGGCACGGAAGTGACGCTGGCCAAGGTGCGCCGCGAGCGCATGGGCCACATCGAACTGGCCAGCCCCACCGCGCACATCTGGTTCCTCAAGTCGCTGCCCTCGCGCATCGGCCTGATGCTGGACATGACCCTGCGTGACATCGAGCGCATCCTGTACTTCGAAGCCTTCGTGGTGATCGATCCAGGTCTGACCGCGCTCGAACGCGGCCAGCTGCTCAGCGAAGACCAGTACCTGGAAGCCGTGGAAGAGCACGGTGACGAATTCGACGCCCGCATGGGTGCCGAGGCCGTCTACGAACTGCTCAAGTCCCTGGACCTTCCGGGCGAAGTCGTGCGCCTCAAGGAAGAGATTGGCTCGACCAATTCCGAGACCAAGCTCAAGCGCCTCACCAAGCGCGTCAAGCTGATCGAAGCCTTCCTCGAATCCGGCAACAAGCCGGAGTGGATGGTGCTGACCGTGCTGCCGGTGCTGCCGCCGGACCTGCGCCCGCTGGTGCCGCTGGACGGTGGCCGTTTCGCCACGTCCGATCTGAATGATCTGTACCGTCGCGTCATCAACCGCAACAACCGCCTGCGCCGCCTGCTCGAACTCAATGCGCCCGACATCATCGTGCGCAATGAAAAGCGCATGCTGCAGGAATCGGTCGATGCGCTGCTGGACAACGGCCGTCGCGGTCGTGCCATCACCGGCACGAACAAGCGCGCGCTGAAGTCGCTCGCCGACATGATCAAGGGCAAGCAGGGCCGCTTCCGTCAGAACCTGCTCGGCAAGCGCGTGGACTACTCCGGTCGTTCCGTGATCGTGGTGGGCCCGACCCTGCGTCTGCACCAGTGCGGTCTGCCGAAGAAGATGGCGCTTGAGCTGTTCAAGCCCTTCATCTTCGCCAAGCTGCAGGCTCGCGGCGAAGCCACCACCATCAAGGCTGCCAAGAAGCTCGTCGAGCGCGAAGAAGGCCAGGTGTGGGACATCCTCGAAGAGGTGATCCGCGAACATCCCGTCATGCTCAACCGTGCGCCGACGCTGCACCGTCTGGGCATCCAGGCGTTCGAGCCGAAGCTCATCGAAGGCAAGGCGATCCAGCTGCATCCGCTCGTGTGTACGGCGTTCAACGCCGACTTCGACGGTGACCAGATGGCCGTGCACGTGCCGCTGTCCATCGAAGCGCAGCTCGAAGCCCGCGCCCTGATGATGGCGACCAACAACATCCTGTCGCCCGCCAACGGCGAGCCGATCATCGTGCCGACCCAGGACGTCGTCCTTGGCCTGTACTACATGACCCGCGAGCTGGTGAACGCGAAGGGCAACGGCATGGTGTTCTCGGGCATCGGCGAAGTCCGCCGCGCCTACGACAACCGCGCCGTGCAGCTGCACGCCAAGGTCAAGGTCCGCATCAACCAGGTGCAGATCGATGAAGACGGCAACCGCACCGAAACCACCCAGATCGTCGACACGACCGTGGGTCGCGCGCTGCTGCTCGAAATCATGCCGGAAGGCCTGCCGTTCGCGCTGGCCAACACCGAGCTGACCAAGAAGAACATCTCGCGCCTGATCAACCAGTGCTATCGCCGCCTGGGCCTGAAGGACACCGTGATCTTCGGCGACCAGCTGATGTACACCGGTTTCCGTTTCGCCACGCGCGCCGGTATCTCCATCGGCATCGACGACATGATCATCCCGGATCAGAAGAAGCCGATCCTGGAAGAAGCCGAAAAGGAAGTGGTCGAGATCCAGGAGCAGTACCAGTCGGGTCTCGTCACCGCCGGCGAACGCTACAACAAGGTCGTCGACATCTGGTCGCGCACCAACGAACTCGTCGCCAAGGCGATGATCGACGGTATCGGTACCGAAAAGGTGACCGATGCCGAAGGCAAGACGGTCAACCAGAAGTCCATGAACTCGCTGTACATCATGGCTGACTCGGGCGCTCGTGGTTCGGTCGCCCAGATTCGTCAGCTGGCCGGTATGCGCGGCCTGATGGCTCGCCCGGACGGCTCGATCATCGAGACGCCCATCAAGGCGAACTTCCGCGAAGGCCTGAACGTTCTGCAGTACTTCAACTCCACCCACGGTGCTCGTAAGGGTCTCGCGGATACGGCGCTGAAGACGGCGAACTCCGGTTACCTCACGCGTCGTCTCGTCGACGTGGCGCAGGACGTGGTCATCACTTCGTACGATTGCGGCACCGACGAAGGCGTCACCATGCAGCCGATCGTGGAAGGCGGCGACGTGGTCGAGCCGTTGCGCGATCGCGTGCTTGGTCGTGTGGCGCTGGAAGACGTCTACGGTCCGGGTGAAGACAACGAGCCGATCGTCACGCGCGACACGCTGCTGGACGAAGCCCTGGTCGAGAAGCTCGACAAGGCCGGCGTGCAGCTGGTCAAGGTGCGTTCGCCCATCACGTGCGCAGCCGATCATGGCGTGTGCGCACTGTGCTATGGCCGCGACCTGGCCCGCGGTCACCTGGTGAACATGGGTGAGGCCGTCGGCGTCGTCGCCGCACAGTCCATCGGTGAGCCGGGTACGCAGCTCACCATGCGTACGTTCCACATTGGTGGTGCGGCGTCTCGTGCTGCTGCCGTGGACAACGTGACGGTGAAGACCACCGGCACGCTGAAGTTCAACAACCTCAAGACCGTGCATCACAACCAGGGTCACCTGGTGGCGGTGTCGCGTTCGGGCGAAGTGAGCGTCATCGACGTGAACGGCCGCGAGCGTGAGCGCTACAAGGTGCCTTACGGCGCCACCATCGCCGTCAAGGACGGCGATTCGGTGAAGGCCGGCCAGGCCGTGGCCAACTGGGATCCGCATACCCACCCGATCGTGTCGGAAGTGGCCGGTACCGTGCGCTTCATCGACTTCATCGATGGCGTCACCGTGCAGAGCCAGACCGACGAACTGACCGGCCTGGAGTCGGCGGTGGTGACCGATCCGAAGCGCCGTGGTACGGCCGCCAAGGATCTGCGCCCGATCGTGCGTCTGGAAGACGCCAAGGGTCGCGAGCTGAAGCTGCCGGGCACCGACGTGCCGGCGCAGTACATGCTCCCGGCCGGCGCCATCGTGTCGATCCAGAACGGTGCGCAGGTGGGCGTGGGTGACGTGGTGGCACGTATCCCGCAGGAAACCTCCAAGACCCGCGACATCACGGGTGGTCTGCCCCGCGTGGCCGACTTGTTCGAAGCACGCAAGCCGAAGGAACCGGCGATTCTCGCCGAGCGTTCGGGCGTCATCAGCTTCGGCAAGGACACCAAGGGCAAGCAGCGCCTGATCATCAAGGACGTGGACGGCAACGAGCACGAAGAGCTGATTCCCAAGTGGCGTCAGGTCATCGTGTTCGAAGGCGAACACGTGGAGAAGGGCGAAACCGTGGTGGACGGCGAGCCCAGCCCGCACGACATCCTGCGCCTGCTGGGTGTCGAGCCGCTGGCCGCCTACCTGGTCAAGGAAATCCAGGACGTCTACCGCCTGCAGGGCGTGAAGATCAACGACAAGCACATCGAAGCGATCATTCGCCAGATGCTGCGCAAGGTTGAGATTTCCGACCCGGGCGAGAGCCACTACCTGCGTGGTGAGCAGGTCGAGCGCGTGCGCATCAATGGCGAGAACGAGCGTGCCGTCAAGCGCGGCGAGCGTCCGGCGGAATTCCAGTCGGTGCTGCTCGGTATCACCAAGGCCTCGCTGGCCACGGAATCCTTCATCTCGGCCGCTTCCTTCCAGGAAACGACGCGAGTGCTGACGGAAGCCGCGGTCCGCGGAACGCGTGACACCTTGCGTGGCCTGAAGGAAAATGTTATTGTCGGCCGTCTCATTCCGGCAGGTACGGGTCTGGCGTATCACGCATCGCGTCATCGCCAGGGTGGTCTGACCGCCTCGGAACTCGAAACCCTTTCTGGTTCCGCAACGCCGGCTTCCTTCGCCGAAGCCACCACCGGTAGCGACATTGGTGTGGAGTAAGCCCCTCACGGGTTCTACTCGCTGACATACGAAAAGAGGCGCAAGGAGTGCGCCTCGTGTTCGGGCCATGGCCGGCAGGGCGTCAGCTTGTCTGTGACAGGCTGCCCATGTTAAATTCCCGCTTCTTGGCAGACCGAGCCGGTTCGGTCTGCCTTTATGTTTCTCAGGAACTGCTTCAATGACGACAGTCAACCAGTTGGTTCGCAAATCCCGTAGCCCGAAGACGTACAAGAGTGCTTCGCCGGCTTTGCAGAACAGCCCGCAGCGTCGCGGCGTATGCACGCGCGTTTACACCACCACCCCGAAGAAGCCGAACTCGGCCCTTCGTAAGGTCGCCAAGGTGCGCCTGACGAACGGTTACGAAGTGATCAGCTACATCGGTGGCGAAGGTCACAACCTGCAGGAGCACTCCGTGGTCCTGATCCGTGGTGGCCGCGTCAAGGATCTTCCGGGCGTGCGTTACCACACCGTGCGCGGCAGTCTCGACTGCGCCGGCGTCACCAAGCGCCGTCAGTCGCGCTCCAAGTACGGCGCCAAGCGCCCGAAGTCCTGATCTTTAGGAATTAATTATGTCGCGTAAAGGTTCCCATCCCGCCCGTGTGATCCTGCCGGATCCCAAGCACGGCAGCCAGCTGATCGCCCGTTTCATCAACATGGTGATGAAGAGCGGCAAGAAGTCGGTCGCAGAAAGCATCGTCTACGGTGCGCTGGCCCACCTCGGCGAAAAGAATGCCGAGCCGGTGCAGCTCGTCGAGAAGGCACTGAACAACATCGCTCCGGCGGTCGAAGTGAAGTCCCGTCGTGTCGGCGGCGCCACCTACCAGGTGCCGGTCGAAGTGCGTCCGGGTCGCCGTATGGCGCTCGCCATGCGCTGGGCCATCGATTCCGCCCGCAAGCGCGGCGAGACCTCGATGCCGCGCAAGCTGGCCGCCGAGCTGCTCGAGGCTTCGGAAAATCGCGGTGGCGCGATCAAGAAGCGCGAAGAAACGCATCGCATGGCAGAGGCCAACAAGGCCTTCTCGCATTACCGCTGGTAAGCAGTACAGCTAGAACTTTCAGAGGTTAAGACCGTGGCACGCACCACTCCTATCGAGCGCTACCGCAACTTCGGCATCATGGCCCACATCGATGCCGGCAAGACCACCACCACGGAGCGCATCCTGTTCTACACCGGCGTCAGTCACAAGATTGGCGAGGTGCACGACGGTGCAGCAACGATGGACTGGATGGAGCAGGAGCAGGAGCGCGGCATCACCATTACGTCGGCGGCAACGACGGCGTTCTGGAAGGGCATGGATCGTTCCTTGCCCGAGCACCGCTTCAACATCATCGACACCCCGGGACACGTGGACTTCACCATCGAAGTGGAGCGTTCGCTCCGCGTGCTCGACGGTGCAGTGTTCGTGCTCTGTGCCGTGGGTGGTGTGCAGCCGCAGTCTGAAACCGTCTGGCGTCAGGCCAACAAGTACAAGGTGCCGCGCCTCGCGTTCGTCAACAAGATGGACCGCACTGGCGCGAACTTCTACAAGGTGGTCGACCAGCTGAAGGCTCGCCTGGGTGCCAACCCCGTCCCGATGCAGGTGCCGATCGGCGCCGAAGACAACTTCGAGGGCGTGGTCGACCTGCTCAAGATGAAGGCCATCGTGTGGGACATGGAGTCCCAGGGCATGAAGTTCGAGTACGCCGACATCCCGGCTAACCTGGCGGACAAGGCTGCTGAAGCCCGTTCGTACATGGTCGAGTCGGCTGCCGAAGCGTCCGAAGAGCTGATGAACAAGTACCTGGAAGAGGGCGACCTCACCGAGGAAGAGATCATCGGTGGTCTGCGTGCGCGCACGCTGTCCAGCGAAATCATCCCGGTCTTCTGCGGTACGGCCTTCAAGAACAAGGGCGTGCAGGCCATGCTCGACGCGGTGGTGAACCTGCTGCCGTCGCCGATCGATCGTCCGCCGGTGCAGGGCGTGGACGAAGACGAGAAGGAAGCGAGCCGCAAGGCTGACGACGCAGCTCCGTTCTCGGCGCTGGCGTTCAAGATCATGACCGACCCGTTCGTGGGTTCGCTCACGTTCTTCCGCGTCTACTCGGGCACGCTCAACGCGGGCGACCAGGTGTACAACCCGGTCAAGTCCAAGAAGGAACGCATCGGCCGCATCCTGCAGATGCACGCGAACGAGCGTCAGGAACTGAAGGAAGTCCGCGCTGGCGATATCGCTGCGGCGGTCGGCCTGAAGGACGTGACGACCGGTGACACGCTGTGCGCGCAGGATCACATCATCACTCTGGAGCGCATGACGTTCCCGGAGCCGGTGATCTCGATGGCGGTCGAGCCGAAGACCAAGTCGGACCAGGAAAAGATGGGTATCGCCCTCGGCCGTCTGGCTGCGGAAGATCCGTCGTTCCGCGTTCGTACGGACGAAGAATCGGGCCAGACGATCATCTCGGGCATGGGCGAGCTTCACCTGGACATCCTGGTGGACCGCATGAAGCGCGAGTTCAACGTCGAAGCCAACGTCGGCAAGCCGCAGGTGGCCTACCGCGAAACGATCCGTACGTCGGACGTGAAGTCGGACTACAAGCACGCCAAGCAGTCGGGTGGTAAGGGTCAGTACGGTCACGTGGTGATCGAGCTGTCGCCGATGACCGAAGAAGATCGCAAGCTCCCGACCGTCAAGGATGACTTCCTGTTCATCAATGACATCACGGGCGGCGTGATTCCGAAGGAATTCATCCCGTCGGTCGAAAAGGGCCTGCGCGAAACCATCACCAGCGGTCCGCTCGCGGGCTTCCCGGTGGTGAACGTCAAGGTCAAGCTGGTGTTCGGTTCGTACCACGACGTCGACTCGTCCGAAATGGCGTTCAAGCTCGCCGCATCGATGGCGTTCAAGCAGGGCTTCGCCAAGGCGTCGCCGGTGCTGCTCGAGCCGATCATGAAGGTCGAAGTCGTGACGCCGGAAGACTACGTCGGTGACGTCATGGGCGACCTGAGCCGTCGTCGCGGCCTGCTTCAGGGCCAGGACGACACGCCGTCGGGCAAGACCATCAATGCGATGGTTCCGCTGGGTGAGATGTTCGGTTATGCGACGACCATTCGTTCGCTGACCCAGGGTCGCGCCACCTTTACGATGGAGTTCGACCACTACGCTGAAGCGCCGAACAACATCGCTGAGCAGGTCATGAAGAAGGCCTGATAAGGCTTTCTTCCTCCAACTACCGTTCTTTTTTTGAGGTTTAAGTCATGGCAAAGGGTAAATTCGAACGCACCAAGCCGCACGTCAACGTCGGCACGATTGGTCACGTGGACCACGGCAAGACGACGCTGACGGCTGCGCTGACCAAGGTGGGTGCAGAGCGTTTCGGTGGCGAATTCAAGGCGTATGACGCGATCGACGCGGCGCCGGAAGAAAAGGCGCGTGGTATCACGATTTCGACCGCACACGTCGAATACGAATCGCCGACCCGCCACTACGCTCACGTGGACTGCCCGGGCCACGCCGACTACGTGAAGAACATGATCACGGGTGCGGCGCAGATGGACGGCGCGATCCTGGTGTGCTCGGCCGCTGACGGCCCGATGCCGCAGACGCGCGAACACATCCTGCTGTCGCGCCAGGTGGGCGTGCCGTACATCGTCGTGTTCCTGAACAAGGCCGACATGGTGGACGACGCCGAGCTGCTCGAGCTGGTCGAAATGGAAGTGCGTGAACTGCTCTCCAAGTACGACTTCCCGGGCGACGACACCCCGATCATCAAGGGTTCGGCACTGAAGGCGCTGGAAGGCGACCAGTCGGAAATCGGCGTGCCGGCGATCATCGCCCTCGTCGACGCGCTGGACAGCTACATTCCGGAGCCGATCCGTGCGATCGACAAGCCGTTCCTGATGCCGGTGGAAGACGTGTTCTCGATCTCGGGCCGCGGCACCGTGGTGACCGGTCGTATCGAGCGCGGCATCATCAAGGTCGGTGACGAAGTCGAAGTGGTCGGCATCCGCCCGACCCAGAAGACCACCGTCACGGGCGTGGAAATGTTCCGCAAGCTGCTCGACCAGGGTCAGGCAGGCGACAACGCCGGTCTGCTGCTGCGCGGCCTGAAGCGTGATGACGTGGAGCGTGGCCAGGTGCTGGCCAAGCCGGGCACGATCACCCCGCACACCGAGTTCGAAGCCGAAGTGTACGTGCTGTCGAAGGATGAAGGTGGTCGTCACACCCCGTTCTTCAAGGGCTACCGCCCGCAGTTCTACTTCCGCACGACCGACGTGACCGGCGCTTGCGAGCTGCCGGAAGGCGTGGAAATGGTCATGCCGGGCGACAACATCAAGATGGTTGTCACCCTGATCCACCCGATCGCCATGGACGAAGGTCTGCGCTTCGCGATTCGCGAAGGCGGCCGTACCGTCGGCGCCGGCGTGGTGGCCAAGGTCATCAAGTAAGTCGTAAGTGGTGAATCGCTCGCTGCTGGCGAGCTGGAAGTGGTAAAGAGCGAAGGGAAAAGGCGTCAAGCCAGCTCCCTTTACTCTTGACAGGCAGCACGGCTGCCGACTTGCAGCAAGCAAAGCGAGCGGCTTTACGAGAAAAACCGGCCTCAGTGGCCGGTTTTTTTTGGGCAATTCTTACAAAAAGAAGTATTTAGGGCTTTTCTTCTGCCCGATTCTCAGCTATAGTCGCCGTCTTGCCTGTCGCAGGACTTCGGTTCGGGCGACCTTACAGCGAAATGAGGCACAGGAAGTGCTTCGAGTTCGCTGGCCTGGATGGCCAATACGCAAGAGAGGGCTTGGACGACGAAGCGTTACGCTTTGTTGACCTGGCCATTTCGCGCGTTTTATACTTTTCCGTCTAGGTGGGCCCGTTTTGGGCCTGCCTAGACTTTTAAGGTCGATTTGGAAACGGGTTCAGGCCCTTCGAAAGCGACTGGTAGTACTGCAGTAAATGGGTTGTGCGGATGGGTGAGAAGCCCATCCGGTTCACAGAATTTGTTCTTTCGATAACAGGACACGGTTTATGGCGAACCAAAAGATTCGCATCCGGCTCAAGGCGTTCGATCATCGTCTGATCGACCGTTCGGCCAGCGAAATCGTCGAGACGGCCAAGCGCACTGGCGCTACGGTTCTCGGCCCGATTCCGCTCCCGACCAAGATCGAGCGTTACACCATTCTGGTGTCGCCGCACGTCGACAAAGATGCCCGCGACCAGTACGAGACCCGTACGCACAAGCGCGTGCTTGACATCGTCGACCCCAACGACAAAACCGTGGACGCGCTCATGAAGCTGGACCTCGCCGCTGGCGTGGACGTTCAGATCAAGCTGGGTTGAGCGAGAGACAGGATACGAAGATGAGTATCGGACTAGTTGGCCGCAAGTGCGGCATGAGCCGACTCTTCACTGAAGATGGCCGTTCGATTCCGGTGACCCTCATTGAGGCCACCCCGAATCGCGTCACGCAGCTGAAGACGGAAGATAACGATGGTTACAGCGCTGTGCAGGTCGCAGCCGGCGTCAAGCGCGCCAGCCTGCTGACGCAGCCGCTGAAGGGCCATTACGCCAAGGCGAAGGTTGAGCCGGGTCGTGGTCTCTGGGAATTCCGCGTGTCTGCCGATGACCTCGGCAAGTACAGCGTGGGCGCCGAGATCAAGGCCGACGACGTGTTCCAGGTGGGTCAGATTGTTGACGTCGCCGGCGTGTCGAAGGGCAAGGGCTTCCAGGGCACCATCAAGCGCCACAACTTCACCATGGGTGACGCTACCCACGGTAACTCGCTGTCGCATCGTGCGCCGGGTTCTATCGGTCAGCGTCAGACCCCGGGTCGCGTGTTCCCGGGCAAGAAGATGTCGGGCCACATGGGTGCGGTGAACCGCACGCAGCAGGGCCTGGAAGTGGTCAAGGTCGACGCCGAGCGCCATCTGATCGCGGTGAAGGGCGCGGTGCCGGGTGCTACCGGTGGCGACGTCGTCATCCGTCCGACGACCAAGGGCTGAGGAGAGACGCCATGGAACTCAATGTTATTGGCGCCAAGCCGCTCAACGTGTCGGACGAAGTGTTCGGCGGTGAGCTCAAGCAGGCCCTGATCCACCAGGTCGTCGTCGCCTACCAGGCCGGCGGTCGTGCAGGTACCCAGTCGCAGCTCACCCGCGGTGAACTGTCCGGTACCACCAAGAAGTTCAAGAAGCAGAAGGGCGGCGGCGCCCGTCACGGTGACTACCGTGCACCGATCTTTGTCGGTGGTGGCCGCGCTTTCGCTGCCAAGCCGCGCAGCTACGAGCAGAAGGTCAACCGCAAGGCTTATCGCGTTGCCATCCGCTCGATTCTTTCGGAACTGGTTCGCCAGGACCGTCTGAAGGTTGTCGAGAGCTTCGGCATCGATACCCCCAAGACCAAGACGATGGTTGCCAAGCTGGCCGAACTGCAGGTGTCCGGTCGCGTGCTGCTGGTGTCGGAAGACGCCAACGAAGCCACCTTCCTGGCCGCGCGCAACATCCCGTACATCCACGTGGTGGACGTGCTGGCGCTGAACCCGGTCAGCCTGGTCGGTTCGGACCACATCGTCATGACCGTCGATGCGGTGAAGAAGATCGAGGAGTGGCTGGCATGAGCAACGAACGCATTCTGAATACGCTGCGTGCGCCGCACATCTCGGAAAAGGCCGCGCGCCTCGCCGAGAAGAACCAGTACGTATTCGTGGTCGCCCCTGAGGCAACCAAGGCCGATGTCCGCGCAGCGGTGGAACAGATGTTCGACGTCAAGGTCGAGCAGGTGAACCTCGTCAATGCCAAGGGCAAGGTCAAGTCCTTCCGTTTCCGCGCTGGCAGCCGCCAGGGCAAGCGCAAGGCTTATGTCCGCCTCGCCGATGGTCAGACCATCGACGTGTCGGCCAAGGCCTGAGCCAGGAGTTGAATTGAGATGGCACTGATCACTCATAAGCCGACCTCCCCCGGACGCCGCGACGCAGTCAGCGTTCGCACCGAGGGTCTTCACAAGGGCGCGCCGTACGCGGCGTTGACCGAAGCGAAGTCCAAGAATGGCGGTCGCAATAACTACGGTCGTATCACTGTTCGCCACCAGGGTGGTGGTCACAAGCAGCGTTACCGCATCATCGACTTCAAGCGCGACAAGGAAGGCATCGCTGCCACCGTCGAGCGCATTGAATACGATCCCAACCGTACCGCGCATATCGCACTGCTGTGCTATGCCGACGGCGAGCGTCGTTACATCATCGCGCCGAAGGGCGTGCAGGCGGGCGACCGTCTGGTCTCGGGCAGCGATGCTCCGATCAAGACCGGCAACAGCCTCCCGCTGCGTGCGATTCCGGTCGGTTCGACCATCCACTGCATCGAGATGCGTCCGGGCAAGGGTGCGCAGATTGCGCGTTCCGCCGGTGCCTCGGTCCAGCTGGTCGCTCGTGAATCGGGTTACGCCACGCTGCGTCTTCGCTCCGGCGAAATGCGCCGCGTGCCGGTCGATTGCCGCGCCACCATCGGTGAAGTGGGCAACGGCGAGCACAGCCTGAAGAAGCTCGGCAAGGCTGGCGCGAAGCGCTGGCTGGGTATTCGTCCCACCGTTCGCGGTGTGGTGATGAACCCGGTCGACCATCCGCACGGCGGTGGTGAGGGCAAGACCTCTGGCGGTCGTCACCCGGTTTCTCCGTGGGGTACGCCGGCCAAGGGCTACAAGACGCGCTCGAACAAGCGCACCCAGCAGTTCATCGTGCGTCGTCGCAAGTAATAGGAAACGATCATGCCGCGCTCTCTAAAGAAAGGTCCGTTTGTCGACCTGCACCTCGTAAAGAAGGTGGAAGCCGCCGTTTCCGCCAATAACAAGCGTCCGATCAAGACCTGGTCGCGTCGCTCGATGATCCTGCCGGAGATGGTCGGTCTGACCATCGCCATCCACAACGGCCGTCAGCATGTCCCTGTGCTGGTCAACGAGAACATGGTCGGGCACAAGCTCGGCGAGTTCGCGACGACCCGCACCTTCAAGGGCCATGGCGGCGACAAGAAGGGCAAGTGATGAGCACTGAAGCCAAAGCGATCCTGCGCAGCGCCCGCATTTCGGCGCAGAAGGCACGCCTGGTAGCTGACCTGGTCCGCGGTATGCCCGTGGGCCGTGCCAGTGACGTGCTCAATTTCACCAACAAGAAGGCCGCGCACATTGTTCGCAAGGTGCTGCTGTCGGCCGTCGCCAACGCCGAGAACAACCTCGGTGCTGACGTCGACGAGCTGAAGGTCGCGCGCATCTTTGTCGACGAAGGTCCGGCAATGAAGCGCATGTATGCCCGCGCCAAGGGTCGCGGTTCCCGCATCCTGAAGCGCACGAGCCACATCACTGTGGTCGTTGGCAACTAAAGAGGACGTAGACGATGGGTCATAAAGTTCATCCCACCGGTATCCGCCTCGGCATTGCCAAGGACTGGAACTCGAAGTGGTACGCCAACAAGGGCGAATACGCCCAGTACCTCGCTGCCGACCTTAAGGTTCGCGAGATGCTGCGCAAGAAGCTGGCCCAGGCCGGTATCTCCAAGATCCTCATCGAGCGTCCGGCCAAGACCGCACGCGTGACGATCCACACCGCCCGTCCGGGCGTGGTGATCGGCAAGAAGGGCGAGGATATCGAGAAGCTGCGCAAGGAAGTCAGCGACATGATGGGCGTTCCGGCGCACATCAACGTCAGCGAAGTGCGCAAGCCCGAGCTGGACGCACAGCTGGTTGCCGAGTCGATCGCGCAGCAGCTGGAGCGTCGCATCATGTTCCGCCGCGCCATGAAGCGCTCGGTCGGCAACGCGATGCGCCTCGGCGCCCTGGGTATCAAGATCAATGTCTCTGGCCGTCTGAACGGCGCTGAGATTGCTCGTTCCGAATGGAGCCGCGAAGGTCGCGTGCCGCTGCATACGCTGCGCGCCGACATCGACTACGGCACCGCCGAAGCTCATACGACCTACGGCGTCATCGGCATCAAGGTGTGGATCTACAAGGGCGAGATCTTCGATCTGTCCCAGATCAACCAGGAGTCGAAGGAAGAGCAGTCCCAGCCGCGCCGTGAGGGTGGTGAGGGTCGTCGTGAATCGCGTCGCGAGGGCGGTGAAGGCCGTCGCGAGCGGACGGCGAAGTAAGGGAGAGTTGCCATGCTGCAACCTAAGCGAACCAAATACCGTAAGCAGTTCAAGGGCCGCAACGACGGTCTGGCTTTCTCCTCGAACCTCGTCAGCTTTGGCGAATTCGGTCTGAAGGCCACCACGTTCGGCGCGCTGACCGCACGACAGATCGAAGCCGGTCGTCGTTGCATCACCCGCTTCGTCAAGCGCGGCGGCAAGCTGTGGATCCGCGTGTACCCGGACAAGCCCATCACCAAGAAGCCCATCGAAGTTCGAATGGGTGCCGGTAAGGGTGGCGTCGAATACTGGGTCGCTCCGATCCAGCCGGGCCGCATGCTCTATGAAATCGAGGGTATCGACGAGGCTACGGCACGCGAGGCGTTCCGCCTGGCCGCTGCCAAGCTCTCGGTCCAGACCCAATTCGTGACCAGGGCGGTGATGTGATATGGCCATCAAAGATCTGACCAACAAGACGGCCGAAGAGCTGAACAAGCATTTGCTGGATCTGCGTAAAGAGCAGTTCAACCTGCGTATGCAGAAAGGCACCGGCCAGCTCAACCAGCCGCACCAGCTGCGCCGCGTTCGGCGCGACATCGCCCGCACGAAGTTCGTGCTCGGCGGCAAGAAGTAAGGGACGGCCGATATGAGCGACAACAAAAAGCAGACGCGCACCCTCGAGGGCCGCGTCATCAGCAACAAGATGGACAAGACCGTGACGGTCCTGATCGAGCGCCAGGAACAGCATCCGCTGATCGGCAAGATCATCCGCCGCTCCACGAAGCTGCATGCGCAGGACGATCTGGGTGCCAACGAGGGTGACCTCGTGCGCATCGCCGAATGCCGTCCTCTGTCCAAGACCAAGCATCACCGCGTGGTCGAAATCGTCACGCGCGCTAACGTCTAAGGGAGGGTGCAGACATGATCCAGATGCAAAGCACGCTTTCCGCGGCCGATAACAGCGGTGCCCGTGAACTGATGTGCATCAAGGTGCTCGGCGGCTCCAAGCGCCGTTACGCCGCGATCGGTGACGTTATCAAGGTCACCGTGAAAGATGCCATCCCCCGCGGCAAGGTGAAGAAGGGTGAGGTGTACAACGCCGTGGTGGTTCGTACCGCCAAGGGTGTGCGTCGTCCCGATGGCTCGCTGATCCGTTTCGACGGCAACGCAGCGGTCCTCCTCAACAACAAGCTCGAGCCGATCGGCACCCGTATCTTCGGACCGGTCACTCGCGAGCTGCGCAGCGAGAAGTTCATGAAGATCGTCTCCCTCGCGCCCGAAGTGCTCTGAGCGGAGACTAGACCATGAACCGTATCCGCAAGGGTGATCAGGTCCTCGTGATCACCGGCAAAAACAAGGGTCAGCGCGGCGACGTGCTGCGCGTTGATGGCGACCGCGTGTTCGTCTCCAACGTGAACCTGGTCAAGCGTCACACCAAGCCGAACCCCCAGGCCAACCAGGCTGGCGGCATCGTCGAGCGTGAAGCTTCGATCCATATCTCCAACGTCCAGCTGTTCAACTCCGCCACGGGCAAGGGTGAACGCGTTGGCGCCAAGACGCTCTCTGATGGGCGTAAGGTGCGCGTGTTCAAGTCCAACGGCGAAGTTGTGGACGCGTAAGGAATAAATCATGACGACGCGTCTCGAAACGTTTTACAAAGACCAGGTCATCAAGAAGCTCACCGAGCGTTTTGGTTACCAGAACGTGATGCAGGTTCCCCGCATCACCAAGATCACGCTGAACATGGGCGTGGGCGAAGCGGCGGGCAACAAGAAGGTGCTCGAGAACGCTGTGGCCGACATGGCGAAGATCTCCGGCCAGAAGCCGATCCAGACCAAGGCCCGCGTGTCGGTTGCCTCGTTCAAGATCCGCGACGGCTGGCCGATCGGTTGCAAGGTCACCCTGCGCCGTGCCCAGATGTGGGAATTCCTCGATCGCCTGATCAACATCTCGCTGCCGCGTACGCGCGACTTCCGTGGTGTCTCGGGTCGTGCCTTCGATGGCCGTGGTAACTACAACTTCGGCATCAAGGAACAGATCATCTTCCCGGAAATCGACTTCGACGCCGTCGACGCGATGCGTGGCATGGATATCTCCATCACCACCACCGCCAAGACCGACGAAGAAGCCAAGGCGCTGCTGGAAGCCTTCAGCTTCCCGTTCCGCAACTAAGAGCCGCGAGAGAAATCATGGCAAAGACCTCGATGATCAACCGCGATCTCAAGCGGACCAAGCTCGCCAAGAAGTACGCCGCCAAGCGCGCCGAACTGAAGGCGATCGTGCTGAGCCCCACCGCCTCCTACGAGGAGAAGATGGAAGCCCAGGCCAAGCTGCAGAAGCAGCCGCGTGATGCCAGCCCGGCTCGTCAGCGTACGCGCTGCGCCCTGACTGGTCGTCCGCGCGCCGTGTACCAGAAGTTCGGCCTCGGCCGTAACAAGCTGCGCGAAGCCACCATGCGTGGCGACGTTCCGGGCCTGCGCAAGGCCAGCTGGTAAGACCCCAAACTGGGCGGGGCAGGGCGCGAGCCTTGCCCTGTTCCACATGCGGCGGCAGACCCCCGGGTTTGCCGCCGTTGGTGCGATTACGCGCCGTTGTTCGCAAAGTCGGAAAAATGCTGCTATAGTCGTCGGTCTGCGTACCCGCAGGCTGGCCCTGTGCCGGCATACAACTCAAAACAGATTTCCGGTTTTTCGGATATCGGTGCACTCTGAAGGATGTTTTCATGAGCATGACTGATCCCATCGCCGATCTGTTTACGCGCATCCGCAATGCCCAGCTCACGGGCAAGCAGGCCGTAAACATGCCGTCGTCGAAGCTGAAGGTGGCCATTGCCAACCTTCTCAAGAATGAGGGCTACATCCTCGACGCCAAGGCCTCCTCCGTGGAAGGCAAGCCGGTGCTCGAGATCAAGCTCAAGTATTTCGAAGGCCGTCCGGCCATCGAGACCATCACCCGCGTCAGCCGTTCGGGTCTCCGCGTGTACCGCGGCAAGGACGAGTTGCCGAAGGTCCTGGGTGGTCTGGGTATTTCGATCATCTCGACTTCCGCCGGTTTGCTGACCGACGCGCAGGCCCGTGCTAAGGGTCTGGGCGGCGAAGTCATCGGCCAGGTCGCATAAGGAGTCGACGATGTCCCGCGTTGCCAAACAGCCGATTACCCTGCCCAAGGGCGTTGAGATCAAGACCGACGCCGCCGGCATTTCCGTCAAGGGCCCGAAGGGCACCCTGGCGATCCATAACCTCCCGGGTGCTTCCATCAACATCGACAACGGTGTTGCGAACATCGTGGTCGCCGAAGGCGCCGACGACAAGTTCGGTGGCACGCTTCGCGCGCTGCTGGCCAACATGGTCAAGGGCGTGTCCGACGGCTACGAGCGCAAGCTTGAGCTGGTCGGCGTGGGCTACCGTGCCTCCATGGCCGGCAAGTCGTTGAACATTGCCCTCGGCTTCTCGCATCCGGTCGTGTTCGATGCGCCGGAAGGCATCACCATCGAAACCCCGACGCAGACCGAAATCCTCATCAAGGGTTCGGACAAGCAGCGCGTGGGTGAAGTGGCCGCCAAGATCCGCGCGTTCCGTCCGCCGGAGCCCTACAAGGGCAAGGGCGTGCGCTACTCCGGCGAGAAGATCACCCTGAAGGAAGCCAAGAAGGCTTAATCGCCTATCCGCTTCCTGGAGAGAACACGATGAACAAGAACGAATCCCGCCTGCGTCGCGCCAAGGCCACTCGCGCCCACATCCGCAAGCTCGCTGTCGCCCGTCTGTCGGTGCATCGCACCGGTCAGCACCTGTACGCACAGGTGTTCGCGGCCGACGGTCAGACGGTGGTGGCTGCTGCTTCTACGGTGCAGAAGTCGGTTGCCGAAGGCCTGAAGGGCACGAAGAACCTGACCGCCGCCGCCGCTGTGGGCAAGGCTGTCGCTGAGCGTGCCAAGGCTGCCGGTATCGAGTCCGTGGCGTTCGATCGCTCGGGCTTCCGCTACCACGGTCGCATCAAGGCGCTGGCCGACGCGGCCCGCGAAGCTGGCCTGAAGTTCTAAGCCAGTCCGGATTCAAGTGTCGGATTCGTCCGGCACTTGAACCCGACCAGAAGTACCTACAACTCCAAGCGGCTTAGCCGCAAGCAAAGTCCCGGTTCGCCGGGCATACGGAAAAGAACATGTCTTCTACCGATCGCGAAAATTCGGACGGCCTGCTCGAGAAGCTGATTGCCGTCAACCGCGTGGCCAAGACCGTCAAGGGTGGCCGCCAGATGAGCTTCACCGCACTGACCGTGGTCGGCGACGGCGAAGGTCGCGTGGGCTTCGGCTATGGCAAGGCGCGTGAAGTGCCCGTCGCCATCTCGAAGGCCATGGATCGCGCCCGCCGCAACATGGTGAGCATCGATCTGAACAACGGCACCCTGTGGTACGCCATCAAGGCCAACCACGGCGCAGCCCGCGTGTTCATGCAGCCGGCCTCCGAAGGTACCGGCGTGATCGCCGGCGGTGCCATGCGCGCCGTGCTGGAAGTGGTGGGCGTCAAGAACGTGCTGGCCAAGGCCGTCGGTTCGCGCAACCCGATCAACCTGGTCCGCGCGACCATCAAGGGCCTGCAGGCCGTTGCCTCGCCGAAGCAGATCGCTGCCAAGCGCGGCAAGACCATTGAAGAGGTGCTGGGCAATGGCTAAGAACGAAACCGCCGCCACCGTGCGCGTGCGCCTGGTCAAGGGCCTGCGCGGTGTGCAGAGCCGTCACCGCCTGAGCGTCAAGGCGCTCGGCCTGAACAAGCTCAATGACGTCCGTGAACTGAAGGACAGCCCGCAGGTTCGCGGCCTGATCAACACGGTCTATTACCTCGTGCGGGTTGAGGAGTAATTACCATGCGTCTTAACGACATCAAGCCGGCCGCCGGTTCCCGCAAGACCCGCCTTCGCGTGGGTCGCGGTATCGGTTCGGGCCTGGGCAAGACCGCCGGTCGCGGTCACAAGGGTCAGCACGCTCGGGCGGGCGGTACCCACAAGTACGGTTTCGAAGGCGGCCAGATGCCGCTGCAGCGTCGCTTGCCGAAGGTCGGCTTCCGCTCGCTGAAGAAGGCCGAAAGCCAGGAAGTGTTCCTGTATCAGCTCGCCACCCTGAAGGCCGACGTGATCGACGTGATCGCTCTGCACCAGGCTGGTCTGATCAGCAGCCACGCCAAGAAGGTCAAGGTTGTCGCCAAGGGCGAAATCGGCCGCGCGGTGAAGCTGTCGGGCGTGCTCGCCACGGCCGGCGCCAAGGCAGCGATCGAAGCTGCCGGCGGCAGCGTGGAGTAATCACGTGGCGTCAGCCCAGGGCACATCGCTCGGATCGCTCGGCAAGCTGACGGAACTGCGTCAGCGCATCTTCTTCGTGATTGGTGCGCTGATCGTCTTCCGTCTTGGTTCCTTCATCCCGGTTCCGGGCGTCAACCCGGAGGCCATGACGAACCTGATCGAGCAGGGCGGCGGCCTGATGAACATGTTCAACATGTTCTCGGGTGGCTCGCTGGCACGTTTCTCGGTGTTCGCGCTTGGCGTGGTGCCTTACATCTCTGCATCCATCGTGGTGCAGATGATGGGTTCGGTGATCCCGAGCCTGCAGGCGCTGCGCAAGGAAGGTGAGGCGGGTCGTCGCAAGATGACTACCTACACCCGCTTCGGCACGGTCGGTCTGGCGGCATTCCAGGCGTTTGGCATCGCGGTGGCCCTGCAGAAGCAGGTGGCATCGGGTGGCGCGCCGGTGGTGTACACGCCGGGCATGGGCTTCATCCTGGCATCGATCGTCGGCCTTACCGCCGGCACCATGTTCCTGATGTGGCTGGGTGAGCAGATCACCGAGCGCGGTATCGGCAACGGTATTTCGCTGCTGATCTTCGCCGGTATCGTCGCTGGTCTGCCGGGCGCGGTAGCGCACACGCTGACCATGGCGAGCAACGGCGAGCTGTCGGTGATCAAGATGATCCTGGTGGTGCTGGTGATTCTGGGTGTGACGGCGTTCGTGGTGTTCATGGAGCGCGCTCAGCGTCGCATCACCGTGAACTATGCACGCCGCTCCGGTGGGCAGCGCGCCTACATGAACCAGACATCGCACCTGCCGCTGAAGATCAACATGGCGGGCGTCATTCCGCCGATCTTCGCCTCGAGCCTGCTGATGTTCCCGGCCACGGCCGCCACCTGGTTCGGCCAGGGTCACCAGTCGCGCTGGCTGACCGAGCTGACCCAGGCGCTGACCCCGGGCGAGCCCCTGTACGACATCGTCTTCGCGGTGCTGGTGATCACTTTCGCCTTCTTCTATACGGCGATCGTGTTCAACTCCCAGGAGACGGCGGACAACCTCAAGCGCTCCGGCGCCTTGATTCCGGGCATCCGCCCGGGCCGTTCCACGGCTGACTACATCGACAACGTGATGACCCGACTCACCGGCGTTGGCGCGTTGTACCTGGTGCTGGTCTGCCTGGTCCCATCGTTTTTGCAAAAAGCGTGGCACGTCCCCTTCTACTTCGGCGGCACCTCTCTGCTGATCGTGGTTGTTGTGGTGATGGATTTCACTGCTCAGGTGCAGGCGCACTTGGTCAGTCACCAGTACGAAAGTCTGCTCAAGAAGGCCAACCTCCGCCGCAACTGATGGCTGCTGGGGTGGTAAGGAAGTTGGTCATGTCGGAGGGCGGCGGCACCCCTGGTGCCGCGGGGCTTTCCTGTTGGATTGTTTACAGTTAGAATTGCGCGTTTACCGCGCACGAAACGCATCGGAGAGATACATCATGGCGCGCATCGCGGGTGTCAATTTGCCGGTCCAGAAGCATGTCTGGGTTGGCCTGCAGAGCATTTATGGGATCGGCCGCAGCCGGGCCAAGAAGGTCTGCGTGGACGCAGGCGTGGTTCCCACCACGCAGATCAAGTCCCTGAGTGAAGGTGAAGTGGAAAAGCTTCGCCACGAAATCGGCAAGTACGTTGTCGAAGGCGATCTTCGTCGCGAGGTGGGTATTGCCATCAAGCGTCTGATGGATCTGGGTTGCTACCGCGGTCTGCGTCACCGCCGTGGTCTGCCGGTGCGCGGCCAGCGCACGCGTACCAATGCGCGCACCCGTAAGGGCCCGCGTCGCGCCATCAAGAAGTAACGGATCCCGAACATGGCTAAGCCTGTCAAGACCAAGAAGAAGATCAAGCGCGTTGTCACGGATGCCGTGGCCCACGTGCAGGCCTCCTTCAACAACACCATCGTCACGATCACCGATCGCCAGGGCAATGCCCTGTCGTGGGCGACTGCCGGCGGCGCGGGTTTCCGCGGCTCGCGCAAGTCGACCCCGTTCGCAGCCCAGGTTGCCGCCGAAAAGGCCGGCCGTGCTGCTGGCGACTACGGCGTGAAGACCGTGGAAGTCCGCATCAAGGGCCCGGGTCCGGGTCGTGAGTCCGCCGTGCGTTCGCTGAACGCGCTGGGCTACAAGGTGCTCAACATCATTGACGTCACGCCGATTCCGCATAACGGCTGCCGTCCCCCCAAGAAGCGTCGAGTCTAAGGAGCATACCCATGGCACGTTATCGTGGAGCTACCTGCAAGCTCGCCCGCCGCGAGGGTGCAGATCTCAGCCTGAAGAGTCCGGCTCGCGCCATCGACTCCAAGTGCAAGCTGGAAAACAAGCCCGGCCAGCATGGCGCCAACAAGCGCATGCGCATGTCGGACTACGCGCTGCAGCTGCGTGAAAAGCAGAAGGTCAAGCGCATCTACGGTGTGCTCGAGCGTCAGTTCAGCAACTACTACTCCAAGGCGTCGACCCTCAAGGGCAACACCGGCGAGAACCTGCTGCGCCTGCTCGAAAGCCGTCTGGACAACGTTGTTTACCGCATGGGCTTCGCGGTCACCCGCGCCCAGGCTCGTCAGCTGGTCAGCCACAAGGCTGTGCTGGTCAACGGCAAGAAGGTGAACATTCCGTCGTACCAGGTTCGTTCGGGCGACATCGTGGCCCTGACCGAGCGCGCCCGCACCCAGCTGCGCGTGCAGGAAGCGGCGACTGTGTTCGACACCATGGACCTGCGTCCGCAGTGGGTCGAAGTCGACAGCAAGAAGTTCGAAGGTACGTTCAAGTCGATGCCGGACCGCGGCGATCTGCCGTCCGATATCAATGAGAGCCTGATCGTCGAGCTCTACTCGAAGTAATCAACCGGAGCCCTGCATGGCAGTTTCGTCAACTAGCGTGCTGCGGCCTCGCGGCCTCAGCGTCGAGCAGCTCGGAGCCAACCGCGCCAAGGTGGTGGTGGAGCCGCTCGAGCGTGGTTTCGGCCACACCCTGGGCAACGCGCTGCGTCGCGTGCTGCTCTCCTCGATCCCTGGCTCTGCCATCGTCGAGGTTGAAATTGATGGCGTGCTGCACGAATACACCACGCTGGAAGGTCTGCAGGAGGACGTGATCGAAGTCCTGCTGAACCTCAAGGACGTGGCCATTCGCCAGCATTCGGGTGATGAAGTCACCCTGACCTTGTCCAAGAAGGGCAAGGGCGTGGTCACCGCCGGCGACATCGCCGTCGACCACTCGGTGGAAATCATCAACCCCGAGCACGTGATCTGCCACCTGACCAAGGACATCGCCCTCAACATGCGCCTGAAGGTGCGTCGCGGCGTCGGCTACCAGCCGGCCAGCGCGCGCCAGCATCCGGATGATGAAGCGCGTCCGATCGGTCGCCTGCAGTTGGATGCCTCGTTCGCGCCGGTGCTGCGCGTGGCTTACGAAGTGGACGCCGCTCGCGTTGAGCAGCGCACCAACCTCGACAAGCTCGTGCTGGACATCGAGACGAACGGCACCATCGGTGCGGAAGACGCGGTCCGCAAGGCCGCTGAAATCCTCAACGACCAGCTGTCGGTGTTCGGTGACTTCTCGCGTCGCGAGAGCGCCACGGACAAGGCGGAGAAGGGCGGTTTCGATCCGCTGCTGCTCCGTCCGATCGACGACCTTGAGTTGACCGTTCGTTCGGCCAACTGCCTCAAGGCCGAGAGCATCTACTACATCGGCGATCTGGTTCAGAAGACCGAAGTGGAGCTGCTCAAGACCCCGAACCTGGGCAAGAAGTCCCTGACCGAAATCAAGGACGTGCTGGGTGGTCGTGGTCTGGCACTGGGCATGAAGCTGGAAAACTGGCCGCCGCCGGGCCTCTCGCACGGCATGCAGCTGGGTTAAGAAACAAGGCGGCCGTTCGCGGCCGCCCGTGGTAAGGCAAGCTGGCGAGCGCACTCCATGTGCTCGCCAGTTTTCCAAAGCGGCCACCGAGCCGCATTGTTTTTCGGGTGACCCCCTTGGTCGCTTGGTCTTGGCAGCCTGACGAGTGTTCAACCCTCGGATTTTGCAGGCGCCTTCAACGATCGACTTCGATCGTTCTGCTCAACAAGAGCCCGTTCCACGAAGGGCTTCATCAGCGGGAAACCGCGGGAAGTCGGACATAACCGCCGGCTTTTCATAACAACAGACATAGAGAGTATTGCCATGCGCCACCAGAAATCCGGTCGCAAGCTCAACCGCACGAGCAGCCACCGCGAAGCCATGTTCAAGAACATGGCCGCGTCGCTGATCAAGCACGAGCTGATCCGCACCACCCTTCCCAAGGCCAAGGAACTCCGTCGCGTCGCCGAGCCGCTCATCACGCTCGCCAAGACCGATGGCGTTGCCAACCGTCGTCTCGCCTTTGCGCGCCTGCGCGACAAGGAAGCTGTCGGCAAGCTGTTCGTCGAGCTTGGCCCGCGTTACCAGACCCGTCCCGGCGGCTACCTGCGCATCCTCAAGTGCGGTTTCCGCGCTGGCGATAACGCGCCGATGGCTTACGTCGAACTGGTCGATCGTCCGAGCACCGGCGAATCCGCCGAGTAATCGGTCGAACGCGAAGCGATCTGCAAAGCCCTGGCGGGGTGACCTGCCGGGGCTTTGTCTTTCTGGGGGATGAAAAGCGGCTGGGTCAAAGCCGGATTTTCGTGGTGACATCAAGGGCGCCGCGGAAGCGCATTTGCCCGGAAGTTCCCGCACCGTTGCTGGGCATTCCGGCAGGGCTGACAGGGACGGGGCGAGCGGGTAATGTCCCGTTCTCGCAACGCAACAAAGCCACCTCATGAATCCTTTCCGCTGGTCGTACCGCACCACCTATCTCGCCGGTTTCGTCGTGTGCGTGGCCTTGCTGGGTTTTGCGCTCTACGCCGAACACGTGCTCAACATGATTCCGTGCCCGCTGTGTATCTTCCAGCGCATCGCGTTCATGGTGATGGGGGTCTTTTTCCTGATCGGCGGCTTGCATGCGCCGCGTGGTGGTGCCCGCTGGGTGTACGCGGGCGGCGTGGTACTGGGTGCCATCGGTGGTATCGCCACGGCGGGTCGCCATCTGTGGTTGCAGACCCTGCCGGCCGACGAGATTCCGGCCTGCGGTCCGAACCTTGGCTACATGATGGATACGTTCCCGTTCGCCAAGGTGCTGAAAATGGTGTTCACCGGTTCGGGTGAATGCGCCAAGCTGGAGCCGGTGCTTGGCCTGCCGATGCCGGCATGGACGCTGATGTGGTATCTGCTGCTGGTAGTGGCGGCGGTTTACGCCGCGTCGCGCAAGCGCGTCTGATCAGGTGTCATCCATGTCGCAGTCCACGCCAGTAACGCCGTCAACCATGCACCAGGCCGAAGGCTGGTCGCCACGCAGCTGGCAGGACCGGCAGGCGTTGCAGCAGCCGCTGTACGAAGACGCTGTTGAGCTTGCCCGTGCGACGGAACAACTCTCCACGCTGCCGCCGCTGGTGACGTCGTGGGAAGTGCTGTCGCTGAAGAAGGCGCTGGCCGAGGCCCAGGAAGGCGAGCGGTTCCTGCTGCAGGGCGGCGACTGTGCCGAGAGCTTTGCCGACTGCACCAGCCCCATCATTTCCAACCGGCTCAAGGTGCTCCTGCAGATGAGCCTGGTGCTGGTGCACGGGCTGCAAAAGCCCGTGTTGCGCGTCGGACGTTTTGCCGGGCAGTACGCCAAGCCGCGTTCGGCCGATACCGAGACACGCGATGGCGTGACGCTGCCGAGTTTTCGCGGCGACGTGGTGAACGCCCCTGATTTCACGCCCGAAGCACGGCGGCCCGATCCGCAGCGTTTGATCCAGGCGCATGCGCATTCAGCACTCACCATGAATTTCGTGCGCGCGCTGATCGATGGCGGATTCGCGGATCTCCATCATCCGGAATACTGGGATCTTGCCTGGGTCGAGCACTCGCCGTTGGCGGCGGAATATCGCCGCATGGTGACGGCCATTGGCGATTCCCTGCGTTTCATGGAGACGCTGGCCGGACCCATCGCGGGTTTTTCGCGCGTGGATTTCTTCACTTCGCATGAAGCCTTGCTGCTGCACTACGAGCAGGCGCTTACGCGCCGCGTGCCGCGTCACCAGGGCTGGTTCAACCTCTCTACCCATTTCCCGTGGATCGGCATGCGCACGGCGGCGCTCGATGGCGCACACGTGGAGTACTTCCGCGGCATCCGCAATCCCATCGCGGTGAAGATTGGTCCGTCGGTGACGCCGGATCAGCTGTTGCCCCTGATCGAGGCGCTCAATCCCGAGGATGAGCCGGGCCGGCTTACCTTGATTCACCGCATGGGCAATGGAGGCATTGCCCGCGCCTTGCCGCCGCTGCTGGATGCGGTGAAGCGTGAAGGGCGGCGGGTGCTCTGGGTGGCCGATCCCATGCACGGCAATACGGAAACGACATCCAACGGTTACAAGACCCGTCGCTTCGACAACATTCGCGGTGAGCTGGACCAGGCGTTCGATATTCACGCTGCTGCCGGCACGCGCCTTGGCGGTGTTCATCTTGAACTGACGGGCGAAGACGTTACTGAATGCATGGGCGGTGCCCGCGATCTCAACGAGGCTGATTTGGATCGTGCCTACAAGTCGATGGTCGACCCACGGCTCAATTACGAGCAGTCGCTGGAGCTGGCCATGCTGATCGTGCGCAAATCCGTAGGCACGCCAACGCGATAAAAAAATTCTGTTCAAAGTTGAAAGCCCGGCCTCGCCGGGCTTTCTTTTTGCATGGAGAAACACGTAGGTCGGTCGAGTGACGCATCGCAGCGAGTTACGTAGGCATTTTCCTGCGACAATCGTCACAACGCCGCCGGTTCACCTTCAGGTCATCTTCAGAGGGCCTGCAGAGCGACGTTCAATAACAGGGGTTGGCACGACGCGATGGTCACGGCAACGAAAGGGAAGCAGGGCGCAAGGACACACAGCGCGTTCCAGGCAGCGGTCAGGCAGCTGTGCGTGGTGTTGGCTTATGCGGTTGCCTACCCGGTACTGAGAGAGTTTTCTGTCTCGCATTGGAATCTCAATGCGGGTCTGCGCGTGCTCTGCCTGCTGCTGGTGCCGCCGCGTTACTGGTTGGCGTTGGCCGTGGGCGAGGCCATTCCCCTTGCCTGGCTGGGATGGTCAAGTCATGACCGTTTTGGAACGCTTTGGGCCGTGTTCGTCACGGTGCCGCCGATTCTGCTGAGTGCGCCGGTCTTCGTGTGGTATCGCCGCCGCGTCACCGTGTTCAGGGAGGGCGTGGTCAATGTCGGCGCCCTGATGAGCAGTGTGTTCGTGGGCAGCACGATTAGCGCACTCGTGAACACCGCAACGTTGGCCGTGCTGACGCTGCCGCCGGGCGAGACGCCGCCGGCCATCACCACGCATGTGTTACTGGAGTACTTCCTGGGCAGCTACCTCGGTGCGCTCACGCTGGTACCGGCCGTGTTTGCGTGGATGAGCTGGTCGTCGCGCTGGCAGCCTGCCGGAGCACCGTCGCCCAAGTGGGCTGTCGCCATGGACTGCATCAAGGGTGTCGTGCCGCCGCTGGCCTTGCTGGTGTGGCTGGCATCGGCGAGTCATGGCGAAGAGGTCGTCGAAGTGGCGCGTCTGGCCATGTTCCTTCCGGTGGCCTGGCTGACCATGCGGTGGGGTTGGCAAGGTGCCTCGGTGGGTGGCCTGCTTGCCAGCGTGGCCATCCAGTTGACGATGACGGTAGTGCGCGACCCGGCCGTGATCCAGGCGCAGGCGCTCATTGCTTTCGCCGTATCCAGCCTTGTGATGCTGGGTGCGCGCCTGTCGCCGAAATCGGGGACGGCGGCCATGGGCGAAGCGTCGGGTGACGACAGGCTGCGCGGTTTCCTGCTCGCGCAACAAGGTCTCTATCAGGAGGAACTGCGACTTCGTCATGTGGCCGAGTCGCTGGATCGACTGGGGCAATCCATGCGGGATGGCCAGCGCCGGATGATGGACCGGCTGCGTCCCGTCTTGCCCGCCAACATGGAACAGAGCTACGCGCGGCACCTGGACCTGACGCAGATGGAAATGCAGCGTCTTTCCGACGCCTTGCATCCGCGCGCGTGGCGTGAGCACGGTTTGGCGGCCACGTTCCAGAACGGCCCGCTGTCGAAGGCGGCGTCGTTGGTGGGCGCGCGCTATCACTGCACGCTCACCGGTGACGGGCTCAATTTGTTGGCGCCCGACGTGCACATGATGCTGTATCGGCAAGCGTGCGAAGTGTTGGTCTACATGCTGGCTCGCGAGCCCATGAAGCGGATTCGCGTGCATATCCGCGGCGGCTGCACCCACGGCCGCCGCTGGGTCGTGCTGCGCATGACCGGCGCACGCGCTGCACCCGCCTTGCGCGGACGTCCCGTGCCTGAGTGGCGCCAGATGGTGTCGCTGCTCGGCACCAACGGCCAGGGCATGACAACCGTGCGGGAGCGTGCGCTGATCTATGGCGGCGTGGTGCATGAGCGCGAGAGCGAAGACGTCCTCGGTGTCACCCTGCTGCTGCACGATGCCCTGCGCGTCGATGTTCGTGACACCGTGGATGTTCCGTTGGCGCGTCCCGTATCGGCGTGAAGCATTGAGTCGTGAGGTACGCCTGCCTCGTGCGGCATGGTGTCGCTGCGCTCTTTGACCTCGTCGCTTGACGACGCAGCGTGGAAGGCCTGCGCCTATAATCAGGCCTTCATTCCGGCGCGCTTCAGTCGTGGTGCCGCGCCCTCATGCGCAGGTCGGGGAACATGAAGAGCCTATCAGCGAAGTGGTCGCGGAACTGGCGCGTCATCAGCGCATGGATGGTGCTGATGTTGCTGCTGCATGCTCATGCAGCGCGGGCACAAGATGCACCGCATCCCGCCATTCCCGACACCTTGCAGCAACGCATCGCTGCATGCATCGCATGTCACGGCACTCATGGTGAAGGCACGCCGGAGAGCGGCTTCTTTCCGCGCCTTGCGGGCAAGCCGGCAGGTTATCTTGCGCGGCAGTTGAAAGACTTCCAGGACGGCCTGCGCAAGTACGGGCCCATGGAATACACCGTGCGCCAGCTCAGTCCCGCCTACATGGAGGAGATTGCGGCGTATTTCGCTGCGCAAGAGGTGCCTTACGAGCGATCGCCGGTGCCGGACGTGTCGGCGGAAACGCTCCAGCGCGGAGAGACCCTGGTGACGCACGGTGATGCGGCACGGCAGATTCCGCCTTGCACCGCATGCCATGGCAGCCAGCTCACCGGCGTGCAGCCGAACATTCCCGGCCTTGTCGGGTTGCCTTATGACTACATCAGTTCGCAGCTGGGTTCCTGGCGAACGAAAACCCGCGCGACGGTCGCACCCGATTGCATGGCGGATATGGCCAACCGCCTGAGCGATTCGGACATCACGGCCGTGTCGGCGTGGCTCGCCAGTCGTACGCTGCCCGCGGACATGCATGCGCAAGCGGCGGGCAGCGTGACGCCGCCGTTGCATTGTGGCGTGCTGGGCGACAAGGGAGACGGCGCATGAAACGCATCGTGATCGTTGTTGTCCTGCTTCTGCTGGCAGCGGGCGGATGGTGGTTGTTCCGCAGCGAGTCGCGGCCCTCCGCGCCCACGTCGGCGAGCACCGTGGATGCCGCCACGCTGAAAGATCCCGCGCTGATCGCCCAAGGCGAATACCTGGCCACCGTGGGTGATTGCGCGTCGTGCCACACCAGGCAGGGCGGTGCGCTCTATGCCGGTGGTCGCGTGCTGCCGACGCCGTTCGGCAATATCCCGTCGCCCAACATCACGCCTGACCGCGACACGGGTCTGGGCGAGTGGAGCTTCGAGGATTTCTGGCAAGCGTTGCACAGCGGCAAGGGTCGCCACGGCGAACTGTTGTATCCCGTGTTTTCGTATACGTCGTTCACGAAGGTGTCGCGCGACGACGCGCTCGCCATGTTCGCGTATCTGCAATCGCTGGCACCGGTGCACGCGCCCGCGCAACCGGCCACGCTTTCGTTTCCCTACAGCGTGCGCAACAGCCTGAAGGCGTGGCGCGCGCTGTACTTCAAGGAGGGTGAATTCCAGCGTGATCCGTCGAAGTCCGACGCCTGGAATCGTGGTGCCTACCTGGTTCAGGGACTGGGTCACTGCAACGAGTGCCACGCGCCGCGCGATTCGCTGGGCGGCCAGCAGGGCAACGCGTCGTTGGCCGGTGGACAGATTCCTTCGCAGAACTGGTACGCACCCGATCTCAGCACGCAAACCAATGGCGGCCTTGCGGGCTGGAGCGAGCAGGACATCGTCGATCTGCTGAAGACGGGACAATCCGCACGCGGCACGGCGTTTGGTCCGATGGCCGAAGTGGTTGCGCGCAGCACGCAGCACATGCACGACGATGACCTGCATGCGATGGCAACGTACCTGCAGTCGCTGCCGCCACGCGCAGCATCCGTGTCCGGGAAAACGCAGCTCGATACGCGCGCCATCATGCAGCATGGCGCGAAGATCTATGCCGAGCGTTGCGCCGACTGCCACGGCAAGGACGGCGGTGGCGTGGCTGGCGTGTATCCGCCGCTGAACGGCAATTCCTCCGTGAACGAACCCACCGGCATCAACGCGATGCGCGTGGTGTTGCTGGGCGGTTTTGCGCCGGTGACGCAAGGCAACCCGCGGCCGTATTCCATGCCGCCCTTCGCGCAGCAACTCAGCGATGCCGACGTTGCCGCGGTGGTGACTTACATTCGCCAGTCGTGGTCGAACACGGCGTCGGTGGTGCTGGAGCGCGATGTCGTGAAGTATCGCCACACGCCGATCGACTGATCAGCGTTGCACGGTTCGCGGCAGTCGTCGCGAACCGTGCAACGCTTCATGCATCGACATGCGACGGCGTGTTGATGGAAGCATCCTGGCGAATGGCTCCGTTCGCGACGAGCGTCGCGTGAACCGCGTCGTCCAACGGCGAATACAGATGGCCGCCGAGAAAGGCCGCGAGCCTGGCGTCATCGAGTTGAACCGGCTCGCGCCACAGGTAACGCATTTTGCAGAGCTCGCGCATCGTCTCGTGGAACGGCGAAGCAAGTCGTGCCAGCCACCAGGGAAAGCGTGCTGCCTTGATGCGGTCGTTGCCTGCGGCGCGACGCACGGCGGCGAGCATGGCGTGACCGTCCAGCCAATGGCCGCCGAAGTGGAAGCGTTCGAACGCATCGAGTTCGTCTTCGCGATCAAGCAGGCGTGCGAGGGTTTGCGCCACGTCGGGAAGATAGGCCCAGCTGTGGCTCACGGCGTAATCACCGGGATAGGTCAGTCGCGTCACAGGCTTGCCTGGTTGCATCAAGCCTTGTGCGAACCAGTTGTTGCCGGCGCGCGGGCCGAAGAAATCGCCGCAGCGAAGGATGAGCACGCGCGCGCCCGATCGCGAGGCCGCTTCCAGTCGGCGTTCCATGTCGACGCGAATCTCGCCTTTGCGGGTGAGCGGATGCTGCGGCGAGTCCTCTTTCAACAACGGAAACGCATCGGGACCGTAGTTATAGATGGTGCCGGGCAACACGATGCGCGCGCCCTGGGCACGCGCGGCGGCGATAGTGTTGTCCAGCATGGGTAGCACCAGCCGATCCCAGCCCTTGTAGCCCGGCGGATTCACCGCGTGGACGATCACATCCACGCCCGCGGCCGCGGCAAGTACGTCGGCCCGGTTCATGGCGTCACCGGTATGCCATTCCACGGGGCCACGAGCATCGGGCGCGGTGCGCACAAGCGCGCGCACTCGCCAGCCGTGCTTCAGCAGGGCCTGGCAGGTTTGCTGTCCGATACCACCGTTGGCGCCGATGACCAAAGCCGTTCGCTGCGTCTGCATGAGGTTGTCCTCGTCGGGAAGTGGTTCCAGCTTGGGCGTTTGGCTGAGCAAAGAAAATTGCCTAATGAAGAAGGTCTGCTATACAAATATGCATGGCCGACCTCGAACCCGCCTGGGAGCTCTACCGTTCGTTCCTCGCCGTGATGCGGGAGGGCAGCCTGTCCGGTGCCGCCCGGACATTGGGCATGACGCAGCCCAGCCTGGGGCGGCATATGCGCGAATTGGAGTCCGCCCTCGGGGCGCCCCTGTTCGCCCGCTCGCCGCAAGGGTTGGTGCCCACCGATCTGGCACGGGAACTGGTGCCCCACGCGCAGGCCATGGCATCGGCTTCCGCCGCCTTGCGCCGAACGGCCTCCGCGGGCAAGGGCGAGGTAAGCGGCACGGTGCGCGTCACGGCCAGCGAGGTGATGGGGGCCGAGGTGCTGCCGGCCATGCTGGCGGCGTTCCGCGAACGGCATCCGGACATCGTGATCGAGCTGGTGCTCTCCAACGGCACGGCCGACCTTCTACGGCGCGATGCGGACCTCGCCGTGCGCATGGTCCAGCCCACCCAGGACGCCTTGGTGGCGCGACACGTGGGGCGCGTGGAGCTGGGCCTGTTCGCGCACCAGCGCTACCTGGATACCCATGGCCATCCGCAGCACCCGGACGACTTGAGTGGCCATGCCTTGGTCGGTTTCGACACCGAGACACCGTACATTCGCCGCATGCGCCCGCCGGGCGTGCCCTATACGCGGGAACACTTCGCGTTGCGCACGGACAGCGATCTGGCCGCGCTGGCGGCCATCCGCGCCGGCTTCGGCATCGGCTTTGCGCAGGTGAGCCTGATGCGCCGCGATGCACAGCTGGTTCGACTGATGGCGACGGAGCTGTCGTTTCCCATGGACACCTGGGTCGTCATGCACGAAGACCTGCGCTCCAGCCTGCGCGTTCGCCGGTTGTTCGATCACCTGGCGACCGCGTTGGAAAGTTACGCGCGCGGCTAGCGCGGTTGCCTGGCCAATGCCGCCAGTGCCTGCCACGGCGCGAGATCCCAATGCCCGCGAGCCTGGCCGGAAGGCGAGGGCAGCACGAACAACTGCGTTGATCCGAAGCATGCTTCCTGCAGTCCATAGTCGGTCGCGCGCCCCAGGGCCGCTCGCGCGGCAGCCTTGCTGGTGAAGGCCAGCAGGCGAGGTGCGAAATGCGCGATGCGTTCCCGCAGCGCCACGACATCGAAGGCGTCACGGGGCAGCTCGTCATCGTTGCCCATGTGATGCTTGGCCAGGTCGGTCAGGCCGATGCCCAGTGCAGGCAGCAGCGGAAACTCGGCAGGCGCGAACAGCCGCGGGGTCAGCTGCACCGCGTGCAGCGTGCGCCAGAAGAGGTTGCCGGGATGGGCGTAGTACGCCTTCTCCCGCGCCGAGCGGCGCCCGGCGGCGGTGCCGCAGAACACCAGGTCCAGTCCGGGCTGGAGCAGGTCGGGGAGAATCGGGGCACGCATCCGCTGCAGCATAACGGGCGGCTTCATGCGAAACGAATGGAACACTCGCCGGTACACGAAATCCCGTGATCTGAGCGCCAGTTGGCGACGTTGCCAACCGTGGGTACGGAGTACGCCGACACGCATCGACAGTGTGAGCGTCCTCCCGCTATAAAGCTTGCTGAGCAAGGGAGCACCCGGTGAGCGAAGAAATCCTGATCAACGTGACCCCACGCGAGACACGCGTCGGCGTGGTCGAGAACGGCATGTTGCAGGAGGTGCACGTAGAGCGGGCGTCCCGGCGCGGCTATGTCGGCAACGTCTACAAGGGTCGCGTGCAGCGGGTCATGCCCGGCATGCAGGCCGTGTTCGTGGATATCGGGCTGGAGCGTGCCGCTTTCCTGCACGCCTCGGACATCGTGCGGCCGTCGCTTCCGCCCGGCGCCGAGGGTGGCGAACCGGCAAGCAATGGCGGCAACGGTCATACGCCCTCCATCAGCGAGCTGGTGCACGAAGGCCAGGAGATCGTGGTGCAGGTGGTCAAGGACCCCATCGGCACCAAGGGCGCGCGGCTGTCCACGCATTTGTCGATTCCTTCACGCTACCTGGTGCTGCTGCCGCATGCGCGCACGCTGGGCATTTCCGCCCGCATCGAAGAAGAACCCGAACGCCAGCGCCTGAAAGAAGTGCTCAACTCGCTGATCGGCGAGAACCCGCTGGGTTACATCGTGCGTACCAACGCCGAAGGACAGACGGCCGAATCGCTGGCCTTCGACGTCACCTACCTCGGCAAGGTGTGGCGCGTGGTGCAGGAGAACATCGCCAAGTCCAAGGTCGGCGAGCGCGTTTACGAGGAACTTTCGCTGCCACTGCGCAGCCTGCGCGACATGCTCAACGACGACATCGAGAAGGTGCGCGTGGACTCACGCGAAACCTTCGAGAAGGTCGTGAAGTTCGTGCACAAGTTCATGCCGCACCTGGATGATCGCATCGAGCACTACGCTGGCGAGCGTCCCATCTTCGACCTGTACGGCGTGGAGGACGAAATCCAGCGCGCCCTGAAGAAGGAAGTGCCGCTCAAGTCCGGTGGCTACCTCATCGTCGACCAGACCGAGGCGATGACCACCATCGACGTCAACACCGGTGGTTACGTCGGTACGCGAAATCTCGAGGAAACCGTTTACCGGACGAATCTCGAGGCCGCGCAGGCGGCGGCACGCCAGCTGCGGCTGCGCAACCTGGGCGGCATCATCATCATCGACTTCATCGACATGACGGACGAGGAACACCGGCGCCAGGTGCTGCGCATGCTCGAAAAGGGCCTGCTGCGCGACCACGCCAAGACCACGGTGTACCCCATGTCCGCCCTGGGCCTGGTGGAAATGACGCGCAAGCGCACCACCGAAAGCCTGGAACGCCAGCTCTGCGAGCCGTGTCCCGCATGTAGCGGGCGCGGCACCTTGAAGACCGCCGAAACGGTGACCTACGAAATCTTCCGCGAGATCACCCGCGCGGTGCGCCAGTTCAACACCGAAAAACTACTGGTCATGGCCAGCCCCAAAGTGGTCGGCCGCATCCTGGAAGAAGAGTCCGCCGCGGTGGCCGAACTGGAAGAGTTCATCTCCAAAAGCATACGCTTTCAGGCCGAAGAGCATTATTCGCAGGAACAGTTCGATGTGGTTCTGCTGTAAGGCGCGGCGCCCGGGCCTCGCGTCGTGAGTCAGTCGTGAGCGCGCCCTGGCTGAAACGTACCCATTTCTGCGCCCGGGCCCTGGCCTGGGTCGGCGGCGTGGGCGTGATTTCGCTGGCCGTGCTGATGGGGCTTGCCCAGCTGGTGCTGCCGCTGCTGGCGCGCCATCCGGATTGGGTGCAGGCACAGCTGACGGCCAAGCTGCAGCGCCCGGGCACGTTCCAGTCGATGGAAGGACGCTGGCAGCCGTCGGGTCCGCTGTTCGTCATGCGCGGCGTGAGCATTGGTGCATCCGATGGCGGCACGCCCATGCAGCTTCCCGAGGCCGAACTCAAGCTCGATCCCGGCGGCTGGCTGATCCCTTCGCGGCATGTGGTGAACCTGCAGGCGCGCGGCCTGCAGTTCGACATTACCCGCGATGCCGACGGTACGTGGCACGTGAACGGCATTGGCCTGGCGGGTGGTGAAGAACAGCAGAAGCCGGGCTTCACGCAGTTGTCCGTCGGTTTGCTGCTGACCGACACGCGGCTGGACATCACCGACAACCGCATCAATCGACACTTCACGGTGCTGGCCGACCAGCTGCGCCTGAGCCGGCAGGGCCGGCGCATCCGCGTGGGTGCGTTGTTGCGCCGCGAGGGTACAACCGGGGATCTGCGCGGCGCGGGCAACTTCAGCGACGACGGTACCGACGGCAAGCTGTGGATCAGTGGCAACAACCTTGATATCCACGCCATGTCGACCGGCGTGGATATGGCCGGCTATACGGCTGACAGCGGCACCGGTTCGTTCGAAAGCTGGCTTGACTGGCGTGACAAGAAAGTCGTGCGCAGCCTCACGCGCTTTCATCTTCGCGATTTGAAGATCGGTAACCCCGATGGCGCGACCGCGACGGCGGAAGCCCTCGATGGCATGGCCGAGCTGGCCATCGGCAAGGACAGCTACCAACTTCGCTGGGCTGCCGACGATGGTGGCGCGGCCGTGGTACGGCTGAAGGCCATGGGCACCGATCAGGCCAGCGTGGATGTGTCCGCGCGAGATCTGCAGCTGGGGCCGCTGGTGCCGTGGCTGGCGCTCAAGCCGCAGTTGTCATCCGGTCTGGCGCAATGGGTGGGAACCGGCAAGCCGCGTGGTCAGATCACGCGCGCGTGGCTCGCCTGGAATCATGCCGACGGCCTGTATGCACTCGACGCGGCCTTCGGCAACGTGGCGATCAATCCGGTCGGCAAGCTTCCCGGCATCGATGGGTTGCAAGGCGAGTTGCGCGGCGATGCACAGGCGATGTCGGTGTCGTTGCCGGTGCAATCGACGGTGCTGCGGTTCCCACACACCTTCCGCGAGCCGTTCAACATGTCGCGACTCGCGGGCGACGTGACGTTCTGGCATGACGAGGACGCCTGGCACATCGGCACCGATGCCTTCGATTTCGAAGGCGCAGGCTTTGGTGGCCAGGCGCGCGGCGAGGTGGCGTTGCCCGATGCGGGCGGACGGCCTTTCATGGACCTCTACGCAGTGCTTTCGCATGCGGACGTCCAGGCGGCCAAACTGTTCTGGCCCATCGACTCCATGTCGCCGGCCGCCGTGCAGTGGCTGGACGATGCGCTGGTGGCCGGCAAGATCGATCATGGTGACGTGCTGGTTCGCGGCGACCTGAAAGACTGGCCGTTCCATCACAACGAAGGCCGCGTTGAAGCGCGCGCCGAAATCAGCGGGCTGGAACTCAATTACGGTCGCGACTGGCCGCACGCGCAGAACGTTACGGCGGTGGCCAACTTCATCAATGGTGGCATGTTCGTCGAGGCCAGCCAGGGCGAATCGCTGGGCAACAAGGTGGATCGCGCCGTAGCGCTGATTCCCGAACTCGGCCACACCGTGCTCGACCTCAACGTGTACGGCAATGGCACCGGCGCCAGCATGCTCGATTTCGTGCAGCGCAGCCCGATCGGCATGCACCACACGGATATCCTCTCGAAGTTGAAGCTGGGCGGTACGGGCGCCTTCGATTTCCACCTGTCCTTGCCGGTGGCCGATGCGAGCAACCTGATTCTCGATGGTCGCGCGCAGTTGAAGGGCATGGATTTCGATGCGCCGGAATGGAATCTCAAGCTCGACAAGCTCACCGGCCCGGCCACGTTCGACAAGACGGGATTCCATGCGGGGCCGCTGGACACCAGCTTCCGCGGTCAGCCGTCCAAACTCGATCTCGCCATTGCCGGTGCTACGGGGCAGCCCAACACCGTGCTGGCAGCCAAGCTGGCCGGCCGTTTCAGCATGGCCGAGCTCACGCAGGGCTACAAGCAACTGGACTGGCTCAACCAGGTGGCTGACGGACGCAGCGATTTCACCGTAGGTTTCACCATTGCCAATGCACCGGGCTCCGCGGTCACCACGCAGCAGTTGAGCGTGGATTCCGTGCTCAATGGCATGACGCTCGACTTCCCTGCGCCGCTGAAGAAGTCTGCCGATGGCAGCTTGCCCCTGCACGTGGACATGAACCTGCCGATGCAGGGCAGCGACGTGCAACTCAGCGTGGGGCAGATTGTGCGTGCCCGCCTGCGCATTCCACAGACCGACAACCAGCCGCTGGCAGCCACGTTTGCCTTCGGCACCAAGGCGCCGGACACGGTGCCGGAGAAAGGCTTCCGCATCCGCGGACGCCCCGCCACGCTCGACGTCACCGGTTGGACGCAGTACGCCGCAGCGGGCAGCAGCGGCAATGGACCGGGGCTGGAAAGCATCGACGTGAACGCCGGCCAGGCGATGGTGTTTGGCCATCCCTTTGCCGACATGCATCTGCTTGCCACGTCGCAGCCTGACGGGTTGGTGGTGGATGTCGATAGCGCAGGCCTCGCCGGGCGTTTCAACATCCCGCTCGCCGACCTGACGCGTCGTGGTGTCACGGCGCGCCTGCAGCGCCTGTATTGGCCGAAGGATGTGGTGGCGCCGAAGAAGGCCGCTGGTGGCGCTGCTGACGTCGCGACGGCGCAGGGGGCGGCGGCACAACCTGCGGCAGCCGTCGCCACGCCACCGCCGAACCCTGCGGTCACGGGCATCACGCCTTCCGCCTTGCCGCCGTTCCATCTGTGGGTGAGCGATTTGCGCTTCGGCGATTCCAAGCTGGGCGATGCGCGACTGGAAACCTGGCCGACCGATCGCGGAATGCACATCGATCAGCTGCGCACGACCTCGCGTGGTGTGCAGATCAACGGTACGGGCGACTGGAACGGCACGCCCAACGACAGCCACTCGCACATGCGCATCGACTTCGCTGCCGACAACCTGGGCGACATGCTGGGTGCGTTCGGCTACGAAGGCCTGCTCGCCGGCGGCAAGGTGCGTTCGCAGCTCGATGCCACGTGGCCGGGCGCGCCGTCGGCCATGGAGCTGGGCAACATGGATGGCAAGCTGAGCATCAACATTACCGACGGCCGCATGCCGGAAGTGACGCCCGGTGTGGCGCGGTTGTTCGGCCTGGTATCCGTACTCGAATTGCCGCGTCGCCTGTCGTTCGACTTCGGCGACGTCTTTGGCAAGGGCCTGGCCTTCGATGCCATCGTCGGTGATTTCAAGCTGGGCGATGGCAACGCGAATACCGACAACCTGCAGATTCGCAGCCCGGCGGCGGAGATTTCCATCCAGGGCCGCACCGGCGTACGCGCGAAGGATTACGACTTGCAGGTGCTCGCCATTCCTCATGCCGGCAACAGCCTGCCGGTGGTGGGCGCGTTCGTGGGCGGCCCCATTGGCATCGCAGCGGGTTTCGTCGCGCAGGGCTTGCTGGGCCACGGCATCAACCGCGCCGCCAGCGCGCGCTACAAGGTTACCGGCAGCTGGGACAAGCCGACGATTACGCTGACCGAGAAGAAGGACATGCCGGTACAGCCCACGGTGGAGCCGGCCACCGGATCAGCACCGGCGCCGGCGAGCAGCACGGCGCGCTAAGTGAAGGGGGCGCCGTGCGCGCTCCCTTCGTCAATGAGCGTTGGGTCAGGTCTGCGGGTCGCGCGGCCTGGTGCTGCCACGGAACGGGAAGAGTTGCTGGCGCACGAAGCCGTCCGGCATGTAATCGCCCACGACACCGTAGTGCTCGGGAAACTTCTTCGTCGACTTCACCGCGGTGCCGAACAGGTAGTCGAGAAACGCGTAGTGCGCGGCGTAGTTCTTGTCGATGGCCTCATCGTCGGAGGCGTGGTGCCAGTGATGGAAATCCGGCGTCACCATCACGTACTTCAGCGGACCCCACGGCAGATGCACATTGGCGTGGTTGAACACGGCCTGGAAGCCGACCACGATGATGTACGCATTCATCACGCCCTCGCTGAAACCGAGGATGTAGAGCGGCGCCAGTACCGCCACGCGGGTGACGATCAGCTCCAGCATGTGCTGGCGCGAGCCGGCCAGCCAGTCCATGGTTTTCACCGAGTGATGCACGGCGTGGAAACGCCACAGGAACGGTACTTCGTGATACGCGCGATGCGTCCAGTACTGCGCCATATCCGCCACGAGGATGCAAAGCAGCAGCTGCGGCACGAACGCGATGTGCTGTACGAACTGCTGAAAATCGCTGCGCACCAGCCAGCCGAACAGGTGGTGCAGCAGGAAGTTCACCACCAGCAGCGCCAGGCCGACGATGAAGTGATTCACCGCGAAATGCTTGAGGTCGGTCTGCCATTCCTTGCGGAACAGCGTCTGACCCTTGTACAGCGGGAACAGCTTTTCGATCACCACGAAGATCAGCGTCGAGCCGAGCAGGTCGAGGATGAACCAGTCCAGGCCGATATACGGCGTGTGATCCGGGAAATTGCCCACGGGGACGCGTGAGCCGCCCAGCACCGTCGCTGCGATCACCAGCGCGAACGCGACCATGCTCAGCCGTCGCGCGCGTCCCAGGATGATGTTCGCCAGCGACATGCCGCCCGCGATCAGCAGGGCGGCCAGCAGCAGCTGGCGGAGCACATCCACCGAATACTTGTGGCGCAGGTCCGGCGTGGTCAGGTATTCGGGAAAGTGGAAGGCCAGCACCGCCAGCAGGCTCAGGAAGCCCAGCGACAGCGCGATGACGCTGCTGACCATGCCGAGTCCCGGCTTCAGTTCACCGTCCTTGTGCAGCAGCTCGCGAGTTTCCTCGATGGGCGCCTTGATGGCGCGGTCGATCACTTTCCTGGCCATCGGCCGGTGGGGCGTGTCGCTCATACGGTCCTTCACATGTGCGTCATAAATGGTGGCGGCATCCTACCGGCTGGCCGGCCGGGGCTCCATCGGCCAGGGTTTAAAGCCCGACCGGCGGCCCCCAACTTGGTAAAGTCCCCTTTTTGCATACGGCACCGACTTCATGGATTCCCTGATCGCGCAGGCAGAACGCCGCCTGCTGTCGCCGGGCGGCCTGGCCGCCTCCGACCTCGACCGCGTCTTCAACCAGTTGATGGGCCCCTCCATCGACGCCGCTGACCTCTATTTCCAGCATTCGCGCAGCGAGTCCTGGGTGCTGGAAGAGGGCATCGTCAAGGACGGCAGCCACTCCATCGAGCAGGGCGTGGGCGTGCGCGCCATCAGCGGCGAAAAGACCGGCTTCGCCTATTCCGACGAAATCGTCATGCCGCAGCTGCTGGACGCCTCCAAGGCAGCCCGTGCCATCGCACATGGCGGCAACGGCGCCGGCAAGCCGCTGGCGCTCAACGGCGCAAAGCAGCTCTACCCGGCCATCGATCCGGTCGAGAGCCTGCCCAACCCCGAGAAAATCGCATTGCTGCGCGAAGTCGACGCCTATGCCCGCTCGCGCGACCCGCGCGTCAAGCAGGTGATCGTGAGTCTCGCCGCCACCATGGATACCGTGCTGGTAGCCGCCTCCGACGGCACGCTGGCGGCCGACGTTCGCCCGCTGGTGCGCCTGAACGTCACCGTCATCGCCGAGCAGAATGGCCGCCGCGAGCAGGGCAGTGCAGGCGGCGGTGGCCGTTATGGCTACGGCGAGCTGATCGACAACGGCCGCGGCATGGCCTTTGCCGATGAAGCCGTGCGCCAGGCACTGGTCAACCTGGACGCCGTGGATGCGCCCGCCGGCAGCATGCCGGTGGTGCTTGGCCCGGGCTGGCCGGGCGTGCTGCTGCACGAAGCCATTGGCCACGGCCTGGAAGGCGACTTCAACCGCAAGGGCAGCTCGGCCTTCGCCGGCCGCATCGGCCAGCGCGTCGCCGCCCCGGGCGTCACCGTGGTGGACGACGGCACGCTGGCCGGTCGCCGCGGTTCGCTCAGCGTGGACGACGAAGGCACGCCCACCGAGTGCACCACGCTCATCGAGGACGGCATCCTCAAGGGCTACATGCAGGACAAGCTCAACGCACGCCTGATGGGCATGGCCCCCACCGGCAACGGCCGCCGCGAGTCGTTCGCGCAGCTGCCCATGCCGCGCATGACCAATACCTACATGCTCGCCGGCCAGCACGATCCGCAGGAGATCATCCGTTCGGTGAAGAAGGGCCTGTACGCCGTGAACTTCGGCGGCGGCCAGGTCGACATCACCAACGGCAAGTTCGTGTTCTCCGCCAGTGAGGCCTACCTGATCGAAGACGGCAAGATCACGCGTCCGGTGAAGGGCGCCACGCTGATCGGTGCCGGCCCCGAGGTGCTCAACCGCGTCTCCATGATCGGCAACGACCTGGCGTTGGACGAAGGCGTGGGCGTGTGCGGCAAGGATGGCCAGAGCGTGCCCGTGGGCGTGGGCCAGCCGACGCTCAAGGTGGATGCGATGACGGTGGGTGGCACGGCTTCCTGATGTCATCGTTTGCCGCCCGGGAAGGGCGCCGAACGCTCCGATGTAAAGAAGCACGCCGGGCCCTGCGCCCGGCGTGGCTATATCCATAGAACGAAACCTCATTTCGCTTTGACGCGCCGCCGCCGGACAGTGTCCGCTGCGGCCTCTCCCGTTGGCCGCCCGGACGTCTAGACGTCCGGTTAAACTTTTGGCGAGGGGCCAGCAATGAGCGACGCGACACATGTCCTGCCGGGCAAGGCCCGTGCCCAAGGCGCCCCCGCCGTGCGAACGGCGCGATGGGGCGTGTTCTCCAACGAGGACTGGTGGTCGGTGTGGATCGGCCTGCTGGTGATCGTGGCGGCCTGGGCATTGTTTGCCAACGGCAGCAGCCTGAAGTGGCTGGCGACAGCGCCAACGAAGTGGAAGACCCTGGCCGAGGCCGGGCAGGGGCTGGTGGCCCACTGGCCCAACTATCTCGCCTTGTTCGCGGCGTTCGCCTTGCTGTTCGGAACGGGGCTGGCCGTGCTTGGGCATTCGCTTGCGCGCTTCCTGCCGGCATTCGCGGTGCTTTTCGTGGTGTCGTTGCTGATCTTCACGGCGTCGGCGTGGGCGGAAGCCTCGCGCTACAACCTTGAATCTCCGTTGCTGGCATTGGCGTTGGGATTGCTGGTATCCAACACGGTGCGCTTGCCCGAATGGTTCCAGTCGGGCCTGCGCGTGGAGTTCTACATCAAGGTAGGCATCGTGCTGCTCGGTGCCACGCTGCCGCTGACGTTGCTGTTCTGGGCGGGCCCGGTGGCGGTGGGGCAGGCGACCATCGTGTCGCTGGCCACGTTCTTCACCATTTTCCTGGTGGGCAAGGCGTTGGGCCTGGACAAGCGTTTTGCGGCGGTGCTTGGCGTGGGCGGTGCGGTGTGCGGTGTATCGGCGGCCATTGCCAGTGGCGGTGCGGTGCGTGCGCGTCGTGAAGATACGTCGATGGCGATCACGCTGGTGGTGGTGTGGGCCATAGTGATGATCTTCGTGCTGCCGTTTGCGTCGCGCGCGCTGGGTTTATCCACGCCAGTGGCTGGCGCATGGATCGGTACATCGGAATTCGCGGATGCGGCGGGTGTGGCGGCGGCACAGGCTTATGGCGATGCGGCCCGCCATTCGGACGGTGCCATTGCAGGCGCTCCTGACGCCGCGGTGCAGGCGTTCACGCTGATGAAGGTAGTCGGGCGCGATATCTGGATCGGCATCTGGGCGTTCGTGCTCGCCTGGGTGGCCTCCACGCGCTGGAACACGACGGAGGATGGCGTGCGCGCCAAAGCCGACGTGCGTGAGATCTGGGCGCGTTTTCCGAAATTCGTGTTCGGCTTCGTGCTGGCGTCGGCGTTGGTAACGTGGATCGCCAGCCACTACTCGCTCGCCGACTACCGCAAGGTGGTGACGCCCGACCTGGTCGCGCCCATCAGCACGCTGCGCACGTGGGCATTCACGTTCTGCTTCCTCAGCATTGGTCTCACCACGCGGCTGCGCTCGCTCACGGCCACGGGCTGGCGCCCGCTGGCGGCATTCACGGCAGGCGTCGTGGTGAACGTGATCATCGGCTACGTGCTGTCGGTGCACGTGTTTGCCAATTACTGGAACGGGCTGGGCGGATGAGTGTTGCCGCCGCCACGCTGGAAGCGCGATGTGAGCATTGCCGCTTTCGTCGCGATGACCCGCGCGAAACGGAGCGGCGCATGCCCGGTTTGACGTCGTTCGGTTCGGCACAAGGCGCAAGCATGGCGGCGAGTGCGTTATGCGAGGTGCACGATTGTTTCGTGTCGCCGGGTGATTCGTGCAGGCGCTTTAGTCCCGCAGAACGTTGAGCTGGTCGCGCACAAGTGCGCTCCTACCTGGCAATCATCTGTAGGAGCGCACTTGTGCGCGACACCAGCCAACCTCAGTCCTCGTTTTCTTCCTGCACGTCGATGTCCTCGACGGACTCGTCGACATCCGCATCGGCAGCGCCGCTCGCCAGGTCCTTCAGCAACTGGTAGATCTCGCGATAGGCGCGCGGCGGCTTGTTGCCGTCCTTCTCGATCTTCGCCTGTCGTACCAGCGAACGCAGGTGCTGGCGATCGACGTTCGGATACTTGGCAATCAGGTCGCCCATCGCGTTGTCGGGATCGGCGATCAGGCGGTCGCGCGTGGCTTCCAGGCGATGCATGGCAGCCGTTTCCTGGCGCTGGCGGTCGCGGTTTTCACCCAGTGCGGCGCGCACACCGTCGAACACGCTGTTGTCGTGGCGACGCATGACCTTGGCGAGGAACTGCAACTGGCGTTTGCGCGCGATGTGCGCGGTGATGCGGCGCGTGTTGGCGATTTCGCGCAGCACGTCTTCCGGCAGCTCCAGCTTGGCCAGCTTGCTCTGCGGCAGCTCGGCCAATTGATTGGCGAGCGCCAGCACGGCAAGTGCATCGCGGCGCTGCTGGGTGCGGGTCGGGCCGTAGTCGTGGTCCGGGTCGTCGGTGTAAGTGCGATTCACAAGGTTCTTCCAGCAGTGAAGCAGAGGCTCAGGGTGTGGCAACCACGCCGTCGAGCAGGTCGGGTTCGGCCTGTTCCAGCGCGAAGCGGGGAATGGGCTCGCCATCCAGTTCCACCGTCTCGCAGAACATCACGGCGGGGCGCACCCACAGCCCGTATTCGCCGTAGAGCGCCTGGTAAACCACGACTTCTTCCATGGTTTCGCTATGCCGGGCGGTGCCCAGTACGCGGTAACGCTGGCCTTTGTAGTGGCGGTAAATGCCGGCAGTCAGGGGCATGGTTGGGCTCCGCGACGCTCTTTGCTTTCGATGGGGCAACCCCCATGTTGGGAGGCTGCGCGGGTAGGACCGCGTATTCTACCCGTTCCCCGCCAGCCTGCAGGAACACCCGCGTGACCCAGCTCAATCCCGCCCATGACCGCAGCAACGACGAACTCGACCGACTGGCCCAACTGGCCGAGGACGTGATTCGCCGTGCCCGTGCCGCGGGTGCCAGCCAGGCCGAGGTGGCCGCCAGCGTCGATACGGGCCTGAACGTGAATGTGCGGCTGGGCGAGGTCGAAACCGTGGAGCACACGCGGGACCGCGGGTTCGGGCTTACCGTGTACTTCGGTCAGCGCAAGGGCTCGGCCAGCACGGCGGACCTCAACCCCGATTCCATCCAGGCCACGCTGGAGCAGGCCTGCGCCATCGCCCGTTACACCGAGGAAGATCCGGCCGCCGGCCTGGGCGAGGCCTCGCGCATGGCCACCCAGTTTCCGGATCTGGACCTGTGGCACCCCTGGCGGGTCGACACCGAGCAGGCCATTGCGCTGGGCAAGCAGATCGAGGACGCCGGTCGTGCTCACGCCGGCATCACCAATTCCGACGGCGCCAGCGTGCAGATGGGCGAAAGCCTGGCGGTTTACGCCAATTCGCATGGCTTCCTGGGGCGCGAGCGCGGCACCCGGCATTCGTTGTCGGTGGCGCTGATCGCCGGCGACGATGAAGGCATGCAGCGCGATTACTGGTACGACAGCGTGCGCTCGGCCGACGATTTCATGAGTGCCCAGGCGCTTGGCGACAAGGCCGCGCAGCGCACCCTGGCGCGCATGGGCGCGCGCAGCCTTTCCACGCGCCAGGCGCCGGTGTTGTTCACGCCCGATGTGGCGCGGGGATTGATTGGCCACCTGATCGGTGCGGTGAGCGGTGGCGCGCTGTATCGCCGGGCCAGTTTCCTGCTGGATCACGCGGGCAAGCAGGTGATGCCGTCGTGGATGAACATCGTGGAGCGTCCGTTCCTGATGCGAGGCCAGGGCTCGGGGGCGTTCGACGCCGAAGGCGTGGCGACGCGCGACAGCTCGCTGATCGAAAACGGCGTGCTGTCCCGCTACGTGCTCGGCAGTTATTCGGCGCGCAAGCTCGGGCTGGAATCCACCGGCAACGCGGGCGGCATCCACAACATGATCGTGGAGCCGGGCAAGGACGACTTCGCGGCGATGCTCAAGCGCATGGGCACCGGCCTGATCGTGACCGAGGTGATGGGTCAGGGCGTCTCCACCATCACGGGCGACTACTCGCGTGGCGCGGCCGGTTTCTGGGTGGAAAACGGCGAAATCGCCTATCCCGTGGAAGAAATCACCATCGCGGCGAACCTTCGCGACATGTACGCCAACATCGTGGCGGTGGGCTCGGATGTGGATCACCGTTCGCACCTGTTGACCGGCTCGATCCTGCTGGAGCAGATGACCATCGCCGGTGAGTGACCAGACCATCGCGGGTTAATGACTACATGCACCGGTAACCAAGCCGACACTTTGCTAGGATCAAGGCCGTCAGTGGAAACTGACAGCAATCAGGCCTTTACGACCCAGGAGAAGTGCGCATGAGCGTTCCGCCCGAGTCTGTCGTACCGCCGCCGTCGCACGGCTCCGCCGTGCCGCCGACCGATGTCCCTTCCGCCCAGGAGCGCCAGTGGGCAATGTTCGCCCACCTTTCGTCCTTGCTGGGGCTGATCCTCACCGGCCACTGGTTTGGCTGGGGCTGCTTCCTCGGCCCGCTGATCATCTGGCTGGTGAAGAAGGATTCCATGCCCTTCGTGAATGACCAGGGCAAGGAGGCGCTGAACTTCAACATCACCGTGGCCATCGTGGTCTTCGCGCTGTTCGGGCTCACGCTGATCACCCTGGGCCTTGGCGTGTTGATCGCCGTGCCGGTGGGCATCGTGGTGGGCGTGGCGTGGCTGGTGTTCACCATCGTCGCTGCCATTCGCGCGAACGAGGGCGTGCGCTATCGCTACCCGTTCACCTTGCGGCTGATTGGATAGGCGCTGGAGGTTTCGATGAAAAAGGCGGCCCAGGGCCGCCTTTTTCGTTTCAGTGCAAGCCGACGTAAGTGCGCTTGAAGGTGACCGGCTGTTCCAGCGTTGGCACTTTCCACGCGCCAGTGACAATCATCTGGGAGCCATCCGCCGTCATCGCCCAGGTCTGGTCAAGCTGGGTGCCGTCCGCGTAGCGGATGTTCACTACGAGCTGACCGTTCTCCACGTGCCCTTTCACCATGGCGTTGCCGTTGAGCGTCTGGCGCGCCACGCCATCCAGCTTGCCGGTGAGCTGGTCGCCATTGTTCAGGCGCACCTGGAAGGTTTTCTCGTCCTGCTGGACGAGCAGCACGGAGTCCGTCTGCAGCGTCGGGGGCATCGGGTAGGTTGCGGTGGCGATCGGGTCCTTGTCGCCCGTGGAAGGCTTGCTGGAGTCGCTGTTGTCACCGTGGCGACCGGGGCCGCCGCCACCGCCCATGCCACCTCCGCCACCGTGGCCACCACCCATGCCACCGCTGCCGGCGCCGCCCATGCCACCACCACCCATGCCACCGCCATGACGACCGCCACCACCGTGGTTGCCGGCAGGTGTCGCGCTGGAGGATGAGGACGCGGGTGCCGACTGCTGGCTGGCCAACTCCTTGCGCGCCTCGATGCGCATCGCGCCGGTGAGCGCGTCGGGGCTGTCGCTGTTGCGGTCATCGAGACGCCAGGCACCGGAGAAATCCTGGGGCTGCGTTGCGCTGGCGACACCAGCAAGCATCAGGGCGATGAACGCGCCGGCCGAGGCCACGCGCAAGCGGGAGATGGGGCGGGGGAAAGCCATCACGAAGACATGCTCAAGGGGTGTACCGCCCTCAAACGCTTCAGTGCAACCGGTGTTGACGCGGTATCAGTCGCTGGACGCGACCCAGGCCCGTCGCGCGCCTCAGCGCAAGCGGGCAGCGGCGTAGCGGGCGAGTTCTTCCAGCAGCGCGGCACGAGCGCCAAACGGGGCGATCGCATCCAGTGCGTCCTGCGTGAGCCGGGCCAGGTGTTCGCGGGATGCATCCATGCCGATGATGGACGGGAAGGTGGGCTTGTCGGCTGCCGCATCCTTGCCAGCGGTCTTGCCGAGCACCGCCGATTCGCCTTCGACGTCCAGGATGTCGTCACGCACCTGGAAGGCCAGGCCTACGGCATGGGCGTAGCGGTCAAGCGCGGCGAGGTCGTCCGGCGTGGCGCCGGCAGCCAGGCCGCCCAGCTGCACGGCGGCACGGATCAGCGCGCCGGTCTTGCAGGCGTGCATGAACTCCAGTTCCTCGAACGTGAGCTTGCGACCCACGGCCGCGAGGTCCAGTGCCTGCCCGCCTGCCATGCCGTCGGCACCGCAGGCGCGACCCAGGACACGCAGCATTTCCACGCAACGCGTGGGCGACACGCCCAGGTCCACGTCATGGGCGAGCAGTTCGAAGGCCAGTGCCTGCAACGCATCGCCGGCCAGGATCGCCATGGCTTCGCCAAACACGATGTGGCAGGTGGGACGGCCGCGACGCATGGCGTCGTCGTCCATGGCCGGCAGGTCGTCGTGCACCAGCGAATAGGCGTGGATCAGCTCCACGGCGACGGCGGGTGCATCCAGCCGCGTCCCGGTTTCTCCCAGTGCGTGGCCCGCCGCATAAACCAGCAGCGGGCGCAGCCGCTTGCCGCCGCCCAGCACGGCGTAACGCATCGCGCGGTGCAGTTCGACCGGTGCGGTGTCTTCGGGCGGCAGGGAGCGGACGAGCGCGTCTTCGGCTCGGGTAATCAGCGACTTGAGCTGGGAGCCAAGCTCAGAGCTCGGGCTGGTAAGGTTCGGCTGTGTCTGGGGCATCGGGGTCGAGCAGCATTCGCACGCGCAACTCGGCATTTTCCAATGCCTGCTGGCAATGGCGATAGAGGCCGATGCCGCGTTCGAAGGAGGACAGGGATTCGTCCAGGCTCAACTCGCCGCCTTCCATGCGCGCAACCAACTGCTCGAGTTCGTCCAGCGAGTGTTCGAAATCGGCGGCGGGAGCGGCGGGGGCGGAAGCAGACTTGGCCATGGCCCGCAAAACTAGCGCAGGGGCGGTGCGGAATCAATCGGGACGGTGTCAGCAGGCCGGCTGCCAAAGCGGCCGCGCCGGGGAAAACAGCGATTTCCCGCGGGCACTGAGCCAGCGATCACCCACGCCAACCAGCTCGTCCCCCAGCCACAGCAAGGGGCAGGCGAGCCGTCGCCATGGCGGCATGCCGCCCTGCTGGAACAGGTCGCGCAATTCGCGCGTATGAGGGTCGCCGTCGGGACGCAGCTGCTCGCCGCCGCGACGCAGGCGAACGGTGACGGGCGACGAAAGCTCGCCGGCCGGGTCCAGCGTGAGGCTGCCGCCGTCGGGCAGCGCCAGTGGCTCACCGCGCCAGGTGGCGTGCCATTGCGCATCGATGGGGCGCTGCGGCGGCAACGCCCAGAGACGGCCGCGCCAGATGTGCACTTCGGTGCCGCTCCAGCGAATGCAGGGCAATTGCCCGTCGCGCGCGGCGCATTGCCGTTCGATCTGCTCGCGTTGGGCCGTGGTGGGCGCGGTGAGCCCGCGGGCATGCAGCCAGTCGTCCAGCAGCTGTCTCGTAGACACCTCTGACGCTGCC
>NZ_QAVX01000021.1 GCF_003121485.1 Dyella sp. C11 | reverse complement strand
CACCGCCCTACTGCGGTCCGGGTTGGGACCCCAACCCGGACCCCAGTAGGGGCCCCAGAACGGGTCGTACCAGCCCGGACCGTAGTTGACCGCCACGCGCTTGGGCCACAGGTACACCACGTTGGCTTCGACGCGCGGGTAGGCGTAGTTGTAATCGCCGATCTTCTCCGACTGCGTACCCTGGATGACGCCGGTGACCGTAATGTCGCGGCCGCGGGTAAACACTTCGGGGTCGTAGAAGCCCGAACGGCAGGCGACGAAGCGGCCCTGGGTTTCGCTGTCGGTGCTCGGTGCCTTCGGACGGGCCTGGTCATCCAGCGGACGCTGCAGGATGTAGAAACAGGTTTCCTGCGGGCCCGGCTTGGTGTCGATGATCTGGCCACCCCAGCGAATCTGGGCGCCCGACGCTCCGTTGGCTTCCTGCTGCGCGGAAACCGAGGTGACCTGGGTGTAAGTGCCCTGAAGTGGCTGCGGCACCGTTGCGCAGGCCGCCAGCGTGGCCACCGCGGTCGCGAGAATCAACGGCTTGTACATGGACATGACGCTTTCTCCATCGTGTGGTGGATGCCATGCATCCACGGTTCAATATCATTTGACCACGCGACGCGGCCGAAAGTCCCGCGCAGCCTGTCGAAAGTTTTTTAGCAGGTCAGCTGGCGGTTCTTCGTACGCGTAACGCAGTTCCAGATATGTCCTCATCAGGTGTTCCAGCTCGTCGCGCTGGCTGGGGAGGGCCCGTGCGGCGCGGCTGAAGAAATGCTGCGGTCCTTCGCTATGTCGGCGGGCCACGCCCACCGCGGCCAGTCGTTTTTCCAGTTGCTGCATCGCTGCGCGTGCCTGGTCGGTATCCGGGCGGTTCCACATGGCCCATAGCAAACCGAGCGCGGCAAACAGCGAACCACCGACGGCGAGCAACAACCCCAGCGTGCCCACGCTGGTGTCGTGCACGCCAAACGGCGTCAACAGCCCATGCTGCCGAAGCGTGTCAAAGCCAATAACGCCTTGGTTCCACCACCGGTTGACGATGTCCCAATGGTTGCGCCAGCCAAGCAGCCATCGATTGGGTGCCCAGTCAGTGGATGCTGCATCGGCCGCGGAAGAGCCCAGGCTCACGCGTTCAGGACGCACGGCCGCCGTCGGATCGAAACGCACCCAGCCGCGATGCGGCAGCCACACTTCGCCCCAGGCATGCGCGTCGGATTGGCGCACCAAAAGGTAGTTGCCCAGGGTGTTCCAGTAGCCGCCCTGGTAACCGGTTACCACGCGCGCGGGAATGCCGGCGGCGCGCATCAGCACCGTGAACGACGATGCGTAGTGCTCGCAGAATCCGCGACGCGTGCCGAACAGGAAGTCGTCGATGGCGTTGCTGCCCAGCGGCGGCGGGGCCAGCGTGTAACTGAAACCATCGTCGTGAAACAGGTTCATCGCCGCCTGGATGATGGCCATGTCGTCGGCGCCGTACTGCGTGCGCCAGCGCCTGCCCAGGGCGAGTGCCTTGGGGTCGAAGCCCGCCGGCAGTTGCAGGGCGCGGCGGCGGTCGCGCTCGGTCAGCTCGGCCTGCAGGTGATAGATAGGCGAGGAACTGAGCCGGTAGGTAAAGGGATCGTTGATGGGGTGATCGGCGCGAAGCTCCCAGTCCGGTCCCAGCGAGGCGTCATCGGGCGCCTTGATGGGAACGTCCAGCGCGGGCAACGCTCGCTGCCCGGTGGCTTCAAGCGTGATGGTGTACTGAACGGCCGGGCCGTATTCGATTTGCGAGGGCGGACGGTTGTCGTCCTGACGGTTCCAGGTATGGCCGTCGTAGGTCCACATCACGTAGGCACGGAAATAGCGCTGCGCGTTGGGTGGTGGCGTGCCGTTGAAGGTCACGCGCATGGCCGGTCGGTCGTCCAGCAAGACCTGCGAGAAGTTGCCGGGCGACATGTCGTCACTCAGGCCCGACCGCGTTTGTTCGGGCGTGGGGGCGCCCCACAGCGGTGAACTGAGTCGTGGCACGAACAGGAAGGCGACGATGGCCACCGGCACGGACAAGGCGAGCAGGCCCAGCGCGGGCAGCAGTTCGCGCGGCAACGTGGTTGGCGGACGCGCGGGCTGCAAGGCGCGCAGCGTGGCAATGGCGGGCAGCAGGCCAAGTGCCACCAGGATGGTCGCCACCAAGCCCTGGTCGAACAGCAGTGCCGACATCAGGGCGAAACAGGCGAACGCGGCGCCGACGCGTGCATCGCGGGGTGTTTCCGTTTCCAGCAGCTTGAGCACCAGCAGGCCAGCCATCAGTGCGGCGCCGGGCTCACGGCCGAACAACGTGTTGTAGTGGAACACCACCGCGCCGCACAGCAGCGCCACCAGTGGGAGCTTGAAGTAGGAAGGTGCGCGCGCCTGCTTCTGGCGCCGCTGCCACCAGCGCAGGCCAAGCATGGCTGCCAGCGACAACGTCAGCCACCACGGCAAGTGCGGCGCATGGACGCCCAGCACGACGGCCACCGTGATGCAAAGCAGATCGAACGGCCGCCGATCCAGGGTCTCCGGCTTTTTCTTGCGGAAAAGGGAGAGGCGGATCATGGCAGGCGTGCCAGCGCGTTCATGCAGTGCGCGTAGTGGCTGCGGCCATGGCCAAGGCTGATGTCTTCGCTGGGCAACCACAGGCTGGTGGGGCGGCCAACGGCTTCGGCTTCGCCCAGCCAGCGCGCCAATCGCGAAATGCGCGCTTCCGGAACCAGGTGCGACAACTGCCGCCAGTCGAGGCGCCATTCTTCCTGGGCCTCGGGTTGCTCGAAATCCTTCACCAGCAGGTTGGCGTGGCGAGCGGAATGTTTCCACGCAATGTGGCGCTGCGGATCGCCGGCGCGATACGCGCGCAGGGCGGCGATGTCTTCACCCTGGTGCACGCGCTTTTGCTTGCCGTCCTCGCCAGGTATGACGGGTGCCGGACCACCGTGCTCGGGACGCGGCCACACCAGCACGGATTGGTCGGGATAGATCCAGCTCCACGCATGGAACAGGCCCAGCGGCCAGTTGCTCCACAACTTGATGCGTGGCAACGGCTGCCAGCCGCGGTGCTCCGTCGGCAGGTTCATCGAGACAACGGTTTCGCCCTGCGCCGCGACGGCAAAGGCTTCCACGTGTTCATCGAACTCGACATGGATGGACGCGTGCGCGTGGTCGCCGCCGGTGAAGACCAGCTGCACCACCATCGGTTCGCCCGCGATGGCCTGCCCCTGGCGCACGTTCGCCAGGCGCAGGCCGTTGAGGCTGCGAAACGCCACCAGCATGCTGGCCGATGTCGTGGAGCCCAGCAGGCAGGTGAGCATCAACGCGGCATTGTTCGTGTAATTGAGCGCGCCCATCAGCATCACCAGCAACAGCACGGTGAAGGCCATGCCGAAGCCGGTAGGCACGATGTAGATGCGCCGCCGATGCAGGACGATGGGCAGGCTTTCCGGGCGGCGGTAGCGCGTGAGCGCGGGCAGGCGACGTTCCGCCCACATCCGGAAGCGACGAAGCGCCTCTTGCATCAACCCACCGCGACGTCGGCGAGCAGGCTGCGTGCGAGGCTGTCGCCACTGGCGCCACGCGTGGTCACGAGGCGGTGCGCGGCCAGCGGGACGAACAGCGCCTGGATGTCCTCCGGCAACACATGCTGACGTCCACTGAGCAACGACCATGCCCGCGCCGCGCTAAGCAAGGCCAGGCCTGCGCGCGGAGACAGCCCCACGCGCACGTCCGCGGGGCGCCGGCTGGCGGCGAGCAACGCCTGCAGGTAGTCGCGCAGGGCGGCACTGGCGGTCACCGACTGCGCATGACGCGCGAGTTGCGCCAGGCCGGCGACATCCAGCTGCGGCGACAGTTGAGCGAGCACGTCGCGACGGTCGCTGCCTGTCAGCAGTGCGCGTTCGGCGGCGGCGTCGGGGTAATCCAGCGAGACGCGCAACATGAAGCGGTCCAGCTGTGAATCGGGCAGCGGGAACGTGCCGGCCAGGTCGAGCGGATTCTGCGTGGCCACCACGAAAAACGGCTGTGGCAGCACATGCGTCTGGCCGTCCACCGTCACCTGGCCTTCGGCCATCGATTCAAGCAGCGCGCTCTGCGTCTTGGGCGTGGCGCGATTGATTTCGTCGGCAAGCAGCAGTCCGGAGAATATCGGGCCGGGGTGGAAACGGAACTGTCCCGTCTCGCGCTCGTAGACGCTCACCCCGATAATGTCTGACGGCAGCAGGTCGCTGGTGAACTGCACGCGCTGGAAATCCAGCGCAAAGCTGGCGGCCAGCGCGTGTGCCAGGGTTGTCTTGCCCACGCCGGGCACGTCTTCCAGCAGAAGATGGCCGCCGGCGATCAGGCAGGTAAACGCCAGCTTCACCTGGCGCGGTTTGCCCAGCAGTACGCGGTTGACCTGGGCCATGGCGGCTTCCAGGCGTGTGCGCAGTGATTCATCGTGGAGCGGTGTAATGGCGGACATGGGTTTCCGGCGACGGGGAAGGACGATGCGGGACAAGGCTCATGCGTGATGCAGGCAGTGTAGCCGTGGGTCTCGCGCGCTGGCGAGCCATGTTCGTGATCGCCTTCGCGCTGATCTTCATCGTCAAGTTGATGCTTGCCGCAACGCTGTCGCCATTTGGTGATGAAGCCTTCTATTGGCAGGAAAGCCGCCATCTCGCCTGGGGCTACAGCGACCTGCCACCACTCACGGCGGTGTTGATCCGTGTTGGCGAAACCGTGGCCGGCCACGGCCTGCTGGGCATGCGCTGGCCGTTCCTGATCCTTGGCAGCCTGTTGCCGTGGCTGGTGCGCGCCTTTGCACGCGAGGCTTTCACCGATGAATGCGCGGGCTGGCAGGCGGCCCTGTTCACTCTGCTGCTGCCGCTGGGCAGCAGCCTGGGCGTGCTGGCCGTGCCGGATGTGCCCCTGACCATAGCCATCATGCTGGCGATGGTGGCGTTGATGCGTGCGATGGATCGCGATGGCTTGCGTGACTGGCTGTTGCTGGGCGTGGCTCTGGCGATGTGCTGGCTAAGCCACTACCGCGCCGCCATGCCGATGTTGCTCGGTTTGCTGGTCTGTGTGCTGACGCCGCGCGGACGCACGTTGTGGCGTCGACCTGGGCTATGGCTCGCACTCTGTGTGGCTGCGCTGGGGTTGGCACCGCTGCTGATATCCAACTGGCAGCAACGCGGTGCGGGTGTGGCGTTCCAGTTGGTGGAACGCAATCCATGGCGTTTCCACGCAGACGCGCTGGTGCAGCCGCTGGAGCAGGCGGTAGCCTGCACGCCCTTGCTGTATGCGTTGTTGCTGTGGGCAGCGTGGATAAGCTGGCGTCGAAGGAAGGATGTGCGTCCATGGGATGTGATTGCCATCGTGTCCTGCGGCTTCATCGTCTTGTATTTCGTGTTGGGTCTTTTTGCGGACGATGTCCGTTTCCGCGCGCACTGGCCGTTGCCGGGTTACCTGCCGTTGCTCGCGGCGTTGCCCGTGCTGTTGCGTGAGCAACGATGGTGGTCCCGGGGTTGGTTGATCGCGACGTTTGCCTTGGCCGTGGCGGGGCAGGCGGGCGGGCTGGCTTATCTGGGGCTCGCCGCCAGCGACAACGGCGCACGCATGCTCGCCGGCTTGAAGATGTTTCCCGCGCGCTTCGTCGGATGGCGAGAAAGCGGCGACATGGCACGTCAGCTGCTCGCGGAGCATCCCGGTGTGCTGGTGGCCGACAACTTCATGCTCGCTGCGGAAATCGATTTCCAGCTCGCCGGTGTCGTGCCTGTCTTCGTGCTGGACAGTCCGCTCAACGCCAAGCACGGGCGTGCACCGCAACTGGCGCTGTGGCAACGCGATGAAACAGCGCTGCGCATGCAGCACGGTGGCCAGCCCATGTTGCTTGCCGTGGATGAAAAGGCGTTGCGCGTGCGTGAGCGTGCGGACTGGCTGCGATCGCTGTGCGGACGCATCGACGACGCGCTTCCCCTGTCGCGGCTGGATCTATTCGATGGCCGTCGCCGCATGGCTTTCTACAGCGGAGCCGTACCGTTGCTGCACGCCACCGCCACGGCGCCTGACGATCGCTGCATCGTGTGGCAGCGTGCCTACGCCGCGGAGTCGGCGCACTGATGCCGATCAGGGCAGGGAAATACCCGCTTCCCGCAGCATGCGCGCCAGGGCGATCAGCGGCAGTCCAATGAGGGCCGACGGGTCGTCGTTCGCAATACGCTCGAACAGGCTGATGCCGAGGCCTTCGCATTTGAAACTGCCGGCACAATCCAGCGGCTGTTCGCGTTCGATGTAACGGTTGATCTCATCCGCACCGAGGCTGCGAAAGGTCACCACGGTATGGTCGACGTGGACGCGATCCTCGCCCGTGCGGGTGTCATGCAGGCAAAGCGCGGTGTGGAAATGCACGTCGCGGCCGGAGCTTGCCGTCAGTTGCGCGCGGGCACGTTCGACAGTGCCCGGCTTGTCGAGCACGCTGCCCTCCAGCTCGGCCACCTGGTCGGAGCCGATCACCAGGGCATCGCTCAGGCCTGCCGCAGCGGCGTGGGCTTTGGCGATGGCCAGTCGACGCGCGCGTTCGCGCGGCGTCTCGTTGGGAAGCGGTGCCTCGTCGGTGCCCGGGGCGCGTTGTTCGAACTCGCCATAGATGCGCCTGAGGAGCTCGGCGCGATAACGCGAGGTCGAGCCCAGCACCAGGGTGGGCAGGGTCATGCGTCATGCTCCCGGCGCAAATGCTCCCGCATGGCGCTGTCCAGATCGTGCTGCGCGCGGTCCAGGGCCGCCAGCAACGGGCGAAGCCGGGAGCGTGTATCATTCATCGCCGAGACGGTCTGATCCAGTTCTTCCTGAGACGCCCTGGGCGCCTTGTCCCTGATCCAGATGCGCTGCTGCAGGAGCGAGCGCAACCCCGCATCGATCGCGTGACGGGCCTCCTGTTCGCTGCTGGCGGGCAGGTCAGGGTTGAGGGACATCACGGCATGGGCCTGCTGCAGGCCTGCCCGGCAGGTCTTCAGGTCGCTTTCCAGTCGGTCGGCCAGTTCCAGCAGCTGATGGAGGCTGCGGGCCCGGCGGTCGGCGCGCCGCCGGTAGGCCAGCGTTGCCCCCACCAGGACGGCGGCGAGGACCACCAGGGCGATCAGGCCAAGCATCAGGGATGAATTCACGGGCCGGCGGACTCGCGGAAAAGGTGGTCAAAGTCTGCCGTACCGCAGTCGTTCAGGCAAAATTCGGGTTTACATGCATCTCAGGGCTCTCAACCCGTTGACTTCAACATGTTGTAATCCTAAGATTTCATGTCTATGTCCGTGACACTGCCAGAGTCTGTGGACGCTTGGCGCATGGTCTCGGCGCGGCGTTCGTTCCAGGGGGAATTGCCCGTGGTCGCCATGAAGCGACTGGGCGAGGCCCTGGCCAGTACGGAAGGAACAGCGCAATACGAGCTGGATTTTGGTCGGGACGAGTTTGGTACGTCGTACCTCGATGTCCGCGTCCAGGCTCCGCTCACGGTGACCTGTCAGCGCACCCTTGAGCCGTTCGTGTTGCCGGTGACGGTGAACAACCGGCTCGGTTTGATCCGCTCCGAGCGCGAAGAAGCGGCTTTGCCGCCGAACGTCGAGCCGCTGCTGGTCGCTGACGACAGCAAGCTGAGCTTGCTGGACGTCATCGAAGACGAATTGTTGTTGGCCATGCCGCTGGTGCCGGTGAACCCGGACAGCACGTTGCCTGAAGAAGTAGTTGGCCCCTCGCCGGAGGAAATCTCCAGCGAAGGCCGTTCCGATAACCCGTTCGCGGTTTTGCGCGAACTCAAGAAAACTTGATTTAGCTGGAGATTCGCCATGGCCGTTGCCAAGAGCCGCAAGACCCCGTCCACCCGCGGCATGCGTCGTTCGCACGATGCGCTGAAGACCGTGCAGCTGGCCACCGCTCCGCCCAGTGGCGAAGTGCACCTGCGCCACCACGTCACCAAGGATGGCTACTACCGCGGCAAGAAGGTCATCGAGACGAACACCTCGGTGGTCGAAGAGGATTGATCGTTCCCGCAAGGGATACGATTCCGCATGGCGGCGCGATTTCGCGCCGCTTTGCGTTTGTGCGATCACCCACGTAACGTTGGCGGTTTGGAGGCTGGCCTGATCGCTTCGCGAGTCGGCTCCGTTCCAACCCGTCGCATGGAAAGTTAATGGCCCAGATCTACGCCCGCATCACCGGCACCGGCAGCGCGCTGCCCGAGCGAGTGGTGACCAATGCCGATCTCGAAAAGATCGTCGAAACCAGTGACGAATGGATTCGCACCCGTACCGGCATCGAGCGCCGCCACATTGCCGCCGATGGCCAGACCACTGGCGATCTGGCGACCGAAGCCGCCGAGCGCGCGCTTGAAGCCGCCGGCGTGAAGGCTTCCGAAATCGACCTGATCGTGCTGGGCACGACCACGCCGGACATCATTTTCCCGTCGACCGCCTGCCTGGTTCAGCACCGTCTTGGTGCGAACGGTTGCGCTGCGTTCGATGTCAATGCCGCCTGCTCGGGCTTCGTTTACGCCCTCGGCATTGCCGACAAGTTCATTCGCAGTGGCCAGTCCAAGAAAGTGTTGGTGATCGGCGCGGAAACGCTGACCCGCATGGTCGACTGGAACGAGCGCGAAACCTGCGTGCTGTTCGGCGATGGTGCCGGCGCCGTCGTGCTGGAAGCCTCGGAAGAGCCGGGCATCTACGCCACGCTGCTGCATGCCGATGGCGGCTTCAAGCATCTGCTGTACAACCCGGTGGGCGTGTCCGCGGGTTTCAAGGACGAGCCGAACCACGGCGTGCGCATCAACATGTCTGGCCGCGAAGTGTTCAAGGTTGCCGTGAAGACGCTCGACTCGCTGGTCGATGAAACGTTGCAGGCCGCCGGCATGGACGAATCGCAGATCGACTGGCTGATTCCGCACCAGGCCAACCTGCGCATCATCGAAGCCACGGCCAAGCGCCTGAAAATGCCGATGGAGCAGGTGATCGTGACCGTGCAGGAGCATGCCAACACCTCGTCTGGCTCGGTGCCGCTCGCGCTGGATTACGCCGTGCGTTCGGGCAAGGTGAAGCGTGGTCAGAACCTGCTGCTGGAAGCGTTTGGCGGCGGTTTCACGTGGGCGTCGGCGCTGCTGCGCTATTGATCGCCGTTCGTCTGGAAAAAAGCCGCCTCAGGGCGGCTTTTTTTTGCCTGTCATTCCGGCGCGGGCCGGAATCCAGTGTCCGAGGCTCTGGTTGTCGCAAAAAAGCCTGAACTCCTTCGCGAAAACCGTGTATCGCGGCGCTGGATTCCAGCCTGCGCTGGAATGACGGTGGGGGTGCGGTGTCCGGAAATGCTGCCCGCACATCCATTCCCAGGCGAATACAGCTGCGTATGGCGCTCAATGCTGGCACCATTCCGTTTTTCGTTTCAGGCAAACCCTCGTCCATGACCCAGACCTCCGCCACGCTTGCTTTCGTTTTCCCGGGCCAGGGCTCGCAGTCGCTTGGCATGCTGGCCGAACTGGCTGCCGCCCATCCGGAAGTGAAGTCCACCTTCGACGAAGCATCGCAGGGCGCAGGCATCGACCTGTGGGCACTCAGCCAGCAGGGCCCGGAAGAAGACCTCAATCGCACCGAAAATACGCAGCCGGCACTGCTCGCCGCGAGCGTGGCCGTTTGGCGCGTGTGGCAGAAGCTGGGTGGCGCGCAGCCGGCGCAGATGTCGGGCCACAGCCTGGGTGAATACAGTGCGCTGGTGTGTGCCGGTGCCCTGTCGCTGCACGACGCAGCGGCACTGGTCGCCGAGCGTGGTCGCCTGATGCAGGCCGCCGTGCCGCCGGGCGTGGGTGCGATGGCGGCCATCCTGGGTGGCGATGACGCACAGATTGCGGCCGTGTGTGAAGAAGTTGCGCAGGGGCAGGTGGTGTCGCCCGCCAACTTCAATTCGCCGGGTCAGCTCGTCATCGCCGGCAACGCCGAAGCCGTGGATCGCGCACTGGCCAAGCTGGCGGAGCAGGGCGTGAAGAAGGCCATCAAGCTCGCCGTGTCCGTACCGTCGCATTGCATGCTGATGCGCGATGCGGCCGATCGCCTGGGCGAGCGCATGGCCTCGATTTCCTGGTCGCTGCCGTCCGTTCCGGTGATTCAGAACGCCGAGGCGCGCAGCTACAACACGGTGGAAGACATTCGCGGCGCACTGCAGCGCCAGCTGTACCTGCCGGTGCGCTGGACCGAGTGCGTGCAAGCGCTGGTCGCAGGCGGCGCGACGCGTATGGCCGAAGCGGGTCCGGGCAAGGTGCTGGCCGGCCTGATCAAGCGCATCGACAAGAGCGTCGAGGCTCGCGCCATCGGCACGCCAGCCGAACTCGATGCCGCCCGCGCCGAGTGGGTCTGAGCGATATCCAGGCATTCATGCGCGTGGACGCATCGACGTCCAGCCATCCAAAGGGAAATGACAGATGAGCAAGACACTGCAAGGTGAAATCGTCCTCGTCACCGGCGCCAGCCGCGGCATCGGTGCGGCCATTGCCGATGAACTGGCGGCGCAAGGCGCCACGGTTATCGGCACCGCCACCAGTGAAAGTGGCGCCGCGGCCATTGGCGAACGCCTGGCTGCAAATGGTGGTCATGGCCGCGTGCTCAATGTCACCGAGGGTGCTTCCATTGAAGCGCTCATCGATGGCATCGCCAAGGAATTCGGCCCTGTGTCGATCCTGGTCAACAACGCCGGCATCACGCGCGACCAGCTGCTGATGCGCATGCGCGACGAAGACTGGCAGGCCATCCTCGATACCAATCTCACGTCCGTGTATCGCACGTCCAAGGCCGTCATGCGGGGCATGATGAAGGCGCGCAAGGGCCGCATCATTTCCATCGCGTCGGTGATCGGCCTGACCGGCAATCCGGGCCAGGCCAACTACGCGGCGGCGAAGGCGGGCATCATTGCGTTCTCCAAGTCGCTGGCGCGCGAGATCGGTTCGCGTGGCATCACCGTGAACGTGGTGGCGCCGGGCTTCATCGATACCGACATGACGCGTGCACTGCCGGAGGAATCCAAGCAGGCTTTGCTGGGCCAGATTGCCCTGGGTCGCCTCGGCGAAGCCAGCGACATTGCGAAGGCCGTGGCCTTCCTGGCGTCCCCGGCGGCCGCCTACATCACAGGCGAGACGCTGCACGTCAATGGCGGCATGTACATGCCATAAGGCGTGAAGAAAGGGCTTTAAACCCTTATCTGAGCCTTCATTGTTTCAACCGGCCGGGGCACGTTTCCGCTTGGCGGGACGTGGTCCGGTGCACCGGCACGGGCCGGTTTAACAAGGGGTTGTCGCAAGCTGCACCGTTTTAGGCGACAATTGCTTCTTTCGCGCCGGTCCCGTGGCCTGCGTTTAACGACAGCTGGTGGATCATGGCGGCCTTGCGGCTTAGCCACTACAATCCGCCGGCCATATGCCGGCCACTGGCCGGTGTTGACAGGTAACTACTCCTTGGGAGGTATTGGCAACATGAGCACCATCGAAGAGCGCGTCAAGAAAATCGTCATCGAGCAGCTGGGCGTGAAGGAAGAGGAAGTCACGGCGAACGCTTCGTTCGTGGACGATCTGGGCGCTGATTCGCTGGACACCGTTGAACTGGTGATGGCTCTCGAGGAAGAGTTCGAGACCGAGATTCCGGACGAAGAGGCCGAGAAGATCACCACGGTGCAGCAGGCCGTTGATTACATCAAGGCTCACACCAAGGAGTGATCGCTCCGATGCGACGACGCATTCGCGTGATGCGTCCGTCCACCAGCGATACCGGAAGCTGCGCCACATTGGCGCAGTTTTCGTTTCTGCATTTTGCAACGTCCGATCCCGTATGGTGCGCGCGGCGCGCCAAGGGCACGGATGACGTGGCCGCGAATGGCGCAGAACACCTGTCGTTATTGACGGTGCCACGGATACACGAGGGAAGATCAGCATGAGCAAACGACGTGTGGTTGTCACCGGTCTCGGCATTATTTCGCCGGTCGGCAACGATATCGCGACCGCCTGGGACAACATCCTCAAGGGCGTGAGTGGCATTGGTCAGGTGACCCATTTCGACGCGACCGCCTATGCCACGCGCATTGCCGGCCAGGTCCGTGATTTCGATCCGGCGCAGTGGATCGCCCCGAAAGAGATCAAGAAGATGGATCCGTTCATCCACTACGGCATCGCCGCGGGTACGCAAGCCCTGCGCGATTCCGGCCTGGAAGTGACGGAAGAAAATGCACCGCGCATCGGCGTGGCCGTGGCGGCCGGCATCGGCGGCCTGCATACCATCGAGCACACCTCGATCGAACTGCACGACAAGGGGCCGCGTCGCGTGTCGCCGTTCTTCGTGCCGTCCTCGATCATCAACATGGTGTCGGGCCACCTGTCGATCATGAACGGCCTGAAGGGCCCGAACATCGCGTGTGTCACGGCCTGCACCACGGGTACGCACAACATCGGCCTGGCCGCGCGCATGATCCAGTACGGCGATGCCGACGTGATGATTGCCGGCGGCGCGGAATTCGCCACCACCGGCACGGCGATGGCGGGCTTCTGCTCGGCCAAGGCCATGTCCACCCGCAACGATGAGCCGACCAAGGCGAGCCGTCCGTGGGACAAGGACCGCGATGGCTTCGTGCTGTCCGACGGCGCCGGCGTGCTGGTGCTGGAAGAATACGAACACGCCAAGGCGCGCGGCGCGAAGATCTATGCGGAGCTGGTCGGCTTCGGCATGAGCGGCGACGCGTTCCACATCACCGCGCCGAGCGAAGGCGGTGAAGGTGCGGCGCGCAGCATGGATACCGCGCTGAAGGACGGTCATCTCAACCCGACCGACGTGCAGTACGTCAACGCGCATGGCACCTCGACGCCGCTGGGCGATCTGGGTGAAGTGCTTGCCGCCAAGCGCGTGTTCGGCGATCACGCCTACAAGCTGGCCATGAGCTCGACGAAGTCGGCCACGGGTCACTTGCTGGGTGCGGCAGGTGGCGTGGAAGCCATCTTCACCATCCTCGCGCTGCGCGACCAGGTGTTGCCGCCGACCATCAACCTCGATGAGCCGGGTGAAGGCTGCGATCTCGACTTCGTGCCGCATACCGCGCGCGATGCCAAGTTCGACGTGGCCATCTCCAACTCGTTCGGCTTTGGTGGCACCAACGGCACGCTGGCCTTCCGTCGCATTTGAGCGGCGTGACCACGTACCATCGTCGTACTCTGCACGGCCGGCGCGATCTACTCGCGCCGGCCGCTGCATTTCCAGAGCGCTATCCGGGCCTGCTGCAAAGCGTGACGCACGGTACGCCACAAGCGCGCTTCGACATCCTGTTCGCGTTTCCGCAAGAGACGCTGTCCCTGCTTGCCGATGGCCGTCTGGTCGACGGCGAAGGGCGCCAGCGGGAAGGCCGCTTTCTCGACGCGCTGGATGCCGCCTGGCGTGAGGCGCGACTGCCGCGCGATGAAACCAGTGATCTTCCGTTCCACGGCGGCTGGCTGCTGCTGTTGAGCTACGAGCTTGTCGGCGAGATCGAAACCCGCCTGCGCCTGCAACCGTCGGCGGTGCTTCCCGTGGCGATGGCCTTGCGTTGTCCGGCGGCCGTGATTGTCGATCACGCGCGCCATTGCACCGTGATCGTCGCGGAGCAGGGGCACGAGGATTGGCTCGATGTCATGGAGGCTGACCTCAGTGCCGCGATCGATATCCCTGCGCTGTCATCGCCGGATGCGTGCAGTGAAGATGCCCCCTCGCGCTTCCTCGATGGCGTCGGGCGTATCCACGAGCACCTGCATGCCGGCGACATTTTTCAGGTGAACCTGTCGCGGGAGTGGTACGCGCACTACGCGTCGCCACCGACGCCGGCCCAGCTTTATCAGTCGTTGCGACAAGCGAATCCGGCGCCCTTCGCGGGCCTGTTCCAGCAGAAGGACTGGGCGGTGGTGAGTTCCTCGCCGGAGCGCCTCGTCGAAGTGCGCGGCGGCCTTGCGCAGACGCGGCCCATCGCGGGGACTCGTCCCCGTACGCCCGGCGATGACGATGTGGCGCGTATTCGTGAACTGAGCTCGCACCCCAAGGAGCGCGCCGAGCACGTGATGCTGATCGACCTGGAGCGCAACGACCTGGGGCGCGTGTGCGTGCCGGGCACGGTCGAGGTGAATGAGCTGATGGTGGTGGAAAGCTACGCGCATGTGCATCACATCGTGTCGAACGTGCGCGGAAGGCTTCGCGGTGATGTGACGCCTGGCGAGGTGATTGCTGCCACCTTCCCTGGCGGCACGATCACCGGCTGCCCCAAGGTGCGCTGCATGGAAATCATTGCCGCGCTGGAGGACGCGCCGCGTGGTGCCTATACCGGCGCGCTCGGGTATCTCGATCGCAACGGGGATCTGGATCTGAACATCCTGATCCGCACCTTCACGCTTTCGGGTTCGAACGTAACGTTCCGCGCAGGCGCGGGCATCGTGGCCGATTCCGTTGCCGAGAGGGAGCTGGATGAAACCCGCGCCAAGGCACGCGGTTTGTTGCGCGCACTGGGAGTGCAGGGCTGATGTCCGGTCGCGTGCTGGTGAACGGCGCGCCGGAGGCGACCGTCTCGGTGTTTGATCGCGGCCTTTCCTACGGTGACGGATTGTTTGAAACGATCCGCTTTGTGCGTGGCGCGGCGCCGCTGTGGACGCGCCACATGGCGCGTTTGCATGCGGGCTGCGGACGCCTGCGGTTGCCGCTGCCCGTTCCGGCGCAGCTGCTGGACGAAGCGATTGCTGTCGTTGCGGGAATCGATCAGGCGGTTGTGCGGATTACCTTGACGCGCGGCGTCGGCGAGCGCGGTTACGCGCCACCGCGTGACGCGAACACCACACGCATCGTGGCGGGATTCGACGCACCGCCGATGACGGGCGAGGCCTATGCCCTTGGCATGCGGCTGCGCTGGTGCGAAACGACATTGTCGGCGCAGCCGCTGCTGGCCGGCATGAAGCATCTCAACCGACTTGAGCAGGTGCTGGCTCGCGCCGAGTGGACCGATCCGGCCATCGGCGAAGGGCTGGTGTGCGATGGGGAAGGGCAGGTCATCAGCGGGACCATGACCAATCTGTTCGCCGTGATCGATGGCGCACTCATGACCCCGTCGCTGGATCGCTGCGGCGTGGCGGGCGTGGCGCGCGCCGAGGTGCTCGGCCACCGTCCGGACGCTCGGGTGGCCGCGTTGCGCCGGGAGGATCTGGCCCGGGCCAGCGAAGTCTTCCTCAGTTCCAGTGTCCGGGGCATCCTGCCGGTTCAGGCCGTGGGCGATACGTTGTATGTTCCCGGCCCGGTGACTCGCGCCTTGCAACACCATTGGCGCGGTCTGGGTTTCCCGATGGAGCAGGCATGAGTGGACACAAGATGCAGGGGCGCGTGCGCTGGCGCGGATTGATCGTGCTGGTGTTGCTGGCGGTGGCTGGCGGCCTCGTTTATGGCTGGATGGATTACCAGCGTTTCGTCGGCACGCCGTTGATGGTGACGGCCGAGTCGCCCAGCATCGACGTGGCGAAGGGCAGCAGCCTGCGGGACGTCGTGGCTCTTCTGCACGATCAACATGCCACCGCAAGTCGTCCGCTGTACTGGCGCGTGCTGGCGGAGCAGTTGCGCGTCGCGGGTCGCCTGCATGCGGGCGAATATGCGCTGACGCCCGGCATGACGCCACGCGACCTGTTGCTCAACATGGCGACCGGCAAAGTCCTGCAGCGCAATTTCACCATCGTCGACGGCTGGAACTTCAAGGAGCTCCGCCAGGCCCTGGCCAAGGCAGACAAGCTCAGGCAGGACGGCGCGGCGCTCGATGATGCGGCGCTGATGGCCAAGATCGGCGCACCCGGCGAGATGCCGGAGGGGCGTTTTCTGCCGGAGACCTACGCCTACGTGAAGGGCGACAGCGATCTGGACATCCTGCGCCGGGCGCATGCCGCCATGGCCAAGATGCTGGATGCGTCGTGGCCCCAGCGCGACAAGGACCTGCCCCTGGCCACGCCGTATGAGGCGCTGATCCTCGCTTCCATCGTGGAAAAGGAAACGGGCCGCGCGGACGAACGCGCGCGCATCGCCGGCGTGTTCGTCCGCCGCCTTCAGACCCACATGCTGCTGCAGACCGACCCCACCGTGATCTACGGCATGGGCGATGCGTATGCGGGCAATATCCACAAGAGTGACCTCACCACGGACACGCCGTACAACACGTACACCCGCGCCGGCCTGCCGCCCACGCCCATCGCGATGCCGGGCAAGCCGGCCATCGATGCGGCGCTGCATCCCGCGCAGGGTACGGAGTTGTATTTCGTGGCACGTGGCGACGGCACGCACGTGTTCTCCAGTACGCTGGACGAACACAATCACAACGTTGCCTGTTTCCAGTTGAAGCGATGCCAATGACCCGAGGCAAACTCATTACGCTCGAAGGCGGCGAAGGCGCCGGCAAGAGCACGCTGCTGGCAGGCCTGCAGAAGCATCTGCTGGCGCAAGGTGTCGATCTGGTGCAGACGCGCGAGCCCGGTGGCACACCGTTGGGCGAAGCGGTGCGCGCCATCGTGCTCGATGCAGCGCATCGCGACATGTGCGCGGAGTCGGAACTGCTGCTGATGTTCGCCTCGCGCGCGCAGCTCGTGCGCGAATGCATCGAACCTGCGCTGGCTGCCGGCCGGTGGGTGCTATGCGACCGTTTTACCGATGCCAGCTATGCCTATCAGGGCGGTGGCCGTGGCGTGCCCGTCGAGCGCATCGCGCTGCTGGAGCAGTGGGCCACGAACAACCTTACGCCGGATCTGACGCTGTTGCTCGACCTGCCTGTCGCCACGGGGCGCGCGCGCGCCGCGGGTCGTGGCGAAGCGGATCGCATCGAGGTGGAAGGTGACAACTTCTTCGAGCGTGTGCGCGCTGCGTACCGTGCGCGGGCTGCCGCTGAACCCCTGCGCTTTCGCATGATCGACGCCGCCCTCACGCCGCCGGAAGTGCTCGAGGCGGCCATCGATGCAACGCGCCACCTCTTCGGAGCGAAGGCATGAGCACGATGCCGTGGCAGGCGGAACATTGGGCACGCCTGCAGGCACGGCGCGCCCGCAATGCCATGCCTCATGCGCTGCTGCTGTGTGGTCCGGAGGGCCTGGGCAAGCGCGACTTCATGCGTCGTTTTGCCGAAGGTCTGTTGTGCCAGCAGCCGCAGGATGGTGAGCCGTGTGGTCGTTGCCGCAGTTGTCTGCTGTTCGCCGCGGGCACGCATCCTGACTTCACCGTGCTCAGCTTTGGCCTGCGCAAGGACGGCGTGCAGCGCAGTGAAATCGTGGTGGACCAGATTCGCGAATTGTCTGCGCGTCTTGCCATGGCCAGTCAGTTCGGTGGCTGGCAGATCGTGTGCATCGACCCGGCCGATGCCATGAACGCCGCCGCGGCCAATGCGCTTCTGAAGACACTGGAAGAGCCTTCGCCGCAGACGATGTTGCTGCTGGTGGCCGATGCCCCGTGGCGTTTGCCGCAGACCATCCGCAGCCGCTGCCAGCGCATCGAGTTCCATCTGCCACCGCGCGAAGAAGCCCTGGCGTGGTTGCAGCAGCAAGGCGTGAAAGATGCCGCTGCGGCGCTCGATGCGGCGGGTGGCAATCCTGGCCTGGCTCGCCTCTGGTCGGAAGAGGGTGCGTTGGCTCGCCGGCAGGAAGTGCGCAAGGACTTGGGCGCCTTGGCGGCCGGTCGCGGCGAGGCGATGGAAGTGGCCAAGCGCTGGCGGGACAACGAGCCGGAGCAGCGGCTGTGGTTTGCCGCGCAAGCCGCTGCCGACGAGATGAAAGCCAAGGCGATGGGGCAGGGCCTGCTTGCGAGCCAGCTCGACGCTGAGGCGCTGGACCAGTGGTACATGGCGGCCAACCGGACGCGTGAATCCTTGCGCGGCCCCTTGCGCGGCGACTTGCTGCTGCTGGAACTACTTTCACGCTGGCACTGAGCCCGCAGCAGCTTAGGCTTATGCCTTAAGCCTGGGGAAAGCCCGCTGACAGGACGGGTTTTTACCCTGCGCCGATGAAGTGTTCCCCCGAACGCCATCTCCCCATCTGGCCGTGGATATCGTTGTTGTTCCTGCTGGTCCTTCGACTGGCGTGGCTCAATGCGTACACGCTGAACTCCGACGAAGCGCAGCATGCGCACGTAGCCTGGGCGTGGACGCAGGGTTTATTGCCTTATCGCGACGTCTTCGATAACCACGGTCCCTTGTTCGGCTGGCTGCATTCGCCGCTGCTCAAATGGCTGGACAACCGTCCCGATGTGTTGACCTGGCTGCGTTTGGCCATGCAGTTCTGGTACGTCGTGGCACTGGGTTCGGCCGGGTGGATGGCGCGGCGACTCTACGGATGGCGCATCGCCGTGGTGGGCGTGTTGGTGGCTGGCCTGTTTCCGCGCTTCTTCATTGTCAGCGGGCAATTCCGCACCGACGACATGTGGATGGCGATGTGGTTGCTCGGCCTCGCCTTCATCGCGGGCGCAAAGCCCAGTGTCTGGCGTTACTTCGTGGCGGGTTTCGCCATGGGCTGCGCGTTGTCGGTATCGCAGAAGACGCTGGTGTTGCTGGTGACCGCGCTGGTCGCCGCGGGTGTGGTTCGTCTGCTTCGTCCCTCGGATGCGCCGCGGGCCGGCGTTCGCTGCTGGATTGCCGCTCTCGTGGGTCTGCTGGTGGTGCCGACGCTCTTTACCGTCTGGCTCGCGACACACGGCTTGCTCGGCGACGCGTGGTATGGCCTGGCCGAGTACAACGTAGGCGGCGCCAACAAACGTCACGCGGCGATGCAGGGCTTGTGGTTCGTCGTGCTTGCTGCGGTGCTGGTGGCGGCGTGCGTGCGGCAGGCGCGCCAGCGCGCGGAAGGCCATTTCGACTGGACCGTATTTTTTGCCTTGCAGGGCGGCCTGTACCTGCTGCTGATCTGGTTCATCTGGCCACTCATTACACGGCAGGATTTCCTGCCTGTGCTGCCCACGCTTGCGCTCGCCTCGGCCGGCTGGGTGTCGACCTGGCAATGGCTGGGCGCGCGTCCGCGGTTACGCGGCGCCTTCCTTATGGTGTTCATCGTGGTCGAGCTGGTGGCCGTCATTGCTGAGGCGCCGCCCTGGCAGGACGACCTGGCCGCGCAACGCGCCGAACTGGCCACCGTGCTCCGTTACACGAACGAAACGGACACCGTGATGGATTCCAAGGGCGATGCCATTTTCCGCATGCGCCCGTATTACCCGGTACTGGAAAGTCTGGCCATGCGCCGGCTGCGCCGTGGCCAGATGGCCAATACCATCGTCGATGACCTGATCAGCCATCGCACCATGCTGGTGGTACTGCGCCGCCTTCCGCGGCCGGATGCGCGCTTCGTCATGCTCAACTATGTGCAGGCAGGCGGCGATATCTGGGTGGCCGGCCGTATGCTGCCGGACCATCAGCCCCAGCAGACGATTGAAGTGAATGTGCCCGGAGACTACGTCGTGACCGATGGACACCAGCGCCTCAGTGGCAGCCTGGATGGTGGTCCGGTGGCGGATCACTGGGAGCTCGGTCGTGGCACGCATCACTTGACGGTAAGCGGCGGTACACCGGTGGCGTACGTGTGGACACAAGCCTTCGACCGCGGCTGGCGTCCCGCGCCTCCGGCCACCGGGGGCTGACATGTCGTTGACCCTGCACGCCGGGACACGCCTGCTGGTCGTGGCCCCGCACCCGGATGACGAATCGATCGCCACGGGCGAGCTGATCCAGCAGGTTCGGCAGGCCGGTGGCGACGTCCGCATTCTTCTGCTCACCAATGGCGACAACAATCCGTGGCCGCAGCGCTGGGTGGAGCGTCGGCTGCGCATTGGCATGGACGAACGTCGCCGCTGGGGCGAGCGTCGTCGTACCGAGGTCGCGCACGCGCTGGCCCAGTTGGGCGTCGATCCGCAGGCCCTGCACGCGCAGGGCTGGCCCGACATGGGTGTCACGGATCAAATCCGTCAGTCGCCACAGGAAAGCGTGGCAACCATCTCGGCGATGCTCGACGCATTCCGTCCTACCCTGGTGGCCTTGCCGTCGCTGGGTGATCACCACCCGGACCATAGCGCGGCCCATGTCATGACGCGGCTCGCCGTGGCTGGCTGGGCGGAACCTGCGCCGCGCATGTTGGCCTACCTGGTCCACGGCCACGAGATGGCCGGCTCCGCCCGGGTCAAGCTGGACTCCTCCGTGGGCCTTCACGCCAACAAGATGGCGGCCCTGGCGTGCCACCGAAGCCAGATGGCCTTGAGCGGCAAGCGCATGCGCCGCATGGCGGATCGGGCGGAGCGATATCAGTGGGTTCGCGGCTCGTCGGCCGCCACGGAGTCGGCCGTGCTGCCCTGGCGGCCATCCCGGTCCCTGCAGCGCTGGATGACGCTGACCCTGGTTGACACGGCCGGTGTCCGTGAATGGTCCTGGCGTCGGGCCCCCCTGGTGATGGATGCACAGGGGCGATATGTGCTGCATGGTCTGGACCCGGTGGTCACGGGCCCGCGTTTCCTCAAGCTCCACATGAAAGTGCCATCGCCCTGGATCTTCGACCGTTGGGGCTGGTGCGAGCTCAAGGCAGATACGCCGCCGGCCTGAGTCACCGATAGTGACGTGACACCGGCTTCATCACATTCCTTCCACGTCTCGCTTGTCGCTGGACCCGGCCGCTCGCTACGATGAGGAGAGGGGCGCCGCACCAGGTGGCGTACAGGAGCAGCCATGAATCCGGCCATCGCCGCCCGCCAGGGCATTATTTCGTTGAAGATCAAGGACACGGCGTCGCTCTACAACGCCTACATGCCTTATCTGAAGAACGGTGGCCTGTTTGCGCCCACGGCCCAGAAGTACGCGCTGGGCGACGAAGTGGTGCTGCTGATCAACCTGACCGACGAAGGTGAGCGCCTGTCGGTGGCCGGCAAGGTCGTGTGGGTCACCCCGATCGGGGCGCAGGGCAACCGGACGGCGGGCATCGGCGTCCAGTTCAACGAGTCCGCCGATGGCGAGGCTGCACGGGCCCGCATAGAAAACCTCCTTGCCGGCACGACCAGTTCGGAACGGCCCACGCACACCATGTAAGACCTTGGTCGTAATGGCTTGCGCAGGACACGCCGTGAGGCGTCAGCGAACCCTTGCAAATCGCCTTCCAAATACCCGTCAAGGCTTGTTGTTGTTAAGCGCGCTGATACAATGTCGCGATTCCCGATTCAGATCGTGAAAAGTCGGACGCTCGCGGCCCCCAACGCACGTGATCGTGGCGCCTAGCCTTTGGCCCTCGCGGGCCATGCCGAATCCAAGTTCCGCGGACCGTTTCCCCTACGGTCACTGATGCGCCAATGAAGGCGCGGAGGTACGTTTCACCGTGCTTGCCGAATACTGGCCCATTCTGCTGTTCATCGGCGTCGCCGCCGGCCTTGGCGTGGTACTGCTGGTCATTGGCCTTCTGGCCGGTCCGCGCCGTCCCGAGTCGGAGAAGCTCTCGCCCTACGAGTGCGGCTTCGAGGCCTTCGAAGACGCGCGCATGCGCTTCGACGTTCGCTACTACCTGCTGGCGATCCTCTTCATCATCTTCGATCTGGAAATCGCCTTCCTGTTCCCGTGGGCAGTGGTGTTCACCAAGATCGGTCTTGTCGCCCTGATCGAAATGGCGCTGTTCCTGCTGCTTCTGGTCATCGGTTTTGCTTACGTGTGGAAGAAGGGAGCACTGGAATGGGAGTGATCTCGTCCCTTGACCGGGTGATGCACAACCCGCAGCCGTTGAACCTGGTGGACGACATTCTTCGTCCAGCCGAGGACAACCCCGTCATCCAGCGCGGCTTCGCCACCACCAGCGTCGACGCCCTCATGAACTGGGCGCGCACCGGTTCCATGTGGCCGATGACCTTCGGTCTCGCCTGCTGCGCCGTGGAAATGATGCACGCGGGTGCCGCGCGACTGGACCTGGACCGCTACGGCGTGGTGTTCCGCCCGAGTCCCCGCCAGTCCGACGTGATGATCGTGGCCGGCACCCTGGTCAACAAGATGGCCCCGGCGCTGCGCAAGGTCTACGACCAGATGCCCGATCCGAAGTGGGTCATCTCCATGGGTAGCTGCGCCAACGGCGGCGGCTACTACCACTACTCGTACTCGGTGGTGCGCGGTTGCGACCGCATCGTGCCGGTGGACATCTACGTGCCGGGCTGCCCGCCGACGGCCGAAGCGCTGATCCACGGCATTCTGCAGTTGCAGAAGAAGATCCGCCGCACCAACACCATCGCGCGTTCCTGAGAAAGGCGCAGCTGAGCCATGACTGATACTCCGATCAACTCGCTGGCCGAGCGCCTCACGGCGCGATTCGGCGACACGCTGAAAGTCAGCGTGGTCCGCAACGAAGTCACCGCCGAAGTGGCCGCCGCCGACCTGCTCGCGGTGGCCACCGCGCTGCGTGACGAAGCGCCGTTCCGCTTTGGCGTGCCCATCGACGTCTGCGGCGTCGACTACATGAGCTACGGCCAGACCGAGTGGGACACGGAAACCGTGTCCGGCACCGGTTTCTCGCGTGGCGTGGAAGGCGAGGCCATGGGCCGCTTCAAGTGGTCCGATCGCCCCCGTTCCGACATGCAGCCGAACCGCTTCGCGTCCGTCGTGCACATCCTGTCGCTGGAGAACAACCAGCGCCTGCGCCTGCGCACGTTCTGCGATGACGACACGCTGCCGATGGTGCCTTCGCTGACCGGCATCTGGCCGGGCGTGAACTGGTTCGAGCGCGAGACGTTCGACCTGTACGGCATCGTCTATGAAGGCCACCCGGACCTGCGCCGCATTCTTACCGACTACGGCTTCGTGGGTCATCCGTTCCGCAAGGACTTCCCGCTGATCGGCAACGTCGAAGTGCGTTACGACCCCGAGCAGAAGCGCGTGGTGTACGAACCCGTGTCGATCGAACCGCGCGTGCTGGTGCCGCGCGTCATCCGTGACGACGCCGACCTGCTGCAGGCCAAGGCCGAAGCGGCCGACAACTGGCGGAATAACTGATCATGCAAGAAATCCGCAACTACACGATGAACTTCGGCCCGCAGCATCCTGCTGCGCACGGCGTGCTGCGCCTGGTGCTGGAAATGGACGGCGAGACCATCGTCCGTGCCGATCCGCACGTGGGCCTGCTGCACCGTGGCACGGAAAAGCTCGCCGAGTCCAAGCCGTTCAACCAGTCCATCGGTTACATGGATCGCCTCGACTACGTGTCGATGATGTGCAACGAGCACGCTTACGTGCGCGCCATCGAAACCCTGCTGGGTATCGAGGTGCCGGAGCGTGCGCAGTACATCCGCACCATGTTCGACGAGATCACCCGCATCCTGAATCACCTGATGTGGATCGGCTCCAACGCGCTCGACCTGGGTGCGATGGCGGTGTTCCTCTACGCGTTCCGCGAACGCGAAGAGCTGATGGACGTCTATGAGGCCGTATCGGGCGCGCGCATGCACGCCACGTACTACCGCCCGGGCGGCGTCTACCGCGATCTGCCGAACCACATGTCGCAGTACCGCGAGTCGCCCTGGCACAAGGGCAACGACCTGAAGCGCCTCAACAGCTGGCGCGAAGGTTCCATGCTCGACTACCTGGAAGCGTTCACCAGCGACTTCCCGAAGAAGGTGGACGAGTACGAGGAACTGCTCACCAACAACCGTATCTGGAAGCAGCGCACCGTCGGCATCGGCGTCATTCCGCCGGAAAAGGCCCAGGCCTGGGGCATGACGGGCGTGATGCTGCGCGGTTCGGGCATTGAATGGGATCTGCGCAAGAAGCAGCCGTACGCCAAGTACGCCGAAGTCGATTTCGACATTCCGGTGGGCGTGGGCGGCGACTGCTACGACCGTTACCTGGTTCGCGTCGAAGAGATGCGCCAGTCCAACCGCATCATCCAGCAGTGCGTGAAGTGGCTGAAGGCCAACCCCGGCCCGGTCATCGTGCAGAACTACAAGGTCGCTCCGCCTCATCGTGAAAACATGAAGGAGGACATGGAAGCGCTGATCCACCACTTCAAGCTGTTTACCGAAGGCTACGGCGTGCCGGCAGGCGAGACCTATGCCGCGGTGGAAGCACCGAAGGGTGAGTTCGGCTGCTACCTCGTCTCCGATGGTGCGAACAAACCGTTCCGCGTGCACCTGCGCGCGCCGGGCTTCGCCCATCTCTCTTCGATGGATGCCATCGTGCGCGGCCACATGCTGGCCGACGTGGTGGCGATGATCGGTACTTATGACCTCGTGTTCGGCGAAGTCGATCGCTGAGCCCACGGGAGCCACTACATGAAAGCCACCGGAAATTACGAGCAGGTCAAGAATGTCGACCCGCTCGTCGTACTCAACGAACACACTCGTCATCACATCGAAGAGTGGGTTGCCCGTTTTCCTCCCGACCGCAAGCGTTCGGCGCTGATCCAGTCGCTGTTCGCCGCGCAGGAGCAGAACCAGGGCTTCCTCACCGATGAGCTGATCACCGCGGTTGCCAAGTACCTCGATCTGCCCGCCGTCTGGGCTTACGAGGTCGCCAGCTTCTACTCGATGCTCGAGACCAAGCCGGTGGGCCGCAACAACGTGGCCATCTGCACCAACATCTCGTGCTGGCTCAACGGCGCCGAGGATCTGGTGAAACATTGCGAGCAGAAACTGGGCATCAAGCTCGGTGAAAGCACCGCCGATGGCCGCGTGTACCTCAAGCGCGAAGAAGAATGCATCGCCGCCTGCGCCAGCGCGCCGGCGATGACCGTCAATGGTCATTACCACGAGCGTCTGTCGATCCAGAAGATCGACGAGATTCTCGACGGTCTCAAGTAAGGGCAGGGCGCCATGGCATACGGTCCGGCACCGCAAGAACATCAGGTCGTCTACACCACGCTGCATTTCGACAAGCCGTGGGCGATGGACAGCTACACCCAGGTGGGTGGCTATGAGGCGTGGAAGAAAATCCTCGCCGAAAAGCCCGATCCGAACGCTCTGATCGAAGAGATCAAGAAGAGCAACCTGCGCGGCCGTGGCGGCGCGGGCTTCCCGACGGGCTTGAAGTGGTCCTTCATGCCCAAGGGCGACATGCAGAAGTACATCCTCTGCAACTCCGACGAGTCGGAGCCGGGCACCTGCAAAGACCGCGACATCCTGCGCTTCAACCCGCATGCGGTGATCGAAGGCATGGCCATCGCGTGCTATTGCACGGGTTCCACCGTGGCCTACAACTACCTGCGTGGCGAATTCCATCACGAGCCCTTCGAGCATTTCGAAGAGGCGCTGAAGGAAGCCTATGCCGCAGGTCTGCTGGGCAAGGACATCCAGGGCACCGGCATCAACGTCGACATCTATGGCGCGCTTGGCGCTGGCGCTTACATCTGCGGCGAAGAAACTGCGCTGATGGAATCGCTGGAAGGCAAGAAGGGCCAGCCGCGCTTCAAGCCGCCGTTCCCGGCGAACTTCGGCCTGTACGGCAAGCCCAGCACCATCAACAACACCGAGACCTACGCTTCGGTGCCGGCCATCCTGCGCAAGGGTGCCGACTGGTTCCTGGCGCAGAGCAAGACCAAGAACGGTGGCCCGAAGATCTTCTCGGTGTCCGGTTGCGTGCAGAAGGGCGGCAACTTCGAAGTGCCGCTCGGTACCACGTTCGACGAACTGCTGGAAATGGCCGGTGGCCTGCGTCCGGGTCGCACGCTGAAGGGTGCGGTGCCGGGCGGCGTGTCCATGCCGGTGCTGCGCGCCGAGCAGTTGAAGGGCCTGCCGTTCGACTACGACACCCTGCGTGACCTCAAGACGGGTCTGGGTTCGGGCGCCATCGTGGTGCTGGACGACACCGTCTGCACGGTCCGCTTCACCCGCCGCATCTCGCAGTTCTTCCACAAGGAAAGCTGCGGCCAGTGCACGCCGTGCCGCGAAGGCACCGGCTGGATGCACCGCGTGCTGGATCGCATCGTGGAAGGCAAGGGCACCATGGACGACCTGCATCGTCTGAAGGCCATTGCCGGCCAGATCGAAGGCCACACCATCTGCGCGTTCGGCGAAGCCGCGGCGTGGCCGGTGCAGGGCTTCCTGCGCCAGTTCTGGGATGAATTTGAGTACTACATCGTCAACGGTCGCTCCATCGTCGACGACAAGCTTGGAGCCGCCGCATGAGTGCGCAGCCCGCAGCACCGAACCTTGACCTCGTGAACATCGAGGTCGATGGCAAGCCCACGCAGATTCGCAAGGGCGCCATGATCATCGAGGCGGCTGATGCCATCGGCATCGCCATCCCGCGTTTCTGCTATCACCGCAAGCTTCCCATCGCCGCCAACTGCCGCATGTGCCTGGTGGAAGTGGAAATGGGCGGCAAGCCCATGCCCAAGCCGCAGCCGGCGTGCGCCACGCCCGTGGCCGAAGGCATGAAGGTGAAGACCCGTACCGACGTCGCTCTGAAGTATCAGAAGGACGTGATGGAATTCCTGCTGATCAACCACCCGCTGGATTGCCCGATCTGCGATCAGGGCGGCGAGTGCGAACTGCAGGACGTCGCGCTGGGCTACGGCCGCAGCGTGTCGCGCTACACCGAACGCAAGCGCACCATCGCCGACGAAAACCTCGGCCCGCTGGTCGCCACCGAGATGACGCGCTGCATCCAGTGCACGCGCTGCGTGCGCTTCACCAGCGAAATCGCCGGCACCTACGAGCTGGGCGGCATGAGCCGCGGTGACAACCTGCAGATCGGTACGTACATCGGCAAGACCATCGAGACGGAACTGTCGGGCAACATCATCGACGTCTGTCCGGTGGGCGCGCTGACCAACAAGCCGTTCCAGTACCAGGCACGCGCCTGGGAACTGATCGCCAAGCCGTCCGTCGCTTATCACGATGCGCTGGGCTCCAACCTGTGGCTGCATACGCGCCGCGGTGAGGTGCTGCGCACGGTGCCGCGCGACAACGAATCGATCAACGAGTGCTGGCTCTCCGACCGCGACCGTTACAGCCACCAGGGCCTGTACGCCGCTGATCGCGTGAATGCGCCGCAGGTCAAGCGCAATGGCCAGTGGGTCACCACCACGTGGGACGACGCACTGGGTGCCACCGCCGAAGCGCTGAAGGCCGTGCCGGGCAGTGACCTGGGCGTGCTGGTGCATCCGGCCACCACCAATGAAGAAGGCGACCTGCTGGTGCGTCTGGCGCGCGGCCTGGGCAGCGCCCATGTCGACCATCGCGTGCGTCAGCTGGACTTCGCCGACAACGCCGTCGCGCAGCCGTTCGGCAAGCCGGTGGCAGAGCTGGACAAGGTCAAGGCCGCGCTGCTGGTCGGCTCGGATCTGCGCCACGAAATGCCGCTGCTCAATCACCGCATCCATCAGGCGGTGAAGAAGGGCGCCAAGGTTTACGCCGTCAATCCGGCGAGCTTCAACTTCAACTACCGCCTGGCCGGCGAAGCCATCGTGGCGCCGCATGCGCTGGTCGATGCGCTGCTGTCGCTGGCCAAGGGCGTGGTCGATGCCGGTGCCACCGCGCCTGCCGCGCTGGCCGATGCCATTCATGGCGCCTCGTGCGACCAGGGTGACAAGGACGCCATCGCCGATCTCAAGAGCGGCAGCGCCGTGGTCATTCTCGGCGAAGCCGCCGTGACGCATCCGCAGGCCTCCTGGCTGCGCGCCGTGGCGCAGTTCATCGCGCAGGCCACGGGTGCGGGTTACAACGAACTGCCGGTCGGTGCGAATGCCGTCGGCCTGGGCCGTGTCGGCGTGCTGCCGGGCAACGGTGGCCTCGACGCGCAGGCCATGCTGGCGCAGCCGCGCAAGGCCTACGTGCTGTACGGCGTGGAAGCTCAGGACGTGGCCGATGGCGGTGCCTTCGCCAAGGCGCTCAAGGGCGCGCAGAAGGTCGTCGCTTTCTCGGCCTATGCCAGCGACGCGCTTCGCGAAGTGGCCGATGTAATTCTGCCGATTGGCCTGCTGCCGGAAATCGATGGCACGCTGGTCAACGTCGACGGTCTCTCGCAGAGCGTCGTCGCCGGTGCCAAGGCACCGGGTGAGTCCCGTCCGGGCTGGAAGGTGCTGCGTGCACTGGGTGGCGTGATGAATGTCGCCGGCTTCGAGTTCGACGATCTCGCCGGCCTGCGTGAAGGCATTACGGAACGTGGCCACCAGGCCCGTGCCGAACTGGCTTCGCGTCCGGCTACGGGTGGTGTCAGCCGCCTGGCCACCTGGCCGATCTATCGCACGGACGCCGTGCTCCGTCGCGCCACCGCGCTCAGCAAGCACCCGCTCAATCGGGCGCCGGCCGTTCGCGTCAACGCAGATGAAGCCAAGCGACTGGGCCTGGAGCAGGGCAGTGCGGTGCGCGTGGCCGATGCCGTGTTGCCGCTGGTGATCGATGTGACCGTGCCCGATGGCGCGGCGTGGATCGAAGCCGCCCACGAAGACACTGTCTCGCTGCCGCCTTACGGCGCAGTCCTCACCCTGAGCAAGGCGTAAGCACATGGTCGATCAGCTCATCAATCAGCTCGGCCTACCGATCATCTACATCCTGTGCATCGTCTTGCCGTTGGTCATCACGGTGGCCTTGTACGTGTGGTGGGAACGCAAGGTGCTCGGCTGGATGCACGTGCGCATGGGACCCAACAAGGTCGGTCCCTTCGGCTTGCTCCAGGCCTTCGCAGACGTCACGAAATTGCTGCTGAAGGAAGTGATTCTTCCGACCAGCGCGAACAAGGTGCTGTACTACCTGGCGCCGTTGATCGCCCTGGTTCCGGCGCTGGCGGCGTGGGCGGTGATTCCGTTCAACGACAAGCTGGTGCTGGCCAACGTCAACGCCGGTCTGTTGTACCTGCTGGCGATGACCTCGCTGGGTGTGTACGGCATCATCCTCGCCGGCTGGGCGTCCAACTCGCGCTACGCGTTGCTGGGTGCCATGCGTTCGGCGGCGCAGGTGATCTCCTACGAACTGGCCATGGGCCTGTGCCTGGTCTGCGTGCTGGTGCTGGCGGGTTCGCTCAACCTGACCGACATCGTGCATGCGCAGGCGGGCAGCAAGGGCATCTTCGATTGGTTCATGTGGCCGCTGCTGCCGGTCTTCATCATCTACTTCATCTCGGGCGTGGCCGAAACCAACCGCGCTCCGTTCGACGTGGCAGAAGGTGAGTCGGAAATCGTCGCCGGTTTCCACGTGGAATATTCGGGTTCGGCCTTCGCGCTGTTCTTCCTGGCCGAATACGCCAACATGATCCTGGTCAGCTTCCTGGCCGCGATCCTGTTCTGCGGTGGCTGGCTGTCGATCTTCCCGGCTTCCTGGGGCTTTATCGGCCAGCCGAGCATCCTGTGGCTCTTCGTCAAGGTGTTCATCTTCGCCTTCTTCTTCCTGTGGTTCCGCGCCAGCTTCCCGCGCTACCGCTACGACCAGATCATGCGTCTGGGCTGGAAGGTCTTCATCCCCATCGCTATTGCCTGGGTCCTCGTCGCCGGCTGCATGAAGTATTTCGGCTGGGTCACTGTCGGCACGGGAGGCTAAAGAAAACATGTCCCGCGTAACTCACTATTTCAAAAGCCTGCTGCTCATCGAGCTATTCAAGGGCTTGGGCCTGACCATGCGTTACATGTTCAGTCCCAAGTACACGATGCGCTATCCGATGGAGCACATCCCCAAGTCCAACCGCTTCCGCGGCCTGCACGCGCTGCGTCGCTACGCCAACGGCGAAGAGCGTTGCATTGCATGCAAGCTGTGCGAGGCAGTGTGCCCGGCGCTGGCGATCACCATCGACTCGGCTCCGCGCGAGAGCGATGGCCAGCGTCGCACCACGCGTTACGACATCGACCTGTTCAAGTGCATCTTCTGCGGCTTCTGCGAAGAGAGCTGCCCGGTGGACTCGATCGTCGAGACGCACATCCATGAGTACCACTTCGAGCAGCGTGGCGAGAACGTGGTGACCAAGCCGCAGCTGCTCGCCATTGGCGACCGCTTCGAGCAGGACATCGCGGCTGCCCGCGCTCAAGACGCCGCGTATCGTTGAGGACGGGACATCATGATTGATTCGAACATGTTCCAACTCGTTTGCTTCTACGCCTTCGCGGCGGTCACGGTCGTGGCCGCACTGGGCGTGATCACGCTGCGCAACTCGGTGCACGCCGTGTTGTCGCTGGTGCTCACGTTCTTCAGCACGGCCTGCATCTGGTTGCTGGCCGAAGCCGAATTCCTCGCCATTGCACTCATCGTGGTCTACGTCGGTGCGGTGATGGTGCTGTTCCTGTTCGTGGTGATGATGCTGGACATCAAGCAGGAGCAGGTGCGGGAAGGTTTCATCAAGTACCTGCCGGTGGGCATCGTGGTGGCCCTGGTCATGCTGGGCGAAATGCTCGCCCTGATCGGCGTGCGCACCATGCACGAGGCCACGATGGGTGTGAACCCAGCCACCGCTGCCGGCATGTCCAACACGGCGTGGCTCGGTACCGCGCTCTACACCCAGTTCCTGTTGCCGTTTGAAATCGCCGCGCTGATCCTGACGGTTGGCGTTGTGGCGGCCGTGGTGCTGACCCTGCGTCATCGTGGTGGCGTGCGTCACCAACAGGCTTCGCAGCAGGTTCGCGTCAATGCACGTGACCGCGTCCGCGTGGTGAAGATGGCGGCGGAAGTTCCCGCCGCACCGCAGCCGGCACCGGGCAAGGAGACCACCCCATGATCACGCTTTCGCACTTCATCGTGCTGGGCGCCGTGCTGTTCTGCATCGCGCTGGCCAGTCTCTTCATCAATCGCAAGAACGTCATCGTGTTGCTGATGTCGATCGAGCTGATGCTGCTGGCGGTGAACATCAACTTCGTCGCGTTCTCCCGTTTCCTGGGCGACGTGGCAGGGCAGGTGTTCGTGTTCTTCATTCTCACCGTGGCTGCGGCGGAAACCGCCATCGGCCTGGCGATCCTGGTCCTGCTGTTCCGCAACCGCAGCACCATCAACGTCGCCGAAATCGACAGCATGAAGGGCTGACCCGATGGCATTGTCTACCTCCATCCTGCTGATCATCGCCCTCGCGCCGCTCGTCGGCTGCGTGCTGGCGGGTTTCCTCGGTCGCTTCATCGGCCGGGCTGGTGCGCACACCGCGACCATCCTGGGCGTGGCGATTGCCTGCGGCCTGTCGTTCTACGTGCTGTACCAGCTCACGGCGGGCGGCGCACCGGTCTACAACCAGAACATCTACACCTGGTTCGACATCGGCAACTACAGTGCCCACGTCGGTTTCATGATCGACCGCCTCACCGCCATGATGATGGTGGTGGTCACCTTCGTGTCGCTGCTGGTGCACATCTACACCATCGGCTACATGGCGGAAGACCCGGGCTACCAGCGCTTCTTCAGCTACATCTCGCTGTTCACCTTCTCGATGTTGATGCTCGTGATGAGCAACAACTTCATGCAGCTGTTCTTCGGCTGGGAAGCGGTGGGCCTGGTGTCGTACCTGCTGATCGGCTTCTGGTACAAGCGCCCCACGGCGATCTTCGCCAACCTGAAGGCGTTCCTGGTCAACCGCGTGGGTGACTTCGGCTTCCTGCTGGGCATCGCCGGCGTGCTGTACTTCCTGGGCACGCTGGACTACGCCACCGCGTTTGCCGCGGCACCGACCCTGGTGGGCAAGACGCTGCAGATCACCCAGAACACGCATTGGGACGCTGCCACCGTCATCTGCATCCTGCTGTTCATCGGCGCGATGGGCAAGTCCGCCCAGGTGCCGCTGCACGTGTGGCTGCCGGACTCGATGGAAGGCCCCACCCCGATCTCGGCACTGATCCACGCCGCGACGATGGTGACCGCCGGCATCTTCATGGTCGCGCGCATGTCGCCGTTCTTCGAACTGTCGGAGAGCGCGCTCAGCTTCGTGATGATCATCGGCGCCACCGGCGCGCTGTTCACCGGCCTGATCGGCATCGTGCAGAACGACATCAAGCGCGTCGTCGCGTATTCCACGCTGTCGCAGCTGGGCTACATGACGGTGGCGCTGGGCGTGTCGGCCTATGCCGGCGCCGTGTTCCACCTGATGACGCATGCCTTCTTCAAGGCGCTGCTGTTCCTCGGTGCGGGCTCGGTGATCATCGCCATGCACCATGAGCAGGACATGCGCTACATGGGCGGCCTGCGCAAGTACATGCCGATCACCTGGATCACCATGTGGATCGGTTCGCTGGCGCTGTGCGGCGTGCCGTTCTTCGCGGGCTTCTACTCCAAGGACGCCATCATCGAAGCCGTGGGCGAGTCCCATCGCGCCGGTGCCAGCTATGCCTACTTCTGCGTGATGGCCGGTGCCTTCGTCACCGCGCTGTACACCTTCCGCCAGATGTACCTGACGTTCCACGGCAAGGAGCGCTTCACCGTCGTGCACGATCATGGCCACGCCCATGGTCACGGCCACGACGATCACGCTCACGCCAGTGCGCATGCCGGTCACGATGATCACCACGATGCGTCGCATGACGACGACCATGGCCATCACGAGCCGGGCGTGCTGCACCACGCGCCGAAGGAGTCGCCGTGGGTGGTGACGCTGCCGCTGATCCTGCTGGCGATTCCGTCGGTGATCGTGGGCCTGCTGGCCGTGCAGCCGATGTTGTTCGGTGAGTGGTTTGGCTCCGCCATCCACGTCAACGAAGCGAACAACGTGCTGGGCGAGATCGGCAAGGAGTTCCATGGCTGGATGGCGATGGCCTTGCATGGCTTCTTCCAGCTGCCGTTCTTCCTGGTGCTGGCGGCATTCGTCATCCAGACCTACATCTACCTGTTCAACCCGGCCCTGGCCGGTCGCATCAAGAACGCGCTCAAGCCGATCTGGATCGTGCTCGACCGCAAGTACTGGTTCGACACGGTGTACTTCGCGGTGTTCGCCCGCGGCGGCATGGCCCTGGGTCGTGCCCTGTGGAAGGGTGGCGACGCCGCCGTGATCGACGGCGTGCTGGTCAACGGTTCGGCGGGTCTGGTGGAACGCATCGCAGGTGGCGTGCGTCGCCTGCAGTCCGGTTATCTCTATCACTACGCCTTCGCGATGATTCTCGGCCTGATCCTGCTGCTTGGCGGGTATTGGCTGGTGGCCGGGCAATAAGGGAACCTGCTCCATGTTCAATCATTTGCTCAGCCTGCTGATCTGGCTTCCCATCGTGGGTGCCGTCCCGGTGTTGCTCGCCGGCTCCGGACGCCCCAACGCAGCGCGGTGGATCGCGCTGGCGGTGGCCATCCTCACTTTCGTGGCCAGCCTTTACATGCTGCCGGCGTTCAATGCCGGTGACAGTGCCAAGCAGCTTGCCGAAAGCCACGTGTGGATCGCCTCGCTCGGCGTCCACTACAACCTTGCGGTGGACGGCATCTCCGTCGCCCTGATCCTGCTGACCACCTTCGTGGGCATCCTGGTGATCGTGGGCGCCTGGGAGGTCATCCAGGTCAACCCGCACCAGTACATGGCTGCCATGCTGGTGCTCGAGGGCCTGATGATCGGCGTGTTCTGCGCCACCGACGCGTTGCTGTTCTACGTGTTCTTCGAGGCCATGCTGATCCCGATGTTCATCCTCATCGGTGTCTGGGGTGGTCCGCGTCGCGTGTATGCCACGCTGAAGTTCTTCATCTACACGTTCCTCGGCTCCATCTTCATGCTGGTGGGCCTGATCTACCTGTACCTGAAGGCGGGTTCGTTCGACCTGGCCACGCTGGCTGCCTTGCCGCTGACCATGAAGGAACAGACCTGGCTGTTCTTCGCCTTCCTGATCGCCTTCGCGGTGAAGGTGCCGATGGTGCCGGTGCATACCTGGTTGCCGGACGCCCACGTGGAAGCGCCAACCGGTGGTTCGGTGGTGCTGGCCGCGGTGATGCTGAAGATCGGTGGCTACGGCTTCCTGCGCTTCACCTTGCCGATCGTGCCGGATGCGGCCGATGCCTACGCCTGGCTGGTGATCGGCCTGAGCCTGGTTGCGGTGGTCTACATCGGCTACATCGCGCTGGTGCAGGAGGACATGAAGAAGCTGGTGGCGTACTCGTCCGTGGCGCACATGGGCTTCGTCACCCTGGGTATCTTCATCGCCTTCATGCTGGTGCGCGGCAGCAACAACCTCGATGCGGCCAAGCTGGGCATGCAGGGCGCGATGGTGCAGATGATTTCGCACGGCTTCGTGTCGGGCGCGATGTTCTCGTGCATCGGCGTGCTGTACGACCGCCTGCATACCCGCCAGATCAAGGACTACGGCGGCGTCATCAACGTGATGCCGTGGTTCGGTTTCTTCTACGTGCTGTTTGCGATGGCCAACAGCGGCCTGCCGGGTACCAGCGGTTTCGTCGGCGAATTCCAGGTGATCCTGGCCAGCTTCCAGGCCAACGCATGGATCGCATTCTTCGCCGCCTTCACCCTGATCATCGGCGCCGCGTACACGCTGTACATGGTCAAGCGCGTGCTGTGGGGTGACATCACCAATCCGCACGTGGCCGAGATGAAGGACATCAACGGTCGCGAATGGTTTGTGCTTGGTGCCTTCGCCGCCGCCGTGCTGGCCCTGGGCGTCTGGCCGCAGCCGCTGATCCATCTGATGGATGCATCGGTCTCGCAGCTGGTGACCCAGCTTGGCAACCACAAGATCTAAGCAGGACTGATCATGCCGAATTTCAATGACATTCTGATCCTGTTGCCGGAGTTCTATCTGGTGGCGGCAGCGTGCTTGCTGTTGCTGTTGGATGCCTTCATGAAGCCCGAGCAGCGCCCGATGCTGCACTGGCTCTCCATCGCCGTGCTGCTGGTTGGCATCTACCTGGTCATCGCCGGCCAGCCGTCCCAGCCCGTGACTGCCTTCAACGGCATGTTCATCCGCGATGGCGTCAGTGAGATCCTCAAGGTGTTCGCGCTGCTGAGCACGGTGCTGGTATTCGTCTATGCCAAGCCGTATCTGCTGGATCGCAAGCTGTTCGTGGGCGAGTTCTACACGCTGACCATCTTTGCGGTGATCGGCATCATGCTGCTGGTGTCGGCCGGCAACCTGATCACGGTGTACCTGGGCCTGGAACTGCTCACGCTCTCGTCCTACGCGCTGGTCGCACTGAACCGTGATTCGCGCCTGTCGTCGGAAGCGGCCATCAAGTACTTCGTGCTGGGTGCACTGGCCTCGGGCATGCTGCTGTACGGCATGTCGATGGTCTACGGTGCCACCGCGACGCTGGACCTGGCTCACCTGCACATGGCGGCCTCGCATACCGGCATGCCGCACCTGCTGGTGTTCGGCCTGATCTTCATGATCGTGGGTATCGGCTTCAAGCTGGGCGCCGCCCCGTTCCACATGTGGATCCCGGACGTGTACCAGGGTTCGCCGACGGCCGTGACCATCTTCATCGGTTCCGCGCCCAAGCTCGCCGCCTTCGGTATGGCTTACCGCCTGCTGGATGCCGGCCTTGGCGACCTGGCCAATCACTGGCAGCTGATGCTGGCTTGCCTGGCCGTGCTGTCGCTGGCCATCGGTAACCTTGTCGCCATCGTGCAGAGCAACCTCAAGCGCTTGCTGGCCTACTCGACCATCTCGCACATGGGCTACCTGCTGCTCGGCCTGGTCAACGCCGGTCCGGAGGGTTATGCCTCGGCGCTGTTCTATGCGATCAGCTATGCGCTGACCAGCGCCGCCGCTTTCGGCGTGATCCTCGCCCTGGCCCGCGCTGGTTTCGAATGCGAAGAGATCGACGATCTCAAGGGCCTCAACCAGCGTGCGCCGTGGGCTGCGTTCCTGATGATGCTGGTGATGTTCTCGCTGGCTGGCGTGCCGCCGCTGTTCGGCTTCTTCGGCAAGCTGCTGGTGTTCCAGGCTGCGATCCACGCCGGCTTCATGTGGCTGGCCATCGTCGGCGCCGTGTTCGCCATCATCGGCCTGTATTACTACCTGCGCGTGGTCAAGGTGATGTACTTCGACAAGCCGGTGGAGGGCACCGAGGTGCATCTCCAGAAGGACGTGTCGGTGCGCGTGGTGTTGTCGCTCAATGTGCTGGCACTGCTGGTGCTGGGCATTGCATGGGGCCCGCTGTTCGGCTGGTGCCAGAGCGTGTTCGTCGGTTGAAAAAGCGTGGTGGCGGACGCATGTCCGTCACGGCGTCTTGTCAGTGAATGTGAAATTATTTTTGCGGAAAGGCTTGCAAGAATTCGGCCATCTCGCTAATATTTCTGGACTCTGATGCGGGGTGGAGCAGTCTGGCAGCTCGTCGGGCTCATAACCCGAAGGTCGTAGGTTCGAATCCTACCCCCGCTACCAGATCTTTCTTAGAACAAGAAAGCCTCCTCGTGAGGCTTTTTTGTTGGGCGCAAGGAAGCGTCGCACGTATGTCACAGGCTGCTTCAATGCTGTCTGTGCGGTGCCCCGGAAGAGTCTGGATGGGTCGGGACATCGGCGGGGACGCTCTTTTAAAGAGCAGGGAATGGGCCGCTAGAGCCCATTTTTTGTTTCTGGCGACTGGTAACGATAGGCGAAATCATGGATACGCAGGCACTGGCTCAACGCTTTACGGAAATCCTGGCCGACCTCGGCCTGGAATGCATGGGCGTGGAGTTCAACCCATCGCAAGGGCAGAGTACGCTGCGCGTCTATCTCGACGTCGAAGGCCGTGAGGTCAATGTCGAGGATTGCGAGGCGGCCAGCCGCGAAATCTCCGCCATGCTCGATGTGGAAGACCCCATTCCGGGCCATTACGTGCTGGAAGTTTCCTCTCCGGGCATCGATCGCCCGCTGTTCACCGCGGCGCAGTTTGCCAAGGTGGCGGGAGGCGAAGTGAAGATTCTGCTGAAGGCGCCCCTGGAAGGACGTCGTCGCTTGCGCGGCAAAGTAGTGTCGGTGGATGGCGAGCGGATCTCGCTTGAAGCGGAAGGCAAGACCTTCGAGTTCGACCATGACGCTGTCGAAAGTGCGCGCGTGGTGCCTGACTGGGTGGCGCTTGGTTACATGCCGCAGCCCAAGCCGGGTAAGAGCCCGGGCAAGAAAGCCACGAAGTAAATCAATTGAAACCGATGGGGCGCTGACGGCGTCTACGGAGTTGCTGCAATGAGCAAAGAACTTTTGCTGGTGGTTGACGCGGATGCCAATGAAAAAGGCGTGCCGCGTGAAGTGATTTTCCAGGCCATGGAAGCCGCGCTCGCGTCTGCCGCCAAGAAGCGCTACCCGGACGAAGACCCGGATATCCGCGTGGTCATCGATCGTCATACCGGCGATTACGAAACGTTCCGTCGCTGGGAAATCATCGCCGATGATGGCGAGATGGAATCGCCGTACCACCAGGTGCGCCACATGGATGCCGTCGACGCGCGCGAAGGCGCCGAAATCGGCGAATACATCGAGTCGCAGATCGAGAACGCCGAATTCGGCCGCATCGCCGCACAGGCCGCCAAGCAGGTGATCGTGCAGCGCGTGCGCGAAGCCGAGCGCATGCAGGTGGTCGACGCCTTCCGCGAACGCGTGGGCGAGCTGGTCACCGGCATCGTCAAGCGCGTCGAGCGCGGCAACGTCTATCTGGATCTGGGCAGCAACGCCGAAGCCTTCATCCCGCGCGACAAGACGATTCCGCGTGAATCGGCCCGCGTGGGCGACCGCGTGCGCGGTTACCTCTATGAAGTGCGTTCGGAAGCCCGCGGTCCGCAGCTGTTCGTGTCGCGCGCCGCGCCGGAATTCATGATCGAGCTGTTCAAGCTCGAAGTGCCGGAAGTGGGCCAGGGCCTGGTCGAGATCAAGGGCTGCGCCCGCGATCCGGGCGACCGCGCCAAGATCGCCGTGGTCGCGCACGATTCGCGCACCGATCCCATCGGCGCCTGCATCGGCATGCGCGGTTCGCGCGTGCAGGCCGTGTCCAACGAGCTCAATGGCGAGCGCGTGGACATCATCCTGTGGCACGAGAACCAGGCCCAGTACGTCATCAACGCGATGGCGCCGGCGGAAGTGCAGTCCATCATCATGGACGAAGAGAAGCACTCCATGGACATCGCCGTGGCCGAGGACAAGCTGTCCCAGGCCATCGGTCGCGGTGGCCAGAACGTGCGCCTCGCCAGCAAGCTCACCGGCTGGCAGCTCAACGTGATGACGCAGGACCAGGTCGCCGCCAAGAGCGAGGCCGAACAGGAAAGCGCACGCCAGCTGTTCATGGACAAGCTGGAAGTGGACCAGGAGATCGCCAGCATCCTCGTGCAGGAAGGCTTCTCCAGCGTCGAAGAAATCGCCTACGTGCCGAGCGCCGAGCTGCTGGCCGTGGAAGGCTTCGACGAAGACATCGTCGAGGAACTCCGCGCCCGCGCCCGCGACGCGCTGCTGACCGAGGCGCTGGCAGTGGAAGAGAGCATCGACGAGCACCAGCCGTCCGAAGAGCTCCTGCACCTGCCGGGCATGGATGAGGCGACGGCGTTTACGCTGGCGTCGCGTGAAGTGGTGACGGTGGACGACCTGGCCGATCTGGCGATCGACGATCTGATCGACATCGAAGGCATGGATGAAGAGCGCGCCGCAGCGCTGATCATGGCCGCACGTGCGCCGATGATTGCGCGCCTGGAGAAGGGTGGCTAACCGCGGACGGCAGCGCCCGGGATGGGCGCGCCGAGGAAGGCTGAAACTGCCTTCCACCAAGGATGGGGTTGGCCGTGCAGGCAAGGCCGCACGGACGTGAAGCGCGGGAACGGCGGAGAAAGAACACGATGTCCGGTGAAACGATCAAACAACTTGCCCAGAGCATGAAAGTACCTGTCGATCGGCTGCTTACGCAGCTGAGTCAGGCTGGCATGTCCTTTTCGGACCCTGAGCAGATCATCAGCAGTACTGAAAAAATGAAGCTGCTGGGCTTCCTGCGGCGCAGCCACGGCAAGGATGCACCGGCTGAAGGTGAGAGCGCGTCCCCGCGCCAGATCACCTTGAAGCGCAGCACGCGCGGCGAACTGAAGCTGTCCACGCCGGGCGGCCGCGGTGCCACGGGCGGTGCCAAGACGGTGAACGTCGAGGTCCGCACCAAGCGCACCTACGTCAAGCGCAGCGTCATCGCCGAAGAGGCGGGCAGCGACGTCGAGCGCGAAGAGGCCGTGCGCAAGCTGCAGGAATCGCAGGCGCAGCGCGACCACGAAGACAACGAGCGCGCCGAGGCCGATCGCCGCCGCCAGGAAGAAGTCCTGCGCGCGGAAGAAAGCCAGCGGCAGCGCGAGGCAGAAGAAGAGCAGCGCCGTCTGCAGGCCGAGGCCGAGGCGGCAGCGCATGCCAAGGAACAGCAGGCCCGCCAGGCCGCCGCTGAAGCCGCTGCTGCGGCCGAGCGCGCCGAGCCCACGCCGGTGGCCGCCGAGCCGGTGGCTGCGCAGCCCGAGAAGCAGGTCCAGGCCGAGCCGGTCGTGCAGCGCATCGACCATAGCTCGCTGGGCATGATCGTGCCGCGCATCCATGAACCGCGTAAGCGCGAAAAGAAAGTGGTGGTGACGCCCGCACCGGCGCCCGCGCCTGCACCGGCGCCCGCACCGGCCGCCGCTGCTGCGGCTACCGCTGCTGGCAACAAGACCCGCTATGCGCGTGAGCGTGAGGAAGGTCCTGGCGGCAAGCGTTTCGCCGCTGGCGAACTGCATCTGAGTGATGCCGATCGCGCACGTCGCTCCAACAACAAGCGCGGTGGCAAGCCCGGCCGTGGTTCCAACCGCGATGTGCCGCGCGCTGGTGCGCCGTCTTCCGGTGGCCCGCATGGCTTTACGCGTCCGACGGCTGCCGTCGTGCGCGAGGTCATGATCGGCGACAGCAACGTCGTCGCCGACCTCGCCAACAAGATGGCGGTGAAGGGTTCGGAAGTGGTCAAGGCCCTCTTCAAGATGGGCGTGATGGCCACCATCAACCAGACCATCGACCACGACACCGCCGTGCTGGTGGTGGAAGAGCTCGGCCACACGCCGGTCGCCGTGAGCGAGAACAACGCCGAAGCCGCGCTGGCTGCCCACACGCAGAACGCGGAGCTGGAAGGCGAGAAGAAGCCGCGCCCGCCGGTGGTCACCATCATGGGCCACGTCGACCACGGCAAGACCTCGACGCTCGACTACATCCGCCGTACCAAGGTGGCCTCCGGCGAAGCCGGTGGCATCACGCAGCACATCGGTGCGTACCACGTGGAAACGCCCAAGGGCGTCATCACGTTCCTGGATACGCCAGGCCATGCAGCGTTCACCTCGATGCGTGCACGCGGCGCCCAGTCCACGGACATCGTGGTGCTGGTGGTCGCAGCCGACGACGGCGTCATGCCGCAGACGGCCGAAGCCGTGAAGCATGCGCGCGCTGCCAAGGTGCCGCTGATCGTGGCGCTGAACAAGATGGACAAGGCCGACGCCAACCCGGACCACGTCAAGCAGGGTCTCGGCAACCTGGAAGTGATTCCGGAAGAATGGGGTGGCGACACGCCGTTCGTGCCGATCTCGGCCAAGACCGGCATGGGCATCGACGATCTGCTCGACGCCATTTCGGTGCAGGCCGAAGTGATGGAGCTGACCGCCGTGGAAGATGGCCCCGCCTCCGGCGTGGTGATCGAATCGAGCCTCGACCGCGGTCGCGGTCCGGTGGCCACGGTGCTGGTGCAGCAGGGCACGCTCAAGCGCGGCGACTTCGTTGTCTGCGGTATCGAGTACGGCCGCATGCGCGCACTGATCGACGAGAACGGCAAGACCGTGCAGGAAGCCGGTCCGTCCATTCCCGTGCAGGTGCTGGGCTTGTCCGGCGTGCCGGAAGCCGGTGACGACTTCGTGGTGGTGGCCGATGAGCGCCTCGCCCGTGAAGTGGCCGCCGAGCGTCAGCTCAAGCGTCGCGAAACGCGCATGGTCAGCAAGGCCAACCGCCTTGAAGACATCATGGCCCAGATGGCGCAGGGTGCCGAGCAGCAGACGCTCAACATCCTGGTCAAGGCCGACGTGCAGGGTTCGGTGCAGGCGCTGCGCGAGTCGCTCAGTGCGATCGGCAACGAGAACGTGAAGGTCAACGTGATCGCAGCCGGCGTCGGCGGCATCACCGAGTCCGACGCCACGCTCGCCGCCGCCTCCAAGGCGCTGGTGATCGGCTTCAACGTCCGTGCGGATGCTTCGGCACGCAAGGTCATTGATACCTCGGGTCTGGATGTCCGTTACTTCTCGATCATTTATGACGTGATCGACCAGGTGAAGCAGGCAGCGTCCGGTCTCCTGGGCAAGGAAGTGCGCGAAGAGATCATCGGCGTGGCGCAGGTCCGCGAAGTCTTCCGCAGCTCCAAGTTCGGTGCGGTGGCCGGTTGCATGGTCATCGAAGGCACGGTCAAGCGCAGCAAGCCGATCCGCGTGCTCCGCGACAACACCGTGGTCTTCCAGGGCGAGCTGGAATCGCTGCGTCGCTTCAAGGACCTCGTCGACGAAGTACGCAACGGCATGGAATGCGGTATCGCCGTGAAGCAGTACAACGACGTCAAGGTCGGCGACCAGATCGAGTGCTTCGAGCGTATCGAGGTGGCCCGCACGCTGTGAGTCAAGGGGCGAGGGGTGGTCGCGAGGGCGCGAAAACCCAACGTCTGGCAAGTCTCCGAAGCCCGGGCATTTTTGTCCGGGCTTCGCATTTTTCGATAAACTGCGAAGTTAGCGCCCTCGCTACTCGCCTCTCGTCCCTGTGACGACGAAGGAGTCATCTCATGCCTTCACGCGATTTCAAGCGTACCGACCGCGTCGGCGCCGAGCTGCGCCGTGAACTGGGCCTGCTGGTCCATGCCGCCGTGCGTGAGCACGGCCTGCCCCTGATGAGCGTGTCCGACGTGGAAGTCACACGTGATCTGGACTGGGCCACCGTGTGGATCACTGCGCTGCAGCCGGAGCGTTCCGCCGAGGCCGTGAAGGCGCTCAAGGAGCTGGCCGTGGAATTCCGTCGCGAACTGTCGCGTTCCATGCGCCTGCGTCGCGTGCCGGAGCTGCGCTTCAAGTACGACGACTCGGTCGACAAGGGCGAGCGCATCGAAAGCCTGCTGCGCCAGGACGCCGAGCGCCATCCCGGGTCGTCCAAGGACGAGACTGAGGATGCGGGCGAGGACTGAGGTTGTGTCCACTGAGATGACCCGGGTCGCCGGGGCAGTGAAGCGGGCCTATGCGACCTCATGAGCAAGAAGAAGAGCAACATTCGTTTCCGCGACCTGCACGGCATCGTCTTGCTGGACAAGCCCCTTGGCTTGAGCTCGAACGAAGCCCTGCAGGTGGTTCGCAAAGGTATTTTCCGCGCGGAGAAGGGCGGACATACCGGCGCGCTCGATCCGCTGGCTACCGGCTTGCTGCCGCTGTGTTTTGGCGAGGCCACCAAGCTTGCCGGCATGCTGCTGGGCTCGCGCAAGGCTTATCTGGCCGAGTGCAAGCTGGGCGCGACGACCAGCACCGCTGATCTCGAAGGCGACGTGGTCCAGACGCGACCGGTACCCGCGCTTTCCGATGCGGCCATCGAGGTCGCCCTGGCCCGGTTGCGCGGACGCATTACCCAGGTGCCGCCGGTTTATTCGGCGATAAAGCTTGATGGCGAGCCGCTCTACGTCAAGGCGCGGCGCGGCGAGGCCGTGGACGTCCCCTCGCGTGAGGTGGATGTCTATCGCCTGGACCTGGTCAGCCGTTCGGACGATAGCCTCACCCTGTACGTTGAGTGCGGCTCGGGCACGTATGTGCGCAGCCTTGCCGTGGATCTGGGCGAAGACCTGGGGTGCGGTGCCCATCTGACCGCGCTGCGCCGCCTGTGGGTGGACCCGTTCAAAGAGCCGGCCATGGTGACGGTCGAGCAGCTTCAGGCCGCTGCCGGGCAGGGGGACGATGCTTTGCTCGCGTTGTTGTTGCCGGTCTCCGCGGGCCTTGCCGGGTTGCCGGTGCTTCGACTGGATGCCAGTCAGAGCCTGGCCGTCTCACAGGGGCAGCAGATTCCGATCGATCCCGCCCTCAGTGGCCAGTTGGCGGTGTTCGCCGACGACGGGCGCTTGCAGATCCTGGGCGAGGCGGTGGCTGGAAAGCTGCACATCGTGCGGGGTTTCAACCTGCCCTCGACCGACCAGCATGGCAGTTGACCATGACGGTCTTGTTGTCATAGGGCTCCGGTCGCTACAATACGGAGCTTGTTCCAGACTTTTCATTCATCTAGGCGAAGCTTGCGCAACGTCATCGCGTGACGTTGCGCAAGCTTCGCACCCGTTTTTTTAGGAAGATCTAACATGTCCCTTACCGCAGAACAGACCGGCAAGATCATCGCTGACTTTGGCCGCGTGCCGAACGACACGGGTTCGCCGGAAGTGCAGGTCGCCCTGCTGTCGGCCCGCATCGACCACCTCACCGGCCACTTCAAGGAGCACAAGCAGGATCACCACTCCCGCCGTGGCCTGTTGAAGCTGGTCAACCAGCGCAAGCGCCTGCTTGCGTACCTGAAGGATCGTGATCTGGCTCGTTACCAGAGCCTGATCGAGCGCCTCGGCCTCCGTCGCTAAGGTTGATGTTCGCGTTCATTGGTGAACGCGAAGATCAAGAAGCGGCCATCCCTGGCCGCACTTCCCAATTCAGGAAAAGACAGTGGCGAAAGTAACCAAGTCATTCCAGTTCGGTAATCACGAAGTCACACTGGAGACGGGCGAAATCGCCCGCCAGGCTTCCGGTGCCGTCATGGTCAGCATGGGCGGCACGGTTGTGCTGGTCACCGTGGTGGCCAACGCCAAGGCGAAAGAAGGTCAAGACTTCTTCCCGCTCACGGTTGATTACGTCGAGAAGTTCTACTCGGCCGGCCGTATCCCCGGTGGCTTCTTCAAGCGCGAAGGCCGCCCGACCGAGAAGGAGACGCTCACCTCGCGTCTGATCGATCGCCCGGTGCGCCCGCTCTTCCCGGAAGAGTTCAAGAACGAAGTGCAGGTCATCGCACAGGTTGTGTCGCTGAACCCGGAAATCGACGGTGACATCCCGGCCATGCTGGGTGCCTCCGCTGCGCTGAGCCTCGCCGGCATCCCGTTCAAGGGCCCGATCGGCGCTGCCCGCGTCGGTTACGCCAACGGCAAGTACCTGCTCAACCCGACCGCCACCGAGCTGAAGACCTCCGAGCTGGACCTGGTCGTCGCCGGTACGGCCAACGCCGTGCTGATGGTGGAGTCGGAAGCCAAGCTGCTCTCCGAAGAAGTGATGCTCGGCGCCGTGGTGTTCGGTCACCAGCAGCTGCAGGTGGCCGTCCGTGCCATCGCCGAGCTGGCCACCGAAGCTGCCCGTCCGTCCATGGCCTGGCAGGCTCCGGCCCGCAACGAGTCGCTCGTCGCCGCCCTCACGGGTGCCGTCGGCAACCAGCTGGAAGCTGCCTTCCAGGTGCGCGACAAGCTGCAGCGCCGTGACGCCATCTCGGCCATCAAGAGCGACGTGCTCGCTTCGCTGGCCGCCGATGCCGAAGCCAAGGGCTGGGACAAGGCCGAGCTGTCGAAGGAATTCGCCGAGCTCGAATACCGCACCATGCGCGACGGCGTCCTCAAGACGAAGATCCGCATCGACGGTCGCAACCTGGACGACGTCCGCCCGATCTCCATCCGTGTCGGCGTGCTGCCGCGCACCCATGGTTCGGCGCTGTTCACCCGCGGCGAAACCCAGGCACTGGTCGTGACCACGCTGGGCACCACCCGTGATGCGCAGATCATCGACGCGCCGGAAGGCGAATCGAAGGATCCGTTCCTGTTCCACTACAACTTCCCGCCGTTCTCGGTCGGTGAAGCCGGTCGCTTCGGCGCGCCGAAGCGTCGCGAAATCGGCCACGGCCGCCTCGCCAAGCGCGGCGTGCAGGCAGTGAAGCCGACCATCGAAGAATTCCCGTACGTGGTGCGCGTGGTCTCGGAAATCACCGAGTCCAACGGTTCCTCGTCGATGGCTTCGGTGTGCGGTTCGTCGCTCGCCATGATGGATGCCGGCGTTCCGCTCAAGGCTCCGGTGGCGGGTATCGCCATGGGCCTGGTGAAGGAAGGCAACGACTTCGTCGTGCTGTCGGACATCCTGGGTGATGAAGATCACCTCGGCGACATGGACTTCAAGGTGGCCGGTAGCGCCGATGGCATCTCCGCGCTGCAGATGGACATCAAGATCGACGGCATCACCGAAGAGATCATGAAGGTGGCGCTGGAACAGGCCAAGCGTGGTCGTCTGCACATCCTCGGCGAAATGGCCAAGGTGATCAGCACCGCCCGCACCGAGATGAGCGAGTTCGCCCCGCGCCTGCTCACCATCAAGATCCATCCGGACAAGATCCGCGAAGTGATCGGCAAGGGTGGCGCCACCATCCGTTCGATCACCGAAGAGACCGGTACCACGATCGACATCAGCGATGACGGCACCGTCATCATCGCCTCGGTCAATCGCGAAGCAGCCAACGCCGCCAAGGCGCGCATCGAGCAGATCGTCTCCGACGTCGAGCCGGGTCGCATCTACGAAGGCAAGGTTGCCAAGCTGATGGACTTCGGCGCGTTCGTGACCATCATGCCGGGCAAGGATGGCCTGGTGCACGTCTCGCAGATTTCCAGCGAGCGCGTGGAGAAGGTCTCCGACAAGCTGAAGGAAGGCGACATCGTCAAGGTCAAGGTGCTGGAAGTGGACAAGCAGGGCCGTATCCGCCTGTCCATGAAGGCCGTGACCGAGGACGAAGGCACCAGCGCCTGAGTCGTGGTCAACACGTACTGAAAAAAGCCCGGCGAAAGCCGGGCTTTTTTTATGTGATGGCCAGAACAAAGGCCGCCTGAAGCCCGACCACGCGTCGTGCTCCCTCACCGTCATTCCCGCGACGGCGGGAATCCAGTGACTTTGACGTTGACTTTTCACCGAAAGAAAGGCGCTGGATTCCCGCCTTCCCGGGAATGACGGTGAGGCGGGCCGGGGGGGACTTCTCGCCACCTCCTGCGCCACATGACCACCAGCTGATTGCTGCGCCGCACGATCGCATTTATAGGCATTCACCTAATGCGCTTTTTGCGATTCCGGCAACATGCTTTTGCTACGATGCCGTGAGCATGATGAGGGTGTGGGCATGGCCGACCAGGCAAGTGATTTTCTGAAGGATTACCAGGCAATGGCGCAGCAATCCTGGGATGCCTGGACCCGTTACCTGCAACAGCAAACGGCTTCCGCCGGGCCGTTCGGGGCAGGGGCCGCAGCATTCACGCCAGCCGGCACCAGCGATGACCTGATGGCGCGCAGCATGGCTGCCCTGAAAGGGTATGGCGACTGGCTGCAGGGCGCGGTCAGCAGCGGCATGGGGCAGGGCCCCGCCGATTGGCAGCAATCGCTGCAGAGTCTTTTTTCGACGCTGGGCGGCCAGCCGTTCGCGCACGCCTTTGCCAGCATCGACAGCGAAGCCGCCAAGAGCTTCGGCCAGATCTGGCAGTCATGGATGCAGGCCAATCCCCAGGGCATGCCGGGGATGAAGTTCGACGTCGAGCACATGGCAGCCTTCGGCTATACGCGCGAGCGCCAACGCTTGCAGCAGGCGCTGGCGGCGGCCATGCAGGACTACCTCGAATGGTCCGGCAAATACCAGTCGCTCATCCAGCGCGCGAACAACGAAGGTTTCGAACGGTTGCAGCTCAAGATTGCCGAGCTGACCGAGTCGTCCAAGCAGGTCGAATCGCTCAAGGCGCTTTACGATCTGTGGGTGGACGCGGCGGAAGAGGCATACGCCAAGATTGCCTTGTCCGAGGAATTTCGCCATGCCTACGGCGAAATGGTCAATGCACAGGGACGCATGCGCCGATTGCAGCAACAGCAGCTCGATGCATTCTGCCGCGACATGGGCATGCCCACGCGCAATGAAGTGACGTCGCTAGGCAAGCGCATGCACGAGCTGCGCCGCGAAGTACGCGGCCAGCGTCCCGCGCAGGAAGGTGACGAAGTGGCGGCGTTGCGCGCGGAAGTGGCTGCGCTCAAGCGTCAGCTGGCAGGCAAGGCAGAAACAGCCAAGCCCGCTGAAAAGAAAGCACCGTCGCGCAGCGGCAAGCGCGCCATGGACGAAGCCCTCGATGTGCGTCATCCCAAGGCATCTTCCGTGGCCGCCCGTAAAACCGTGGCGCGCGGCGTCAAGCGAAAGTAAGGAACACTCATGCAGCCACCGCTTCGCCTCGACCCCGCCGCGCTGATGGGCGAAATCGCCGCCTTCCAGCGCAAGCTGGCCGCCGGCATGGACAACCTCAAGCATCAGCTTGAGCCCGAATACGCCAATACGCCGCGTGAGCTGGTGTATCGCGAAGACAAGCTCTCCGTCTGGCGCATGAAGGGGCAGGGCAAGCCCACGGCCACCACGCCCACGCTGATCGTCTATGCGCTGGTCAATACCGTGTGGATGACCGATCTTCAGGAAGACCGTTCCATGGTGCGCAACCTGCTCGAACAGGGCGAGGACGTGTACCTGCTCGATTGGGGTTATCCCGATGCCGCCGATCGCTGGCTGACGCTGGATGACTACATCAACGGTTATCTCGACCGCTGCGTGGATGCCGTGCGCAAGTCGGCCGGCGTCGAAGCGATCAACCTGCTTGGCATTTGCCAGGGCGGCACGTTCTCGTTGTGCTACACCGCGACGCACGGCGAGAAGGTAAAAAACCTGATTACCATGGTCACGCCGGTGGATTTCAAGACACCGGACAACATGCTGTCGAGCTGGTCGCAGCATTTGGACGTCGATTTGTTTGTCGACACCATGGGCAATATTCCCGCCGAATTGCTCAACTGGGTGTACCTCACGTTGAAGCCCGTGCGACTCAACCAGCAGAAATACGTGGGTTTGGTCGACATTCTCGACAACCCGAAAGAGCTGCAGAATTTCCTGCGCATGGAACGCTGGATCTTTGACTCGCCGGATCAGGCGGGCGAAGCTTTCCGTGAATTCATCAAGGAGTTCTATCAGCAGAACAAGCTGATCAAGGGCGACCTGATCATCGGTGGCAAGCCGGTGGACCTGGGCATGATCACCCAGCCGGTGCTGAACATCTTCGCCGAGCAGGATCACCTGGTTCCGCCCGATGCCTCGCGCGCGCTGGAAAAGCATGTGGGCAGCACCGACTACACGCAGATCGCCTTCAAGGGCGGCCACATCGGCATCTACGTGTCCGGTCGCGCCCAGCGTGAAGTGCCGCCGGCTATCCATCAGTGGCTCAGTACGAGAAACTGAGCCCTCTCAATACGCACGGGCAGGGTTATGGAAAAGCGTCTGCATCGATCACTTACGGACAAGAAAATCGCCGGCGTCTGCGGCGGTATCGCCCAATACCTTGGCTGGGATCCCACCCTGGTGCGCCTGCTCTGGGTGATCCTGACCCTGCTGGGCGGCTCGGGCATCCTGATCTACATCGTGTTGTGGATCGTGATGCCCGAAGGCGCCTGATCTCACGGCAGGCGCAGGTTTGCGCCGCCGCTCCCGTTTTCAACGCATAGCTGAAGTAGTTTTATGGATTACGACCGTTACGACCGCATCCGCGCCGTGCAGTGGCAGGGCGACCATCTTCGTCTGCTCGACCAGCGCCTGCTTCCGCAGGAAGAACGCTGGATCGACTGCACCAGCGCAGCCCAGGTGACGCTGGCCATCAAGGATCTCGCCGTCCGCGGCGCACCGGCCATCGGCATCGCCGCGGCCTGGGGCGTGGTGTTGGCAGCGAAGCAGGGCGAGGCGCTGGACGGCGCACTGGCCATGCTTCGTGCCGCGCGTCCGACGGCGGTGAACCTGATGTGGGCGCTGGACCGCATGAAGGCGAGCATCGCCAAGGGCGCCGATGCCACTGCGCTGGAGCGCGAGGCGCAGGCCATCCAGGACGAAGACCTCGCGGCCAACCGTCACATGGGCGAACTCGGCGCGGCTCTCATCGCCCCGCATTCGGGCGTGCTTACCCACTGCAACACGGGTTCGCTGGCGACTTCGGGTTTTGGCACCGCGCTTGGCGTCATTCGCGCCGGCGTCGCTGGCGGCCGCATCGATCAGGTGTTCGCGGGCGAAACGCGGCCGTGGCAACAAGGCGCGCGGCTCACCATGTGGGAACTGGTGCGTGACGGCATTCCCGCCAAGCTCATTGCCGATTCGGCTGCGTCGCATTTGATGCGTTCGGGTGCGGTGCAGTGGGTCATCGTGGGGGCGGATCGCATTGCCGCCAACGGCGACACCGCCAACAAGATCGGCACGTATCAGCTCGCCATTGCCGCGCGCCATCACGGCGTGAAGTTCATGGTGGTGGCGCCGTCTTCCACCGTGGACATGGCGACGGCGTCGGGTGACGACATCGAGATCGAACTTCGCGATTCGGCCGAGCTTCTGGCTGTTGCCGGTCGTCGCACGGTGGTGGAGGGCGCGGATGCCTGGAATCCGGTGTTCGACGTCACGCCTGCCGACCTTATCGATGCGATTGTGACGGAGCGTGGCGTGATCGAGCGTCCCACTACCAAGGCCATGCAGGCCCTCTTCGGTCGATGAAGCTCTCGCGGCAGTTCTTTCTCTTCATGATCGGCGGCATCATCGGCTTCGTCGTTGATGCCGGCCTTGCGCAGGCGCTGGTGAGCTGGTGTGGCTGGAACGCGTACTACGCGCGCCTGCTGTCCATTCCCATGGCGGCGACGGCGACGTGGTTGTGGAACCGCCGACAGACCTTCAAGAACCTCGAAAGTGGCCGCAGCCTGTTCTCCGAATGGGCGCACTGGATGGCGCTGATGGGCGTCGGTGCGCTGGTCAATTACGGCACCTACGCCGCGCTTTTGATGGCCTTTCCGATGCTGCATCGCTGGCCTGCGATCGCCACGGCGGGTGGCTCGCTCGTCGCTGCGCTGTTCAATTTTTCGACAGCGCGACTGATGCTTTTCAAGGGCGCCAAAACGTCCGTATAAGCCCTTGATTTTCAAGGTGAAAATACTGTGAATTCCGCGCCCGGCGTGTTACAATTCGCAGGTTGTCTCAAGGCTGCCCGCGCCTGGTTCCAGGGGGAGCGCGCAGGGGCCCACATTCTTCATCAGGGAACCGATTGATGGCAGAACTCGCCAAAGAAGTCATTCGCGTCAACATCGAAGACGAAATGCGCCAGAGCTACCTCGATTACGCCATGAGCGTGATCGTGGGACGCGCCCTTCCCGATGTACGTGATGGCTTGAAACCGGTACATCGTCGCGTTCTGTTCGCCATGAACGAACTGGGCAATGCATGGAACAAGCCCTATAAGAAATCGGCCCGCGTGGTCGGTGACGTCATCGGTAAATACCACCCGCACGGCGATTCGTCGGTGTATGACGCCATCGTCCGCATGGCGCAGCCATTCTCGCTGCGCTACATGCTGGTGGACGGCCAGGGTAACTTCGGTTCGGTCGACGGCGACAACGCAGCAGCCATGCGTTACACCGAGGTGCGCATGTCGCGCCTTACGCAGGAACTGCTCGCCGACATCGACAAGGACACCGTCAACTTCGGTCCGAACTACGACGAAAGCGAACACGAACCGCTGGTGCTGCCCACCCGCGTGCCGAACCTGCTGATCAACGGTTCGGCCGGTATTGCCGTGGGCATGGCCACCAACGTGCCGCCGCACAACCTGACCGAAGTGGTCGCGGCCACCATCGCCCTGATCGACGAGCCCACGCTGTCGATCGACGACCTGATGCACTACATCCCCGGTCCGGATTTCCCGACCGCCGGCATCATCAACGGCTCGTCGGGCATCGTCGAGGCGTACCGCACCGGTCGCGGTCGCATCCTGGTGCGTGCGCGCACCGAGATCGAAACCGAATCCAACGGTCGCGAGACGATCATCGTCCACGAGCTGCCGTACCAGGTGAACAAGGCTCGCCTGATCGAAAAGATCGCCGAGCTGGTGAAGGAAAAGAAGCTCGAAGGCATCAGCGAACTGCGTGATGAGTCCGACAAGGACGGCATGCGCATGGTCATCGAAATCCGCCGCGATTCGATGGCCGACGTGGTGCTCAACAACCTGTTCCAGCAGACGCAGCTGCAGGTGACGTTCGGCATCAACATGGTTGCGCTTTTGGACGGCCAACCGCGTTTGCTGAACCTCAAGGACATCCTTGAAGCGTTCATCCGTCACCGCCGTGAAGTGGTGACGCGTCGTACCATTTTCGATCTGCGCAAGGCTCGCGCCCGCGCGCATATCCTTGAAGGTCTCACCGTCGCGCTCGCCAACATCGACGAGATGATCGAGCTGATCCGCACCTCGGCTTCGCCGCAGGAAGCACGCGAGCGCATGCTCGCGCGCAAGTGGCAGCCGGGCATGGTGTCGACGCTGCTTGGGGCTGCGGGTGCCGAAGCGTCGCGTCCGGAAGACATGGACCCGCGCGATGGCCTGAAAGCCGAGGGTTACCAGCTGTCCGAAGTGCAGGCGCAGGAAATTCTCGCGATGCGCCTGCATCGCCTGACCGGCCTGGAACAGGAAAAGCTGTCCGACGAATATCGCCAGGTACTGGAGACCATTCGTGGCCTCATCGAAATCCTGGAAGATCCCGCACGCCTGCTCTCCGTGATTCGCGAAGAACTGGAAGCGGTGAAGGAAGAGTTCGGCGACGATCGTCGCACCGAGATCCAGCATTCGCAGGAAGATCTCAACGTGCTCGACCTGATCGCCCCGGAAGACGTGGTGGTCACGCTGTCGCACACCGGTTACGTGAAGCGCCAGCCGGCCAGCACGTATCGCGCCCAGCGTCGCGGCGGCAAGGGCCGTTCGGCCTCGGCGTTGAAGGACGAGGATTTCGTCGAGCAGCTGTGGGTGGTGAACACGCACGACACGCTGCTCACCTTCACCAGCACCGGTCGCGTGTACTGGCTCAACGTGTACCAGATGCCCGAATCGGGTCCGAACGCGCGTGGCAAGCCCATGGTGAACCTGCTGCCGCTGGGTGAGGGCGAGAAGGTGCAGGCCGTGTTGCCGGTGCGTGAGTACACCGAAGATCGCTTCGTGTTCTTCGCCACCAAGCAGGGCACGGTGAAGAAGACGCCGCTGACCGAGTTCGCGTTCCAGCTGCAGAAGGGCAAGATCGCCATCAACCTCGACGAGGGTGATGCGCTGGTCAATGTCGCGCTCACCGACGGCAACAGCGATGTGCTGCTGTTTGCGTCCAACGGCAAGACGGTGCGCTTCGACGAATCGGAAGTGCGTTCGATGGGCCGTACGGCTACCGGCGTGCGCGGCATGAAGCTGGGTGATGGTGCCGAAGTGGTCTCGCTGATCGTGGCCGCCGAGGGCGACATCCTCACGGCGACGGAACGCGGCTACGGCAAGCGCACCACGCTCGATGAGTTCCCCAAGAAGGGGCGTGGCACGCAGGGCGTCATCGGCATCCAGTGTTCCGAGCGTAACGGTGCGTTGGTTGCCGCTGTCCAGGCGGGCGAAGCGCACGAACTGATGCTGATCTCCGATCAGGGCACGTTGGTGCGTACGCGTGTGGCGGAAGTCTCGCAGCTGAGTCGCAACACGCAGGGCGTCACGCTGATTCGCCTGCCGACCGACGAAAAGCTGGTGAGCGTGGTGCGTCTGGATGCGGAACAGGAGAACGGCGAAGGCGAGGGCGAGGAAAGCCCGGTCGACGCAGCTCCCGAGGCACCTGCCGACGGCGAGTGATCTTCAGTTCCTCGAACAAAAGAAACCCGGTCTTAGCCGGGTTTCTTTTTAGGGGATCAATTGAAGACGGCAACTGCCCAATTCATCGATTGCATTGAAGTTCGACGAACCGACTTCGACCTAAGGCTAAGCGTTCCCCTTGAGGTGGCTTTATCGCTTAAATCAGGGGCGTTTCTGATCGGAGACCGATGTCCTTAAGTGGGTAGTCCTGCCAGAGATGCGGGCGACCAAGCCATGTATCTTTGCCGTTAAGTAATTCCTTTACTGCAGCCACGCCATTGGCGGTGTCAGGTTCACCGCTAAATGTTGCCGCTCGGCCGAGGACAAAAGACGCGCCGTATTCGGTCCACGAAGCGAACTCGTGGCATGACTGATCGGCAACCCATGCCAGGTGGCGCCATGTTTCATCTTCTGTCAGATAACCCAAGTGGAAACAGCCACGCGCCAACCATGCGATGCGTTCATAATCGTAGGCGGCCATGGATAGGTTCGCAGGCAATGCTAGCCCTTCTTTCAACCATGCTTCCTTGACCCGATTCCAACGCGCAATGTCGGCGCCACTGAGATATTCAAGTGCCTCCGAGTTTCCGCTCATTTGCAGGCGCTTGAAGTCATCACCAAAGTAGGCCCGGCGCCCTTCACTGATGAGTGCTTGAATTGCGTTGATGGCGGACTGCCTGTCGTTAATTTCCCATGCTTCGGCGAGCCCGACGCGAAGGTCGTTAATCTTGTAAGACGCAGTGTATCGGTTGCGTTGGGGGAGGATTCGTAACGCCTCACCGTTGCGCTTTGCCATGATGACGCCGAAACACAACAATTGTTCGCGCTCTGGCGGCTGCTCTAGGTTTTTTTGGTCTTTGCGGCGCGCGTATGTCTCCAGCTTGGTCAGCACATAGAAAGCGAGCGCAGCCATGGCGATCGCCATCGCGGCTACCATGGCTACGCCCAGCACTACTTGCCACTTCATATTCCATGTCCTTCGCCGTCTAGAGAAGAGACAGCCTATGGACATGGCAAAGGGAAAAATATCAGATAAATCTTGAGTGCAAGGGCGTTGCGTGACTTCGATCGAGCGCGGCAGAGCCCGATAGTATTCCTTGGCACGAACGATAATTCCGCTGCCGCTGTTAGTTCTGTATCACTTCGAAGGCATCCACGCGTGTTGGGTAGAACGCTAGATGTCCATTAATGGCGGCAACGGCATCGTAGGGATGCTCGTACGTCCAGACGGCGTTGGTGCCGCGTTCGCCGGCCGAGGGAATGCTGTAGTACGAGCAGTCGCCTTTGTAAGGGCAATACGTATGGTGATCCGTGCGTTGAAGTAGCGACATGTCCACGTTCTTGCGCGGGATGTAGTGCACCACGGGATAGTTGGCTTCTTGAAGGCTCAATGACGCCCGCGTATCGGCGACGATCTTGCCGGCCACGCGCACGACGATGTGATCGGCACTCGGCGTAACGGAAATGGGATGGTCCGGTCCCGGAATGCGTTGTTCTCTGGCTGCCATGAGTGTGGCCCTTGTCGGAACGAATCGAAGGCCGAGGCTACGCGAGCGGCCAGCAAGAAACGGTGTACGGCGGCGCCGGGTTCACCAGCCGAAAGCCGAGAACGATGTCCCTTGAAGCCCTTGCTCCATCCCTTGTCGTACATAGGCAATCAAGGGTGCGGGCAGTTCCGACAGGGCATGCCAGCCGATGCGGTCATGCTTGCCGGGCTCGCCGAGCATGGGCGAGCCGGTCCACGATTCAGCGACGAAAAAGGCACCCAGCCATTCATCGCCGTTGTCACCCGCACGGCAGTGAAGCAGGTGAACGAGTGTCAGGTTGCGCTCTTGTACGTTGAGCCCGGTTTCCTCGCGAAGCTCCCGCACCGCCGCCTGCTCAAGCGTTTCGCCTCCCTCGTGCGCACCCGCGGGAAGGCTCCAGCAGCCGTCATGCCATCCTGTGTTGGCTCGACGCAGGAGCAACAAGTCCTCTCCCTGCCGAACGATAACGAAGACGCTCACGCTCACGGCGTGGCGCGTCCTCACCCGTGTCGTTCCGGTCATCCGATGGCTTCGAGCATCGCTTCGGCGGTCGAGACGCGGAACTCGCCCGGAGCTTCGACGTTGAGCAGCTTGACGACGCCGTCTTCCGCGTACAAGGCGAAACGGCGAGCGCGAAGGCCCATGCCATAGCCACTGCCGTCGAGTTCGAGACCCAGCGCCTTGGTGAAGTTGCCGTTGCCATCCGCCAGCATGAGCAGTCCGGCCGGTACCTTTTGCGAGGCCGCCCATGCCTGCATGACGTAGGCATCGTTCACGGCCAGGCACATCACCTCGATGCCGCGCGACTGGAACTGCGCGAACTGCTCCACGTAGCCGGGCAGGTGGCGGTTGGAGCAGGTGGGCGTGAACGCGCCGGGCACGGCGAACAGCACCACCTTGCGGCCGGCGAACAACGATGCGGATTGAACCTGCTCGATACCGTCGCCGACGACGCGGATTTCGACGTCGGGCAGGGTATCGCCAACCTGGATGCTCATGGGAGGTGGCCTGTGGTGTAGGGAAGAGGCGATGCTAGCGCCGAGAGGCCGCCTTGTCGCCTTGAATCACGCGGTTTTCGCACCCATTTGGCTGACCATAGAGAGGGTGGCGAAACATCGCCATGCATGACCCAACCAAGTCGGGCGAACCTCGCCGACCAGCCGGTGGGGCTGCGGGTGCTCCTGCAGCATCGGTTCGGGCGGGTGGATTGCCGGGGAGTGGCAGTGGAATTCAAAGACTATTACGACATTCTTGGCGTGAAGCCTGATGCCAGCGAGGCGGACATCAAGGCCGCCTATCGCAAGCTGGCCAAGAAATACCATCCGGACCGCAACAAGGACGCGGGCGCCGAGGACAAGTTCAAGGCCATCAACGAAGCCAACGAAGTGCTTCGTGATGCCGAGAAGCGCCGCGCGTACGACGAGCTTCGCGCCGGCGGCTATCGCGGTGGCGAACAGTTCCGGCCGCCGCCGGGCTGGGGGCAGAGCCACGGTTTCGATTTCGGCGGCGACGGCGGCGGCGATTTCAGCGACTTCTTCGAAAGCCTGTTCGGACGCGGCGGTGCCAGTGCGCATCGCGGTGCGCCACGCGCGCGTCGCGGTGGCGATGTACACGCCCACGTGCAGATCGATCTGCAGACCGCGTTCGATGGCGGTCGCACGCGTCTGGCCCTGCAGGATGGAAGCGGTGGCGAGCGCGTGCTGGAGGTGAAGATTCCGGCCGGTATCCAGCCGGGTCAGGTGATTCGCCTGGCCGGGCAGGGGCACAGTGGCTCAGGTGGCGCGCCTAACGGTGACCTGCTGTTGGAAGTGGGCATCCGCGATGACGCGCGATTCCGTTTGGACGGCCGAAACGTGTTGCATACATTGCCCATCGCACCATGGGAAGCTGCGCTGGGCGCCACCGTGCCGGTGCCGACGCTGGCCGGCGCGGTCGACCTGCGCATTCCTGCGGGTTCGCAATCCGGGCGCAAACTTCGATTGAAAGGACGCGGTTTGCCGGGAGCTCATCCGGGCGACCAGCTGGTGGAGCTTTCCATTCGCGCGCCGTTGGCTGATACGGATGCGCAGAAAAAAGCCTACGAAAGCCTGCGCGATGAATTTAGCGATTACGATCCACGCGGCTGAGCACACGCCTCAACGAAAAACGGCGCCGAAAGGCGCCGTTTTTTGTGGAACTGATCACCAGCATCACGCGGGCAGCAGTTCCTTGAGCGTGGTCACCAGTTCCTCTTCCTTGATCGGTTTGGTGACGTACGCCTTGGCGCCCTGGCGCAGGCCCCACACCTTGTCGGTTTCCTGGTCCTTCGTGGTCACCAGCACGACGGGAATGTGCTGCGTGTCCGGGTCCTTGCTGATGGTGCGCGTGGCCTGAAAGCCATTGAGGTTCGGCATGACCACGTCCATCAGGATCAGGTCGGGGCGTTCGCGCCGGGCCGCCTCGACACCAGCGGCGCCGTCCTCGGCAGTCAACGCTTCATGCCCGAGCTTTTCGACGATGCGCTTGATGCCCAACAGCTGCGACGGCGAATCGTCGACGATCAGGATGCGTGCCATAAGGTGGAATTCCCCTTGTTGTTTCGTTGGATTCTATGACGCTGTCGCGGAGCTTCCAAGCCAACCGGAAGCTCAGCTTGCGCTACCAATGCGCACTACGGTACGCCCGAACGATTCACCCGACAGCATGCGGGGAAACACATCGGGCAACTGGTCCAGCGTGACTTCACGCGTGGCAATGCGCTCAAGATGTTGCGGCTTCCAGTCGCCGGAAAGGCGCTCCCACACGCGGTCGCGGATATCGCGCGCCGTGCCGGAGGAAGCCATGCCGAGCAGGCTGGCCCCGCGGATGATGAACGGCATGACCGTACTCTCAAAGTCGAATCCGCCCGCATTGCCGCAGATGGCGACATTGCCATACGGGGCAATGAGGGGCAGCAGGCCAGCCAGCATGCTGCCACCGACGTTATCCAGCGCCCCGCCGAAACGGGCCGAATCCATCGGTTTGCCGCTGAAGACGAGCTGGTGGCGGTCGATGCATTCGGCGGCGCCGAGATCGCGCAGGAAGTCGAAATGCGCGGCCTTGCCGCTGATGGCGTGCACGGCGTAGCCCGCGCGCGTGAAGATGTCGATGGCGAGCATGCCCACGCCGCCGGTGGCGCCCGTGACGGCGATCGGACCGAGCGAGGGCGTCTGACGGTTGTCTTCCATGCGCAGCAGCGCCAGTGCAGCCGTAAAGCCGGCTGTACCGATGATCATGCTTTCACGCAGGCTCAGCCCGTTGGGCAGGCGGATGGTCCATGCCGAAGGCAGGCGGATGTATTCACCGTAACCACCATCGCGCGTCTCTGACAGGCTGCTGCCGGTGCACAGCACCGCGTCGCCTTCCTTGAACGCCGGGTCGGTCGACGCCACGACCGTGCCGGCAACATCGATGCCGCCGTTGAGTGGGTACTGGCGCAGGATTTTCCCCTTGCCGGTGCCGGCAAGGGCGTCCTTGTAGTTGATGGACGAGTAGGCAACCTTGACCAGCACTTCGCCCGGCGACAGTGCATCGGCGTCGATGGTTTCCAGGCCGCCGCGGTAACCGGCGGCGTCGTTGTGAATGCGGAAGGCGCGAAAGGCGGAGGGGGAACTCATGGGGGAAATCCTTTGCGGCGTGCCGTGGGCGATCAGGCGTCGACGATGCGCTTGTCGATGAGCCGCGAGGCGCGTTCGCCCCGGTACGTCGGCATCCAATCGAAGAACGCATGCATGTCGTCACCGAACCATACACTTTCGTGTTGTCCCGGCGTGATGAAGCCTTCGTCGACCATATGGTCGACCATTCCACGCAACCGGTCGTAGTAGCCGCGCACACTAAGGAAGCCGCACGGGTAACGATGCAGGCCCAGTTGCGCCCAGGTGAGCATCTCGAACATCTCGTCCATGGTGCCGAACCCACCGGGCAGGGCGACAAAAGCATCGGACAGCTCGAACATGCGCGTCTTGCGCTGGTGCATGGTTTCGACCACTACCAGCTCAGAGAGGCCAGTGTGCGCCACCTCGCGGTCCACCAGCTGGCGCGGGATCACGCCAATGACCTTGCCGCCACCGGCAAGCACGGCATCGGCGACGGTGCCCATCAGGCCGACCTTGCCGCCGCCGTAGACCAGCGCAATGCCGCGCCTGGCCATTTCGGTGCCGAAGGCGCGGGCCTGTTCGACGTATTCAGGGTATTTGCCGCTGCTGGAGCCGCAATAGACGCAAAGGGCGGTTGGCATGAGAACGGGGAATCACGGGCGGAAGGGAAAACAGGGGGGCGGGCTGACGGAGGAACCGGGGTTCCACCCTTTGTTTCTATTCACTCGTCCCCGAAAAAGCAACGGCCCGCTCATGTTTCCACGAGCGGGCCGTTGCGGCCATCGACCAAAAAGGCTTAGTTGCCCTTGTGGATGGCGCGCTTGTCGACCGACAGGGCAGCCTCGTGCACGGCTTCGGACAGCGTCGGATGCGCGTGGACGATGCGGGCCAGGTCTTCGGAGGAGCCCTTGAACTCCATCGCGACCACGCACTCGGCGATCAGCTCGGACACGCCCGGGCCCACCATGTGCACGCCCAGGATGCGATCCGTTTCGGCGTGGGCGATCATCTTCACCTGGCCGATGGCCTCGTTCATGGCCACGGCGCGGCCGATGGCGGCGAACGGGAAGGTGCCCACCTTGTACGGCACACCTTCTTCCTTCAGCTGCTTCTCGGTCTTGCCGGCCCAGGCGATTTCCGGCTCGGTGTAGATGACCCACGGCACGGTATCGAGGTTGATGTGGCCCGCCTTGCCGGCGATCCACTCGGCCACGGCCACGCCTTCCTCGGAACCCTTGTGCGCCAGCATCGGGCCGCGCACGGCGTCGCCGATGGCCCATACGCCGTTCACGCCGGTGTGGTTGTGTTCGTCGACCACGATGCGGCCGCGCTCGTCCAGCTTCACGCCGGTGTCGTCGGCCAGCAGGCCATCGGCGTAGGCGCGACGGCCCACGGCGACCAGCAGCTTGTCGACCACGACGTTATGGTCGCCGTCCTTGTCGTTGTAGGTGAGGTGGACTTCGTTGCCCTTGATCTCGGCCTTCGACAGCTTGGCGCCCAGCTTGATGTCCAGGCCCAGCTTGGTGAATTCCTTCAGCGCGATCTTGGCGATGTCCGCGTCCGCGGCGCCGAGGAAATCCGGCAGCGCTTCGAGCACGGTCACTTCCGAACCCAGGCGCTTCCACACGCTGCCCAGTTCCAGGCCGATCACGCCCGCGCCGATCACGCCAAGGCGCTTGGGCACTTCGGTGAAGTCCAGCGCGCCGGCGTTGTCGACGATCATCGTGTTGTCGAACTTGGCGAACGGCAGTTCGATCGGCACCGAGCCGGTGGCGAGGATCACGTTGGTAGCGCTGATGGTCTGCTTGGAACCGTCGTTGCCGGTGATCTCGACTTCGTTGCCCTTGAGCAGCTTGCCCTTGCCGAAGAACGGCGTGATCTTGTTGGCCTTGAACAGCTGGCCAATGCCGCCGGTGAACTGCTTGACGATCTTGTCCTTGCGGCCAATGAACGTGCCCAGGTCAACCTTGGCGCCTTCCACCGTAATGCCGTGCACCGGCAGGTTGTGCGCGATGTTGTAGTACTGCTTGGACGAATCCAGCAGTGCCTTGGACGGGATGCAGCCCACGTTGAGGCAGGTGCCGCCGAGGGCCTGCTTGCCGTCCTTGCCGACAAACGCGTCCACGCAGGCGGTCTTCAGGCCCAGCTGCGCGGCGCGGATCGCGGCCACATAGCCGGCCGGGCCGGCGCCGATGACGATGACGTCGAATTTTTCGCTCATGGTTTTTCCTTGCTGTGTGGCGCGCTGGGGAGGGCGTCACTTGTGTTGCGGAAGATAGGTGCGGCGAGCGTGGATTCAATGCCACTGCCCGCCGCCAGAGCTTCGTACCTATTGCATGTGAGCGGGGCGCTCACATGCGCGCTCAGATTCCCAGCAACATGCGCTGCGGGTTCTCAAGCTGGTTCTTGATGTCGACCAGGAACAGCACCGCGTCCTTGCCGTCGATGATGCGGTGGTCGTAGGACAGCGCCAGGTACATCATCGGGGCGGCGATTACCTGGCCGTTCTCGACGATGGCGCGCTCCTTGATGGCATGCATGCCCAGGATGGCGCTCTGCGGCGGGTTCACGATCGGGGTGGACAGCAGCGAACCGAAGGTGCCGCCGTTGGTGATGGTGAAGGTGCCGCCCTGCAGGTCGTCCAGGCCCAGCTTGCCGTCACGCGCCTTCTTGGCGTAATCGACAATGCCGCGCTCGACGTCGGCGAAGTTCATGTCCTGCACGTCGCGCAGCACCGGCGTCACCAGGCCCTTGTCGGTCGAGACCGCAATGGAGATGTCCTGGTAGCCGTGATAGACGATGTCGTTGCCGTCGACCGAGGCGTTCACCAGCGGGTGACGCTTCAGCGCTTCGGCAGCGGCCTTCACGAAGAAGCTCATGAAGCCCAGCTTCACGCCGTTGGCCTTCTCGAACGACTCGCCCAGCGCCTTGCGCATCTTCACCACTTCGGCCAGGTTCACTTCGTTGAACGAGGTGAGCATGGCGATGGAGTTCTTCGACTGCATCAGGCGCTCGGCGATGCGGGCGCGCATGCGGGTCATCGGCACGCGCTCTTCCGGACGCGAACCCGGGGTCGGCTTGGCAGCCGGCGCGGCAGAGGTCGGAGCGGCGCCACCCTTGCCGACGTTGAGCAGGTCTTCCTTGGTGACGCGGCCGTCGCGGCCGGTACCGGCAACCTTCGACGCATCGATGTTCTGTTCGGTGGCCACGCGCAGGCCGGCCGGGGAAAGATCAGCGTTGCCGGCGGAAGCCATCGCCGGGGCAGCGGCCTGGGCCGGAGCGGCGGCAGCGGGAGCCGGGGCAGCAGCGGCCGGGGCCGGAGCAGCGGCGGCTGCGCCTTCCTCGATCACCGCGATGACCTGCTGGCTGGTCACGGTGTCGCCGGACTGGAACTTGATTTCCTTCAGCACACCATCGACGGGCGAGGGCACTTCGAGCACAACCTTGTCGGTTTCCAGGTCCACCAGGTTTTCGTCGCGCTTGACCGCTTCACCGGCCTGCTTGTGCCAGGTGGCGATGGTGGCGTCGGAAACGGATTCGGGCAGAACGGGAACTTTGACTTCGATGCTCATGTGAATTCCTTGGAGTAGTGCGTCCATCCTTGAACGCCAGATTCAAATAGCGGCCATCCATGGCCGCACTTTTTAGGATTTTTTATTCAGCAGCGTGATCGGTGCCGATCGGCGAGACCAGTGCCTGCTCGACCAGCGCCGCCTGCTCGGCGACGTGCGTGTTCAGGTGACCCGCTGCCGGCGCCGCGGAACGGGCGCGACCGGCGTACGACAGGCTCTGCTTGTTGTTGACGCAGGCCTGCAGGTGATGACGGATCTGGAACCACGCGCCCTGGTTCATCGGCTCTTCCTGGCACCACACCACTTCCTTGGCGGAAGGGTACTTTTCCAGTTCGGCCGTGACCTGCGCACGCGGGAACGGGTAAAGCTGTTCCACGCGCACGATGGCGACGTCGTTGGCACCACGCTTCTCGGCGTCTTCGAGCAGGTCGTAGTAGACCTTGCCCGAGCACAGCACCACGCGCTTGACCTTCTTGGCGGCCAGATCGCGATGCTCCGGAATCACCAGCTGGAAGCTGCCGTTGGCGAGCTCATCCAGCGTGGACACGGCCAGCTTGTGGCGCAGCAGCGATTTGGGCGTCATCACGATCAGCGGCTTGCGCGTCGGGCGCACCATCTGGCGGCGGATCATGTGGAACGCCTGCGCCGGCGTGGTGGGCACGCAGACCTGCATGTTCTCCATGGCGCACAGCTGCAGGAAGCGCTCAAGGCGGGCGGAGGAGTGCTCCGGACCCTGGCCTTCGTAGCCATGCGGCAGGAACAGCGCCAGACCGCACAGGCGATTCCACTTGGACTCGCCCGAGCTGATGAACTGGTCGATCACCACCTGCGCACCGTTGGCGAAGTCGCCGAACTGGCCTTCCCAGATGTGCATGGTGTACGGATCGGTGGTGGCGCTGCCGTATTCGAACGCCATGACCGCTTCTTCGCTGAGCAGCGAGTCGATCACTTCGACGTCGGCGCCATCGCGCACGTTGGCCAGCGGCATGTAGGTGTAGCCGGTCTTCTGGTCATGCAGCACGGCATGACGATGGAAGAACGTGCCGCGACCCACGTCCTGGCCGACCAGGCGCAGGTTGTAGTTCTCGTCGATCAGCGTGGCGTAGGCCAGGTTCTCGGCGAAGCCCCAGTCACCGGCCTGTTCGCCGGAAGCCATCTTGGCGCGATCTTCATAGATCTTGGCCACGCGCGACTGCAGCGTCATGTCCTTGGGCGTCACCAGGATCTGGTTGGCCAGTTCCACCAGGCGCTGCTTGGAGTAACCCGTGTGGGTGTCGTTCGTCAGCTTGCCGCCGATGAACTTGTCCCAGTCCACTTCGATGTCCTTGATGAGCGCGGTGGTCAGCTCGGTCATCGGCTCGCCGGCTTCCAGGCGTGCGCGGTAGTCCTCGAACATCTTCTGGCCGTCGCCTTCGGCGATCACGCCCTGCTTGACCAGTTCCTGCGCGTAGAGATCGCGCGTGGTCGGACGCTTGCGGATGATCTGGTACATCACCGGCTGCGTCGCTGACGGCTCGTCGGCTTCGTTGTGGCCATGGCGGCGGTAGCACACCAGGTCGATGACCACGTCCTTGCGGAACTGCTTGCGGAAGTCGTACGCCAGGCGCGTGGCCTGGATGACGGCTTCCGGATCATCGCCGTTCACGTGGAACACCGGCGCGTTGACCATCTTGGCCAGGTCGGTGCAGTACAGCGTGGAACGGGTGTCCTGCGGGTTGGACGTGGTGAAGCCCACCTGGTTGTTCACCACGATGTGCAGGCTGCCGCCGATCTTGAAGCCGCGGGCCTGGGACATGTTGAACAGTTCCATGTTCACGCCCTGGCCGGCCAGCGCCGAGTCGCCGTGCACGATGACGGCCATCGACTGCTTGCGCTCGGTGTCGCGGCGACGGATCTGGCGCGAATGCACCGAACCGGCCACCACCGGGTTGACGATCTCAAGGTGCGACGGGTTGAACGCCAGCGCCACGTGCGTGCCGCCGTTCGGCGTCTTGACGTCGGCGGAGAAACCCATGTGGTACTTCACGTCGCCGGAGTGGGCCGGATCATCCGGGTGATCCCACTTGCCTTCGAATTCGTTGAACAGCGTGCGCGGCGGCTTGCCGAGGATGTTTACCAGCATGTTCAGGCGGCCGCGGTGGGCCATGCCGATCACGACTTCCTTGATGCCGTTGTCGCCGGCGGCGCGGACCATGTCGTCCACCATCGGGATCAGGCTGTCGCCGCCTTCCAGCGAGAAGCGCTTCTGGCCGACGTACTTGGTGTGCAGGTAGCGCTCGAGGCCCTCGGCGGCGGTCAGCTCGGCGAGGATGCGCTTCTTGCCGGCGGCATCCAGGCCGGCATTGCCGTTGGCCTGCTCAAGACGGGTGTAGATCCAGTTGCGCTGCTCATGGTTGCTGATGTGCATGAACTCGACGCCGAGGGTGTTGGTGTACACCTTCTTCAGTCGAGCCAGCAGGTCGCGCAGCTTCATGCGCTGGCCGCCACCGGCAAAGTTGCCGCAATCGAACTCGGTATCCAGGTCGGCATCGGACAGACCGTGGAACGAGGGTTCCAGATCCGGCGCCGGCAGCTTCTCGGCCAGTCCGAGCGGGTCGAGGTTCGAGGCGAGGTGACCGCGCGAGCGGTACGCGGTGAGGATGCGCAGCACGCCGGCCTGCTTGCGGGCGTGGGCGTCATCAACCGGGCCGGCAGCGACGGCAACGCCGTTGCGACGCTGCTTTTGTGCGGCCTCTATACGCGCAATGGCCGCAGAGTGGGGCACGTCCCCCGACTCGCGGCCTTTGAAAGTCTCGAAGTATTTGCTCCAGGTGGCTTCGACCGACGAAGGGTCGGCCAGCCACGCTTCATAGAGCTGTTCAACGTAATCGGCGTTGCCGCCGGCGAGCTGGGAGGAATCGAAGAACTCGCGAATCAGATTAGTGCTCACGTCACCACCGGTGAGGAAGGGAAGCATGCAGCCGGTCCGACCGGGGTTGGCCGGATGGCTGGGAAAAATCCCGTTAATTATAGCCTTGGGCTGCTGCGACGCGGCAACCCAAAAGACCTCATTCAGATGGGGACGATGGTCGATATTTCGAGTTCAGGGGTATCGACCATCGTCGTAGGTCGCGGATTTCTACGGTGAAGCGTTCGTTTTGCCGTGCCATGACACGCCATGCAGGCAAATGGCTTCCCGTTCAGCCTGTGGCTAGAGATCCAGTGGCGACCACGCGGTGGCCCGGGCCGAGCGCTCCCACACCTCATTGAAATGCTGCATCAGGGGCGCGTGTGCGGCGCGATCGGCCAGCGAGGCGCGGCCGTCGGCGCGGCGAGCGTCCGGCTGGAACAGGTAGCCGCCCTGGTCCGTGAGCAGGTAGGACGAGGCGTAGGCAAGATCCACGTCTTCCTGCGGCGTGCGCACCAGCACGGCGCTGGGCAGGCGCTGGGCCAGGGCGATCAGGCGATGGTTGTCGCGCAGCGCGTCTTCCGGCGCGTGCAGGATCAGGCGGATCTCCGCGCCACGTCCCGAGGTAGCGAGGCGACGCAGCTCCGCCAGTTCCGGGGTCGAGCCGTAGACGTCGTCCGAAAGCGCAGGCTGGTAGATGGCGATGCGGTGGCGCGCCTCGACCAGCAGCTGCAGCCGGGCAGCTGCCAGTTGCACACGATCGCTGGCGTCCAGCACGCCTTCGCGGCCCTTGGCTGCATCGTCGGCGGCGTCCCGTTCGGTCATCGGCGCTTTCCCTTGCGGGCGATCAAGTGGCCGTCGTTGACCAGGGCGAGCAGCAAGGCCAGTTCGTCCTCGGCGATGGGCTGGCCGGGCGTGAATTCGCGTTCGCCGCACAGTTGCTCCGCCAGCCTGGCGGCGGCCGGGTAGGCATGTCCGTTCACGAACAGCGTGGCGCCTCGCTTGCCACGTGCCCACGCCATGCGGGCCCAGGGATGGCGAAGCAGGGACGCGCCGCCCTCGAGCTGCTTGCCCAGCGCACTGGAGGTCACTTCCTTTTCGGGAGGAACCGGCATCTGCGCGCTGCGATAGCGGGTGATGAAGCGGCCGAACCAGTCGGTGAGGGTGACATCGTCCAGCGCGGCGGCGAATGGCATCGCCTCGCGCAGACGGGTCAGGGCCGCCTTGTCGATTTCGCCAGCGGCTTTGGCCGGAGCGAGGTCGGGGTCGGTGTAGCGCAGTTCGTCGGGCAGGCGCTCGGCGAGGTAATCGGCCAGGTCGCCGGTCAGTTCGGCCCGCGAGGGCGCGCGCATGCCCAGCGAGAGGGTCAGGCACGGGCCGCCAAAGGCGACGCCGTCGTGTGGCACGCCCGGCGGCAGGTAAAGCATGTCGCCCGGTTCGAGCAGCCATTCATGGTCGGGGTCGAACGTGGCCAGTTGCTTGAGCTCGACGTCGGGGCGGAAATCCTTGGGTGCATCCGGGTTGGTGTCGATCGCCCAGTGACGCTGGCCAAGGCCCTGCAACAGGAACACGTCGTACTGGTCCACGTGCGCGCCCACGCCGCCACCCGGTTCGGCGTACGAAATCATGATGTCGTCGACGCGCCAGCTGGGCAGGAAGGTGAAGTGCTCCAGCAGGCCGGCCACGTCGGCGTCCCACTTGTCCACGTCCTGCACCAGCAGGGTCCAGTTCTTGTTGGGCGTGCTGGCGAAGTCCTTCTCGGTCAACGGACCGGTCTTTACCTTCCATCGATCGCGGTTTTCGTCGTGGATGATCAGCCGCGACAGCGCGGTTTCTTCCATCGCGAGGCCGGCGAGGTCATCGGGTTCGATCGGCGAGACGAAATCGGGGAAGGCCTGGCGGATCAGCAGCGGGCGCTTCTGCCAGTAATCGCGCAGGAACTGCGCGGGACTCATGCCCAGCGGCTGCTTGGCGCTGCCGCGGACTTCGATGGGGAGGCTGGATGGTGAGGTCATTGCGCCATTCTAAGCGAATGCGATGACGCTCCCGTTGATGCCGGTCAGTGAACCAGCAAGGTGTGCGCGATGTTATTGATGCCGATGGCCAGCACGGCCAGCGCAGCCAGAACAGTGGCTACGCGGGGTGGCATGCGACGGGCTAGCAGGGCACTCAGTGGCGCGGCCACCACGCCGCCGGCAATCAGCCCCAGCACCGAGGCGCCCTGCGGGAATCCCACATGGACGAAGAAGCTGATGCTGGCCACCGCACTCACCACGCACTTGGCCAGGTGCACCGTGCCGATGACCATGCGGGGACGCACGCCGCGGGCCACCAGGGTGGGAACCGTAAGGGCGCTCCAGCCGCCGCCAGCCACCGCGTCGGCGAAGCCGGCGACCAGGCCCAGTGGGCGGCTGACCTTGGGGGTCTCCTCGTGCAGCCGCTGGCGGGGCTGGCGGCGAAACAACAGGAACAGGCCCATGCCGATCAGATAGGGTGTGAGCGCCAGCTTCATCCACAGTGCCGGCACGTGGCTCACCACGTAGGCGCCGATGGTGGCGCCAATGGCGCCGGGAACCACCAGCGCCCAGAACAGCCGCTTGAGCACGTTGCCGGCCACCAGGTGACTGACGCCGGAAGCGCCACAGGTGAACGTTTCCGCGTAATGCACGCTCGCACTCGCCATGGCCGGCGGAAGGCCCAGCGCCAACAGCAACGCCGCCGAGGTGACGCCATAGGCCATGCCCAGCGCGCCATCGACAAGTTGGGCCAGCACGCCGATGGCGGCGGAGGTGAGGAAATCCGTGGGCATGAACCGCAAGGTAGCAAAGTCCGGGCCAGTCTAAGCGGTGCCCGCACGTGATGGGAAATAAGTGCCCGGACATGTGGTTATGCCGACACGTCCTTTCACATGACAAAACGATATGACTACTTTGGCTATCCAGATGTCTGGACGTCCAAAGGTGGACAGTGAACGCCGTCGTCGCAACGCAAACCGGTCTGGCCTCCCTCGACGGTGACAAGCTGTCCGCGCTGGAGCGGTTGGCCGATGGCCTGGGGCCTGCAGAGCTCTATTGGATCGCTGCATGGAGCGCGGCACGGGCTGAACGGGCTCAACGAGGTGGTGTGCTTCCCCCGACAGCCAAGGCCGTGGGCGATCGACTCACCGTTCTCTACGGCAGCCAGACCGGGCAGGCCAAGCGCATCGCCACGCAGCTCGCCGCCCGTGCCGAGGCGACAGGATTGTCAGTGCGGCTGGTGCGCGCCGACGGCTACGCACAGCGGGACCTTGCCAAGGAAACCCACCTTGTCGTCGTGATCAGCACCCAGGGTGACGCTGAGCCACCCGATGACGCGCGTGGCCTGGTGGAGTTCATCCTGGGCAAGCGCGCGCCCAAGCTGCCCGGCCTGCGCTACAGCGTGCTGGGTCTTGGCGATTCGAGCTATCCGCAGTTCTGCGCCATCGGCCGCCAGCTGGATGAGCGCTTCGCCGAACTTGGCGGTACGCGCCTGGCACCTTTGGGCGAGGCCGACGTGGACGTCGATGCCGTTGCCGGGCCGTGGTCCGAACGCGCTCTGGAACAAGCCAGGCAGGCGCTGGGTGCGTCCACGCCTGTTGCCCGCGTCGCCACCTTGCAGCCGGTGCCGTCGCGTGCCAGCCATACGCGCGAGCGTCCTTTCGCGGCATCGGTGCTGGACAACCAGGCCATCGTGGCGCGCGACGCAGGGCGCGACATCCGCCATGTGGAGCTGTCGCTGGAAGGTTCCAGTCTCCATTACGAACCCGGCGATGCCCTGGGCGTATGGCCGGAAAATCCCGCCGCGCTTGTCGATCAATGGCTGTCGGTGCTGAAGCTGGACGGCGAGCAGCCAGTACGGCACGACGGCAAGGAACTTCCGCTGCGTCGCTGGTTGAGTCACGAGCGTGAACTCACGCGTCTCAGCCGGCCGCTGATCGCGGCGGTTGCCGACGCGAGCGGCGACAGTGAACTGGCCAACGTACTGCGTTCGGATCAGGCCTCACGACTGGCGACGCTGCTTGCCGATCAACAGCCGATCGACCTTTGGCGCCAACATCCCGCCGCGTGGTCGGCGGAGGAACTGGTGTCCACGCTGCGCCCGCAGACGCCACGGTTGTACTCGATTGCTTCCAGCCAGAAGGCGGTCGGCGACGAAGTGCACCTGACCGGGGCCGTGGTTGATTACCTGGCGCATGGCGAGCGTCATTGGGGTGCCGCTTCGTCGTTCATTGGAGGCGCTGGCGACGATCAACGCCTGCCTGTCTTCATCGAAGAGAACGAACCCTTTCGTCTCCCCAAAGACGCAAGTCGCGACGTGATCATGATCGGCCCCGGCACGGGCGTGGCACCGTTTCGTGCGTTCGTGCAGGAGCGCCGCGAAACCGGCGCCGACGGGCGCAACTGGCTGTTCTTCGGCAACCGTCAGTTCCCGCGCGATTTCCTCTACCAGATCGAATGGCAGGCGGCGTTGCGCGACGGATCGCTGGATCGGCTTGACCTGGCGTTTTCGCGCGACGGCGATGCCAAGGTCTATGTGCAACAACGCATTCGGGAGCAGGGGCGCGAACTCTATGCCTGGCTTCAGGACGGCGCGCACCTTTACGTGTGCGGCGACGCAAACCAGATGGCGAAAGACGTGCACGCCGCGCTTGTCGACGTGGCGGTGACGCACGGCGGCCAATCGCACGAACAGGCCAGGGAATGGCTATCCGCGCTTCTCCAGCAGGGGCGCTACGCCCGCGACGTGTACTGACATGACGACGCTTTCCGATTTCGAACGCATCAAGAACGCCAGTCGCCAGTTGCGCGGCACCATTGCCGATGGCCTGCGCGACCCGGTCACCCATGCCATCAGCGATGACGACAACAAGCTGCTGAAATTCCACGGCAGCTACCAGCAGGACGATCGCGACCTGCGCGAAGAACGCCGCAAGCAGAAGCTGGAGCCGGCGTATTCCTTCATGCTGCGCGCCCGTCTTCCATCCGGCGTGATCACGCCGACGCAGTGGCTGGTGTTCGATCGTCTTGCGCGCGAGTACGCCAACGGCACGCTGCGCATTACCACGCGCCAGACGTTCCAGTGGCACGGCATCATCAAGCAGAAGCTCAAGCCCACCATCGCCGCCATCCATGATGCTTTGGCCACCACCATCGCTGCCTGCGGTGACGTGGTGCGCAACGTGGTGAGTACGGCCAATCCGGTCGAATCCTCCGGGCATGCGCTGGCCTACGAGTGGGCGACACGTCTTTCAGAGGAGTTGTCTCCCCGCACGAAGGCGTATCACGAGATCTGGCTGGATGGCGAGCCGCTGATAGGCGAGCCGAAAGACGAGGAACCGCTGTACGGCCGCACCTATCTGCCGCGCAAATTCAAGATCGGGCTGGCGATTCCGCCGCTCAACGATGTCGACGTATTCGCCCAGGACCTGGGCCTCATCGCCATTATCGAGCACGGCGAGCTGAAGGGCTTCAATGTCGCCATTGGCGGTGGCATGGGCGCGACGCATGGCGATCCCACCACGTATCCGCGCCTGGCCAGTGTGATCGGGTTTGTTCCGCCCGAGCGCCTGCTGGCGACATCGGAAGCCATCGTCGCCGTGCAGCGCGATTGGGGCAATCGCAGCGAACGCAAACATGCGCGACTGAAGTACACCATCGATCACCGTGGCCTCGACGCTTTCAAGGCCGAGCTGGAACAGCGACTGGGTTTTACGCTGGAGCCGGGACGCGGGTTTCGCTTCGAGCACAACGGCGATCGCTATGGCTGGATCGAAGGCGAGAACGGCCGCTGGCATCTCACGCTGCAGATCGAAGCGGGGCGCCTGGCCGATGTGGGCGAGCAACGCTGGCTTACCGGATTGCGTGAACTGGCGAACGTGCATGAGGGCGACTTTCGCCTGACCTGCAATCAGAACGTGATTGTCGCCAACGTTTCCGCCGATCGGCGCGATGCCATCGACGCCATCGTGGCGGCTCACGGACTCGATGGTTATCGCCAGCACAGCGGCATCCGGCGCCACGCGGTGGCTTGCGTCGCGTTGCCTACCTGCGGCCTGGCCATGGCAGAGGCCGAGCGCTACCTGCCGGATCTGCTGCCGAAACTCGAGGCCTTGCTCGATACCCATGGCCTGCGTGATGCGCCCATCCTGTTGCGCCTGTCGGGTTGCCCCAACGGCTGCTCGCGTCCGTACCTCGGCGAGATCGCCCTGGTAGGCCGCGGACCGGGGCGTTACGACTTGCGACTCGGCGCGGATTTCCGCGGACAGCGGCTCAATCAGGTGCATCGGGAAAACGTGGACGAAGCGGGGATTCTCGACGCGTTGTCGCCACTTTTCGCGAGCTATGCCGCCGAGCGATCCATCGATGAAGGGTTTGGCGATTTCCTGGTGCGCACCAGCGTTGTTGGCGCGCCCACGCGTGGCATTCCCCTGGAGGTGCTGGCATGAAGCAGGCATTGCTTGACGATGCCCAGCACGACACTCGTGCACTCGATGAGTTGAACACATGGCTGGCCGGCCTGGATGCGGAGCAACGTGTGGTGTGGGCGCTGGCGTATGCGCCGGGAGCGCACGTACTTTCATCGAGCTTTGGCGCGCAGGCGGCCGTTTCGCTTCATCTGCTGACGCGCCAGCGCCCCGATCTGCCGGTGGTGCTGATCGACACCGGCTACCTCTTCCCGGAGACCTACCGATTCATTGACGAGCTGCGCGATCGCTTGCGGCTCAACCTGAAGGTGTACGGCGCGGCGGAAACGCCTGCCTGGCTGGAGGCGCGCGAAGGCCGCCTGTGGGAGCAGGGCGTTGCCGGCATCGACCGCTACAACCAGTTGCGCAAGGTGGAACCCATGCAACGCGCGCTGCGTGATCTGGGTGCGGGAACGTGGTTTGCCGGCTTGCGTCGCAGCCAGGCGCGTACGCGCGCCACCATTCCGTTTGCCGAGCGGCGCGATGGTCGATGGAAATTCCATCCCATCGCCGACTGGAACGATCGCGATGTGGGCCTGTACCTGCGCAAGCACGGGTTGCCCTACCACCCGTTGTGGGACCAGGGCTACATCTCGATCGGCGACGTGCACACCACGCACCGATGGGAACCCGGCACCGATGTGGATGCCACCCGGTTTTTTGGCCTGAAACGCGAATGCGGACTTCACGGCCTCGCTTGACCCATACCAACGACATCCAGCGCATGACGCCGGATGCGGCCCCGATAAAACAAAGAGTCCGACCATGAGCCAGAGCGCCCTCGCGCAGTCCGATGCTGTCGCACACGACCAACGTCCTTCCTTGATCGCACCGCACGGCGGCGTGCTGAAGGAGTTGTATCTTTCGGCTGAGGAAGCCGCCGAACTCAAGCAACGCAGCGCAGGCTTGCCGGGCGTGGATCTGGATACGCGCCAGCTATGCGACCTGGAATTGCTGCTCAACGGTGCGTTTTCCCCGCTGGAAGGGTTTCTAACGCGCCGCGACTACGAAAGCGTGGTGGCGGATGCGCGTCTGGCGGACGGGACGCTGTGGCCTATTCCCATCACGCTGGATGTCAGCGAAGCCTTCGCCGAAAAGCTGGTGCCTGGAAGTGAGGTAGCGCTGCGCGACGTGCAGGGCGTCCCGCTCGCCGTGCTGCAAGTGGAAGACATCTATCGACCGGACCGAAACCTTGAGGCGCTCGAGGTTTTCGGCACGGTGGACCGCGCGCATCCCGGCGTGGCCGAATTGCTCGATCGCTATCGCCCGGTGAATCTGGGTGGTCGCGTGCGCGGCATCCAGAGTCCGTCGCACTACGATTTCACGGTGCTCCGCGACACGCCGCGAAGCCTTCGGGCATGGTTCGAGGCGCAAGGCTGGCATCGCATCGTCGCCTTCCAGACACGCAATCCCATGCATCGCGCACATCGCGAACTGACCTTGCGCGCCGCGCAGCAGGTTGGCGCGAAACTGCTGGTGCAACCGTCCGTGGGACGCACCAAGCCGGGTGATATCGACCACTACACGCGTGTGCGCTGCTATCAGGCGCTGCTGCCGCAATACCCCGCCAACAGTGCGCGCCTCTCGTTGTTGCCATTGGCAATGCGCATGGGTGGGCCGCGCGAAGCGCTGTGGCACGCCATCATTCGCAAGAATTACGGCGCGAGCCATTTCATCGTGGGCCGAGACCACGCCGGTCCGGGGAATGATTCCAACGGCAAGCCGTTCTACGGGCCGTTTGACGCCCAGCATCTGCTGGAGCGTCACCAGGATGAATTGGGCATACGCATCGTGCCGTTTCCCGCGATGGTCTACGTGGCCAATCGCGATACCTACCTGCCATCCAACGAAGTACAGCCTGACGACGAAGTACGCGATATCTCCGGCACGCAGTTGCGGCGGCATCTGCACGAAGGCAGCGAGATTCCCACGTGGTTCTCGTTCCCCGAAGTGGTGAAGATTCTGCGGGAACGCCATCCGACGCAGGCGACGCGAGGCTTCGCTCTCTTCTTCACTGGCCTGTCGGGTGCGGGCAAATCCACCATTGCACAGGCCGTGATTGCACAGCTGCTCGAGCGCACCAGCCGGGCCGTGACCGTGCTGGATGGCGACGAAGTACGCAAACACCTGTCACGTGGCCTGGGTTTCTCACGCGAGGATCGCCACGCCAACGTCACGCGCATTGGCTACGTCGCCAGCGAAATCGTGCGCCACGGCGGCATCGCCGTATGCGCACCGATTGCCCCCTACGCCGAATCGCGTGCAGAAGCGCGCTCCCTGGTCGAAGCGCACGGCGACTTCATCGAGATCCATGTGGCGACCGCGCTGGAAGTGTGCGAAGCGCGGGATCGCAAAGGGCTTTACGCGCAGGCACGCGCGGGCGTGATTTCGCATTTCACCGGCATCAGCGATCCGTATGAGGAACCGACAACCCCGGAGGTTCGCATCGACGGCAGCGCCGGTGATCCCCTCGTATTGGCAACCCACGTGCTTGATTTGTTGGCGGCGAGAGGTCTGCTACACAACTAAGCCGACCCAAGCTCCCTCTCCCCTTCGGGGAGAGGGTTGGGGTGAGGGGCCAATCCGCTAGAACCTTTCCTGTCGCTGTGGGAGCGCATCTAGTGCGCGACAAGCCCACGGAGCGGGAACGGCGTGGCGCCGCGGTCGCGCACAAGGTGCGCTCCTACAGGGGACGTCGCAGCTTTTATCGCGCCGCTGCGTCGACCCCTTTGGTGTTGACCTTGCATTGCTTCTTGCCTTGGCTCGGCCTTGGTTCCTGCCTTGGCTCTGGCCCTTCGGGGTCCCCGTATGACAGCGGCGGGCGGGTGAAGGATCAGCCCGCAGGGTGGCTGGCAGGGATGCCAGCCAGTTTGGCGTCAGGGCAGGATGCCCTGTCGACAAACCCCGTAGCCCGCTCGCGGACCTGGAGGGCTGAAAGCCCGGAAGGCGCGTCATCCGGGGTGCCTTTTCTTTTGGTTACTTTCGACGCGAAGCTAGTCCCGTGGGATCTTTGGGCAAGCAAAGAAAAGTAACCCGGCCTCCGGCAGGAGGTCGGAAGCCCGCGGCAGGCGAGCCAGGTCGCGGTATGGCTTCAATTGAGCGATAGAGCAAAGACAAAGTCACTGGATTCCCGCCTTCGCGGGAATGACGGTGAGGTGATAGGGACGGTGACGGAACAGAGATGGTGAGGGAATAAGACGGCCGGGGAATAAAGCGGTGGCTGAACAAGCAAGCGACAGCACAAGCAGGTACAAGCGCCCGCGTATTCACAGCAAAGCCGAGCAACGCCGCACGCAGCGCCTACTGCGCCTCCACCATCGGCTCCGCCACCTTCAACGGCACCCTACGATCCCGCCAATGCGGCACCCCCGGCCACTGCGACGTCCCCGCGCCCCCCGACGTCAGCGCCCGACTCACCGCACGCCGTTCCAGATGTGGTGCAAACACACCGATGAAATCCAGCGCGTATTCGCGCAACACACTTTCACGGCGCAACACGATCCAGGTCGTGCATCCGGCAAACAGGCTGTCCGCACCCAGTTCGCGCAGATCCGTATCGTGTTCCGGCTGATACGCCATCTCGGCGAGCACGCCGATGCCCAGGCCTTCGCGCACGTAGGTCTTGATCAGGTCCGCATCGCTTGCCGTCATCACGATCTGCGGGTCGAGCCCGGCACTTTGAAATGCGCGAACCAGCGACGATTCCGGCTTCAGCGAGGAGTCGTAGCTGATCAGCGGATGCGCGGCGAGTTGTGCCAGCGTCGGCGACTGTTTCTGCCGTGCCAGCGGATGATCCTTCGGCACCACGATGGTGCGGTTCCAGCGGTAGGCGGGCAGCGCGATGCCGTTCGGTGGCGGGGCACCGGCTGCCGTGCTGACGATGGCCAGATCCACCTGGCCACCTTCAAGCAGCGACATCACGTCCGAATCGCTTACCGGCTGCAGATGCACGCTGACCTGCGGATAGCTGCGACTGAGCGCCGCCACCGCCGAAGGCAGCGCGAAACGCGCTTGCGTATGGGTAGTGGCAATGCGCAGCGTGCCGCGCGATTCGTTGCGCAGGTTCGCGGCGATCGAGCGAATGTTGGCCGCTTCGGCAAGGATGATGCGTGCGCGCTCCAGCACGTGCGTGCCGGCGTGCGTAATGGCATGCAGGCTGCGCCCCTTGCGATGGAACAGCTGGAAGCCGAGTTCGTCTTCGAGCTGGCGCAGCAGTTTGCTCAGGCCCGGTTGCGTGGCGTGCACGCGTTCCGCGGCGAGGGTGATGTTCAGGCCGGCATCAGCGATGGCGACGAGGTAGCGGAGCTGGGTCAGCGTCATGGATCGGGTTCCACAGGCAGGCGAGAGAGGAAGGGCTCAGGGGCGCGCTGCGGATACATCGCGCAACCCCGCAGGCCGATGCCCTGCGTTTGCAGGCATGCGGAGCGGTTTCCGGCGGCTGGCGATGGCGATCCATGATTTACCGTAACGAAGCGGTGACAATTAGACGTCTATACAGCCGTTGCTGCGTTGCGTCAATACTTCGTGATGCCGGTAGATCGCCGGGGCGGCTTATAACACCGGGGCATATCTTCCAGTGCAGAAATCATTTGTACGGAAACAGGGCGCTGCCTAGTTTTGGATGGCCAAGTCCCTGCATCTCATGGAGCCTGAGGTTCGATGAAGCTCTACCCACTGTTCGCCGATCTGTCCGGCCGCCAAGTGCTGGTGGTGGGTGGTGGCGTGGTGGGGGAGCGCAAGGCGGCGGCCTTGCTCGAAGCCGGAGCGAAGGTCGTGGTGGGGGCGCCTGAACTTAGTCCTGCACTGCAAGGTTGGGCCGAAGCGGGGCGCGTTGAATGGTGGCGCGGAACGTTCGAGGACCACTGGCTCGATCATGCATGGCTGGTCGTGGCTGCCACATCGGACGCCTCGCTTCATCGCCACATGGCCGCGCTCGGCGAGGCACGCCGCATCTTCGTTAACGTGGTTGACGACGCGGAAACGTCGAGCTTCCACGTACCTGCCGTGATTGATCGTTCGCCGGTGGTCATCGCCATTTCCAGTGGCGGTCACGCGCCGATGCTTGCGCGACTGATACGCGAACGCCTGGAAGTGCTGCTCGATCCCGTGATCGGTTCGCTGGCCACGTTGATGGCGCGCATGCGCGCGCACATCAAGGCCCGCGTGCCGGATGTCTCGTTGCGCCGGCGTTTCTACGAACGTCTATTGAGCAGCCCAGTGCAAAGCCTGCTGCGTCGCGGGCAATGGGCCCTGGCCGAGGCATCGGCCGAGCGCTTGCTGGACGCTACCGAGGCGACGCCGGCAGGCTCGGTCTTGCTGGTGGGAGCAGGTCCTGGCGATCCAGGGCTGCTGACGCTGCGCGGATTGCGCGCGCTCAACGAAGCCGACGTTATCCTTCACGACAGGCTGGTGAGCATCGACGTGCTGGCGCTGGCACGCCGCGATGCCGAGCGCATCGAAGTCGCCAAGCAGGCGGGAAACCATCACGCCACTCAGGATCAGATCCACGCCTTGATGCTGGAGCACGCCAGGGCCGGGCGGCGCGTGGTCCGGCTCAAGGGTGGCGATCCCTTCGTGTTTGGACGTGGTGGCGAGGAACTGGAATTCCTGCGCAGCCATGGCATTCCCTATGAAGTCGTGCCGGGCATCACGGCCGCCGTGGCCTGCGCGGCTTACGCGGGCATTCCGCTCACCCATCGCGAGCATGCCCAATCGGTCCGGCTGGTCACCGCGCATTGCAGGAACTCCATCGATACGCTCGATTGGCAAGCCCTTGCGCAGGAGCGTCAGACGCTGGCGTTCTACATGGGGACCAGCGAGCTTTCGGCCATTCGCCAGAACCTGATCGATCACGGTCGCGCCGCCACCACGCCGTTCGCCCTTATCGAAAATGGTTCACGGCCGGAACAGCGGATCGTGGTAGGCACTCTGGCCAATGTCGTGGAGCAGGCGATGGCGAGTAACGTGCGCTCTCCCGCGTTGCTGATCGTTGGCGAGGTTGCCGCGCTCGCCACGACGCTGTCATGGTTCGGCAGTGCGCCCATCGGGACGGTACCGGCCGCTACCTTGCCCGCGGCCGCCGCGGCTTGACACAACTTTTCCCTTGAAGCGCGCACCATCGCGGCTTGCGCCTTTCCTTTACCTGCCGAGTTCCGGAGTTACTTCATGATCTACGACAGCATTCTCGACACCATTGGCAACACGCCCGTCGTGCGCCTGCATCGCCTGGCGCCCAAGCACGTGACGCTGTATGCCAAGGTCGAGGCGTTCAATCCGGCTGGCTCGGTGAAGGATCGTCTCGCCTACGCCATCATCATCGACGCCGAGCAACGCGGCGTTCTGAAGCCTGGCCAGACGGTGGTCGAAGCCACATCCGGCAATACGGGCGTGGCGCTGGCGGCGGTGTGTGCGGCACGCGGTTATCCCTTCGTGGCGGTGATGTCCGATTCGTTCTCCATCGAGCGTCGCAAGCTGATGCGTGCCTACGGCGCCAAGGTGGTGCTGACGCCGGCCGCCGAGCGTGGCAGTGGCATGGTGCGCAAGGCGAAGGAACTGGCTGAAAAGCACGGCTGGTTCCTGGCCAGCCAATTCGAGAACCCGGCGAACCCCGCCTATCACCGCAACACGACGGCACCGGAAATCCTGCGCGATTTCGCCGGCAAGCGCCTGGACTATTTCGTTACCGGTTGGGGCACGGGCGGCACGCTTACCGGCGTGGGCGAGGTGCTGAAGGTGGCGCGTCCCGAGGTGAAGATCATCGCGAGCGAGCCTGCCGGTGCCGCGCTGTTGTCGGGCAAGGAATGGGCGCCGCACAAGATCCAGGGCTGGACGCCGGATTTCGTGCCCGCCGTGCTGAACCGCGACGTGGCGGACAAGATCCTGCCCATCGACGACGTGCTGGCGCGCGACACCTCGCGTGACCTGGCGCAGAAGGAAGGCATCTTCGTCGGTATCTCGGCGGGTGCCACCGTGGCGGCCGCGCTGCAGGTGGCGAAGGATGCGCCGGAAGGTTCGGTGCTGCTGGCGATGCTGCCCGATACCGGCGAACGCTATCTGTCGACCTTCCTGTTCGAAGGCGTCAACGAAGGCTCCGACGAGGTCGAATGACGTTCTTGCTCTCTCTCCCCTCCGGGGAGAGGGCTGGGGCGAGGGGCCAACCTCGCCTCGATGTCACATCGCGGCGCTTACCCCACCGCCAATTTCCGCTGATCCGCCTCCCACTCCTCGATCAACTTCGTCCCCACGCTCGCCAGTGCATTGATCGCTGGCAGCAACTCACGCCCCAAGGGTGTAAGCGAATACTCCGCCGACGGTGGCGATGTGTGCAGCACGCGTCGCGCCACCAGGCCCCGCGTCTCCAGTTCACGCAATCGCGCACTCAGCACGCGCGCGGAAATCCTGGGCATGTCGTGGCGCAATTCGCCGAACCGGCGTGCGTCGCCGCTGAGTTGCCAGATCACGTTGGGTGCCCATGCACCACGCAGCAAGCGCAGCACTTCGCTGAGCGGGCAGGTGGGTGGCGGGGTGACTTTGCTTTTGCGTACGGGCAGGCCCATGGCGTGTTTTCCGGGTGCGTCCGATAACCAAACGGTTACCGGATTTTAAAGGTTACGCCCGGTTAGGTGGTATCCAACAGTAACCATGGTGGCCTAGCATCCGTGGCCCGCGCGAATGTGGATCGCGTTGTTCCTGTCCCCACGGAGAATCACCATGAAGCTCTATTACGCTGCGGGCGCGTGCTCGCTGTCGCCGCATATCGTTGCCCTGGAAGCCGGCATTCCCATCGAGCTGGAGAAGGTCGACACGAAGGCCAAACGCACGGCCCAGGGTGAAGATTTCTGGCAGATCAACCCCAAGGGCTACGTGCCGGCGCTCGCACTCGACAACGGCGAGTTGCTGACCGAAGGCCCGGCCATCGTGCAGTACCTTGCCGATCTCAAGCCCGAGAGCGGGCTCGCACCGGCGAATGGCACCGTGGCGCGTTATCGACTGCAGGAAGTGCTGGGTTACATCAACTCCGAGCTGCACAAGACCTACTCGCCGTTGTTCAAGCCCGATACGCCGGATGCTGTGCGTGAAGAGCGCAAGGAATACCTGCACAAGCGTTATGCCTTGCTCGAACAGCATCTGGCCAAGCATGAGTGGCTGGTAGGCGACCGCTTCTCTGCAGCGGATGCTTATCTGTTCACCGTCACCAACTGGGCCAAGCACGTCAGCTTCGACCTGACGGATTTCCCGGCCATCCTGGCGTTCCAGCAACGCGTGGCCGAACGCCCGGCTGTGCAGGCGGCGATGCAGGCGGAAGGCTTGCTCAAGGCAGCCTGAAAAAACCAAGGGCCGCGCATGGTTGCGCGGCCCTTGTGTAGTCAGCTTGCCGACGGACGCTTAGATGTCCTTGGCGAGCGGCTCGGCCAGGCCGATGTAACCGCCCGGCGTCAGGTCGAGCAAGCGCTGCTTGGCATCGGCCGGCAGATCCAGGCCGGTGATGAAGGTGCGCATGGAATCCTTGGTGATGCCCTGGCCACGCGTGAGCGCCTTGAGCTGCTCGTACGGTTCCGGCAGGCCGTAGCGACGCATCACTGTCTGCACGGCTTCGGCCAGCACTTCCCAGCTGGCGTCGAGATCGGCGGCAAGGCGGTCGGCGTTCACCGTGAGCTTGCCCAGGCCCTTCTTCAGCGATTCCAGCGCCACCATGGTGTGACCGAACGCCGTGCCCAGCGCGCGCAGCACGGTGGAATCGGTGAGGTCGCGCTGCCAGCGGCTGATCGGCAGCTTTTCGGCGAAGTGGCCGAGCAGGGCATTGGCGAGACCGAAATTGCCTTCGGCGTTCTCGAAGTCGATCGGGTTGACCTTGTGCGGCATGGTCGAGGAACCGACTTCGCCTGCCTTCAGTGCCTGCTTGAAGTAGCCCAGCGAAATGTAGCCCCAGATGTCGCGGGCCAAGTCGATCAGGATGATGTTGGCGCGACGCACGACGTCGCAATACTCGGCCACGCCGTCATGCGGTTCGATCTGCGTGGTGTACGGGTTGTAGTCCAGGCCCAGGCTTTCCACAAAGCGTTGCGAGAAGCCGCGCCAGTCGAGTTCCGGATACGTGATGGCATGCGCGTTGTAGTTGCCCACGGCGCCATTGATCTTGCCGGGAATTTCCACCGCAGCGAGCTGCTTGCGCTGGCGCTCCAGGCGCGCCACCACATTGGCCAGCTCCTTGCCCAGCGTGCTCGGCGAAGCGGTCTGGCCATGCGTGCGCGAAAGCATCGGAAGGCCGGCATTGGCATGCGCCAGTTCGCGCAGCCTGGCGATGATGCCGTCGAACGCCGGCAGCAGCACCTGGTCGCGTGCGTCGCGCAGCATCAGCGCGTAGGAAAGATTGTTGATGTCTTCGCTGGTGCAGGCGAAGTGCACGAATTCCTTGGCCTGCGCCAACGAGGCATCGTTGCCGATGCGCTCCTTGATGAAGTACTCCACCGCTTTCACGTCGTGATTGGTGGTGGCCTCGATGGTCTTGATACGCGCGCCGTCATCCACGCTGAAATCAGCCGAGATGCCCTTGAGCTTGGCGACCTGCTCGCTGGTGAAAGCCGGCAGCTCTTCGATGCCCTTGTCGGCGCCCAGCGCGAGCAGCCACTCGATTTCCACATGCACGCGGCGGTGCATGAGTCCGAACTCGCTGAAGATGGGGCGCAGCGTTTCGACCTTGCTGGCGTAGCGGCCGGCCAGCGGCGACAGGGCGGTCAGGGCATGGGAGGACATCGGGGGGCGGTCACTTTTAAACAACTGACGCTGCCGAACTACTTACTCCTGCTGACCTCTGTCGACG
>NZ_QAVX01000020.1 GCF_003121485.1 Dyella sp. C11 | reverse complement strand
GGGCCAGCCAGCCATGGGCATCGAGACTGCCGCTGTGCGGATCGAGCAGGCGCGCTTGTTCGATGCGCCATTGCCGTTCCAGTGCGTCGGCAGCCGAACGATGGAGCCGCGCACTGTGCACGATTGAATCCTCCGCCTGCGGCCAGTGCTGGCTCAGGCGCGGCAGGATCTCGTGACGGAGGAAGTTGCGCGAAAGGCGCGCATCGTTGTTCGACGGATCATCGATGCACGGCAGTTCGTGCTGCGCCACGTAGTCGCGCAATACATCGCGTGGCGTCTCGAGCAAGGGGCGCCACAGCATGCCCTGGCCAAGTCGACGCATGGCGCGCATGCCACCCAGGCCTTCCGGGCCGGCACCGCGCAGCAATTTCAGCAGCACGGTTTCGACCTGGTCGTTTCGATGATGTGCCAGCAACAAGTGCTCGTCGTGCTTCAGCGCGGCGGCAAACACGCGATAACGCGCCTCACGCGCCGCCGCTTCCAGTCCATAGCCGCGCGCATGATCCACGTCCACGCGCATCACCAGGCACATCACGCCCCATTCGTGTGCGAGCTGTCGACAGTGACTGGCCCAGGCGTGGCTGTCGGCGTGAAGCCCGTGATCCACATGCAACGCGCGCAATCCGCGAGCTCGGGCCGCGGGCAGTTGCGACAGCGCGTGCAGCAACGCGGTGGAGTCGGGGCCACCGCTGTAGGCCACGCACAGTTCGCCTTGCGACTGCTCGTGCAGGGCGCGTTGCAGGGTATCGATCAGCTTACTCACGGGTGGTGGCTTTCTTGCCCTTGTTGCGCACGTAGATCACCTTGGGACGTCCATCACCGGGACTGCGCCGGTCGATCTCGAACAGTGTGGTCGCAGTGATGAGTTCGCTGAGCTTGTTGTAGCCATAACTGCGTGCATCGAAGTTCGGGCGCTGCTTGGTGACAATGGAGCCCACGCCGCTCAGCGTTGCCCATCCATCGTCGTCCGACGACGCTTCCACCGCATTGCGAAGCAGGTTCACCAGGCTGGAATCCTGCTTGAGCTGGGCAGCGGTACGCGGCTTGAGCGGCTGCTCCTCGTCGGGCTTGGCAATCAGGATGTCGGTGTAGACGAACTTGTCGCACGCCGCGACGAACGGGTCGGGTGTCTTGCGCTCGCCAAAGCCGTAGACGATCAATCCCGATTCACGGATGCGCGCCGCCAGTCGCGTGAAATCGCTGTCGCTGGAGACGATGCAAAAACCATCGAAACGCCCCGAATACAGCAGGTCCATGGCGTCGATGATCATGGCCGAATCGGTCGCGTTCTTGCCGCTGGTGTAGCCGAATTGCTGGATCGGCTGGATGGACTGCGTGAGCAGCTGTTCCTTCCATCCCTTGAGGTGATTGGACGTCCAATCGCCATAGGCGCGCTTGACGTGCGCCGTGCCGTACTTGGCTACTTCGGCGAGCAGCGGTTCCGCAATGGTCGGTTGCGCGTTGTCGGCGTCGATGAGAACGGCAAGCTTGGTGGCGTGTTCGTTGGCCATGGACGCGTTTCCGGGCGGCGTTGCCGCGGATGGTAGCGCGAGCGTGTGAGCGGGCGGTGACGTGATGCGCTCAGGCCGCGCCGGCAGCAAAGTTGAGTTCCACGGTGATGCCCGCGGGATCGAGCAGAAACAACTGCACCTGTTCCGGTGAACCGCCGATGCGGTAGGCCACGCCGGCGTGGTCGAGGCGTTGGCGCATGGCGGTCAGGTCATCGCAGGCGAGCGCGACATGGGCGATCCAGCCGGTGGGTGCGGGCGCGCGGTGTTCGTCTTCGATGATGGAAAGATGAAGCAGCGGTGCGCCGCCGGCATAAAGCCAATGGCCACGTGAACGAACCGGTGGACGCGGACCTTCCTCGAAACCCAGCACATCGACGTAAAAGCGCCGCACCTGCTCGATGAGGTTGGCCGGCGCGCGCAGGTTGACGTGGTCGAGCCTGCGCACGCTCATGCAGGCTTACTCGGTGTAGGCGCCGTAGCCGCGCAGGCGCTTGTAGCGCAGGTCCAGCAGATCCTGCATCGGCAGCGCTTCCAGCTCGTCGAGCTGGTTGAGCAGTACGGCCTTCAGGCGCACTGCCATGGAATGCGGGTTGCGATGGGCGCCGCCCAGCGGTTCGCGCACGACCTTGTCGATCAGGCCCAGCTCCAGCAGGCGCGGGGCGGTGAGGCCCAGCGCTTCGGCGGCGTCCTTGGCTTTCTCGGCGCTCTTCCACAGGATGGACGCGCAGCCTTCCGGCGAAATCACCGAGTAAGTGGAGTACTGGAGCATCACCGTGCGGTCACCCACGCCGATGGCGAGTGCGCCGCCGGAACCACCTTCACCGATCACGGTGCAGACGATGGGCGTTTTCAGGTCCGCCATTTCCAGCAGGTTGCGGGCAATGGCTTCGGACTGGCCGCGCTCTTCGGCGCCGACGCCGGGGTAGGCGCCAGGAGTGTCGATCAGCGTGATCAGCGGCAGGCCGAAACGCTCGGCCATCTTCATCAGGCGCAGCGCCTTGCGGTAACCCTCGGGACGCGGCATGCCGAAATTGCGGCGCACCTTGCCCTTGGTATCGCGTGCCTTCTGGTGGCCGATGATCATCACCGAACGGCCGTTGATGCGACCCAGGCCACCCACGATGGCGGCATCGTCCGCATAGGCGCGGTCGCCGGCCAGCTCGTGGAATTCGTCGCACATCACGCTGATGTAATCGAGCGTGTAAGGACGACCCGGATGACGCGACAGCTGCGTCACCTGCCACGGCGTGAGGTTGCGGAAGATCTCGTTGGTCTTGAGCTTCAGCTTCTCGCGCAGGCGGCCGACTTCTTCGTCGATGTTGAACGCCTGCCCGTGACTGGCGTGGCGAAGCTCTTCAATCTTCGCGTCCAGTTCGGCGATGGGTTGTTCGAAATCGAGGAAGTTGGGATTCATTCGGTGCAGTTCATAACCGGAAGCGCGCCAGTATACCGATCTGGGAAAAATCGCGGAAACGGGGGCGTATGGGGGTGAGGAAAGAGTGAAGACGCGCTTCCTGCTCGTCATTCCGGCGCAGGCCGGAATCCAGTTGCCTGACGACCAGTCTTCGCGAGAGAGCTGCTGAGGGGCACCGCGAAGACCAAGCGCTAACGCCCTGGATTCCGGCCTGCGCCGGAATGACGAGCAAGAGTGATTGAGACCGGCGGCGACTCAATCGCCGCGCGGGCGGTCGTCCGTCTTCACGATGCGAAGCTTGGCAGCCTCCACGCCGGAGACGGCGCGAATGGCCCGCAACAGCTCGGGAATGGCATCCACGCGCCACTCCTCGCCCAGCTCCAGGTCGGCCTGTGCAAGGGCGTTGTGATAGCCGTGGAGGATGACGCTGGCGCGGCCTCCGCGGTAGCCGGACAGCGTGCGGCGCAGGTCGTCGACCAGGCCAGCATTCACGCCATTCAGTTTTAAACGCAGCAGGCGCGCGAAGCGACGGCAGGCGTCGCCAAGGGTGTAGGCGCTGCGCGCGCGCAGGGCGAAGCCGCCGCCGGAGAAGTCGTCGATGCGCAGGCCGCCTTCGACCACCAGCATCTGATCGCGCGTCAGCATCGGGGCGATCTGCTGGTACAGCTCGCCGAAGAAACTCACCTCGATGATGCCGGTGCCGTCTTCCAGGCGCACAAAGGCGTCGCTGTCACCGCGCTTGCGCACGCCGGTGACCATGCCGGCCACCGTCCACGGTGTATCCGGACCGCGGCGGAAGCGGTTGCTGTCACCGTCGTCGTTCTTGCGCGGCTTGGGTGGCTGGTAGCGGTCGCCGATCTCGCCCAGCGGGCAGGTGGAAAGCTGCGCCAGCTCGTCCTTCCACGGATCGGTGGGATGGCCGGAAAGGTAATGGCCGAGCGTGTCGCGCTCGCCTTGCAGTTTCTGTTCGAGCGGCCAGTCGGCCACCACCGGCAGGTCCACTTCCACGGTCGGCGCGGTATTTCCCCCGCTTCCAATGGACATGCTCGCGCCGAACATGTCGTTCTGGCCGGATTGCTTGTTCTTCAGGTGCTGGTCCGCCGCCTTCATGGCGTTCGGCAGCTGCGTCATCAGGCTGGCGCGATTGGGTGCCAGCGCATCGAGCGCGCCGGAAAGAATCAGCGCTTCGAGCACGCGACGGTTGAGCTTGGTCGAATCCACGCGACGGCAGAAATCCGCGAGATCCTTGTACGCACCGCTGCGACGGCGCTCATCGGCAATCGCTTCGCACGCACCTTGACCGACGCCCTTGATGGCGCCGAGGCCGTAGCGGATCACCCTGGGTTCGACGGCGACAAACATGAACTCGGACGCATTGACGTCCGGCGGCAACACGGTGAGTCCAATCGCCTTGGACTCGTCGATGAAGGTCACCGCTTTGTCGGTGTTGTCCATGTCCGACGAAATCGTCGCGGCCATGAACTCGGCGGGGTAGTGCGCCTTCAACCATGCGGTGTGATACGAAACCAGCGCGTAGGCGGCGGCGTGCGACTTGTTGAAGCCGTAGCCCGCGAACTTCTCCATCAAGTCGAAGATCTCGTCGGCCTTCTCGCCGGTGAGACCGTCCTTGGCGGCGCCCTCGCGGAACTTGGCGCGCTCCTTCGCCATTTCCTCGAGTTTCTTCTTGCCCATCGCACGACGCAGCAGGTCGGCGCCGCCGAGCGAGTAACCGCCCACGATCTGCGCCATCTGCATCACCTGCTCCTGATAGACCATGATGCCGTAGGTCTCTTTCAGGATCGGCTCGACGCGCGGGTCGGGATAGATCACTTCCTCGCGGCCGTGCTTGCGCGCCACGAAGCTGGGAATCAGGTCCATCGGGCCGGGGCGATACAGCGCCACCAGCGCAATGATGTCCTCGAAGCGGTCGGGCTTCGCGTCCTTGAGCATGCGTTGCATGCCCGAGGATTCGAGCTGGAACACGGCGACGGTCTGCGCTTTCTTCAGCAGGTCGTACGCGGCCGGGTCATCGGTGGCGATGGCCGCGATGTCGAGTTCCTTCTCGCCCGTCGCTGCGCGACGCGCGTTGATGGCCTTCACCGCCCAATCGATGATGGTGAGCGTGCGCAGGCCAAGGAAGTCGAACTTCACCAGGCCGACGGCTTCCACGTCGTCCTTGTCGTATTGCGTGACGACGCCCGCGCCGCCCGGTTCGCAATACAGCGGGGCGAATTCCGTGAGCGGCTTGGGACCGATCACCACGCCACCGGCGTGCTTGCCGACGCCGCGCGTCAGGCTTTCAAGGCTGAGCGCCAGATCGATCAGCGTGCGTGCTTCTTCGTCCTGCTCGTAGAGGTCGCAGAAATCCTTGACGATGCGGTCGGGCTCTTTCTTCGCCTTCTCCGAACGACCCAGCGCGCATTGCAGCGTGAGGTCGAGCGGGCGCGCGGGAATGAGTTTGGCGATGCGGTCCACCGCGTTGTAACCCATGCCAAGCACGCGGCCGGAGTCGCGCAGCACGGCCTTCGCCGCCATCGAGCCGTAGGTGATGATCTGGCTGACGTGGTCGCGGCCGTATTTGCGCGCGACGTAGTCGATCACCTCGTCGCGGCGATCCATGCAGAAGTCGATGTCGAAGTCAGGCATCGACACGCGTTCGGGATTCAGGAATCGCTCGAACAGCAGGTCGAACTGGATCGGGTCCAGATCGGTAATCTTCAGCACCCACGCCCCGAGCGAACCCGCACCCGAACCACGACCCGGGCCCACCGGAATGCCGTTCTGCTTACCCCAGTTGATGAAGTCCGCCACGATCAGGAAGTAGCCGGGGAAGCCCATCTTGATGATGACGTCCAGCTCGCGTTCCAGGCGCGCTTCGTATTCCTCGCGCGTGCGGCCAGGAGCGACGCCGGCAAAAGCCAGGCGTTCCTTCAAGCCTTCGCGCGAAATTTCGCGGATGTAGCTGGCCAGGTCGTGGCCTTCGGGCACCGGGAAGTCGGGCAGGTAGTACGTGCCGAAATTCAGCTCCAGCGTGCAGCGCTTGGCGAGCTCGATGGTGTTTTCCAGCGCTTCGGGGATGTCGGCAAAAAGCGCCTCCATTTCCTCGGGCGATTTCAGGTACTGCTGGTCGCTGTAGTCGCGCGGACGCTTGGGATCGCCGAGCACGCGGCCCTGGTTGATGCACACGCGCGCTTCGTGCGATTCGAAACCTTCCTGCTTGAGGAAGCGCACGTCGTTGCTGGCGATCACCGGAAGCTCAAGCTGCGCGGCGAGTGCGAGCGCAGCGGCGTTCCAGTTTTCCTCGCCTTCGCGACCGGTGCGGGTCAGTTCCAGGTACAGTCGATCGGCCATCTGCGTCGCAAATGGACGCAGGCGCATGGCCGCGATATCCACGCCCTGGTTCACGGCGATTCGCCCGGCTTCGCTTTCGCGACCGAGGACGGCGATCAAGCCGTTGGTGACTTCCGGCGTGAGCCACGCGGCATCCACCATCGCGCGGCCGCTGTGCTGGCCGTCGCGCCACGCACGCGACACCAGGCGCGACAGGTTGAGATAACCCTCGTGGTTCTGGCACAGGAAGGTGAGGCGCCACGGGCGCGGATCATCCGGTGCGCTGATCCACAGGTCCACGCCGCCGATCGGCTTGATGCCAGCCGCGCTGCACGCCTTGTAGAACTTCACCAGCGCGAACATGTTGCTGTCGTCGGTGAGCGCGACGGCCGGAATACCCTGGCGCACGCAGGCGTCGACCAGTCCCTTGATACGGATGGTCGAGTCGACCAGCGAGTATTCGCTGTGCAGGTGGAGGTGAGCGAAGCGGACGGACATGGCGCACGCGCAAGATGGATGTCCAGCCTAACGTCGCGGCCCGGACCGGGCAAGAATTGACATTGCTCCCGGTCCGGCTTTTCCGCGTGGGATCAGGAGGATGCCGGTGTTGCCGCGGTGGCGGGCGCGGCATCTGGCGCGGGCTGCGCGAGCAGGTCGTCCACCTGCGACAGGATGGTGTCCAGCATGTCTTCGCCGTAGCCGGTGTAGACCTGGGCGATGCGGCCGTCGCGACCGATCATGACCATGAAGGGCAGGCCATCGATCTTGTAGGGCTTGGCGATGTGCCCGTCGGGCGCGTCGTAGGTCAGGATGACGGCGAGATCCTTCCAGCGACGGCGAAGATCCTTGTACTTGTCGTAGTCGTCGTCATGATTGACGCCGACGACTTCCAGTTTGTCCGCCCCTTTGAGCTTCTGCAGTGCGGCGAGCACCGGCAGTTCCTTGCGGCAATAGCCGCACCAGGATGCCCAGAACGACACGATGACCACCTTGCCGCGCATGCTGGAGACCAGCACGTCGTGGCCGTCCTTGTCGTGGCCCAGGAAATCGGGCGGGATGTCGCCCGGTCCGGGGCGGGCCTGGCAGAGCGTGGCCAGGCCAAGGGCCGCCACGGCCAATACGCTTCGAATGGATCGTTTCATCGTTTTCCTCCCTGATCGGCGCAGCATAGCGGAGCAGTCCGACGATGCGCCTGGCTGGTCGGGGGCTGACCCATGGCGGTTGCAGGGAGCCGGCGGGGCTGGCATGGTCCGGGGCTTTCTCCCCATGAATGGTGGCTGCTGGCCACCCGGAAAACGTCGATGTCGCTGATCCGCTCGCTCTTCACCGTCAAACCCATTGAGGCCTCGCTCGCGGCCAGCGACAACCTGCGTCGTACGCTGGGTCTCAAGGACTTGATCGTGCTGGGCGTGGGCGCGGTGATCGGCGCCGGCATTTTCGTGATCACCGGCCAGGCGGCCGCCGAGCATGCGGGCCCGGCGCTCACGATCTCGTTCGTGCTGGCCGGTCTGGCCGCCGCGCTGGCGGCGCTGAGCTACGCGGAGTTCGCGGCCATGCTGCCGGTGTCGGGCAGCGCTTATGTGTATGCCTACGCCACCTTTGGCGAACTGCTGGCCTGGTTCATCGGTTGGAACGTGGTGGCCGAATACCTGCTGGCGGTGTCAGCGGTGGCGGTGGGCTGGTCCGGCTACGGCGTGGGACTGCTGCACAGCATGGGCATCGAGGTGCCGGCCATGCTGGCGAACGCTCCGCTGGCCTTCAAGGACGGCCATTTCGTGGTCACCGGTGCACTGATGAACCTGCCGGCCTTGCTGGTCGTCGCCGCGATCACGGCATTGCTCTACGCCGGCACGCGGCAATCCACGCTGTTCGCCAGCGTGGTGGTGGTACTCAAGGTGCTGGTGGTGATCCTGTTCGTGGTGTTTGGCCTGCAGTACATCGATACCTCGCTGTGGCATCCCTACGTGCCGGCGAATCAGGGCGGCGAGCATTTCGGCTGGTCAGGCGTGTTCCGTGCGGCGACCAGCGTGTTCTACGCGTACATCGGTTTCGATGCCGTGGCCACCGCGGCGCAGGAAACACGCAACCCTCAGCAGAACGTGCCGGCGGGCATCCTCATCTCGCTCGCCATCTGCACCGTGCTCTACATCGTCGTGGCGGCGGTACTCACCGGCCTGGTGCCGTATGCGGAGCTGGCCACCGCCGAGCCGGTGGCGACGGCGCTGGCTGCACATCCGGCGCTGGCGTGGCTCAAGGTGCTGACGCAGATCGGTGCCGTGGCAGGGCTTACCTCGGTGATCCTGGTGATGCACATGGGCCTGGCGCGCATCCTCTACACCATGGCAGGCGATGGTCTGTTGCCGCGCACGTTTGGCGCCGTGCATGACCGCTTCCGCACGCCGCATCGCACGACGGTGCTGGTGGGTATCGTGGGCGGCTTGCTGGCGGCAGTGTTCCCGCTGAGCCTGCTGGGCGACCTGCTGTCGATGGGCACACTGCTTGCGTTCGCCACGGTGTGCGTCGGCGTGCTGGTGCTGCGACGCACGCGCCCGGACCTGCCGCGCGGTTTCCGTGTGCCCGCAGCGCCGGTGGTCTGTTCGCTGGGCGTTGTCGTGTGCTTGTTCCTGCTGGCGCAGATGAACGCCGGCAACTGGATGTTGCTGGCCGGCTGGACCGCCATCGGCATGCTCATCTACATCGGCTACGGCTACCGACACAGTCGCCTGCGTTCGCGCGGCTGACTTCCTGCGACAAGGCGACGATGGCTCTCCATCGTCGCCGCATGACAAGGCCTACCAGACGCGAAAACGCTCGTTGGTCTCGAAACGTTCGATGTAGTGATCCAGTCCGTGGACGTTGAGCGGGTGCCGGTTGTAATCGACGTGACGATATTCGGGTTCGTTGGTGGCAGCGATCTCGTCGAGTTCGAGCTGCGAGATCGCCGTGAGTCGGGGGGCGAGGCCGGATGAAACGGCATCGCTTGGGCGGCGGATCGTACTCATGCTGTGACTCCTGCGTTCGAATGCGCGCTTGGTTGGAGTCTTCGTTCCCATGCAGTGTGGGGAGTCCCGCATGGGGCCTGCATCCCTGCCTGTTTAAAGCGCGTCGCGCCGTGGTGCGTGGGGTGAGGTCGGCCCGGTGGCTTCGCTTCCTTCAACATTCGGATGCAGCAGCGGCGGAAAAGGTTGCCTCGGGGAAAAGGTAGCCATCGCTGATCCGTGACACGAGCTTAGGCTATCGCCATTGCAGGGCAGTGACGCGGGCCATTGGGCATGTATCGGCGCACGATTCTTGGCCTCAGTGATGCATCACATGAGGCTCGACACGCGTGAGTGGGATGTCCGTCTAGAACAGTACGCCCTGGTCCACCAGGATCTTCACCGGCGCGAAACTGCGGCGGTGATGCGGGCAGGGACCGAGCTGTTTCAGGGCCGCGAGATGTTGCGGCGTGCCGTAACCCTTGTGCACGGCAAAACCGTAGCCGGGATGTTCGCGATCAAGTTCGACCATCCAGCGGTCGCGGGTGACCTTCGCCAGAATGGATGCCGCACTGATCGACGGTTCCAGGCCGTCGCCACCCACGATGGCGCGCCCGGCGCAGGGCAGTTCGCGGGGCAGTGCGTTGCCATCGATCCATGCCTCGTGTGCCGCCGGCGTAAGGCCAGAAAGCGCGCGACACATGCCCGTCATGGTGGCCTGGAAAATATTGATGCGGTCGATTTCATCGGACATCACCATCACGATGCTGTACGCCAGCGCGCGATCGATGATCTTTTCGTAGAGCGCCTCGCGCTTGCTTTCAGTGAGCTTCTTGGAATCGTCGAGGCCACGAATGCGCGGTTTCGATGGGTCCAGGATCACCGCAGCCACGGTCACGGGACCGGCGAGCGGCCCGCGACCGGCTTCGTCAACGCCGGCAATCAGGCGTGCAACAACCGTTTCCGCATTCGTGGTGTTGTCACGCTGCTTGGTCATCACCTCAGCCACGGGGCGCCTCGATCAGCTCGGCCACGGCATCGGCGGCAAGATCGCCTGCATGTCCTTCAAGGTCGCCGCGCAAGGCCAGGTGCAATTGCTCGAACGCGCCCACGATGGCACCGCGTCGCTCGCTGTCGTGAAACAGCGACAGTGTGGCGTCGGCGAGTTTGTCGACGGTGAAGTCGTCCTGCATGAGTTCCGGCACGAGTACCACGTCGTCGCCCATGCCGCTCGCACGCGCCAGGATATTGGGCAGCGAATAGACGTCCGTCTTCAGCATGTTCATCGCACGTGCAATGCGATAGCTCACCGGCGAAACGCGATAACCCACCACCATCGGCCGCTTCGCCAGCATGGCTTCCAGCGTGGCCGTGCCCGAGGCGAGCAACACGACATCGGCCGCCAGCATCGCTTCGTGCGCATGGCCATCGACGAGCTGCGGTGCGCTTTCGTCGGTGGCGTCGCCAATCAGCTGTTTCAGCGTGGCGTGCACGCGTTCGTTGGCGGCAGGTATGACGATGCGCAGGCCGGGCAGCTGTGCCGCCACCTTGCGCGCAGCCGCGATGAAAGCCGTTCCCAGCTGCTTGATCTCGGAGCCGCGACTGCCGGGCAGCACGGCAAGCACGGGAACGTTCTGCGGCAGGCCAAGGAAATCACGCGCGCCGACACGATCGGATACCAGGGCAAAGCGATCCGCCAGCGGATGACCGACGAAACGCGCGTCGATGCCGTGCCGCGCATAGATGGCCGGTTCCATCGGGAACAGGCACAACACGCGATTTGCGCTGCGGCCGATTTTCTCCGCACGCTTTTCGCGCCACGCCCACACGGACGGGCTCACGTAATGCACGGTGCGAATGCCGGCTTCGCGCAGGCGCTTTTCCACGCCGAGGTTGAAATCCGGTGCGTCGATGCCGACCACCACGTCGGGACGCGCGGCGATCAGGCGCGCAAGCAGTTCCTTGCGCAGCTTGAGCAGGCGCGGCAGGTGCGACACCACTTCGGCAAAGCCGAACAGCGAGAGCTCCTTGATGTCGTACCAGGAGTCGAAGCCCATTGCCTTCATGCGCGCGCCGCCGATGCCGACGAAGCGGGCTTCGGGATAACGGCGACGCAGTGCCGTGATGAGGTCCGCGCCGAGCTGGTCGCCGGAGTCTTCACCGGCGATGACAGCGATGGTGGGAGCTCGTCTGATGACTTCGATATCAGACATGGCGTGACATCAACCGGCTGGGAGAGCCAGAGCGCATGCCTGATGGGTTGATATGAGCTCCGCTCATATCAACGCGCCAGCGAACGCTCACTGCGGTCGAGAAATTCCAGCATGGCGCGAACGTCATCGCTGTCGTTGGCTTGCGTGCTGAGCTGCTCGCGTGCATCGGAAAGCGTCAGGCCAGCCATGTAAAGCGTGCGATAGGCGCGCTTGATGGCCGAGATGCGCGTGGTATCGAAACCGCGGCGCTTCAGGCCTTCGCTGTTGATGCCGCGCGGACGGCCGCGCTGCTCGTTGGCCATCATCACGAATGGCGGGACATCCGAACCCAGCAGGCAGCCCATGCCGATGAACGCGTGCGCGCCGATCTTGCAGAACTGGTGTGCGCCGGAGAAACCCGCCATCACCACCCAGTCGCCCACTTCCACGTGGCCGGCGAGGGCGGAGTAGTTGGAGAACACCGTGTTGTTGGCGATCTGGCAATCGTGCGCGATGTGCACGTACGCAAGAATCCAGTTGTCATTGCCAATGCGCGTGGCGCCGCCTTCCCCGGTACCGCGGTTGATGGTGACGAATTCGCGGATCTGGTTGCGGTCGCCGATGATCAGCTCGGTGCGCTCGCCGGAGAACTTCTTGTCCTGCGGCGCGCCGCCCAGCGAAGCAAACTGGCTGATGCGGTTGTCACGGCCAATGCGAGTGGGACCCTCGATCACCGCGTGCGGACCAACCACCGTCCCTTCGCCAATATGCACATCGGCGCCGATGACGGTGAACGCGCCGATGCTGACGTCATGGGCAATGACGGCAGAAGGATCGATCTGCGCGGTGGGATGGATCATTTGTCGGACCTCGCCGCGCACATCAGTTCGCAGCTGGCCACTTCCTTGCCGTTGACGATGGTGCGCGCTTCGAACAGGCCCATGCTGCGCAGCAGGCGCTTCAGTTCCACTTCAAGGCGCAGCTGGTCGCCCGGCACCACGGGTGCGTTGAAGCGCGCGTTGTCCACCTTGGCGAGGTAGAACAACGGGCTGCCGGTGGTGCCCTTGAGGCGGCTGGAGATCTGGGTGAGCAGACCGGCAGCCTGTGCCATGGCTTCCACGATCAGCACGCCCGGCATCACCGGGTGCCCCGGGAAATGGCCCTGGAAGAACGGCTCGTTGATCGTCACGTTCTTGATGGCAACGGCACTCTTGTCCGGCACCAGCTCGATCACGCGGTCCACCAGCAGGAACGGGTAGCGATGCGGCAGCAGCTGCTGGATCTGTTCCACGTTCACGGGAAGGTGGAAGGGCACGGTCAGGTCACTCATTGTTGCTGTCCTTCTCCAGCGCCGAGAGACGGCGCACGTATTCGTCGAGATGCTTGAATCGGGCTGCGTTTTTCCGCCATTGGCGGTTTTCCTGCAACGGTACGCCCGAGGAGTATTCACCGGCCTCGCGTATGGAGTGCGTGACCAGGCTCTTGGCGGTAATGGTAACCCGGTCGGCCACTTCCAGATGGCCCAGCACGCCGGCGTTGCCGCCGATCATGCAGTAGCGGCCGATCTTGGCGCTGCCGGCCACGGCCGCACAGCCGGCCAGGGCCGTGTGCGCGCCGATGTAAACGTTGTGGGCGATCTGGATCTGGTTGTCCAGGCGCACGTCTTCCTCGAGCACGGTGTCGTCCAGTGCGCCGCGGTCGATGGTGGTGTTGGCGCCGATCTCGCAATCGTCGCCGATGCGGACGCCGCCAAGCTGCGGAAGCTTGATCCAGTGGTCGCGATCAAAGGCCAGGCCAAAGCCATCCGAGCCAATCACCGCGCCCGGATGCACCAGCACCCGCTTGCCCAGCGTGACGCGGATGACCAGGGTGACGCGCGCCACCAGGCGGCACTGCGCCCCCACGGTGCACTCGGGGCCGATGATGCAGTGCGGGCCGAGGATGGCGCCGTCTTCAACGACCGCGCCGTCCTCGATCACGCAGCCCGGGCCAATGCTTGCCGTGGGCGCCACGCGTGCGCTCGGCGCGACGACTGCCGTGGGATGGATGCCCTGTGGTGCTGCGGGCAGGCGCTCGAACAGGGCCGCGATCTTGGCGTAGGTCACGTAGGGATCGCGCGCCACCAGCGCCGGGACCGGGCTGTCGGCCACGTTCTCTTCGCGCATCACCACCACGCCGGCGCGCGTGCCGGTGAGTTGCGAGGCGTACTTGCTGTTGGAAAGGAAGCTCAGCTGGCTCGGGCTGGCGCCGGCAAGGGTGCCCACGCCATCGATGACGCGGGAACCGTCGCCGTGACAGACAAGGCCGAAACGCCCGGCCAGCTCGGATACGGTGATTTGGAAAACGCTCATGTCAGCTCCCTGCAATCGGGACATTGTAGGGCGGCCCGGCTGGGGCATCAAAAAATCGCCGGGACGATATTCACGTTGCGCCAGCGATGGCTGCAAGGAGCGGGAGCGGCGGCCACCACAAAAAGAAAGCGCGGCCTGAGCCGCGCCTTCTGTATCGCCCTTGAAACGTTCGGCGCCTTAGAACTGGCTGCCGAAGGTGAACTGGATGCGCTCTTCGTAGTGACCGTCGTCCGCCTGGGTGCGCAGCGGCACGGCGAAGTTGATGATCAGCGGACCGATCGGCGCCTGCCAGTGCAGCGAGATACCGGTGGACACGCGCAGCGTCTTCGCGGTGAAGCTCTGGTAGTCCTGGTAGGCGTTGCCGACGTCCACGAACCACGACACGCGTGCCGTGTTGATGTCCTTGAGGAACGGCAGCGGCAGGTACAGCTCGGCCGTGCCCAGCACCTTGAATGCGCCACCCAGCGGCTGTGCGTAGCTGTACACGCTGCCGTTGCAGTAGCCGTTGGGGTCCGGGGTGATCGGCACCGTCTTGCCGGCAGCGTTGGTCGTGGTGCCCACGCAGACACGGGGACCCAGGGTGTTGTCCTGGAAGCCGCGCACGTCGCGCACACCGCCGGAGTAGAAGTTTTCCCAGAACGGGAAGGTGATCTTCTCGCCGGCCGTGTAGAGGCCATCTTCGCTGCTGTTGTCGAAGGTCTGGCCGTAGGTCTTGCCGTAGCCGACCTGGCCGTCCACGTACAGCACGAAGCCCTTGCCGATCGGCCAGTAGTGGTTCGCTTCGCCCATGATCTTGTAGTACTGCACGGTGGAACCGGGCAGGGCGATATCGGTGGACAGCGAGATCAAGCCACCGCGGGTCGGTGCCCAGTAACCGTTGCGCGTATCGTGGTTCCAGCCCAGCGTGGCATCCCACGTGTGGATGGTCTGGTGACCCAGCGCGTTCTGGTAGTCGATCAGCACCTGCGGCGAATAGTTGGCCGTCTCGGTCACGAGATTGCCGTTCGTGTCCGTGGTCAGGTACTGGTAGCTCAGGTTGATCTTGTTGCTGCTGATGCCCAGGCCCGCACGGACGTTGTCCGTTTCGGAAATCGGGAAGCTCAGGAAGCTGGAGAACGACTTCAGCGAGCTCTCGTAGTTCACGAAGTCGCTGTTGGTGTCGCCGTAGTTGCTCTTGGTGTAGCCGGCGTTGTAACCGATACCCACGCCGCTATCGGTGAGGTACGGGTTGAAATAGCTGGCGTTGATCGAGGTGGAGTAGTCGCTGCGCGACGCGCCCACGGTGAAGCTGTCGCCGGTGCCCATGAAGTTGTTCTGCGACACGGAGGCCGACAGGATGATGCCCGAGTACTGCGAGTAGCCCACGCCGAACATCAGGCTGCCGGCGGACTGTTCTTCCACCTTCACGGTCAGGTCGACCTGGTCTTCGGTGCCCGGCACAAGCGCCTTGTCGATGTTGACGGTCTTGAAGTAGCCCAGGCGCTGCAGGCGGATCTTCGAACGGTCGATCGCCGGCTGCGAGAACCAGCTGCCTTCCAGCTGGCGCATTTCACGACGCATCACGTCGTCTTCCGTGCGGGTGTTGCCCTGGAAGATCACGCGGCGCACGTACACGCGCTTGCCTGGCTCGATGTAGAGCGTCAGGTCGACGGTGCGCTTGTCCTTGTCCAGCTTCGGCACCGGCGTCACCTTGGCGAACGCATAGCCGATGCTCGCCAGGATGTTCTTGATGGCGTTGGTGCTCGCTTCGATCGCCTTGCGGTTGAAGGTGTCGCCCTTGTGCACATACACCAGCTGGTGCAGCGCGTCCTCGGGGAGGATCAGCTCGCCGAGCAGGTGCACGTCGGAAATGGTGTAGATGTCGCCTTCCTTCACGCTGGCGGCGATGTACATCGAGCGCTTGTCCGGCGCGATGGTCACCTGCGTGGAGTCGACGCCGAAATCGGCGTAGCCGCGATCCATGTAGTACGACTGCAGCTTCTCCAGGTCGCCGGAGAGCTTTTCACGCGAGTACTGGTCGTCCTTGGAATACCACGACAGCCAGTTGGACGTGCTCGACTCGAAACCCGTGCGGATTTCCTTGTCGGTAAACGCCTTGTTGCCGACGATGTTGATTTCCTTGATCTTGGCAACCTTGCCTTCGCGGATTTCGATATCGATGGCGACGCGGTTGCGGTCAAGCTGCGTCACGTGCGGTTCGACCGACACGTTGTACTTGCCGCGGTTGTAGTACTGGCGCACCAGTTCCTGCTGCACGCGATCGAGCGACAGGCGATCGAAGGTTTCGCCTTCGGACAGGCCGATTTCCTTCAGGCCCTTGCGCAGGTCGTCTTCCTTGATGTCCTTGTTGCCGCGCAGGTTGAGCTTGGCGATGGACGGGCGCTCGGTCACCTTGATGACCATGATGTCGCCTTCGCGGTCGATCTCGACGTCGCTGAAGAACTTGGTCTGGTACAGGGCGCGGATGGCGCGCTGGGCGCCTTCGTTGGTCAGGCGGTCGCCGCGGTTGATCGGCAGGTAGTTGAGCACCGTACCGGCGGAAATGCGGCTGAGACCATCAATGCGGATATCGGAAACGACGAACGGCTCGAAAGCGAGGGCATTGGCAGAGAGTGAGGCAAGCAGGATCAGGGCGGCGATACGCTTCATCGTCGATTCCGTTGTTTTTGTTCCGATGAGGCGACCGTCAGGACGCCCCGATCAATACGTGAAGCCAGGACAAGCCCAGCCTTGAAAGGGTGCTTGCATCTTCCCCAGATGCGCCGGGTGAACCACCGCCATGTTTCCGCGGCCAGCGCTCGGGGCGCCTTGCTGCGGATACGCCTGTCCATCGGACATCGCGCGACTTTCGGCAAAGCCGACACGCGTCACGAGGGCAGGAAGCGGTGGATGTCGTTGTAGAAAGCCAATCCCATCAACGTGAATAGAAGAACCAGGCCGACATACTGACCGGCCATCATCGCACGTTCACTGACGGGGCTGCCCTTGACCAACTCAATAAGGTAATACAGCAGCCAACCACCGTCCAAGACGGGAATAGGCATCAGGTTGAGGATCGCAAGACTTAGCGAAACCATTGCCAGAAAACTCAGGAACCAGCCCACGCCCATGCTGGCGGACGCGTTGGCGACCTGGGCAATGCCGATCACGCCCGACAGGTTCTTGGCAGAAGCCTGTCCGGTCAGCATCTTGCCGATCATGTTGAAAGTGTTGGTTGCGCTGATCCAGGTGCTTTCCAGCGACGCCTGCATGGCCTTGATCGGCCCATAGCGCACCAGCGCCTGCTCCGGCTGCGGCGGGCGGATACCGATCAGCCATTGCTCGGGATGGCCTTCCACCGACTTCCTGACGGCGGTAACGGTGAGCGTGAGCGGCTGGCCGGCGCGTTCAACCACAATGGTCAGGCGCGGCGACTTGGGCGCTTCGTTCTTGACCAGCTCGGCGAAGGCATCGAAATCGGCCACGGGCTGGCCGTTGACGCTGACCAGATGGTCGCCGCCCTGCATGCCGGCCGCCTGGGCCGGGTCGCCGGAGGTGACCGTGGCGGCGATGGCCGGCAGCGGGGCGAGCTTCAGGCCGAGCTTGTCGAAGTATTGATCGACAGTCTGGCCGGCGGGCAATTGTTCGAGCGGCAGCACCACCGTGCGTTCGGCGCCGTCGGTGCCGCGCACGCGCATGGGCATGGACTCGCGGCTGAGCAGGCCGTTGGCCACGGCATCCAGCGAATCGCTCCAGGTCGAAAGCTCGTGGCCGTCGATGCTGACAATGCGGTCGCCGGTGCGCACGCCTGCGTCGGCCGCCATGCTGTGCGGTGTGGCGGCAACCAGCGGGGCATAGTCAGGCTTGCCCACCAGGAACATCAGCCAGAACGCGAAAAGGGTAAAGATCAGGTTGAAGCCGGGACCGGCGGCAACGATGGCGATGCGCTTCCACACCGACTTGCCGGTGAACTCCTGGCCGGCCAGTGCGGGATCGACATCGCCTTCCCGCGCGTCGAGCATCTTCACGTAGCCGCCCAGCGGAATCATGGCGACCTGGTATTCGGTGCCGTCCTTGCCGATGTGCTTCCAGATGGCGCGACCGAAGCCCACGGAAAAACGCAGCACCTTGACGCCGCAGCGCCGTGCTACCCAGTAGTGCCCGAATTCGTGAAAGGTCACCAGCACGCCAAGCGTGACGAGCAACCAAAACACTGAGCCAAATACACTATTCATCAGTAAGAGCTTAACAGGCTTGTCAGCACACGTTGCGAAGGATGCGGCGGGCGGCCTCGCGGGCCAACCGGTCGCGTTCATTCAGGGTCTGGACATCGACCACGGGTTGCGCCGGCAGTTCCGTAAGTACGCTCTCGACGAGATCGGCAATGCTGAGGAAGGGCAGTGCGCCGGCCAGGAACGCCTCCACGGCGACCTCGTTGGCGGCGTTGAGGATGGCGGTGGCGTCGCCGCCCTCGCGCAGCGCCTGGAAGGCCAGCGCAAGGCAGCGGAACGTGGACAGGTCCGGCTGCTGAAAGGCAAGAGGCGCACACGCGGCCAGATCCAGCGGTGCGACGCCCGCGCCGATGCGAGTGGGCCACGCCAGCGCGTGCGCGATGGCCGTGCGCATGTCGGGGTTGCCCAGCTGCGCGAGCACGGAGCCGTCCACGTATTCGACCAACGAATGCACCAGGCTTTGCGGGTGTACCAGCACCTCGATCAGATCGGGCGCCGCGCCGAACAGATGGTGTGCCTCGATGACTTCGAGACCCTTGTTCATCAGGGTGGCCGAATCCACCGAAATCTTGCGACCCATCACCCAATTGGGATGCTTGCAGGCCTGTTCCGGCGTGACGCTTGCCAGCTCGGCGCGCGTGCGACCGCGAAACGGGCCGCCTGACGCCGTCAGGATAAGGCGGCGCACACCGCTGGCGGCCAGATTCGGGCGTCCGCCGGGCAGGCACTGGAAGATGGCGTTGTGCTCGGAATCCACCGGGATCAGCTCGCCGCCGCCGGCCGCCAGCGCGTCCAGCAGCAGCGTGCCGGCCATCACGATGGATTCCTTGTTGGCCAGCAACAGGCGTTTGCCAGTGCGCGCGGCCGACAGGGTGGAATCCAGTCCCGCCGCACCGACGATGGCGGCCACCACGGTGTCGCAGAGCGTGCCGGACACGGCCTGGGTGATGGCATCGTGCCCGCTCGCGACATCGCAGCGAACGCCGGCGGCATTCAGGCGACGCGCGAGGTCGGCCTCCAGCGCGGGATCGGCGATGACTGCCAGCTCGGGGCGAAAACGAACGCACAGCTCCGCCAGTGCCGCGACATTGCTGTGCGCCGTAAGCACGGTCGCGCGGAAGCGGTCGGGGTGGCGGGCGATGACGTCAAGCGTGCTGCCGCCGATCGAGCCGGTGGCGCCCAGCACGGCGACCTTGCGAAGCGTTGGACTCATAGACCCAGCAGGAGCAGGCCGGCAGCGAACACGGGCAGGGCCGCGAATACGCTGTCCAGGCGGTCGAGCATGCCACCGTGGCCGGGGAACAGGTTGCCGGAATCCTTCACGGCAGCGTGGCGCTTCATCAGGCTCTCAAACAGATCGCCCACGATTGAGGCAATCACCATGAACACCGACAGCACGAGTAGACCGACCAGCTTGCCGCCGGTGACGCCAAGCATCATGCCGCCCGCCACGGCGACGATCGCCCCCGCGGCGAAGGCGCCGTACACGCCGGCCCAGGTCTTGCCTGGGCTGATGGTGGGGGCAAGCTTGCGACGGCCGAACTGGCGACCGCTGAAATAGGCGCCGATATCGGCGGCCCAGACCACGAACAGGGCGAGCAGCGTCCACCAGTTGCCGCGTGCGGACGAACCATGGATGGTCACCACGGCTACCCAGGCAGGAACGATCACGAGCAGTCCCGCGCCCAGCTTGATCAGGCAGTTTTCACGCGTGGGTGCAGCGCCGAAGGCGAAGTGGCGAAGCCACTGGCAGACCACGATCCACCAGGCAACGCCCATACCGATCAGCACCGGCCACGCAATGCTGTCGCGCACCAGCCAGCACAGCACAAAGGCGATGCCGGTAATCACGATAAGACCGGCGCGGGGCGCGGCTGTCTTGAGGCCGGACAGGCGAGTCCATTCCCACATGGCGGCCAGGAACGCGATGGCTACGATCGCTGCGAACACGCCCGCGGGCGCCAGCAGGATCAGCAGGATCACCAGCGGTGCGAGCAGCAGTGCGGTCAATGTGCGCTGGAGCAGCATGCGTGTCCTTAAGCCTTCTTTGCCACTTGTTCGCCGGTCTTGCCGAAGCGGCGTTCCCGGCGTGCGTAATCGTCGATGGCGCTCTTGAGGCTGGCCTCGTCGAAATCCGGCCACAGGGTATCGGTAAAGTGGAGCTCAGCGTAGGCAAGCTGCCACAAAAGGAAATTGCTGACCCGGCATTCGCCGCCCGTGCGGATGAAAAGATCCAGTGGAGGCAGCTCGGAAAGGCAGGTCCACTGGCCGAGCAGCTTCTCGTCGATCTGATCGGCACGCAGTTCGCCACGTGCCACTGCTTCGGCCGCCTTGCGCGCGGCCTGCACGATGTCCCAGCGACCGCCGTAACTGACGGCAATGTTGAGATGCAGCGCGTCGTTGCCTGCGGTGCGGTTCATGGCCGCCAGCATGCGCTGGCGCAGTCCGGGCTCGAAACTTTCCAGGTCGCCTACAAAGCGAAGACGCACGCCGTTGCCGTGCAGCTCGTCCACTTCCTTGTCCAGCGCGCGGACAAACAGTTCCATCAGTGCGCCGACTTCGTCCTGCGGGCGCTGCCAGTTCTCGCTGGAGAACGCGAACAACGTGAGCACCTTCACGCCATGCTTCAGGCAGTTTTCGACCGTCGCGCGCACGGCTTTGCGTCCGGCGTTGTGGCCGAACGTGCGAGGGCGATGACGGAGTTTTGCCCAGCGGCCATTGCCATCCATGACGATGGCAACGTGGCGCGGGACCCGCGCGGGATCGGCGCTGGTCATGGTGCGAGGACGATGACGCTCCTCAGAGCGCCATCAACTCCTCTTCCTTGTGCTTGACGACGCTGTCGACGTCCTTCACGAAACGATCGGTGAGCTTCTGGATTTCGTCTTCTGCCTTGCGTTCGTCGTCTTCGGTGATCAGCTTTTCCTTGAGCAGGTCCTTGACCTGCTGCATGGCGTCGCGACGCACGTTGCGGATGGCGATCTTCGCTTCTTCGCCTTCGCCCGCCACGTGCTTGGCCAGCTCGCGGCGACGCTCTTCGGTGAGCGGCGGCATGTTGAGGCGGATGGTGGTGCCGGCGGTGTTCGGCGTGATGCCGATGTCCGACGCCATGATGGCCTTCTCGATCGGAGCGACCAGCGTCTTCTCGAACGGCGTGATGATGATGGAGCGCGAATCACCCAGCGCCACCGTAGCCACCTGGTTCAGCGGCATGTCCGAGCCGTAGTACGGCACCTTGATGCCATCGACCAGCGCGATGCTGGCGCGGCCGGTGCGCAGGCGCGTCAGTTGGTGCTTGAGCGAATCGATGCTCTTGCCCATGCGGGTCTGGGCATCGTTCTTGATGTCGTTAAGCATGGGAAACACCCCTCGAACCGTGCAAGCCGGCGAGTATAGCAGGGGGCTACAAGGTGTTGGTGTGGCGCAGATGTGGCGCGGGCCGGGTCATCGAATGACCCGGCCCGCGTGTGTTGCAGCACGGCATAAGCCGCCTCTCCCGTGGGGGAGCGTGCGAAGAATCAGCCTTCGGACACCAGCGTACCAATGGCCGCGCCCTTCATGATGTCCATGAGGTTGCCGGCGACCGTCATGTCGTAGATGCGCAGCGGCATGCCGTGGTCGCGGCACAGCGCGATGGCGGCGGTGTCCATCACGGCCAGCTTGCGTTCGATCACCTGGTCGTAGGTGAGCGTGTCGTAGCGCGTGGCATCGGGGTGGCGCGCCGGGTCGGCGGTGTATACACCGTCCACCTTGGTGGCCTTCAGCAGCAGGTCTGCACCCACTTCCACGGCACGCAGTGCGGCGGCGGAATCGGTGGTGAAGAACGGGTTGCCGGTGCCAGCGGCGAACAGCACGATGCGACCCTTTTCGATGTGGCGCACGGCGCGGCGACGAATGAAATCCTCGGCGACGTCGTGGATCTGGATGGCGCTCATCACGCGGGCATAGCCGCCGCGACGCTCAATGGCATCCTGCATGGCCAGCGCATTCATCACGGTAGCCAGCATGCCCATGTGGTCGCCGGTGACGCGATCCATGCCGGCAGCCGCCAGGCCCGCGCCGCGGAAGATGTTGCCGCCGCCGATGACGACGCCGATCTGGATGCCGGCCTTCTGAACTTCGATGATTTCGTCGGCGAGGCGACCGATGACCTTGGGGTCGATGCCGTAGTCGGCTTCGCCCATCAAGGCTTCACCGGAGAGTTTGAGCAGGATGCGACGGTACTTCAGTGATTCGCTCATAAGGTCTCCGGATTGTGTGATGCAAACCGCCGCATTGTAGCGGCAGTGACGCACGCCCGTAAGAGTTGCGCGATCGGTTAAGTGGAATCTTGCGTGCAGGGGAGGGCGCTGGCCCTGCCTGTGGATGGTTTCGCGCGCCAGGTTGCATTGTCGGGGCATAAAAAAAGGCCGCGGTTTCCCGCGGCCTTTTTCGAACTCAGGAAATGCGGGGTCTTAGACCTGCATCGCCTTGGCCACTTCGGCCAGGTAGTCTTCCTGCACCTTCTCGATGCCTTCGCCCACAGCCAGGCGAATCACGGACACCACGTCGGCGCCTTCCTTCTTCAGGACGTCGCCCACGGTGGTGTTGGTGTCCAGCACGTACGGCTGGCCGACCAGGGTCACGTCCGAGACGATCTTGTTGATCTTGCCGGAGATGATCTTCTCGAGGATTTCGGCCGGCTTGGCCTTGTCCTTCTCGGTCATCTGGCTCAGCGCGATTTCCTTTTCCTTCGCGATGAACTCGGCCGGGACGTGCTCCGGCTTGATGTGCGGCGGGTTCATGGCGGCCACGTGCATGGCGATGCCCTTGGCCAGCTCTTCCGAGCCGCCCTTGAGCGCCACGATCACGCCGATCTTGCCGCCGTGCGAGTAGGTGGCCAGCGGGCCATCGTTCGCGACGTGGGCAATGCGGCGCACTTCGATCTTCTCGCCGATGGTGGCGGTCTGGGACTTGGCGGCAGCCTCGACGTTGTCGGCGCCCGGGAAGGCAGCAGCCTTGGCGGCGTCGATGTCGGTGGCGCCGGAAGCCAGCACGGCCTCGGCCACTTCGTTGGTGAACTGCACGAAGTTCGGCGCCTTGGCGACGAAGTCGGTTTCGCTGTTCACTTCGACCAGCACGGCGTTGCCGTTGGCCTGGGCGGTAGCGATGCGGCCTTCGGCGGCAACGCGGTCAGCCTTCTTGTCGGCCTTGGCCAGGCCGGTCTTGCGCAGGTATTCCACAGCGGCGTCGATGTCGCCGTTGTTTTCGACCAGCGCCTTTTTGCAATCCATCATGCCGGCGCCGGAGCGCTCGCGCAGTTCGCTAACCAGTTTTGCGGAAATGGCAGTCATCTGGGTTCCTCAAAATCTTTGATGCGCCCCGACCCTTTCGGGCCGGGGCAGGGAAGGCTTACTCGCCGTCCGACGACGATTCGTCGTTGCGGCCGCCGCGGCCACCGCGACCACCGTCACGACGCGGAGCGCCGGCACCCTTCTTGGCCGGGCCGCGGTTGTTGCGGTCGTCACGGCGCGGGGCAGCCTTGCGCTCTTCCTTGGCAACCGGGTTGCCTTCTTCGTCGAGTTCGACGAAGTCGTTGGCGTCGCCCTGGGCGGCAGCCGGCGCAGCGGCCTTGCCTTCCAGGATGGCGTCAGCGGCAGCACGGGCGTACAGCTGGATGGCGCGGATGGCGTCGTCGTTACCCGGGATGGCGTAATCGACCAGTTCCGGGTTGTAGTTGGTGTCGACCACGGCGATCACCGGGATGCCGAGCTTCTTGGCTTCCTGCACGGCGATGTCTTCATGACCGATGTCGATGATGAAGAGGGCGTCGGGCAGACGGTTCATGTCCTTGATGCCGCCCAGCGAGTTCTCGAGCTTGTCGCGCTCGCGACGGCGGGCCAGCACTTCGTGCTTGACCAGGCGGTCGAACGAACCGTCGGTTTCGGCGGCTTCCAGTTCCTTCAGGCGGGCAACCGACTGCTTCACGGTACGGAAGTTGGTCAGCATGCCACCGAGCCAGCGGGCGGTGACGAACGGCATGCCGGCGCGTGCGGCTTCTTCAGCCAACGGCTCGCGGGCCGAACGCTTGGTGCCGACGAACAGCACGGTGCCGCGCTTCTGGGCGATGGCCGACAGGAAGTTCATCGCGTCGGTGAAGAGCGGCAGCGTCTTCTCGAGGTTGATGATGTGGATCTTGCCGCGGGCGCCAAAGATGTACGGGGCCATCTTCGGGTTCCAGTAACGGGTCTGGTGACCGAAGTGGACGCCAGCTTCGAGCATCTGGCGCATGGTGACTTGTGCCATGGGTAAAACTCCGATTGTTGGGCCGGCCTGAAAGGCGTAGCCCGGGGGTTGGGACCTCCACGTATCCCCGACTTCGACCCCGATAGCCCGTTATGATTGGAAGGGCTGATCGAGGCACCCCGAAGACGGTGCCGATGCGTGTGTGGCGTTTAATGTGTCCAATCAAGGACTTGAGGGCTTGTGCCGCAGGGCGGTTACAATCTCCCCCTGTTCTGCGACGACCGCTTGAACCGGTGAAAACCGATATCCCGGGTCAGCAAAACTTGGAAATTGTAGCCGGTGCGCCGGCAGTGCGGCAAGTCGCTGGAAAATCAGCAGGTTTGCCGCCATGTGAGTGGAACTATGGCAGTCACCCTGAAAACCCCCGAAGACATCCAGGCCATGCGTGAGGCCGGCAAGCTGGCGGCCGAAGTGCTCGCCATGCTCAAGGAGCACGTGAAGCCTGGCGTGACCACCGAAGACCTCGATCGCCTGGCCTACGAGCACATCGTGAACGTGCAGAAGGCCATTCCGGCGAACGTGGGCTACAACGGCTTTCCCAAGACGTTGTGCACCTCGGTCAACCACGTCATCTGCCACGGCATCCCGACGCCCGGCAAGGTGCTGAAGGATGGCGACATCATCAACCTGGATGTCACCGTCATCAAAGATGGCTGGCACGGCGACACCAGTCGCATGTATTTCGTCGGCACCCCGTCGGTGCTGGCCAGGCGCCTGGTGGATACCACCTTTGAATCCATGATGCGCGGCATCGAGGCCGTTCGTCCCGGCGCCACGCTGGGCGATGTGGGCGCGGCGATCCAGAAGCACGCCGAAGCCGCCGGTTTCTCGGTGGTGCGCGAGTACTGCGGGCATGGCATCGGCAAGGTCTATCACGACGAGCCGCAGGTGCTGCACTACGGTCGCCCCAGCACGGGTCTGGAGCTGAAGAAGGGCATGACCTTCACGGTCGAGCCGATGGTCAACGCCGGCAAGCCGCAGACCAAGCAGCTTCCCGATGGCTGGACGGTGGTGACCAAGGATCACTCGCTCTCGGCGCAGTGGGAGCACACCATTGCGGTGACCGATGATGGATTCGAGATCCTGACGCCCTGGCCGGACATGGCCTGAGGCGATGCGTCAAAAGGGCTGCTTCGGCGGCCCTTTTTTTTATGCTTCCTCGCTTTCCGGGAAGGAAAGCGCAGCGGAACCCGGGTCATCACGCGCTGACGCCTGCACGCATGCCTCATGCGTGGCAGACTTGCTGCATTGCCACACGCGTCCGTGTCCATGTCCATTGCCCCGATCGTGCTGCCCCCTCTGCCACGCCTGCCAACGGCGGTGCCGCGCTCGGGTGTATCGGCGGATGCACGACGCGCCCTGCGTCAGTTGCTGGGGGACATGGATCGCGCGCTGGCCACGGCGTTCGGTCACGGTGCTGACGCCACGGCGCTCGCCCATCGGCGCAGCGAGTCGGTGCAACGCGTCGTCGTACACGTATGGACGGCCTGCCTGGGCGATGTCAGCGATGCGGCATTGTTTGCCGTGGGCGGCTTCGGTCGTGGCCTGCTGTTTCCGCATTCGGACGTCGATTTGCTGGCGCTGGTCGGGCCATCCGAACCGGCGCGCCTGCGTGCACTGGAACAGTGTTTTGCTACCTTGTGGGATATCGGCCTGAAAGTAGGGCACGCGGTACGCGATCTCCCGCAGTGTCGCGCCTTGGCGAAGCAGGATGCCAGCGTGTTCACCAGCCTGCTCGATGCGCGTCGATTGGTGGGCGATCCGGCGATGGAAGCGGGGCTGAAGGCGATCGTGGACGACCCCGCACTCTGGCCGCCTGCTGAGTACCTTGCCGTACGCCTGGCCGAACGCGACACGCGCCATGCGCGTTACAACGACACTGCTTACAACCTTGAGCCCAACCTCAAGGATGGTCCCGGGGGCCTGCGCACGCTCGATGCATTGCGTTGGCTGGGGCGCCGCCTTGCGCATGCGGACGATTTCGAAGACATGGTGGCCGAAGGGCTGCTCGATCCTGCGGAAAAGGACAGCCTGGAACAGTCCAAAGCCACGCTGCGTCGTTACCGCTTCGCCTTGCATCTGGAAGCCGGGCGCGCGGAGGAGCGGTTGCTGTTCGACTATCAGCGCGCGCTGGCAGCGCGGCTGGGTTTCCAGGACGAGCACGAGAAAAACCTGGGCGGCGAGCAGTTCATGCAGGGCTATTACCGCGCGGCCAGTCAGGTGGAGCGGCTGGGCGTGCAGATCGCCGAACGCTTCGAGGAAATGCTCGAGCCGCCCGCATCCCCCCAACCCGTAGGCGAGGATTTCGTGCGCTATGGCAAACGCCTCGCGGTGCGCGATCCCGATCTTTTCATGCGTCGCCCGGCATCGCTGGTCGAAGCGTTCATTGCGCGACTGGGTGAGCCCGGCATCACCGGTTTCACGGCGGACACCATGCGCCGCATGCATCAGGCGTCGGCGGCGCTGGATCGCGAGCTCGCCGACGATCCGCAGGTGCTCGCCGCTTTCCTTCGCCTGCTGCGCCTTGGCGCACCAGCGGTGGAGGCCATGTGGCGCATGAACCGCCACGGCTTGCTTGCGGCCATCCTGCCGGCGTTCGGCAAGGTGTTCGGCCGCATGCAGTACGACCTTTTCCACGTATATACGGTGGACGAACACACGTTGCGCGTGCTGCGCAATGTGGCGCGTTTTGCCGACGCCAGCGCTGCCGGTGAGTTTCCCATCGGCTGCAAGATCTGGCCGACCTTGCCCAAACCCGAACTGCTGTTGCTCGCCGCGTTGTTCCACGACATCGCGAAGGGGCGTGGCGGCGATCATTCGGTGCTTGGCGAAGAAGAGGCGCTCGCTTTCGGTCGGCGCCTGCAGCTGCCGGAAGAAGACACGCAACTCGTCGCATGGCTGGTGCGCCAGCATCTGTTGATGAGCACCACGGCGCAACGCCAGGACATCACCGATCCGGACGTGGTGAATCGTTTTGCCGAAACGGTGGCAACCGCCGACAGGCTGGATTACCTCTACCTGCTGACCATTGCCGACATCATCGGCACCAGCCCCAAGTTGTGGAACGGCTGGAAGGACCGCCTGCTTGCCGATCTGTATTCGGCGACGCGTTACGTGTTGCGCAGCGAGGACGAATTGCCGTCCGACGCCACCGCGCGCGTGCGCGCCTGCACCGACGAGGCGCTGGCGCTGCTGGCGCAGGAAGGTGTTGGTGCCGACGTGTGCCAGCGCGTGTGGCGCGGCTTTCCCGAATCCAGTTTCCTGCGTCACCGCCCCGAGCAGATCGCGTGGCAGACGGCGGCCATCGTGCGTGCGAAAGGCGTCACGCCGCTGGTGGAAGTTCACCCGAAATCCGTGCGCGGCACGACGGAGTTGTTCGTTTACACGCCCGATCGCGATGGCCTTTTCGCCGCGGTAACGGCCATGCTCGATCGCATGCATCTTTCGGTGATGGAAGCGCGCATTCTCAGTTCGTCGGCGGGCATGGCGCTGGATACGTTCCTGCTGCTTGAATCGGACACGCAGCAACCGGCTTCGCCCGAGCGTGCCGACGAGCTGAAGCAGCGCCTGCACCGTGCGCTGTCGCAGCCGGGGCATGTGCATCAACCCTCGCGTCGAAGCATGTCGCGTCACCTCAAGCATTTTCAGGCGGCGCCGAAAATTTCCTTCAGCACGACCAACGGCCGCACGCGTCTTGCGCTGGTGTGCAGCGATCGTCCCGGCCTGTTGGCTGCCGTGGCTCAAGGCATGATGGATGCCGGCGTGCGCGTTCACGATGCGCGCATCGCCACGTTCGGCGAGCGCGTGGAAGACTTCTTCCTGATCACCGATCGCCACGACGCGCCGCTCAGCATCGAATTGCAGGATCGCCTGCTGCATGCCCTGCTCGAACGATTGGGGCCGGCGAAGGAAAAGCGCGCATAGCGTCACACGCAAGAACTTGGCACGCGGGCCTTCAGCGGGTGTAATGCCCGCCCCGCGTTGACGACGTCGCTCGTTTCCCCGCGCGGGATGTGCCGTTTCCAAGGAATTCCACGCTGTATGAATACTCCCAAGCTCTCCCTGGCCCTGATCATGGGCCTGTCTTGCTGCGCGCCTGCCCTTGCCACGTCCGTCACCGCCGCTGGCGGCGACGGTTCGGTCGGCATCGATTTCGGTGTACCGCTTTCGAATGAATTTCGCGCTGATCTCGGTTACCTGAAGACCGATGACCGCCGTGGCGATGCGGACGTCTATTCCGCGGCGCTCATGTTCGCGCCGGCGTCGCGTGACATTCATTGGGAAATCGGTGCGCGCTACCAGTACCAGGATGCGCGTTATGCGTCGGGCGGCGGCGTGGGCCTGGGTGGCTCCGTGCTGATTCCCACCGGCATCCGCTGGCTGACCGTGGGTGGCTACGGGTTCTACACGCCGGAAGCGCTCACGCATGGCGACATGAACCACGCCTACGACCTGGGCGCGCAGGTAAACGTGCGGCTGGGCAGCAGCGTCTCGCTGTTTGGCGGTTACCGTCGCATGCGTACCGAGTTCGACGGCATCGGCAGCCGCGATCTCTACAAGGGACCGATGTTCGGTATCCACGTGGGTCTGTAAGGCCAGGCGCCTGCGCCGCGATGCGTCGGCGCAGGCGCTGACTCGCGATAGACGGCTTTTCTTGTCAGAATCGCTTGTCCCTTCGGCGTGTCGCCCGCGCCGCTCTTTCCCTCTTCTCTTGCCGTGACCGCCATGCAGACCATCGAAACCCTCATCAACGACGCCTTCGAACGTCGCAACGAACTCACCCAGGCCGAGATGGACACGCATCTGCGTCCCGCCGTGGAGCAGGTGATCGACCTGCTGGAGTCGGGCGAGCGTCGCGTGGCGGAGCCGGACGGCAACGGTGGCTGGACGGTGAACCAGTGGATCAAGAAGGCGGTGCTGCTGTATTTCCGCCTCAACGGCAATCGCGTGGTGGACGGCGGCCCGGCGCTCGCCTTCGACAAGGTGCCCCTGCGCTTCGCCCACGGCAACGACGTGGAGCTGGAAGGCCTGGGCGCCCGCGTGGTGCCGGGCGCGCTGGTGCGCCGAGGCGCGCACGTCGCCAAGGACGCGGTGCTGATGCCGAGCTACGTGAACATTGGCGCCTATGTGGGCGCGGGCACCATGGTCGATACCTGGGCCACGGTGGGTTCGTGCGCGCAGATCGGCTCCGGCGTGCATCTCTCGGGCGGCGTGGGCATTGGCGGCGTGCTGGAGCCGCTGCAGGCCAATCCCACCATCATCGAAGACAACTGCTTCATCGGCGCGCGTTCGGAAGTGGTCGAAGGCGTGATCGTGGAGAAGGGAAGCGTGATCGGCATGGGCGTATTCCTCGGCCAGTCCACGCGCATCTACAACCGCGCCACCGGCGAGATCAGCTACGGCCGCGTGCCGGCTGGCAGTGTCGTTGTCGCAGGCAGCCTGCCGGCGAAGGACGGCTCGCACAGCCTCTATGCCGCCATCATCGTCAAGCAGGTGGACGAGAAGACGCGCAGCAAGACCGGCATCAACGAGCTGCTGCGGAGCGCCGAATGAGCGTGACCCTGTACGGCCTCACCACATGCGATACCTGCCGCAAGGCACGCAACTGGCTGGATCGTTTCGAGGTGGCTTGCACCTTCGTGGATTACCGCGCGAACCCCGTGCCTGCCGCTACGCTCAAGACGTGGGCGCAACAGCTGGGCGGCTGGGAAAAGCTGGTGAACAAATCCTCCACCACGTGGCGCAACCTGCTGCCGCAGCGCAAGAACCCGGGCAGCGATCCGGAATGGACGCTGCTGCTGAAGGAGTACCCCGCCTTGGTGCGCCGGCCGGTGGTCGAGCAGGAAGACGGTTCGGTGAGCGTGGGCTTCACCGATAACGGCTTCAAGAAGCTGTTCGGACACTGAGGGCGGGGCGGCCATGCTGGTTCGCTTCTCCCGCATCCTGTTGATGGCCGCCATTGCGCTGTGGGTGTCGCTGGTGGCTTTCGGCAACCTCACCGACTACGGCAGCAACTGGCCCTTCGTGCAGCACGTGCTGGCGATGGACACCATCTTTCCCGGCGCGGGCATTCATTACCGCGCCATCACTTCGCCGCTGCTGCAGCGCCTGGCTTATGCATCGATCATCGCGGCCGAAACGCTGGCGGCGGTGTTGTGCTGGCTGGGCACCTGGCGGCTCTGGCGGATGCGTGCGGCCAGTGGCGTGGTATTCCAGCGCGCCAAGCGCATGAGCGTACTGGGTCTCACCGTCGGGCTGATGGTATGGCTGGTTGGCTTCATCGCCATCGGTGGCGAATGGTTCGGCATGTGGATGTCCACGACGTGGAATGGCGTGGAAGCCGCTTTCCGCTTCGTGGTGGTGCTGTTGGCAGCGCTGATCCTGCTGGGGCAGCGCGAAGGCGAACTCGACGAATGACACCGGATCGACCATGACGGATCGCCGCATACGACGCTACCGCACCAACCTTCGCATCGAATGCGACAACGCGGCGCTGTATGACGAGCTGTCGAAGCTGGCATCCGACCAGCGCCTGCGCCGCGCGTATCGACGCATCGCCGATGGCGAGCGCGCCAACGCGGCCTTCTGGGAAGCGCAGCTGAAGCATTTGGGCGCGGATGTTCCCCCGGCGCGCATCGGCGTCCGCGTGAAAGTGCTCACCTGGTTTGCGCGTCGTTTCGGCACCGAGTTCGTCATGCCTACCGTGGTGCGCCGGGAACATGCGGATCACTTGCCCACGCCGGTCGACCGCGAAAGCCATCGCGACCACTTCATCGAAGCCAAGCCGCTGTCCACGCACGGCGGGCGCCACCGCACGCAAAGCGGCAACACGCTGCGCGCGGCCGTGCTCGGTGCCAACGATGGCCTGGTTTCCAACGGCAGCCTGGTGATGGGCATGGCGGGTGCGGCATCAGGCGATCACGCCATCCTGCTGGCGGGTTTCGCCGGGTTGGTGGCCGGTGCGTGTTCCATGGCGCTGGGCGAATGGCTGTCGGTAAACAGTTCGCGCGAGTTCTATCAGGCGCAGATTTCCGCGCGTGCCGAGCGACTCGCCGTTGCGCCTGAAGATGGCGCCAAGAATCTCGCCGCCATCTATCGCGACAAGGGCATGGCGCCTGATACCGCCAAGGCCCTTGCCGAGCAGATTGCGGAAAAGCCGCGCACCGCGCTCGATACTCTGGTACGCGAAGATCTGGGTATCGATCCGGAAGAACTCGGTGGTTCGGCGTATGGCGCGGCCATCTCCTCGTTTTGCCTGTTCGCGCTGGGCGCCTTGTTCCCGGTGGCGCCGTACCTGTTCCTGAAAGGCCACCCGGCCTTCTTGGCGAGCATCGCGTCGACCATCGCCGGCCTCGTGCTCATCGGCATGGGCACGTCATTGTTCACGGGTCGAAGCATGCTGTTTTCCATCGCGAGGCAGCTCGGTATTACCGTGGCGGCGGCGTCCATCACTTATGCCGTTGGACACGTGCTGGGTACGGCGTTGGCGGGTTAATCTCGCCCGGCGCATGGCCCATTCCCCTTTTTGCATATGGTTTGAGGCATTCCATGTCTGCCGTTCTTGATTTGACCCGTGAACTGATTCGACGCCGCTCGGTGACGCCAGACGACGGCGGCTGCCAGCCGTTGCTGGCGGAGCGCCTTGCCAAAGCGGGTTTCCGCATCGAGCACCTGCGTTTTGGCGACGTCGACAATTTGTGGGCGACGCATGGCGAAGGCGGTCCGCTGTTGGTATTCCTTGGTCATACCGACGTGGTGCCCAGCGGTCCGGTCGAGAGCTGGACGAGTGATCCGTTCGAGCCGGTGATCCGCGACGGCATGCTCTATGGTCGTGGTGCCGCCGACATGAAGGGCTCGGTGGCGGCCATGGCGATTGCGTTGGAAGCATTCGTGACGAAGCATCCCAACCATCGCGGCCGCGTGGGCCTGCTGCTGACCAGCGACGAAGAAGGGCCCGCCAATCTCGATGGCGTGCGTCGCGTGGCCGATCACTTCCGTGCCACCGGCGAGCGCATCGACTGGTGCGTCGTCGGTGAACCCTCGTCGAAGGAAACGCTGGGCGACCTCATCCGCGTGGGGCGTCGTGGCTCGCTTTCGGGCACGTTGCTGGTGCGTGGCATACAGGGGCACGTGGCGTATCCGGAAAAGGCGCGCAACCCGATCCACATGTTTGCGCCTGCGCTGACGGAACTGGCTGCGGAACGCTGGGACGAAGGCAACGCCGATTTCCCGCCGACCTCGTTCCAGGTCTCCAATCTCAATGCCGGCACGGGCGCCAACAACGTCATTCCCGGCACGCTTACGGCGTTGATCAATTTCCGCTACAGCACCGCCAGTCGCGCGGAAGACCTGCGCAAGCGCACCGAGGCCATCCTCGACAAGCACGGTGTGGATTGGCAGATCGAGTGGTCGCTCTCGGGCGAGCCGTTCCTCACGCCTCCGGGTGGCGCGGTGCGTGATGCTGTCGTCGCCGCATGTCGTGAACTCTGCGGTATCGCACCGGAAGAAAGCACGGGCGGTGGCACGTCCGATGGCCGCTTCATCGCGCCACTGGGCGCCGAAGTGGTGGAGCTTGGGCCGGTGAATGCGACCATCCACAAGGTGGATGAATGCGTGTCCGTGGCTGATCTGGAGAAGCTGCCCGAACTGTACGAATCCGTCTGCATTCGCATGCTGGATTGATGGAGGGTTTGCAGCCGACGACGTCGTCGCACTGGTTCGCCGTAACGAAAAGAGCCGCCCTTGGGCGGCTCTTTTTTGGGCTTATTCCTTGGCGGGAACCAAGGTCAGTGTGTGGAGATCCGGTCCCGGCAACAAGGGTGTTGGACGTCCATTCACCCAGTCTTCCTCACCGGCAGCATGGAACGGCGACAACGGGTTGTCGCTCTGTCCGCCGGGCATGTGCAGGATGCTTTGTGCCTCGTGGCCGGGCATGGCGTCCAGGCGTTCGGAAGCACCAAAGCCGGGCGATACGACGCGCGGCATGTTGTGGTCGCCGGCGACGGGCTCATCCGGCATGTCGAGGAAGCGGCCGATGAAGCCGGGGAGTGCACGCGAGAGCGGGTGACGGATGGCCGTGCGGTTGACCTCGCCCCATGTACGCGCGGCCAGGCCACCGGGTTGCTTGCCCAGCTCATCCGCCACGTCGTGCGCGGCGGCATTGAGCAGGGCGTTCCAGTTGTCGTACTTCGGATCGAGCAGGTTGGCGGGGCGGTCGCGCAACATGGCCCATACGGCGGCCTCCGCGTCGATCATGCCGGGCCACGCGAAGTCATCATGCTTGGCCTTCACTTGCGCCACGAACGGCGAGAGCACTTTCTCCTTCACCTTGTCGCGGAAGGCGCGCACCAGTCGGTAATCCACGCTGTCGATCGACGCGCGGCCAACCCACGTGGCGGTGAGCTGGCGCAGCTGTTCCAGGTCGGGGTCGTGCGTGCCAGCCAAGGTGTCCTGCAGCAGGCGCTGCCAGCGCGTGAGCAGCACGGCGCGGTTGTCCAGCTGCACGTCGAGCATGTTGCCGGGCGTGAAGCTGTTTCGTGCGCGCAGGTCGTCGCGGATCTGCTGTGCGCGGGCGCCGAGGTCGTGGCCACCGTTGCCGAGCAATTCGAGTTCGGCGCCATCGACCGTGCGGTTGTTGGCCGTCCAAAGGCGACCGTCGGCGGGATCTTCCACGCGCGGATATTGCGACGCGTCTGCGCAGCCCACCCAGCCCGTGTCGGCGGTCGACCAATCGGCCGGCAGCTGCGGATCAAAACCCTTGCGCAACGGAATGCACGTGCCGGTGATGGTCCAGCCGATGTGGCCTGCGCTGTCGCCGGCCAGCAGGTTTTGCGAGGGCATGCCCATGCCGGGCGCCAGGTCGAGCGCGGCGTGTGCGCTGTCGGCGTGTTCGAGCTGCATCACGCCCAGGTTGTAGCCGCGCGGGCGATCGCCAACCCACGCCAGCGCAAGCGGCGTGCCGTCCATGTCCTTGCCCAGGATCGGGCCCCAGCGCGTGGCTTCCACTTTCAGCGTGTGGCTGGGCGCGTCCTTGATGCGGATGACTTCGTCGTGCGCCTCGATGGCGGCCCAGCCTTCGGGCACCTTGTAGCGCGAGGCATCGTTGGGATCGCGCTGCACGCGAACCCAATCCGACCAGTCGCCGTAGCTGTTGGTGAAGCCCCAGGCGATCTGGCCGTTAGAACCAACCACCAGCGCGGGCGTGCCAGGCAGCGACACGCCGCTGGCATCACGCTGTCCGCCAGGCGCGGTGGTATCGGGGTAGCGCAGGCGCACGCGGAACCAGATGTTGGGCACGCGCAAGGTCAGGTGCATGTCGTTGGCAACAATGGCTGCACCGGTTTCAGTCAGGCTGCCTGCGACCGCGAAACTGTTGCTGCCGGGGCGCGCGGCGTCGAGCGCGGGCGCGAGTGCCGCCGTCATCGCCGTCTTGTCACCGGCGCCGGCTGGCGCGCTCTTGTGCAGGTCGAATACATCTGCACCCGGGATTACCGGCGGGCGCGACAGGTCGCCTTGCAGCGGTGCCTCCCAATCGGGATCGGGTGAAAGCAGGAAGTCGGCCACCGGTGCGGGAAGTGCGTCGCGCAGTTCGGCCATGTGCAGTTCGCGGTCGTCGCGCCCGTCGCCGTTGAGGTCCAGGTACATGGCCGCGATCACCAGGAAGGTATCTTCCGGTCGCCATGCCTGCGGCTTGGCGTTGAGCAGCAGGTATTCCCACGGTTTCACATGCAGGTGCGCCAGGCCCGCGTTGACGCCAGCCGCGTAGAGATCGAGCGTGTGCTTCTGTTCCGGTGTCAGGGCGGCATAGGCCGTTTCGGCCACGCTGCGCAGCCGATGGCGGCGGTGGTTGATGTCCGTGTCCAGCGCCTTGGCGCCCACCAGTTCCGACAGCTCGCCAGCCGGCAGGCGTCGCATCAGGTCCATTGCGAAGAAACGCTCCTGCCCGTGCACGTAGCCCATGGCGTAGGTGACGTCGTCGCGGCTCTTGCCCTGGAAGGTGGTGGTGCCCAGCGCATCGCGCGTGATCGCCACGGCATCACCCACGCCGTTGAGCTTTACCTCGCCATCGAGCTGTGCGCGGCTGCCTGCCAGCAGGAACCAGCCGGCGATGAACACGGCCAGCACCAGGACCAGCAGTGTCCCGAGGAGATAACGAAACCAGCGAAAACGTCGGGGTTGGGTCATGGCGCGAAGGGCTCGATCCTTGGAATCGTGGAAGAAGACCGCGAGGGCGCGCAGTCAGGGCGTAGGTTGCGAGAACACCGCGAAAATGCCGGCGTAGGGCTTGACCATGAACGTGGGCGCGCCGGCATAACCTTCGCCGTCCACGTAGAACTGCGAGATGGTGCCGTCCAGGTACAGCGCGTCGTGGCAGCCGAGCTCTTCCTTGAACAGCCGCGCGAACGTATGGAAGTTCACCGGCGCCTCGCTGACTGCGAACACGACATGGTGGGGCGTTTTTGCACAGACGCCACTGCGCCATTTCAGGCTGTTGGAGTCGTCGATGAACTGGTCGTTGAGCTTGCCGTCGATCACCAGCATGGGGCCGGACTGGCTGGCCCACTGCGTGGCTTTGCCGGCGGCCTTGAACGCCGCACTGGTCTGCACGGCAGCGTGGCCATCGGGATAGATCGCGAACACGCCATTGGGCAGCAGCGAGAAATTGCCCGATGCCGGATTGCCGTGCGACATGTTCAACGGCACGGTGGTCTTGCCGTCTTCCACATACAGGCCAAGCGGCGCGAACTGGCGGTCGTAGATGCCCGCGTTCGCCGCGAACAGCATGCGGCGGTTGTGCGTCATGCCCCATTGGCGCAGCGCGTTGATGGTGCCGAAGGGCTCGCCGCTTTCGGGGTCTTTCCAGTGCAGGCTCAGCGTTTCGCGCTTCAGGTCAATGCTCACCACGCGGAAGTTCTGGTTTTCAAATACCTCTTCCTTGCTCGCCACGGCCTGCGCCTGGCGGTCGCACGCGGCCAGCAGCGCCAGCGGCAGCAGCCAGCACAGTGAGAAGCGCAAGCGGGGCGTTGGGCGGCGCGACGCGGTGGACATACCACGATGGTCGCCGCCCGGGGCAGGGTGACGCAAGTCCGGCGAGACGCAGGGCATGCCTGGAACGTGTTCCGCCGCCAAAAGCCAGGGACGGCAGCGGAAAGCGGGGCGTGACTATACTGGCCGCTTTCCCCACCGCAGCGTACCGATGCCATACACCCCCATCGTCGCGACCCTCGGCTATGTGCTGTCGCCGGATCGTCGGCAAGTCCTCATGATTCACCGCAATTCGCGGCCCGACGACATGCACCTGGGCAAGTACAACGGCCTGGGCGGCAAGATGGAGCCAGGCGAAGACATCGCCGCCTGCATGCGCCGCGAAATCCTCGACGACGCCGGCATTGCCTGCGAATCCATGTCGCTGCGCGGCACGCTCAACTGGCCGGGCTTCGGCAAGAAGGGCGAAGACTGGCTGGGCTTCATCTTCATCATCGACCGCTACAGCGGCACGCCGATGGAATCCAATCCCGAAGGCACGCTGGAATGGGTGCCCGTGGATCGCCTGATGGACCTGCCCATGTGGGAGGGCGACCGCCATTTCCTGCCGCTGGTGTTCGACGAAGACCCGCGACCGTTCCACGGCGTGATGCCCTACAAGGATGGACGCATGCAGTCGTGGTCGTTCTCGCGGCTGTGAGCGACACAAAGATCATCCGCATCGTGGCGGCAGTGATTCGCGACGGGCAGGGCAGGGTATTGCTGGTGCGAAAGCGCGGAGCGGATGTCTGGCAGCAGCCGGGTGGCAAGCGTGATGTGGATGATCGCGATGACCTGCATACGCTGGAGCGCGAGCTGCTTGAGGAGCTGGGGTGCGCCATGCGCCGCGAGGGTGCGCGTCACATGGGACGCTTCAGTGCACCGGCCGCCAATGAGCCCGGGTATCGCGTGGAGGCGGAAGTGTATGAAGTGCAGACCGTCGGGGCGATTGAGGCGCGGGCGGAAATCGATGACGTGCGCTGGGTCCATCCGCGGGCGACGGGTGACTTGCCGATCGCACGTTTGAGCCAGGACTGGATACTGCCGGCGCTAGGCTAGATGGCGCGTCGCGCACAGGGTGCGCTCCCACAAGGTGTTCGAAACTCTCCTGTGGGAACGCACCCTGTGCGCGACGCTTTACCTCAGAATCTCTTGACCGCCACAACGGCGTTCAACCCACCAAACGCAAACGAATTGCTGATGGCCGCATTGACCTTGCGCTCGCGCGCCACGTTCGGCACGTAGTCGAGGTCGCAGGCCGGATCGGGTTCGAGATAGTTGAGCGTCGGCGGAACAATGCCGTCGTGGATCGCGCCAATCGTGCCGACCAACTCCAGCGCACCGCCCGCACCCAGTGCGTGACCGTGCATGGGCTTGGTGGAGGAAATCACCATCTCGCGCGCATGCGCACCGAACACGCGATGGATCGCACGCGTTTCGGTACTGTCGTTGGCTACCGTGCCGGTGCCATGTGCATTCACGTAATCCACGTCTTCCGGCGACAGGCCGCCATCGCGCAGCGCCATGTTCATGGCGGCGGCGGCGCCGATATCGGATGGCGCGGCGATGTCGCCCGCGTCCGAACTCATGCCGGTGCCCACCAGTTCGCAAAGGATCTCGGCGCCTCGCTTCTGCGCTGATTCCAGCGTCTCGATCACATACATGCCCGCGCCTTCGCCCAGCACCAGGCCGCGACGGCCCTTGCTGAAAGGACGGCAGGTATCGGGTGCCAGCACGCGCATGGCCTCCCACGCGCGCAGCGTGCCCAGCGTGATGCATGCCTCGGTGCCGCCAACCACGGCGGCATCCACCATGCCCGAACGGATCATCAGCGCCGCCTGGGCGAACGCATGGTTGGACGATGCGCAGGCGCTGGCCACCACGAAGGAAGGACCCGTGATGCCGTGGGCCATGCTCACCTGGCTGGCGGGCGCATTCATCATCATGCGCACGATGCCCAGCGGGTGGAAGCGACCCTGGTGTTCGCCGTAGAGGCGTTCGTAAAGATCGTCGCGTGTGGTTTCGCCACCGGCGCCCGTGCCGATCACCACCGCCGTGCGCGCACTGGCTTCACCCTCGAAGCTGATGCCGGACTGGCGAATGGCTTCATCGGCGGCGATCAGCGCGTATTCGCTGAACACATCGAGCAACGCGCGGCGCGATTCGTCGAAATACTTCGCCGGATCGTAATCCACCACTTCGGCCGCGATGCCGCCGTTGCGCAGTTGTCCCGGTTGAATGTGGTGGATCGGGCCGATGCCGGACTTGCCTTCGGTCATCGCCTTCCACACGGAAGGCGCGTCGTGGCCGAGCGCACAGATCGCGCCCATGCCGGTGATCACGATACGGCGCATGGATTATTCGCTGGTCTTCTGGGCGAGCTGGCGCTCGATGGCTTCGACGAGCTGGCCGACGGTGCCACCGTCAAAGTCGGTGTCTTCGTTGGGCAGGTTGATGTTGAAGTGCTCCTCGATGTCGAAGATCACTTCGATGGCGTCCAGGGAGGCGATGCCCAGATCTTTCAGGGTGGACTCCGGCTTGATCGTGTCGAGCTCGATCTTGGCCTGCTTGGCGATGATGTCGAAGGTTTCCTGCTGAACATTGCTCATAGGTGCTTTCCTGGTTGCCTTGGCGCCGGGTCTTGCGGCATCCCCCCGGATGCCGTTTCGCAAGCCTGACGAACCGTCAGGACAAAGTCCAGAACGCCACCGCATGGAGCAGTGCCGGCCATGCTCCGCCCCACGCCTTTCAGCAGCCTTATCCATGGAAAACCGTCGTATGACCGTGTCCGGGCGGGCAGGGCGTCGTATCCTATGCACTTGTGACTCGTGGACTTGCCGCGTGCGGTACCTCAATCAGCTCGAACCGGACGCACTGGTCAGCCGGTTCGCCGAACATCCCCCTATCGGATTCAGCGTGATGCAGGTGGCCGGCACGCCGGCCTTCGTGGCGCCGTTCGATCTGTTGACCACCGCCGACGACGAGGCGCGCACAAAGGTGACGGGCGCCCCTGGTTATCGCTGGTGGGGCCGGTTGCTGCGCTGGCGCACGGCGTTCGTGGGCACCACGGTGTCCGAATACGCGCTTTTCCCGCGCGATGCCCAGCCCGACACGTTGGCGAACGCGTTGCGCGACGAGCTCGGCCGCAAGCAGCGGCTGATGATCATCAAGGATATTCCGCAAGCTTCGCCCCTGTTCGATGCCGCGACGGGCGACTGGTGCCGGCGCTTTGCCGATGCCTGCGATGCCGCGGGTTTCATGCTGCTGGAAGGGCAGGCGCTGGCCTATGTGACGATCGATTTCCAGGGCGAGGACGAATACCTGGCGCGTCTGTCTTCCGGGCGCCGGAAGGACATCCGCCGCAAGCTTCGCAAGCGCGATGACGTGGCGGTGGACGAAGTCCGTTGCGGCGATGCCATGTTCGATGACGACGCCGTGGTGGACGCGTATTACGCGCTTTACGAAAACGTGTACGCGCAAAGCGAAATCCATTTCGACAAACTCAGTCGTGCGTTTTTCGCGGCGGTGTTGCGCGATGCGTCGAACGGCGGCGTGGTGTTCGTCTATCGCCACGAAGGCGCGATGATCGGCTGGAACCTGTGCTTCGCGGTCGAGGGCAAGCTGATCGACAAATACGTGGGCTTTGCCTATCCGCAGGCGCGCGAACAGAACCTGTATTTCACCAGCTGGTTCCGCAACCTGGCCTACGCGCGTGAACACGGACTGACGCATTACGTGGCCGGCTGGACGGACCCGCAGATCAAGTCCTATCTGGGTGCACAATTCACCCTGACGCGGCACGCGATCTACCTGCGCAATCCGCTGTTGCGCATGGCCGCACGCAAACTGGGCAAATTCTTCGAGAGCGACAGCCAATGGGCAGGCGATGAGCAGGCGTGAACCGCTGATTCTGGATTTCGACGATTCGGTCGGCCCGATCGCGGGCGCGACATCGCTGGCGTTGTCCGACTGGCAGGAAGACATCCGCTTCGGTTGCACGTTGCGCACCTTCAATCGACTGCGTACGCATCTCGATGCACAGATGCCGGAAAACTACGGCACCGTGCTGATGGGCTCGGGCGACTATCATCACCTGACGTGGCCGTTGGTGGAGCGCCAGCGTTCGCGTGGCCCCTTCCAGCTGGTGGTGTTCGACAACCATCCGGACAACATGCGTTTTCCGTGGGGTGTCCACTGCGGTTCGTGGGTGCGTCGCGTGGCCATGCTGCCGTACGTAACGCACGTACACGTGGTGGGTATTACCTCCGGCGACATCGGCGCCAAGCACGCCTGGGAAAACTACCTGCGTCCGTTGCAGGCGGGCAAGCTCACGTATTGGTGCATGGACGTCAACGTGGATTGGGCCGCCAAGCTCGGCCTGGCCGATGCGTTCCGGCGCTTCGAGGATCCGGAAGCGCTTACGTCCGCTTTCATCGAACAGCTCAAGCGCGCACCACAGCCCACTTACCTTTCCATCGACAAGGACGCCTTCAGCGTCGACACGGCCCGCACCAATTGGGATCAGGGCCTGCTGGAGGAGTCGCACGCGATGGCGATCATCGAAGCCTTGCGCGGGCGCATTGTCGCCAGCGACATCAATGGCGAGGTGTCGGCCTATCAATACCGCTCGTGGTGGAAGCGCCTGTTGAGCGGCATGGACGGGCAGGAGCCGGTGCCGCAGAGTGAGCTGGATGCGTGGCAAACGCAGCAGCGGGCGTTCAATGCGCGCCTGCTGGCGGCCATTACCGAAAGCAGCGTGTAATCGAAGGCATTGACCATGGTGGTGGCCGCCGGTCGCCCGGTTCGGTGCAGGAACGTGGCAAACGTGTCGAGAGCCGGCTCGTTCCGGTGATGCCCGGGGCCAACGCATGAGCGAACAGTTTCCCGCCAGTCGTCGCGCGCTGATTTTTCTCGCTGTCGCCTTTGGCATCACATGGCTGGCGTGGTGGGCGCTGGTGGCGCTGGCGCAGGCGGGTTTCACCACGTACGGCAGGTGGCCCTTCATGACCCTGTACGTGCTGGGCGGCCTGGGACCCACCATCGCCGCCTATGTCGCCGTGTATCGCACCCGGGAAGAAGCACCGCTCAGCGAGTTCAATCGGCGCGTGCTGCGCTGGCGCGTGTCGCCGGCCTGGTACCTGCTGGCCCTGGGGTTGCCATTGGCATTGGGATTCATGGCCATTGGCGTGGCGGTGGCACTGAAGCCGGAGCTGGCGACCGGCGTGGCTTTCAAACCGTGGTATCTGTTTCCGCTCTATCTGCTGATGACCATCATTGGCGGCGGCCTGGAGGAATTCGGCTGGCGCGGCATTGCGCAGGAGGAATGGGGGCGTGCCATCGGTTCCATCCGCGCCGCGTTGCTGATCGGTCCCATCTGGACGTTGTGGCACCTGCCGCTTTTCTTCATGCCGGGTGTCGCGCAGTACCACGCAAGTTTCGCCATGTTCCTGATCGGCGTGATGGGCAACGCCTTGTTGCTGGGCTGGCTCTACAGCCGCACGCGCAGCATCCTGCTTTGCGTGCTGATGCATGCGGCGATGAATGCGGCGACGATGATGGGCGTAGGCGTGCCGTCGGGTTTCGAGATGTCGATCATCGGCCCGTGCCTGAATCTTTGCGTGGGCGCGCTGTTGTTTCTTTCCAGTGGCAGGCGCGCAGCCCACTCCGAGGCGACGCTGCGTTAAGCGTCAGTGGATATGCTTCCTCACCGTCATTCCCGCGAAGGCGGGAATCCAGTGCCTCGTCACAAGGGCTTGGAGACGCAGGATGACTATTCGGCAGCGCTCAGGCCGTGGCGCGTTCCAGCTCGGTGCAGATGGCTTCAAACGTTGCATCATCCAGCCACGGGCTGTTGGTAATGGTGAGCGAACGCGCGGCGAAGCTGCGAGCGTTGGGCAGCGGCGTGTCGGCGACGATGTCGCGCAGGTAGCCGTAGTCGGGCAGCGCGTGGATGAACAGGCGGCTGACACCGAGCCCGGCGGTCCACAAGGTCTTCAGCGCGGCATCCCGTCTGGATTCATCCGGCAGCGTGAGCAGCAGGAAGGGCCAGACGCCTTGCGCGCCGGGCACGTCGTCGAACACGGTGATGTTCGGGATGCGACGCAGTCGCTCCACGCGGCGCAATGCCTGCGTACGTGTGGACGCCAGGAAAGCAGGCAGTCGCGGAAGCGCGCGTGCCCCCACGGCCTGGCGCCACGTGCTTACCGTGTGGAGCGGGATGTCCGGTCCGAAATCGTCACCCACGGCCGCGACGGGATCGTTCGCGGCCAGCGCCTTGCGCAACGGCCGTCCATAAGCCAGCGAGAGCAGTGAAGGGCGATAGGCCAGCGTGTAGCCGATGAGTTCCAGGGCGCGCTGCCAGTCCATCTTCGTGTCTGGATGGATGGTTTCGCGATGGCTCGCGACAAAGGCATCGCGCAACACCGGATCGCGCGTGAGCAGCAGGCCGCCTTCAAACAGCGTAAGGCCCTTGCCCACGGCGAGGCTGAAGAAGCCCGCGTCACCCAGCAAACCCACGCTGCGCCCGTTCTGCATCGCACCCAGGGCCTGCGCCGCATCTTCGAGCACATAGGCCCCCACGCGGTGCGCGACGTCCAGCGCCGCGTTCACGTCGGCGACGCGGCCGGCCAGATGCGTCGGCACGATGGCCAGCGTGCGCGGACCGGCCAGCGTGCAGAGCTGGGCGAAATCCATGTCGAAATGATCGGGTGCGAGATCGCACAGGCGCAGCCTGAGTCCCGCGCGATGGATGGCGAGCGCCACCAGCGGGCAGGTCCACGCAGGCACGATCACTTCGTCGCGTTGGGGGCGCAGGCGATGCATGGCGCGCAAGGCGACCACCATGGCGGCCGTGCCCGAGCATTCCAGTTGCAGGTGATCGACGTCGAGCCATTCGGCCACGCGTTCCGCGAACGGAGCGTGGCCGGGCCACAGGTCGGTCAGGCGCAGCGGCAGTCCGGCAGTGGGCGGCAGCTCGCGCGCCATCTCAATCTCCGGCGGCCACGCCCAGCGCACCCTTCGCTTCAGTGGGTGCGTCGCCTTCCGGGTGCGCGCCACTTTCCGCAAAAGCGAGGCAGATGATGCCCGCCACGATGGTGACGGCGCCCAGGATGCGCGCAAACGTCAGTGGTTCGTGGAACAGCCACACGGAGAACAGCATCACGCTCACTACTTCCAGATGCGTGACGGCGAAAGCCGGGCCGATGGGCGCGTGCTTCAGCAATGTCATCCACGTGAAGAAGTTGCCGACGTAGCCGATCACCGCGACGTAAATCCACGGATGGCCAAACACGCGCACGATCCACGCCCAGTTCGCTTCGGGCGGAAAGGCATGATCGCCGGCGTATTTGAAACTCAGCTGCACCAGCGTGTCGAACAACACCAGGATGGTGAAGCCGATGGCGTAGAAACGAACAAGGCTTTTCGTCATGTCAGCCACCACCGGCAAAGCCGACAATCGCCACGCCCGCTGTCACCAGCAGCATGCCGGTCACGCGCATCGGCGTGAGCTTTTCTTTGAACAGGATGCGGCCGGCAATCATGATCACCACGATGTTGATCGAGCCGAGCAGCACGCCTTCGGACAGATCGACCAGCGACAGGAACGCGATCCACACCAGGAATTCGGCGACGTACGACAGCACGCCGATCCAGATCCACGGGCGCGCCGCCATGTACTTCCAGCGCGCCACACCATCACCCGCACGCGGATCGCCGGCCGCTGCCTTGAAGGACAGCTGGCCGACGGTATCGAGCGTGACGTTAAGCAGCCACAACGCGACAACCAGGGGACTCATCGTGAGTCCTCAGGCGGCAGCGCGCGCGGCAGGTTCGTAGGTGGCGGCGATCTGGCGGAAGAATTCCGCCGAGCGATCGGTCAGCAGGCGACGTTCCCGGTCCACCGTGATCATGTGGTAGCTGTCTTCCAGCCACAGCGTTTCCACCGGGCCGGACACGGAACGCTGCACGAGGCGGGCGTTCTCGATGCTGGCGATGTCGTCTTCCGTGGCGTGTGCGATGAAGCACGGTGCGGTGACGCGGGGCAGGTCGCGCTTCACTACGGCGGCCATGTTGTACATCTCGCCCAGCGACGGCCACGGATTACCCGGCAGGCCGGCGGCGGCACTGTCGCCGCTCAGCATGGCGCCGCTGATCTGCGCGCGCAGGCGCTCGTCGCGGATGCCGTACGGTTCGCCCTCGTGCACCATGCGGTGCTTGCCGATGCCGAACTTGTGCAGGAACGGCAGCAGGAACGAGAACTTGCCGATCCACGGAATCGCCCAGCCGTCATAGCGGAAGGTGGCGCCGTACACGCCCACGCCCTTCACCCATTCCGGACGCTCGGCGGCAAGCTTGAGCGCCAACACCGCACCCATCGACAGTCCGGCGACGAAGAGGTGATCCACTTCGTGGCGGTACTTGTCGGCGGCGGCTTCCACGCTGGCGTACCAGTCTTTCCAGCCGGTCTTCAGGAGGTCGTCCACGTCGCCGCAGTGGCCAGCCAGCTGCATGCCGTATACGGAATAACCCGCACGGTTCAGGCCCTTGCCGAGCAGGCGCATCTCGGTCGGCGTGCCGGTAAGGCCGTGAATGAGCAGCACTCCGCTGCGACCGCCTTCATAGCGGAACTCGACGTTCTGGATCACTGGGGAGCTCCGGGGCGGTGGGCGGCAGCCGTGATGCGGCGCTGGGCGCGCTTGTAGACGTGACAATAAACCATGAAGCCAGTGTGAGGGCTCACCCTTTCCAAGAACTTTCGAGCCGTTCCTTCCCATTTAGCGGCATTTCTCGCAAGAACGCCCCGACATGCGGGGCGTTCAAGGAAGATGCGTGGGCTTGAAGCCCTTGGAAGTGTCAGCGGCCGAAATGGCCCTGCGTGCCACCCACGGAGATGCTCATGCCACCAGTGGGATGCTCGCAGCTGCCAAAGGCCTGGCTCAGGGTGACCTGGCCACCGGTGTAGCCGCCGCTGAAGTGATTGCCGGAGACCACGCCGGTGCTGACGGCGCCATGCACCTGCGGCTGGTTGTAGGTGGCGTCATCGCACTGGATGGTGCCCGGGGCGGGGCCGGCGGCTGCCTGGGTGTCACCCAGCGCGCCGCTGGTGTCGCCGTAATAGGTGCCCGGCGGGTCCTTGGTGTAGGAGCCGTTCTGGGCTGCGCCCTGGGCATTGGCCGGTGCACTGGCTTGTGCCGTGGCGCGACCGTCGTTGGCCGCACGGCTGGCGTCGGTGGGCGCAGCGGTATTTGCCGGAGCTGCCGCGCTGGCGCTGGAGGCGGGCAGGTTGGCCGGCAGCTTCAGGTTGAGCGACTGGTCGGAACTCTGGGCCCAGGCCGTGGCCGCGAGCAGGCTGGCGGCGAGGAAAGCGGTGGTGCGGACGATCTTCATGGGAAACGCTCCGGGGACGTGGGCTTTATAACGCGCCACCGTCGCCGGTGTGCACACATCCCGATTTGATCCTGCCTCTGGCAGTGAAGTTCCCGTTCCATTTCCCCTGTAGGAGCGCACTTGTGCGCGACCGCAGACCTGCCGGCAAACAGCGGTCGCGCACAAGTGCGCTCCTACAAGGGTGTGTTTAGCCCGTGGTCTCGATTCGCTCCACGCGACGCAGGCCCTGCGGCAACAAACCGCCGCGGGTGGCGCGGTTGCCGCCGTACTCGACCAGGTTGGCCCACTTCAGCGTGAGCTTGCGCTGGCCGGCATAGAGCGTCACTTCGCCCTTGCCTTCGGTGACCACGGCTACGCCAACGACCTTGATGCCAGCAGCCAGCTTGGCCTTGGGCACGTCGATCAGCTTGTTGCCCTTGCCCTTGTCCAGTTCCGGCAGCTCGGCCACGGAGAACATCAGCAGGTGACCTTCGGTGGTGACTACCACGATGCGGTCGCGTGCCGGATCGGCGCTGACCTGCGGTGCCAGCACCCTGGCGCCATCGCCCAGCGTGATGATCTGCTTGCCGGCCTTGTTGCGGCCGGTGAGTGCCTCGAAGCGGGTCACGAAGCCGTAGCCATGATCGGTGGCCAGGATCAGGCGCGTGTCGTTGTCGCCGGCCGTCAGCGCGTCGAAGCTGGCTCCCGACGGCGGGCTGAAGCGGCCAGTGAGCGGGTCGCCGTTGCCGCGTGCGGACGGCAGCGTGTGCGCTGGCGTGGAATAGCTGCGGCCGGTGGAGTCGATCACCGCGATCTGCTGCGTGGTGCGTGCCTTCACCGCCGCGAGCAGGCTGTCGCCTTCGCGGTAGTTGAGGCCGTCGGCGTCCACGTCGTGGCCCTTGGCGGCGCGAATCCAGCCCTTCTGGCTCAGCACCACGGTGACCGGTTCGCTGGCCACCAGTGCGCTTTCGTCCAGCGCCTGCGCGGCTTCGCGCTGAACCAGCGGCGAGCGGCGGTCATCGCCGAACTTGGCGGCGTCGGCGCGCAGTTCTTCCTTGATCAGGCCCTTGAGCTTGGCCGGCGATTTCAGCAACACGTTGATGCGTGCGCGTTCTTCTTCCAGCTGATCGCGTTCGGCATTGATCTTCATCTCTTCCAGGCGCGCCAGCTGGCGCAGCTTGGTTTCGAGGATGTAGTCGGTCTGCTCTTCGCTCAGCGCAAAGCGCGCCATCAATACCTGCTTGGGCTCATCCTCGGTGCGGACGATGCGGATCACCTCGTCCAGGTTGAGGTAAGCGATGCGCAAACCTTCCAACAGGTGCAGGCGGCGCTCGACCTTGGCCAGGCGGTGTTCCAGGCGGCGGGTGACCGTGCTCGTGCGGAAGCTCAGCCACTCGCTGAGGATGCGCTTGAGATCCTTCACCTGCGGACGGCCATCCAGGCCGATCATGTTGAGGTTGATGCGGAAGCTCTTTTCCAGATCCGTCGTGGCGAAGAGATGCTGCATCACTTCCGATGCGTCCACGCGGTTGGAACGCGGCACCACCACCAGGCGAATCGGGTTCTCGTGGTCGGATTCGTCGCGCAGGTCTTCCACCATCGGCAGCTTCTTCGCGCGCATCTGAGCGGCGATCTGCTCGAGGATCTTGGACGGGCTGACCTGGTGCGGCAGCGCGGTGATGACGATGTTGCCTTCGTCCACGTGATACACGGCACGCGCGCGCACCGAGCCCACGCCGTTCTGGTACATGGCCAGCAGGTCGTTGCGCGGGGTGAGGATTTCCGCTTCGGTCGGGTAGTCCGGGCCCTGGATGTGCTCGCACAGGTCCGCGACGGTGGCGTCCGGATCATCCAGCAGGCGGATGCATGCACTCACCACTTCGCGCAGGTTGTGCGGCGGGATGTCGGTGGCCATGCCCACGGCGATGCCCATGGAGCCGTTGAGCAGCACGTGCGGCACGCGCGCCGGCAGCCAGCTGGGTTCTTCCAGCGTGCCGTCGAAGTTGGGCACCCAGTCGACCGTGCCCTGGCCCAGTTCGCCCAGCAGCGCTTCGGCGATGGGGCTGAGGCGCGACTCGGTGTAGCGCATCGCGGCGAAGCTTTTCGGATCGTCCGGCGAACCGAAGTTGCCCTGGCCGTCCACCAGCGGGTAGCGGTACGAGAACGGCTGGGCCATCAGCACCATCGCCTCGTAGCACGAGGTGTCGCCGTGCGGATGGAACTTGCCGATCACGTCGCCGATGGTGCGGGCGGATTTCTTGGGCTTGGACGACGCGGCCAGGCCCAGTTCGCTCATGGCGTAGACGATGCGGCGCTGTACCGGCTTCAGGCCATCGCCCACGAAGGGCAGGGCGCGGTCCAGCACCACGTACATCGAATAATCGAGATACGCCCGCTCGGCGTACTCCTTGAGCGGGATCTGTTCGAAATTGGCTTGCAGATTCATGGGCTTGCGTCAGTTGGCGTGCGCGCGGGCGGCGCGCTTAACCGGGGGATGGTGCCAGAAAGGGGGATCGGGGGGCGAGGGGTAACCGAGCCCGGCCGGTTGTTTCTTATGTAGGAGCGCACTTGTGCGCGACCGGGTGGGGGCCTTGCTGCGGCGAACAGATGGGGCGACCAGCCGGTGGCCTTGGCTGGCTGGCGTGCGCCGGTCGCGCACAAGCGCGCTCCTACAGGGAGGGCATGGCCAGCCCGAGTTACTTCTGTATGCGCGTGGTTTCCACGCCCAGCTTGCGCAGCTGCTCCTGCAGGCTGTCCGGGCCGGCCAGGTGGCCAGCGCCCACGGCGACGAAGCTGACGCCCGGCTGCTGCATGCGCTCGGCGATGATCTTCGCCCACGCCTGGTTCCGTTCCACGATCAGGCGCTGGTAGAGCATGGGACTCTCCTTGCGCAGGTCCTCGTCTTCGATGCGGGCGATGGCGGCGGTGTCGCCGTTGCGCCAGGCATCGATCAGTTCGCGCAATTTGGCGGGGCCGTCGGCCACGTCCTTGAACGACTGGCGGAGGAAATCCAGCTGCATGTCTTCGGGCAGGTCCGACAGCATGCGGATCTGCTTTTCGGCGGTTTCCAGACCGTCGATGGGCTTGCCGGCCTGCTGCATGCGGGCCTTGATCAGCTTGTCCACGCCCTGGTTCGGGTCCAGCCCGGCCTGCATCAGCGGTGCCATGGTGAGCGTGAGCGCGGCCAGCCACGGGCGCATGGGCTGCAAGGCGGCAAGACCGCCGGGAAGCTTGGCGGTTTCGGCAGCCTGTTCCAGCTCGGTGCGGTCCTTGTCGTCGAGTTTGCTCGACAGCGGTGCGCTGAGATCCAGGCCGTGCTGCATCACCAGCGTTTGCATGGAGCTGGAGTCGTCATCGACGATCTCGATGCTCAGGCGCTGGCTTTCGTCCAGCGCCTTGTCCAGCGTCGCCGATTTCCAGTTCGTATCCGAAGGCAGCAGGTGCACGGTGCCGAACAGGTAGATGGTGGCGTGATCGTTCCTGGCGACCCACAGCGCAGGCTGCGCCGAGGCCAGGGCGACCAGCAACAGATTGAGGGCCAGGGCGGCGGCAAATCGACGAAACAGTTTCAAGGGGAATCCCGGGTGAGGGCGGACCACGTGTTTTTGGAGCCTGCGGGCTCTGGGCGGGCCAAGGCCATCCGGCCCGCCGATCTGAGCACTATCGTGCGCGAACTGGCTTGCTGCAAGCTGTTTCAGCGCGGCACGCGATAGCCGCCCTGCACGCCATGGGGACTCAGCGTGAGTTGCCACAGCTGGTCTCGGCGGCTGCGGAACACCGCGGCGGACACGGCCAGGTAGAAACGCCACATGCGGCGGAAGCGGTCGTCGTAGTTCGCCGAAAGCGTAGGCCATGCCGCGTCGAAATTGGCTCGCCACGAGGTAAGCGTGAGGTCGTAGTCGGCGCCGAAGTTGTGCCAGTCCTCCACCACGAACAGGTTCTGCAGTGCTTCGGTGACCTGGCTGGCGGCGGGAATCATGGAGTTGGGGAAGATGTACTTCTCGATCCACGGATCCGGCCGGCTGGGTGTGCCGTTGCTGCCGATGGAATGCAGCACGAACAAGCCATCGCTGCGCAGGCAGCGCCGCGCCATTTCAAAGTAGGTGCGGTAATTGAGCGCGCCCACGTGCTCGAACATGCCGATGGAAAAAATGGCATCGAAGGGTTCGTTGAGTTCGCGGTAATCCTGCAGGCGAATATCGATGGGCAGGCCGTCGCACAGCTCGCGCGCAAACGCGGCCTGCTCCTGCGACACGGTGATACCCACGCCCTGCACACCGTAATGCTCCGCTGCGAATTTCAGCGCCTCGCCCCAGCCGCAGCCGATGTCCAGCACACGCTGTCCCGGATGCAGGCGCAGCTTGCGGCAGATCAGGTCGAGCTTGGCTTCCTGCGCGTCGTCCAGGTTGTTCGCCTGCGCCCAGTAGCCGCACGAATACACCATCCGTTTGCCCAGCATGGCCTGGAACAGATCATTGCCCAGGTCGTAATGGACCTTACCGATCTCGAACGCGTGCTCGCCTCGCTGAAGGTTGATGAAGCGCGCCTTCAAATGCGCCAGCAGCGTGTCCAGGGTTTTCAGTTCGGCGTCCAGCTGCGCGCTGAGGATGTGGGTGAACATGCCGGGCAGGTCGTCGCTGTCCCACCAGCCGTCCATGTAGCTTTCGCCAAGCCCGAGCGAGCCGTGCGCGAACACGCGGGGATACACGCGATCGTCGTGCACATGCATGTCGGTGGGGCGCGACCCATTCAGCAGAATGCCGGCATGTTCAAGCAGGCTGGCAGCGCGTGCCTTCAGTGAATCCTGGCTCATGCGTTCCTCGTGGCAGGTGACGATGCGTGGCCGGACGGGAGCGGGCGGGCAGGTCAGCCGGCTCCCGGGATTTTCCCCAACGTTCCAAAGCTTGCGGCAGCGATTGCATACACTGCGTCGACGCGGCTCTTGCGGACGGTCTCCACCAGCTCATGCGCCTTGGCTTCGGACAGCAGGAATTCCACTTTGACGGACAGGTCGTCGGCCAGCTCGAAGAACTGTTCTTCACGCAGCACGCCGTGCCGGCCGAAGCCGCACACGGCACGAAACGCCGAGCCGCCGCCGATGCCGTGCTTGCGGGCATGTTCAAGCAGCCACTCGAACACCAGCTTGCCGTCGTGACGGGCGCGCGCATGGGTATAGAAGATCAGCAGGACGCCTTGCTGTGTGGTTTCCATGGGGCCTCCTAGCGCAGCACGGCGCGGGTAAGTGCGATGCCGGAGATGGTCATCACGATGGAGCCCACCAGGTGCAGCGCCACGTGGCCACTGAACCAAAGGTACTGCTGGCGCAGTAACAAGGTGGTGGATTCGGCGGAAAAGGTAGAGAAAGTGGTGAGTCCGCCCAGAAAACCGGTGGCGCAGAACAGCCGCAGTTCCGGCGACAAAGTCTGGAAATGATCGAACCCCCCAAGCACTACGCCCATCAACAGGCCACCGATAAGGTTCGCGGCCAGCGTGCCCAGCGGCACGGTAGGAAAGATGGGGTTGAGCATCACGCCGAGCACCCAGCGCAGCCAGCAGCCCAGCACGCCCCCGACGCCTACGGCGAGAAAACCGGTCCAGCCCACGTCGTCGTCTCCTGCTGAAGCACCATCACGAAGGACGTTCCGGACACAGGCACGAGCCTGCGCCCCGGGAAGTCCGGCGGTGCAGGCATCATCAACCCGAAGGTGGTTCGCCCTGAGGCACCTGGCCCGAGCGGGAGGCATGCCATCTCCCTGTGCGAATGGATCGTAACGGAAGATCCCCCGGACGTCATGGCTCGGGTGTGCAGGGGGCGCCGCTATACTCGGCGCACCTCGCCCCCGCCGTGCCATGCCCATGACATCCACCCCGCGCCCCGTCCGGCGCAGCCTGCCGTGGCTGCTGGCGGGCCTGTCCATGATCGGCCCGTTCTCGATCGATGCCGTGTTCCCGGCGTTCCCGCTGATCGGCGAGCGCTTCGGCGTGGACAGCACCGGTCTGCAGCAGATGATCAGCATGTACCTGATCACCTACGCCGTGATGAGCCTGTTCCACGGTGCCATTTCTGATGCCATCGGGCGCAAGCCGGTGATCGTCGCGGGCATGCTGGTGTATTCGCTGGCGTCGGCTGGTGCGGCGTTGTCCACGTCCTACGGCATGCTGCTGGCCTGCCGTTCGTTGCAGGGTGTGTGTGCGGGTGCGGGCCTGGTGGTGGGGCGCGCGATTGTGCGCGACAGCCTGGAAGGCGCGGCCGCGCAACAGCTGATGTCGCGCGTGATGATGATCTTCAGCGTGGCCCCGGTGATCGCGCCCATCGTTGGCGCACAACTGCTGTTCCTCAACGGCTGGCACGGCATCTTCTGGGTATTGATGGCGTTCACGGCTTTCCTGGCCGTGGCGTTGATGCTGTATCTGGACGAAACCCATCCGCCCGAGGCACGCACGCCGTTCAATGCCAGCACGCTGGTGCGCGGTTACGTGAGCTTCGGCAAGGACCGACCGTTCTGGCCTTTGCTGTTGGCGTGCACGGTGAATTTCGCGGGATTGTTTCTCTACATTGCATCGGCACCGCACATCATTCGCGACCTGCTGCATCTGTCGGCGCAGGGCTTTCCGTGGCTGTTCCTGCCCACCGTGATCGGCCTGATGATCGGCGCATGGTTGTCCGGGCGCATGGCCAACCGTCGCAGCGTGGTCTACACGGTGAACCTGGGCTATGGCGCCATGTTGCTCGCGTGTGCATTGCATCTGGCGGCGGCGCTTATCACGCCCGAGCCGGTGCTGCCGTGGTCCATGCTGCCGCTGATCGTGCACGGCATCGGCGTGCAGCTCGCATTTCCCACCTTGACGCTGTTGCTGCTGGACCGCTTTCCGCATCGTCGTGGCGGCGCATCATCGGTGCAGGCGTTCTGCAGCCTGATGCTTTGCGCAGTGGTCGCCGGCGTGCTGTCGCCGCTGTTGTCCGGCCACATGGTGAACCTGGCACTGGGCGCCACGGCGCTCACGGTAGCGGGCTGGTTCGGCTGGCGCTGGTATCACCGGCTTACCGGCAAGCCGCGCGTTCCGCACGACGCCACGGCCGAGGTGGAAGTGGAGCTCCAGACGGAAATCACCGAGCCGCGTTGATGGCCCGGGAGAAAGTGCGGGGCGCCATGGCCCCGCACCTGGTGGCTCAGTGCTCGTTGACCTGCAGCTTGTCCAGCAACTGGTTGAGCTTGCCCTTCATGGCGTCTTCGGGGCGTGGGCCGTCCACGCCGTAGAACGCGGTGTAGAGCACATCCGGCTTCTTGTCGGCGCTGACCTGCGTGCCACCGACCGTGCCGATGTACGTCATGTCGTTTTCGCTGTACGGCACGCCATCATCCGGATGGCTGCGATTGACGATCTTGCCCCAGTGATTGCGGAAGCTGTCGTCCAGATCGTCCGACGGTGCTACGTGACGGTTCACGCTCACGTGCTCGGCGTTGTCGATGTTGGATTTCACTTCCACCTTCGACACGTCCCACACCGTCTTGCCGTGGTCCTGGAAGTAGGACATGCCGAGTACCAGTTCGCTGTCGGCATCGATCTTCTGCAGCGAGGGCGTGTACGCGAAACCGATGCGCTTGGACTGGTACTTGAAGTCGTCGCCGTAGTTGAAGCGAATGGCGATGTCGGACAGCACGCTGGGCAGCAGTTCGGTGTTGGCGAGGAACTCCTTCCACTGCGCCAGCGTGCCGCTGTAGGACACGTCCACGAAGTTGGCGAGCTGCTTCAGGTCGCTCATGTCTTCGTGTTCGGTGCGGTTGCTGGTGACGCGCACCATGGCGGAGTAACCGTCGGGTACCGGCAGCAGGAAAGCGACGATCAGGCCGTTGTCGTACGCCATCGGCCATTCGCGGATCTGCCAGCGACGCTGGTAGTTGTCCGTGAAACTGGCGCTCAGCGTGGGCTCGCCAAGCGAGGTGATCTTGACGCTTTCCGTGCCCACGCGCCGCTGCATCGGCGCACCCTTCAGCACCAGGTCCATGAAGACCTTCGAATCGCCGTACAGCTGCTTGCTGGTGACGTCGTCGGGCTTGCGCAGATGGAACATCACCTGCTGGCCCACGATGGCACGGCTGACATAACCGTTGTGCGGAAGCACCGCCTTGTTCTCGGCGACCTTGCTGGTCACCCAGTTGCCGTTGCTGTTGCGGTGGAGCAGGGTGGGGAACGGGTTGGCGTCGGAGTTCACGTGCAGCAGACGGCTTGCGCCGGGGCCGTTGGGGAACATGGTGGCGGCGTTTTCCGTCAACAGCTCATGCCGCTTCTGGTCGACGTCGGCGTTGTGCAATTTCTGGTACGCCGCGCTGAAGTCCGCAAAACTCTTGGGCAACGGGAACTGTGCCTTGAAGTCGCCGGTGTGCTTGTCCTCGATGACGTCGAGCTGATAGCTCTCGCGCGTATCGATGGACGCGATGTTTTCCGGTGCCTTCAGCACCAGGTCGATGGGCAGCGCGTAGTTGAGGTTTTCGTCCGGCGATTTCATCACCACGACGCCAATGACCTTGCCGTCCTTGTCCAGCAACGGGCCGCCGCTGTTGCCGGGCGAGGCCGCCGCCGAGAAACGCAGCCATTTCCAGCGCCCGTCCTGGTCTTCCGGCGTCTGCGAAGTGTAGAGGCCATCGCGGATCACGATGCCCGTGCCCAATGCGTTACCCACGGCGTAGACCACCTGGTTCACGTCCGGCTGCGTGTTGACCGCCAGCGGTGCGACCTTCGGCGGGTCTTTCAGCGAGAACTCGACGAAGTCTTCATGCAGCGAGTAGCGCGTGACCTTGTCGATGGCGTAGACGTGGCCGGCGGCGTCACGCAAGGCTGGTTCGCCCATCAGGCTGTCGATGCCCAGCGACAACACGTGGCCGGCGGTGACATAGCGGTTCTCGCCGATCGCGAAGGCCGTGCCCACCGAGTAGAACTTGTCCGTGCGCTGCTGGTACGGCAGCTGGTCGAAGGGCAGCGGCTTCTCGTAGCTGAGCGGATCTTTCACCGGTTTGGGAATGACAACCTCGAACGTGGCCGCCTGTACCCGGGGCAACACGGCGGGGTCCATCGTCGCCGCGTGCAATGGCGAGACGGCGGCCATGGCCAGGCCGGCCAGCCACAGGGCACGTCGCATGCCGGAGGGTTTCGAACCTAGCGCTTGCCGAGCACGTGTTGCCGGCTTTTCCATGTGCTGCCTCGTCTCAATTGTCGGCGCGCTGGGGTGGCGCCATACCCGTTCATCCGCGAGTTTAGCCAACGCGTGATGGCATGGAACGGTGTACGCCGGAAGTCATACCGATGACCTGTGGCCGTTACGCGGCAAGCAGGATTCCGTCACAAATTCGCCGTACAGCCTTAAGCTGCCCCATCGCTTTGGAATGAGTTCCCCATGTCCCGCTCGCCCGCCGCCAGCACTGTTCACCTGCCGCCCGGATCGTGGGGCACGGTGCTGGAAGGCTTGTGTGCGTTGTTTCCGCGCATTGACCGGGCCACCTGGGAAGACCGCTTCGCCCGCGGCCGCGTACAGGACGAGTCCGGGCAACCGTTGCCTGCCGACACGCCCTATCGCGTGGGCTTGTGCGTGCGGTATTTCCGCGAAGTACCCACGGAAGTCCCCATTCCGTTCCACGAAACGCTGCTGCACGTGGACGCGCACCTCGTGGTGGTGGACAAGCCCCACTTCCTGCCCGTCACGCCGGCCGGCGGCTTCGTGGAAGAAACCGTGCTGGCGCGACTGACCCGCACGCTGGGCAATGAGAACCTGGTGCCGCTGCATCGCATCGATCGGCACACGGCGGGACTGGTGATGTTTTCCGCCGATCCGGCGAGCCGCGATGCGTATCAGTCGTTGTTCCGCCAGCGTCGCATCGAGAAGACCTACGAGGCATGGGCGGCGCCGCTGCCGCATCTGTCGTTTCCGCTGGTGCGGCGCTCGCGCATCGAGGCGGGCGAACCGTTCTTCCGCATGCACGAAGTACCGGGTGCACCCAACAGCGAGACGCACTTCGACGTGCTGGAACGCTTCGACACGCACTGGCGATATGCCTTGCAGCCCGTGACGGGCAAAAAGCACCAATTGCGTGTGCACATGGCCGCGCTGGGAGCGCCGATCCTGCACGATCCGTTTTATCCGGACCTGCCGGAACCTCGGCCTGATGACCATGCGCACCCGCTGCAATTGCTGGCGCGTCGTTTGTCTTTCCTTGACCCGCTGAGCGGCATGCCGCGTGAATTCGAAAGCGAGCTGTCGCTGCTGACACCCGCCCCGGGCCTCGGTTGGTAACATAGGCGGCCCGCCACCGGACCGTCTGCCTGATGCGCCCTTCGTTCGCCCCCGCTGCCCCGGATGCAGCGCTGGAGGCCTTGTTCGTTCCGTTCGAGACCGGCGCCCTGGCGTTGCCGGCGGACGGGCGCGTGTTGTTCCTGCGCGCGCGCGACGGGGTCCGGTTGCGCGAAATGGCGGGCAAGGGATGGGTATGCGAGCAGGGTTTCAAGCCGTTCGCCGAGGCGCTTGAGGTCAGCGGCCTGAAGGTCGAGCCGCCCGGCAGCGAGCGTCGGTTTCCGCTGGTGCTCGTGCTGCCGCCGCGGCAGCGCGACGAAGCGCGCGCCTTGTTCGCGCAGGCACTGCATCGCGTGGAAGAAGGTGGCGTGGTGCTGGCCGCCGTGCCGAACGCGGAAGGCGCGAAATCGGCGGAGAGCGATCTTGCGCAGCTGGCGGGGCCGTTGAACCAGCTTTCCAAGCACAAATGCCGGGTGTTCTGGACCCGGGCTTCCGATGCTCATGTGGATCGCGCGCTGCTCGATGCCTGGACCGCGCTCGACACGCCACGCAGCAACGATGCCGGCTTCATCAGTCGGCCCGGCCTGTTTGCATGGGATCGGGTGGATACGGCTTCGGCGCTGCTGGCGGCCCATTTGCCTACGGATCTGTCGGGCAGGGTGGCCGATATCGGCGCGGGCTACGGCTACCTTTCGACGCAGTTGATCGCGCTTTGCCCGGCGGTGGTGTCCATCGATCTTTTCGAGGCCGAGGCGCGTGCGCTGGAGCCTGCGCGACAGAACCTGGAGCGTGCACAACGCGATAGCGGTCGCGACGTTTCGTTTCATGTCCACTGGCATGACGTGACAAGAGGCCTGCCGGGGCGCTACGACGTCGTGGTGAGCAATCCGCCGTTTCATCAAGGTCGCGCCGACCTGCCGGATCTGGGGCGCGCCTTTATCGATGCCGCCGCCCATGCCTTGCTGCCGCACGGCAGGCTCTGGCTGGTGGCCAATCGTCATCTTCCCTACGAGGCCACCTTGGCCTCTCGTTTCAACGAGGTACGCACGGTGGTAACGCAAGACGGTTTCAAGGTGATCGAAGCTCGCGGAGTACGCGCATGAAACTGGTCAAGCTCATTGCCAATCTCGGCTACGGCAGCCGCAAGGAAGTCGCGCTGATGTTCCGCGAAGGACGCATCACCGATCCGGACGGCGAGGTGCTCTACGCCGACGACAAGGTGCCGCACGAACACATCCGCATTGACGACGAACCGCTCGATCCGCCGTCAGGCATCGTGTTGATGATGAACAAGCCGCTGGGCGCTACCTGTTCGCGCAAGGACATCGGGCGCGTCGTCTACGACCTGCTGCCGCCACGCTATCGCGTGCGCGATCCTGCGTTGTCCACGGTAGGACGCCTTGATCGCGAGACATCGGGCCTGCTGCTCTTCACCGACGACGGCGCCATGCTGCATCGGATCATTTCGCCCAAGTCGCAGGTGGCCAAGGTCTACGAGGCCACTCTGGCCAGCGACCTGCGTGGCGATGAAGGCGAGCTGTTCGCCAGCGGCACGATGATGCTTGAGTCGGAGAAGGAGCCACTGGAGCCGGCGGTGCTCCAGGTACTGGGTCCCAGGCGTGCCCGCCTTACGCTGACCGAGGGGCGTTACCACCAGGTGCGGCGCATGTTCGCGGCCACGGGAAACCACGTGGACGCGTTGACGCGCGTGTCCGTCGGGGCATTGACGATGGACGACCTGCCGCCCGGCGAGTGGCGCGCGCTTGAAGATCGCGAAATCGCGCGCATCTTTGAACCGCCTGCACAGGACTGAGCAGGCGGTTTTACGTTTCAGCCGAACTGGTTCTGGCGTTGACGGGCAAGCTCATCTTCGCGACGAGAATGCGCGCCGGGCTGCCAGGACACCAGGTGAAACTGGTTAGGGTCCTGACGGTGGTTGCGGACGTCCGACGTGTCCCGATGATTGAGCATCCCTGCTACCAGCTGCATTCCGCGTTCGAGCGCGGAACGGGCGAGAAGCATGTGCATGTTTTGGCTCCCGACCACCCCTGCGTGGCCGTTCAGGACGCATATAACCAGCTTCACAGGCAATACACAAATGCCAATAGGCACTGAACGGCGTCGCAAAACCTTTGTGACCGTCATCACGGTATTCACAATGATGAACGACGCAATATCCTGCGCGGTTTCAGCGCCGGTTCGGCTTTCCGCTGCGCGGGAAGGTCATTTTTCCCCTTTCGATTGCAATGTGCGCCCATGCTCGATTTGACCTTCGACAACGCCTTCGTGAACCAGCTGCCCATGGACCCGGAGCAGGGCAGCCGCCCCAGGCAGGTTCTTGCCGCCGCGTACTCCCGCGTGGATCCCACGCCGGTGGCGTCGCCACGGGTGGTGGCGTGGTCGCGGGAAATGGCGGACGCGTTGGGCCTGGATGCCACCGACATGGAAGGTCCCACGATGGCCCAGGTGCTGGGCGGGAACGCGCTGCTGGACGGCATGCAGCCCTTCGCGACCAACTACGGCGGCCATCAGTTCGGCGTGTGGGCCGACCAGCTGGGCGATGGCCGGGCCATCTCGCTGGGCGAGGTGCTCGCATCCGGCGGGCAGCGCTGGGAGCTTCAGTTGAAGGGCGCGGGGCGTACGCCGTATTCCCGTGGCGCGGACGGGCGTGCCGTGTTGCGGTCGTCGATCCGGGAATTCCTTTGCAGTGAAGCCATGCATCACCTGGGCGTGCCAACCACGCGCGCGTTGAGCCTGGTGGTGACGGGGGACGCGGTGGTCCGCGACATGTTCTACGACGGCCATCCCCAGGAAGAACCGGGCGCCATCGTGTGCCGCGTGGCACCGTCCTTCATCCGCTTCGGTCACTTCGAATTACCGGCGGCGCGTGGCGACCTGGCGCTGTTGCGGCAACTGGTGGACTTCACCATCGCGCGTGACTACCCGGAACTGGAAGGCGAGGGCGAGGCGCTTTACGCCGAGTGGTTCGCGCAGGTGTGCGAGCGCACTGCGCGCACGGTGGCGAACTGGATGCGCGTGGGTTTCGTGCATGGCGTGATGAACACCGACAACATGTCCATTCTCGGGCTCACCGTCGACTACGGTCCGTACGGATGGATCGACAACTTCGATCCGGAGTGGACGCCCAATACCACCGATGCCGGCCGCCGCCGCTATCGCTTTGGCCAGCAACCGAATGTGGCGTGGTGGAACCTCAGTCGCCTCGCCATGGCGCTGGCGCCGCTGTTCAGCGGCACGGAACCGCTGCAGGCAGGGCTGGATCGTTACGCTGCGGTCTACGCGCAGGAAGACCGCGCCCACATTGCCGCGAAACTCGGCCTCGCCGCGTGCGAGGACGATGACGTCGAACGCATGCGCGAGTTGCACACGTTGCTGGCCGAGGCAGACGTCGACATGACGCTGTTTTTCCGCGCGCTGGCCGATGTCGATCCTGCCAGTCCGTCGCTGGCGCCGTTGCAGGATGCGTTCTACGACGAAGCGAAGCGCCTGCAGTTCGAACCCGCGTTCCTTGCGTGGCTGCAGAATTACGCGGCGCGTGTGCGGCAGGACACCTGGTCCGGTGAGCAGCGCCTGGCGGTCATGCAGTCAGCCAATCCGCGGTATGTGATGCGCAACTACCTGGCGCAGGAGGCGATTGACCGGTCCATGCAGGGCGACTACGCCGGCATCAGCGAGCTGCTCGACGTGATGCGCAGGCCGTATGACGATCAACCGGGCCGCGAGCGCTACGCGCAAAAGCGACCCGACTGGGCCATGCACAAAGCCGGTTGCTCCATGTTGTCCTGCAGCTCGTAGCGAGCTGCTCAACGCAACGTGTTGGCGAGGAACTGGCGCAGCTGCATGCCATTCATTGCGCCGGCCTGGCGTGCAATTTCGCGGCCGCCGCGCATCACCAGCAGCGTGGGAATGCTGCGAATGCCGAAACGCTGCGCCAAGGCGGGTTCGGCCTCGGTATCCACCTTGGCCAGGCGCAGCTGCGGTTCCAGGCTTTTTGCGGCCTCGGCAAATACCGGCGCAAAGCCTACGCACGGGCCGCACCAGGGCGCCCAGAAGTCGATCACCACGGGCAGGTCGCCCCGCGTTGCCACGGCATCGAAGTTTGCGGTGGTCAGCGTGGCGGGCTTGCCGTCGAACAGCGCGTGTTTGCAGCGTCCGCACACCGGGTGTTCACCCAGGCGCTCTTCAGGCACGCGGTTCAAGGCGGAACAGTGGGGGCAGGGAATCGTCAGCGCGGTGGACATGGCAGGCCTCGTTGGCCAAGACTCGATGTTGCGTCAGATGGTGCCCGCTACACGATGAAACAAGGGAGCCGCCCTGTGCAGCAGCTGAAAACCCCGTCCGCCAGCCCATGGTATGCGTTGGTGGTGGGCGCGCTCTGGACGTTGCCCAACAGCGCGCTGGGCTTGCTCGCCGGCGTGGCCTGCATGCCGTGGGGTGCACGGCCCGAGTGGCGCCGTCGCGAGTGCGCGCTGGGTTTTCGCCACATGCCTCACCGAGGCTGCGGCGGCGCGCTCACCCTGGGCAACGTGATCCTCTATTCCTGCGAAATGCTCGACACGCCGTGTTTTACCTATGCGCATCGCGCAGGGCGCGGCGACGAGCCCTGCATTTCGCTGGCAGACCACGAACGCGCCCACGTGTACCAGTACATGGTGCTGGGGCCCCTGTTCCTGCCGCTCTATCTACTTTGCGGCGGCATCAGCGTGCGCAATCGCTTCGAGCGCGCCGCCGATCGTTACGCGCGACAACTCGGCAGCTGGTGGCCGTGGTCCGCGCCGTGACAGTTCACGACGGATAGTGGTTGGAACGCCGTGCCACCAGGCCCGCGAGATAGCCCGTCACGCTGGCCGGTTTCAGCACGAGCCCGTAGACCAGCGCATAGCCGAGCAGTCCGAACGGATTGCGTCGTACGGTAAGGCCGAGTTCGTGGAACATGCGCGACTGCGTGGCATAGGCCACGCCATGGGCTAGCAGTGCCATGGGCAGCACGAAGGCGAGCAGGGCTGCCGCGAGCCAGTAAACGCCCCAGCAGGCAAGCAGCAGGGCAGGCAGCAACGCGATGGTGTAGACCAGGTCCGTGTACGGGAACAACAGGCTCCACCAGATGAAGAACGTGCTGAGCTTGCGACGGAACAGCAAAGCACCGTGCGCGCGGAGGGCTTCCACCACGCCTTGCGACCACTGTCGACGCTGCGCGAGGAACTGGGTGAGCGTGGGCGGTACACGCGCGAAAGCAATCGCATCTTCGGCATAACCCACGCGATGGTGATCGCGCAGGATGGCCCAGGTCAGTACCGTGTCTTCCCCTGCGCACTCGGGCCAGCCGCCCACCACGCGCAGAATGTCGGTGCGATACAGCGAGAACGTGCCTGACGCCGCAAGCATGCCCTGGCACAGGCTCTGCACGCGTCGCGTGGCCGCGATGTTCTGGAAGTAATCCCACTCCTGCATGCGCGCCACCAGGCTCTGGCGCGAATTGCGCACCAGCACCGCGCCGGCAACGGCCGCCGTGCCGGGTGGGTCGCTCATGTAGCGCGTCACCAAACGTCGCAACGCCTGCGGATGCAGGTGCGCATCGGCATCGAGCGTGACGGTGATGGGATAAGACGCCAGTCGCAGGCCTGCGTTGAGCGCCTTTGCCTTGCCTCCCGAGCATTTCAGGTCGATCACCTCCAGCCACGGATACGACACGCCGCGCAGGCGTTCCAGCGTGGCGTCGGAGGAGCCGTCGCTGATCACCATCACTTCGATCGGCGCGGGATATCGCTGCATGGCAACGCTTGCCAAGGTTCCCAGGATGGTTTCCTGCGCGTTGCGTGCGGCGATCAGGATGGTCACGCCGGGAAAATCACCATCGGCGAAACGCGAGCGCGCGGGGCGACGATCAAGCAGCAGGCCCACCGCGATAAATGCATTCATGAAGGCGGGAGTCACCACCAGTCCGATGATGAGCAGGTGCGCGAACAGCCGCCTTCCCGAACCTTCCAGCTCGCTCACCCACGGATGCGCCACCATGTACGCAAGCGTGGCCCAGGCGAGGGAGACGCTCAGCGCGAGTGCAAACTTGAGCCATACCGGCACGTAGTGGCGGCGATGCAGCTGGCCGTCATTGGCTGCATCCAGAGGCAAGCGCACCGTCACGGCAAACGGCCGTCGCCTTGACCAGTCTCGTGCGTTGACGCCCATGCGAAAGCCTGCTGCTGCAACCGCACGCGCTGGGTGCGCATGCGCTGAATGACCGACGGCGTCCTGCCTGAACTCCGTTCCTTGCCTTTTCGGTCGCAAGGTTCATGCCACGGCGGACGCTTGGTGATACGGGCGCAACATCAGGAATCAACGGGCTTTTTGCGTCTTCGTGCAGATGCGGTGGCGAGAGGGCGACGCTCGCCGACACAAACCGACGCGCCGGGGCGCGTCGGTTGAGGTCACTTTCCCGAGAAGTGCGAGGCGGCTAGTTGCCGCCCCGATTGTCCGGTGCAGGGCGCGATTGCGGCTTGGGTGCCGGGCGCGAATTGCCTTGCGGCGGGCGGGCGTTGCCCTGGGGCGGCCGGTTGCCACCCCCATTCGACGGCGGGCGATTGCCCTGGCTCGGCGGACGATTGCCCTGCGGCGGCTGGTTGCCGCCCGGCGGGCGAGGCGTCTGGCCCGGCGGCCGCGGATTGGGCGCCGGCCGGTTGTTCGAGGGCGGACGATGTCCCTGCGACGGCGGCGGACGGTTGCCACCATTCGGCGGAGGGCGATTACCACCGTTCGGCGGCGGCCGGTTGCCCTGCGGCGGCGGACGATTGCCCGGACCCGGTGGCGGGCGATGACCACCCGGCGGCGGCGGACGCGCACCCGGATGCCAGCCCGGCGGACGCGGCGGCGGACGCGGTGCGTATGGACGTCCATACCAATAATCGCGATTCCGGTAGAACGGACGATTCACGTAGTACGCACCCCAATACGCCGCTATGGAAAAGGTGACGATGGGGATGCCGATACGTGCGCCGTAATCAGCCACATACACCGGCTGGCTCTGATACATGTATTGCACGAAGGTGCCGGCGACCCAGCCGCGCGTACCTCCTGCAATCACGTCGCACCAGCCCCAGCCTTCCGTACATCCCTGGATGGCCACGGCGGTGCCCGCAGGTAGCTGCATGATGGTCGGATACCCCGTATCGGGGCCCGCATAAAGGTCGACATAAGCGGTCACCACACCGCTCTGGCCCTGCGCAAACGCCGCAGGACTCGCCAACCCGAACAACAACATGACGGCCCACACGATCCGCTTCATGGGTGCCTCTCCCGGATATTCGGGCCGATGAGACTGCGTCGTCTGCGAAGGACGCGTCAATTGACAAGTGAACGAGCGGGGATCGTTCAGCGTGCAGCGAACCGTTGCCACAGATAGATCGGGCAGCCGGCCAGCAACAGCACCGCGCCCCATAGCAGCGGCTCGGTACCCGCTCCCGCCAGGGCCCACAGGGAGAAGGCCAGGGCGACGACGGCAACCAGCTGGCGCCAGCGTGACGAGCCGCGACCTTCCATGCGCCACCACGCCAGCGTGGTCACCAGGTAAGGCAGCAACGTGGTGGCGGTCGACAGCAGGATCATGAACGTGAACAACGACACCAGCGAGCGTGTGTCGTTGGCGACAATCAGCGCGCTGGTGAGTGCGCTGCTCACCAGTACGCCGATCCAGGGCGTATGACGCCGATCCACGCGCGCAAAGGCGCGAGGAAACATGCCGTCCTCGGCGGCGGCCATGGTGGTTTGGGCCACCAGCAGCACCCAGCCATTGAGCGTACCGAAGCACGCCACCACGGCGACCGCGGCCACCGCCACGCCAGCCATATGCCCCCAGGCCTGCGTCGCTGCCGCTGCCATGGGCGCCGCGGACGCTATGAGCACATCGTGCGGCAGCATGCCGATCACCACCGTGCAGGCAAGCATGGTGATGACACCTGCCACCAGCGTGCCGATCATCGTGGCGCGCGGCACGGTGTGCAGGGGGTCCTTCACCACGCCGGTCGGAACGGTGGCCGTTTCCAGCCCCAGCAGCGACCACAATGCGAGCGTGGCGGTGGAAAGGGCGACCTGTGGCAACGGCACATGTCCCGGATTGAAAGGTTGGTAGGAACCTGCGTGAAGCGTGGCCATGCCGAACACGCCAAACAACAGCAGTGGAATCAGCTTGAGCAGCGTCGTTACCAGGGCGACGCGGCCCGCCTCGCGCACCCCGGCCAGCGTGATGCCCGTGCACACCCACAACACAGCCAACGCGCACAGCGCGTCGCGCTGTGGTGTCGAGATGGCGCCGGGCCATAGCGCGCCAAGACTTCCCGCAAAGGCGACCGCGATGGCCGCATTCGCCGACCAGGTGCAGACCCAGTAGCTCCACGCGACGATAAAACCGGCGCCATCGCCGAAGGCGTTGCGCGCATAAGCGTACGGACCGCCGTGATTGGGGATGCAGCGCGCGAGCCACGCAAACACCTGGGCCAGTGCGAGCGCGCCGCATAGCGCTACCACCCAGCCCAGCACGCTGGCCGCCCCGAACGGCGCCATCGCCGCGGGCAGCACGAAGATGCCCGAGCCGATGATGTTGCCGATCACCAGTGCGACCAGCGTCCACTGTCCGATCACCTTCGTGCTGGCACTCATGCGTTGGCGAGCGATTCGCGATAGGCGCGGCGCACCATTTCATGGAAATGATGCACGGCATTTTCCCGCAGCGGATTCAAGCGGCCGGCATCGTAGGAACCGGAGGCGAGGCCGCGTTGTACGTCCTCGCAAATGGTCACGTCTTCGTCCTGCACTTCGTCGCTGAACGCTACGTCGCGCGTGCGGCGTGTCTTCGCTTCGGCACTGTCGTCGGCAGGGTAGTAGAAATCGAACTCCACGCGACACCGGTCCACGCCCAGCGGCAGCACGCGATTGGTCTGCAAACGCGATGGCAGGATGTTGAGCATCGTGTTCGGGTGGATGAAGTAGTAAAGCGCCTCGCCACTGCCGTAGAGATCGCCTGCGCTTTCCAGCGGGCTGAACTGGAACGAGTACCACTCGGCCGTTTCCGTGATGTAGCTGCGGTAGTCGAGCAGGCTGTTGAGGCCGGGATGGATGTGCGGAACGTGGTAACCCTCCAGGTAGTTGTCCACGTACACCTTCCAGTTGCAGGCCACGTCGTAGCTCGCGCGATGGTGGAACTGGTAATGCTCCAGCGAGCGTTCCGGTCCCAGCCGCTCGTCGATGCCGGCCACCACCTCGCGGAACGACGGCGCGTCGCCTATGGCCACGAACACCAGGCCTTGCCACACCTGCACGCGCACTTCAGGCAAGCGGATGTCCGAGGGCGTGAAGTCAGGCGTGCGCCCCATTTCCGGGGCGCCGCGCAATACGCCGTCGAGTCCGTACGTCCCGCCGTGGTAGCGGCAGCGCAACGCCTTGGCACCTTTGCCGTCGCAACTGGCGATGGGGCCCGCCCGATGACGGCAAACATTGTGGAAGGCGCGGATGGAGCCATCCTCGCTGCGCACGATGACCAGTGGCAGTCCCGCAATCTCGGTGACCACGTGGTCGCCCGTATCCGCGACCTGCGATTGATGACACACCAGCTGCCAGCTGCGCGCAAAGATGGCGCGCGCATCCAGCAGAGGCATGCGCGGATCGGTGTAGAAGCGGGCGGGCAGCGTCAGCGCGTAGTCGAGCGGTTGCGGAGCGAGAACGGTATCGTCGAACAAGTCGCGCATGTACGGATCGCCGGCAGCAGTTTGGCCGAGTATCGGCCCCGGCAGCGCGGCGAGGGAAGGGGGTTAATCGGCCACGCGTCTACCCGGCAGCGAGTTGCTTCTGCACATCGTTGATGGAGTTGCGGATGCGCTGGCTGAAGATGGAATCTTCGTGATGGATCAGCACCAGCCGTTCCGTCGCACGCGTCATCGCGACGTAGAGCAGGCGTGCTTCCTCGTGCTCGTTCTTGCCGGGTTTGGGCAGCGAGCCAAGCCCGGGGATGATCACCAACGGAAATTCCAGGCCCTTGCTTCCACGCATGGTCACCAGCTTCACCGTGTCGCCCACCACGAACAACGAGCTGGCGCCGTTCTTCTCGGCGAGCTGGCTGGTGATGCCGGCTTGCTGCAACGCTTCGTGCAGCTTCTCGCCTTCCCAGTCGTTGCGGAAGATCACCGCCATGTCCGACAACCGGCGCCCCGCGGCAATCTCTTCGCGCAAGCGCTGGATAATGGCGGGCAGCTGGTCCTGCTGGCGTTCCACGCGGATGAGTTCCGGCAGCGCGCCTCGCCGGCCCGCGCTTTGCGGTTCGATCAGCGGGATGCTGTCCTCATCGCCGTCGTCGCGGCCCAGCAGCAATTCGGCGGCGAAACCGCGCGCCACCGAAAGAATCTCCAGCGTGTTGCGGTAGTTGAGCTTGAGGATGGTGGTGCGGCCCTGTGCCTGCACGCCCAGGCTCTTCCAGCTGAGCTTCTTGCGGCTGGCCTGGCCGTAGATGTTTTGCGCGTCGTCGTACAACACCAGCAGCGAGTTGGTGTTGGGATCGATCATCTGCACGATCAGCTTGTACCACTCGGGTTCGAAATCGTGGCCTTCGTCGATCAGCACGGCGCCGTACTGGAAGCGCGGAATCACGCCGCTGTCCACGCCGGCAATCACCGCGGGCGGCAGTTCCTCGTTGATGTGCGGGCCTTCCTCCGGCATCGGCGCGTGATACGCCGTAAGCATGTTCCGGCACCACTTGTGGAAGTTGTACACCTGCACCTTGTCGCTCAGGCCGCGCTCACCCATCAGCTGGTCCAGGCGTGCGGCGAGCGTGGTGTTGTAGCAAAGCACCAGGATCGGCTTGGACAGCGTGCGCGCCAGTTCCATCGCGCGGAAGCCCAGGATCATCGTCTTGCCCGAGCCAGCCACGCCGTGAATGATGCGGTGCTCGTCGCCCAGTGAGCGCGCCAGCGATTCCTGCTGCGCATCCATCACCTTGATCAGGTCGGGAATGGCCATGCCGCCCGATTTGCTGCGTTCGCTGGAAGCGAACAGGCCGAACTGGCCATCGCCGGCTTCCACGCGGATTTCCGGGAACAGGTGCCAGCGGATGCGGTCGATCTGCGGCAGGGTGAGTGCTGTGGGAAATACCTGGGGAAACATGGCCCACAGGCGTTCCTGGAAAATGTCCGGTTCCACCGACTCGAACATCTCGTCCTGGCAGATCACCAGATGCGCTGGAATCACGTCTTCCAGCTGGCCGGCAAGAAATTGCTTGCGGCTGATATTGGCGAGCACCACGCCGTAACCCAGCGGCAGTTGCAACCGGCCTTCATACATGTGGCCGGGCGGATAGCACAGCGCCGGATCGCGCTGCAGCACCTTGGCGATTTCGTTGGCGCCGTCGCGCGCCTGCATCAGCGGGTTGTGCTCCTTCACGCTGCTGCTGCCGGTGATCAGCGTGAACAGCGTGCGGTCGGCCTGCTGGATGGTGCCTGGCTTCCAGTCCTTCACTTCCAGCACGAGCAGGCCGCGGCGCGGGTGGAACACGATGAAGTCCGGCCGCCGCTGGCGAGGGCCGACGGCCACGTCGTACCAGAGCAGGTAGTCGTCTTCGAGCTTTTGCTCCAGACGCTCGGAAAGGCGCTTTTCGCCGCTGGTCATCTGCGGCAGGCAACTGTTGCGTGAAGGGATAAGCGTTGCCACGTAAGGCTGCCTCGTGCCGGTCCGTTTCGCGATGGGCGTTCAGGTCCGGCGACGTTAGCGGATCGGCGCAGGCTGTCAATCTCGCCAGCGCTGCGCCGGCTTGGATTTTCACCAAGACGCAGCTAGGCGGCGCGCATAGTGTGGGTGTGCCTGTTCCTCCCCGGAGTCACGCGATGAGCACTGCCAAGCCCCCCGTCATCAAGGAAATGTTTCCCTACCTGCGTGTTCGCAACGCCGAAGCCGCACTGGCGTACTACCAGAACGTGTTCGGCGCCGTGCTGACCATGCGCCTGGACGAGCCGGGCACCGGGCGCATCGGGCATGCCGAACTCACTTTGGGGCCGTCCGTGCTGATGGTGTCCGACGAATACCCCGAACGCGGCATTACGGGGCCGCAGAGCATTGGCGGCACCAGCGTGGCCATCCATCTGCATGTGGATGACGCGGACGCCGTGCTGGCACGTGCTGTGGAAGCGGGTGGCACGCTGCTGAGGCCGGCCACGGATCAGTTCTATGGCGAGCGCAGCGGCAGCGTACGCGATCCCTTTGGGCATGAATGGCTGATCGGCCACGAGATCGAAAACGTCAGCGCCGAAGAAATGCAGCGTCGCTACGACGCGGCAATGGAAGAAGGCTGACCGGCGAAAGGGCTTAGCGCCAATGCAGCAGCGTGTCGGCTGAAACACCGACTCGCATGCAGGCGCGGCTGGCGATGCCGTCGTGCAAGGCCATGCGGAATACGGGCGATACCGACCACAAGGCCCGCGCTGCAAGACGCGACTGCGCTCGTTGCAGCGGCGTTCGTTCCAGCAATGCATCCGCCCAGGGTGGCAGCAACGCCGCGCCCGCCTGAAGAAAGACATCCCGGGAAAGCCCGGCCACCGGTACGGGCAGTCGCACGCGATAAAGCACATCAAGCACCGCGCGTGAACGCTCACCGAAGTGCAGCTGCGGACGCACACGACGAAAATAGGCCGTGATCTGTGATTCCGAGGCGGGAACATCGCGAGCGCCGAGCGCCTCCGCAACGCGGCGCGCCTCATCGTAATAACGATCTGCCGCGCCGCCCGGCAGGTTGATGTGGCTGTAGCGCCGATAGCCCTGCAGGAAGCTATAGGCTTCGGTGACATGCACCCATGTCAGCAGTTCCGGATCGTCTGCCACGTATGGACGTCCATCTTCGTCCACGCCCTGCACCTGTGCATGGATATGCTTCACGCGTTCGATCAACTTCGCTGCTTCGCCGGCCGGTGCGTACGTGGTGCCGCTCACGAACGACGTCGTGCGGCGCAGGCGGCCGATCAGGTCTTCGCGGAAATTGGAGTGATCCCATACGCCCGCCAGCGCGCGCGGATGCAGCGTCTGGAGCATCAGCGCCGCCAAGCCGCCCGCGAGCATGCCGGGAAAGTCGGCGTGCACGCGCCAGGTGGCGCTGTCGGGGCCAAACAAACCTGGATCGCCCACCGGATGGTCGTAGTCGACATGCCCGCCGCCGCCGCGCGGAAACGCGCTCAATACCCATCGTCGGATGGGCTCGCGGGCAGGGCGGGTGAGAAGGCTCAAGGGTGACGGCATGCGTGTGAGTGTAGCGCTTGGTTACAAATGCATCCTTTGCATGCGCCAAAAGCCTGTGTTATTCCTTGTCGCCATGACCTTCACTCCCGCCCGCCAGTATTTTTGGTTTTACGGCTATCCGATGCCGCTGGCGGAGGGTTGGTCGCGATTGTCCTAAACGACAAGACACCATTCCCAAAAGGCCGCCAGCCACCACTGGCGGCCTTTTTTATGGGCCGCGAGTGGAAACTCCAAGGAGCTTCTCGTGAACCCTTCCACCGACGATTTACGCATCCGCGCCATCACGCCACTCAGCACGCCGGCCGAGGTGATGCGCGAGAGCGCGGCCAGCGTGCATGCGATGCACACGGTCAGCGCATCGCGACAGGCCCTGCATCGCATTCTCAGCGGCGATGACGACCGGCTGGCCGTTGTCATCGGCCCCTGTTCCATCCACGACACCAGGGCCGCGCTGGAATACGCCGAACGGCTCGTGGCGTTGCGCAAGCAGCATGCGGGTGAGCTGGAGATCGTGATGCGCGTGTATTTTGAAAAGCCCCGCACCACGGTGGGTTGGAAAGGGCTGATCAACGATCCCGATCTCGATGGCAGTTTCCGCATCGACAAGGGTCTGCGCATGGCGCGCGGCTTGCTGCGCGACATCAACGAAATGGGCATGCCGGCCGGCTGCGAGTTCCTGGACATGATCACGCCGCAATACATCGCGGATCTCGTGGCCTGGGGCGCCATTGGTGCGCGCACCACGGAAAGCCAGGTGCATCGCGAACTGGCCTCGGGGCTGTCCTGCCCGGTCGGCTTCAAGAACGGTACGGATGGCAACGTCAAGATCGCCGTGGATGCCGTGAATGCCGCTTCGCAGCCGCATCATTTCATGGCCGTGACCAAGGATGGCCAGACGGCCATTGCGGCTACGACGGGCAACGAGGATTGCCACGTCATCCTGCGTGGCGGCAAAACGCCCAACTACGATGCCGCCAACGTGGACGCCGCGTGCACGGCGATTGCCAAGGGCGGCCAGCCTGCGCGCGTAATGATCGATGCCAGCCACGCCAACAGCAACAAGCAGCCGGAGAACCAGCCGCTCGTCAGCAACGACATCGCCATGCAGCTGTCGGCCGGTGAACATCGCATCGTCGGCGTGATGGTGGAAAGCCATCTCGTCGGCGGCAAGCAGGACCTGGTGGAAGGACAGCCGCTGCGTTACGGCCAAAGCATCACCGATGGCTGCATCGACTGGGCCACGTCAGTTGCCGCGCTTGAAAGCCTTGCCCACGCCGTGCGCGCACGCCGCGCCGCGCGACAGGCAACCAGTGCCGTGCGCAAGGCCTCCGGTTGCTGAGCGTGTGCCGCTCAGCTTTCCAATTGGGCGTCGAGGTTGATCTTCGCCTTGAGCACCTTCGATACCGGGCAGCCTTCCTTGGTGGCCTTGGCGATCTTGTCGAAGGTGGCGGCGTCGATGCCTGGCACCTTGGCACGGCAGGTGAGGTCCACCGTGGTGATGGAAAAACCATCGCCGTCCTTGTCCAGCGTGACCACGGCCTTGGTTTCGATGTGATTGGCGGTGTGTCCGGCCAGTTCGAGTCCAAGCGATAGCGCCATGGTGTAGCAGCCCGCGTGAGCCGCACCCAGGAGTTCCTCGGGATTGGTACCGGGGCCGTCTTCGAACCGCGACTGGAAACCGTATCGTGCGTCGTGCAGAACGCCGGACGCGGTGGATATCGTTCCGGAACCTTCCTTCAAGCCACCTGACCAGGCGGCGGACGCGCTTCTCTTCATGATGGTTTCCCGATGGAAGTGACGGCGAGGCCGGCGGAGCTTGCCAAAACAGTCATCCACGAAATGCGAACGCCAGCGGCCTGCCTCTTCACGCATGGTTCGCTGCCACTTGCTTTACTCTCCGCGCCTTGCTTCATGAGGGCGCGTTTCATGTCTGCCGAGATCAACCACAACCTGCGGGCGCATCGTTTCGAGACCAAAGTTGACGGTGTGCCCTGCGTGCTCGATTACACGCTTGAAGATGGCGTGATGACCATCACCCACACCATCGTTCCTTCAGCGGTAGGCGGCCGCGGTATTGCGTCCAACCTGGTGCGCACCGCGCTGGACACGGCACGCGAAGAACACTGGAAAGTGGACCCGGCCTGTTCGTATTCCGAAATCTGGATGACGCGGCACCCCGAATACCAGGACCTGCACATCTGAACCCAGGGGGCTGCGGAAAGTCGTCGAACTGGCTCTAAGATGCGCCATGCCCGCTTCCGGGCCATGCAGAGAGCATTGCGATGACGAGTTGCCTGACGATCGCCGGGGATCACGCATGAGCGCGAACCACCCGCATGCTCGCGGTTTCATTCCCTTTCGCATACTGCGCGGCCGTCCTCGCCTGATGCTGTCGGGCGCGGTGGCGCTGATCGTGGGCGTGGTGCTGTGGTATTGCCTCGATCTTAAACCGGCCAAGGCCTTGCTGCTGGGGTTTGACCTGGGCGTTGCCGTTTACCTGACGGCGCTCACCATCCTGTTCTGCCGCACCACCTCGCCGGACCTGATGCGCGGCCAGGCCCGCAAGCAGGACACCGGCCGCTGGGGCGTGTTGTGGACCTCGCTGCTGCTCACCGCGTTCGTGTCGCTGGCGTTGACGACCGAAATGGGCGCCGCCAAGGGCGGCGATGCCAAGGCGCTGGTGATCGCTGCCGTCAGCATCGTGCTGTCGTGGCTGTTCTTCAACGTGATGTTTGCCATGCATTATGCGCATGGCTTCTACGGCGATTTCGGCAAGCAGCACGAGGGACTGGATTTCCCGGGCACGAAGGAACCCGACTACTGGGACTTCACGTACTTTGCCGTGGTAATCGGCATGACCTTCCAGGTCTCCGACGTGCAGATCACCAGTCGCTACCTGCGTCGTGTGGCGCTGATGCACAGCGTGATCGCGTTCTTCTTCAACGTGTTCATCATTGCGATCAGCGTGAATATCGCGGCAGGCCTGGCGGGCTGAGGCCCGCCCATCTCAACACCGCCTTCATGCCCGTCATTCCGGCGCAGGCCGGAATCCAGTGGCGACACGCCGTGGTTGTCGCGAAAAGACGAATGGCTGTGCGATATCGCGATAGCCAAGCGCTTCCTCTGCTGGATTCCGGCCTGCGCCGGAATGGCGGGTAGGAGAGGGCGGGCGCGTCAGTCGCGGAAGTTGTCGAACTGCAGCGGCAGTTCCACGTCGGCCTTGCGCAACACGGCCATCGCCAGCTGCAGGTCGTCGCGCTTCTTGCCCGTGACGCGCAGCTTGTCGCCGTTGATCTGCGCCTCGACCTTGAGCTTGGCTTCCTTCAACGATGCCACCAGCTTCTTGGCGATGGCCTGCTCGATGCCCTGCTTGACGGTGATCTTCTGGCGGGAGCCGCCCAGGTTGGTTTCCGGGTCGTCCACTTCCAGCGCGCGAATGTCGATTTTCCGTGAGGTCAGGCGGCCGCGGAGGATGTCCAGCATCTGTTCCAGCTGGAATTCGCTGGGGGCGGTCTGGGTAATCACGAACTTGTCGAGCTCGAACTTCGCATCGGTGCCCTTGAAGTCAAAGCGGCTGGTGAGCTCGCGGTTGGCCTGATCGATGGCGTTGGTCAGCTCGTGCTTGTCGACTTCGGAGATGACGTCAAAAGAGGGCATGGTGGCGGTCCGCGGAAAGGAAGGAACCCAAGTTTAAGCGACGCGGCCTGTTCTTACGCGCGTGATGCCGATCAGCTAGTTATCGCCGCCTATCTGGCCGGGTCGTGAAAGTGGCGGCGAGAAGCGGGTCCGCGGGCATCGACAGGTCAAGCGACGCATGCATCTAAGCAAGCAACAGGCCTGCCTCCATTCCTAGCTTGCTCAGATGCAAATGGTATCGGTATGTAGCTGTTGATCGCAGGTCCGGTATCCGGTTTGCGGCCTTGTCACCCATGATTTCCAAAGAGGAATTTCCCAGCTACTTCGCATTCGACGTACCTGAACCCTGGAGCCTCCGAGTTCCAGTGAATGATTCCATTGGATAGTTCGGTGGATATGCATTCGTGATGAATGCGGGCAGGCATGACGTTCAGGCGGTCGCATGAGCCTGCTTTTGTGAGAAGAGACGTCGAAAAGAGGATGAGGGACCTTTGTCGAAGACCGGGAAAATGTCGATTCGTTCTTGCGGTTCAGTTATGAGATATCTCTCATTGTTGAGTGGTCGCGCGCTGCTTATCGTCGTTGGCTCATTCGACTTTTTGGTACGCAAACATGTTTTGGTGGATTGCGCTGGGCGTCGCCGTTGCGGCGGTGATCGGAATTTGCGTTCTGGTGAAGCTCGAAACGCGGTCTCGACGAAAGGATCAAGCCACGCTGGCCCAACATCCTGAGCACGAGCAGCTGCTGTGCTTCGGTGCGCTCATGGGGCATCGCAATAATGAGCCCACTCGCCTCCTGTTGAGAGAGGGCGAATACAAGGTGTCTTATAGCGTGTCTCCTGATGACATTCGCGAGTGTCTCGCGGAAGCCTGGGACATAACGGATGCGCAATCGGCGCGCAACACGCTTCATGAACTGATTGTCGAAGGGCGTCGAGCGAGCTTTGACGTTGAGTTCCGTCGCCTGCAACAGGGCGAAAGCCTGTCTGACTTGACCTCCTTCAACGGTGAAGATTACTTACGCTGGAAGAACGTCAAAGCAACGTGGATCGAAGCGGGCCTTACTCTTAGTGACAATCTCTCCATGGCGGCGTTTGACTATGAACGCATAGCATGGGTTGCCCGCAGCAGTTTCCACGTGGGGTATCTGAGCGAGCAGGAAGTCTGGCGGTGCCTCGCCTGGGTGGCGGCGCAATCAGTCTGCCAGTTCGAGTCATGGCAGAACTATGCGGCATCGTACGTATTGGGCCGCGCGGCAACCTATAGCGGCGAATCGTATGCGGCTGATGGTGTGACGGCGGCCAAACATCTACTTTTCGAGAACGACAGATGGCTTGATCGCCCAAGTCTTTGGCAGGACTATCCCCTGGCAAATATCCGTGCACCTCAGGCGCTTCTGGCCCCCCTTGTCGAGAGCAAATCCACGTCAATCCAGGACCAGTTGCTCGGCCTGGGTGCATTGTCTGCATGGGGGCGTGGGCAGCGCGTCGATGAACTGGCTATCCGTCCCCATCGCGAGGGTGTCGCGGAAACTTGGTTGGCCGACAGCTGGAACGTGGCGGACTGCGCCTCCGCGGTTACCATGCTCGACTGGCTTGTGGAGAAGGGCAGTCGGCTGGAAGAGGAGGCCTCTTTCAGGCACGCCGTGAGCGGTGTAGGTACTCACCAGGTCGACGAGCCGAGCGCAATTCAGCTTGTTCAACTGAGGCACGCCAAGAGAGCCTTGTCGGAGGCTTGGGTGGATAGCGCCCTTGTTGCTGGCTGCCGAACCATGCTGGCCTACGATCTGGAGCTTGCGGCGTATGTGGCACGCGTGGCATGTGCCGTGGGTTACCTCAACGAAGAAAATGCCGGGGCGTTCCTTCGCCGCATGGCAATCCAGGCGCGTGCGGCGTTCGATACTTGGGAAGACTACCTGGTGTCGTTCGTGCTCGGGCACGCATTTTTCAACAACGACATGGATTATCTCCAGCGTTTGATTCGCGGTGGCCTAGTATTGAGCCGGTTGGTAAGCCCTTTTGAGGGATATCAGTCCCCTTGGCAACGCGTTGCCATAAAATCGCTGCCAGTACTGCATTCCGTCAGGAGCACGGATACTCCGGAAACGCGGATCGGCGCATGATCCTCGCCCGTTTGAATCGGGGGATCCCTTGGCTGCCCTCAATTCGAAACGCAGGGAGGGCCTGATGGCTTGGGCACTCTATTGCTAGCGTTGATTCTCCGCTAACAAGTTCAGGAGCGGTAACGTTGTGCGGGCCTGGCAGGGTAGGGAAGCTATTTTAGCGGTACACCCCTTCCTGACGGATAATGCGCGTTCATCGGAACGAAACCAGGTCATGACGGCGGTGCGCGCGTGAAAGTGGATGTACTCATTGTCGGTGCCGGCGCCGCCGGGCTGATGTGCGCCATCGTGGCCGGCCAGCGCGGCCGCAGCGTGTTGGTGGTGGATCATGCCAACAAGGTGGGCAAGAAGATCCTGATGTCGGGCGGCGGGCGCTGCAATTTCACCAACATGGGCGTTACGCCGGCCTGTTATCTCTCGGCCAACCCTCATTTCGCGAAGTCCGCGCTGGCGCGCTACACGCCGTGGGATTTCATCGCGATGGTGGAGAAGCACCGCATCGCGTATCACGAAAAGGAACTGGGCCAGCTGTTCTGCGACGAGTCGTCCAAGCTCATCGTGCGCATGCTGCTGGACGAATGTGCGCAAGCTGGGGTACGCATCGAAACCAGCTGCGGCGTGCAGCGCGTGCGGCGCGTGGATGAAGGCTTCAACGTGCTCACCTCGCGCGGGGAAGTGCACGCGCAGTCGCTCGTTGTCGCCACGGGCGGCCTGTCCATTCCCACCATGGGCGCCACGGGGTTCGGCTATGAATTGGCGCGCCAGTTCGGACATGCGGTGCTGCCCACGCGTGCGGGCCTGGTCCCGCTCACGCTGAGTGGCAAGCATCAGGAGCGTTACCAGGATCTCGCGGGCGTGGCGTTGCCAATGGTGGAGGCGCGTGTCGGCAAGCAGTCCTTCCGCGCCGGCATGTTGTTCACGCATCGCGGCATCAGCGGGCCGTCCATCCTGCAGATTTCCTCCTACTGGCAACCGGGCGATGACCTGCGCATCGACCTGTCGCCCACGCTTGATCTGGGCAATTGGCTGGTGGAACAACGCGGCGCGCGGCCTGCTGCCGAATTGAAGAACGTGCTGGGTGATGCGTTGCCGCGTCGCCTTGCGCAGCGCCTGTGCGAGTTGTGGTTTGAAAGCAAACCCATGCGCCAGTATCGCGAGGCCGAACTCAAGAACATCGGCGAGCAACTGCACGACTGGCCCGTGGTTGCCAGTGGTACTGAAGGCTATCGCACCGCGGAAGTCACGCTCGGTGGCGTGGACACCGATGGCGTGTCGTCGTCCACCATGCAATCGATACTCGTACCTGGCCTGTATTTCGTGGGCGAAGTGGTCGACGTCCCGGGTTGGCTGGGCGGCTACAACTTCCAGTGGGCGTGGGCATCCGGGCATGCCGCTGGCGAAGTGGTGTGAGTTTTTTCGCGCGGGTTGAACACACGGCGTGATCCACTGGGCGCGTTTTGTTTTGTGGAGATAGCGTCAATGAAGGTAGGTTTTATCGGTCTGGGCGCCATGGGCAGTGCCATGGCGAGCAACCTCATCAAGGCTGGTCATGAAGTCACGGTGTGGAATCGTTCCCCCGGGCCGACCGAGCCGTTGGTATCGCTGGGCGCCAAGGTGGTGAAGACGGCGGACCGCGCCGCGCAAGGTGATGTGTTGTTCAGCATGCTGGCCAACGACCAGGCGGTACGTGCCGTGTTTTTCGATGACGGCCTGATCGATGGCATGGACAAGGGCACCGTCCACGTCAATCACGCCACCATTTCGGTGGCGCTGGCACGCGAGTTGGTAGAAGCGCACGCCAGCCGCGGACTCGACTACCTTGCCGCGCCCGTGTTCGGCCGCCCCGACGTGGCAGCCGCGGGCAAGTTGAACATTCTCGCGGCGGGCAAGCCGCATGTGCTTGTTCGCGTCCGTTCGCTGCTCGAAGCCATGGGCAGTCGCATCTGGCCCCTGGGCGAAGCGCCCGAGCGCGCCAACGTGGTGAAGATCGCCGGCAATTTCATGCTTGGCGCCGCCATCGAGAGCATGGCCGAGGCATCCGCGCTGGCGCGTGCGCACGGCGTCAGTGCGGCCGATTTCCTTGAGGTGATGACGAGCTCGCTGTTCGCTGCGCCGGCCTACCAGGGTTACGCGAAGTTGATCGCGGAATCGCGCTACACGCCGGCCGGTTTTGCGTTGCCGCTGGGCTACAAGGACATCGGCCTGGCGCTGGCCGCCGCTGATGCCGAACGCGTGCCGTTACCGCTTGCCGGCGTGTTGCGAGACAGCCTGCTCGAGGCACTGTCTGCCGGTGACGAAGACGTGGACTGGGCCATCATGGCGCAGGTGGCCGCGCGCCGGGCGCATCTGGACGAACGCAAGCTCTGACTTCATGTGGGAGCGCACCCTGTGCGCGACGGCAAGTCCGCAGTCGCGCACAGGGTGCGCTCCCACAAGGACTATTAGGGCGTGCAATCAGCGCGACTGGCGGAACTTCACCAGCCAGCGATCCAACTGGTTTGCGAACGCCTGCTTGTCGCGGGGATGGAACGCGGCAGGGCCGCCGGTATCCACGCCCGCGCCACGCAACTCATCCATGAAGTTCCGCATGGAAAGTCGCTGCGCGATGGTGTCGGGCGTGTAGAGCTCGCCACGGGGATGCACGGCCAGTGCGCCCTTGGCGATCACCGCGGCGGCCAGCGGAATGTCCTGAGTCACCACCAGATCGCCGGCAGCAACGCGTTCGACGATCTCGTTGTCCGCCACGTCGAAGCCGCCGGGCACCTGGATGGCACGCACGAAACGCGACGGCGGCGTGCGCAGGTACTGGTTGGCAACCAGCGTCACCTGCACCTGTTCACGCTCGGCGGCCCGGAAGAGCACCTCCTTGATGGCCGTCGGGCAGGCATCGGCGTCCACCCAGATTTGCGGCCGTGTGCTCAATCGTAATTACGCCAGTGGAGCGTGCCGTCGATGATGGTGTTGGTGTGGCCGCCGATCCACACCGTGTCGCCGTCGATGCGCACGGTAAGGCTGGCATCGTGGCCGATTTCCCGGCCCTGGCTCACCACGTAGCCATGTGCCAGCGGGCCATCGGGTTCGGCATGGGCGATGTAGGCGGCGATGAGGCCATTCGCGGCGCCGGAGGCAGGATCTTCCACGATGCCCACGCCCGCCGGCAGCGCGCGCACCACCAACTGGTAATCCGGGTGCGAACTGCGCGCGAAGGCACACAGGCCCATGCTGTCGGTGGCCTTGGCCAGCGCGCCGATGGCGCCGTGGTCAGGCTTCCATTGGCGCAGCGAGGCTTCGTCCGCGCATTCGGCGAGCCACCAGTGACGTCCGCCCGATACAAAGGCCGGCGGCAACTTGCCCAGTCCGATGCCGGCCAGCGCATCGTCGATAAGCGGGTGGGCGTCCCGGCCGGTTTTCTCGACCAGGGAGCGGGGTGATTTCAACAGCAACTGTCGCGCGTCGCCTTCGCCTTCCACACGGATCGGCAGCACGCCAGCGCCGCATTCCTGCCAGAGCACGCCGTCCACCGGTTCGGCCAGTCCACACAGCAGCACGGCGTGCGCGCTGCCGATGCTGGGATGTCCCGCGAAGGGAATTTCCTTGTGGGGCGTAAAGATACGCACGCGATAGCTGGCGCCGGGCTGGCTGGGCGGCAGCAGGAACGTGGTCTCGACGAGGTTCGTCCAGCGGGCAAAGGCTTGCATGCGAGCGTCTGTCCAGCCGGTGGCATCGGTGACGACGCCCAGGTGGTTGCCGCCGCCGGCTGTGGCGGCAAAGACGTCCAGATGCAGGTAACGGATCGACATGGAGAGGTGCCTGGGGCGTGGGGAAACGCGGGGAAGTCGCGGATGATAGTGCGGAATGCCGCGCCGCGCTTGGACTTTCCGGCTGACCGCATGGTCGACAAGTGGCGGCTGCACCGCCAAGATGCGGGCTCTTTTCACCGCATCCTGCCTGGTACGGAACACATGGTCACCCTGATCATCATCGCCATCACCGCCGTCGTCTCGTTCATGGCGTTCAACAACGCCCGCCTGATGAATGATCTGATCCTGTGGCCGCCGGCCATCACGCGCAGCCGCGAATACCACCGCCTGGTGACCTACGGGGTGGTGCACGCCGATTTCGGCCACCTGCTGTTCAACATGATCACGCTGTTCTTTTTCGGTCGCGCCATGGAGGGTTTCTTCACGCGCGAACTGGGCCCGCTGGGCTTTGCGTTGTTCTACATCTCGGCGTTGGTGGTCTCGATCTTGCCGACCTATGCCAAGAACCGCCGCAACCCGAACTACCGCAGCCTGGGTGCATCGGGTGCGGTGTCGGCAGTGTTGTTTTCCTTCATCCTGCTGGCACCGTGGACGCGCATCTACGTGTTCGTGATTCCGGTGCCGGCGATCATCTACGCCTTGTTGTACGTGGGCTATTCCATCTACATGGATCGCAGCGGGCAGGACAACGTCAACCACAGTGCGCATTTGTGGGGCGCGGCGTTTGGCGTGCTGTTTACGCTGGCTATTCGTCCCGCGGTGTTCTTCCATTTTCTGTCGGAGCTTTCGCAACCGAGCTTTTAAGTGCGCGGGGGTGTTGCAGAACGGCGGTTTTGCTCACCCTTGATACATCTTTGCGGTGTTACTAAACGTTTTAGCCTGGCGTGATGGGGGCGTTGGGCGACATCGACCACCGCAGGAGTGAAGACGCATGGCAACGAAGCGCAAGCCGGCCGCGAAGAAATCCTCGGCCAAGAAAACAGCCACTCGCAAGTCCACTGCCAAAAAATCCACTGCCAAGAAAGCCACCGCGCGCAAGCGCGCAGCAACCCGCACCGTTCGCAAGACCGCCGCGCGCAAGGTAGCCACGCGCAAGTCGGCAACCCGCAAGGCAACCGCGAAGAAGTCGGCCACTCGCAAGACCGCCGCTCGCAAGAGCACGGCGCGGAAGTCGCCGGCACGCAAGACCGCAGCGAAGAAGACTACCGCCAGGAAGACCACCGCCAAGAAGACCACGGCTCGCAAGGCCGCGACCAAGCGGGCGGCTCCCCGCAAGACCGCAAAGAAGGCGACGGCGAAAAAAAGCGCGGTGAAGAAGACTGCGCGCAAGCGGGCCACTGCCAAGAAGACCGCGAAGAAATCCGCCACCCGCAAGGCGGCCACCAAACACGCCACACCTCGCAAGGCCGCCACCGCGACACGCAAGGTGGCGACGAAGAAGGCGTCCGCCGCACCGCGTACCCGGACCGCAACGACGAAGGCCCGTCCCCGCAAGGTCGCCCGCAAGCACATTACGCCGCAGGAAGCGGTGGAACACATCCAGGCCTTGCTTGAGGCCAAGCAGGAACGGGTACGCCAGGGGCCGACCTGGCCGGGTGCGGATGAACATCCCACCTCCAGCAATGGCGGCCTGGGTGCAGGCGCGAATACCGGTGGCGTTTCCAGTGAAGCCACTTACGGCCACATCCGCCAACCGCCCGAGCGCAACGGCAATAACTGAACGCGCAAACGGGTTCGGGTTTCGGCATGGCTGGCAGGTAAATACTTGCCAGTCATGTCGGTAGCGTTCAGTGCGCACTTAACGCGACAGGTTCAAAGTAAAGGCGTCTTCCCTGAAGGCCTTTCGTCATGAAACGCGTGCTTGCCGGTCTTGCCTTGGCGGTTGCCACCGCAGCGCTATCCGGTTGTTATTACGACCCTGGTTATAGCTATGTTCGCCCTGTCGCCACGGGCGGCGGCGATGCCTATTACGGTACGGGCGTCACCTACTCGGGTGGCTACTATCCCGGTTACTACTACCCCAGCTACGGCTATTACGGCTGCTGTTACGGGCCGGCGATAAGCATTGGCCTGGGCGGCTGGTACGGCGGCGGTTATTACCGCGGCGGGTACTACCGTGGCGGTGGTTATTACCACGGTGGCTACTACCACGGCGGCGGTGGTTATTACCGCGGCGGCCACGGCAGCTGGAGCGGTGGCCACGGTGGCGGCTGGAGCGGTCACGGCCACTGAAATCAGGGCACAATCGCGGCATGAGGTTATCCCGCTTCGTGCCGCTTCCGAATGAAATGTCCAGGCCCATCGCCGTCATGACGATGGGCCTGGTGCTTTCTGCCTGCAGCACCGTCAACTACTACGCGCATGTGGCCAAGGGCCAGGGTGAGCTGGTGGCGAACCGGCGCGACGTGAGCGACGTCATCCGCGACCCTGGCACCGATGAGAAGACGCGGGAGCGCCTGGCGCTCTCGCAGGAAGCGCGGCGGTTTGCTTCAAGCCATCTGGATCTGCCGGACAACCGCAGTTACACCAGCTATGTAAAGCTGGATCGCTCCTACGTGGTGTGGAACGTGTTCGCCACGCCGCGCTTTTCCATCTCTCCCATCCAGCATTGCTTCCCCTTTGCGGGATGCGTGGCGTATCGCGGTTACTTCTCCAAGGACAAGGCCAAGGCTGAGGCGACGCGGCTGGAAGGCGAGGGCAACGACGTCTACGTTGGCGGTGTGCCTGCGTATTCCACGTTGGGTTGGTTTTCCGACCCTATTCTCAGCAGCATGATGCGCTGGGACGACGACGAGCTGGCCGGCACCATCTTCCACGAGCTGGCGCACCAGCTGATCTACGTGAAGGACGACAGCGCCTTCAACGAGTCGTTCGCCAGCTTCGTGCAGGACGAAGGCTTGCGTGAGTGGCGCCAGTCGCGCGGCCTGCCGCCGCAGGACGATCACGAGAAGACCATGGACGACGGCTTCACCTGGCTGGTGATGGACCTTCGCGATCGGCTCAAGAAGCTCTATGCCAGCGGCGTGGATGAAAAGACCATGGCCGAACGCAAGCAGCAGACCATCGAGGATTTCCGTGTGCGCTATGCGCAGTGGCGCGACCTGGATTGGCCGAACGACCATCGCTACGACGCCTGGGTGAACGGGCCGATCAACAACGCCCGGCTGTTGCCGTTCGGCATCTACGATCGATGGACGCCGGTGTTCCTGGCCCTGTTCCGCCATTCGGAAGGGCAGTGGCCTGCCTTCTACGCGAATGTGCGCGAGTTTGCCCGGTTGCCTTACGCGCAGCGTCAGAAATCGTTGCAGCAATGGCTGGACTCGACGGGTCAGCCGACGGTCCCGCCAACGCCCCAGAGCGCGACAGGCAGCCCCTAGGGCTGCGCCTTGTGGGCCGCCATGTAACGCAGGTAGGCGAGCAGGTCGTCCAGCTCCTGGTCGGACAACGCCTTGCGGTCAAAGCCCGGCATGCGTGCCTGCGGCCAGTGGCGCAGGGATTGCGGGTCGCGGATGTAGGCGCGGAACAGATCCTCGCGCAGGTATTCGGTCGGACTGTGCGGAATATTGAGGTCTGGTCCCAGTTTCGCGTCGCCCTGGCCGTTGAGCGTATGGCACGCGAAACAGGTGTGCTGGAACACCACGAAGCCGCGCTGGACAGGACTGCCGGGGGCCTGGGATGCATCGGGCACGATGGCCGGAAAGCGCTGGGCGACCGGCGCCTGACGATGGATCGAGGCCAGCTGGAACGGCCATTGTTCCGAGGTGATCTTCATGGCGTCCGGATTCGTCCACACCACGTAGAAGGGGCCGGCGTCTCCCTTGATCTCGGCCAGCGTCGGCCACGGGCGGGCCGGGTCTTCAACCGCGAGCCATGCTTCGGAACCTTTTGCCCGCACGATCAGGGCGGCCGGAATCTGCGCGGCGAAGCCGTCGGAGGCAACGAACTGGAGTGTGTCGTCCGGCGAGGCACCGTCGAGCAAGGCCTTCAGCGGCACGGCGCGATAGCGCATCGGGCGCTTGAACGACACATCCGCCGGAATGCGGATGACTTGAACGTCGCCACGGGCCAGCAGTTGCGCCGTGGTGTAGGTCTTTGGTCCATGCCCCAGGTCAACGATGAGCTCGGCTGCGTGCAAGGGCAGGGCGCTGCACAGGGCGATCAGGCACAACAGTCGCGGCAGGCGGGGCATCGTTGGGTCCGGCGTGGGGAAGGCGCCGATTGTAGGCATGCCGGGCCAGCTTGCCGAAACCTGAACGAAACTCGGGAGGCGCTTGAACTCTATCCGCGCCGGCCACACTAACTCATCGTATCGCCGTGACGGCGACAAGAAGTGGTACAGCACCAACGTGCCACTGAGGGGTCGGTCCTTTTCCCCTCTTTGTTATGGACCAGGCCTGACAAAACCCCGGTAGTCCCTCCCCTGACTACCGGGGTTTTTATTGTCCGGCGTTTGGCGAAACTCGCCGAGGCGAGGGCAGGGCGAGGATAATCGGCAAACTCCCCGAGGCGCGTGAGCGACCGATGATCGTAACTTCCCTGTTGGACACCGACCTGTACAAGTTCTCGATGATGCAGGTGGTGTTGCACCACTATCCTGCGGCGCAGGTCGAATACAAATTCAAATGCCGCAACCCGGGCATCGACCTGGTTCCGTACATCGACGAGATCACACGCGAACTGCACGGCCTGTGCTCGCTGCGGTTTACGCCCGAAGAGCTGGATTACCTGCGCAGCTGGCGCTTCATCAAGAGCGACTTCGTGGATTTCCTGGGCCTGTTCCAGCTCAACGCGAAGTACGTGGAGATCTACCCCGCGCAGGACGGCCCCGGCGAAATTGAGATACGCATTCGCGGCCCCTGGCTGCACACCATCCTTTTTGAAGTGCCGTTGCTGGCGATCATCAACGAGGTGTATTTCCGCAATACGCAGCCTGCGCTGGATCTTTCCGAAGGTCGCCGCCGGCTGCGCGAGAAGATCGCCCTGTTGCGCGACACCGAGGGCTACAGCGACTGCAAGATTGCCGACTACGGTACGCGTCGCCGCTTCTCCCGTGCGTGGCATGAGGAAGTGGTCACCACGCTGCGCGAAGGCCTTGGCAGGCAGCTGGCGGGCACCAGCAACGTCTGGCTGGCGTGGAAGCTTGGCCTGACGCCGCTGGGCACGCTGGCGCACGAATACCTGCAGGCACATCAGGCACTCGGTCCACGGCTGCGCGATTCGCAGGTGGCGGCGCTGGAAGCCTGGGCCAAGGAATATCGCGGCGATCTCGGCATCGCACTGTCGGATGTCTATGGACTCAGCGCCTTCCTGCGCGATTTCGACATGTATTTCTGCAAGCTGTTCGATGGCACGCGGCACGATTCCGGCGACCCCTTCGCCTGGGGCGAGCGTGTGCTGGCGCACTACCGCGCCAATCGTGTCGATCCGCGCAGCAAGGTGCTGGTGTTCAGCGATGGCCTGGATATTCCCAAGGTCATGCAGCTTTACGAGCATTTCCATGGCCGTTGCCAGCTGGCTTTTGGCGTGGGTACCAACCTCACCAACGATGTGGGCCCCGAGCCGTTGCAGATCGTCATCAAGATGATCCGCTGCAATGGCCAACCGGTGGCGAAGATCAGCGACACACCCGGCAAGAACATGTGCGACGACAACGCTTACGTCACCTACCTGCGGCAGGTGTTCGAAATTCCCGTCGAGCAGGAAAAGCTGCCTTGCTGAAACAAAAAAAGGAGCGCGTGATGCGCTCCTTTTTTTCTCGCACGAACCGTGGAAATCAGAACGCCGGCAACACCGCGCCCTGATACTTCTGCTCGATGAACGCCTTGATCTCCGGGCTGGTCAGCGCCTTGGCCAGCTTCTGGATGCGCGGATCGTCCTTGTTGTCCGGACGTGCGACAAGGTAGTTCACGTACGGCGAATCCTTGTCTTCGATCAGCAGCGCGTCCTTGGTCGGATTGAGGCCGGCAGCCAACGCATAGTTGGTGTTGATGAGCGCCAGATCCACTTCGTCCAGCGTGCGCGGCAGCATGGCGGCTTCCAGCTCACGCAGTTTCAGGTGCTTCGGATTGGCCGTGATGTCCTTTTGCGTGGACAACTCGTTGCTCGGGTCCTTCAGCGTGATGATGCCGTGCTTGGCAAGCAGCAGCAGCGCACGGCTGTTGTTGCTGGGGTCGTTGGGCAGCGTCACCGTGGCGCCGTCAGGCAGCTGGTCGATGGACTTCAATTTGCGCGAATAGGCGCCGAATGGCTCGATGTGCACGCCCGTCACGATGGTGAGGTTGGTGCCGCGCTCGCGGTTGAATGCATCGAGATACGGCTTGGTCTGGAAGTAGTTGGCATCCACCGACTTCTCCAGCACCTGCACGTTGGGCTGCACGTAGTCGGCGAATACCTTGATTTCCAGATCCACGCCTTCCTTCGCAAGGATGGGCTTCACCTGCTTGAGGATTTCCGCGTGTGGTACGGCAGTGGCTGCCACCACGAGCTTCTGGCTGCCAGCGTCGCCGCCACTGTTGGACGACGATGAGCAGCCGGCCAGGATGAGTGCGGCGGAAAAAATGGCTATGAGCTTATTCATCGTCGTTATATGGGCTAAACGCTTGATGCGGTGCACAAGAATAGCCGTCCATACCGCCGGATGCAAAAGCCTTGATCTCAGTGCCGTGTATACCGCGCCACGATGCGATCGCCGGCCATTTGCAGCAGCTGCACCAGCACGATCAACAGGATGACCGTGACCACCATGTAGTCCGATTTGTAGCTGAGATAACCATATCGATAGGCCAGGTCGCCCAGGCCACCGGCGCCAATCGCGCCGCCCATGGCCGTGTAACCCACCAGTGCAATGGCCGTGACCGTGGTGCCTGCGATCAACCCACCGCGCGCCTCGGGCAGCAGCACATGGCGCACGATCTGCCATGTGGTGGCGCCCATCGCCTGGCTGGCCTCGATCACACCGCGTTGCACTTCGCGCAGCGCGGTTTCCACCAGACGCGCGAAGAACGGTGCGGCACCGATCACCAGTGGTGGAATCGCACCTCGGATGCCAAGCTTGGTGCCCACCAGCACATAGGTCAGCGGCATCAGCACGATCATCAGGATGATGAAGGGAATCGAACGCAGGATGTTCACCAGCAGCGATAGCACGGCGTAAAGCCGCGGCATGGCGCGCAGCTGGCCCTTGCCCGTGAGGTACAGCAGCACACCCAGCGGCAGGCCGAGCACCACCGTTAGCAACAACGAACCACCCAGCATCAGCAGCGTGTCGATACACGCGTGACCGATCTCGCTCCAGTCGTCGATGTTGGGGAAGAGGGATTGCAAGGGGCCGCTCATGCGCGGTTCTCCGGCGGAGTGATGTCTTCGATTTCGATGCCGGCCTCGCGCAGGGTCGCCAACGCATCGTCCACGCGTTCGCCCTGCATGGCGAGCGTGAGCTGGCCGTAAGGCAGGTCCTTGATGCGATCGATGCGGCCGGCAAGGATGTTGAAATCCACGTTCGTTTCGCGCGCAACACGTCCCAGCGCCGGTGTCCACGTCGCTTCGCCGCGGAACGACAGGCGCAGGATGCGTCCCGGCACATGTGCGAACGGCATCTGCTCGCCGGCGGCTTCTTCCGGCAACGCTTCGTTGACGAAGCGACGCGTGGTGGCCTGCTGGGGGTGCAGGAACACGTCGGCGACGGCGCCACTTTCCACGATGCGGCCGGCATCAAGCACCGCCACGCGGTCGCATACGCGACGCACCACGTCCATCTCGTGCGTGATCAGCACGATGGTGAGTTTCAGTTCGCGATTGATTTCCGACAGCAGCTCAAGCACGGCCGCCGTGGTCTGCGGGTCGAGCGCGCTGGTGGCCTCGTCGCACAGCAGGATCGACGGGCGATTGGCCAGCGCACGCGCAATGCCCACGCGCTGCTTCTGGCCACCGGAAAGCTGCGACGGGTATTTGTTGGCATGCGCGGTGAGCCCCACGCGCGCCAGCAATTCGTCCACGCGCTGGCCAATCACCGCATTGTCGCGCTCGCCGGCGATTCGCAACGGGAATGCCACATTCTCGGCCACGGTTTGCGAGGCGAGCAGGTTGAAATGCTGGAAGATCATGCCGATGCGTTGGCGCTCGTGGCGCAGCTGCGCTTCGCTCAGCGCCGTCATGTCGGTGTCGCCAATCAGGATGCGACCGCCACTGGGGCGTTCCAGCAGGTTGATCAGACGTATAAGCGTCGATTTGCCCGCGCCCGAATGACCGATGATGCCGAACACCTCGCCATCGGCAATGTCGAGACTGAAGGGTTGCAGTGCAGGGACGTCCCTGCCGTCGACACGGTAGGACTTGTGCACATCCTGAAATCTGATCACGGGGTACCTTCGGGGCCGGGGAGGCGTGAGTGCTGCCGGCGAGACCGGCCGGAGGCAAGCATAAGGCACGCGGGCCTTTGGGTGGGGCTACGCGCGCTGCGTCAACCGGCCTAGACTGGTCGCCTTTCCACGAGGAACTTCACCATGACCTCCGTCTACGACTTCTCCGCCCGCGACATTGACGGCAACGAGCGCTCGCTTGCCGAATTCCGCGACAAGACGCTGCTGATCGTCAACGTGGCTTCCAAGTGCGGCTTCACCCCGCAATACACGGGGCTGGAAGCGCTCTGGCGCGCCGACAAGGACAAGGGCCTGGTGGTGCTGGGCTTTCCCTGCGACCAGTTTGGCCATCAGGAACCGGGTGACGAAGCGGAAATACGCAACTTCTGCTCGACGAGCTACGACGTGAGCTTCCCCATGTTCGCCAAGATCGAAGTCAACGGCGACGGCACACATCCGCTCTACAAGTGGCTGAAGAGCGAAGGCAAGGGCATCCTGGGCAGCGAGTCGATCAAATGGAACTTCACCAAGTTCCTTGTCGACAGCAAGGGCCAGGTGGTGAAGCGTTATGCGCCCACCGATACGCCGGAGAAAATCGGCAAGGACCTGAAAGCTCAGTTGGCTGGATGATTCGCTACGGTGGGTGCGGCTGAAGCGGAGCCGGCGGGTGAACGCGGACCCGCCAGCAGCACGGCGATCTGATCGATGTCCTTGGTGGCGCTGGGCGCACCTTCGGGCGGGCTGTAGTTGTTGAGCATGATGGCGAAAGCAAGTCGTTCGCCATCGCTCGCGGTGACATAACCGGCCAGGCAGTGCACGAAGCTCATGCTGCCGGTTTTGGCATGCACGTTGTTTTCCGCGGGCGTGTTGCGCATGCGCCATTGCAGCGTGCCATCGATGCCGGCAATCGGCAGTGCTTCGACCAGTGCCGGGCCGTAGGGCTGGCCGGCAAGGTAGACGAGCAATCGCGCCATGGCGTTGGGCGTGGCCAGGTTGCGTCGCGACAGGCCCGTGCCTTCTTCGATCTGGCTGGCCGCGGGCGTAATGCCGATTTGCTCAAGCAGCTGGTGCATGGCGCGAATGCCCCAGCGCTCACTGGTGACAAAGCCCGCGCTGCCTTCGCGCTGCTCGGTATCCGCTTGCGCCTTGACGCCGGAAAGCAGCAGCAGATTTTGCAGGTAGAGATTCTGCGAGCGCTTCAGGCCGCGCTCCAGGATCTCGCCCACGGGTGGCGAAAGCACTTCGGCGAGCGTGCGCGGCTGGGCTGGCAGAAACGTGTCGCGGCGAGGCCAGTGCACGGTAAGCAGTTTGCCGTCGAGTTGGATGCCGTGGCGGAGCAGCGCTTCCTGCAACTGGCGCCCCGCGAACTGTGCTGGATCGGGCAGGGCAAGCTTGTAGTTCTGCGGGGGTGCCTTCGCCGCGATGTTGCCGAACGCGTAGAGCACGCCATCGCCCGGTGCGCGGTACAGGTTCACGTCGCTGCGCGTGCGCTGTGCACTGGTGACGATCTCGTTGGCCACCGTAGGCATGGCTTCGGCGGGTTCGAAGCGCAACTCGGCCGGGGCACCGTTGCCGATGCCTGGCGTCACGGTCACGTCCACCTGGTTTTCGCTCACGCTGAGCGCCGTCGCCGGCACCGCGAACCAGCTTTGCAGGTCGGTGGCCTCCCATCCGCTGCCCATGCTCGGGCTGGCGAAATACGTCGTATCGGCGATCAGGTCGCCATGGATGCGATGAAGCCCCTGGTTTGCCAGTTGCTCGGCGAGCTGGTCGGCCCAGTGCAGCGTGGCCGCGTCGACGCCCAGCGTCGGATCGCCCATGCCGTAGAGGATCAGCGGGCCTTCCAGCCGGCCATTGCGGATATCACCGCCAGCCAGCACACGCGTGGGGATGCGGAAGTTCGGCCCCAGTTCGTTGAGCGTCACGGCCGCCGTGAAGAGCTTGGCGGTCGACGCCGGCTGGAACAGCTGGTCCGCGTGGTGGCTGTATACCGTTCGCCCCGTGCTGAGCGAAATCACCGCGATGCCCCAGTCCGCTCCGGCGAAACGCGGCTGGCTGATCAGGCTGTCGATCTGCGCGCCCAAGGGTGCTGTCACCGGCGCCTGCGCTGGTGAAGCCGCGGTTTGCGGGGGAGGCGATGAGGCCTGGGCCGCCAGCGCGGACGCTGCCACCGTCACGCCGAAAAACACGGCAGTACAACGGCATAGCAGGCGGTTCGGCAGGCTCATGGGTGAAGTATCGCCAATCCGCGGGGCTGGCGCCTAGCCGGCACCGTCACGGGTGGTCTGTTAATCTTGCTCATTCGTGCCGGCCCTTGCAGGCACTCCTTCCCCATTCGAGACCATCATGCAGATCGCCAACAACTCCGTCGTTTCCTTCCATTACACGCTGACCGATGACAACGGCCAGGTCCTCGACAGCTCGCAGGGTCGCGAGCCGCTGGTGTACCTGCAGGGCGTTGGCCAGATCGTCCCGGGCCTGGAAAAGGCGATGGAAGGCCGTCAGGTCGGCGACCAGTTCAAGGTTGATGTGATTCCGGAAGAAGGCTACGGCGTGCGTCACGACGAGCTCGTGCAGGAAGTGCCGCGCGAGGCTTTCCAGGGCGTGGAAGACATCCAGCCGGGCATGCAGTTCCAGGGTCGCGGTCCGCAGGGCGTGATCAACGTCACCGTGACCAAGGTGGAAGACGGCAAGGTGCACATCGACGGCAACCATCCGCTCGCCGGCCAGACGCTGCACTTCGACGTGGAAGTGACCGAAGTGCGCCCGGCCAGCGAAGAAGAGCTTTCGCACGGTCACGTGCACGGTGAAGGCGGCCATCACCACTAAGCGTATGGCGCAAGCGGGCGGTGGCGCGCGCGCCTTCGCCCGCCACGCAAGGCATGATGCCTTGCCCCAGGCCGGGTCCACGGCCTGGCTCGACAAGGAGATGTCATGCGAGAAAAACTGCGCGTCGCCATCGTTGGCTATGGCGTCGCCGGTCAAGCCAGCTGCCTGTTCCTCCATGCTGCCGGACATGATCTTGCTGTTTTCGAGCAAGCGGCTGCGCCCGGTCCGGTAGGCGCCGGCTTTCTGCTTCAACCCACGGGACTTTCCGTGCTGGCCCGGCTGGGCTTGCACGAGCAGGCGTTGGCGCGAGGTCAACGTATCGAGCGCCTTTACGGCTGCAATCTCGCCGGCCGCGCCGTGATGGACATGCGGTATGCCGATCACGCGCCCGATTGCTTCGGCCTGGGCATGACGCGTGGCGCGCTGTTCTCCCTGCTGCACGACGCTTATGCGCGGCGCGATGCCGTCGTCACGGGCACGCGCATCCATGCCCTGGCTGACGATGGTCAACACCTGATCGACCAGGCGGGCAACCGGCATGGCCCCTTTGATCTGGTGATCGCCGCTGATGGCGCGCATTCCGTGCTGCGCAGGCAACCGGGTCTGATCCAGCGCGAACGGGTCTATCCGTGGGGCGCCATGTGGTGCCTGTTGCCCGCGGCGAATTGGCCGCATGCCGATGTACTTCATCAGCGCTACGCCGGCACGCGCGAGATGGCGGGACTGCTGCCGGTGGGGCAGCGCGATGCGTCGGATGATCGATGGCTGACCTTCTACTACAGCCTTCCAGGCGAGCAGGTGGATGCGTTCGATGATGACGCGTTGCACCGCTTGCGCCGTCGCTTTGGGGACATGTGGCCCGATGCCCGGCATTTGCTGGAGGGCATCGAATCATCCACGCAATTGCATCGTGCACGTTACCGGGATGTGGTGCTACGCCATTCGTCGCACGGTCGCGTGGTGTTCGTGGGGGACTCGGCGCATGCCATGAGCCCGCAGCTCGGCCAGGGCGTGAACATGGCGCTTCTCGATGCGCAGGCACTGGCCGAGGCGTTGGCGGGCAACGATGACGTGGCGTCCGGTCTCGCTGCCTACCATCGGCTCAGGCGAACGCATGTGGGCATCTACCAGCGACTGAGTCGTTGGTTGACGCCACTGTTCCAATCGGATCATCAGGCATTGTCGGGCATGCGCGACCGCTGCTTTGGGCCGTTGGGCCGCATGCCCGTGGCGCGCGGACAGATGCTGCGCATCCTGACCGGCACCAAGCGCAGCTGGTGGTAACCGCGATCAATACCAGTCGAGCAGCGACACGCCTATGCCGAGATACGTGGCGTTGTGGTTGTAGTCGATCATGCTTTCGCCGTAGCCCTTGAACAGTTCCATGTAACCGCGCAGGTTGCCGATGACCGGGAAGGACCAGGTGAACTGGGCCGCGCCGTGGCTTTCGCTGCCGCCGCGCAGGGAGTGGCGAAGCATCAGGCCGAACTCCTGGCCATTCCACTCGTGGATGATCTGCATGTCGGCTCGACCCATGTAGTTGTCGATGTCCGGATTGTTGTCGTCGGTGCCACCTTCGGGAATGCGCCACCAAGGACGGAACATGATGGTCCACGTGGGCCGTTCGAAACCGATGTAACCCATCACGCGATTCCAGCTGCGCGACAACGGATCGGACTGGCCGTTGGACTGGTGGTTGATGCCGATGCCGAGCAGTCGGCCATCCCAGCCGGCCAGCTCGTAGTTCGTGTTGAACATCAACATCACCTCAGGCTCGTAATCGGTCTCGCGGAAGGGACGCGATTCTTCCTTGTTGTAGACCTGCCAGCGGGACGATTGCGTGTAAGCCGCCCACAAGTCGCCTTCGTCACCGAACACGCCCTGCCACAACTTGGTCTTCAGGCTGATCTGGAACTTCGCCTCGATGTTGTCCAGTTCTTGTGGCTGATCGACGGTGTTCAGCGGATTGGGACTGGTCGGCAACCGGTTCTGATTACTGCTGGCAAAGAACGGCAACACGGTGACGGGTTTGTAGCCACGTAGGTTGAACGTGCCGAGTTTGCTTTCGGGTGACAGCTCCCAGCGGCTGTCGAGCAGCGAAAGTGGTTTTACTTCTGGCGCCGTTGCGGCCACCGACGTCGTCGATGCGTTGTTCGCACCCTTGGCCGTTTCATGGCCGAACATGTTGTTCGACGATGCGCTGGTGGGTGCTTGCGTGGTGTCGTCCGACTTTTTCTGCGCCGCTGGCAGATTGTCGCGACCGGTGGCTTTGTCGTAGCAGGCCAGTCGCTGCGAATCGGTTTCGATGGCCGTGCACGCGCGAATATCCATCGGGCTGGGATTTTGCGCGTGGGCGGCGAGTGCGGGCAGGCCGAGTGTGAGCGACAAGGCTGCCGCGGACTTCAATCGCATGGTGAGGCTCCATCCTGGTCGGGCTGGCGATAAGCAACGCTTTGCCGGTGATGGTTTCCATACCAGCCACGCCATGCATCGCACGTGACGACGCGGGCCGCCGTTGCCGGCGACCCGCGTCGAGGGGTGTTGCATGTTACTGGTTATGGTTCAACCAGGCTTCGTACTGTGCCTTGCTCACGCGACCCGCGTGACCCTTGTCGACATAATTCCAGTCGTTGGCGAGCAGTGGGTACGCCGATGCATCGCTTTCACTGATGTAACGCTTGCCGTTGGCCAGCTGCTCGAAGCTGGGCGCAGGTCCGGCGTTCACCGGCGGCACGCTGGAATTGATCGTCACCTGCTGGCCAGCCGTATTGGTCTGTGCCTGCGTACCGCCCGGGGGCGGCGGAGGCGTGGGCTGCGTGGCCGGCATCACCTGCGTCGGCGGCGGCGGTGTCTGCGACGTCGGCATCGCGTCCGTCGGTTGCGGCGGCGGAGGCGGTGGCGTGTCGGTGTGGCGGAGCTGCGCGC
>NZ_QAVX01000001.1 GCF_003121485.1 Dyella sp. C11 | reverse complement strand
TCGCCCGGGCAGGAGCCCGGTCGAAAAGCCCGGCCGCCCCTCACGGACTGGCTGGGCGTAGCCCAGACAGCGCCAAGCGGGGGTGCCCTTTCTTTTGGTTACTTTTCTTTGGGCAAGCAAAGAAAAGTGACCCGGCCTCCGGCAGGAGGTCGGAAGCCCGCGGCAGGCGAGCCAGGTCGCGGCATCGGCTCAACCGAGCGACAGAGCTAAAAGCAAAGTCACTGGATTCCCGCCTTCGCGGGAATGACGGTGAGGGGTAAAGAAGTCATCGCAAGGATGGCGGTGAGGGTTAGAGACGCCGTTGTAAGGATGACGGTGAGGGATAGAAGCGGCATCGCAAGCACCCGCCCCGCACCCCAACCCTCTCCCCGGAGGGGAGAGGGAGCCAAAAGACCTCGAGGCCAGCGCCCCTCACACCTTACTTGGCAGCCTTCGGCGTCACCGTCACCGCCAACGCTTCCACATAAGTGGCCACCACCATGTCACCCACCTTCAGCTTCGACAGCTGGGCCTGACGCGCCGGATCCTTCACTTCGATGGTGCGCTCCTTGCCGTCCGGGCCCGTCAGCGTCACGGTGTGGTGCTTCAGGTCCACCGCTGAAAGCTTGCTCGTCACCGTCACCGCCTGGCCAGCCCTCAGGCCTGGCTCGCTTCCTTTGGGTGCTGTGGCCTGGCCTGCCTGATAGTCCACACCTTCCTTGGCGCTGTCGGCCGGCATCACCTGCACGGCCACGGCGGCCTGGTAGTGCGCCGTCACCTGGTCTCCCGGTTTTACCTGATCGAGGTTCTGCACCTCGGGGCCAGCCTGCACGGTGACTTCCTTACCCTTGGGGCCCTTGAGCGTCACCATGCGCGTGGACGGGTCCACCGACACCACCGTGGCGGTGATCGTCCTGTCTTCGCGGCCCAGCTCGTGCACCGTGGAGTTGACGGCCGGTTCATTGGCCGCCTGTTGTGCCAGCGCAAACATCGGTGCGGACAAGGCCATCGCCGCGCCGAGCAGGCAGGCGGTGGAACGTTGCAGCTTCTTCATGGTGTGTCTCCTTTGGGGTATCGATCGCCCGGTGCCGGGTTGTGCGCGGAAGGCCAAAGCGCAAGCGTTTGCCAACGCATCGCAGCCAGCCAAGCCGGAGAGACGCCGCTCGTTCACGGGCGCGCATCCGCCGGTTTTCCCACCGGAACATGTTCGACCAGTACGCCGCGAGCCACGAGCGTAAAACCACCCAAGCGCACTACGTAGTTCTACCGTTGGCCCCCGCTACCCAAACGGGCGTGACACCGCAGCAAGGCAAGCGCAAGCTGCATGGATGGCTCGCGCAGCTTCCAGGAGAGAATGACCATGTCCGTTGCAGAACAGCTCGACACCGTCCTGATCACCGGTGCTTCCACCGGCATCGGCGCCACGTATGCCGATCGATTCGCACGGCGCGGACATCCTCTCGTTCTGGTCGCGCGCAATCGACAGCGACTTGAAGAGCTCTCCGCACGCCTTTCCCGTGAATACCATGTGAAAGTCGAGGTTTTGGCAGCTGACCTCACCGCACCAACCGAGCGCGCAGTCATCGAAAGGCGCCTCGCGGAAGATCAAGCCATTGGCATCCTCGTGAACAACGCGGGCATGGGTGGCGGATCGGTTCTCGCACAGACACCACCCGATGCCGTGCAGGCCATGATTGAACTCAACGTCACCGCACCTTCGCGACTGGTGGCGGCTGCACTGCCTCGCCTGGTGGCGCGCGGGCATGGCGGCATCATCAACATTGCCTCGGTGCTGGCACTGGCGCCGGAGTTGTTTGGCGGTGCGTATGCCGCCAGCAAGAGTTACGTGCTGACCTACAGCATCGCGTTGAACAAGGAAGTGGCCGCGCGCGGCATTCGCGTGCAATGCGTGCTTCCGGGTGTGACGCGCACGGAGATCTGGGGTCAGTCCGGCGGACTCGATGCCATTCCCGCGCACATGATCATGGAAGTGGACGAAATGGTGGATGCCGCGCTCGCCGGCTACGACATGGGCGAGGTCGTCACCATTCCTTCGTTGCCCGACATCGACGAATGGAACCGCTTCGACGAAGCGCGCCGACGCATGGCGCCCGAGCTTTCGCTTAGTGTCGCTGCCGATCGTTACAAGAGCGACATTCCCGAAGACGCCTGAATCGCGACATGCGGCTGCACCCTTGGCCGCTTACAGGCATATAGTGTGGTCGACCGTGCTGTTGCCGGCGCGATCCGCGCGGGCCGTTGCCTGCGTGCCCAGAGCCTCACGTAGAGTCATGGGAGAACGACCATGCGTTATACGTTACTGGCAGGCAGCAGGGACGGCATGCTGCTTCTCGCCCGCCTTCTGCTGATGGTCCTATTCGTCATCTTCGGATGGAGCAAGCTCTTGAGCTTCTCGTCCACGGTGGCGTACATGGGATCGGTGGGTGTTCCCATGCCGGCGGTATCGGCGGCCATCGCCGTGATCATGGAGTTTTTCGTCGGCATCGCCATTGCCGTCGGTTTCTACACGCGGCCGCTGGCCATCGTGCTGGCGTTGTATACGCTCGCGGCGGCGATCATCGGCCACCAGTTCTGGAACATGGTGGACCCCGAGCGCATCGGAGCCATGATCAACTTCTACAAGAACGTCAGCATTGCCGGCGGCTTGTTGCTGCTGTGCATAGCGGGACCGGGCAAATACTCGCTGGACCGGCGCTGATCGCGCCGTTTCAGGGAAGACCCAGGCTGCGCAGGAACGCATCCACGGCATCGGTGTAGCCACCGGGCTCGCCCAGCGTCGCGTTGATGTCGCCGTGCGTCAGTGGCTCGGGCAATACGCTGGCCCGCACACCCAACGTCTGCGCCTTTGCCGCATAGGAACGGTTGTGCGGACACGATTCCATCCGCTTGCTGGAGCACACCAGCAGGATGGGCAACCCGTCGCGATCCAGGCGATCCAGTGGCGACGCTTGCCGCCACTGCGCGGGATCGCTGCCGAAGGCGCGATCGTAAAGACGCGCATGCGGGGAATTCATGATGCCTGGCACATCGATGGCGCCGCTATCCAGCGACACCGTGCCCAGCCAGCGCGTGGCGCCACGCGAGGTAGCCATGGATGGCGATGCCGACAGAAGCGCCACCAGGTGCGCTCCCGCGGAATGTCCCATCAACACCACGCGCGAGGGATCGGCGCCCCAGTCGCGTGCGTGCTTCTGCACGTAGGCCAGCGCATCCGCCACGTCGTTGGCCTGCTCCAGCGGATTGGCCTCCGGCAGCATGCGGTAGTCGATGGAAATGAACACATAGCCTGCCTGCGTCCAGTGCGTTGCCTTGGGCTCCACGACGCCACGGTTCGACTTGTCGCCGATCATCCATGCGCCGCCGTGCACCATCACGATGACCGGAGCCGCGCGGGGCTGCGACGGAAGATAGACGTCCATACGCTGTTGCGGTGCCGCCCCATAAGGCACGTCATGCCGCACATCCATCGCATGGACGGCACCCAGGCCGCATAGCAAAAGCAGGCAGGTGAACAACCCACGGCAAACCTTCATGGCCATCTCCTCGCCGGGCGCCTTACGGACACGTGATCGACTGCCCACTGGCGTTGGTGCAACTGCCGGAATGGGTCACGCCGTTCTTGCTCACCGTGGTCTGGCCATCATAGGTGTCGCCGTTCTTCCCCGTCGCCTGGGTCGTATGCGTCACGCCCTGGCCCGTCGCGCCGCTGGTGGTGCCATCGTAGGTGCCGCGTGTTCCGCTGGCCGTGGTCTGGCGCTGGAAACTCGCATCACCCTGGCCATTGCCGCTGGCACTGCCGGAGCTGCGCACGCTGCCGCCGTTCGGTCCGTTCGCCGCAAAGCCCGATTGATGTTGCCAAGAACCGTCGCTGCTGCGGCTGGTTTCCCCCGCCCGGGCCGCCGTGCCGCCAAGGGGTCCACGCCATGCACCTGCACTGGCCGTGGCGGCGTTGCCCTGGCCGTCCGTCATGGTGCGGCGGCCATGGACGCCTTCGGCGCCACGGGGACCGCGGAATCCTGCGACGTGCTCGCTCACGGTGCCGCCATTGGCTTGCGCCAGCATGCCGCGTGCTGCGAAACGGCCGGCCGCTGCGGCGGGCAAGGTCGAGGCGACGAAGAGGGAGACTGCCAGTCCGGTCATCACGATGATCTTCTGCATGGTGTTCTCCGATGGTGGAAAGAAGGCCATGGGCCCGAGGCCATGCTCCCGCCCCGCCCACGGCCAGTCGTATCGGCTTCGCAAGGGAATGCAAAAGAATGTTGCGGCCGGCGGCGCTGGAAACATCTCGTTACAAATGGGCTCGCCGCGCTTCCCCGGCCGCGGCAGAATCGCGCCATGAACACCAACGCCACCCCGCACGTGCTGATCGTCGACGACGACCGTCGCTTGCGCGACCTGTTGCAGCGTTACCTGGAGCAGCAGGGATTCACGATTCACGTGGCCGGCGACGGTCGCGAGATGGACAAGGAACTGGCGCGCCGGCATGTGGACCTGATCGTGCTGGACCTGATGCTTCCGGGCGAAGACGGGCTTTCCATCTGCCGTCGCCTGCGCGGCCAGGGCGTGGTCACGCCGGTGATCATGCTCACCGCGCGCGGCGACGAGATCGACCGCATCGTAGGACTGGAAATCGGCGCCGACGACTACCTCCCCAAGCCAGGCAATCCGCGTGAGTTGGTGGCGCGCATCAACGCGGTGCTCCGCCGCGGCCGTCCGGCCCTCGGCGCACCACAACCCGACGGTGGCAATGTCAGCTTCGGCGCTTTCGTGCTGGAGCTGGATACGCGGCGACTGCTGCGCAACGGCGAAGCGCTGCGACTCACCACCGGCGAATTCGCCGTGTTGGCGGCACTGGTGAAACGCCCGCGCCAACCGCTGACACGCGACCAGTTGATGAGCCTGGCCCGCGGCCGTGAGCACGATGCATTCGATCGGAGCATGGACGTGATGATGAGCCGCCTGCGCCGACTGATTGAAGACGACCCGCGCCAGCCGCGCTGGCTGCAGACAGTCTGGGGCCACGGTTATGTGTTCGTGCCCGACGGAGCACCGCTGTGAGCGCGGCATCCACGGGCTTGTTCACGCGATTGGTGTGGCTGTTGATCGGCACAGCCTGCCTGGTGTTGCTGATCGCCATGTTCGCGCTGCGCGTGACCGGCAGCGGTGTCGCCAGCGACTACACGGCGCGCGTGCTCACCATGCAGGTGACGGCGGCAGACACGCTGCTTGAGGAAGGCCGGGGCGATGCCGCACTGACCGCGCTGGGCATCGAGCACCGTGCGGCGCCACCGGCCAGTCGTGAACCCTCGATGCCGTTGCTGCGCCATGTGCGCGATCAGCTTCGCACTCGCCTGCCCGATCGCAACGTGCAGATTTCCGGCTGGCGCCAACCCATGCTGTGGTTGATCGCGCGCGAGCCCGGTCAGGGATGGATTGGCATTCCTTTCGAAGAATGGCGCGCGCCGCTGGTACGAAGCACGCTGCTCACCGTGTTGCTTTCCACGCTGGTGGTATTGCTGCTGGCGGCGTCCTACGCGCGCAGCCTTACGCAGCCGCTCAAACGGCTGGCCGATGCCGCGCCATCCGTCGTCGGCGGCACGCCGCCACCGGATCTGCCCCATGGCGCCGCAGGGGAACTGGTGGAGCTCAATGCTGCCCTCGGCATGGCGGCAGCGGATGTACGCCGGAATGCACGCGAGCGCGATGTCATGCTGGCCGCCATCTCGCACGATCTGCGCACACCGCTGGCACGTCTTCGCCTGGGACTGGAACTCTCCAGCGCCTCCATCGAGCCATCCCTGCGCGAAGGTCTGGTGAGCGACATCGAAGCCATCGATGCACTCAGTGCGCAATTCATCGCCTACGTGCGCGACGGCAGCGAGGAAAGCACCAGTCCGGTTGACCTTGCCGCGCTGCTGCGCGAACTGGCCACGCTCAACGACGTGGATGCCAACACGTGGCAGGTGGACGTACCGGAGCACGTGCGCATCCTCGGCAAGCCCATGGCACTGCGGCGCGCCATCGACAACCTAATGCGCAACGCCATGCGCCACGGCGCCGCGCCGTATGGCGCATCGCTCGTGGTTGCCGGCAACGAGGCTCGCTGCGTGATCACGGATCACGGCACCGGCGTGCCGGAGCATCTCCTCAACCGGCTTGGTGAGCCTTTCCTCCGCGGCAACGAGGCCCGCAGCGATGCCGTCGGCAACGGCCTTGGACTGGCCAGCACGCGCCGCATCGCGGCACAGCACGGCGGCAGGCTGTTGCTGCGCAACCTTCCCGCCGGTGGCTTCGAGGCGATGCTGGTGTTGCCGCTGCGAAGCGACGACGCCCGGTCGCCGCCTCGCTGACTCGTCAGTGGAAGGCGGGCATGGAGCTGCCGCCCAGGCTCTGCAGAAGCTCCTGCGCATCGCGGGAACGCGGTGCCACGGCGACCAGGCGTTCGGCATATTCGCGCGCCTTGTCCTTGTGGCCCGCGTCGCGTTCGGCGCCGGCCAGCGCGTAGAGCAGCGAGGGGTCGTACGGTGCGTTGAGCAAGCTGGCTTCCCACACCTGGTGTGCCTGATCGACCTTGCCCGCGGAATTCAGCGCCACGCCGTACACATAGGCGAAACGTGCGTTGGAAGGCTCCGCACGGTGTGCGCGTTCGAGCCACGGCAACGCTTCCTGCGCTTCGTTCTGGCGAATCAACGAAAGCCCTTTGGCGTGCAGCAGGCTGGCATTGTTCGGCACCGTCTTCAGGCCTTCGTCGATGGTGTTTTCCGCTTCCGCTTCGTGCCCTGTTCCGCGATACAGGTCCGACAGGTTGATGTACGCCGGCACGAAATCCGGTTGCAGCTTCAGCGCCTGGCGGAACGCCTGTTCGGCCGCCGCGGTATCGCCGCGCTCCATGTCGACGATGCCCAGGTCGAAGTGCGACTCCGGACGATCGGCCACGGCCTCCTGCGACTGCTGATAGATCGCAAAGGCGCGGTCGCGTTGTTCGCGCTGCGTGGCATTGAGCTGCGCATCGGGAACGCTGGCCAACGCGCGGCCCGCTTTCACCCGCACATCAAGCACGGGATCGTCGGCCAGCGGCGCAGCCATGGGCCCACGGACTTCCGGCGGAAAGGCGAGCAAGGCATCCAGTGCGGCAACGCGCATGAGTGGATCGGCATCGCCCAGCGCAGACTGGATGGTCGGCACCGCATCCGGGCTCGCGTAGTGACTGAGCTCGTTGACGGCGGTGGCACGGGCAATGATCGGCGACGTCGCGTCGGCTGCCAGCGTGGTGAGCAGCGCTGCCGCACCGGGCTTCCCGTGGCGCGCGGCATCCAGTGCCTCGACGAAGTGTTGATAACCCTTGCGCTCGGGCCCATGCGCCTTGGCGATGGCATCGGCTGCCCACTGCGCGCCCTTGTCGGCATGGCAGTTGGCGCAGGCGTTGGGCACGCCGTACTGCAACGTGAGGTCTGGCCGCGGCACGCGAATGGAGTGATCCGGGCGTGCGTTGATCACCATGTAATTCTTCGACGGCATGTGGCACGCCACGCACTGCGAGCCTGCACTGCCTTCCTTGTGCATGTGGTGGGCGGCGGTATCGTACACGGCTGGCGTATGGCAGCTTTCGCACAACGCATTGCCTTGCGCGCGCGTCTGGCCAGTGTGTGGGTCGTGGCAGTCGCTGCACGTCACGCCTTTGGCGTACATGCGGCTCTGCAGGAACGAGGCATACACGTACACCTCGTCCAGCTGCTGGCCATCGGCGTGGTAGCGACCTTCGACCAGCAGCGTGGGATCGTGCGTGTCCATCAGGCGCCCGGTGGGCGCCGTGTCCTTGGCGATGATGCCCCGGCGCGAATGACAGACCGCGCAGGTTTCCACCTCGCGATGTGAATCCATGGGCGCACTGCGTGACGGATTGCCGGTCGCTGGGTTGGGAATCCAGTGCACGCCCTTGCGTTCGTTCAGCGCGATGGTCAGTCCCATCGACGGATCAGCGCGCTTCTTTTCCTCGCTTGCATTGGACCATTCCATGTGGCGTGAACCTGGTCCGTGACAGGCTTCGCAGGCCACGTTGATCTCGTTCCACTGCGTCTTGAACGTATTGCTCGCCAGATCGTAATTGCGCTGCACGTTCGTGGAATGGCAATCCGCGCACATGTAGTTCCAGTTCTGGTTCAGGCGTGTCCAATGCAGCGTGTCGTGCACATCGATGTGGTCGCCGGGGTACATGTTGAACCAGTGCTGGCCGCCTTCGGCAGCGGGGCGTGCATCCCAGGACGTGCGCAGCGTCTGCAGGCGTCCGTCGGGAAAGGCGACAAGGTATTGCTGCAGGGGATACACGCCGAAGGTGTACTTCACTTCGAATTCGGCGGGCTTGCCATCGGGGCCATCCGTCTTCACGAAGTATTTGCCATCGCGCTTGAGGAAGCTGGCGGTCGAACCATCCTGCTTCAACGCGCCATCAAAATGGCCTTCGACGGTCTTGTCGTCCGCCACCTGCATGGCCAACGCATGATGGGATTGTTGCCAGGCCTGCGTTTCCTTGGCATGGCATGAGGCGCACGCCTGGGCGCCCACGTAATGTGCAGGTGGCAGTGCCGGCGATGCCGGCGATGCCGGCGTGGGCGCCGTTGCCACCGATGCCACGGGCGTGGTGGCAACGCCCGGCGACGGCATGCGAAGCCACCAGAAGCCCAGCAACACCAGCACCAGCACGGCGACGCCCAGCGGCAACCACCAGAGGTGGCGTCGCTCGCCGGACGGCGATGCTGCCGGCGTCGGCCGCGCAGGCGCAGCCTTGCCAGAGCGTTTGCCATGGCTCTTTCTGGAACGACCCATCCCTCTCTCCCCGGTGCCCACCGCTCGAATGTTGTGCACCCCTTCCTGGGGCGTTGTGTTCTGCCGGCATGCGCGGGCATGGTAGCGGGCGCATGCGATGGCGCCGTGAACGTCGCACGATGCCCGGGAAACCCGGTGATCACGACGCGGGATTCAACGGTGGCAGTGCCGCCTGCGGCTGCCATCGCCGGCCTGCGTGCTTCCATTGCTTTCGCACCGACACAAGCGCATCGACGAGCTCCGAAGCAGACCATGCGGCGCCGCCCTTTCCGTACAGCGTGTCCTGCACGGCGTTCCATTGGGCATGCAGCCGTTCATCGCCGAAACGGTCGGCCCATTCATGGATACTGGGCGGCGCACCGTCTTCCGCTGCACGTCGCACCCAGGCATCCACGACGTCGGATACGGCTCTGGCAGACGTCGCGTGACGCCGCCGCGTCACTGCATGGAACGCCACGCGCTCCGAATGACGACGGCGATAACGCCAGGCCTTCCACGCACGCCATTGCTTCACGCACCAGGTTCGGAAGTACCAGGCCAGCCATGCCAGCACCGCAAGCACCATCACCGCGATGCCCACATCACTGGACAGCCATTCGATCAACCGCGGCATGAAACCCTGTTGCGGCAGCGCAAAGCGCGGTTTGTCCGGCGAGCCCCACCAGGCATGGAATTGCACCGCAGGGACCGTGCTCTCGCGCCACTCGCGGGTGCGGCTGTCCATCCAGCGCACGGTGAGCGGCGGCAACGTGTAGCGACCGCGATGATCGATCACATAGCTCGCCGTATCCACGCGATTGCCGCCAACAAACCCGCCATGATTGTCCACCGCATCGCGCACCACCGGGGATGCGGGATACAGCGTCAATCCATCCACGACGGCGAACGTGGTGGGCGGAAGCATCATCGCGGGTGCGCCTTCGGCGGTGATCTCGATGCGGCGGGTCACCGTGTCGCCCACATGCAGGCCCTCGTCCTTGGGCGTGATGGTCTGCGTGACGGTCAGCGAGCGCGCAATCAATGCCTCGGTGACACCCGCCGGCAACACCAGCGCGCGCACCTTCAGCGTCAGCGGCTGCGTCTGCACCGTGACGGGTGTGCTCTGCGCGCCAAGGTGGGCCGCAATCTCGAACGAGGGTATGTCCATCTCGCCCGACATCAACGGCGTGATGAGATACGTGCGCGATACGCCAGACCACGTCTGGCCATCCACGGTTTCCACCAGGTGGCCGGGTGTTTCGTCGGACAGCGAAAGATAGGCGCCATCCACGTGCAACTCGGGCAGTACGGGAGCATCGGTGAAGAAGTCGGTGGTGAGCAGGTCCACCACGATGCGTGTGGTTTCACCCTGCATCAGGGCGCCCGCAGGCTCCTGGTGGACGCGCACGCGAATGGGCAGCGGCGGTGCAGCAGCCGAGGACGAAGATGCCGGCTGTTCCGCATGTGCCGCCATGGCCAGCAACGCCAGCATGCACAGCAGCCAGACCCTCATGGCCTCGCTCCCGACGATGCCGGCGCGGGCGCAGACGGCGGCGGCTGTCCACTCTCGATACTGAACTTGGTCCGCAGGAAATCCGCGGGCGACACGCTGAGGTTGCGCATCCATACATCGGCGGGCACCTGCACCGAGCGCTTGCCCATCACTTTCGTGGTGCCCTTGCCCTTCGCGCCTTCCTTGTCCTGTTTCACTTCGTCCGGCCGGTATTCGTCGTCTTCGTCCTCGGGCGGCACGCTCTCGCGCTGCTTCATCAGCTGCACCATCAGGCGCAGGTTGGCTTCCGCTTCCGGGAAGGGATGCTTCATGCGCAACGCTTCGTTGTAGGCGTCCTTGGCCTCTTCGTATTGGAACTGGTGCGCGTAGCTGTTACCCGTCATGAACTTGGCATCCGGGCCCGGCAATGTTTCGAAGATCTTCCGCGCATCGTCATAGCGGCCATGCTGGTAGAGCGCCCATCCCTTCCAGGCCGGATCCTGGAAATGCTCCGCCGCCTTGGCGAAGTCGCGGTGTTCGTAGTACCAGCGGCCCTGCTGGTCAGGAGTGAAGAACCAGTCGGCCACGTTCCAACCCGCCGCGGCGGCCGGCGCCGGCATGGCCCCCAGTCCGACGAAACCCAGCACGAACACCCAGCGCACCATCCAGCCTCGGCGGAACCAGAACAAGGCGATCAGCACGAGGGGATAGCACAGGTAATAGCCGTATTCCTTCCAGTGCGTATTCGCCTTGTCGCTCACGATCTTCAGGTGATGCACGGCTTCGCGCTGCACCCACTGCATGTCATCGTTGCCTGAGGTGATGCTCGCGAGTGGTATATGCGCCTGCGACGCGAGCCGTTGCAGCGCATCGTCATCGAGCTTGGCAACTACTGGCGAACCATCCGTGCCGGTCTGCACCGAACCGTTCGCTGCACGCAGCGGCCCACCGCGCGTGGTGCCCACCGCCAGCATCAGCACTTGTTGCCGCGAATGCTGACGATGCGCCACGAAGGCGGGAATCTGCGAGTCGTCGAACCCGCTGGTGAAGAACACGATGGTGCCGGGATCGGGCTCCGCATTCAGCAGGCGATCGGCCACGGCAAGCGCCGCCCCCGCATTCTGCCCCCTGGCCTGAAGCAGATCGGTGCTCAGCGCTGACAGGAACATCTCCATCAGCGCGGCGTCGTCAGTAGGTGGCAACACCATGTGCGCCGTATTGGTGTAGACGATAAGACCGGTACGGCCGCCGGCGCGCAACGCCATCAGGTCGCGCACCTTCTGCTTGGTACGCTCCAGGCGTGTCGGCGATACATCCATGGCATTCATCGCAGGGGACAGGTCCACCGCCACCATCATGGGCGCACGGTCTTCCGCGAACGGTGGCGATTCCAGCTCCCACGTCGGCCCGGCACAGGCGATGCTGCCAATAACGATGACGGCACAGACCAGATGGATCGGCCGAGGCCGCCAACCCTGCCCGCCACCCACGACGAGATGCGTGAGCAGGTGCGGGGCGATCATGCCTTTCCAGCGCTGCAGCGGATCGTTGCGCCGCTGCCACCACCACAGCAGCAACGGCCCCAGCGGCAACAGCAGGAGCCACAGCGGCCGGATGAAATGGAAGCCTTGATCCATCTCAGCCTCCCTGCTCGCCAGGGGCCAGCGTGGATGCCGTGCGACGACGCGCCAGCGGCGACAGCACGCCCAGCATCAGCAGGTGATAAGCGAGCATCAGAAGCAGCGCCGCACCCAGCGGCACGTAGTAGAGCTTCACCTTGGGACGGAAGATGGAATGCTTCACCTTGCTCGGCGTCATGCGATCGAGCAACGCATAGATGTCGGCCAGTTGTTCGCGGTTCTCGCCGCGGAAGCTGCGTCCACCGGTGGCCACGGCGATGCGCTTGAGCGCGTCCAGATCCACGCGGTTCTCGCCCTTGGCATGGGGGTCGCCGATACCGATGGTGTCGACCACGATGTGACTGGCCTTGGCGATCTCGGCAGCCTTTTCCGCGGGAATGCGGCCCGCCGTGTCGTTGCCGTCCGTGAGCAGGATCAACACGCGCTCGCGCTGTTGCGAGTGCTCGGTCATCTTCACCGCCACGCCGATGGCGTCACCGATGGCTGTCTGTTCACCGGCCATGCCCACGCGAAGTTCATCCAGCAATTCCCGAACGGCAGTGTGATCGAGCGTGAGCGGCGCCTGCGGAAACGCATTGGTACCGAAGACGATGAGACCGATGCGATCGGTGGTGCGATGGGCAATGAAGTCATCCACCACGCCTTTCACTGCACTCAGGCGATCGATACGCTCGCCTTGCGGATCCAGGAAGTCGGGCGTCGCCATGGAACCCGACAGGTCAATGGCCAGCAGCAGATCGCGTGCTGATTCGGTGCGCTCGATGGGCGGCTCCAACCGTTGCGGGCCAGCCAGCGCCAGCACCACCAGCACCCAGCACAGCGGCGCCAGCACACGGCGCAACCAATTGCCCCGCAGCACCACCGCGCCGCGCGCCGGTGTTTGCCCGGTCGCCTGCGCCAGTTCGTCGAAGAACGGTACGCGGATGGCACGCGTGCGTTCGCCATAGGGTGGCAGCAACCACCACACCAGCAAAGGCAGCGGCAGCAAGGTCAGCAGCCAGGGATGCTCAAGCTGCAACATGGTCATCGATCCATTGATGCAGCAACGTCAACAGCGCTGCGAGTTCGCCCTTGCCAATGTCGCCGTGCCCGTAAGCCAGTGTGTCGAGATGGCGACCGGGTCCTTGCACGAAGCCACCCTTCGGATAGGTGCTGTCGAGATAGCGAAGCCAGGCGTCGCCGCTCATCGGCCCCACCGTCGTTCGCGGTGCCCAGGCCAGCACCGTGCGTTTCACCAGCGCAGGCAGGGCGGCCAGTGCTTCGGGCCGTGTGCGCGTGTCGTTGAGGGATTGTTCGATGAGGGCAAGCTCAGCCTGGGCTTCCCGGCGGTAACGATTGCGCCACCATGTCCGCAGCTTCAGCACTGCAAACACCAGCAACGCGAACAGCAACAGTCCGCCGACCACCCACCAGCCCGGCGCTTGCGGCATGTACGACACGGGAGCGGGCGCGGGAATGTCCTTGAGATCCGCGATCGAGGCCATGGGCGTCTTGGCGGGAAACAGGAGCATGCGCTACCTCCCCCGCAGCGCGAAATGACCCAGCAAACGCCCCACCTGCAACAGCGTCGGCTGCTCCGTGTCGATGGCGAGCATGGGTACGCCGCAGCGCTGCACCAGATCCACGGTCTGCTTCAGGCGCTCGTCGAACATCGCGCTCAACGGCTCGCGGATATTTTTTCGATCGAAGTCCAGCTCCACCTGAAGCTCACCTTCGGTCACGACGATCTTGCCGCCACTGGGCACGGACCGCGCCGAAGGATCAAACACCAGCGCAGCCACCACATCGTTGTGTGTGGCCAGTTCCCGGATGAGCTGAAGCGTGGTCTCGTTCGCGCCCAGAAAATCACTGACGATGCAGACCAGGTAGTCGTGCGTTGCCAGATGAAGCGCCGAGCGCAACGCGGCATCCAGCTGTCCCGGGTTCACCCGCACGGGACTGTCCGCATGCAACGACTGATTGCTGCGCGCCAACGCTCCCAGCATCGACAGCACGCGCGAGCGACTGCGATGCGCGCGAATGCTTTCGATGTGGTTGTCGTCGAACACCACGGCGCCGGCCCGATCGCCGGCCTGGAACGACATCCACGCACACAACGCCGCCACCTCCGCCGCCACCACGGATTTCATCGCGCGACGCGTGCCGTAGAACATGGAGATGCGCTGATCCACCACGAACAACGCGGGACGGTCGCGCTCCTCGGTATACGAACGCACCAGCGCGTGCCCCACGCGTGACGATGCCTTCCAATCGAGATGGCGAAGATCGTCGCCCGGCACGTAGGCGCGTATTTCTTCGAAATTGAGTCCGCGCCCACGCAGGCGCGACGCATGCCGTCCGGCAAGGATGCTGTGATGCGGTCGATGCGGCGTGGCGCGCAGGCGGCGTGCGTCGTACTCCATGCGCGCCAGGTGCGCGGGAGTGACATACACCGTACCGATATCGCCTGCGGCCACGTCAGTCATCGCACGGGCCTCAGGCCGGCACCGCCACCAGTTCCAGGATCTTGTCGATCACCTGATCGGCATGAACGCCTTCGGCACTGGCGTCGTACGAAAGAATGATGCGGTGGCGAAGCACCGGATGAACCATCGCGCGCACGTCGTCCGGCGTGACGTGGTCGCGGCCTTCCAGCCATGCATGGACGCGCGACGTTCGCTCCAGCGAAATGCCGCCGCGCGGACTGGAACCCACCTGGATCCATGTGGCCAGTTGCTTGTCGTAGTTGGCCGGATGCCGCGTCGCATCGACCAGCGCCATCACGTATTGCTCGATGGCGGGCGCCACATGTATCGCATGGATTTCCCCACGTGCATCGAACACGCTGGCGGGTTCGATAGGCGCGCGCGACTCGGTGCCCTTGGATGCCGAGGCACCCACCTCTTCGCCGCGTACGAGTTCGAGCACACCGATTTCGCTGTCCTTATCCGGATAATCCACCAGCACCTTCATCAGGAAGCGATCCAGCTGGGCTTCGGGCAACGGATAGGTTCCCTCCTGCTCGATGGGGTTCTGCGTGCCCATCACGATGAACAGATCGGGCATCTTGTGCGTGGTGCCGGCGACCGTGATCTGGCGTTCCTCCATCGCCTCCAGCAGGGCCGCCTGCACCTTGGCCGGTGCGCGATTGATTTCATCGGCGAGGATGACGTTGCCGAAGATCGGTCCCGGCTGGAACTGGAACACGTTCTGCCCGCCCTGCTGGTGCAGCACTTCGGTGCCGGTGATGTCCGACGGAAGCAGGTCGGGCGTGAACTGGATGCGGCGCATATCCGCATCCAGGTTCTTCGCCATGCTCTTCACCGCGCGCGTCTTGGCCAGCCCGGGAAGGCTCTCCAACAGAAGGTGACCGTTGGCCAGCAGGCCGACGATCATCTGACGGATAAGGTCGCGCTGGCCGATGATGGATTCCTCCATCCGCGCCTGCAGTGTCGCAATGGTATCTCGTGCGCTCATGGTGTCCTCGCGGCTCCCTGCTCGGTGTGGATTACGGACCGCCACCGGCAATCCAGCGGTAGTACGGGTTCTGCCCATCGGCTTGCATCACCAGCCCCAATGCTTCGGACCATTGGTCGCGATCACCCTGGTAGGCGGCAAGGCCGGAGGCGTAGAACGTGAAAAGCACATCGCGCTGCCGATGCATCGCCTCGATCAATTCGGGGCTGGCGCCACGCAACGGCGGCTCGGTTCGCAGCGCGACAAGCTCTGGCAGCACGCGCACGATTTCATTGCGACGTACCCAGGTGGCGTATTCAATGCTCGGGTGATCGTCGGTCACCGGCGGCACGTTGCCCGCATAAGTCTCCAGCCCCGCGCGATCGCTCACCCAGGTGGCAAGCAACGCCGCCGGCGTCGCCACGCCCACGTCACCCAACGCCTTGGCCACGGTTGGCTGGTTGAAGCGCCGCTCGATCTCCGGGGCGTCAAGTTCGATCGGCTCCATCGAACCCACCAGCAGCATCTCGTGCAGCTCGGTGGTCCACAGCGTGGCGTGCGGAAACACATCCAGGAACGCACGCACCATGGCGCGCGAGTCCTCGTCGTTCTGGGTAGGAATGGGCCACCACTGCGCGAGAATGCCGCCGGGTGCGAGCCGCCTGGCCGCCAGCTGATAGAAATCGCGCGAATACAGGTTCACCACGCCTGCTGCCGAGGGCGGCGGTGGTTCCAGCGTGATCATGTCGTAGGTCTGGTTGCTGGCAAGCAATTCGCGACGACCATCACGAAGGCGAATCTCCAAACCTGGATCGCGGTTCGCTGCATAGTTGCCTTGAAACTGCGGCGCCGCACGAACCACCGCTGGCAGCAACTCAGCCACCACGCGCGTCGTGAGGCCCGGATACTGCGACAACGCACCCGCGGTAATGCCCGTGCCGAAACCGATGACCAACGCCGAACGCGGCTCGCTGCGATGGATGATCAGCGGCAGCAATGCCTGCAGACGCATGTACCGCTGCGATGGCAGCGTATCGCCGGAGTTGGATACGCCCTGAATGTACAAACGATGGAAGCGGTTGTCGCCCTGCCCTTGCGCCAACACCGCCACCGTGCCGCCGCGACTTTCTTCGTAATAGGTGAGGTCACCGCCGCGCGATTGCGAAAGCAACTGGGCGAATTTCTGCGGTGGCGGCAGTACCCCCGCCAGAACGACACACGCCCCCATGGCGGCAACCACCCAGCGTGCCTTTCCGCGAGACGTCGAACCGGCAAAGACGGCGATCAGGCCAACCGCAGACGCCGCGATGGCCAGCAACGCCAGCGAACGCACCAGTCCAAACGCCGGCACCAGCACGAAGCCGGTCAACGACGTGCCCGCGATGCCGCCCAAGGTATTGAGCGCCACTGCCGCACCCACGCCCTGGCCGCTGCGATCCCGTTGCGCGGCAAGGCGAAGCACCGCCGGGAAAGCCGCACCAAGCAGCATCGTCGGAAGCAACACCATGGCCAGCGCGGCAACAGCGAAGCGCGCGCACATCGCCGCCATGCGACTCCCTGTCAGCGACGTCACAGCACTCGCGGCATAACCCTGCCATGCAGGCAACCAGCCGCCAAGGAAACTCACCTGCAACAGCGCCACCAGACCCGCCATGGCGATAAGTACGCCAAAAGCCAGCCATGCATCGCGCACACGGTCGGCGAAGCGCGCGTAGACGACGCTGCCCAGCATCAGGCCCAGCAGATACACCGCCAGCATCATGGCAAACGCGAACGTGCGCGTGCTCATGAACTGAACCACCGTCTGCGACCAGATCACCTCGTAACCGAGGGCAATGCCACCGGCCACGGCATAGAGAACAAGCGCGAGGCGGGCCAGGCGATGTGTCGCGGTGCGATCAACACTCTCGGCCACCTGTAACGATGCTTCCCGGCGACGCAGCAGCCACGCCACCAGCGCCAGCAAAATGTTCACGGCGGCAGCAGCCAGCGCAGCCCCCAGCACACCCAGCGCGGGTATCAGCAGGAAAGGCGCAATCAATACACCGGCAATGGCACCCGCCGTATTGGCGGCATACAAGCGTCCACCCGTGGCAGCTACGCTGCTGCCCGCGCTTGCGCGCACCAGCACCGGCAACGTTCCGCCCATGGCAATGGCGGGCACACCGACCAGCACAAACGGTAGCAACCACGCAGCCACGCCAACATGCTGCTCAAGGTTGGCGAACAGCGAAGCACTGTGTGCGAGCGCAACCGTGCATGCGATGGCAAGCACGGCAATGGTCACTTCAAGCCACGCATACATGCGCAGGGGATGCGCCAGGCGATCCGCCACGCGCCCCAGCCACGCGCCACCGAGCGCGAGACCGGCAAAGAACGCGCTCACCGCGATAGTGACGGCGTAAACCTCCACACCCACCACCAGCGAGAGCTGCTTGATCCAGAGCAGTTGATATACCAACGATGCCGCGCCCGACCCCAATAGCAACGCAGCAGCCCATCGCGCCATCGGCGAGGCGACCGGTACGGGCACGAAGGCATGTTTTCCAACGCGGGGAGGCTTCATGGCAGGCATGGAACTCGCGCGTAACAGGATGTCATCGGAGTATAGAGAGGAATCCACGCGCGAAAGCCATACTTAAGTAAGAAAGGATTCTTCGGAACAGGAAACGGATGGTGCATCGCCAACCGCTTCCTTCGACATCCGCGGGGTCGGCTATCTGCCCTGCCTTTCCGCGTCATCGTCTCCGTATTTCCCAACCGCATCATCCGTTCCATGAAGCGTAGGTCGGCGTCATGGGTGACCTTACCCTTACCTCTAACCTTGCGCTGCCGACGTTTGCGCAAGCGGCGCCACGCCACCTCATGGAGACCGGAAAAAACGAGTGCCAAAAAAGCAGACTGCCCGCGCGAGGCGGGCAGCTGCGAACGCTATTTCCACGACGGCACGCCGCCACGGAGTACTTGGGCTTATTTACCTTGCTTGCGCAAGTCTTCCTTCATGGCCTCGACCGCCTTGTCGATGGTGAACGAGTCAGGCGTCTGGCTCGGCGGATAGTCCTTGAACGTGGCAAGGAACCGCGCCGCACGCATATTGCCCTCGATGGCGACATACGCATTTTCCGTCTCCCAGCGGTAGTAGCCAGTGGTCGGACCAATGTCGGCACGCTCGTACGGGTCCATGCGCAAGTTGTAGAGCTTGGGCAAGCGCAGGCAGGTGAACGGTTCCATCCAGATCTGCAAACCACCCGGAGCGCGCTGCTCGCAGAATACGGCCTTCCATGCATCAGGCACGGTCGCACCGGGCTCCATCGGGTCCCAACGCACGGCGACCAGTTCGGCGTCATCGTCGAAATAGAAGAACTCGTCGCGTGGCCTGACGTTCGTTTTTCCCGTCAAATAGGGCAGGAAGTTGTAGCCATCCAGATGCACCTTGAACGACTTTCCGCCAATGCTGTCGCCATGCAACAGCTTGTTGACGATGTCGCCTTCGCCAGCGGCCGCCACCAGGGTCGGGAACCAGTCCAGGCCCGACATCAGCGCGTTGCTCACGGTGTTGGGACGGATATGGCCCGGCCAGCGGATCATGGCCGGCACGCGGAAGGCACCTTCCCAGTTGGAGTCCTTCTCGCTGCGGAACGGCGTGTTGGCGGCGTCCGGCCAGGTGAAGAAGTTCGGGCCATTGTCGGTGGTGAAGATGACGATGGTGTTCTTGGTGATACCCGCATCGTCCAGCGTCTTCAGCAGCTTGCCGACGTTCTGGTCCATTTCCCACATGCCGTCGGCGTATTCGTGGCCTTTACCCAGGCCCGCCTTGCCGATGTACTCCGGACGCACGTGCGTGAAGATGTGCATGCGCGTGAAGTTCATCCACACGAAGAACGGCTGCTTGGCCTGTGCCTGCTTCTGGATGTACCCGATCGCGGCACCCGTGGTTTCGTCGTCAATCGTTTCCATGCGCTTGACGTTGAGCGGGCCGGTATCCTGGATCTTGCCGTCCGAGAAGGTGTGCATCACGCCGCGTGGGTTGTACACCTTGAGGAAGTTGGGATCGTTCGACGGCCAATACGGGCGCTCGGGTTCTTCTTCGGCGTTCAGGTGGTAGAGGTTGCCGAAGTATTCGTCGAAGCCGTGCCGGGTCGGCAGGAATTCGTCGCGGTCACCCAGGTGGTTCTTGCCGAACTGCGCCGTGGCATAGCCTTGCCCCTTCAGCGCCTGCGCGATGGTGACGTCGCGATCCTGCAGACCCGCCTTTGCACCCGGCATGCCGACCTTGGAAAGACCGGTGCGCAATACCGTCTGGCCGGTAATGAAGGTCGAACGGCCCGCCGTACAGCTGTTCTCGGCGTAATAGTCGGTGAAGATCATGCCCTCGCGGGCGATCCGATCGATGTTGGGCGTGCGATAGCCCACCAGACCCATCGAATACGCACTGATGTTCGACTGGCCCACGTCATCGCCGAAAATGACGAGGATGTTGGGCTTGCCGTTGTCGCTCTGGTCCTGGCTCTGGTCCTGCGCGGGCTGAGCCTTGGCCACCGGCGGTTGAAGAGTCACGGCAGCGACGACGAGCAATGCCGTCGCGACTACCGTGCTTAGGGATGTCAACAATCTGCTGCGCTGCCACGGGCGAAACATGGGAACCTCCTCATGTGTTTCACGACTGCGCAAGGCAGCCAACGATGACCACATCATTCATTCCGCAACGGCGCACTACAGGCTGCGCCGCCTTCTTCGCTACTGCTTTTCAGCGGGGTAGATCACTTTCCAGTCATTCTTCATGTCCACCACGGTCCAGCCCTTGGCCGTAGCCTCATCGAGTGCCTTGTCGAGCTTTCCAATGCTGGAATTGCGGTCGTATGACCACTCGCGCGCCGCGTCCGTGTGATGAACGATGCCGGCGAAGCGTGCGCCGTCACCGGAGACCGTCCACTCCAGCATCTGCTGATCGCCATCGGAATTGCCGAAGGCGAAGATGGGTTTCACGCCGAGTGCGCGCTGGATACCCACGGGCTTGCCCGGGCCGTCATTCACCAGCGCCACGGTGGGCAGCTTCACCAGTACCGGGGCGCCGTTCTGCATCTCGTACTTCAACTCGCCCTGGCTGCCGACAATCTGCTCGGGCGGAATGCCGTAAACGGCGGGAACCCAGGCGCGCATGAAGTCCTGGCCGCCACCCGACACGATGTATGTCTTGAAGCCGTTGTCGCGCAGGTAGTGCAGCAACTCCAGCATCGGCTGGTAGACCATCTCGGTGAATACGCGATGCGTCTTGGGGTGGCGGGCGGTCGAAACCCACTGGTTCACGTTCCGCGCGAACTCATCGGTGGTCATGCCCGAATGCGTGGCGACCACCAATTCGAGCGCCCCCTTTTCACCGGTGGCAGCAAGACCCTTCATGTCACCTGCCAGCGCGGATTTGAACGGCTCGGTGGTCTTCCATTCCGGGTGCTGCGGTGCCATCGCCTTCACCTGATCCAGCGCGAAGAAGCCTTCGAAATACTCCGGCTGCTCGGCCCACAAGGTGCCGTCGTTGTCGAACACGGCAATGCGCTTTTCCGGCGCGACAAAGTCGGGTGAGCCCGTGGTGGTCACCTTGTGGACGAAATTCTCGATCTGCTGCTTGGTGCTGCCGTCGTTCCACGACGGCAGAGGATCTTGCGCAGCCAGTGACACGTTGGCCCACGCAAACAGCGCGAGCAGGCACAGCCACACCCAAGACCTAGTGTGTCGACGGTTTTCCCCTGCCCTGGCCACGCCAGGGACGCTTGAAACTTGCATGCCGCTGCTCCCGATGAATCCATTCCGTGGCGACCAGGGCGCGGGACGTGTCCCGCGCAGCCGCTCTGATCAAGGCACGCAGAGACAGTGCGCACCGTTACTCACGGTCGCGGATTTAGGGCTCAGTGACAATTCGAGAGACTACGTACAGGGTCTAAGCAAAATTACCGAACTTCCCGCCTCACCGGATCGATTGGCGAAGTTTTCGCAGGAAAAAATGCAGCGACGTGATGGATAGGTGAAGGCGACGGCCGCTGACAGCAGTGAAGGAAAGCGACTCAGTTGATATAGATCGGATTGCCCACCACCCACAGCGCGTTGTCGGCCCCGCGCACGTTGGCGCGAATCCAGTGGCGCTTGCCATCACTGGGCCAATCGAATGTCAGCGCCTGTGCCGCCCCCTGGATGGCCAAGTCGTTTTTCGGCGAATAGGTCTTCCCGTCCACGATAGCTTCGACATGCGCGCCGTTCATGGCGCTTGCATGCAAGGTGACGTGAACAACGCTGCCGGCGGGCGCACCTAACGCATCGCCCATGCCTGCCGATTGATGGCCCTGCTGTGCCGTCATGTCGAAAAGGCGGTCGCGACTACCTTGCACATCGACAAACACGTGGCCTTCGCGAATGGCGTCGAGCACGGCCTTCATCGACAAGTCGCTGGCGTGCACGACGGTGGTCGGGAGACCGATCGCCGTACTTCCACCCGGCATGGGTAGCGGCACTTTCGCGTTGTGGTTGTCGCTGCCGCCAATGGCGGTGAGATGGAAGCCCTTGCTCAACTGTTCCTGCCAGAAGGGAATGCCGCTGTAGGTGGGGCTCAGTGCATCCATGCCGTTGACGACCTCAATGGCCTGTACCAGGTGCATGTCCACGGGCTTTTCCGGCGTCCAGCCGCAGCCCATGCAGGTTTCGTCGTTCGGGCGGATGGGATGGTTGATGGAAAGCACGCCGTGCAACGCGGCAGCGCGGGTCAGCAAGGTATTCCAATCAGGGACCGTGGCGCTGCCGAGGCGGAAATCCAGCGGCTCCGTGGTGCCAAACAGGTTGGCGTGCCCCTGGAACGTGGTGATTTCGCGTGCAGGGATCAGCAGCAACCGATCGTAGTAAGGCTGCAGCTCGCGAATGTCGTTGGCCTGCGACACGGTGTTGTGGTCGCTCAGCGCGATAAAGTCGAGTCCACGCCTGGCGGCATCCTCAACCGTGAAGACAAGCGGACATGGCGCGCGCGCATCACCGCTCTGCGTCGGGCAGCTGCCGTCGCTATGCGCGCCATGCATGTGAAGATCACCGCGATACCAGCCCGGCCCCTTGTGCAACGGCGGGTTGAGCACCGTCGGCAACCACGCGGGATCGCCGGGATGGCCAAACCAGATCTTCGCGGTGAAGTCTGCCTTGGACGACGGGCGGATATTGGGTATGCCGAGCAGCAGCGACCAACGTCCCGCCGGGATGGGCCCCGGCGCGAACGACGGCGTGGCATCCACGGCTCCCACGGTAAAGAGCTGCTTGCTACCGCCCGTCCATCCACGCAAGCCCTGCTGGCCGTGGAAACCTTCCGGCCCCTCCAGCCCAAGATCCACCGTGGTGTGTTCGTCGCGGCCGCTGTATTCGAACTGCACGGTGATGCGGTTCACACCCGCCGGCACCTGGAACGGCACCTCGCGATAGGTATGGTTGTCGCTGCCCTGCAGCTGGCCATGCAGTACGACATCGGGTGCGGTATCCGTCGCGCAAGCCACGCCCAGCATGGCGAGCCACAGGGCGACCAACCCGAGGAAGTGAACGGAGTAACGATCGTGTTCTTTCATGGCGTGCTTTCCGATACAGGAGAAACCCTCCCGTGCGTCGCCATGCGGAGCGACGCACGGGAGTCCAAACGTCATCAGAAGCGGTACATGACCGAGGCGCGGAACGAGCGGCCAAGCAAGGGGCGCGCGATGAACACGCTCTTGGTCGCATCGCTGCTGGCCAGCTCACCCGCACGCGGATTGCCTTCGGTCAGGCCCAGCGAGTTGTTGAGGTTGTCGGCGTAGAAGAAGAACGACAGCTCGGGCGTCATCTGGTAGCGCGCGCTCAACCCGATAGTGTGGTACTGCGGCAACACCACCGAGTTGGCCGTGTCCACGTAGCGGCGACCTTCGTACTCGTAGGACATCTGCAGGCGCAGCTTGTCGTCCAGCAGGTTCACGCCGGGCACCACGCGGAAGCTGTTCTTCGGCACGCGGATGAGCTGGTTGTCGTCGTAGTCGAGCAGCACCGGCGCACCGGCAGTGACGGTGGTATAGGTCAGCCCCTTGTACTTGGGGTCCTGGATGGTGGCGGTGTACTGCACGTCGAACCACTTGGACGGATAGAACGTGCCTTCCAGTTCCAGGCCGTAGGTTTCCGTGTTGGCATAACCCGTCTGCGGCGTGGACACGCCCGTGTTCGGATCGAATACGTAGTTGCTGAAGCTGACGTTGTTGTACTTCGTGTAGAACAGCGTGGCGTACGCATCCATGTAGCGGTTGCTGTACTTGTAGCCCATCTCCGGCAGGATCATCGTCTGCGTGATCGGCGTAGCCGTCGGCGTGGTGATGTAGGAGCTCAGGTTGGGCAGTCGGAACGTGGACGTGTATCGCGCAAACACACCCTGGTGGTCGCTGAACTGGTAGTTGGCGCCCAGCGTCCAGCCCAGCTTGTTGAAGCTGTGGTCATAGCTGACGTACTGGCCACTGCCGGTGAGGATGTTGCTGGTGGGCGGCGTGCCGAGGTTCACGTTCTGCGACAGCTCGGTCCAGCCGGTGGTATTCACACGCTCCCAACGTGCACCGCCATCGATGCGCAGCTGATCGTTCACCTGCCACTCGTCGGAGGCATAGAACGCGTTGGTGTTGGACGTGCCGCTGGCGTGCGCCCACTCGTAACCGTAACCGTAGATGCCGCCATTGGTGAGCTTGCCCAGCGCATTGCCGTTGGCGTCCACGGCTACCACGTCCAGCAGGCGTGCGTTGTCGGTGGCCGTGAGGATGGCGGTGGACGAATAGCGTTCGAAGCTCTGGTTGAAGTGCGCGTAGTAGTAGCCGAACGTGACGTCGTGCGTCTGGTCGCCCAGTTCAAACTTGCGCATCAGGCGCGTGTTGCTGGTGAATTCGTTCACCGGCATGGTGATGCCACGCAAGCCGCCCGTCACGATCAGGTTGTTGTTGGGTCTGGCGTTGTACGCCTGTCCATTGTCCACGTATTGCAGCTGCATGCCCGCGGCATTGGGGTAGTACTTGGCGAGCTGCGTCTTGGCCGTGGTGAAAAAGTCAGATGTGGTCTGCACTGCATTTGGATACACGCCGTTACGCACGGTGTCGGTATCGCTGTAGCGCAGGTCTTCGGCAATCTTCCAACCATCGCCCAGGTTGTAGTCGAACTTGGTGGTGAACTGCGTGCGCTTGACCTGCGTGCCGTCGCTGTTGTCGAAGTTGTACAGGCTGCCGTTGCCCTGGATCATCTGCACGTGTTCGGTTTCCGGCCCGGCCAGCGTGCCGTAGTTGCCGTTGAAGCCCGGCACGGCCACCAGATCACCGCTGGCATTGCGGTACATCGGAATGCCCAGGTCCAGCGCCACCTTGTCGTCGAGGCGCTTGATGTCGAAACTGATGCTGCCTTCCTCGAACTGCTTGGACAGCGTGGCGCGCAACTGACCGCCTTGATCGTTGGTAAAGCCCGGACTGCGGATGCCGTTGTCCTGGCGATAGAAACCGCCCGCGCTCAGCTTCCAACCATCGCCGATGGGCGTGCCGTACCAGAAGTCCAGACGATTGAGGCCGTAGTTGCCCACGGTGTATTTCACCAGGCCTTCCGCCGAATCGCCGACTGCACGCGGAATGAAGTTGATCGCGCCCGCCGGTGCGTTCGAATAGAAGATCGACGACGGACCACCGCGCACCACTTCAATGTGGTCGATGGTTTCATCCAGTCGAAACGCCTGGTCGGCATTGAGGTAACCCAGCGCCGGGTCGTGCTGCACGGGAATGCCGTCATCCAGCAGGTTCACCGAGCCGAAGCCGTCCACCGGAATACCGCGTGCACGGATGTTGCCGCTGGCCTCACCGCCGGAGGCTTCCACCCAGAAACCCGGCACCGACTTCATGGCCTCGGTGACGGATGTCGGGTTCTGCATGCGCAGGCGATCCTCGTCGATGGTGGTGATGGAGTAGCTGGTCTGCGCCTTGGTGCGTTCATCCACGCCCGAACGCGCAGTGACCACCACCTGGTCGAGATCCTTGGCGCTCTTGTTGCTGCCCGAAGCCGCCATCGTTTCGCTGGCCAATGCGGAGTCCGTGTTACCGGCCGTCGTCACCGCAGCGGAGGCCGGGTTGCCCGCATTGGCTGCCACGTTTCCCGGGACGATCGACACCGTGTTGGGCGTGACGAGGCGATAGGTGAGGCCCGTGCCCGCCAGCAGCTGGTGCAGCTGCGCTTCCGGCGCAAGTCCGGCGTCTGCGCCAGGGCTGCGGATGGTGTCGGGAATCTCCGAGCCATAGACCACCTGCATCCCCGCTTCGTGCGAGAAATTCTCCAGGGCTTTGGCGAGTGGCATCGCGGCGATGGCCGTGGTGTGCACGGCCGAAGGCGCTTGTGCGAACGAGGAAAGCGGCAGACAGACGCCAAGCGCGAGAGCAATTTGGAAGGCCAAACGATTACGCATGTGGGGAGAAGCTCTGAGTGGGGTAAAGGAATGGCCGACACGCGATGCAGATGCATCTTTTGCCGGCCTATACCTTTGAAGAGCCCATCGATGCGAAACCGGGTACCGCCAATTGCATGAATCTTTTCTTACAGTCGATCCGCTTTTATTGCCGTTTGATTCGACGCCACCACACGCACGCGATCGCTCTCGTCGATCACGCGCACATCCGGCAGCGTCGCCAGATACGCAGCAAACGCCTGGGGATTGTTCGCGTGGAAGATGCCGCTGATGCGTTCATCTGCAATGGTGGCGTTGTCGATCACCAGGGGCTTGCTGGTATACGCATTGAAGCGGCGCGCGACATTGCCGATGGTCTCATGCTGGAAGCGGATCTCGCTGGGCAGCCAGGCGGTGACCTTGGCGATCTGCGCGGGCTGCTTCGTGCCCACCTGCGTGGCGCCCATCGAAATCTGCTGGCCGGCGGTGAGGTCGGCCACAACGACGCCATCGAGCAAGGGCAGGTCCATGCCCTTGAGTGCGGAGGCTGGCGCATCGAGCACGCGCACCCGACCGCTGATGACCGTGAGCGTGTCTCCACCCGCATCGCGCTTGACGTCAAACACCGTACCGATGTCCTGCAGCACGTGGCCGCCCACGCTGACGAACATGGGCCGTTTCGCGTCCTTGCCCACATCGAACAGCGCATTGCCGCGCACCACCTCGATGCGGCGGTAGCGGCCATCGAAATGCACGTGAATGGCGCCGCCCTGCTCCAGCTGCACCAGGGTGCCATCGGGCAGGGTCAGCGAACGTACCGAAGCCACGTCACCCTGATACATCTGCTCGATGTTGCCGCGCGACGCGCGCCAGTAATCCGTGCCCAGCCACGCCATCACCACCGCAGCGGCCACGCCTGCCACCGCTTTCAGCGCTCGATGCGTGCGACCCGTGCGTGGCGCGGGTTCCTTGCGCATGGCGGGTCCCATCAAGGGGAACATCACCACCGGATTGTCGCGGCCCGCCTGTTCCACCAGCTGCTCGGCCGTGATGGTCTTCAGTGCGGCGGCAGCCTTGAAGTCACCGTGCATTTGCGCCACGGCGAAGTACTCCGCCACGTGACGCGGCGACGCGCGCAACCAGTTGAGGAAGGCCACGCGCTGGCGTTCGCTCAGCGGTTCCTGCTGCTCGATGTACCAGGACACCGCCTGCTCGGTGATGCGTCGCGCCTGGCGCGCGGCATCGAACTGCGTGGAATCATTCATAGTCGGCCATCCTTTGCCGGCACGCCGCCAAGCCTTTCACGATGTACTTCTTCACCATGTTCGTGGAAATGGACATGCACTCGGCGATGTCGCGATACGACATGTCGTCGCGGTAATGCATGATCAGCACGGCCTTGCACTTGGGCGACAGGCGGTCGATCAACACGCCCAGACGCTCGCTGCGCAGCGCGCTGTCCATGTCCGCTTCGACGTTGGTGGGCGCCACCAGCTGTTCCACCACCTGATCCAGCTCATCGCTGCCCAAGGGCTGCTGCTGGCGAAGCACGGCGTGCTCTTTCACCAGGTTCGCGGCCACGGTGAACAGGTAAGCCTCGGGACTGCGGATGTTCGCCGCATCGTCCGGCCCGATGCGCAGCAGGCGCAGATAGACCTCCTGCACCAGGTCCTGCGCGTCCCAGCGGTGCGACACGCGCCGGAGGAAATATTTGCTTAGCGTCGCGCCCTTCTCCGCGAACAACGCCGACCATGCCCCATGCTTTTCACGCACCTCGCCTCCATCCACCGCGTTTGCCGAGGAAGGCTACGGCGCCAAGTCGGGCCGGCAGACTAGGTGGGCGTTATGACGGCTTCGTGAAACGACCGGCGCAAACCGCAGCACTTTGCGGTGCATTGCAACAAAACGGTTCCTCCCCACCACCCGACCCGGCGTCCGGGGCGTTCTCGGCGCGAAAGCCTGCTGGCACCGACGTTTCCCGACGCCAGGGGAATCGGCCGCTCGGGCTTGCGTTCTTGGATCGATTCAAAAGTGTCGCTTTTCATATTGCGATGCAATATTTGGCGGCGTCAATTAACTGTTTTATTTCAATAGATTAGACAACAGTCAATTTCTTTAGATCGAGTGAAATTTTCTGTTGACAACGTTATCAGCGGACTTCAAGAATGACCGAGTCCGCTGGCTGCCCCACACGATGCCAGTGGCCCGGCGCGGGGTCTGACCGGTTCCCAGACCCCCGCCGGCCCCTTCGATGTTCATCACGGCACGAACCCAGCCATTGCCAGCAGGCGATGCGGGCGAACTTGTGCCGAAAAACTCACGGACAGCGTGTCCCCACGCGCTGTCCCACGGCTCAGCCAACGCACTGTCGTTGCAGAGAGAGGTACGCGTGATCTATCGCAAGAACGCACTTTGGATGGGCATGGCCGCAGCGTTGATCGCCAGCGCGTCGGCCATGGCACAGGACGCAGGCAGCAATCCGCCGCAGAACGCCGCGCAGCAGAACAACAGCGCCCAGCCGAGCACGGTCGATCCGAACAAGGCGCAACAGCTGGAAGGTGTCACCGTCACCGGCATTCGCGCCAGCCTGCAGAAGTCGCTGGATCTCAAGCGCAATTCCGACTCCATCGTCGATGCGATTTCCGCCGAAGACGTGGGCAAGTTCCCCGATACCAACGTGGCCGAATCGCTGTCGCACCTGCCCGGCATCAGCGTCGACCGCAATTTCGGCGAAGGCGACAAGGTCAGCATCCTCGGCACCGACCCGGCGCTCAACCGCCTGCTGCTCAACGGCCAGACGCTGGCTTCCACCAACTGGACGTCCGACCCGAACAACCCGGACAGCCGCTCGTTCGACTACAGCCTGCTCACCTCGGAGATCATCGGCACCGCCGAGGTCTACAAGACACCGCAGGCGCGCATCGATGAAGGCTCCATTGGCGGCACGGTGATCGTGAACACGCGTCGTCCGCTGGATCTGCCCGCCAACACGCTTACCGGCAACCTCGGTTACCAGTACAACGACCGCGCCGACAAGGGCGAGCCGCAGGGTTCGCTGCTCTACAGCTGGAAGAACGACGACCACACGTTCGGCATCCTCGGTTCGGTGATGCATTCGGATCGCACCATCCAGCGCGAAGGCACCGAGATCTTCGGCTACCAGCGCGCGAACGATCCCACCGACACCGACCCGGGCCACCAGTTCTCGCCAACGGTGGTGCCGCCCGGCACCACGGGCGTGTACCCCACCGCCATCAACACGGCGCTGTTCGAGCAGGAGCGCAAGCGTGATGGCGTGTCCACCGGCATCCAGTGGAAGCCGAACGAAGCGTTCGAACTGAACTTCACCGGCCTGTACGTCACCGAGAAGTTCAACAACTTCAACCAGAGCCACTACGGCGACTGGTCCGGCAGCGCACCGGATGCCACGGCGCTCAACTTCACCAACGGCGTGGCCACCAGCGGTTCGTACGGCGCCGACGCCCCGACGTATCTCGACGGCTACGAGCGCGAATCCAAGGTCAATACGGGTTCGGCGCAGCTGCGCGCAGACTGGCACGGCAACGGCTGGAATGCGTCCAGCCAGCTGGGCTACACCAGTTCCAGCGGTGGTTCGCAGGGCATCTACAACGTGCAGTTCCAGGGCTTCGGTGGCTACAACTGGAACCTCGCCGGCCAGAACCCGCAGATCAACTTCAACTCGCCGAACGATCCCAGCACGATGCTCGCGCACGGCGCCGGCTTCAGCTATGCGCCGAGCTTCGACAAGGAGCGCTACTTCCAGGCCGACTTCAACCACGACCTGGCGCTGGGGCCGCTCAACGAAATCGAATTCGGCATCAAGGCGAGCAACCACTACAACGGACAGACCGGCTACGCCGCGCTGATCCCTTCGCCGGATGGCTCGGGCGTTTCGCTGGCCGATCTGGCCGGTGGCGGCACGCCGAGCGGTTATCTCTCGGGCTTGAACGCCACGTCGAGCATGGCCGACTGGACCACGATCAGCCCGGGCGCACTCAAGGACTACGTGCAGTCGCTGTATACCAGCGCGCCGATGGACCCCAAGGCCACCTACGCCATTGCCGAACAGAACCGCGCGTTCTACGTGCAGGGTGATTTCGGCGGCGACAACTACCGTGGCAACTTCGGTGCGCGTTACTACCACACGCGCGACACGGTGACGGGCTACAACTCCGTCGGCGAGAACGTGTACGCACCCGTGGACAAGCGCAGCAGCTACAGCGGCTGGCTGCCGTCGTTCAACATTGCGTACGACCCCATGGAAGACGTGACGCTGCGCTTCGCCGCCGCCAAGACCATCGCCCGTCCGCGCTACCAGGAAATGACGCCGTACGTGGCCCTGGATGACCGCACGCTCACGGGTTCCGGTGGCAACACGGACCTGAAGCCGTACAAGTCCACCAACTACGACGCCTCGGCCGAGTGGTACTTCAGCGAAAACAGCCTGCTGTCGGCGGAACTGTTCTATCGCCGCATTTCCGGTTACATCCTCAACACCAACGTGCAGCAGACGCATTTCGACCTGACCACGCTGCAGGATGCGAGCTACTCGATGGAGATTCCGGTGAATGCCGGCGTCGCCAAGGTGAAGGGCGTGTCGCTGACCTACCAGGGCAACTACGCCTACGGTTTCGGCCTGCTGGCCAACTACACCTACTCGGATGCAGACACCAGCAACTCGTTCCCGCTGCCGTACAACTCCAAGAACGCGTTCAACCTTACGCCGTACTACGAGCACGGGCCGTGGAGCGCACGCGTGACCTACAGCTGGCGCTCGTCGTACTTCACGCAGATCGCGCAGCTGCAGTCCTCGCAGATCACCGGCATCTTCCGCGAACTGGACGCATCGATCGGTTACCAGATCAACGATCACATGCGCGTGTCGCTGGATGGCACCAACCTGCTGGACGAGACGTACTTCGTCTACAACAACACGCCGGCCGAACCGCTCAACGCGTACAAGAACGGACGTACCTACACACTGAACCTGGGTTTCAAGTTGTAAGCCCCCCACTTACGGGCGCCCTTGTGGCGCCCGATTTTTTTGGGGAACGATGACCGCTTCTGCCGCCTGTGCGATAAGAAGCTCTTCTGCAAGAAACGGAGCGCCTTGCCTTGTTAACGCCGACCCGTCTGTCTCTTGGCCTGCTGGCCGCCCTCGCGTTTGCGCCGGCACTCACGCTGGCTTCCGCCACCGTCACGCCGTTGAACACCGGCTGGCAGTTCCGGCTCGTACCCGACTCGGCGCTGGCCGCCCAGCACGCGGACCAGACGAACTGGCCGCCCGCACAGGTGCCCGGCAGCGTGCAGACCGACCTGCTGACGACAGGAAACATCGGCGACCCGTTCTACCGCGACAACGAAGCGCAACTGCAATGGATCGGCCTGGGCGAGTGGGACTACCAGCTCACCTTCGACGTCGACGCCGCCACGCTGAAGCAGGACCACGTGGATCTGGTGTTCGACGGCGTGGACACCTTTGCCGACATCGTGCTCAACGACAAGCCGCTGCTGAAGACCGGCAACATGTTCCGCCAGTGGCGCCTGCCGGTGAAGAAGATCCTGCACGCAGGCAGCAACACGCTCACCGTGCACTTGCATTCCCCCATCGCGAAGCTGCAGCCCTGGCTGCTGATTCAGCCATACGCCCTTCCCGGCGAATTCGACACGGCCTTCGGCGATGAGCCCAAGGGCAGACAGACATCCAACTACGTCCGCAAGGCCAACTACCAGTACGGCTGGGATTGGGGCCCGCGCTTCGTCACCATGGGTATCTGGCAGCCTGTAAACCTTGAAAGCTGGACCGATGCGCGCCTGCAGGATTTCCACATCGCGCAGCCGCATGTGGATGCCGACAACGCACAGCTCGCCGCCGATGTCACGCTTCAGGCAGGCAAGGCCGGCCCGGCTCGCGTCAACGTGAACTGGACCGCGCCCGATGGCAGCACCGGCTCGATGTCCCAGGATGTCACGCTCACCGCCGGCGACAACGCGTTGCACGTGCCCTTCGCCATCGCCAAGCCCGAACGCTGGTGGCCCGCGGGTTACGGTGAGCAGAACCTCTACCGTTTCCATGTCGATGTGACCCGCGCAGGCAGCACGCTGGTCAGCGCCGATCGCAATACCGGCCTGCGCAGCGTCGAGCTGAAACGCGATCACGATCAGTGGGGCCGCGGCTTCGCCTTCGTGGTGAATGGCGTGCCGATCTTCGCCAAGGGCGCGGACCTTATCCCGACCGACAGCTTCCCCGAGCGAACCACGCCCGAGCAGCTGAAGCAGCTGCTCACCTCCACGCGCGACGCCAACATGAACATGCTGCGCATGTGGGGCGGCGGCTATTACCAGAGCGACGCGTTCTACGACATGGCCGACCAGCTCGGCATCATGATCTGGCAGGACTTCATGTTCGGCGGCGCGATTACGCCGTACGACCACGAATTCCTGGGCAACTCGCGCGTGGAAGCGGAGGAACAGGTGCGCCGCCTGCGCAACCACCCCAGCATCGTGCTGTGGTGTGGCAACAACGAAGTGCAGACGGGCTGGGAATCCTGGCCGGATCGCGAAGACTTCAAGAAGTCGATCAGCGCGGACGAGCGCCAGCGCATCGAGAACGGCATGCGCGAGCTGTTCGGCAACACGTTGCGCAAGGTGGTTAAGGACAACGATCCCGACGTACCCTACTGGGCCAGCTCGCCCAGCACGGATTTCGACGGTGAAGCCAACGTGCTCAACGACGGCGACTACCACTACTGGAAGGTGTGGTCCGGTTCCGAGCCCATCGATCATTACCTGGACATCACGCCGCGCTTCCAGTCCGAGTACGGCCTGCAATCGTTCCCGGTGATGGCCACCATCGAGAGCTTCGCGACAGCGGCCGACATGGCGCCGAACTCGCCGGTGATGCGCGCGCACCAGAAGTTTGCCAACGGCAACGGCAACGACCGCCTGCTGCTCTACATCCGCGCGAATTACGGCGAACCGAAAGACTTCGCCTCATTCGTATATCTCAGCCAGCTGATGCAGGCCGAAGGTATCGAGCTGGCCGCCGAGCATCTGCGCAGCGCGCGCCCGCAAAACATGGGATCGCTGTACTGGCAGCTCAACGACGTGTGGCCGGGACCGTCGTGGTCCAGCATCGACTACTACGGTCGCTGGAAGGCCTTGCAGTTCCACGCCAAGCGCTTCTATGCGCCGGTGGACATCGTACCCACCCGCCGGAACGGACAGACCACGCTTCACCTGGTCTCGGACCGCACCACGCCTTTCCAGGCAACGCTGCGCACGCGCGTCTACGACATGAACGGCAAGATGCTCAGCGAGCAGAGCAAGCCTGTCGATGGTGCGGCGCTGAGCAGCACGAACGTCGGGGAGTTCAGCGACGCGCAGCTGCTGCACAGCGCACGACCCGCCAACACCGTTGCCTCTTTCGACGTCATCGAGAACGGCAACGTCATTGCGCATCACCTGCTCTACTTCGACGTGGCCAAGACATTGGCTCTTCCCCGCCAGCCGGGCCTGAAGGCCGAATGGCGCGACGACGGCAACACGCTGCGCATCAGCGCCAGGCGTCTCGCGCGCGGGGTGTGGATCGACTTTGGCAAGCTCGATGCGCACCTTTCCATGAATGCCTTCGACCTGTTGCCCGGCGAGCACGTGGATATCGCCGTGAACAGCGGTGCTGACGTGGCGAGCCTGAAAGCCGCCCTGAAAATGACTTCGCTCGTGGATGCCGTGCAACCGGAGACTGCCAAGTGATCACCACCCGTCGCAACCTGCTCAAATGGATGGCGCTCGCGCCCGCTGCCTCGCTGCTTTCCAACGGCGCGATCGCCGCTGCCGGCAAGGCCTCCTTCGTCAGCCAGCGTCCGCCCGTTGGCAAGCGCAAGTTCACCAGCGCGGCCGTGGAAAAGCTGCTGGCGCAAACCAAGGCCCGCATCGCCGATCCGGAACTGGCGTGGATGTTCGAGAACTGTTTCCCGAACACGCTGGACACCACCGTCAACGTCGGCACACTGGACGGCAAGCCCGATACCTTCATCGTCACCGGCGATATCGATGCGATGTGGATGCGCGATTCGTCCGCGCAGGTATGGCCCTACGTGCAACTGGCGAAGCAGGACAAGGCACTGCAACAGCTGTTCCGTGGCCTGATCCATCGCCACGCACGCTGTATCCGCATCGATCCTTATGCCAATGCCTTCATGCCGGACCCCGCGGCCAAGTCGAACCTGGACTGGGCGCAGCACGACATCACTGACATGAAGCCCGGCGTGGCCGAGCGCAAGTGGGAAATCGATTCGCTGTGCTACCCGATCCGCCTGGCGCACGGCTACTGGAAAGCCACCGGCGACAGCAGCGCATTCGATGACGATTGGCATGACGCGATGCGCATCGTGCTCAAGACGTTCCGCGAACAGCAGCGCAAGGAGGGCCCTGGCCCGTATCAGTTCCAGCGCACATCGCCGCGCCCCACCGAGTCGCAGTTCCTGCTCGGCCACGGCAATCCGACGAAGCCCGTCGGCATGATCCACGCGATGTTCCGTCCCTCGGATGACGCGACGGTGTATCCGTTCAACATCCCCGGCAACCTGTTCGCGGTGACCAGCCTGCGCCAGCTCGCGGACATGCTTCGCGCGATACGCCACGATGAAACCACCGCCAGCGACTGCGTGGCACTGGCCGACGAAATCCAGCGCGCAGCCGACACCCACGGTGTGATCCACAGTGATGCCGGCGACTACTGGGCTTACGAAGTGGATGGCTTCGGCAACCAGCTGTTCATGGACGATGCGAACGTACCCAGCCTGCTTGCCCTGCCCTATCTCGGCGCCTGTGCGCAGGACGACGCGCGCTACCAGCGCACGCGCGCGCAGGTTTGGAGCATGCGCAACCCTTACTTCTTCAAGGGCAGCGCCGCCGAAGGCGTGGGCGGTCCGCACGAAGGGCTGCGCATGATCTGGCCAATGTCGATCATGATGCGTGCGTTCACCACCAACGACACGCGTGAGATTGCGCAATGCCTGGCGTGGCTCAAGAGCACGCACGCCGGCACCGGCTTCATGCACGAGTCGTTCGACCAGGACGACCCGAAGAACTTCACGCGCACGTGGTTCGCCTGGGCCAACACCTTGTTCGGCGAGCTGATCGTCGAATTGGCTGATCGCCAGCCCGCCGTGCTGCGCACGCTCTGAACGCGTGCGCGAACTCTCGCCCAAGCACTCATATCCCTCACCGTCATTCCTGCTTTCGCAGGGATGACGGGCAACAGTCACTCCAGCATCCGCACCTTCCAAGGAGTCACCATGGTTTCGCGCCGACGCTTTCTGCAAGGTTTGGCCGCCTTCACCGCTCTGGGCAGCAGTGTCAGCACGCTGCCTACGTTCGCCGCACCCGCAAAGAAAACCGCGCTGGCTGATGCCGTGTCACGCCACGTGGATGTGTTCGTCGGCACCGGCGGCCACGGCCATACGTTCCCCGGCCCCACGATGCCCTTCGGCATGATGCAGCTGGGTCCGGACACCAACGACTCGCAGTGGGACGGCAGCTCCGGCTACCACCAGGGCGACGGTTCCATCATGGGCTTCTCGCACACGCATCTGTCCGGCACGGGCGCCGCCGACATGCTGGACGTGCTGGTGGTGCCCGCCATGGGCCCCGTGCTGCTGCAACCCGGCGACCGCGACTACGACGGCGTGAACTACACGTCCCGCTACGACGGTGTGCACGCGGGCAAGGGCGCGGCGCCCAAGGGCTACAAGACGGGCATCAAGGGGTATCGCTCGCACTACACCGGCGAACAGGCACGGCCGGGTTATTACTGCGTGCAGCTCACCGACAGCCATGTGCTCGCCGAGCTCACCGCCACCGAACGCGCCGGCATTCATCGCTATACGTTCCAGCAATCGGGCGAAGCGCATCTGCTGGTCGATTTCCAGCACGGCTTTCATGACGACCCGAAGACGCCGACCCGCGTCACCGACGCCGAACTCAAGCTGATCGGCAACGACACCCTGGTGGGCGGCCGTCGCGTACACCAGTGGGCGAACGGTCGCCACATCTATTTCGCCATGAAAGTCTCGCGCCCGTTCAAGCGCGGCACGTTGTACTCCGACGACAAGGCACTGGCGGATGGCAGCGCGCAGGCCAACGGCACCAACCTCAAGGCCGCGCTGTTCTACGACCGGCTCGACGATGCACCACTGCTGGTGAAGGTCGGTATTTCCGGCGTGGACGTGGAAGGCGCGCTGCGCAACCTGTCCGCGGAAATTCCCGCGTGGGATTTCGACGGCGTGCAGGCGGCTGCCGAGGCGGCGTGGGAGAAGGAACTCGCTCGCATCCGCATTGAATCGACCGACGACAACGTCACGCGGACCTTCTACAGCGCGCTCTACCACACCATGCTTGCGCCCACGCTGTTCAGCGATGTGGATGGCCGTTATCGCGGCATGGACATGAAGGTGCACCAGCTGCCGAAGGGCGAGCACAACTACAGCACCTATTCGCTGTGGGATACGTACCGCGCCGAGCACCCACTGTTCACGCTTTATCAGCCCGAGCGCGTGCCCGATATCGTCAATGGCCTGGTGCGCATGGCGCAGGAAAGCCCCGCCGGTCCGCCGGTGTGGCCGCTGCAGGGCATCGAAACGGTGTGCATGATCGGCTACCACTCCGCCGTGGTCATCGCCGAAGCGCAGGCCAAGGGTTTCACCGGCATCGACTACGCCGCTGCGTGGCCGGTGTTCCGCAAGCGCGCGATGGAAGACGATTACTTCGGCCTGCCCGAATACCGCAAGCGTGGCTACATCCCCAGCGACGTGGAAGGCGAAGCGGTCAGCAAGACGCTCGAATACGCCTATGACGACTGGGTGATGTCGCACTACGCCGAGCAACTCGGCCATCACGACGACGCCGTGGCGCTGAAGGCGCGTTCGCAGAACTACCGCAACGTCTTCGACAAGACCATGAACTTCGTGCGCCCGCGTGGCAGCGACGGCACGTGGTTGGAACCGTTCGATCCAACTGCCATCGGGCACTCCAAGAAGTGGCGCGACTTCACCGAATCGAACGCGTGGCAGGCCACCTTCCTCAACCAGCACGACGTGTATTCGTACATGAAGCTGTTCGGCAGCTCGGACAAATTCGAGAAGAAGCTGGACGAGCTGTTCACCACCGACGCCGAGCTGCCCGCCGACGCGCCGCCGGACATCGCCGGCATGGTGGGCCAATTCGCCTTCGGCAACGAACCCGCGCACCACATGCCCTACCTCTACGCGTACACCGGCGCGCACTACAAGACGCAGGCACGCGTGCGCATGCTGCTGGAAACCATGTATCGCGCCGAACCCGACGGCCTGCCCGGCAACGAGGATTGCGGCCAGATGAGCGCGTGGTATGTGATGAGCGCCATGGGCCTGTACGCGGTCGACCCGGTGAGCACGCACTATGTGTTCGGCAGCCCGCTGCTCGATCGCGCCCAGATGCAGCTACCGGGCGGCAAGCAACTGGTCGTGCAGACGCAGGGCAACGGCAAGGGGCGTCCGTACATCCAGTCCGTGACGTGGAATGGCAAGCCGTGGACGAAGAGCTGGATCAGCCATGCCGAACTCACAGCTGGCGGCACGCTGCTTTTCGTGATGGGCGACAAGCCGAACACGGCCTTTGGTGCATCGCCGGCGGATCGTCCACCGAGCTACGGCAAGTCGGCCAGCGAACAGGTTGGCTGACGCAGCAGCACACCCTTGCACGGGCGTAGCCGGTCATCTTCCCGGCTCCACCTCGCGGGAGGCAAGTGACAAAGTTGTCATGCAAGGCGAGCACTCAACATGCTCGCCTTGCGCCATGCTTGTCATGTTTTCCATGAAACATGGTGATGGTGTTTCCACGCCGTCGTCACGCTTTCAGCGCTCGACTTGACGGACATCCATCCGCAGCTTCTTTTCCCGAATGTTTCGAGGATCAGCCATGAAGCGTCGCTTGCATGCAGGGGCACGTCGTTACGCGATGTCGTTAGCCGTCATCGGTGCCTGCGCCGGATTGATCTCGCTGCATGCGCACGGACAGGACGACAACCCACGCTTCCACCATGCGCCCGCATCCACGGATGACCTGCGCAACCCCAATGCCAATCAGGCGAACGCCGTCGGCGACGGCAAGACCTTGTACGGGACGTATTGCGCCAGCTGCCACGGCGCATCCGCACAGGGGAATGGCAACGTTCCCCCGCTTGCCAGCGCAGGTGTAAAGAAAGCGACGCCGGGCGCGCTGTTCTGGTTCATTACCCAGGGCGACGTTCCCAACGGCATGCCGGCGTGGAGCAGCCTGACGGAAGACCAGCGCTGGAAGCTGGTGAGCTACCTGCAGTCGCTCGATGCCGGCAAAGCCGACGCCAGCGCGCCGAAGGCCGTGGCATCCATGACGCCGGGTGACTGGCCCGCACCCACACCGCCGTTTACGGATTTCCGCTACGAGTCGCCCGGCACCAGCCGCAAGATCACCGTAGCCGATCTGCCCAAGCCCTACGCGACCACATCGGCGGGCAACGGACCCCAGCTGGTGGCGCGCCCCGACAACGTGTGGCCGAAGGCGCCGCCCGGCTTCAAGGTGGAACTGTTTGCTACGGGGCTGGACAACCCGCGCCTGCTCCGCACCGCGCCCAACGGCGACGTCTTCGTGGCCGAAACGAAGGCCGGACGCATCACGATGTTCCGCGGCATCACGCCGGATGGCCGTCCGAAAGAAACGCACGTCTTCGCCACGGGGCTCAAGCAGCCGTTCGGCATCGCGTTCTACCCCGCCCAACATCCGCAATGGATGTATGTGGGCAACACCGATGCCGTCGTTCGCTTCGCTTACAAGGATGGCGACGTGCAGGCCTCGGGCAAGCCCGAACACATCGCGGACCTGCCGCACAGCGACGGCGGCCACTCCACGCGCGACATCGCCTTTTCACCGGACGGCTCGCGCATGTACGTCTCCGTGGGCTCGAAATCCAACGTGGACGATGCGGATACGCACCCGGAAGAAAAGAACCGCGCCGACATCCTGGTGTTCAAGCCGGACGGTTCGGACATGCACATCTACGCCAGCGGCATACGCAACGCCGTGGGCCTCGCCGTCGATCCGAAAAGCGGCGAGTTGTGGTGTTCTGTGAACGAGCGCGACGGCCTGGGCGACAACCTGGTGCCCGACTACATCACGCATGTGCAGGAAGGTGGCTTCTACGGATGGCCGTGGTGGTACATGGGCAACCATCAGGATCCGCGCCACGCCGGCAAGCACCCGGAACTGGGCAGCAAGACCATCGTGCCGGATGTGCTGCTCCATCCGCACAATGCTTCGCTGCAGCTCACGTTCTATGACGGCGCGCAGTTTCCCGACGAGTATCGCGGCGACATCTTTGCGTCGGAACACGGCTCATGGAATCGCTCGGTGCGCGTGGGCTACGAAGTGATACGCGTGCCACGTCACGGCACCGCCCGCGCAAGCGGCGAGTACGAGGACTTCCTCACCGGCTTTACGCTGCCGAGCGGCCAGGTATGGGGGCGCCCCGTCGGCATCACCGTAGCCCACGATGGCTCGCTGCTGGTGAGCGACGATGGATCGAACGTGATCTGGCGCGTGAGCTACCAGGGCAAGTAAGCGCGTACGCTATGCCGCATGACCAGGGAAGGACAATCCATGAGGCATGACATGCGCGCCATCGTGGTGATGGGTGTCGCCGGCTGTGGCAAGAGCACCGTGGCGGGTGCCGTGTGCGAACGCACCGGCGCGCGCCTTATCGAAGGCGATGTGTTCCACCCGGCCAGCAACGTCGCAAAGATGGCCGCCGGCATGCCGCTGACCGATGCCGATCGGCAAGGCTGGCTGGAACAACTGGCCGGTGAACTGGCCGCCGCGTGGGCCGCCAACGAGCGTGTGGTGCTTACCTGCTCCGCGCTCAAGCAACGCTACCGGGACACGCTGCGTGCTGCCGTGCCGCGCCTCGGTTTCGTCTATCTCTCGCTGTCACCCGAGGCTGCCACCGCGCGCGTTGGCTCACGCCAGGGCCACTTCATGCCGGCCACGCTGGTGGAAAGCCAGTTTCGCGATCTGGAGCCGCCCATCGGCGAACCGGATGTGCTCGTCGTGGATGCCACCGATGCATTGCCGCGCATCGCCGAGGACGTCGACGCCTGGTGGCGTAACTGACGCGTCAAGGCGCTCCGCTGGAGCGGTCATCGTGTGCGTCGTCCGGTGGCACTTCCACCTCACCCGGCAAAAATTCCACGGCGTGCATGCTGGGACGGATAGGCTTGCCGTACGCATCGGCCAGCGCACGCGTCAACGAGGCACCGGTCAGCACCACCACCGCGGAGTAGTACATCCACGTGAGCAGCACCACCAGGCCCGCGGCGGAACCGTAAGCGCTGCCCACCTTGGCGCGCTCAAGATAGAAATCGATCACGTAGCGGCCCAGTTGCAGCAACAGGCTGGTGATCGCCGCGCCCAGCATCACGTCGGACCAATCCACCAGCGCGTCCGGCAACACCTTGTAGATGGCGCAGAAGGCGACGAACAACACGATCAATCCGCTGGTGGCACCGAGCGCTGTCCACAGCTCGCCCTGGCCGTGGATGACGGAGCGGATCGCCGTGCTGATGACAAACGAAATGACCAGCAGGAAACCCAGGCCCTCCAGCAACGCCGCCGCGTGCGCACGAGCCCGCAGCCATGCGCCGATGGCCGCGCCCGGCTTGGGCTTCACCCGCCACACCCGATTGAGCGTGCCCTGCAACTGCGCGAACACGGCGGTTGCGCTGAAGACGGTGATACCAATGCTGATGATGCTCGCCACGTTGCCGGACAAGGTCCTGCCCTTCACCGCATCCAATACGTCGTTGATCGCTACCGCGCCTCCCTCGCCGACCACGGTGGCCAGCATCTGCGTGACCCCGCCAATCCAGTCCGGCTGCACGATCGACACCGCCCACACCAGCAGCAACAGCAGCGGTGCAAGCGAAAGCGCCGCATAAAATGAAAGCGCCGCCGCCCGCGTAAGCAACTCATCGTCGGCGAATGCATCGACGGTCGAGCGGATCACCGTGAAGAATTTGCGCAGGGCGGACATGGCCGAGCAATAGCACCCGCCAAGTGGACTACTTGTGGAAGAAGTGCGTGCACAACGCAGGCCCGTGGCAACAGACCACAAGCACATGGCTTGCGTTTATGAGCAATAAGGCTCTAACTGAGGCCTGGAGCCAAGAAGGAGCGACCCATGATTTCAGCCATCCTGTTGATCGCGCACAACGCTGTGGAACGCGAGCAACGTGATGATGCACCCGAGCTGATCGAGCGGAATGGCATCACGTTCTCGCTGCGCGGCGGCCCACGCCTGCCCAGGCCGACGCATCGCGTATGGGACGAAGTGGCGGTCTACGCTCCCGATGAATTGAGCGAAGAAGAATTCCAGGAGTGGTATGAGTCCAACCGGCCGAATGTCGAGGAATTGAACCTTCACTATTGAAGGTTCACGAATGAACTGCAGGGCGACGGAGCATTGAACCCCTGAACGAACTGGCTATCGGCGCGACGGTCATGAGTGCTTGCCTCTGCGCGATCCAGGCCGGCGCCGGAAAGAGGCCAAGAGCCGCCGCAATCAGCCCCGTGGAATGAAGCCGGGCAACCCGGTTTCCACCACCTGATTCAATCGCACTCGCGTGGTGATGCCGTGTTGCATCTCCTCAAACGCATCGTCCGGCAAGACCGAGATGTCGAAGTTTTCCCGAATATGATCGGGGTTGGTCGAGGTGGTGAGGAACGCCGTACCACGCTGCACCGCCCAGGCGAGCGCCACCTGCGCCGGCGTCTTGTTCATGCGGCGTGCGATATCGACGATCACGGGATCGTTTACCACCCGTGGCTCCATGCCGTGTCCAAGCGGAGCAAACACGAGCAACACGATGCCATGTTCCCTGCAGAATTCGTACAGCTCCCACTCCGGTAGATAGGGATGGCTTTCCACCTGCACCACGGCTGGCTTGATGCGGGCAGCAGCGTAGATCTCCTTCACCTTGTCCAGGCGAATATCCGAAAGCCCGATGAAACGGGTTTTGCCCTCGTCCACCAGTTGCTCCATCGCCTGCCAGGTTTCCAGCAGCGTGACGCCATCGTCGTAGATGGGTTGTCCGTCGCCACCCATCGGGTACTGTTCATCGCCCGGCTGGAACGCAAACGGCGTATGGATAAGGTAGCCATCCACATGATCCAGCTGCAGGCGACGCAAGCTTGCTTCAAGCGCGGGTCTTACGCGCTCGGGGCGGTGGTTGTTGTTCCACAGCTTGGTGGTGACGAACAGTTCTTCGCGCCGAACCACGCCCGCCGCGAACGACTCCTGCATGGCTGCACCCACCACATCCTCGTTGCGATAGGCCTCGGCGGCATCGATATGGCGAAAACCGGTCTCAAGCGCCGCTTTGACAGCACGCTTGGCCGCAACAGGATCGGGGATCAGCGTGCCGAATCCGGCAGCTGGCATGCCTTGTTGGCCACCTGCCAGCGGAATCCTGGTGTCTGCAAAAGTTGACGAAGTAGTCATGTCGATGACTCCGGAATGGAGTGAATGGGCCGCGCGCTGTGACTCAACGCGTGCCCGGGGGTGCGTTCGCTGGCGGTCTGTAGCAGGCGGATTGCCGTGGGCCGCCGCCATGAAAGGCCAATTTTAATTTTGTTCCATCTCGAATAATATTCAAGTGAAGACCCGGAGTCGATATTTTTATGCGAGAAAGTACAAAAAAAGATGATCTGGTGATAAGGCCGCGCGGCCGTCCCCGTGCCTACGAACCAGACGTCGCCCTTCGCCAGGCCACGGATGCTTTCTGGAAGGCTGGTTATGCAGGCACATCACTCGATGACATCAGCGCGGCGACCGGCATGAATCGGCCAAGCTTGCGGGCAGCCTTCGGCGACAAGCACGCGATTTATGTGCGGACGCTGGTCGATTACTGGGACATGAAGTCCAGCGTGATGCACGATGCCCTGAAGGGTGATCACTCACTGAAGGATGCGCTGATGCGCGTCTACGAGGCAGCGTTGGCCATCTATTTTTCTGGCGAAGGTAACGCACGGGGATGTTTTGTGCTCGGCACGGCCATCACCGAAGCCGCAGATGATGGCGAAATCCAAGGCATCGTCAGGAACGGCCTTCGCAAACTCGACGCGTGTTTCGAAGGCAGGTTGCGCATGGCTCGTGACAAGGGTGAACTGGCCAAGGACGCGGATGTGGGCGCACTCGCCTTGCTCGCTTCCGCGACGATGCACACCATTGCCATCCGCGCACGTGCGGGAACATCGAAAAAGGATCTGCGCAAACTCGCTCAAAAGGCCGTAACGATCATCACCGGATGAAGAGTTCGCCACAGGAGAGCTTCTGCATGCATCAGCTGCCATTCCGCCATTGCGCGGAACGTCATGCCTGACACGCTTCACGACGTCATCGCCCCGCATCTCGCCGTGCTGTTCTGCGGCATCAACCCCGGCTTGCTTGCCGCGACCACCGGCCATCATTTTGCCGGCCGCAGCAATCGCTTCTGGCGCGTGCTCCACCTCGCCGGTTTCACACCCGAGGTGCTTCGCGCCGAAGAAGATCGCCGCCTGCTCGAATATCGCTGTGGCATCACCTCCGTGGTGAGACGCCCGACGGCAGGTGCCGATGAACTGACGCGTGCCGACTTCCTGTCCGAAGCAGCAGGCTTTACCGCCAGGGTCGAACACTATGCGCCGCGCACGGTCGCCTTCCTGGGAAAGGTGGCGTACGCGGCGCTGGTCGGCCGCCACGATGTCGCATGGGGTTTGCAGGCCGAGGCCTTTGGCGGTTCGCGCGCATGGGTGCTGCCCAATCCCAGCGGACGCAATCGGGCGTTCTCGCTCGAACAGCTGGTCGAGGCGTACCACGCGCTCCATCAGGCAACGCGCAAGCGCTGAGCATCCAACGCGCGCAGCAGCTCACGACGTGGCGACCGGACCCGACACATAGCGATTGTTCGGCACCCGCCAGCGCCACGGAAAATCGACACCCACGCGTATGCCCACGCGCGGCGTACCCGCCAGATGCTTCGGTGGCGCCACGCCGTCATCGACAATGGCATAACCATCGAGTGCACCGACCAGATCGATCCCGTTCTGCTCGCCGTTGATGCCCATCGCCTGCGTCAGACGCGCGGGGCCGCGGCAGAGCTCGCGATCCATGGTTCCCCAGGGACGTTGGCCGCGCATCTTGTCCAGGCCGAGCAGCGGCTCGAGCGCACGGATAAGCACACCCTCACCCGCCGGCCGGCACACGCAGTTGGCGCACCAATGCATGCCATAGGTGAAGTACACATACATGTGCCCAGCCGGGCCAAACATCACTGCATTACGCGGCGTCTTGCCGCGATACGTATGCGCCGCCGGATCCACCGAGCCCGCATACGCTTCCACTTCCACGATACGGCCAGCTCGTCCGTCGGCACAGGCGAGGATCTTGTTGAGCAGTAACGGCGCAACGGTGGTTGCGGGACGTTCGAAGAATCGCCTCGAAACGACTGCACCCGGCCAGCCATCCAACCGTTGGGTCTTTTTGCGCATCCGTCAGCTCCGGCTCGCTCCACAGCGCCGGCATTCTAGACGCCATGCGTGTTTCCCTGCGGTCAAGGGACGCCCTCAACGCTCGCCTCACCCTGATCGTGATGCAATGCCGTACGTTCCCTTTCGGCCACGAATGCACAGAGGCCAGCCATGAACGCGCAAAGCATCCGAGCCGCCCTCGACGCCCACTGGGCCGCCTCAGCGGCAGGTGATCAAGCCGCCGAGCACGACATCTATCACGACGATGCCATCTGCGAATACCCGCAGTCAGGCGAAGTCATCCACGGCAAGCACAACCTGCAAGCCCTGCGCAGCCACCATCCGGGCAAGCCATCCGGATTCCAGGTGCGGCGCATACAAGGCGAAGGAGATCTCTGGGTCACGGAGTACACCATCGACTACCAGGGCAAACGCGCATTTACCGTCAGCATCATGGCATTCCGCGATGGCAAGGTATCGCATGAGACGCAGTACTTCGCCGATCCGTTCGATGCGCCCGCCTGGCGTGCGCAATGGGTGGAGCGTACGGCGTAACTCGCACGCGTCGGAGGGACCGCTCAGCGCGGGGCATGGTGATGAGTCGAGCCAGGTGTCTGTGGCGCAAGCTGAGATGGATAGTCGACATCCCAGTCAGCGCGGCCGTTGATTCGGCTGCCTTGTGCATTGTCTTCGTGGGAGCGATGGCACGGCGTGGCCGAGGCGTACGACGTCTTGCTTGCGGTGGTCGAAGCAGGCGTGGCGGACACCGAGCTGCTGATAACAGCAAGCGAAGCGATCAGGACGGTCGAAACACAGGTGGTTTTCATAGTTGCGGATCCCATTCAAAGTGACGCGTCCTTCAGTTGAAGGCGCAGGTTTTCTGGCCTCCGGACGGAAAAGCGAAGAACGATGGACACCGGTGCGATGGCGGCAAGCGTGTACAACTCCTTCCAGGGCGATAGTCCAATAAGTTGGCGATGCCATAGAAGAGTCTCGACAGATCGATGCAAGCCACCGTCGCGGCGATGCGCGGATCGCCGCGAGGTCGTTCGGGCGTGGGGGAAATGAAAGACAGACGAGCGACCGCGTCGCCTATGGTCAACGCAGAATGTCGTGGCGCTGAGACCCGAGGTTGCTGATACCGCACTCAAGTACGTCGCCCACCTGCATGAAGCGGTTCTTGCCGAAGCCGACACCAGGGGGCGTGCCAGTGGCCAGGATGTCGCCGGGCAGTAGTGTCATGTGCGTCGAGAAGTAGGCCAGCATCTCGTTAATCGAGAAGAGCATGTCACTGGTATTCCCCTGCTGCTCATACTTGCCGTTGAGCTTGGTCCAGACATCCACATTCATGCCATCAATACCGGTGGTCAGATAGGGGCCGACCGGCGAATAACCAGGGCGCGATTTGGCACGTACCAAGTGCTGCTGCTTCTGCGCATCGACCTGCGTGTCGCGATCGGACACGTCGTTAATGCAGACATAGCCGAACAGGTAATTGGGCGCTTCGTCAGCGGTGATGTCGGTCGCTTCGCGTCGGACCACGATGCCCAGTTCAACTTCCCAGTCGAGCTTCACGTTGGGGTTGGGGCCGCGGGAAATCGCATCGCTGGGACCGGACCGCGACGTGATGGCTTTCAGGAAAACCTCCGGCTCGGTCGGCGGTGTCATCTTGAATTCTTCGATGTGCTTGCGGTAGTTGAAGCCCGTGGCTGCGATCTGGCGAATGCCGGCAATCGGTACAAGGAAGGTGAATTCGCCCTGGATGGGAGACAAGCCCGTCGTATCCACCTTGTCGAGCAGGCCGCTCGCGATGGCATCCGGAGTGATGTCGGGCAGGAGGGGGCGAAGGTCAAGGTGATTGCCATCCTTCACGATGACAGGGACAACGCCGTTGCTGGTGAGAACGCGCGCAAACTGTTGCATGGTCAATTCTCCAGTGGTCTTGGCTGCGTTCCGTGTTGCTGGAACGCACGAGGGTTGAATGGCTGAGGCTTTCGACGAGGCACTTCGGGGCTCGCCTGGTGAAAAAGCTACGGCGCCGGCGTATAAGTGTCCAAGACCCATTTCTTACGACATCCATAACCCAGGACTTATAGATGACCAGCCTTCGCCACGTGCGTTACCTCAAGGCTGTCGTCGATCACGGGAGCTTTACGCGTGCGGCACAGGCGCTACACGTTTCACAGCCCGCTCTGTCGCAACAGATCAAGGAACTGGAAGAACGCGTGGGTGCACAGCTTTTGGATCGCTCGGGCCGCAAAATCTGCGCGACAGATATGGGCACGATTTATCTGCAACACGCCGGACGCGCACTGGCAGAACTCGAACAGGCCTCACGCGCCGTACGTGACGTGGCGGACCTTTCCACCGGATCGCTGCGACTGGGCGTGACCATGAGTGCGGCGACGTATCTGATCGGCCCATTGCTGCAACGCTTTCGAAAGCACTATCCGGGCATCGCGGTGACGATCCGGGTGGCACCGCAGAAAGCCATCGAGCCATTGCTGCGAGATGACGAGCTGGATCTCGGCGTGGGCTTTGGCGACCTTCCATCAGAAGATATCGAAGTGACACCACTTCACAACGAGCGCCCCACGCTGATCGTAGGCAAACACCACACGAAAATGCGCAAAGCCATGATCACGGCCAAAGAGTTGGCACACATGGATCTGGCTCTTCTGGATGCGTCCTTTTCCACGCGCAGGATTGCCGATCAATATTTCCGGAGCAAAGACCTTCGACCGAAGATTGTGGTGGAAGCTAATTCCATCGAGGCGTTGGTGCAGATCGTGCGCAACACCGATCTGGGAACGCTTCTTCCGGCCAACATTGTCTGCGCCGGGCTCACTGCAGTGAAACTGCAGCCCGCATTGGAAACGCGGCGCGCCGCATTGCTCCGTCGTCGAAATGCCTATTGCTCTGCAGCAGTACGCGCCTTTATGACCATGGCCCAGGACATGATCAAAGATTGGGACGACAACGACGACACATCGACCGCTATTCGATCCAGAAAGGCTGCAAGATACAGGGCCCGCCGCTAAAGACATCGCTCGGATTCGTCACGCTCTCTCGAACTCAACGACCTTGCCATGGCCCTTCCGATGCCAACCGACATTTGGTAGCGGCTAAGACTTGGCCCCGTCAAAAAATCCGACATCACACCATAAAAAAAAAAGGCCCTCGAAATGAGGGCCTTTTCCTGGGTTTTCTCTTCCCGTTGGAGATATGCACCGTTTAGAACGGGATATCGTCGTCGTCGAAGCTGTTGTTCTGTGCCGGCGGTGCGGACTGGCGCTGCTGCTGGTTGCCGTAGTTGTCGCCACCGCGCGAGCCGCCGCCGTAGTTGTCGCCGCCACCGCGCTGGTTGCCACCACCGCCGCCGCTGTAGCCACCCTGGCGCTGGCCACCGCCGCCGCCCTGCGAGCGCTGGTAGTTGCCGCCACCGCCACCGCCGCCTGCTCCACCTTCGCCGCCGCCAAGCATCTGCATTTCGGCAGCGATGATGTCGGTGCTGAAGCGCTCAACGCCGTCCTTGTCGGTGTACTTGTCGGTGCGCAGCGAACCTTCGATATAAACCTGGCGACCCTTCTTCAGGTATTCGCCGGCGATTTCAGCCAGGCGGCCGAACAGCTTCACGCGGTGCCACTCGGTGCGTTCCTGCTTTTCGCCGCTCTGCTTGTCGGTCCAGTTCTCGGAGGTCGCGATGCGGATGCTGGTAATGGCGGTGCCATTGCCGGTGTAACGGGTTTCCGGATCGGCGCCGAGGTTGCCGACGATGATGACTTTGTTGATGCCACGTGCCATGGATTGAGATGTCCTCTGTGAGCCGGCGCTGCGTTCTGGGGCAGTCAGCACCGGGATGTTGGTCCGGCGGCCATCATAACCGCGCCCCGGCTGGGGAAAACAGGATTGACCTGTGCCGGGGAACCGTGAATCCGGACCGCTTTCGCCCCGCCCAAACGTGGGCCGGGGACGAAAAAAGTCCGGGAATCAGACCACTAAGGATTCTCACGAGCCGCGACACCCGTGGAGGTCATGCCCCGCCGAGGAAGCGGTAGCCCACCCCAGGCTCGGTCTTGAGCCAGCGGGGGGTGGCCGGGTCGTCGCCCAGCTTCTGGCGCAGCTTGCCCACCACGATGCGCAGGTAATGGCTGTCGTGGGTGTGGGTGGCGCCCCAGATCTCTCGCAACAACTGTTGTTGTGTCACCACGCGCCCGGCATGGCGCAGCAGCAGCGCAAGCACGGCGTACTCCTTGCGCGTGAGCGACAACGGCGTGCCTTCAAGCGATACCTCGCGACGCGAGAGATCGATGGCCAATTGGCCGTCGTCGTAACGCTGCGTGGACTCGGGCTCGCCCTGGCGATTGCGCAGCAGCGCGCGCAGGCGCGCCATCAATTCCTGGATGCCGAACGGCTTGGTCACGTAGTCGTTGGCGCCCGCGTCCAGCGCCTTCACCTTTTCGCTTTCCGCATCGCGCACGGACAGCATGATCACCGGCACGTGCGTCCACTGGCGCAACTCGGCCAGCACGTCGTGGCCTTCGCGATCGGGCAGGCCGATATCCAGGATCACCAGATCCGGCGAACGCGTGGCGGCCAGCGCCAGGCCATCGGCCGCGTTCGCCGCAAGCAGCACCTCGTAGCCTTCGGCACGCAACCCGATGTCAAGGAATTTGCGGATCTGCGCCTCGTCATCGATGACCAGGACACGCGCAGCGGAGGTCATACGGCATTCGTGGGCGGCGCCGGCAACGGCAGGGTGATGCGAATGGTGGTGCCAACGCCGTCGCCCGGCAAGGCCTCCACGCTGCCGCCGTGCGCGCCGATCATGCCGCGGCAGATGGCGAGGCCCAGGCCGGTGCCCTGCGGTGCGCGATCGCCCCGCGAGACGGAATAGAACATGTCGAAGATGCGCGCGCGCTCGTCCTCGGGGATGCCGGGCCCGCGATCGACCACATCGATCTGCACCTGCTCGCCCTTGGCTCGCGCCATCACGCGCACGGCTTCGTTTGGCGGCGAGAAGCGCGCGGCGTTCTCCAGGATGTTGAACAGCGCCTGTTCGATCAGCGCGGGATGCACGTACAGCAGCAACGTTTGCGGCGGCATCACCGTATCGACCTTCAGGTCGGGAAACAGCTTGCGCAGGCGCGTGGTGGCAGCCACGACGATTTCAGCGACGTCCACCCAATCGCGATTGAGCTTGAGCGTGCCGTGACCAAGACGGGTCATGTCCAGCAGGTTCTGGATGTAGCGATCCAGGCGCTGGCCTTCGCCAAGAATGGCGTCGAGCAGTTCGCGCCGCTCTTCCGGCGGCAATTGATCGCCGTAACTCAGCAGCGTGCCGGCAGAACCGATCATCGAGGCGAGTGGCGAGCGCAGGTCATGAGATACGGAAGACAGCAGCGCATTGCGCAGCCGCTCTGTTTCGCCTTGCACGCGAGCGCCTTCCAGTTCTTCGGCAAGTCGCGCACGCTGCAATGCTTGCCCGATGTCCTGCACCATCGTCAGGGCCAGGCTGCGTTCATCGGTGGACGGCTCGCCCTGCCCTGGCGGAAAGCGCAACGCCGCCACGCCCAGGTGATTGTTGTCGCTGCCCAGCGGCAGCATCCAGCACGGCGCCGCATGCAGCGTGTCGGTGTAGCGTCCGGCCTGTTCCGCGTGCTCCTCGCTCCAGGTTGCCGCCCCCATGTCCTGTGCCGTCAAGTCGAATTCGCGCGGCGCGGCCGCCACCACGCGCAACACCTGACTGGCATCGCGCGCCAGCATCGCCACATCGCAACGCAGCACATGCGCCAGCGCCGACGCGCCGACGCGGCGAATGCCTTCCGCATCCGTGCTGGTGGAGAGACGCTGGCCCAACGCGAGCAGCGCGCGGGCCTGCGCGTGTGCCATGCGCAACGATTCCACCTGGCTGGCCAGCTTGGTGGCCAGGCGGCTCGCCACCAGTGCCGCGACGAGGAACAGGCATACCGCCAGTACGTCGTCGAAGTTGGCGATCATCAACGTGTAGCGCGGCGGCGCGAAGAAGAAGTTGTAGCCGAGGAAGCACAACAGCGCCGTGTAAACCGCCACCGCCATGCGCGTACGCACCGCCACCACCAACACCGCCGTGAGGAAGATCAGCGAGAGATTGGCGACGGAAAGATAGCGATCCGCGATGAACGAAAGACCAAAAGCCACCAGCGTGGCCAGCGTGGCGTAGATGTATTCACCCCGACGACCCGCACCGCCCGGCATGCGAAGGCGCAGGCGCGACTTCGCGCGTTCCGCCGGTGTGGCGATGATGGTGAGTTCCAGGTGCGCGCCACGCCGCAGGAGCAGCTGCGTCAGCGAGCGGCCGAGCATGCGTGCCAGCGGGCGTTCGCGCGTGCGCCCCAGGATGATCTGGCCAATGCCTTCGCGATCGGCGTGCGCAATCAGTTCGTCCGCGATGGCGTGCCCACGCAACACCACCGTATCGCCACCAAGGCGCCGCGCCAGCCGCATCGCGGCGTCCACGCGCTCCTGGCGCGCCTTGTCCAGCGCCGCGCCGGTATCGACGAAAGCCACGCTCCATGGCGCACCACGACGCTCTGCTATCCGACGCGCGATACGCACCAGGTATTCGCTTTGCGAATGCCCATCGATGGCGGCCAACACGCGACGCCGCACCGGCATGGCGCCGCCGCGCGCCAGCATGTGTTCGCGCAGGTCGCTGTCGACGTGACCGGCAACGGTATCCACGGCCAGCTCGCGCAATGCCACCAGGTTGGTCGGCGAAAAGAAGGAGTCGAGTGCGGCCGTCGCCGTCTCGGGCACGTACACCTTGCCCTGCTTGAGGCGCTGGATCAGTTCGCGCGGTGGAAGATCCACCAGCACGATGTCGCGGGCGCGGTCGAGGAATGCATCGGGCACGGTCTCGCGCACGGTGACGTTGGTGATGCGCCGCACCTGGTCGTTGAGGCTCTCCAGGTGCTGCACGTTGAGCGCGGTATAGACCTCGATGCCCGCTTCCAGCAGCTCCGCGATGTCCTGCCAACGACGCTCGTGGCGACCGCCCGGCAGATTGGTGTGCGCGAGCTCGTCCACCAGGATGATGTCCGGCTTGCGGGCAAGCGCGGCGTCAAGGTCGAACTCGGTGAAGTCGCGACCCTTGTAGTTCACCTTACGGCGCGGAAGCTGCTCCAGGCCCTCCAGCAGCGCGGCGGTTTCCTGCCGGCCGTGTGTTTCGACCAGGCCCACCACGACATCGATGCCTTGCCGTTTGAGCTCGCGCGCGGCGGAGAGCATGGCGTAGGTTTTGCCCACGCCCGGTGCGGCGCCGAGGAAGATCTTCAGGCGGCGCGTGCGCTCTTCCTGCACGGATTCGAGCAAGGCGTCGGCGCGTGCTTCGCGGGAGGGTTCGGACATGGAGGCCGCTTGGGTGGATAGGTGTTTAGGGTAGGACGTGCATTCGTGTACCGGAAGTGCAAAAGAGTTGGCTAGCCATGCTGTCGCGAGCACCCTCCCCTCACCCCGACCCTCTCCCCGGAGGGGAGAGGGAGAAAAACGACGTCACCGACCGTCGAGTGCGAGGTTGAGCTTGAGCACGTTGACGCGCGGCTCACCCAGCACGCCGAATTGCCTTCCCGTGGTTGCCATGGTCACCATCGCCTTGACCTGCGATGTGCTCAGGCCGCGCGCCCTGGCCACTCGCGCCGCCTGATAGTCCGCTGCGGCCAGCGAAATGTCCGGATCGAGACCGCTGCCGGATGCCGTCACCAGATCCACCGGTATCGGCGCCGCGTTGCCCGGATCGGCCGCGTGCAACGCATCGATGCGCTGTTTTGCGGCGTCGGTCAGCGCGGGGTTCGTCGGGCCAAGGTTGGAACCCGTCGACGAGGTGCCGTTGTTCGGCTGCGGTGTGGTGGCCGACGGACGTCCCCAGAAATACCGGGGATCGTCGAAGGACTGGCCCATCAGCGATGAGCCGATGGGCCGTCCGTCTTTCACGATCAGGCTGCCGTTCGCCTGCGACGGGAACAGCACCTGCGCCAATCCCGTGACTGCCAGCGGATAGGCCACGCCGGTGATCACGGTCATCAGGAGCAGCATCACAATGGCGCTGCGAATGAGCTTGCCCATGGCGGTTACCTCAGTAGTGAAGGATAGCGTCGACGATGGCGACGGCCTGGTAGTTCTTCTTGCCGCCGTTGTACGCATTCACGTCGTATGAATGCTCGTAACGCAGCTCAGGTCGAATCTCCAGGTCCGACGACACCCAATGCGTCAGGCCCAGCGTGTGGCTGCTGTACTTGGTGGCGTAGCCGGTGCGCTGGCCTTTCTGGTCGTTGTAGAACTCGTTGCGGAACGTGAGCATGTTGCTGCTGTTCAACTCGAAGTTCAGGTAGTTCACCGCGCCGTATTCGCCCGCCTTGCCTGGATAGGGCGACGACGCCACCACGCCCGGCTCGCCATCCGGTCCGAAGCCCGGGATGTTGCGGCCATACATGTAGTAGGCCTCGGTTTGCATGTGCACCGACGAACTGAAGCGATGGCCCCAGGTCATCACGTACATCTGCACGTTGTTGTAGTTGTAGTCCGAGGTGTTCCAGCTATTGATGCAGGGGTAAAGCATGTCGTCGTTGTCTTTGGACACCCAGCGCACGCAGCCTTGCAGCGTGGGGCGCGCGGAGTGGTTCCACGGCGCCGTGTCGTTGCTGGCGTTGATGCCGAGCTGCAGCGTCCACTGCTGGCTCAGGCGCGTGGTGGTCATGATGCCGGTCTGCGTGTACGGATCGACCGTGTAGAGAATCGAGTGGGTCACCAGGTAGTTCTGCGGCGAGAACTGCGCCTCGATATCCGGCAGCGACAGGTAGCGTCCGATGCGAACCACCATGCCTTCGGCAATGGAAGGAATGTACAGGTCGTAATAGAACAGCATCGGATCGACGCCGTAGACCTTGCCCGGCAGCGGACCGTTCGAATTGGGGTTGTTGAGCAGCTGGTTGCTGAAAATGCCCTTGCTTACCGTGTAGTGGTAGTCGTAGCCATACAACGTGGAGATATTGAAACCCCAGTCCATGTGGTCGGTCTGCACGGTGTCTTCGACGCGCGTGATGTTGAGCACGAGCTGGTCGAATTCCACCCGGTTCGGGCGCGTGGCATAGGACAGCGGATAGTTGGTGAAGCTGGACGAGCTCACGTTGGCCGACGGATTGATCCAGCCGTTCACTTCAATGCGGTTGCGCTTCATCCAGTTGCCGAGCTTGGTGCACAACAGCGCTTTCTGCAGCGGGTATTGACCATAGGCCACCGGCACGCCAATCGGCGCGGCCACGCCACCCAGCTGCCACTCGCCGTTCGGGAACGGCGGGGCATCCAGCGGTGCATCCATGGCGCGGCGCGGTGCGACCGGTGCATTGGGATCGACTGGCTGAGCGTCCTTGCGATAAGCCGCACCAAGGCGGGAGAAGAAGCCCTGCGAGCAGTCGTCACTCGCGGCGGCCGGCGCAGCGGCCTGGCCATCGGCAAGCGTGCCGGCAGGGGCCACGTCGGTGCTGGCGAGCGGCGCAGCGGACGCAGCGGCTTCGCCGGCAGGAGCAAGAGCAAGCAACAGCGCGAACGAAAGAACCTTCTTGGACATCATGGGTGTTCCTGAAACCGGCTCGGGTGAGCCGTCCTTTTTTTGTGATGGTTGTGTGGGGCCGCGACCGTGCGGCCTGGTATTCAGATGCCGGCGTAACCGCCGAGCACGTAGTCATCGTGTTCGCTGTGCGGCGCCTCGGTGTCGCGTGGTTGCACGCGTGGACGCCCTTGCGTCGGCAGCGCGATCACCACATCGCAGGACGAGTCGTCGGACGAAAGACGAAGCTCCATGTCCGGGTGAGTGTCGTCAGGAAGCGAAACGGAAAGCTTGAGTACTTGCATGGCAAAGACTCCGGGATTGAGGTTTGACGCCGTGACTCTCACCGGTCATTCCGGCGCAGGCGGGAATCCAGTAACGGAAGCGCGTGCCTTTCGCGAAAACCTTCCACAGCGGCTTCTGGATCCCGGCCTACGCCGGGATGACGGGATGACGGGATGACGGGATGACGGGAATGAGGATCAGGCCAGTCCGCAAAGAACGAGCAACATGTCGATCACCTTGATGCCCACGAACGGCACCACGATGCCGCCCAGCCCATAAACCAGCAGGTTGCGGCGAAGCAGCGCACCGGCACCCAGCGCGCGGTACTTCACGCCTTTCAGTGCCAGCGGGATGAGGAAGATGATGATCAACGCATTGAAGATCACCGCTGAAAGAATCGCGCTCTGCGGCGTGGCCAGCTTCATCACGTTGAGCGCATTCAACGCCGGATACGTGGTGGCGAACGCCGCCGGAATGATTGCGAAGTACTTGGCCACATCGTTGGCAATGGAGAACGTGGTAAGCGAGCCACGCGTGATCAGCATCTGCTTGCCGATCTCCACCACTTCGATGAGCTTGGTGGGGTTGGAATCGAGGTCCACCATGTTGCCGGCTTCCTTCGCGGCCTGCGTGCCGGTGTTCATGGCGACGGCAACGTCTGCCTGGGCAAGTGCCGGGGCATCGTTGGTACCGTCACCGCACATCGCCACCAATCGGTTCTCGGCCTGGATCTTGCGAATGAGCTTGAGCTTCGCTTCCGGCGTGGCCTCGGCGAGGAAATCATCCACACCTGCTTCCGCGGCAATCGCTGCAGCTGTCAGCGGGTTGTCACCCGTGATCATGATGGTCTTGATGCCCATGCGGCGCATTTCGGCGAAGCGCTCGCGGATGCCGCCTTTCACGATGTCCTTCAGTTCGATCACGCCCAGCGCCGTCGTGCCTTCGGTCACGATCAGCGGAGTGGCACCGCGACGCGCAATGTCTTCCGCCATGCGCTTCACCAGCGGCGGCAGATGGCTGCCGTTCGATTCCAGGTAACGCTCTACCGCATCCAGTGCACCCTTGCGGATGTGGCGTTCGCCAATGTTCACGCCACTCATGCGGGTCTGCGCGGTGAAGGGCACGAACTCGGCATGACCATCTTCCAGCTGGCGCTCGCGGATGCCGAAGCGCTCCTTGGCGAGCACCACCACGCTACGGCCTTCGGGTGTTTCGTCGGCGAGTGAGGCCAGCTGCGCGGCGTCAGCCAGGGTGGCCTCGTCCACGCCCGGTGCCGGCAGGAAATTCACGGCCTGGCGATTGCCCAGCGTGATGGTGCCGGTCTTGTCCAGCAACAGCACATCCACGTCACCCGCGGCTTCCACCGCACGCCCCGACGTGGCGATGACATTGGCGCGGATCATGCGGTCCATGCCGGCAATGCCAATGGCGGACAACAGCGCACCAATCGTGGTGGGAATCAGGCATACCAGCAGCGCGATCAGCACGGTAAGCGTGATCGGGTTGCCCGCACCCGCGGCTTGTACGCTGTAGATGGAATACGGCAGCAACGTGGCGCAGGCCAGCAGGAAGATCAGCGTGAACTTCGCCAGCAGAATGGTGAGTGCGATCTCGTTCGGTGTCTTGCGGCGCGATGCGCCTTCCACCATCAAGATCATGCGATCCAGGAAGCTCTCGCCCGGGTTCGCCGTGATGCGAACCACCAGCCAGTCCGACAGCACGCGAGTACCGCCTGTGACAGCGCTGCGATCGCCACCGGACTCACGAATCACCGGCGCGGACTCACCTGTGATGGCGCTTTCGTCAACGCTGGCCGCGCCCACCACCACTTCGCCATCGCCCGGCAACTGATCGCCTGCTTCCACCAGAACATGGTGGCCCACGCGCAATTCAGACGAAGGCGTGAACGTGATCGCAGCATCCTTGTGAGGCGACGCCAGGCGCTTGGCCACGACGTCCTTGCGCGAACTACGCAGCGCAGCGGCTTGCGCCTTGCCGCGACCTTCGGCCAGTGCTTCGGCGAAGTTGGCGAACAGCAGCGTGAACCACAGCCAGATCGTCACCCAGAAGATGAAACCGGTAGGCGCTTCGCCGTGCCCCGTCAGCGCCTGCACCCAAAGCAACGTGGTGAGCACACTGCACACGAACACGACGAACATGACGGGATTGCGGAACTGCTGCTTCGGCGACAGCTTGCGGAACGAATCCGCGATGGCTTGGATAATCAGGGCGCGGTCGAAGCTGCGAACCCCGTGGACATGGGTGTGATTCATGGTCATGGATCAATCCTTCGTTGCGCGCTTAGCGCACCGACATCAGGAATTCAGCGATGGGGCCAAGCGCCAGCGCAGGCAGGAAGGTGAGCGCACCCACCACGATCACCACGCAGGCGAGCAAGGTCACGAACAACGGCGTGTGCGTGGGCAGCGTGCCGGCAGAGGGCGGCACGTGGCGCTTGGCGGCCAGCGACCCGGCCATGGCGAGCATGGCCACGGCCAGCAGGAAGCGAGACAACCACATGCACACGGCCAGCAACACGTTCCAGAACGGCGTGTTGGCCGAAAGTCCACCGAATGCGCTGCCGTTGTTGTTGGCCGCGGAAGTCACTGCGTAGAGCACTTCGCTGAAGCCATGCGCACCCGGGTTGGCGATGCCCGCCACGCCAGCCGGCGTCATCACGGCAATGGCGGTACAAATCACCACCAGGGCGCACGGCACCAGCACGGCGAGGCTCGCCATCTTCATTTCGTGCGCTTCGATTTTCTTGCCCAGGTATTCGGGCGTGCGTCCCACCATGAGGCCGGCAATGAATACCGCGACCACGGCAAAGGCCAGCATGCCGTACAGACCGGAACCCACACCGCCGAAGATCACTTCGCCCAGCTGCATCAGCCACATCGGCACCAGGCCGCCGAGCGGCGTCAGCGAGTCGTGCATGGCGTTCACCGCGCCGCACGAAGCTGCCGTGGTGACCGTGGCAAACAGGCCACTGGCGGCGATGCCAAAGCGTGTTTCCTTGCCTTCCATGTTGCCGCCGGCTTGCAGCGCGGAAGCCTGCTGATCGACGGCCAGTCCATGCAGTGCCGGATTGCCGGCCTGCTCGGCAGCGATGGCGCCGAAAGCGAGCGGAACAAAAATGAGCAGCATGGTGGCGAGAATCGCCCAGCCCTGGCGGCGGTCGCCCACCATGCTGCCGAACGTGTAGCAAAGTCCCGCCGGAATCAAAAAGATCGCCAGCATCTCGATGAAATTGCTGAACGGTGTCGGGTTTTCGAACGGATGCGCCGAGTTCGCATTGAAGAAACCACCACCATTGGTGCCGAGCTGCTTGATCGCGATCTGCGAAGCGGCCGGGCCCATCGGCAGGGTTTGCGTGGTGACCGTGCTCGACCTGGTCACGTCCTTGCCCTGGGCATCCTTCACGGTATTGCCCGCAGCGTCCTTCACGGTTTCCACGGCCGTGGTGTTCTGCACCAGGGGCACGTCGACATAGTTCTTGAAGTTCTGCACCACACCCTGCGACGAAAGCAGCAGCGCGATCACCAGCGAAAACGGCACCAGCACGTAGAGCGTGCAACGCGTCATATCGACCCAGAAGTTGCCCACACTGTCGGCGCTGCGACGCGTAAAGCCGCGAATCACAGCCAGCAACACCGCGATGCCCGTGGCCGCCGACAGGAAGTTCTGCACGGCCAGGCCCAGCATCTGCGTGAGGTAGCTCATGGTGCTTTCGCCACCGTAGGCCTGCCAGTTGGTGTTGCTGGCGAAGCTGATGGCGGTATTCATGGCCAGATCCGGCGTCAGCGCGCCGAAGTGTTGCGGATTCAGCGGCAGCCACTGTTGCAGGCGCTGCAACGCATACACGGCAAACACGCCCAGCAGGTTGAACACCAGCATGGCGATGGCATAGCGGCGCCAGCTCATCTGCTCGTCCGCACGCACGCCGGCAAGGCGATAGAGCACGCGCTCGACCTTGCCACCCACGCGATTCACGCCGTTGGTCGTATCGGCAAAAGCCAGGGCCATGTAAGCGCCAACGGGCTTCACCAGCGCAAGCAGCACACCGAGAAAAAGGACAACCTGGAAAATATCAAACGGAGTCATTCGAACCACTCCGGCTTGAGCAGGGCCACGCACAGATAGCCCGTCAGGGCCACCGCAATCACGGCAGCCACGATGTAGAACGCGTTCATGGATGGATCTCCCGAGGGAAGGTCGCGCACCGGCTCCCGATCACCGGCGCGGATGGCAGGCGCTCGTCAGGGACGGCGGCCCAGGCGGTCGCAGATCAGCAGAAAGCCGAGCGTCGCCGCAAAAAGCACGATCGAAAAAAGGAGATAAATGGCGTCCATCGAAATCCGACTCACCGTCTCAGTTGACGAGGCGTAGTGTCGGAATCGGCGCATAAGAAAGGGGTAGCGAATTCCTCGCCCCCCGTATAGAAACCGTAAAAATTTTCACCAGGGCGCTCCGGTGCTATGGGAGCGCACCCTGTGCGCGACTGCGATGAGCGTGGGGCGAGCCGCAAATGGCCGTCGCGCAGAGGGTGCGCTCCCACAACACCCCGGTTTACTCAGATCGCGTGGGAAACCACGCCTTCTTCCGCAGCCGGTGCGCGAAGCACGGGATAGCCTGCCGCATCCCACGCATCCAATCCGCCAAGCAGCGGGCGCACGCGCTTGTAGCCACGCGTCATCAACGCCTTGGCCACCACGGCGGCGGAGGCTTCGTTCGGGCAAGTGCAGTAGATCACCAGCTCCGCGTCCAGCGGCACGGCATCGACGATACGGTCGACGCTGTTCACGTCGGCGAGCAAGGCGCCGGGAATGATGCGCGCGTCGATAATCCGCGCCGCTTCGGAGCGCACATCGACGATGGCGGGATTGCGACCACCGGCCACGGCGTCGTTGAGTTCCTGTACGGTGATGCGCGCCATGCGCAGCGTGCGCAGCAAACGGTGGCGCTGCCACCATTTCATGGTGATGTAGATTGCGAGCAGGCTGCCCAGGAACATGAGCGCCACGCTGCCCGCGTTGGCCAAGGCCACCATGACGGCATCGATCTGGCTGGCAAAGATGTAACCCAGGCTCACGGCCACGGCCACCCACATCAGCGAACCCAGCCCGTCGAACAGCACGAACGGCGCCACCCGCAAACCCATGGCGCCCACCAGCGGCGGTGCCACCGTGGACAATCCGGGGATGAACTTGGCCACCAGCAGCACGCCACCGCGCCAGCGCTGGAAGCGCAGTTCCGATTGCTTTACGCAGGAATCGGGTGACAGGGAAATGCGGCAAAGCGTGCGCATCACGCCACCGCCGAAGTGGCGCCCACCCGCATACCAGGCCAGGTCGGCCAGCAGGCAGGCCAGCACCGCGACGGCTACCACACCAGCCAGCGGCAATCGTTCCGTCGACGCCAGGGCGCCGGCGACGATCATGGTGGGAACGGCGGGAACGGGGACCCCGGCCTGCTCGACCAGCACGTTGATGAACACCAACAGCAGGCCGTATTGAGCGATCAACTCGATGATGTGGTGAGCCATGGCAGACCTCGACCGGTGATGCCTCCCAGCTCCACGATCATTGGGGCTGGCGTTCGCAAAAACAATCGACTTTCGGGTGAATTCTCGCGCGTTGAAACACGGCCCGCTACGGGCTCACCCGGCACTTCCGCACACCATCACGCTTCCGGCACGGCGCCCGCCATCGGGCCGGCATCGACCTGGCCGATACGGCGTGCACCCACCAGTACCAGCGGCAGCCAGAGCAAGGTCAGCGTGGCGGCGCAGAGAAAAACGCCGTCCGGACCCAGACGCCCCAGCGCGATGCCGCCCACCGCGCCGCCGACAAACGCCCCGAGGAACTGGCTGGTCGAATACGCCCCCATCGCGGCGCCGCGACGCGCGCCGGGTGCCAGCTGGGAGACAAGGCTGGGCAGCGCCGCCTCAAGCAGGTTGAACGCCGAGAAAAACACGGCGGCGGCCACACCCAGCACCGCCACGTGGTCGCCCGACCAGCCAAAACCAAGCAACCCCAGGCCCGTGGCCACGACACACACGGCCACCATGCGCAGGCTTTGCGCCAGATCCCGCATGCGATGCAGGAAGGCGCCCATCACAAAGGCGGCAATCACCATCACCGGCAGATACAGCTCCCAATGCCTGCTCGCGGGCAAATGGAGGCGGTCGGCCAGCAGCAGCGGCAAGCCCACGAAGCTGGCCGTCAACAACATGTGCAGAAAGAATACCGACCCGTTGAGCACCAGCATGCGTCCGTCACGCAACATCGACAGCACGCTGGCGAACGTGGCCGCTGCCGGCGCCGATGCCTGTGCCGGCGTGGGCACGATCAGCCACAAGAGAACCAGAGCCGCCAAAGCAAGCAGCGAAGTGGCGGCGAAAAGACCCGGCAATCCGGCGACGGCCTCCAGCGGCGGCCCCAGGATCAACGCCAGCAAAAAGGCCATACCGATGGACACGCCGATGATGCCCATGACCTTGCTACGGTTTTCGTGTCGTGTCAGGTCCGCCGCCAGGGCCGTACCCGCGCCAGCCACGGCGCCCATACCCTGCAAGGCGCGGCCGATGACGATGCCCAGCAGACTGTGCGACAAGGCGGCTACCCCGCCACCCACGGCAAACACCAGCAGGCCCAGCGTGATGGCCGGCTTGCGGCCGATGCGATCAGACAGAAGGCCCAGGGGAATCTGCAGCAGCACCTGCCCCAGGCCATATACGCCCAGCGCCAGCCCGATCAACAAAGGCGTCGCATCGGGCATCTGCTGCGCATACAGCGAAAACACCGGCATGATCAGGAACAGGCCGAACAACCGCAGGCTGATCACACAGGCCAGGGTCAGCGCACTGCGTCGGTCAAGGGGGGACAGTTTGTTCACTGATGGCTTCATAAAAGGGCCGCTTGAGTCGCGGATTATACGTTTGGCCCCAAAAAACCAACCGTGGTGCCGTGTCGCGGCGGTTTCTGCCGCCCACTTCTCTCTATAATCGCCCGATACGACGCTACGACCGCCTCATGACCACGACCCAAGCCGCCATCCCCCGTTCTGCCGACTTTGCCGCCGTTCGAGGGCTCGCCGCCGCAGACATGCACCGGGTCGATGCCCTGATCCGCCAGCGCCTGTCGTCGGATGTGGTGCTGATCAACCAGATCGCCGACCACATCATCGCCGGCGGCGGCAAGCGACTTCGCCCGATGTTGCACGTGCTGGCCGCCAACGCGGCGGGCTACCGTGGCGATTACCACATCAAGCTGGCCGCGGTGATCGAGTTCATCCACACGTCCACCCTGCTGCACGACGACGTGGTGGACGAGTCGGACCTGCGCCGCGGCCGCAAGACGGCCAACGCCTTGTGGGGCAACGCCGCCAGCGTGCTGGTGGGCGACTTTCTCTACTCGCGTTCGTTCCAGATGATGGTGGAGCTGGATGACATGCGCATCATGCGCATCCTGGCCGACACCACCAACACCATCGCCGAAGGCGAAGTGCTGCAGCTTCTGAATATCGGCAACGCCGACGTGGATGAAGCTGCCTACCTCAACGTCATCGAACGCAAGACGGCCGTGCTGTTCGCCGCCGCCACGGAATTGGGTGGCTTGCTGGGTGGCCTGCCGGCGGAACAATGCGCTGCGCTGCGTCGCTACGGCATGCAGCTGGGCTACGCATTCCAGATCGCCGACGACCTGCTCGACTACGTCAGCGATGCCGACACGCTCGGCAAGAACATCGGCGACGATCTTGCCGAAGGCAAACCCACCCTGCCGCTCATCTACGCACTGCAGCGCGCCGATGCCGAACAGAAGCAGTCGCTGCGCCACGCCATCGAACACGGCGGCCTGGATTCGCTCGACCGCATCATCGCCGCCATCCGCGATTCCGGTGCGCTTGAACGCACCCACGAACGCGCCGTGATGCACGCGGATGCCGCGCGCGATGCGTTGCGTGCACTGCCCGATTCGCCGTGGCGCGACGCAATGGCGACGCTGGCGGATTATTCGGTGCAGCGTTCGTTCTAAGAAGTGCACACTGTCGCGTGCGGTGAAAATTCGACAACGCACTGAATAGCACATGCCGGCGCGGATGTTCCGCGCCCTCGCGAACGTTCCTCACCGCCGTAAATATTCCTCACCGTCATTCCCGCGAAGGCGGGAGACGCTTTTCAACGGCCGAAGGGCCGGTCGTCCTGCGCCTTTCATGGCAAAAGCCAACGTCGCTGGATTCCCGCCTTCGCGGGAATGACGGTAAGGGGAACAATCGATGAGGCGAGATTCCGCATGCATCGCAAAAAAAAGGCGCGCCAATGGCGCGCCTTTTTCATTTCACCTTTACGGCGTATTGCTGAAAGCCGCCTTCAGCCAATCGTGCATCAGGCGATAGCTGCGCTGCGCGGCGCGATCGTCGTAGGCACAACCCGGACTGTGCTGGTCGGTTTCCGTAAAGCAATGCACGGCATTGCCCAGCACCACGAATTGCCAGTCGGCCTTGCTTCCACGCATTTCGTCCATGAACTTGTCGGCATCGGGCATGGTGCCCTTGTCGTCTGCGCCGTTCATCACCAGCACGCGCGCCTTGATGTTCTTGGCCAGCGACGGATCATCCGTGGCCAGGCCACCGTGGAACGACACCACCGCCGCCACATCGGCGCCGCTGCGCGCCAGGTCCAGCACCGCCGAACCACCGAAACAGAAGCCGATGGCGGCCAGCCTGGAGACATCGATGGGCGCGGTCTTCGCCTGCGCCTTCAGCTGATCCAACGCCAGGTCGATGCGCTTGCGCATCAACGCACGATCCGTATACAGCGGCTTGGTCGCAGCCTTGGCCTGATCGTCGCTGGTGGGCCGGATCTTCTCGCCGTACATGTCGGTGACAAGAATCACGTAATCCTTGCCGGCGATGTTCTCGGCCTTCTTGATGGCACCGTCGTTGACGCCATACCAGTTCGGCACCATCACCAGCGCCGGGCGCTTGGTGGTGACGGCATCGTCATAGACCAGCACGCTGTGGAACGTGGTGCCATCCTGCGTCCACTCGACCGGCTTCTCCACCATCTTCGCCTGCGCGGCGAAGGCGAACCCTGAAAGCAAAAGCAGACTGCAAAGACGGGCGATGCGCATGACGTCCTCTCCTTGTTGCGATGTCTTGAACGATTACAGACCGGCGGCGTGTTCCGCGAGTCTGCGTTTGATGGGTGACAGTTTGTCGATCAGGCGAACGCCCAATCCGCGCGCCGCCACCAGCGGCATGGACTGCCAGCTGTAGATGCGTGCCAGTGTGTCGAAACCCATGGCATCCATGGTGTCCGCACTGCGGCGTCGGCGAGCGTACCGGCGTAAGACGTGGGCGGCAGCGATGTCACTGCCGCCGTCTCGGGCGTTGGCCAGCGTGTCGCGCAGCTCAACGACATCACGCAACCCGAGATTCACGCCCTGCCCTGCCAATGGATGCACGGCGTGCGCCGCATCGCCCAGCAGCACGAAGCGCTCTGCCTGATAAGTTTCAGCCAACTGCAATCGCAGCGGAAAGGCGGCACGCGCCGTGGCGCCGGTGACGCGGCCAAGACGGAAATCGCTGGCGACACCGAGTTCGTGGAAGAACGCCTCGTCATCGAGGGCGAGCACACGCTGCGCTTCGCTGTCCGGCAGCGACCACACGATGGAACAGCGACCATCCGCCAGCGGCAACAGGGCGAGCGGTCCCGTGCTCAGGAAGCGCTGCCACGCGGTGCCTTCATGCAGGCGCTCCGTCTGCACGTGCGCAACCACGCCGCGCTGTGCGTAATCCCTGCCATGCGTCTCGATGCCAGCCATGGCGCGCAACGGCGAAGCGGCACCATCGGCAGCGACCAATAATTTCGCGGAGATCGCATCGGTCTCTGCGCCACTGAGGGTCAGCTGCACGCGATCTTCCAGCACTTCGTATCCGCTGACCTGCGCCGGGCAAAGACGTCGCACGCCCGCTGCGTCCAGCGCCTGCCACAGCCGCCACTGCACGAGGTTGTTCTCGACGATGTAGCCGAGCAGGTTGCGGCCTTCGTTGGCGGCATCGAAATGGATGGCCGCCCCGTTTTCCGCATCCCATACATGCATGTGCGCATACGGACTCACCCGCGACTGGCGAATGGCCGTCCATACGCCCAGTTCATCGAGCAGGCTGACGGACGATGGCGCCAGGCCCACTACGCGCAGGTCTACGTCGTCATCGGGAGACCACGGCGCAGGTGCACGCGCCTCGACAAGTGCGGTGGCAAAACCGGCACGCGCCAGCGCAAGCGCCGTTGCCGCGCCGACCATACCGCCGCCGACCACGGCAACGTCCAATGCAGGTCCGCGGCGGCGCGAGGATTCCTGGCGTGAGGAAAGCGTCGCGTTCAAGGCAATCGCTCCAGCACGGCAGTCGGCGGTTCGCCGCGGAAGCCCATGCCTCGGCGCGCCATCAGGCGCTGCAAGGGCGGTATGCGATCGAAGGCCAGCATGGCCATCGATCGCAAGGGTGCGAGCAAGGGCTGTTGCAGGCAGGCCAATTGGACCAGGCCGTGGCTCATCGCCATGGTGCCTTCGCGATCGGGGGCGCGACGCGCCGCATAGCGTTCAAGCAATTCATCCGAACCCGGGTCCGGCGCACCGGCAAGCAATTCGGCGAGCGTCAACGCATCGCGCAACCCGAGGTTGAAACCCTGCGCACCGATGGGGTGAACGGTCTGCGCAGCGTTGCCTACCAGCACGGCACGATTGGACACGAGTGAACGCGCAGCCACGCGCTGGATGGCATACGGGTGCCGTTTGCCGGGTCGACTCAGGCGACCGAGGCGCCAGCCGAAACGCTGTTGAGCGAAGGCGACGAATGCATCATCGTCCATCGCTTCAATCGCCTTGGCGTCGTGTTGCGGCACCGTAAGCACCAGGCCGCAGCGACGGCTTGCCAACGGCAACACGGCGATGGGACCGTTGTCTGCGAATCGCTCGTAAGCGCGGTGCGCGTGATCGCGCTCAGGCGTTATGGTGCAGACGAACAGCGTCTGCTTGTAGTCATGGCGATCGACGTCGATGCCCAGGCGCTCGCGCACGGACGACGCGGTGCCGTCGGCGCCCACCAGCAGGGACGCATCGATCTCCATCGTCTCCTCGCCGGCACGAATGCGCACGCGCCAGCCATCGACCAAAGGCTCCATCGATTCCACGCGAGCGGGCGCGAGTCGGCGCAGGCGCGTGCATTCGTCGAGGCGACGCAGCAACGCCGCACCCAGTTCGCGCGCAGGCAGGGTCCAGCCGAGTGCGTCGACGTGATGGCGAGCGGCGTCCATCTGCACGCTGCCGAACTCGCCGGCGCGCGTCACATGGATGTGCTGGATGGGTGTGGCCTGCGCCTGCGCATGCTTCCACACACCGATGGACGTGAGCCCATTCACGGTGGCACGGGCCAGCGCCAGGTTGCGCTCGTCGTAGCTGGGCTGGTCGCCGATGCGCGGCGCCGCCGCCTCGACCATCACGGCTTCGATCCCGGCCGCATCGAGGGCAATCGCCAGACTGGCGCCCACCAGGCCGCCACCGACGATGAGTACCGGCCGCGACCCGGCGGCCTGGGGAAGTGAGTCAGTCATGGCGCCGAATGATACGCGCTATGGGCCGGCGGGCGCCCTCTGGCGCCGGTTCGTGGGATAGACTTGGCCATTGCACTCGACGCGACATTTTCTGGAGCAGCTCATGGCTAAGACGCAGACGCAGCGCCTCGGCATTTTCATCGCCCTGGCCGCGGTGATGGCCGCCACCCGCATTCATCTTTCGCTGTTCCACCACGATGTGTGGGATGCGTCGTGGGGCATCTTCTTCCTGGCTGGCTTCTGGCTGCGCGGCTCCGCGCGCTGGGCCTTCCCGCTGCTGATGGTGGAGGCCGTGCTGCTCGACTACATCGTGATCAGCAGCCAGGGCATCAATTTCTGGGATCACTACTGCGTTTCGGCCGCTTACTGGTTCCTCGTGCCGGCGTACGCCAGCCTGTGGTTCGGCGGCAGCTGGCTGGCCGCCCGCAAGCCAGGCCTGAACGCACGTGGCGCTGGCGTGACTGTCGCCGCGGTGCTGGTGAGCTGGCTCGCCTGCTACGTGGTGTCCAACGGCAGCTACTACTGGCTGAGCAGCACCGTGCCGCAGCCGCGCAGCGTGGCCGCATGGTTCGAGAACATGACCGACTGGTACGGCTTCTTCCTCCAGACCACGCTTCTTTATGTGGCGCTTGGCCTGGTGGTCCACGGCCTGGTGGTGCAGCTGTCGCGCACGCTTGGCCAGGCTGATTCCTCCAAGCTGTCGCACTGATCACGATGGGCAACCGCCTCTCCAAGATCTACACCCGCACCGGCGACGACGGCAGCACGGGCCTGGGCGACGGTTCGCGCGTCGCCAAGGATTCGCTGCGCGTCGGCGCCTACGGCACGGTGGACGAACTCAACAGCACCATCGGCATGGTGCTGGCGTCTAACGGTGTTGCGGATGACGTGCGCGAAGCGTTGACCCAGGTGCAGCACGACCTGTTCGATCTTGGCGGCGAGCTGTGCATTCCTGGCATGGCCATGGTGCACGATGCGGATATCGAGCGCCTGGAACAGGTGCTGGATGCGTTCAACGATCCGCTTCCGCCGCTGAAGGACTTCATCCTGCCCGGCGGCGGCATGGCGGCATCGTGCTGCCATCTGGCGCGCACCGTGTGCCGGCGTGCCGAGCGCGAGGTCATTGCGCTGGGTCGCGAAGAGGAAGTGCGGCCGCAGGCGCAGCGTTACCTCAACCGCCTGTCGGACCTGCTGTTCGTCGTGTCGCGCGTGCTTGCGCGCGCCAGCGGCCACGGCGAAGTGCTCTGGAATCACGAGCGCCGCCGCAAGCCCCAGGCGTGACGATCCATGCTGCGGCTCTACACGCACACGAGTTGCCTGCAGCACGATCCCGGCCCGGCGCAGCCTGAGTCGCCTTCGCGTCTGCGTGCCGTGCTGCAGGCGCTGGACCACGACCGTTTTGCCGCGCTCGATCGCGTCGAGGCACCGCGCGCCACGCGTGAACAGCTATTGCGCGTGCACACGCCCGAACATGTGGACCGCATTCTCGCCATCACGCCGGAGGAAGGCACGGTTCGCCTGGACGAAGACACGCTGATGTCGCCTGGCTCCGCCGAAGCGGCGCTGCGTGCCGCAGGTGCCATGGTGGCTGCCGTGGATGCCGTGCTCAGCGACGGCGGCAAGGCGTTTTGCGCGGTGCGTCCGCCGGGGCACCACGCCACGCCGGACCACGCGATGGGCTTTTGCCTGTTCAACAATGTGGCGGTCGGCGCGGCCCACGCCATCAAGGAACATGGCCTCAAGCGCGTGGCCATTGCGGACTTCGATGTCCATCACGGCAACGGCACGCAGGACATCTTCGCGCGCGAACCCCGCGTGCTCTTCATCTCCAGCCACCAGATGCCGCTGTACCCGGAAACGGGGCGCGCGGACGAACATGGCGTGGGCAATATCGTCAATGCACCGCTGTCGCCGGGTGATGGCTCGTATGAATTCCGCGAGCTGTGGGAAGGCGACCTGATCCCCAGACTGCACGCCTTCAAGCCGCAGCTGGTGCTGGTGTCGGCCGGCTTTGACGCGCACCGCAACGACCCCCTGGCTGATCTGCGCCTGGGCAGCGAAGACTATGCGTGGATCACGCAACGGCTGATGGACGTGGCACGCTCGCACGCCCAGGGCCGACTGGTGTCGACCATGGAAGGCGGCTACAACCTGCTTGCCTTGTCGACCAGCGTGGCCGCCCATGTGGGCGAGCTGCTGGAAGGCTGATACCTCGCTCAGCTGCCGGCCGGAACGAAATCCAGCGCCACCGAATTGATGCAGTAGCGCAGCCCCGTGGGCTTGGGGCCATCGGGAAACACATGGCCAAGATGCGATTCGCACGACGCGCATCGCACTTCCGTGCGGCGCATGGCGTGGCTTTCGTCCTGCCGCAAGTCCACGGCCTTGCGTATCCATGGCTGGAAAAAGCTGGGCCAACCCGAGCCTGAGTCGTACTTGGCTTCCGATGCGAACAACGGGGCCTGGCAAGCCACGCAGACGTAAGTCCCGGCGGCCTTGTGCCGATACCACTTGCCACTGAAGGGAGGCTCCGTGGCCGAACAGCGGCACACCGCATATTGCTGCGGCGTCAGCCGGGACCGCCAACGGTCGTCGCCAGCGTCGGGTTTGTGATCGCTCATGCCGCTTCCTTCTCGCAAGGTGGTCTACCCAACTGCCGTCCATGGGGCCTTTCTGCTAGTTTTACGAGCCTCCCAGCCGACAGACTGCCATCGTGACGCCCAAGCTCCCTCCGCGCCACCTGCCCCCTCGCCGCCTGTTGGCGGTTGCCGCTGCCCTGGCTCTGTGCGGTGGCCCGGTCGAGGCCCAGACGACGTTGGACCAGCCTAGCCCCACGGCGCCTGTCGAGCCCAACCAGCCGCCTTCGCCGGCGGTCGCTGCGACCAAGACGACGCCAGCGGTGTCGAACTGCGCACTGGGCCAGTTCCGCTGCCCACCCCGGCCGTTGAACTACAACATGTGTCGTCCCAACGCGATGCTGTCGTTCTACGACCCGACCATGAGCAAGGACAGCTCGGTCCGCGACACCTCGAACACTTATGTGGTGTCCGAGCGCGTGGACAGCTCCAACCAGAGCATCTATCACCTCGAAGGCAACGTGAAGGTGGATCGCGCCGACCAGCGCATCCAGTCGGACGTGGCCGACTACAACGACGACACCACCGACTTCGACGCGCGCGGCAACGTGCGCTACCAGGAAGTGGGCCAGCTGGTGTCCTCGGACCACATGCGCGGCAACCAGAACGCCAGCACCGCCATCGCGGACAACGTCGCTTACCAGATGCTGACGAACCGCGGCAACGGCGTGGCCACCCAGGGCCAGATGCTGGACGACCAGCGCAGCCGTTACCTCAACGCCACCTACTCCACCTGCGACGTGGGCAACCACGTGTGGGAGATCCATGCGAAGGACATCCGCATGGACAAGGAAACCGGCGAGGGCGTGGCGCACGACGCCACCATGTACCTCTACAACGTGCCGTTCTTCTGGCTGCCCACGTTCACGTTCCCGATCAACGACGACCGCAAGAGCGGCTTCCTGACCCCGACCATCGGCAACTCCAGCCGCTCGGGTTTCATGGTCAATGCGCCGTATTACCTGAACCTGGCGCCGAACTACGACGCGACGCTGGATCCGCGTATCTACACGGATCGCGGCGTGATGCTGGCAGGTGAGTTTCGTTACCTGGAACCGGGCAGCCTGGGGCAGTTCAACTTTGAGTACTTGCCGAATGACCAGGGCGAGAACGATCCGGACAGCACCGCTAACACCGAGGGCAAGGATCGATGGTTGCTGAAGTACAACGACCATACGCAAATCTACGGCCCCTGGTCCTTCAATACGTCGATCAACCTGACGTCGGACCAGAACTACCTACGTGATTTTGGTAATGATCTGTACACCTCATCGATCAGCCAGCTCGTTTCGTCCGCCTACATCAATGGTGCAGGCCGCTGGGACAAGGCGTACTGGAACGCCAGCTTCGGCGCCGACTACTACCAGAACGTCGACTATTCGCTGCCTGACTTCACCGTCCAGTACAAGCGGTGGCCGCGTGCAACCTTCAACATCGACTACCCCATCAACAACTGGCTGGACGTCGGTGCCAACACCGAAGCCGTCGCATTCCGCAAGGAAGATTCCGTCGAAGGCAATCGCCTGGACCTGTATCCCTACATCCAGGGGGATTTCCGTGGCTCGTACTGGTTCGTCAAACCGCGCGTCGCCTATCGCTACACGGCGTACGACCTGATTGGGAATTACCAGCAGTACGGCTACAGCAACGGCCTGACGGAATTGCTGCCGGCAGGTACGCCTTCTCCCTACACCAGCGGCTCGCCAACCCGCTCGCTGCCCATCACCAGTATTGATAGCGGCCTGATCTTCGACCGCAGCACGTCGTTGTTCGGCACCAATTACACGCAGACGCTGGAACCGCGCCTGTACTACCTGTACGTGCCGTATCGCAACCAGAACAACATTCCGTTGTTCGACACGACCTTGATGTCGTTCGACACGTGGGAGCTGTTCACGCCGAACACGTATTCGGGTGCGGACCGCCAGATGAACGCGAACAACCTCAGTGCGTTGTTGACCACGCGACTGCTGGACGACAACGGCGTGGAGCGGCTGTCGGCAGATTTCGGCCAGATCCGTTACTTCAGCCAGCAGCGCGTACAGCAGCCCAATGGCGTGAACACGGTCACCCCGCCCACCAACTGGTCAGGCTCCGACTACGTGCTCGACCTCACCACCCAGCTCAACGACGACTGGAAGGTGATGACGCAATACCAGTGGAACCCCAACACCCGCCTTACCGACCTTGGCGCTGTCTCGCTGCAGATGCGCATCAAGACCGATGGCATCCTCAACTTCTCCTACCGCTATCGCCGGTACCCGGGCAGCACCACGCCCATGCTGGAACAATATGACGCTTCCATGGTCTATCCGGTCTCCGACCGCTGGCGCCTGATCGGTCACTGGACCTATTCGGTGCTGGACAAGAAGACCGTGGAAGCCGACGCCGGCGTGGAGTACGACAGCTGCTGCGTCGCGCTGAAGCTGATCGGGCGCCATTACGTGAATACCTACGATTTCACCACGCAGCTGGGTTCGGCCAACACGGCGATCATGCTGGAAGTGGAATTCAAGGGCATGGGTGGATTTACCGGTCAGTCGGAAAACACCCTGCGCAATGGTATTCTTGGTTATCAATAACTTCCCTGTCGCCCTCGGCGATTGAAGGCCCCGGACTGATGAAGCAGCCTTTCGCGATTCTCTTGCTCGCGGTCGCCACCGCGACCGCCCTGCCCGCCCAAGCCCAGCTGCTGCCCCAGGCACAGCAGGGTGACCAGTCGCTTGACCGTATCGTGGCGGTGGTGGACGAAGGGGTGATCCTCCAGAGCGAGCTGAACGAGGCCGTACGTTCGGTCCAGCAGCAGTACGCCAGCAACCCGGGCCAGCTGCCCCCGATGGACGTGCTGCGCCGCCAGGTGCTGGACCGCCTGATCCTTATGAAGCTGCAGGTGCAGCGCGCCGATGACCAGGGCGTGCGCGTGTCCGACGCCGATGTGGACCAGGCCGTCAACGCCGTGGCCCAGCAGAACCACATGACCCCGGAACAGCTGCGCGCTGCCGTGGAAGCCGACGGCAACAGCTTTGCCGCCTTCCGCCGCCAGCTGTCGGACCAGCTGGTCGCCCAGCGCCTGCATGACAGCGTGATTCGCGACCAGGTGAGCATCACCGATAGCGAAATCAACAACATGCTGGCCAGCCCCTCCTACAAGGCGGGCGAAGTCCACCTGGCCCACATCCAGATCAGCCTGCCGGCCGGCGCCAGCGCCGCCGACATCAAGGCGGCGCAGGACAAGGCCACCCAGGCCACCGATGCCATCAAGGGCGGCATGGATTTCCACGCGGCTGCCATCCGCTATTCCGACGGCCAGGACGCCCTGGACGGCGGCGACCTCGGCTGGCGCCGCATGGACGAGATCCCGCCGGCCTTTGCGGACGCCGTGGGCACCATGAAGCCCGGCGACGTCACCCCGGCCCTGCGCGGCCCGACGGGTTTCCACATCCTGAAGCTGATCGAGCAGCGTCAACCCAGCCGCCAGGTCGTGCAGGAGTATCACGCCCGCCAGATCCTGATCCGTCCCAGCGAACTGCTGACGCCGGAGCAGGCTCACCAGAAGGCGGAAGACCTGTACAACCGCATCGTCAACAAGCACGAGGACTTCGCCAAGCTGGCGAAGGAAAACTCCAAGGACGACACCACCGCCAACAATGGCGGCGACATGGGCTGGTTCATGCAGAACGACTGGGGCTCCAATATCGCCCAGCACTTGGCTGACCTGAAGGACGACCAGGTGGCACCGCCGTTCCAGAGCGAAGCCGGCTGGCACATCCTGGAACGCCTGGGCACCCGCCAGAGCGACCGCACCGATGAGCTCGAGCGCGCCCAGGCCCGCCAGGCCATCGGCAACCGCAAGGCCGAGCAGGTGTATGACGATTACCTGCGCGAAATGCGTTCCAGCGCCTACGTGAACATCCTGGTGCCCGAGCTGCGCGATCCCAACGAGCAGCAGGCACAGGGCGCGAAGTCCTCCTGAGGTCACGTTGAATACCCAGACCCTGCCCCGGCTGGCCGTCACCGCAGGTGAGCCAGCGGGGATCGGTCCCGAGCTCCTGATCCGATTGGCCGCCAGTTCGCTGGCGGCCAATTTCGTTGCGGTCACCGATCGCGGACTGCTGGAGCGGGCTGCCGCGCGCTGCGGTGCGTCCATCGAATTGATCGACGACGATGGAAGCGACATCCCCGAGCGACGACCGGGCCAACTGCGCCTTCATCACCTGCCGCTGGGTGCCGTTGAACAGCCCGGCCATCCCGATCCGGCCAATGCCCGCCATGTCCTTGCCACGCTTGCCGAAGCCGCAGACGGTTGCCTGGCCGGGCGTTACGCGGCTGTCGTCACCGCGCCGCTGCAGAAATCCTCGATCAATGACGCGGGCATTCCCTTCAGCGGGCACACCGAGTTCTTCGCCGATCGCGCCGGCACCGATGTGGTGATGATGCTGGCGAGCCCGGAGCTGCGCGTGTCGCTGGCAACGACACACTTGCCGTTGTCGGCGGTGCCGGCGGCGATCACGCACGAAACACTCGTGCGCGTCCTGCGTATCGTTCATAACGAGCTGCGTACGAAGTTCGGCTTCAGCGCACCCCGAATCGCGGTGCTGGGCCTGAACCCGCATGCGGGCGAAGGTGGACACCTGGGCCGCGAAGAACTGGACACCATCATTCCCACCCTCGATGCGTTGCGTGCCGAGGGCATGCAACTGCTGGGACCGCTGCCCGCCGATACGGCCTTTGTGCCGTCGCAACGCGAGCGCTATGACGCCGTACTCGCCATGTATCACGACCAGGCACTGCCGGTACTCAAGAGCGAAGCGTTCGATCGCACGGTGAACCTGACGCTCGGGCTGCCCTTTATCCGCACCTCCGTGGATCACGGCACGGCGCTTGACCTGGCCGGCACCGGGCGCGGCGATCCCTCCAGCCTGATCGCCGCAGCGACGATGGCGCTCGATCTGGTGGCGCGCCAGCGCGCCGCCCCGCAAGGAAAGTCATGAACGCACGTCCCAAGAAGAGTTTCGGCCAGCACTTCCTGCACGAGAAGCGCTATATCGAGCGCATCGTCAGCGCCATTTCCCCGCGCCCCGACGATTTCGTCGTGGAGATCGGCCCCGGCGAAGGCGCGCTCACGCTGCCGCTGCTCGCCGCAGCCGGCAAGCTCACCGCGATCGAACTGGATACCGACCTGATTCCCGACCTGCAGGCGCGCGCCGCCAGCGTGGGTGAGCTGAGCATCATCCACTCGGACGTGCTGAAGGTGGATTTCACCGCGCTCGCGCATCGCCATGGCGTGGAGCGCCTGCGCGTCGCCGGCAACCTGCCGTACTACATCTCCAGCCCCATCCTGTTCCACTGCGTGGAGCATGCGCGCGCCATCCAGGACATGCACTTCATGCTGCAGAAGGAAGTGGTGGATCGCATGGCCGCCGAACCGGGCAGCAAGGTCTACGGGCGTCTGTCCGTCATGCTGCAATTGGCTTGCCGCGTGGAGCCGCTGTTCGTGGTGCCGCCCGGTGCGTTTCGACCGCCGCCGAAGGTGGATTCCGCCGTCGTGCGCTTGATTCCGCTCGGCCCCGATCAGCTGCCCGATGCTGACCCCGAACGCATCCACGCCATCGTGAAGGCGGCATTCGCGCAGCGGCGCAAGACACTCGGCAACGCGCTGAAGAACGTCATGGACAGCGCATCGATCATGGCGGCGGACGTCGACCCCAAGGCCCGAGCGGAAACGCTTTCACCTCACGACTACGTGCGACTGGCCCGCGTCCCGATCGCCTGATCGGCAGATGGCCATCCGGACAGCTTTCCGGTTCAGCCACGTGCCCGCAAGCTTCACCCATGCGTAGCGACAACCCGTACAATCGGGGCATGAATGAAAGATCTTCCTACACGATCGACGTGCAGGTCGAACCCCGCTTTGTCCCCGACCAATCCCGTCCCGGCGACAACCGCTATGTTTTCGCCTACACCATTACGCTGCACAACGCGGGCGACGTTCCCGCGCGCCTGCTGACCCGCCACTGGATCATCACCGACGCCAACGGCAAGGTCGAGGAAGTCAGCGGTGAAGGCGTGGTCGGCGAGCAGCCGTGGATCCGACCAGGCGACGAATACGAGTACACCTCGGGCGCCGTGCTCGAAACCTCGGTGGGCATCATGCAGGGCAGCTATCAGATGCTGGCCGATGATGGCACCCATTTCGAGGCGCCGATCCCGGCATTCACGCTCTCGATTCCGCGTACCCTGCACTGATGGCTACGTACGCAATCGGCGATGTGCAAGGCTGCTATCCCGAACTCCAACGCCTGCTCGACAAGATCCGCTTTGATCCCGCCAGCGACCGGCTGTGGTTCTGCGGCGACCTGGTCAATCGCGGCGGCCAGTCACTGCAGACGTTGCGGTTCATCCATGGCCTGCGCGAGCAATCCATCGTCACGCTGGGCAACCACGACCTGAGCCTCCTGGCCATCGCCCAGCGACGCCCCGAAGCACAGTCGAAGGTAAACCCCGAACTGCGCGAAGTGCTGTTCGCCGACGATGCGCCCGTGCTGCTGGAATGGCTGCGCTCGCAAAAGCTGCTGCACCACGACGAGCAACTCAACTGGACGATGGTGCACGCGGGCCTCGCGCCCATGTGGACGCTTCGCCAGGCGCAACGCTCGGCGCAGGAAATCGAGCGCGAGCTCGGCGGCCCGCGTCATCCGCGCCTGCTGAAGAATCTGTTCGGCAATCGACCCGCAGCGTGGAGCAGTCGCCTGCAGGGCGTCGAACGCATGCGCGCATCGATCAACACGCTCACGCGCATGCGCTACTGCGACGTGCAGGGCCGCATCGACTTCGAAAGCAAGGGTATTCCCGGCACACAGAAGCCGGGCATGTATCCGTGGTTCGAAGTGCCGGGCATGCGTCGGCGCGAAACGCGCATCGTGTGCGGTCACTGGTCGGCACTGGGTCGTTTTGCGGGCATGGGCATCTACGCCATCGACACCGGTTGCGTGTGGGGCGGGAAGCTCACCGCGCTGCGCCTGGATACCGAGGAACCGCAATACATCACGGTGGATGCCGAACCCTATCGCAAGCGTGTCCCGGGCGGAGACTGACAGCCTCTTCTCCGCCGGTGAAAACCTGCCGACACCATCCAAAAAAAACCCCGCCAAGGCGGGGTTTCTTTTTAGCTCAATTGGCCGTGGCAATGCTTGTACTTCTTGCCGGAGCCGCAGGGACAAGGGTCGTTGCGGCCCACGCGCGGACCGTCCTGATCCGGAACACCCACGGGTGCGCCCATGCTGCCAGCCGCCACGGCTTCCGCATCCGCACCCAGCGCGGCCACCGGCGCACCGCCGCCGCTTGCCAGCATCTGGCGCTGCAGGCGTTCGGCCAGGCGCTGCTGCTCGGCTTCCATGGCAGCGACTTCTTCTTCGCTGCGCACGCGCACGCGGGCAAGCATCTGCACCACTTCGGCCTTGATGCGATCGAGCATGCTGGAGAACAGCTCGAACGACTCGCGCTTGAACTCCTGCTTGGGCTGCTTCTGCGCATAGCCGCGCAGGTAGATGCCCTGGCGCAGGTAATCCATGCTGGCCAGGTGTTCCTTCCACGCGTTGTCCACCACGCTGAGCATGATGTGCTTCTCGAGCTGACGCATGGTCTCCGTGCCGATCTGCTGTTCCTTGTTCTTGAACAGCTGATCCACGCCCTCGCGCACATGCTCGAGGATCATCTTGTCGTCGATCTCGTGCTGCTGGTCGACCCACGACTTCAGGTCCATCGACAAGCCGAATTCGCTTTCCAGTTCGCGATCGAGGCCGGCGAGGTCCCACTGCTCGTCGATGCTGTCGTGCGGAACGTAGCGACGCACCACACCGGTGACCACGTCATCGCGAATGTCGGCAATGGCATCGGACACATCGTCGACCACCAGCAGTTCGTCGCGCTGGCTGTAGATCACCTTGCGCTGGTCGTTGGCCACGTCGTCGAACTCAAGCAGGTGCTTGCGGATGTCGAAGTTGTGCTGCTCGACCTTGCGCTGCGCCTTTTCGATCTGGCGGCTGACCATGCGGTCTTCCAGCGCGTCTTCTTCCTTCATGCCGAACATGCGCATCCAGCGGCCGACCCAATCGCCGGCGAAGATACGCAGCAGGTTGTCCTCCAGCGACAGGTAGAAACGCGACGATCCCGGGTCACCCTGGCGACCGGAACGACCGCGCAGCTGGTTGTCGATACGACGCGACTCGTGACGCTCCGTACCGACAATGTGCAGGCCACCCGAAGCGAGCACCTTCTCGTGCAGCTTCTTCCACTCGGACTTGGCCTTGGCGCGATCGGCATCGGTTGCCGTTTCCGGCAACGCAGCCAACGCAGCTTCCAGGCTGCCGCCCAGCACGATGTCGGTACCGCGACCGGCCATGTTGGTAGCAATGGTCACCGAGCCCGGTGCGCCCGCCTGAGCCACGATGTGCGCTTCGCGCTCGTGCTGCTTGGCGTTTAGCACTTCGTGCGGAATCTTTTCCTTGCGCAGCAGGTTCGACAGCAGCTCGGACACCTCGATGGAAGTGGTACCCACCAGCACTGGCTGACCGCGCTTGTTGCAGTCCTTGATGTCCTCGATCACGGCGTTGTACTTGGCCTGCTGGCCAAGGAAAACCATGTCGGGGTTGTCCTGGCGGATCATCGGCTTGTGGGTGGGAATGACCACCACTTCCAAGCCGTAGATCTGCTGGAATTCGTAGGCTTCCGTATCGGCCGTACCGGTCATGCCGGCCAGCTTCTTGTACATGCGGAAGAGGTTCTGGAAGGTGATCGTGGCGAGCGTCTGGTTCTCGCGCTGGATCGGCACGCCTTCCTTCGCTTCCACGGCCTGGTGCAAACCATCGGACCAGCGACGACCCGCCAGCGTACGGCCAGTGAATTCGTCCACGATGACCACTTCGCCGTCGCGCACGATGTAATCGACGTCGCGGTGATAGATGGCATTGGCGCGCAACGCCGCATTCAGGTGATGCACGACGGCCAGGTTCTTGGAGTCGTACAGGCCGCTGTCTTCGTCGATCACGCCCGCCTGGCGCAGCAGCTCATCGGCGTGCGACATGCCCTCTTCGGACAGGTGCACCTGCTTCTGCTTTTCGTCGACGAAGTAATCGCCGGCGCTGTCTTCCTTTTCCTGGCGGATCATCTTCGGGACGATCTTGTTCACCGCGATGTACAGCTGCGGGGAATCTTCTGCCGGACCGGAAATGATCAGCGGCGTACGCGCTTCATCGATCAGGATGGAGTCCACCTCGTCGACGATGGCGTAGTGCAGGCCGCGCTGATAGCGCTGGTCCTTGCTGAGCGCCATGTTGTCGCGCAGGTAGTCGAAACCGAATTCGTTGTTGGTGCCGTAGGTGATGTCGGCCTTGTACGCCACGTGCTTGTCGGCGTGATCCATGCCCGGCCACACCACGCCGGTGGTCAGGCCGAGGAAGCCGTAGAGCTTGCCCATCTGCGCCGAGTCGCGGCGCGCCAGGTAGTCGTTGACGGTGACGACGTGCACGCCCTTGCCTTCCAGGGCATTGAGGTACACCGGCAAAGTGCCCACCAGGGTCTTGCCTTCACCCGTGCGCATTTCAGCAATGCGACCCGAATGCAGCACCATGCCGCCAATCAGCTGCACGTCGTAGTGGCGCATGCCGAGCACGCGCTTGGCGCCTTCGCGCACGACGGCAAACGCTTCCGGCAGGATCTTGTCCAGCGACTCGCCACCGGCGACGCGCTGCTTGAACTCGTCCGTCTTGGCGCGCAGCGCCTCGTCGCTCAGCTTCTCGAACTCGGGTTCCAGCGCATTGATGCGCGCGACATTCTTGGAGAGCTGGCGCAGCACGCGTTCGTTGCGGCTACCGAAAAGGCTCGTCAGGGCACGGTTGAGCATCGATCTTCCGGATCAGGATTCATGAACCGCCTACCCGGCAAACCCGGGCAGGACGAAAGGATTGATGATACTAGGGTCGGCGGGCTATCCCAAACGCCACGCCACCGCAGGCGCCGGCTGGCCCTGCAACGACGAAATTCCCGTATCGGCGAACTTCGCGGACTCCCCCGATCATCGTCCCGATCTTGGAGTGGCGGCGTGCCCGAAGGCTTTCAAGGGTGCCGCCAGCGGCCCCCGCGCCGGTTCAGCGATGGTTCTTCACGAAAGCCAGCGGATTGACCACGCGGCCCTTGTACCAGACCTCGAAATGGACGTGAGATCCCGTCGAACGCCCGGTGGACCCGGCCTCGGAGACCACGTCACCCACGTGCACACGCTGGCCCGGGCTGACTTCCAGCTTGCTGTTGTGCGCATAGCGGGTCATGTAGCCGTTGCCATGGTCGATCTCGATGACCTCGCCATAGCCGGTACGCTCGCCGGCATAGGTAACCATGCCCTCGGCGACAGCATGAACCGGCGTGCCCTTGGGCGCGGAGATATCCAGACCGGTGTGATAGGCGGCGTGACCGCTGAACGGATCAGGGCGACCACCGAAATAAGAGGAAATGTAGCCTTCGACCGGCATGCCGGTGGGCTTGAGATTGGACTCGATCTTGGCGTCGAGCAGCAGGCTCTGGAGCGCCTGGAGCTGGGCTTGCTGGCTGTCGAACTGGTTGGCCAACTGGTTGATGCTGATATCGAGATTTTGCGGAAGCGCATAACCACTATCCGACAAATCCTCCACACCACCGACGGCAGGCTGCTCGTCAAAGTTGAACTCGCCGTCGTCGAGCTTGCCAACCTGGGTCAGGCGTTCGCCGAGGGCGTTGAGGCGGGTGGACTGCGCCTGGAGCTGACCCAGCTTCACGGCCAGCGCATCGATGTCGCGCTGCGAGTCTTTACGAATGCCCGCAAGCTGCTCGTTCTGCTGCTGTACCTGCTGGCGCAGTCGGCGGATTTCGGTGAGCGCGCGGTCATGCGGACTGGCCACGGCCATGGCGATCGCTCCGCCCAATCCCGCGCATCCCAGGATGGCCGCAGCGACGGCGCCGAACAGGCGGAATCGCAGCCGCCGGTCCGCGAGATTCAATGTTTTCGGCACCTTTTTGGTGCGGGACACAAGTATGATTTGCATGCTTTTCTACGTCAGAAGATGTCGGCATCCATGCAGCGCGATGATCCAAAACCCTCTCGCCGCACCGGTTCCGGCCTGAAGGCCATTACCGAATACGGCCCCGTAGCGTCGCTGGCCAAAAAGGCCCGCGCGCTCGACGCGTTGGATCGCGCACTGCGCCAGACGTTACCGTCACCACTCCGCGAGCAGGTTCGTTTCGCCAACCTGCAAGACGGCCGCCTCGTTTTTCTGGCTCCCTCGCCGGCTCTGGCCGCCAGGCTGCGCCTTCTCCAGACGCAAATCCTCTCGACCGCACGCGCCGTAGGCACGTACGCCAGTTCAGTCACCGTGAAAGTGGCCCCCCAACCACCGACAGAAAACGTGCCGGATCGGTCAAAACCGCTTTCGCCAGCTGCCGCCTCTCACCTGAGAGTCGCAGCAGCCTCAACCACAGACCCCGAATTACGGGAACTGTTCCTCGAGCTGGCGTCCGTCGCCGAAACTTCTGATTCCTCTGCCGACGAAACCCGCTGAGACCAGGTTCCGGCGCACCCCATGGCGGTACATCCCCTGCACCGGCCCTTCGGTCGGCACTGACGGGTTTATACCATGCCCCCACGAACGTGACAGACCCCGATGTCATCAATACGTGAACAGCTGCCAATGGAAGGGGCGAGGTATATCACAAAACAAACGGCCGCGTCTTTGGGCCGCGGCCGTTCAGTTTGTTCAGGCTTGTGAAGGACTTAGCGAATCGCCCGTCGATCAGATGGCCTGTGCCGGGTGGGCGTAGGAGATCGGCGAGGTGGCCGGATCGTCCGCAAAGCTGACCTCTTCCCAGGCCGAAGCATCGGCCAGCAGGGTAAGCAGCAGCTTGTTGTTGAGCTCGTGGCCCGACTTGTGGGCGTAGTACGCACCGACCAGGCTGTGGCCCAGCAGGTACAGATCGCCGATCGCGTCGAGGATCTTGTGCTTCACGAACTCGTCTTCGTAACGGAGGCCGTCTTCGTTGAGCACGCGGTAGTCGTCGAGCACCACGGCGTTGTCCATCGAACCGCCGAGCGCCAGGTTGTGTTCGCGCAGCATTTCGATGTCGCGCATGAAACCGAAGGTGCGGGCGCGACTCACTTCCTTCACGAACGAGGTCGTGGAGAAGTCGATTTCAGCGCGCGAGGTGCGCTTGCTGATGATCGGGTGATTGAACTCGATCGAGAAGCCAACCTTGAAGCCTTCGAACGGCTCAAAGCTGGCCCACTTGTCGCCATCCTGCACCTTGATCGGCTTCTTGATGCGGATGAAGCGCTTGGCGACGTTCTGCTCTTCGATGCCTGCCGACTGCAGCAGGAACACGAAGGGACCAGCGCTGCCGTCCATGATCGGCACTTCAGGAGCCGACAGGTCGACGTAGGCATTGTCGATGCCCAGGCCCGCCATCGCGGAAAGAAGATGTTCCACCGTGGAAACACGCACGTCGCCGTTGACGAGCGTGGTCGACAGACGCGTATCGCCGACATTGTCGGGACGAGCGTTGATTTCGACCGGCGGATTCAGATCGGTACGACGAAACACGATGCCCGTATTCGGGGCAGCGGGGCGAAGCGTCATGTACACCTTGTCGCCGGTATGCAGACCGACGCCTGTGGCGCGAATGATGTTCTTGAGCGTACGCTGCTTGATCATTTTTTTGGTACCTGTAAGGGGCAGCAGCCAATTTAGGGAACGGATGCTAACACAGTCTTAACCTGTGAAAAGGCGATCCGCGCCACACACACTGTTCACCCTTTCATGCTCCTTTCATTCACGAACTTATTCCGTTCGTGGGGTGATCAGCATTTTTCCAAGCATTTTCAATGGCTTGACTGAAGCGCAACGCCCCGGACCGGGACGGGATCCGGTCTCGGGGCGTCGGACCAAGCCAAAAATGAATCTGGCCCGGTCATGCTCATCCATGAAGCATGGCCCTACATCTCAAGAACGAGCGCCGGCGCAGCGTCAACCAAGCCACTTTCCGCCCCCGAAAGGGCGGCAAAGCGGGCTCGGGCAAGGGCTTCAATCAGACGAATCCCATGCACGATTCGTTACTGACAAGTGAAACCGGCGATTTGTTCAATTTTTCTTCAAATTATTTGCCCAGTCAGCTGTCTCAGTCGGCCTGGCGACGCAGGAAGGCCGGGATGTCCAGGTAGTCGAAGCTCGGATCGGCGCTCTTGGCCTGGCTGGTGGTCTCGACGCGGCTGGTCGTGGTGACTTCCGGCTGGGCGTAATCGACCACTTCATTACCGGTGCCGGTACGCAGTACGACCGGGCGCGGACGCTGGCGCATTTCCACCTGCTGGGCGACCACCGGACGCTGCGGCTGGCGAGCCACGGCGCGGTTGAGGCCGGTGGCCACGACCGTGACGCGCACGTCGTCCTGCATTTCCGGATCCAGGGAGGTACCCATGACCACGGTGGCGTCTTCACTGGCGAAGTCGTGAATGATGCGGCCGATCTCGTCAAATTCGCGCATGGTCAGGTTCGGACCGGCGGTGACGTTCACCAGGATGCCGCAGGCGCCGTTGAGATTGACGTCTTCCAGCAGCGGGTTGTTGATGGCGGCCTCGGCAGCAGCCTGCGCGCGGTCATCACCACGGGCGGTGCCCGAACCCATCATGGCCATGCCCATTTCGGACATCACGGTGCGCACGTCGGCGAAGTCGACGTTGATCAGGCCCGGGGCGGTGATCAGGTCGGCAATGCCCTGCACGGCGCCGAGCAGCACGTCGTTGGCGGCCTTGAACGCATTAAGAAGCGTCACTTCGCGACCCAGCACCGACAGCAGCTTTTCGTTCGGCACGGTGATCAGCGAATCGACGTGCTGGGACAGGTCTTCAATGCCCTTGGCGGCCACCTGCATGCGGCGACGACCTTCGAACGGGAACGGCTTGGTAACCACCGCGACCGTGAGGATGCCCTTTTCCTTGGCGAGCTGGGCCACGACCGGGGCTGCGCCCGTGCCGGTACCGCCACCCATGCCGGCGGTGATGAACACCATGTCCGCGCCTTCGAGCATTTCCTCGATGCGCTCGCGGTCTTCCAGTGCGGCCTGACGGCCCACTTCCGGGTTGGCGCCGGCGCCCAGACCCTTGGTCACGTTGGCACCCAGCTGCAGGTGCTGACGCGAACCGCAGCTCTTCATCGCCTGCGAATCGGTGTTGGCGACGACGAACTCGACGCCTTCGATGTTTGCATTGAGCATGTGTGCCACGGCATTACCGCCGCCGCCGCCCACGCCGATGACCTTGATTACTGCATTGGGTGCGAGTTTTTCGATCAGTTCAAACATTTCCCGTCCTCCGTAGAGCATCGTTGTCGTTGTAACCGCGGGTGCTGACGTTCCTGTCGCCCCGAGGTGGTGGACGAACATCCATTCGTCCTGGCCAGGCCTCATGCCCTGCCCAAATCAAAAATTCTTGGTAATCCAGCCACGCAATTTGTCGACCAGGCCGCCCACGCTGCCGCCGCTGGGTCCGCTCACGCGCATGCCGCCGGAACGCGAGCCATGCAGCAACAGGCCGACGCCGGTGGAATGCAGCGGATTGGCGATGACCTCGCCCAGGCCCGAGATATGCTGCGGCACGCCGATGCGCACCATCTTGTGGAAGATCTCTTCGGCAAGCTCCAGCGCACCTTCCATGCGCGACGCACCACCGGTGAGCACCACGCCTGCGGCAACCAGGCTCTCGTAGCCCGAACGGCGCAGTTCGTCCTGCACCATCTCGAAGATTTCCTCGTACCGCGCCTGCACCGATTGCGCGAGCGACTGGCGCGCAAGACGACGCGGCGGACGATCGCCCACGCTCGGCACCTGGATGGTTTCTTCCGCGTGCGCCAGCTGCGCCAGCGCGCAGGCGTACTTGATCTTGATTTCCTCGGCGTGCGCGGTCGGCGTGTGCACGCCATAGGCGATGTCGTTGGTCACCTGGTCGCCACCCACCGGCAGCGACTTGGTGTAGCGGATCGCGCCCTGCGTATAGATGGAGATATCCGTGGTACCCGCGCCGATGTCGACCAGGCACACGCCCAGCTCACGCTCGTCGTCGGTCAGCACCGACTTGGCGCTGGCCACGGCGGACGGCACAAGTTCGTCCACGGTAAGGCCGCAACGCTGGATGCACTTGCTGATGTTCTGGATCGCCGCCGCGGCACCGGTCACCAGGTGCACGCTCGCTTCCAGGCGCACGCCGCTCATGCCCACGGGCGAACGGATGCCGTCCTGGCCGTCAATGCGATATTCCTGTGACTCTTTATAAAGAACCTTGCGGTCGGCCGGGATGGCCACGGCGCTGGCCGCTTCGAGCACCTGGTCCAGGTCGCTCGGCATGACTTCGCGGTCGCGAATGGCCGCGGTGCCGTGCGAGTTCTTGGTTTCCAGGTGACTGCCGGAAATGGAGGCGTAGACCGAGCGGATATCGCAGCCCGCCATCAGCTCCGCCTCTTCCACGGCGCGCTGGATGGAGTGGACGGTGGATTCGATATCCACCACCGAGCCGCGCTTCATGCCGCGCGACACGTGCGTGCCGATACCGATCACTTCGATCGGCTCACCGGGTTCGTACTCGCCAACAATCGCCACCACTTTCGAGGTGCCGATGTCGAGGCCGACCACCAGTTGCTTGTCGTTCTTGGTCTTCATGTGCGGGGTGAGCCTCCAGCGTTCACGGTGCTCGCCTGGGGCGGCCATCGAACGGCAAATCCATTGGTGTAACGAAGATCGGCATAGGCAAAGCCATCAGCGTGGCCTGCCATGAGCTGTGGGTAGACATCGAGGAAGCGGCGCAGGCGACGGCCCGCCTGTTCGCGATCGCCGACGACGATTTGCGCACCGCTGCTCGTGGTGAGGCTCCAGCTGCCACGCTCGGTGAGCGCGACGCCGGTGATTTTCAATTTGGTGTTGACGAACGCCTTCTGCGTTTCCGCATAAAAGCTCACCACTTCGGCCAGGCGTGAATCGGGGCCACGCAGATCCGGCAGATCGGTGTTGGCCGATACATCCGGCACATCGAATACCAGGCCCTGACGGCTGATGAGTTGCTTCTCGTTCCAGCGCGCGAACGGTTGGCGCTCGTAGATGCGCAGGATCAGCGTGTCGGGCCAGCGCTTGCGCGCCTCCACCGATTCCACCCACGGCAGCGTGGCGACGGCCTTCTGCACGCCGTCGATGTCGAGCGCGAAGAAACCTTTGCCGAGGCGCGGCATGACGACCGAACGGAGTTCATCCTCGGTCACATGCTTGAACTCGGCTTGCACCGTCAACTGGGTCACGGGCCAACGATTGGCCGCAAACCATCCGCGCAGCACGCCGACGATCGGCAGTGCCACGAGCGCGATGGCCAAAACCCAGGCAACGAGGCGAACGGCTCCCCTCACACGCCCTCCCGGAAGCTGGTTTCCAGCACGCGCCAGCACAGCGTCTCGTAATCGATACCCGCGACGGCGGCCGCCTTGGGCACCAGCGAATGCGAGGTCATGCCCGGCGCCGTATTCACTTCCAGCAGCCAGTTGCGGCCTTGCCTGTCGCGCATCACGTCAACGCGACCCCAGCCGGAACAGGCCAGCGCGTCGAACGCGCGCAGGGCCAGTTCCTGCATCTCGCGCTCGTCGTCACCGCGCAGACCCGGGCAGATGTACTGCGTGTCTTCTGCGATGTACTTGGCGTTGTAGTCGTAGTACTCGCCCTTGGGCACGATGTTGATGGTGGCCAGCACCTGGCGATCGAGAATGCCTACGGTGTACTCGCCACCTTCGATCAGCGTTTCCATCAGCATGTCGCCGGGATAGCGCTGCGCCAGTGCCACGGCCTCGTCGAGGTCTTCTTCCTTGAACACGCGCGAGACACCGACGCTGGAGCCTTCCCACGCAGGTTTCACGATCAGCGGGAAGCCGATTTCGCGAGCAGCCGCGTGCACATCGGCACCGCGCGGCAGCGCCTTGAATTTCGGCGTGGGCAGCCCGAGCGACTGCCACACCAGCTTGGCGCGGATCTTGTCGAGCGACAGCGCCGAACCCAGCACGCCCGAGCCCGTGAACGGAATGCGCAGCGATTGCAGGGCGCCCTGCAGCTCGCCGTTCTCGCCGCCACCGCCATGCAGGATGTTGAACACGCGCGCGAAGTGGCCTGCGCGCACGGCATCGAGCAACGCGGGGATGCCATCGATGGCATGCGCATCCACGCCGCGCGCCTGCAGCGCGGCCAGCACGTTGCGGCCGGAATCCAGCGACACCTCACGCTCGGCCGAGCTGCCGCCCATGACGACGGCGACGCGGCCAAACTGTGCGGGATCGGTAATCGTCTTGCTCACCTAGAAGTCTCCCTCGCCCATCCACATGGCCCGCGTTGCTTTCCTGCGGCTGCCAGATGGTGTTGTGTGATGCAGGCTTGGCCGGTGGCCAAGCCAAATCGCGCGGCGCCGTCTGGCAGCCGCAGGAAAGCAACCCTTCGGGCCGGGTCTGTTGGCCCCCAGGACTGCGTCATCATTCGATCGTGTATCGACATACACTCACTCATTCTTCCTTGCCCTGCGGGCCAACAGCTCCCGGCGCGGGCCATGTGGATGGGCGAGGGAGACTTCCTGTCCTCAAGTTGCCGGCATTCGCCAGCTCGACTGCTGCTGCGCCGATATCGCCAGCACCCAGCAGCAGCACCAGATCACCGTCGCGCACCAGCGCGGGCAGCGTGTCTTTCAGATCGCGCGGATGATCGATCAGCACCGGATCCACCTTGCCGCGAGCACGCACGGCGCGCGCCAACGCGCGACCATCGGCGCCCGCGATCGGCGTTTCACCGGCTGCATAGACTTCGGTCAGCACCAGCACATCGGCTTCGGCCAATACGTTGGCGAAATCGTCCAGCAGATCGCGCGTACGGCTGTATCGGTGCGGCTGGAAACCCACAACGAGGCGGCGATCCGGCCAACCGCCACGCGCGGCGGCAAACACGGCGGCGAGTTCGCGCGGGTGATGGCCGTAGTCATCGACCAGCAACGCCGCACCTTTATCCAGCGCGACTTCACCGCGGCGATGGAAGCGACGACCCACGCCCTGGAACGCTTCCAGCGCGCGCGCGATGGCTTCGGCTTCCACACCCAGCTGCCAGCCGATGGTGGCGGCAGCCAGGGCGTTGAGCACGTTATGGCGACCCGGCAGATTGAGCTTCACGTGCAGTGCGTCGTTGCGGCCCGGCAGCCACAGGTCGAAGTGCATCTCGAAACCGTGCTGCGAGAGGTTGCTCGCGCGCACGTCCGCATCCTTCGTCTCGATGCCGTACGTCATCACTCGACGCGTGGTCGACTTGGCCAGCTCGGCAACTTCCGGATCGTCGACGCACAGCACGGCCAGCCCGTAGAACGGCAAGCGGTGCAGGAAATCGTCGAACGCTTTCTTCACCTGGGCGAAGTCGTTGTTGTAGTTCTCCAGGTGATCCGCATCAATGTTGGTGATGGCGGCGATCACCGGCGAGAGCATCAGGAACGAGCCATCGGACTCATCCGCTTCGGCCACGATGTACTGGCCCGTGCCGAGGCGCGCATTGGCGCCGGCCGCGTTGAGCTGGCCGCCGATGACGAACGTCGGATCGTAATTCGCCTCAGCCAGTACGCTGGCAACAAGGCTGGTCGTGGTGGTCTTGCCATGCGTACCGGCGATGGCGATGCCACGGCGAAAACGCATCAGCTCGCCCAGCATTTCCGCACGCGGCACCACCGGAATGCGTGCGGCGCGCGCGGCCTGCAATTCCGGATTGTCGGCCTTGATCGCGCTGGAAGTGACCACGACGTCAGCGTCGCCGATGTGCTCCGCTTCGTGACCCACGTGTACCACGATGCCAAGACTCGCCAGACGCTGCGCGGTCGGCGAGTTGGAGCGGTCGGAGCCGGACACGGCATAACCGAGGTTGTGCAGCACTTCGGCGATGCCGCTCATGCCCACGCCACCGATGCCGATGAAGTGCACGCGGCGGAAGGTGGTCATCAGGTCTTCGTGCGCAAGCAGGCGACGCGGCGTCATGCGGCCACCTCCACGCAGGCACGGGCAATCACGTCCGCGGCATCGGGCTTGGCGAGCGTGCGGGCGGCCTCGCCCATCGCAATCATCCGTTCGCGATCATCCAGCAACGCTTCCAGGCGCTGCGCCAACTGCTGTACGTCCAGATCCTTCTCCTGAATCAATTCGGCCGCATGCGCGGCGACCAGCGCCTCGGCATTGCGGGTCTGGTGGTCATCCACCGCATACGGAAATGGCACGAGCACGGCGCCGAGTCCGGCTGCCGTCAATTCAGCCAGCGTCAGTGCGCCAGCGCGGCAGACCGCGAGGTCAGCCCATGCGTACGTGCCAGCCATGTCTTCGATGAAGGGCACGATCTGCGCCTCGACGCTGGCCTTTGCATAGGCCGCGCGCGCCTCGTCGATGCCACGGTTGCCGCACTGGTGCAGCACCTGCGGACGCTGCGCCGGCGACATCAGCGCGAGCGCCTGCGGCAGTGCGATGTTGAGCGCGCGTGCGCCGAGGCTTCCGCCAAGCACCAGCAGGCGCGGACGCCCCGTGTGGCCGCTGATGCGCTCACGCGGTGACGGCAGCGCTGCGATCGCACCACGCACCGGGTTGCCGACCCACTCGGCATTGGGCAGCGCATCGCTGAAACCGGCCAGCACACGCTGCGCATGCGCGGCGAGCTTGCGATTGGTGAAGCCCGCCACGCGATTCTGTTCGTGCACCAGCAACGGGCGATGCGTGATGCGCGCCGCCACGCCACCGGGACCGGCCACGTAGCCGCCCATCGAAAGCACGCTGCGCGGATTGATCTTGCGCAGTGCGGAGAGCGACGACCAGAGTGCGCGCGCCAGCATCAGCGGCGCCATCAAGCGCGTCTTCAAACCCTTGCCACGCAGGCCACCGACCGGCACGGTCACAAGCTCGATGCCGTGCGCCGGCACCACCTTGGTTTCCATGCCGCCTTCCGCACCCAGCCATACGACCGGAATGCCCTGCGCACGCAGGGCTTCGGCCACGGCGAGGCCGGGGAAGATGTGGCCGCCGGTGCCGCCGGCCATGATCAGCACGGGCTTCTGGCTGCTCATGCGGTCACCGCCTCGCGCGCAGCCGCGGCGTTGGCGTCAGCCACCGCGTTGGCCGGCATGCGCGACGCCATCTGGCGGGCATCGATGGCGCGATTGATTTCATACGTGGTGCGCAACAGCACACCCGCCATGGCGCACGTCAACACGATGGACGAACCACCGTAGCTGATCAGCGGCAGGGTGAGGCCCTTGGTCGGCAGCGCACCGAGATTCACACCGATGGACACCATCGCCTGCAGGCCGATCATCATGGAGATACCGCAGGCTACGAAACCGGCAAAGCGCTGGCCGATCTCCATGCCCTTGGCGCCCAGGTACAGGCCGCGCCCCACCGCAAGGCCGAACAAGCCCATCACGAACAGAATGCCGGCGAGGCCGAATTCCTCGGAGATCACCGCGAAAATGAAGTCGGTATGCGCTTCAGGCAGGTACGACAGCTTGAGCACGCTGGAACCCAGGCCCACGCCGGTCCACTCGCCACGACCGATAGCCATCAGCGACTGCGTGAGCTGGAAACCATCGTTGAATGGATCGGCCCACGGATCGACGAACGAAGTCAGTCGACGCATGCGGTAGGGCTCGAACTTCGCCACGAACCACAGCAACGCCACCACCGGCAGACCCATGCCGCCAAGGAACACCGGATTGGCGCCGCCCATCCAGATCATGCCAATGGTGACGGCGATCATCAGCGTGGCCGAACCAAAGTCCGGCTGCAGCAGCAGCAAGACCACGAACATGCCGGCGACCACGATGGGCTTGAACAAGCCCCAGAAACTCGATTCCACGCTCTCGCGATGGCGCACCAGATAGCTGGCCGTGTACACGACCAGGATCAGCTTCACTGCCTCGACCGGCTGGAAGCTGGTGATCAGGAAGTTGAGCCAGCGCCGCGCACCGTTGATGCGCATGCCGATGCCGGGCACGAATACCAGCAACAGCAATACGACAGCGGCGGCGAGCAGCAGGTAGGCGTTCTTTTCCAGCAGCTTCAGCTCGGTGCGCATGGCCACCGTGGCAAGCACGGCGCCCAGGCCGAGGAACAGCAGATGCTTCTTCAGGAAATAGAACGCGCCGATGTGCTGGCTGTCCGCCACGGCGATGGAGCTGGAGGTGACCATCACGACACCGACGCACGCCAGACCGACGAGCGCGATCACCAGCAGCATGTCGAAGCTGCCGCGGGGACCCTGTCGTCGTTTGGCCTGGGTGGTGTCGAAGATCATGATCAGCGCACCTTCAACGTGGCAAGGCCGATCAACACCAGCACGACGCTGATGATCCAGAAGCGCACGATCACACGCGGCTCGGGCCAGCCCTTGAGCTCGAAGTGGTGATGGATGGGCGCCATGCGGAACACGCGCTTGCCTGTCATCTTGAAGCTGGCCACCTGGATCATCACCGAGGCGGTTTCCATCACGAACACACCGCCCATCACCAGCAGCACGATTTCCTGTCGCACGATGACCGCGATGGCCGCCAGCGCCGCGCCAATGGCCAGCGCGCCCACGTCACCCATGAACACCTGCGCGGGATACGTGTTGAACCAGAGGAAGCCCAGGCCCGCGCCCGACAGCGCGCCACAGAAGATCGCCAGCTCGCCAGCGCCGGGAATGGACGGGATGCCAAGGTATTCGGAGAACACGCGGTTGCCGGCGAGATACGCGAACACGCCCAGCGCACCCGAGACAAGAACGGTCGGCATGATGGCCAGGCCGTCGAGGCCGTCGGTAAGGTTCACCGCGTTGGAGAAGCCCACGATCATGAAGTAGGCAACCACCACGAACAGGATGCCCAGCGGAATCGCCACCTGCTTGAACAGCGGCACATACAGCGCCGTTTCGGCGACCGGGGCCAAGCCGCTGCCATGAGGCGCCGTGTAGTAAAGAAACAGCGCGGCCGCGAGGCCGAACACGGACTGCCAGAAATATTTCCAGCGCGAGGCCAGGCCGCGGCTGTCCTTCAGCACGAGCTTCTTGTAGTCGTCGTAGAAACCGATCACGCCGAAGCAGAGCATCACCGCCAGCACCAGCCACACGTAGCGGTTATGCAGGTCCGTCCACAGGATGGTCGAAAGCGTCACCGCCAGCAGGATCATCACGCCGCCCATGGTGGGCGTACCAGCCTTGGACAGATGCGTCTGCGGACCATCCTTGCGCACCACCTGGCCGGCCTTGAGATCGGCCAGCTTCTGGATCAGTACGGGACCAAACAGCAGCGACATCGCCAGCGCGGTGAGCGCGGCCATGATCGTGCGGAACGTGATGTACTGGAACAGGTGAAGGCCGGTGAAGTGCCGGGCCATCCAGTCTGCAAGTTCAAGCAGCATCGGATGCGCCCTCCCCATTCTTCTTGTTGCCGCGAAGGGCGACGACGACCTGATCCATGCCGGCGGAACGCGAGCCCTTGATCAGGCACGTGACGCCGCCGTGCAGTTGTTGCTTGAGTGCGGCAGCCAGCGCCGCCTTGTCGGCGAAGTGCTCGCCACGTTCGCCGAATGCCTTGACCGCGGCCGCACTCAACGGTCCCACGGCAAACAAGCGGTCGATGTGATGCTCGCGTGCGCGCTCGCCGATGCCGGCATGCAGTGCCACCGCGTTGTCACCGAGCTCCGCCATGTCGCCCAGCACCAGCCAGCGCTCGCCATCGGCCAGAGCCAGCGTGTCGATGGCGGCACCGACGGAACCGGGGTTGGCGTTATAGCTGTCGTCGATCAGCGTCCAACCGCCGGCCATCGTTTCCAGCTGCAAGCGGCCGGCAACGCCCGGTACCTGCTCAAGACCTTCCACGATGGTGTCCAGCGGTACGTCCAAGGCCAACGCAATGGATGCCGCCGCCAACGCGTTGGCGATGTTGTGGCGACCGGCCAGCGGCAGGTGCACGTCGGCATCACCCACCGGCGTGCTCAACACGAAGTGCGAACCGTCAACGCGCTGATCCACGATGTCGGCGCCAATGTCCGCCTTATGGCTGAGGGCAAAACGCAGCTGCCGGCGCGTGCCCGCCAGCCCCGCAAAGAAGCTCGCGAAGGCGTCGTCCGCATTGATGATGGCCACGCCGTCGACCGGCAGCGACTGATACAGCGCGCCCTTGGTTTCGGCCACGCCTTCGACACTGCCCATGCGCTCAAGATGCGCGGGCGCGATGGTGTTCACGAGGCCGATATCGGGCCGCGCGATGGCAGCGAGATAGGCAATGTCACCCGGCTTGCCCGCACCCATTTCGAGCACGGCGTACTCGGTGTCCTGCGGCATGGCCAGCAAGGTGAGCGGCAAGCCCAACTCGTTGTTGTAGTTGCCGGCGTTGACGTGCGTGCGGCCGTGGCGCGACAGGATGGACGCCGTCAGCGTCTTCACCGTGGTCTTGCCGTTGGAACCGGTAATGCCGATCACGCGCACGTTGCTCTGCGCGCGCACGGCACTGGCCAGGTCGCCCAATGCCAGGCCGGTATCGTCCACCACCACCTGCGGCAACGACGAATCGACCTTGCGCGTGACGAGCGCCGCGACCGCGCCTTTCGCCTGCGCCTCGGCAAGAAAATCGTGGCCGTCCACCCGTTCGCCCTTGATGGCGACGAACAGGTCACCGGCCTGCATCTTGCGCGTATCGATGGATACGCCGGTCACATCCACGTCGCCACCCATGAGGTGGCCGCGAGTCCAAAGTGCGATGGTGCTCAAGCGCATCATGCGCGTACCTCCAGCGCCTGGCGTGCAACGGCCAGGTCGTCAAACGGGCGCTTGCCATGCGCGCCTTCCTGATACGTTTCGTGACCCTTGCCGGCGATCAGCACGACATCGCCCGGCTGGGCGCACGACAGTGCCGTTTCGATCGCGCGGGCACGATCACGTTCTACGGTGGCCATGTCGGGCTGGCGAAGCCCGGCCACGATCTGCGCCACGATGACGTCGCCGTCTTCGCCGCGCGGGTTGTCGTCGGTCACGATGATGCGATCGGCAAGACGCTCGGCAATGGCGCCCATCTGCGGGCGCTTGCCTGCGTCGCGTTCGCCGCCGCAGCCGAACACGCATATCAGCTGGCCTTCGCAATGGGCGCGCAACGCCGACAGCGCTTGTTCCAGTGCATCGGGCGTATGCGCGTAATCGACGACCACCAGCGGCAAACCGGCAACGCCGCCAAGGCGATTCATGCGGCCGTTGATCGGCTCCAGCGCTTCCACGGCATCGACGATGCGATCGAATGATTCACCCAATGCGCCAAGACACGCGATGACCGCCAGCAGATTGGCCACGTTGAAACGGCCGAGCAGCCGGCTGCGGATGGCATGGCTGCCCCACGGCGTCTGCAGCGTGAAGGCCAGCCCTTCCGATGACGTAACGATGTCGGTGGCGCGCACTTCGGCGTCGGCTGCACCTTCCGTGCTCAAGCGCAGTCCGCGTACGGCCTGTGGGATGCGCCGGGCGAGCGTCTTGCCGAATGCATCGTCGACGTTGATCGCCGCCGCTTCCAGCGTGGGCCACGCAAACAGCTTGGCCTTGGCTTCGCCATAGGCTTCCATGCTGCCGTGGTAATCGAGATGGTCGCGCGTGAGGTTGGTGAAGGCGGCCACATCGAACGCCACGGCGGCCACACGTCCCTGCTCGAGCGCATGCGAGGACACTTCCATCGCCACGTGCGTAGCGCCCTGTTCGCGGAACGAGGCGAACAATCCCTGCACGTTGATGGCGTCGGGCGTGGTGCGCTCGCCTTCGCTGATCTGGCCATGCAGGCCGGCGCCCAGCGTGCCGATGGTGGCCGCGCAGTGACCCAGGTGCTCCAGCGCCTGCGCCAGCAGCTGCACCGTGGAGGTCTTGCCGTTGGTGCCGGTGACACCGATCACGCGCATGGCCTCGGACGGACGACCGAAGAAGCGCGAGGCGATTTCACCGACCTTGCCGTGCAGGCCATCGACCCAAAGCACCGGCGCGCCGAGGCCTTCCACATGCGCCGCCGGCGCTTCGGCCAACACCACGCGCGCGCCACGCTCGACGGCACCACGTGCAAAGGCGATGCCGTGCTCACGCGTACCACGCAGCGCGAAGAACGCGTCGCCCGGACGCACCTGGCGCGAATCGAGCGTGAGTCCCGAAACGACGATATCGCCGACACCCGGGGTCTCGGCGATGCCATGCAGCAGCTGGTCGAGGCGCGCGGTCATTGCGGCGCCTCGTCAACGGGGGCGTCATCCACGGTTTCGACGACGGGCGGCTTGCTTCCCGTCAAACCGTTCTGTCCTTGCAAGGGCCCGCCGACATACCAGCGGCCGATATTGTCGGGCGGCACGTCCAACAGGCGCAGTGCGCCATCCAGGACCTTGGAGAACACGGGGCCCGACACCAGCGCGCCGTAGTAGCTGCCCTTCCTCGGGTTGTCGACGATCACCACTGCGGCCAGGCGCGGATTGGACGCGGGCACGACACCGGCAAAGGCGGAGCTGTAGTTGCTGTTGGAATAGCCGCCGGCCGTCGCCTTGTGCGCCGTGCCGGACTTGCCCGCCACGCCATAGTTGGCAATCCACGCATACGGCGCACCCGTGCCGCCCGGCTGGGTCACGGCCACCATCATCTGCACCAGCTGATTGGCGACCTTGGGGTCGATGATCTGCTTGGCTTCGTTGTCCGAACCCTTCACGAAGGTGGGCAGGTGCATCACGCCGTTGTCGGCGATGGTGGCGTAGGCGTTCGTGAGCTGCAGCGGCGTCACGTTGAGGCCGTAGCCGTACGCCAGGATGGCCTTCTCCAGCATGCCCCAGCTCTTGCCCGGCTTCAGATAGCCCGACGCTTCGCCGGGAAAGCCGCTGTTGGTGCTGGCACCGAAGCCGAACGCGCGATAGGTGTCGTACATCAGGCCGGTGTCCAGCGTCAGCGAGACCTTGGCGGCGCCGATGTTGCTGGATTTGGCGATGATGCCGGTGGGCGACAGCATGCCGTTGGAATGCGTATCGCGAATGTCCTTGCGGATATAGAAGAAGTGGCCGTTGCCAGTGTCGACCATCGGGCTCGTCGGCGTGTACTTGCCGCTGGACAGCGCCGCCGCCATCAGGATCGGCTTGATCGTGGAACCGGGTTCCACCACGTCGGTCATCGCGCGGTTGCGACGGCTGGACGGATTGCTGCCGCGCAAGGCATTCGGGTTGTACGTGGGCCAGTTCACCATGGCCAGCACTTCGCCGTTGCGCACGTCCAGGATCACCATGGAACCGGAGTCGGCATCCGACTGCTCGATGGTGTTCTTCAATTCGTTGTAGGCAAGGAACTGGATGCGACGGTCGATGCTGAGCGTGATGTCGCGACCCGGCTGCGGTGCGCGCACCAGGTCGAGATCTTCCACCACGTGGCCCTGGCGATCGCGGATGACGCGCTTGCGGCCTTCCTTGCCGGCCAGCCAGTCGTCGAACGCCAGCTCCAGGCCTTCCTGGCCGTGGTCGTCGATGTTGGTGAAGCCGAGCACGTGCGACGTCACCGGACCGGACGGATAGAAGCGGCGAAATTCGCGCTGGCCGTTCACGCCCGGCACGGCGAGATCAAGCACGACCTGCGCAGCATCTGGCGACATCTGGCGCTTGAGATAGACGAACTCGCGCTCGGAACGCTGCGACAGATACTGCTTGAGCGCATCCGCATCCATGCCGATGGCCTTGGCCAACGCCGGCAGTTTGTCTTCGTTGTCCAGCACTTCGGCCGGATTCGCCCAGATCGACACCACTGGCGTGGACACCGCGAGCGGCTCGCCGTTGCGATCGAAAATGGTGCCGCGCGACACCGCAATGGGCACCTCGCGCAAAATGCGGGCGTCCGCCTGGTTCTGATAGAAATCCTTGCGCACCACCTGCATGTCAAACGCGCGCGCCACCAGCGCCAGCGAAGCGGCCACCAGCACACCGCCCACCACCAGCATGCGACGGCGTGCGCTGGGCACCGCAGCGTGGCGGCGCGAGGAGGATGAGGTGCGCGGGCGCGGTTTCATCGGCGCACCAGCTGGATGTCTTGCGGCTTGGGATTGGCCATGCCCAGCACCTGGCGCGCCTCGTCGTCCACGCGACGCGGTTCGGCCCAGGTGGCCTGTTCCAGTTCGAGCTTGCCGTATTCAATATTGAGATCGTCGCGCTGGTTCTGCAGGCGGGTCAGCTCGACGAACAGCACGCGGCTCTCATGGCGCGTCCACACCACGGCAATGGCGCTGGAAAGCACCGCCGCGATCAGGATGAACATGAAGAGGCCGCCGAGTACCCTCATGCAAGCTACTCCGCCACGCGCAACACCGCCGCGCGGGAACGCGGATTGACGGACAGCTCTTCGTCGGACGGGAATTGCGCCTTGCCGACAGCAGCGAGACGGGCCGGCGCAGCCGCGACCGGCGGACCGCGGCGACTACCCTGCACGCGACCGGAGTGATCGCGAATGAACAGCTTCACCGCGCGATCTTCCAGCGAGTGAAAGCTGATGATGGACAGGCGACCACCCACCTTGAGCAGATCCAGCGCCGCATTGAGACCCTGGCTGAGCGCGTCCAGCTCGCCGTTCACGCGAATGCGCAACGCCTGGAAGCTGCGGGTGGCCGGGTGCTTGCCGGGTTCGCGACGACCAATGAGGCGCTCGATCAGCGCGGCCAGCTGGCCGGTGCGCGTGATCGGATTTTCCGCGCGGGCTTCCACGATGGCGCGGGCGATCTTGCGGCTGAAGCGTTCCTCGCCGTAGATCCACAGCACGTCGGCAATCTCTCTTTCCGACGCGTGCGCCAGGAAATCGGCCGCACTTTCACCCTGCGTGGTGTCCATGCGCATGTCCAACGGTGCGTCGGCCATGAAGCTGAAGCCACGGGCGGCTTCGTCCAGCTGCGGCGAGGACACGCCAAGATCGAGCAGGATGCCGTCCAGGCCGCCGGCGGTTTCGTCCCACTCGGCCATGCTGGAAAAGTTGGCGTGACGGATGGACACGCGCGGGTCGCTGGCGAAATCGGCCTGTGCGGTGGCGATGGCGGTGGGGTCGCGATCCATCAACAGCAGGCGGCCGTCCGGACCCAGGCGCGACAGCACGGCGCGGGCGTGGCCGCCGCGTCCGAAGGTGCCATCGAGATACCGCCCGCCTGCCTGCACGGCGAGTCCCTCCACTGCTTCACCCAGCATCACCGGGATGTGCACTAACCGCTCGGCCATGCCGCTTGCACTCCCGCTCCCGTCCCGTTACTGCGCCGCGCTGTCACCGTTGCCGGTTACAGCTGCAGCTCCGCCATCTCGTTGGTGATCTCGTCTTCGCCGATGGTCTGGCGGATCTTGGCCAGGTGAGCCTGTTCGCTCCAAAGCTCGAATTTGTTGCCCATGCCCAGCAGAACCGCCTTCTTCTCGATACCCGTGGTTGCGCGCTGGCTCGCCGGCAGCAGGATGCGCACGGCGGAGTCGGGCTCAACCACGGCCGCGGCACCCACCAGCTTCATCTGCATGTCGCGATGGGCCGCCTTGACCTTGGGAAGCGCGTTGACCTGGTCGCGCACCTTTTCCCACTCCGCGTACGGGAACAGCCACAGGCAGCCCGACTCGAAGGGGTTGTAGGTGATCACCAGACGATTGGCGCAGGCGTCGGCCACCAACTCGCGGTACGCGGTCGGAATGGCCAGCCGGCCTTTGTCGTCAACGGTGATGGCGGTTTCGCCCTGGAACACGACGCTATAGCTCCACGAATTCCCACGATTTCACACAGGAACCCACGATAGTCTCGCCCCCTGAGACTGTCAAGGAAATTTTTCTTGTGAATCAATGAGAAAGGCGGTGATCTGGCAGTAATTCCAGCCATTTCGAGGAAACACCCGAAGGTGTTTGAATGGCTAGGATTTTTTGCTCATGACCCATGCCATCAGTCATATCTTCGAGGCCCCGAAAAGGCACCGGATATGAATCGCCGTTCATGGCTCGCCATACGCGGTCGCCACCACCGCGCCGACGAAGGCGCGACGGTGACGACCGGTAGCGGATGAGGTGGAGTCGGCCTATAAGCCGGGTTCTGTACGCCTTGCGGCGCGACAGTCATTCCTCTCGGCCAGACGTCACCGTCTGGCTCCAGCAACCTACCCGGGAACAACGCGGGCCGCGTTATCGTTCCCCTATTCGGTCTTGCTCCAGGTGGGGTTTACCGTGCCATGCGGCGTTAGCCCCGCACGCGGTGCGCTCTTACCGCACCCTTTCACCCTTACCACGCACACCCGAAAGTGCCGTTCGGCGGTCTGCTCTCTGTTGCACTGGCCGTCAGCTCACGCTGCCCAGGCGTTACCTGGCACCTTGCCCTACGGAGCCCGGACTTTCCTCGATGCGCTTGCGCGCGACGCGACTGCCCGGCCGACTCCAACGCCTATTCTAGCGGATTGGGCTCGAGGAAGGGTCTTGAAAAGAGGCGTTTCCCTGACTGTAGGAGCGCACTTGTGCGCGACCGGGGCATGTTGCCGTGCGTCGGTCGCGCACAAGTGCGCTCCTACATATGCGGTGTTTTAGCCTTCGTAGAGCAGCTTTCGCGGCGCCCCGGTGATCGCCGCAGCCAGTTTTGCGGCCTTCGCCGGCGGCAGTTCCTCACGCAGGATGGCGAACACTCGACGCCCTTCCGCCTCGCGTGCATCGGTTTCCTCGCCGCGACCGGCGACAAGAATCACGCATTCGCCACGCTGCTGGTCCGGATCATTCGCCACGCGCGTCGCCAGCTCGCCCAGCGGCTCGCCGATCACGGTTTCGAACAGTTTGGTCAGCTCGCGCGCAAGCACGCCCTCGCGTGATTCGCCGAAAACATCGCGCATGTCAGCCAGACTTTCGGCCACGCGATGCGACGACTCATAGAAGATGAGCGTACGGCTATCACCCGCAAGTTCCTGCAAGCGCGAACGCCGGGCCGATGCCTTGGGTGGAAGAAAGCCCTCGAACACAAAGCGGTCGCTGGGCAAACCGGCCACCGACAGCGCCGCAATGGCCGCGCAGGCGCCCGGCACGGGAATGCAGCGAATACCCGCCGCACGCGCAGCGCGCACGAGACGGAAACCGGGATCGCTGATCAATGGCGTGCCGGCATCTGAAATCAGCGCCACCGATTCACCGCCCTGCAGGCGCCGCACGATGGCATCCACCACGTCGCGCTCGTTGTGCTCATGCAGCGCCACCAGCGGCGTGGCCACGTTGTAATGCATCAGCAACGGACGGCTGTGCCGCGTATCTTCCGCGGCGATCACGGCGACCGAGCGCAGGGTTTCGACGGCCCTCGCGGAAAAGTCGTCGCGATGGCCAATGGGCGTGGCGACCACCCACAGCTGGCCGGCCTGAATCTGTGACATCTTCCTGTTTCCTATGCATTGGGGTGGCGACCCAATGGGCTATCATCGCCCATTCGCCGACCATGTCGTCAAAAAAAGCTCGAAGGGATTTGGCCATGCGCTTGACTCGCGCCGCAGGCGTTGCCCTGCTTATTTCTCTGGCATTGAGTGGTTGCGTACCACCGGCCGCACAGAAATCGCCCGCGGAAACCGCGGCGAGCCAGCAGGCCGATGCACTCGCCCGCCAGGGCAAGTTCGACGAAGCGGCGCAGGCCTATCTCGCGCTGGCCCAGACCGGCAGCGATCGTGACCACTACCAGCTGCTTGCTGCCGAGGCCTATCGACAGGAAGGCCAGCTCGACCGCGCCGGCCCGATGCTCGATGGCATCCGCCGCCAGCGCCTCACGGGCGATGAACCCTCCCGACTGGACCTGCTGCAGGCCGAATGGGCATTGAAGCAGCACAACGCGCCCAGGGCCCTGCAGCTCACCACGCAGCCGAACATCAGCGTGCCGGCGTCGCTGCAATTGCGCCTGCTGGAGCTGCGCTCGCAAGCCATGCAGCAAACCGGCGACCTGTGGGGCGCTGCGCGCACGCGCGTGGAAATGGACGGCCAATTGACCGGCCTCGATCAGGCGCAAAACCGCAAGGACATTGTCTCCACGCTGACCAAGCTGGGTGTCGATCCGCTCAAGCAACGCGCGGCCGCCATGCAGCCGAGCGATCGCATGTTGCCGTGGGTCAATGAAGCGCTGACGCAGCTGGGTGTTGCCGTGGCGCATCCGGCGCCTGCCCTGGAGCAGGAAGTGGGCACCATGGTGCCGGGCGAAGGCGCCAATGTCCGTGAGGGCTTCAAGATGCCGGCGCACATCGCGCTGCTTCTTCCCACCAGCGGCAGTCTCGCCGCGGCGGGCACGTCGATCCGCGAAGGCTTCTTTGCGGCCTATGCCGATTCCGCACGCAACCACACGCCGCGACCGCCCGTGCGCATCTACGACAGCGCCGGCACCGCACCCGGCGCCATCAAGGCCTATCAGCAGGCCGTGAACGATGGCGCGCAGCTGGTCATCGGGCCGCTGACGCGCGGTGAAGTGTCGGCGCTGTTTGGACTTCCGCAGCTTCCCGTGCCGCTGCTCGCATTGAACCATCCCGACGACAAGAGCCTGCCCGCCAGCGGCGTGAGCGAATTCGGCCTGCTGCCGGAAACCGAAGGTGCGCAAGCCGCCGACCATATGGCCGACAACGGCATCACCAATGCGTGGGCCATCGTGAGCAGCGACGACTTCGCGCAGCGCGCGGCCAAGTCGTTCAAGGCGGAATTCGAGGCACGCGGCGGCAAGGTGGCCGGCACGGGCAACCTCACGGGTACCGGCGTCAATTTCGCCTCCACCATCAGTGGACTCGGCGTGCCCACGGATGCTGCCGACGCGAGTGCGACCGGCACGAACAACAACGGTATCTTCATCAGCATGCGCCCGCAGCAGGCTCGACTGCTGCTGCCCCAGCTCAAGCTCGCGCGCGTGAATCTGCCGGTGTTCGGCACCTCGCACATCTACGCGGGCGTGGATGACGCAGGCGCCAACCGCGACCTGGAAGGCGTGGAATTCTGCGACTCCCCGTGGCTGTTCGACGTGCAGCCCGGCCTGCCCAACCACGGTGACATCGCTGCCCAGCTGCCCGCTGCACGCGGCACGTCGGCGCGACTGTTCGCCTTCGGCATGGATGCGTGGAATCTCGCCCCCTACGTCGACTGGTTGCGCGCCCATCCGGGCAGCTACCTGCCCGGCGCCAGCGGCCAGCTCACCTCCGACCAGTTCGGCCGTATCCGCCGCGTGCTGGTATGGGCCAAATTCCAGGACGGCCTGGCGCGTCCCATCAACGGCAGCCTGCAGATGGACAGCGCACCGGCACTCGCACCGCCGACCGATGCCAGCGGCTCGCCGCAGCTGCAGACCGACCAGCCCGCCACGCAGCACTGATGCGGGCAGCGGGCGCCGAATTCGAGAAGCGCGCCTGCGCCGAGCTGCAGCGCGCCGGCCTGAAGCTGCTCGCAAGCAACTACACGACGCGCTACGGCGAGCTGGACCTGGTGATGCTGGACCGTGACACCGTGGTGTTCGTCGAGGTTCGCCACCGCCTGACCAGCACGCGTGGCGATGCCGCGGCCACGGTCAATGCGGCCAAACAGGGCAAGCTCATCAAGACGGCCGAACTCTGGCTCGCATCACACCCTGCACACGCCAACCGCGCCTGCCGCTTTGACGTGGTGAGTTACGACGGCCCCGTGGGGAACGCCTCGATGAACTGGTGGCGCAGCGCCTTCGAAACCTGCTGAGCCCGGGCGAACGCGACGGCCGTCTACGGTTTACACATGTTTTCCCGGTCACACTCGCCGCAGCGGGCCGCCAATGGGCCGGTCCGAACGCAAGGGGATCACCATGCTTCGAGTGCTGGTCAAGCTTGGCAAATGGACAGCCATCGTTGTCCTCGTGTTCCTGGTTTCCCTGCTGGCCATTCGCGCCTGGGATTCGCAGCAGGGTGATCCGCTCGCGCCCTGGCAGACATACGTCCCGGATGAGCTTTCTCCATCGCAACTCGATGCCACCGACTGGCCCGGTTATCTCGACGCCGAGCGCCATGCGTTCGATGAGATGAAGACGCAGGTGACGGACAAGCTCGCGCCAGACGAACGCGTGGCCACGAATCGTTACTTCGAAGGTGCGCCGATGTATCCGGGGCACTTCGCGCACGATTGGAATCACTCCTACGTGCTGGAGCCGACCGGCCAGCCCACGGGTGTGGTGGTGTTGATTCATGGCCTGACGGATTCACCGTACAGCTTGCGCGATATCGCGGAGCTGTACCGCGCGCACGGCTTCATCGCCATCGGCTTGCGCGTACCGGGGCATGGCACGGTACCGGCGGGGCTCACCAAGGCCGACTGGCCGCAATGGTTGGCGGCAACGCGCCTTGCCATGCGGGAGGCGAAGCGGCGCGCGGGACCGAACCTGCCGATTCATATGGTGGGTTATTCGAACGGCGGCGCACTCGCCGTGAAGTACACACTCGATGCCTGCGAGCATGACGATCTGGCGATGCCGACACGACTCGTGCTGCTGTCGCCGATGATCGGCGTTACCACGTTTGCGCGCTTCGCGGGCCTTGCCGGATTGCCCGCATTGCTGCCGGGATTTGCGAAAGCGGCGTGGCTGGACTTGCTTCCGGAATACAACCCGTACAAGTACAACTCGTTTCCCGTGAATGCTGCGCGCCAGTCGTATTTGCTCACGGATGAAATCCGCAGCCAGATGCTGCGCATGGCGCGCGACAACAAACTTGCCAGGCTGCCGCCCATCCTTACATTCCAGTCCGTGGTGGACGACACGGTGAGTGCGCCTGCCGTGATGCGCACGTTGTATGCGCACCTCCCGAAGAACGGCAGTGAGGTCGTGCTGTTCGACGTCAATCGCGACCATCGCTTCGACTCACTGTTGAAGCCCAGCTCGCGCACGGCATTGAGCCGCTTGCTGCCGCCGGGGCCGCAAGCTTTTCGCAGCACGGTGATTGGCAACGCCGCGGAAAATGACAGCCATACTGTCGCCCGCAGCACCGACGCCGGCCAGACCACGGCCGCGGTTACCCCGTTGCCGTATCTCTATCCGGACAACATCTTTTCGCTGTCGCACATAGCGCTGCCCTTCCCCTCCAACGACCCGCTGTACGGGACCGAACCCGACACGTCGGAGAACTATGGCATTCGCCTTGGCACGGTGGCGCCACGTGGCGAGCGTGGCGCGCTCATCCTCAATATCACGGATGTGCTGCGCATCAGTTCCAATCCGTTCTATCCGTATGTCCGCCAGCGCATCGAGGCGCTTCTGCCGGAGGCGCCGACACCATCCCCCGCCAATGCGAGCGCCACGGCGGCATTGCCGGTGAACTGAATCGCCTCCCGCAGCTGCCGCAGAGTGGGATACTGGGGAAATGAACCTACCCGACAGTCTGCTCCAGGCATTGGCCACTCACTTCCCTGGCGATGCGCTGGCCACCGGCATGGCCGAGCGCCTGGCTTATGCCTATGACAATTCGCGCCGTAATGCCCTGCCCGATGCCGTGGTATTTCCCACCACGCACGAGCAAACCGAGGCACTCGTGCAGGCGTGTCGCGCGCATCGCGTCCCAGTGATCGGACGCGGTCGCGGCACGAACACCACGGGCGCCACCGTGCCAGTGGATGGCGGTGTGGTGGTGAGCTTCGAGCGCATGAATCGCATCCTGCGCATTGATCCCGACAACCGCCTGGCGGTCGTGGAGCCCGGTGTACTCAATGGCGACCTGCAGCAGGCGCTGAAGCCGCATGGTTTCTTCTGGCCACCCGATCCGTCATCGTCGCCCTGGTGCAGCATCGGTGGAAATCTTGCCTGCAACTCCGCGGGGCCGCGTACGGTGAAATACGGCAGCCCGCGTGAAAATACGCTGGGTCTGCGCGCAGTGGCAGGCACAGGCGAAGGCTTTCGTTGCGGTACCTACACCAGCAAGGGCGCCACCGGTTATGACCTGACGCGTCTGCTAATCGGCTCGGAAGGCACGCTCGCGCTGATCACCGAGGCAACGTTGAAGCTCACGCCCAAACCCTCCGGGCTGCGCACCCTTCGCGCCACATATAAGGATGTTTCTGCCGCCGCACGCGCCGTCGCACGCATCATGGCGCAACCGGTCACGCCATGCGCGCTCGAATTCATCGACGACGTGGCGCTGAAGCTCGCTCGCGACTACGGCGGCGACACCGTGCCACTCGCAGGCGCCATGCTGATGATCGAAGTGGATGGTGAACCCGAAACGCTTCCGAGCGCCGTGGAAGCGGTGTCCCGTGCGGCACGTGGCGATGGACTGGAAGACTTGCGCGTCGCCGAAACGGCGGAGGAAACGCAGGCGCTGTGGTCCGCACGCAAGGCGCTCTCACCCGCGCAGCGCACCATTTCGCCGAACAAGATCAACGAGGATGTCGTGGTGCCGGTCAGCCACCTGCCGGAACTGGTGGATGGCATCAAGACGCTCGCGAAGAAGCACGACGTGTTGATCGTGAGCTTCGGTCACGCCGGCAACGGCAACCTGCACGTGAACCTGCTGCCGCGTGATGACGCCGAACGCGAGCGCTCGCACGCGTGTCTCGCCGAGATCTTTGCGCTGGTGATTTCGCTGGAGGGCACGCTGTCCGGCGAGCACGGCATTGGGCTGGTGAAGAAGGAATTCATGCCGCTCGCGCTGCAGGCATCGACGCTGCATTTGATGCGCAATGTAAAGGCGGCGTTCGACCCCGAGGGCATCCTCAATCCGGGCAAGCTGCTGCCCTGAATTCAACGTATGGGAGGTTCACCATGAAAGGCAGCTGTCATTGCGGCAACGTGCAGTTCACCGTGGACGGCGAACCCAACGAAGTCATGAGCTGCAATTGCTCGATGTGCCAGCGCAAGGGCGCATTGCTCTGGTTCGTGCCGCGCGAGCAGTTTCATCTGCACACATCGAACGTGCATACGCACAGCTATTTGTTCAACAAGCACGTGATCCAGCACATCTTCTGCACGAACTGCGGCATCCACGCCTACTGCGAGGGCACCGGCCCCGATGGCAAACCCATGGCGGCGATCAACGTGCGCTGCCTGGAAGGCATTGATCTGGATGCGCTGCCGGTAAGGCACTACGACGGCCGCTCACGCTGAGTCGGCCGTCGCCAGTCAGCCCTTGTGCGAGAAGATGAGGTGCAGGCCGAACGCTACGAACACGGCGCCGGCCAGGCCATCGATCCAGCGCGACAGGCGCAGATAACCGCGACGCATCGCCGGCAAGGCGAACACGCCGGCCACGACGGTGAACCACACGAAGGTTTCCAGTATCACCAGGGTCCACAGCCCCCAGCGGGTCGCCGTGTCGACGCGATCGCCCAGGAACGCGGAGAACACGCTGCCGAAGTAGATGACCACCTTGGGATTGGACAGGTTGGTCAGCAGCCCTGCCCGCAGGGTGGCCCAGTCGCTCTGCTGCAGCGCCGCCTTGGGCTCTCCCGCAACAGCCGGCGCCTTGAGCGCGCCACGCAGCATCTTCACGCCCATCCAGGCGAGATAAAGCCCGCCGGCAATGGCGATCAACCGTTCCAGCCACGCCAGGCGCTGCAGCAGCAATTGCAGGCCCGCCAGCGCCAGCGCGGACCACACCACCACGCCGAGGGTGATGCCGATGACGCCGAACATGGCTTGGCGCCGCGTGCGGCTCACGGCTGTCTGCGACACGAAGAAGAAATCCGGACCGGGGCTCAACAGCGCCACCAGGTGGACCAGGGCAATCGTCAGGAACAGGCTCAAAGGGGTCTCCTCGGGGAAGGGAGCGTCAGGGCTTCGTGGCGGCGCAACTTGTCGCCACCGCACCGCTCCTCTAGTCTGCCCTTATTTTGGCACGGCCTTGGCTCGTCTTAAGGCCCTCTGCAAGGGGAATCCACCTCGCCCTGACAGGCCCGGCCAACGACCGGCCCGTCGACGCAAGCCTGCGCTCCCCGACTTCCACCACCCTTGAAGCACACGACGACGCTGATGAACCTGCGACTGCGCCTGATTGCCATGAACTTCCTGCAATTCTTTGTATGGGGGTCGTGGCTGCTCACCATTGGCGCGTACTGGTTCCAGACCAAGCAATGGTCGGGCGCGCAGTTCGGCGCGATTTTCTCCACCATGGGCATCGCGTCGCTGTTCATGCCGTCCATCGCGGGCGTCATCGCGGACAAGTACATCAATGCGGAGAAGCTCTACGGCATCTTCCACCTGTGCGGCGCCATCACGTTGTTCTGCGTACCGATGGTGCAGTCGCCCGGCCTGATGTTCTGGGTGATGCTGCTCAACATGATGTTCTACATGCCGACCATCTCGCTCTCCATCGCGGTGGCGTACAACGCGCTCAAGAGCGACGGCAAGGACATCGTGCGCGATTACCCGCCGATCCGAGTATGGGGCACGGTGGGCTTCATCGCCGCGCTGTGGACGGTGAGCCTGCTGCACCTGGAAACCTCGTCCGGCCAGTTCTATGTGGCCTCGGGTGCGGCCGTACTGCTGGGCCTGTATGCGTTCACGCTGCCGGCCTGCCCGCCGCGCTTCCAGCGCAGCGCGAACCAGTCGTGGCTGGATACGTTCGGCCTCACCTCGTTCAAGCTGTTCCGCGATGCGCGCATGGCGGTGTTCTTCATCTTCGCCATGCTGCTGGGCGCGGCGCTGCAACTGACGAATGCCTATGGCGATACGTTCCTGCACGACTTCGCCAAGATGGATGCGTACAAGGACCTGGTGGCGGTGCGTTATCCCGCCATCATCATGTCCATCTCGCAGATCTCCGAAACGCTGTTCATCCTGGCCATTCCGTTCTTCCTGCGCCGCTTCGGGATCAAGACGGTGATGCTGATCAGCATGCTGGCGTGGACGCTGCGCTTTGGCCTGTTCGCCTACGGCGACCCGGGCCCGGGCCTGTGGATGATCGTGCTGTCGTGCATCGTGTACGGCATGGCGTTCGACTTCTTGAACATCTCGGGCTCCCTGTTCGTGGAAGGCCAGAGCGATCCCTCGATCCGCGCCAGCGCGCAGGGCCTGTTCATGCTGATGACCAACGGCATCGGCGCCGTGCTGGGCAGCTCCATCAGCGGCCTGGTGATCGAGGCGTTCTTCACCCGCCCGGACCAGAGCAAGGACTGGCACGGCATCTGGATCACCTTTGCGGTGTATTCGCTGATCGTGGCGGTGTTGTTTGCGGTGCTGTTCAAGCACAAGCATGAGCGGGCGGCGATGGAAGGTGCGGTGGTGGCGCATTGAGCCCGCGCGTCCTCGCTGGGGCGTAACTCCGCCTTACCGTCATTCCCGCGAAGGCGGGAATCCAGTGACTTTCCGCTCTTCAGCTTTCCCGGAGAGCTAAAGTCGCTGGATTCCCGCCTTCGCGGGAATGACGGTGAGGGATAGCCGATTGTCCCGACGCGACGGAACGCCTAACGGCCATCACCCGGCAGCAGGTGCTCCACCACCAGCCGGCTGCGCGACGCATCCAAATCCCCGTGGTGGTCGAAATGCAGCTCCACCACCCAGTTGTACACATCCTCGGGCCACGACTTGCGGCCGGTGATCTTGCCGGCCTTGCCGCCCAGCGCATCGATCAGTTTGTCGATATGGCCGTGATGCCAGGCGATCAGCACCACATTGGCGTGATTGTTTTCGCGCAGCGACCGCGCCAGGCCGTCCACCTGGTCGTCCGCATACGGTTGCTCGATGGGCAAGCCCAACGTCTGCGACAGCGGCGTCAGGGTCAGGCGTGGCCGTGCGCTTTCCTTGCTGTCCCGCGTGGCGATCAATCGCTGCGGCAACAGGCTTTCGCCGCCTTCGCGCCAGGGATCGAAATAGCTCGCATAGGCCTGGGCGCGCTGCTCGCCCTGCGCGCTGAGGCCCGCGCCATCGCTGGCTTTCTCGGCATGACGCACGATCAGCACGGTGGCATCGCGCAGTCCCTTGTCGTCGTGATGCGCCCAGGCCAGCGCAGGCAGACAGCACAGCAGGAGCAAAAACTTTCGTACAAACATGCGGATGGCCCGTTTCGGAGACCCGGAAACGCTAGCACGCGTGACTGTGGCCAAGCCGTCGGCGCTCACCCGCTACAATAGGCGGATGCAGATCGGCCCCTACCGCATCGACCCGCCCGTGGTGCTCGCGCCCATGGCCGGCGTCACCGACAAGCCTTTCCGCCTGCTGTGCAAACGGCTGGGCGCGGGGTTGGCCGTGTCGGAAATGACCAACGCCGATCCGCGGCTGTGGCAGACGCGCAAGTCGCGCCAGCGCATGGATCACGACGGTGAACCCGAACCGGTGAGCGTGCAGATCGCCGGCTACGACCCGGCGATGCTCGCCGAAGCCGCCCGCTACAACGCGGCCAACGGCGCCCAGATCATCGACATCAACATGGGCTGCCCCGCCAAAAAGGTGTGCAACGTGTGGTCGGGTTCGGCACTGCTGCAGGATGAACCGCTGGTGGCGCGCATCGTGAAGGCCGTCGTCGACGCCGTGGATATCCCGGTCACACTGAAAATCCGCACGGGCTGGGATCGTCAGAACAAGAACGCATTGACGATTGCCAGGATCGCCGAGGATGCCGGCATTGCCGCACTCGCCGTGCATGGCCGCACGCGCGCGGACAAATACGAAGGTGACGCCGAATACGACACCATCGCCGCGGTAAAGGCGAGCGTGGGCATTCCCATTCTCGCCAACGGCGACGTGGTGACGCCACAGCAGGCCAAGCACGTGCTCGATGCCACCGGCGCCGACGCCGTGATGGTGGGGCGTGGCGCGCAGGGTCGCCCGTGGATTTTCCGCGAGATCAGCCATTACCTCGCTACCGGCGACATCCTTCCCGAGCCGACGCCCGCTGAAGTGGGCGAGATCCTGGTGCACCACCTGGAACAGCTCTATGCGTTCTACGGCGAACTGCAGGGCGTGCGCATCGCGCGCAAGCACCTGGGCTGGTACGCCAAGGATCGCCCGGAGAACGCCGCGTTCCGCCACGTGGTGAACCGCGCGGAGAATGCGCAGGACCAGTTGCGCCTCACGCGCGAATATTTCGCCAACCTGCAGGATGGCGTGCTTCTAGCCGCCTGACCGATCACGTCGCAAGCCTTTGCGCGCTGCTTCACGGCATGATGGCCGCGCTCCCCTGATAGTCCATGCCATGCCGCCGACACGTTCGCGCACATCCCTGCTGCTTCGCGCGGCAGGACAGCTGTTGCTGCTCTGCGCAGCCACGTTGCTTGGCGGCTGCGAGGCCACGCTGTTCTCCGGCCTCAACGCGACCGACCAGCGTCGCGACATTGTCGAGCAACCGAACCAGGTGTTCGACGCAGAGCACGGGCTGGCGCTGGATGTTTACGCGCCTACGCATGCGGAACACGCGCCAGTGGTGGTGTTCTTTTATGGCGGTACGTGGGTGAACGGCGAACGCGCGTGGTATCGCTTTGTCGGCACGACGTTGGCCGCGCATGGTGTCATCGCCGTGATTCCGGATTACCGAAAATACCCGCAGGTCACGCTGGACGGTTTCATGCGGGATGCGGCCGCCGCCGTGGCGTGGACGCATGCGCACGCTGAAGCGATGGGCGGTGCACCGGACGACATCTTCGTGATGGGTCATTCGGCGGGCGGACAAATCGCCGCGCTGCTCGCGACATCGCCCGAATGGCTGGGCCGCCATGGATTGAAGCCAGCGGATCTGGCGGGCTTTATTGGCCTCGCGGGCTGTTACGACTTTGTGCCGGTGCCGCAGGACGATCCGATCATGCTTGGCGTGTTCGGCACCACGCCCGAACAGCAGCGCCGGGGCCAACCGGTGTCGTATGTGCGCGGCGAGGAGCCGCCCATGCTGTTGCTGCAGGGCACGGACGACGACGAAGTGGAGCCGTCGAACGCGATTTCGCTGTATCGCGCCACGCAGGTGTTGCACGAGGACAGCACCTTGCGCACGTATCCCGGCGTGGGGCACGAAGCGTTGCTGTTCGCGTTGTCCCGACCCATGAAGGGTGGCGCGCCAACGCTGGTGGATGTGCTGGCTTTCATCCAGGCTCATGCCCGAGCCATGCCCAGGCCACAGTAAACGCGGCGACTTTCCCTCGACACGAGCCGGCGTAGCGTGCGTGCCGTATTCCCTGATGCGGGGCGGCCGTCGTGAACAGCATCGCCACGGGTGAGTTTCCCTATATCCACGGCTTTTCGTCGGAAGAGCAATCGCGGCTGGTGCGCCAGGCCCGCATGTTCGAAACCAAGCTGTTCAGCCGCATCGACTACAGCGAGGCCACGCGCCTGCTGGAAGTGGGCAGCGGCGTCGGTGCGCAGACGGAAATCCTGTTGCGGCGCTTTCCCAACCTGCATGTCACCGGCATCGACCGCTCGGCAGCGCAGCTGGATGCGGCGGAACGCAACCTGATCAACACGGCATGGTGCACGGCGCGTTACACCCTGCAGCAGGCGGATGCGACCGACCTGCCCTTCGCCGACCGCAGTTTCGATGCGGCGTATCTCTGCTGGGTGCTGGAACACATGCCGAGCCCGGCGCGCGTGTTGAGCGAAGTGCGCCGCGTGCTGGCGCCTGGCGCGGTGATCTATGTCACCGAGGTGCTCAATACCTCGTTCTTTCTCGATCCGTATTCACCGCACCTGCTGCGTTACTGGATGGCGTTCAACGATCATCAGTACGACAGCGGCGGCGATCCATTCATCGGCGCCAAGCTGGGCAACCTGTTGCTGGCCGGCGGCTATCGCGATGTGCAGACGGAAGTGAAGAGTTTCCACCTGGACAACCGCCAGCCCGGCAAGCGCAAGCAGATGATCGAGTTCTGGGAGGAAGTGCTGTTGTCGGCAGCCGACCAGCTGGTGGCTACCGGCAAGGTGGACACCGCGACGGTCGAGGGCATGCGCGGCGAATTGCAGGCCGTGCGCAACGATCCGAACGCGGTGTTCTTTTTCGCCTTCGTGCAGGCGCGGGCGCTGGTGTATTGAAGCGGCCGGATCAACCGGCCAGCTTCGACGACTGCAGTTCTTCGGTGTAGCGGGAAGAACGCACGCCCTTGCTGTCGTAGTACTCCTCCACCGACTTCACGAAGCGCTTCTGCTCGGGCACGTACCAGAAGGCCTTGTACAGGCGGCCGCTGACCGTGTGCGGGCGGGTGATCTGGCTCTGCGACACGCTGAGCGCACCGTTCGCGTTCACCTGTCCATGCAAATCGGTGGTTACGCCTGGCGCCACGATGGCCGACCACTGCCCTTGCGCCTCGATCTTCACGGCCTTGAAGGCGCCGGCTGGCACTTTCACGTCTTCCCAGCCAACGACGACATAGTCATCACCAATGGTCTCGCTGGTGTGCTGCTTGTTCGGGTTGGCTTCGGTGTATTCCACGTGCCACTTCTTGCCTTGCGTCAGCGGGAACGCGAGCGGTCGATTGACCTGTTGCTGCTTGCCGTTGACGTCACGCGTGCGGCTCCAGTCGATGCCAACCAGGTGCTCCACCGCAGGCTGCGTCGATCCTTCCTGCTTGTTGGCGACCAGCATGCTGTCGCTGTCCACGCGCTCCACGGTGACGCTGACGCTTTTCTGCGACCAGCCCTGCGTGCCGGTTTCCACCGTATCGACGTAGACCCAGCTATCGCCCGCCTTCAGCGCCGGCGCACTCACGGACTGCGCATGCAACGAACCACACAGCATCCCTACCGCGACGAACCACCACCGCTTCATCGTTCCTTCCCCCTGTTGGTTGTCGGCGCAGGCTAGCCGAACACCCGCACACGTTCATGCGAAGGAAACGCAGGAAGCTGTGCCACCGGATTCACCGGCGGCACGTAGAAAACTCACGGCGACGACTTCACCACGAAGCCATAATCGGCGAGCACGGGCTTGAGCGTGGCGACCCACAGCGCGTAGCCGGCGGGCAACATGTGCAAGCCATCCGGGCGGAACAGTTCGGCGCGCGGCTTGCCCTGCGCATCAAGCATGGCGGGGGCGATATCCACGAAGCGGACATTCTTCTGCGTGGCGGCCCAATCGCGAATCTTGTCGTTCGCGGCTTTCATGGTCGGCCACAGGTTCAGGCGCGCGATGCTCGGCTTGATGGAGATGTAGACGACCGGCACGTTCGGCACGCCTTCGCGGGCGCGTGCGACGAACTTCTGGAACGAAGCCAGCACCTGCTCGGCCGTGGCGCCATCGTTGATGTCGTTGTCGCCGGCGTACATCACGATCAGGTTGGGCTTGTACGGCCACACGATCTTGTCGGCATAAAACGTGGAGTCGGGCAGGGCCGAACCGCCAAAGCCGCGGTTGATGACCGGCACGCCGGGGAAATCCTCTGCCAGCGACGCCCAGAAACGAATGGACGAGCTGCCGATGAACAGCACGCCATGTTGAACCGGCGGGTGCTCATGGTCGGCGGCGACAAACGCGTTGATGTCCGGCGTCCAGTGCGAGGGCGGTGCGCTGTCTGCATGCGCGATGGCCGATGCCACCAGGGTCGTCAGGAAGAAGACCAGCCAGGTCAGTCGCTTCATTCACTCGCTCCGGGGAGATGAGGGGAGCCTTCGATTATGTCTGTCTCGACAGGTATGTCCAACGCCGGTCACCGAGCGGCCGCCGCTCGTCCCCGGGCGGGCGCGGTTCGTCACTCCAGGGTTGTCGCTCGGCGGGTTTGGCCCAGAGTGGGCTGATCCAAACCCCGGGGAATTCGCCATGCATCGTCGCGATCTGCTGAAGGCCGCCCTCACCCTGCCCCTGCTTCCCCTGGCGCTGTCGCCCGCCGTGGGCGTTGCTCGCCAGGCAGCCGGCGCGCTGACCGGCCTGCGTTCCCGTGTTCGTCCCGGCGATCCCGGCTGGCCGTCGGACGCCGAGTGGAACCAGCTTCGGCAGGCCGTCGGCGGTCGACTGCAGCCACTCCGTTCGCCGTTCGATCACGGCGTTGCCGACGAGGTGCGCCAGGAGGCACTGAAGCAGGTCCGCAATCCCTATTACCTCGGCGACACGCCGTCCCTCACCCAGACCAGCGGCTGGGCCGATGCGTGGACGTCGCGCCCGAGCGTCTACGCCGTGGCCGCGGAGAACACCGGTGATGTCGTGGCCGCCGTGAATTTCGCCCGCAAGCACCACCTGCGGCTGGTGGTGAAAGGTGGCGGCCACAGCTATCAGGGGACGTCGGTTGCACCCGATTCGCTGCTGATCTGGACGCGCCACATGAATCGCATGGCCATGCACGATGCTTTCGTGCCACAGGGCTGTGTCACATCGATGGCGCCGCGCCCCGCCGTTACCGTGGAAGCAGGCGCGATGTGGGTCGACACATACAACGCCGTGACCACCCAAGGCGGGCGCTACGTTCAAGGCGGAGGCTGCATGACCGTCGGCGTGGCCGGCCTGGTGCAAAGCGGCGGCTTCGGCAGTTTCTCCAAGCGCTTCGGAAGTGCCAGCGGCAATCTTCTGGAAACGGAAGTGGTGACGGCGGACGGCAAGGTGCACGTGGTCAACGCCTGCCAGGAACCCGAATTGTTCTGGGCCATCAAGGGCGGCGGTGGCGGCAGCATCGGCGTGGTGACAAAGCTGACCCTTCTCACGCACGACCTGCCCGACACGTTCGGCGCCGTGTTCGGCGTGATACAGGCCGACTCCGACGCGTCGTACCGCGCGCTCATCGCACAAGCCATGCGCTTCTATCGCGACGCGCTGTTCAATCCGCACTGGGGCGAGCAACTGAAGTTCCACGAGAACATGCTGCACCTGTCGATGGTGTTCCAGGGCTTGAGCCAGCAGGAAGCCGCACAGGTGTGGGCGCCCTTCCTCGCATGGGTGAAGGCACGCAGCGCTTACAGCATCAAGGAAGAAGTGCGCGTCATCGCGCTGCCCGCGCGGCATTTCTGGGATGCTGAATTCTTCCGCCAACACGCGCCACAGCTGATCGTCCCCGACAGCCGGCCCGACGCCCCGCGCGATCACGTGCTATGGGCCGGCGACGAAGGACAGGTGGGACAGTTCATCCACGGCTATCGCTCAGGCTGGCTGCCGCAGTCGCTGCTGGACGAGCGGCAGAGCGATGCGCTGGGTGAGGCAATGTTCCGGGCTTCCAAGCACTGGGGCTTCTCGCTGCACTTCAACAAGGGGCTGGCCGGCGCGCCGGCCGATGCGGTGGCGCGCTCACGCGATACCGCCATGAATCCCGGGGCCATGGACGCCTTTGCCCTGGCCATCACCGGCAGCGAGAGTGCTCCGGCTTTTCCCGGCATGGGCGTGTCGCCGGACCTGGAAGACGCACGGCGCGAAAAGGTTCGCATCGACCAATGCATGGACGCGCTGCTCGAAGTCGCACCCGGCGCTGGCTCCTATGTCTCGGAGAGCGACTATTTCGAGCGCGGCTGGCAAACCTCGTTCTGGGGCACGAATTACCCGCGACTGGCGGCAGCCAAGCGGCGTTACGACCCGGAAGGCCTGTTCTTCGTGCGCCACGGCGTGGGCAGCGAGGACTGGAGCGAGGATGGGTTTGTGCGCATTCGGCAGGCTGGGTGACGGGCTTTGGTCTAGTCCGTTCACCCCGGGCCGCCAGGCGTGTTTGGCAACGTAGGTGGCTTGCGCGCTTCCTGACTCCACGTCGTCGCGGTTTCCACGTCGTCGATTTCCTCCGCCGTTGCTAATTCCTCAGCGTCGATACTCCCTCACCACCGATATTCCCTCACCGTCATTCCGGCGAAGGCCGGAATCCAGCGACCTTGCTTTTGCATCGAGGCTCGCAGGGCAAAAGGCACTGGATTCCGGCCTTCGCCGGAATGACCGTGAGGGGGAGCGTGAATTGAGGCAAGGGCAAGGGCGAAGACGGGAGCGGCAGCTGGAGCTGGAGCTGGAGCTGGAGCTGGAGCTGGAACGATGCTCTGGGACGCGGGCCCGGTGAACCCCCGCCCCGCCGATTCGCCAAACGCCCCATCGGAGTACTCTTACGAGTGGCACCGCCGCCTCCAGGGCGGTTTTGGCGTCTCAGGCGCAGCCGCAAAGCCGTCCAAATGGCTGAATCGGCATGAAATCGTCATGTCCCCGGGCCATGCTGAGGCTGCAAACCGGGGGGAGGCCGTGTATCATGCGCCACCCCCTTTTATCTCTTTATCCGTAAGGAAGGATATAACCCGCGATGAGCAACTTCCTCTTCACCTCCGAGTCGGTCTCCGAAGGCCATCCGGACAAAGTCGCCGACCAGATCTCCGATGCCGTCCTCGATGCGATCATCGCGCAGGATCCGCGTGCGCGCGTGGCCTGCGAAACGATGGTGAAGACGGGCGTGGCGATCGTCGCCGGCGAAATCACCACCAGCGCCTGGATCGACCTGGAAGCGCTGACCCGCAAGGTCATCACCGACATCGGCTATGACTCCTCCGACGTCGGCTTCGACGGCGAGACCTGCGGCGTGCTGAACCTGATCGGCAAGCAGTCGCCGGACATCAACCAGGGCGTGGATCGCAAGAAGCCGGAAGAACAGGGCGCTGGCGACCAGGGCCTGATGTTCGGCTACGCCACCAACGAGACCAAGGACTTCATGCCCGCGGCCATCTACTACTCGCACCGTCTGGTGGAGCAGCAGGCCAAGGTCCGCAAGAAGAAGAACTCGCCGCTGCCGTGGCTGCGCCCGGACGCCAAGAGCCAGGTCACCCTGCGTTACGAAGACGGTGTCGCCACCGCCATCGACGCCGTGGTGCTGTCGACCCAGCACGATCCGAGCGTGAAGCAGAAGGACCTGATCGAGGCCGTGCGCGAGCACATCCTCAAGCCCGTGCTGCCGGCCAAGCTGCTGCACAAGGGCACCAAGTTCCACATCAATCCGACCGGCAAGTTCGTCATCGGTGGCCCGGTGGGCGACTGCGGCCTGACCGGCCGCAAGATCATCGTGGACACCTACGGCGGCTGGGCCCGTCACGGTGGTGGTGCATTCTCGGGCAAGGATCCGTCGAAGGTTGACCGTTCGGCTGCCTACGCTGCCCGTTACGTCGCCAAGAACATCGTGGCTGCCGGCATTGCCGACCGCTGCGAAGTCCAGGTGAGCTACGCCATCGGCGTGGCCGAACCGACCTCCATCTCGGTCACCACCTTCGGCACCGGCAAGATTGCCGACGAAAAGATCGAGAAGCTGATCCGCAAGCACTTCGACCTGCGCCCGTACGGCATCATCAAGATGCTGGACCTGGTGCACCCGATGTACCAGCAGACCGCCAGCTACGGTCACTTCGGCCGCACCCCGCAGGAAGTGAAGGGTCCGGACGGCAAGACCTACACCACGTTCTCGTGGGAAAAGACCGACAAGGCCGAAGCGCTGCGCGCCGATGCCAAGCTGAAGTAAGCAACGCTTGCTTTGCTTTTGAAACGGGCCGCGAAAGCGGCCCGTTTTCGTTATGGCATGGTGACAAAGCCAGCAACTAGACGCCGCCTCAGCTTTACTCCCTCTCCCCTCCGGGGAGAGGGTCGGGGTGAGGGGCCAGCCCGCGAGAACCTTTCCTACCTCCGTAGGAGCTCACCCTGTGCGCGACAAGCCAACGGAGCGGTAACGACGAGACGCCGCGGTCGCGCACAAGGTGCGCTCCTACAGGGGAAACGCGACGGTATCGATCAAGGCACCGCTTCGAGCCTTGGTATTGCTCTTGCCCTGGCTTTTGCCCTGGCTTTTGCCCTGGCTCTTGCCTTGGGGTCCCCGTATGACAGCGGCGGGCGGGTGAAGGAATAGCCCGCAGGGTGGCTGGCATGGATGCCAGCCAGTTTGTCGTCAGGGCAGGATGCCCTGTCGACAAACCCCGTAACCCGCACGCGAAGCTGGAGGGCTGAAAGCCCGGAAGGCGCGTCATCCGGGGTGCCCTTCTCTTTGGTTACTTTCTGACGCGAAGCTAATCCCCGTGGGACTTGGGCAAGCAAGAGAAAGTGACCCGGACCGCGGCAGCGGTTCGGAAGCCCGCGGCAGGCGAGCCAGATCGCGGCATAGCTTCAGAAAAGCCAAATACCGCCACGCGACAATCCAAAACAAAGGCGCTGGATGCCGGCCTACGCCGGCATGACGGCTAAAGAATGAAACGGTCGGGCGAGCACCCGCCCCTCACCCCAACCCTCTCCCCGGAGGGGAGAGGGAGTAGAAGCGCGGCGCCCATGTATTGCTATCGCACACCGCCCAAAAACAAAAACGGGCCGCTTCCGCGACCCGTTTTTCATCTCAGCCCAGCGCAACCGCCGAACTCACTTGTCCGGCGACCCACCCGCAGAAGCCACCTTCTGCCCCGACGCCGCAGCCACCTTCGTGCTGCGCGCCGTGGTGCTCGCCGGGCACGTCGCACCCTTCTTTTTCTTCGAGCAGGTTGCCGCAGCCACGGCCGTATCCGTCTTGCCCGTCGTACGACGGTGATGACGACGCCCTGCGGTCGTGGCGTCAGCGACAGCCGTTGCCTTGGCAGCCACCACGCCACCCTTCGCGGTCCGGCGACCCTTGGCACCCACGGCAGCCGGCGCCTCGCCAGCCTGGGCGACGAGTTCCGGCGGGGTTTCCTGATTCTCGAAACCGTCGTCCAGCAGGCGCGCCATCAGCTTGTCGCGCACGGAGGCAGTGCGACCGCCCATCACCACCGAGAACAGGCGACGACCATCCTTCACGGCGGTGGAGGCCAGGTTGAAGCCGGCGGCATTGGTGAAGCCGGTCTTCAGGCCGTCCATGCCCGGATACTTGTCCATCAGGTTGTTGTGACCGCGCACCAGCTGGCCGCGGAACATGAATTCCTTGGTCGAGAAGTAGTGCGAGTACTGCGGGAAGTCGTGGTACAGCGCCATGGCCAGCTTGCTCATGTCGCGGGCGGTGGTGCTGTCTTCCGGGCTGGGCAGGCCCGAGGCGTTGGCGAAATGGGTGTTGCTCATGCCCAGCAGCTGGGCCTGCGCGTTCATCATTTCGACGAAGTGACCTTCGGAACCGCCGAGGCCTTCGGCCACCACGGTGGCGGCGTCGTTGGCCGACTTGGTGATCATGCCGAGCACGCAGTCTTCGACGGTGATGGTCTGGCCATTGCGCAGGTCGAGCTTGGTCGGCGCCTTGTTGGCAGCCCACGACGACACAGCCAGTTCCTGGTCCATCTTCAGCGTGCCGTTCTGCACGGCCTGGAAGGCGAGGTACAGCGTCATCATCTTGGCGAGCGACGCGGGATGGTTCGGCTCATCGGCGTTCACGGCCGTAATGACCTGGCCGTCGGCTTCGTTGATCACGATGGCGGCGTAACCGGCGTGGGCCACGCTCGCAAAACTGCCTGCGACGCTCATGAACAGCGCGAGCAGACCTTGGCGCCAGGTTGCTGCCCTGGCCGGCGTGTTGGACTTGATAGCCACCCCGATTCCTCGCTTCGCCGCCGCGTTATCCGGCGTTACAGACCCTGAACTGCAACCACACCGGAACAGGGCCAGACAATACTTGAATTAGATCACATAAGTCCATGTTTCCATGGACGATAAATAAGAACGGCGCCCGTGGCGCCGTCGTAACGTAAATTTCACCGTGAAGGCTTTGTCTACGTTTCAAGGGAGTGTGCCCGCAAATGACGTAGGGCGAAAGCTCTTTTTCACGTGGGAAGTCGCAATTTTTCCTTGAAAAGCAATGCCCCTGCCCTGGTCACGCCACATCCCGCGGATCACCCGTATTCCTTCCTATCGGCCGCTACGCGCACACATTGAGCGGGGCCGCGTCTTTTTCTTCGCATCCCTTAAACTGGCGGGATGTCTCTGATCCAACTCCAGCGCGTCGACTTCAGCATCGGCGGCCCTCTCCTGCTCGAACATGTCGACCTCTCCATCGAGGCGAACGAGCGCGTGTGCATCGTCGGTCGAAACGGCGAAGGCAAATCCACCCTGATGAAGCTCATCGTGGGCGAACTGAAACCGGATGACGGCGAAGTTCGCGTGCAGAACGGCATCGTCGTTGCGCGCATGGCGCAGGAGGTGCCGCAGGACACCTCGGGCAGCGTGTTCGATGTGGTCGCGCAAGGTCTTGGTGATCTCGGCCAGTTGCTCGCGCGCTACCACCACGCGCTCGCTGAAGGCGACATGGATGCGCTCGGCGAAGCGCAGTCGCAAATCGAAGCGCAGCATGGTTGGGATCTCGATCGCCGCGTCACCGATGTGCTCGCCCGCCTCGAACTTCCTGGCGACACCGATTTCGCCGCGCTCTCCGGCGGCATGAAGCGTCGCGTGCTGCTTGCGCAAGCGCTCGTGCGCAAGCCCGACGTGCTGCTGCTCGACGAACCCACCAACCATCTCGATATCGAAGCCATCGGCTGGCTCGAAAGTTTCCTGCGCCAGTTCGATGGCAGCATCGTGTTCATCACGCATGACCGAAGCTTCCTTCGCGCGCTGGCCACGCGCATCGTCGAAATCGATCGTGGCCAGCTCACCGACTGGCCGGGCGACTACGACAATTACCTGCGTCGCCGCGAAGAACGCCTGCACGCCGAAGCACAGGCCAACGCGCACTTCGACAAGAAGCTCGCGCAGGAAGAAGTGTGGATTCGCCAGGGCATCAAGGCGCGCCGCACACGAAACGAAGGACGCGTGCGCGCACTGAAAGCCCTGCGCGTTGAACGCGGCCAACGTCGCGAGCTGTCCGGCAACGTGAAGATGACGCTGGCCAACGCGCAGGCATCCGGCAAGAAGGTGATCGACCTCGAACACGTGCACCAGAGTTACGGCGGCCGCGTGCTGATCGGCAATCTCAGCACAACCATCATGCGCGGCGATCGTGTAGGCATCATCGGCCCCAACGGCGCCGGCAAGAGCACCTTGCTCAAGATCATGCTGGGCGACCTCAAGCCCGAACGCGGCCACGCCACGCTCGGCACCGGCATCCAGATCGCCTATTTCGACCAGCATCGCGTGCAGCTCAACAACGAGCTCAACGCGCTGGACAACGTGGCGGAAGGCCGCGAATACATCGAGCTCAACGGCACGCGCAAGCACATCATCGGCTACCTGCAGGATTTCCTGTTCTCGCCGGAACGTGCGCGCGCGCCGATCACGCGCCTGTCAGGTGGTGAGCGCAATCGCCTGTTGCTCGCCAAGCTCTTCGCCCAGCCGTCCAATGTGCTGGTGATGGACGAACCCACCAACGATCTGGACGTCGAAACGCTGGAGCTGCTCGAAGAGCTGCTCACCGAATACCAGGGCACGCTGCTGCTCGTCTCGCATGACCGCGAGTTCCTGGACAACGTGGTGTCCAGCACGCTGGTACTGGAGGGCGACGGCAAGATCGGCGAATACGTGGGCGGCTACAGCGACTGGCTACGCCAGCGCCCCGCGACCACGGCGGCGTTCACGCCCAAGCTTGTTGATGCGCGCCCCGCCACTGCTTCAGCAACGACGCCTGCACCTGCCGTCGAGGCGAAGCGCAAGCTGAGCTACAAGGACGCGCGCGAACTCGAACAGCTGCCCGCGCGCATCGAAGCCCTCGAAGCGGACATCGAGGCACGCACCGTGGCCATGAACGATCCATCGTTCTACCAGCAGGACAGCGGAGCCATCGTCAAGGCCAACGAAGCGCTGGCTGGTGTCCAAGCCGAACTTGAACGCGCCTACGAACGCTGGAGCGAGCTGGACGGCTGATGCCGTTCCGTTGCCGACCGATCACGCCAGCGCCAAATGCGGCGCTGGCGTATAGGGCATCTTGCGGATGCCGCTGAAGCGGCGAAGCTTCATGTAACCGGGCCAGGCACCGAACAGACTGACGCTCGACACCGGATGAATGTCGTTGACGGCCACCGTCAACGGTTCAGTCGCAATCGGGCCATTGCGGGTGTCGTTCGCATCAAGCCAGCTCACCCGCCCCCGCATGACGCCGCGCTGCCGGCGTCGTTCGTCGATCAACGTTTCGTACAACAAGGCCGGATCGCGCCCATGCTCCCGGAACAGCCTTGTCTGCCAGGCAAACAGGGGCTGGAGGCGAGGATGATGGCTGAAGTGCGGCACGATCCGCAGCGGACGAAGCAAGGACGCCAGGGTCACATCCACCGCACTCAACTGTTCGCCTACCAAAAAGGCGGCGCGACTCAATCGATCCGCCAGTGGAAGCAGCAGGGCTTCCAATTGTTCGTAGATGCGATCTTCGCGATTGCGATCGAAGTGGAATCGTTTGGTCAGCATCATGCCAAGCACCGGCGCGGCAAGGGAACGCCAGCCTTTTCGGGTAAAAAGGCCACGGCACACCTGCGGCATGAACAGCCGCGACAGAACCTGCGGGCACTCCATGATCACCTGGGTGTAACCGAGGCGACGCGCAAAAAGCCCAAGCGTCGAATCCAGACGCAACATCCATTGCCATGCGCCCTCCCGTTCGGCCGGGTCGTCGGGAAACAACGGTCGCTCGGGATACGTCTCGTCGAGATAACGGAGGATGGGCGACGAATCGCTGATGGCAATGCCCGTGGCCGTGTCGTGGATCAGCGGCACGGTTTGCGCACAGGGAAAGCGCCGCATTTCTTCCTTCCTGTGCGCCACCACATCGATGGCTCGCCACGGCAGACCCTTGAAATCAAGCGCCCAGCGAACCTTTTCCACGTAGTGCGACCAACGCAGCTGATACAGCTCGATCATCGTGCCTTCCTCGATCCATGATCGGGAAACCATGATGGTGGCGCGCACGAATTCAAGGCGCAGATCGCATCGAAGCGGGCATCGCCTGCACGAACCCGCGCGGCATCAGCCCGTGTTCTGCAAACCCTGCGATACGCCGTTCACGCACGCCACCAACGCCGTGAGCAGCGCATCGTCGCTGCCATCCCCTGCGCGCCAGCGCTTGAGCAGGTCCACCTGCAACAGGCTCATGGGGTCGACGTAGGGATTGCGCAGGTCGATCGACGTCGCCAGCCGCGGCGCGTTCTGCAACAGCGCGTCGTTCTGCTTCAGTTTCATCAGCCAGTGACGCGTGCGCTCGAACTCGTCGCGAATCAGGCCGAAGAACGGCTCGTGCAACGGACCAGATAGCCTGGAAAACGCTTCGGCGATGCCAAGGTCACTCTTGGCGAGCACCATGGACACGTCGTCGAGCATGTTGGCGAAGAACGGCCAGTCGTGCGCCATTTCCGACATGGCTTGTTCGCCATATTCGGCAGCGCCGAAATCCAGCGCGGTGCCCAGGCCATACCAACCCGGCAGGATCGTACGGCACTGCGTCCACGCGAACACCCAGGGGATCGCGCGCAAATCCTGCACACCGCGCATGCTGCGACGACGCGCGGGGCGTGAGCCCAGCGTCATGCGTTCGATAACGTCGATAGGCGTGGCAGTGCGGAAGTAATCGACGAATCCCTCGCGATCGACAAACGCCCGGTAGTGTTCACGGCTGCGCGCCGCCAGGCGTGCCATGCGTTCGCGCCAGACATCTTCGCGCGGCTCGTGCGTACGCGGCCGCAGCGATGCCCGCAGCACGGCGCCCACGGTCTGCTCCAGATTGCGCAGCGCCAAGGCGCGGATGCCGTACTTGCGATGAATCACCTCGCCCTGCTCGGTGACGCGCAGCACGCCGTTGACCGAGCCGCGCGGCGAGGACATCAACGCAGGCGTCATGCGCGCACCGCCGCGACTGGCGGAACCGCCGCGTCCGTGGAAGAACGACAGGCGTATGCCTGCGTCGGCGGCCACGTCGAGCAGTTCCACCTGTGCGCGCTGCAAACCCCAGCGGGACGCCAGGGTGCCGCCATCCTTGCCGCTGTCCGAGTAACCGAGCATCACCCACTGGCGATTGCCGCGCGAGGCGAGATGATCGCGGTACACGGGATCATCGAGCAGCGCGCGCAACGTGGCCGGCGCGTTGGTCAGGTCGTCCACGGTTTCGAACAAGGGGGCGACGTCGAGCGGGACGCGACCTTCTTCGGTGAGCCCGCCGTAGCGCGCCAGCGCAAGCACGGCGAGCACATCGGCCGCCGAACGCGCCATGCTGATGATGTACAGGCCCAGCGATTCCTTGCCATAACGGGTGCGCGCTTCGCGCAGCGTGGCGAACACGTCATGCAGTGCCACGACGGCAGCATCGTTGTTGCGTGGCAACGATTCAGCGCCACCGGCGTAGTCGCGCAAACGCGGGGCACGTTCGGCGGCATCGCGCGCTGCCCACTCGTCATCCTTCAGCAGCAAGGCCAGCACGTCGTCGTGCACGCGCGAATCCTGGCGGACGTCCAGTCGCGCAAGATGGAAACCGAACGTGCGCACGCGCCAGATCAGGCGACGCACGGCATACGCGCCCGCGTGCAGGCCATGATGATCGACCAGGCTCATCGCGATCAGTCGAAGGTCTTCCAGCAATTCATCGGCACCCGCATAGCCTTCGGGATGATCGTCGTCGAGCGTGGCCTCCACGCGCGCACCGATGATGGTGAGCAGGCTGCGGTACGGCATGTCGGCGTGGCGCGGGCGTACCTTCGCCGCCGCTTCCGGGAAACGCACGCGATAGTCGAACAGGCGATTGGCCAGGTCGCTGCCCACTTCCACGCGATCTTCGGTCTGGCTGAGCAGGCGCGCCAGGCCGGCGATGTCTTCGATGTAGTGCTCCAGCACGTGCGCCCGTTGCGTGGACAGGCTGTTGGCAATGGTCGCCGCGCCCACGTTCGGGTTGCCATCCATGTCGCCACCCACCCACGTCGCGAAACTCAGCAGGCGCGGAATGGGCACGGCCACGCCGTACACCGTCTGCAAAGCATCGGCGAGCGATTCGTACACGGCAGGCACGATGCGATAGATGGGGTTGGCCAGGTAAAAGCCGACGTGATGATGTTCGTCCTGCACGGTTGGGCTCACCGACGATGCTTCGGCCGTCTGCCATCCCGCACTCAACGCCATGAAGATGCGATCGTCGTCTTCCTTGCGTTCCTGCGGCGTTCGCGTGGGATCGAAGTTGTCCACCAGCGCGCGGACGATGGATTGCTCCTTCTCCAGCAGCGAGCGGCGCACGGCTTCGGTGGGGTGCGCGGTGAAAACCGGTTCCACTTGTAACCGTTCCAGCCATTCAAGCAGCTCACCTGCCTCCACGCCTTGTGCCTTCAGGCGCATCAGCACGTCCAGCAGGGATTCGGGTTGCGGTGCGCCGCCTTCGCGCTGGTAGTCGCGGCGACGGCGGATGCGATGAATGCGTTCGGCGATGTTCACCGCCTGGAAATACGTGGCGAAGGCGCGCGCCAGCGATTCGGCCTTATCGGTCTCAAGGCCCGTCAGCAGGCCTCCCAGCACGTCCAGCGGCGCATCTTCCACGCGGCGTTCGATGGCCGCCGTGCGAATGCGCTCCACTTCATCGAGGAATTCCGGCGAGACCTGCTCCGCCAGCATGTTGCCGACCAGGGTGCCAAGGCGGCGGACGTCTTCGCGCAGGGGCGCGTCGTGCGGGGCGAACTCAGGACTGCGGTGCTGGTTCATCGATGCCACGTTGCGGATGTCTGGACGTCCAAGACTACCCGAAGCCGCGACGAATTGTGCATTGCCACAAACGCGTTCAGCGACATCAAGGAAACGGGGCGATGATCGCCCCGTCCTTGTGATACCCCATGGCTTAGTGCGTAGCCGCGGCCTTGTCCGCCGGCTTTGCATTCTTTACGTACATGTCCAGCCAGTTGTTCATCTCGGCCAGCATCTGCAGGATCGATTCGCGTGCGCGATAGGCATGCGCTTCGTTCGGCAGCAGCACCAGCCGTGCCGTGCCACCCAGCCCCTTGATGGCGGCGTACATGCGTTCGCTCTGGATGGGGAACGTGCCGGAGTTGTTGTCCTGTTCACCGTGGATCATCAACAACGCGTCCTTGATGTGGTCGGCGTAGTTGAAGGGCGACATGGCGTTGTAGACGTCCGGCGCCTGCCAGTAGTTGCGCTCCTCCGATTGGAAGCCGAACGGCGTAAGCGTGCGGTTGTAGGCGCCGCTGCGTGCAATGCCCGCCTTGAACAGGCGCGTGTGGGCCAGCAGGTTGGCCGTCATGAAGGCACCGTAGGAATGCCCACCCACGGCAATGCGGTTGCGATCCGCCACACCGCGACGCACCACTTCGTCCACGGCTGCTTCCGCGCTGGCGACCAGCTGCGGAATGTAGGTGTCGTTGGGCTCCTTGCTGCCCTCGCCCACAATCGGCACGGAGAAGTTGTCCAGCACCGTGTAGCCCATGGTGAGGAACGCCTGCGGGCCCCAGTAGCTGATGCGGTTGAAGCGGTACGGCGAGTCGGTGACCTGCCCCGCCGCATCCGCCGATTTGAATTCGGCCGGGTAGGCCCACATCAGCATCGGGCGGGGGCCATCCTTCTTCGGATCGTAGTTGGGTGGCAGGTAGAGCGTGGCAGTGAGTTCCACGCCATCCTTTCGCTTGTAACGAATCTGCTCCTTCTTCACGCCTTTCAATTGCGGCAGCGGATTGGGGAAATGCGTCAGCTCGCGCCACGTGCCCTTCGATGAAAGATCGCGCACGTAGTAGTTGGTGGGATCGTTGGGCGTCTCGCGCGAAATCAGTGCGCGCGTGCCTTCCGCATCCAGCAGCGCCTGGGGATCTTCGTAGTAGGGCGCCTGCGACTGGAACAGGCGTGTGCTCTGGCCCGAAGCGAGATTCACGCGATCGATGAAGGGACGATCGCCCTGCGGCGACGCACCGTCGCCGAGGCGATAGATGTTCTGTCCATCGGCCGTGACGATAAGTCGCGATTCGCCGTGCTCATCCGGCATGGTCGCTGGCGTTCCCGGGTCGCGGTAGCGATCTTCCGACGAACCTTCGCGAACCAGCACGGGCGCCTGTGACGGATGATCCGGCGAGACGCGCCACTCCTTCACCTTGCGGGTTTTCCACCAGAACTCGTCCACCAGCGCCAGATCGCCGTTCGCCCAATAGGCGCCGGCATAGCGGCTGGCCAGCCTGGCCAATGTCACCGGCGCCTGATCGAACGGCGCCGCCTGCATCTGCACGATGTCGCGAATGTCGACCTTGGCGGCCGGATCACCACCATCCTGCGCTTCGGCCCACACCAGCGTGGCCGGTGCGTCGGCGCGCCAGCTGATATCGCGCACACCGGTGGGCACGGCATCGTTGCCGGTGGGCAAGCCTTCCACCAGCGGCAGGTGGGCGATTTCCTTCACCAGCTTGCCGTCGCGATCGAGCACTTCGATGTGGCGCGGAAAACTTTCCACGGGCACCAGGTAGGAGAACGGTCGCTCGACGCGCTGGCGCAGCACGTAGCGGCCATCCGGTGACGGCACGATGGCGAGTGTCAGTGAGGGATCGCCCAGCGGCGTCACCTTGCCATCCAGGTCGACCAGTGCTGACTGCGAGCGCAGGTAGTACTCGAACAGCTTGGCGTCGTCTTCGTTGCGCAGCATGTCCTGATAGGTGCGGATGGCTTTCACGCCACCGCCGGCCTGCGTCTGCTGCGTATCGGGTCCCGTCGGAATGATGCTCGCGACGGGTGCTGCACCCTGCCCTTGCGGCTGCAACTGCACCAGCAGCTGTTTGCCATCGGGCATCCATCGATAGCCGCGACCCGCGACGGTGTTGAGCGGCAACGACGTGAGGCGGCGCGCCGCATGTGCAGCGACATCCACGATCCACAATTCATTGGTGCCCGCGCGCGCATCCACCTGGTTGAAAGCGAGGTAGCGCTGGTCGGGCGACCACGACGAGGTGGCGATCGACAACGGCTTCGGCAGACCCTGCAGGCGAATCTCCTTGCCGGTGGCGATATCCATCAGCCACAGATCCGTGCTGAAGACGAAACGGCTTTGCGCGTACGTGCGCGGATTGATGCGCAGGCCCGCCAACTTCAGTTCCGGCTGCGCCACCAGATCGATGCCCGGCAGGGCCGGTGTCTGCGTCAGCGCCAGCAGATCGCGATGCGGACTGATGGACAACTGCGGCGGACGCGGAGCATCCACCAGGGCCTGCAACGGCGCAGGCGGCGTGAAATAACCCGAGGCGGGCGCGGTAGCAGCGGTCTTCGGTGCCTGATCGGCCAGCACGTGCGGTGACACGGCCAGCAACAAACCGACGAGCATGAGGCGTCGGAGCGACATATCCATGTGAGGGCATCCCCTGTGTCGTAACCCTCTGCGACATTAACGCTTTGGCGCCGCGCGTCACCAGGCCATCCGTCACGGGTCCGGCCACCAGGGGGCCTTGGGCAACGAAACCATCACCGGGTGACGCTATACTCTGGCGTTCCATCGAGGGGCGCTGCGACCGAGGATTCGTGGACACACCGTGTCCCCTACCCGGCCAGGCTCGACGGACTTCTTCTGTAACGGCGCCCGGACAACGATGTGGCCTCATGGCCGCAACACCCGGAGCTAAATCATGAACGCAGTTACCAAAGATTCTGCCCAGCAGGATTTCAAGGTCCGCGATATGTCCCTCGCCGACCTCGGCCGCCGCCGCATCCGCATGGCCGAAGAAGAAATGCCCGGCCTGATGCAGATCCGAGCCCGCTACGCCAAGGACAAGCCGCTGAAGGGCGTGCGCCTGTCCGGCTCGCTTCACTGCACCAAGGAAACCGCTGTGCTCGCCGAAACCCTGCGCGAGCTGGGTGCCTCCGTGCGCTGGGCTTCGTGCAACATCTTCTCCACGCAGGATGACGTGGCCGCGGCGCTCGCCGCCGGCGGCCTGCCGGTGTTCGCCTGGAAGGGCGAGACGCTGGAGGAATACTGGCAGTGCACGCTGGACATGCTCACCCACCCGGGTGAACTCGGCCCGCAGCTGATCGTGGACGACGGCGGCGACGCCACCCTCTTCATCCACAAGGGCGTGGAGCTGGAAGAAGGCAGCGACTGGGTCAACACGCCCAGTGGCAACCACGAAGAACAGGTCATCAAGGATCTGGTCAAGCGCACCGAAGCCGAGCGTCCGGGCTGGTTCAAGAAGATCGCCGCCGAATGGAAGGGCGTCTCCGAAGAAACCACCACCGGCGTGCACCGTCTCTACCAGCTCGCCGAAGCCGGCAAGCTGCTGGTGCCGGCCATCAACGTCAACGACTCGGTGACCAAGTCGAAGTTCGACAACCTCTACGGCTGCCGCGAATCGCTGGCCGACGGCATCAAGCGCGCGACCGACCTGATGGTCGCCGGCAAGGTGGCCGTGGTCTGCGGTTACGGTGACGTGGGCAAGGGCTGCGCGCACTCGCTGAAGGGCTTCGGCGCCCGCGTGATCGTGACCGAGATCGACCCCATCAACGCCCTGCAGGCAGCGATGGAAGGCTTCCAGGTCACCACCATCGAAGAAACGCTGGGCCTTGGCGACATCTACGTCACCACCACCGGCAACAAGGACATCATCACGCTGGAACACATGGCGGCGATGAAGAACAACGCGCTGGTGTGCAACATCGGCCACTTCGACAACGAGATCCAGATGGATCGCCTGAACACCGCCAAGGGCGTGTCGCGCGAAACCATCAAGCCGCAGGTGGATCGCTACACGTTCGAGAAGACCAACCACAGCATCTACATGCTGGCCGAAGGCCGCCTGGTGAACCTGGGCTGCGCCCACGGCCACCCGAGCTTCGTCATGTCCAACAGCTTCTCCAACCAGACGCTGGCCCAGCTCGACCTGTGGGCGAACAAGGACTTCTACGAGAACACGGTCTACCGTTTGCCGAAGAAGCTGGACGAAGAAGTGGCTCGCCTGCACCTGGAGCAGATCGGCGTGAAGCTGACCAAGCTTACCCAGGAACAGGCCGACTACATCGGCGTGCCGGTGGACGGCCCGTACAAGCCGGAGCACTACCGCTATTGATCGTTGCCTTCGGGCAGACAGAAAAGGCCGCCGAAAGGCGGCCTTTTTTTGTTCGGGCGAGGCGAAGGGCGTCGCGCACAGGGTGCGCTCCCACAAGGAGCAACGCCACCCTCTGTGGGAGCGCACCCTGTGCGCGGCTCAACGAAGCCCACAGCCCAACCACCCCATCACCCCATGCAACGACGGCACCTGCATCAACCACGGCCCCGCCATCGTCACCACACCAGCGAACAACACCAACGCGGCCGCGCCGCGTCGCGCACCCTCCCGCTGCATCCAGCGCCCCACGCGCGCACCCGACCAGGTCAGCGGCACCATCACCAGCCACGTGCCCAGACCGAACACCGTCATGATCAACGCGCCACCCACGGTACTCGACGCCAGCCACGCCGCGGCCAGCATGGTGGTGCTGAGCCCGCAGGGCATCCATCCCCACACCATGCCCGCCAACAGGCGGCGCGATGCGGTATTCGCCGGCAACACACGTTTCTGCAACGGCCGCAGCCAACGCCAGACGTGCATGCCGGGGCGCGCGAGAAAACGAAGGCGCCCTTGATGATCCAGCAATCGCAACGCCACCAGCACAAGCACCACGCCCATCGCCATGCGCATCACCAACATGAGCCCGTGCCACTCGAATAAGCGCAACACGCCATCCCCCATGCCACCAACCAAGGCGCCGGCCAACGCATAGCCCAGCACACGGCCTGTATTCAATTGCAGCGAAGAGGGCAGGCCATGTCGCGGCGACCACACCGAAAATCCCGTGGCAATACCACCGCACATCGCCGCGCAGTGAACACCGCCAAGCAACCCGCTCAGCAACGCAGCGGACAGCGTGAGGACATCAATCGACACGGCGTTCAGCGCGTTCCACACGCATTTCATCGTGAAGAATGTCCAGCGCCGGTGTATCCAGGGCGTCGAACTGTCCCTTGCGAACGGCCCACACAAACGCACCGATGGCGAATGCAAGCAGCATCAGGCTGAGCGGGATCAGCATGAGCAAGATGATCATGCGTTCGGCCCCATGGAAGAACCACGCAACAAACGCAGCGCGTTGATCGTCACGGCCAGTGACGAAAGCGCCATGCCCAAGGCGGCGAAAGCAGGCGTGACATGGCCGGTGATGGCCAGCGGTAGCGCCAGCAGGTTGTAGCCCACGGCCCAGGCGAAATTCTGGCGAATGACGCGCATCGTGCGGCGCGCGAGGCGTATCGCCTGTGGAATACGCAGCAACGAGGGCGCCGTGAGCACCATGTCGGCCGCGCGCTGCGCCAATGCGGCACCCTCACCCATCGCGATGGATACATCGGCACCGGCCAGCACCGGCGCATCGTTCAGGCCATCACCGACCATGGCCACCACGCTCCCGTTGTCCTGCAACGTACGCACCAGCGCGAGCTTGTCTTCGGAAGTCTGACGCGAGCGGGCATCGCGAAGCGCCAGCTTGCGCATCAACCGCTCTACCGGTTCGTGTGCATCGCCGCTGGCCAGATGCACCCGCAAACCCAATACGCGCAGTTCCGCCACGGCATCCTCTGCATGAGGACGCAGGCTTTCCTCCAATGAAAAGCACGCCACGACACGCCGGCCGTCGCCCAGCCAAAGCCGCCCGTCATCCTCACGACACCCTGCGAATGACGCGCGCCCCAGATGCCATACCCGGCCGTCGATGCACCCGGCGATGCCATGACCCACCGTTTCGCGAACGTCGCTGGCAAAAAACCGCGTAGATACGGGGGAAAACGCCTCGGCAATCGGGTGGCGACTGTCACGCTCCAGTGCCGCCGCCATCTGCAAGGCGGTCGCCGCATCCATGGTGGTGAAGGTGCGAATGTCGCCCACCGCCAGGCGCACGTGCGTCAACGTGCCCGTCTTGTCGAATACGACGTCGGTCGCACGCGCGAGGTTCTCCAATCCACCGGTACGCACCGACAACACGCCCAATCGCGCCAGCGCCCCGTGACTCGCCGTGAGCGCGGCGGGAACGGCCAACGAAAGCGCACAGGGACAGCTCACCACCAGCAGCGACAAGGTCACTTCAAACGCGCGCGACGGATCGTGCATGCGCCACGCGACATATACCAACACCGCGAGCACCAACAGGGTGCTGACGAACACGCTGCCGATGCGATCGGCAACACGCGCCATCGGCGGGCGGTGGGCCTGCGCCTGTTCCACCAGCCGGGTCAGCTGGGAGAGACGCGTGGCGACACCCACATCGGTCACGACGATGCGCGCCGCACGGTCGCGGCAGATCGTGCCTGCATAGATCTGCGCGCCAGGCAGTCGTGTCACGGGGCGTGACTCGCCGGTCAATAGCGCTTCTTCGAACGACGCTTCGCCATCCAGCAGATGACCATCCGCCGGCACGACATCGCCAGCCGCCACACAGGCAATGTCGCCCACGCACAGCGACGACATCGGTATGGATTCGCGGCTGCCATCCACGTTCTCCCGAACCGCGAGTACCGGGCGCGCGCGCGCCAACGCATCAACCTGTGCGCTGGCAACGCGACGAGCGCGTTGCTCCAGCAACCGCGCGGCAAGCAGAAGAAAAACGAACATGGTGGCCGTGTCGTACCAGACCTGCGCACCACCCCGCACAGTCTCCACGGCGCTGGCGAAGTAGGCCAGCAGGGTCGAACCCGCGATCAGGCTGTCCATGCCGGGGCGTCGCTGGCGAAGCTCGCGCCAGCAGCCTTCGAGGAACGGCCAGCCCGCGTAGAACACCACCGGCGTTGCCACCAGCAAGGCAACCCAACGGAAGAAGTCGCGCGTCGCCAACGCCATGTGGTGGCCGAAATCCAGGTACAGCGCTTCGGAAAACATCATGGTCTGCATGGCGCCCAGCCCTGCCACGCCCAGTCGCATCAACCAGCGGCGCTGCTCGGCGACGCGCGCACGTTCACGCACGGCACCTGCCGCCAGGTACGGCCGATAGCCCAACATGGCCAGTCGGCCAAGGAGATGGGAAAGCCGCACCGTGGTCGGCTCCCAACCGATGCGGATGCGCCCGGTCACCGCGTTGGCGCTGCTATCGAATACGCCCGGTTCGCGTTGCAGTGCGCGATCGATCAACCACGCACAGGCCGCGCAACGCATGCCGTCCGTGAGCAAGGTGATTTCCAGTCCACCAGCCACAGGAACCGCGTGTTCGCTCAGGACATCCTCGCGATCCCAGCTGGCGAGGTCAGGCATCGCCTCGACCCGCCCCGCCGTGGTACTGCGCAAACGGTAGTAGTCATCGAGCTTCGATTGGCGTATCCATTCGGCGGCGGCCGCACAGCCGTGGCAGCAGAAGCCGCGCGCCTCCCCCTCGATATCCAGCGACACGGGCACCTGCGGCAAAGTCTCGCCGCAGTGGTAGCAGGCCAACGCATGACCTGCTGGATCAGCATCGACGGCAACGTCCACGATCAGGGCACAAGACGAATGGAACGCGCCTGCACTTTCCACTCGCCGTGCAATGTCCACGCATCATTGTCAGGGTGCAAATCGACGTGCCAATCGCTGCCGTCCAGCGACCCCACGCCACGCCAGCCGAGCTCGCTGGGTGAGAGCACAAAAGTGCGCGCCGGCGCCGATTCACCCGGAGAAGACAGCAGCAACTTCAACTTGCCGCCGCGCGGAAAGTTTCCATCCACCGGTACCGCCTCGATCATGTCGCCCTTCGTGCGCAGTACCAGGCCCATGGTGTCAACGGTAGCGGAAGGCTCGTCCTTTGCGGCCACGAGCAGCTTCCCCACGCGCGTGGTTTCACCCACGATTTCCATGTCCTCGCGACCGGGATGCACCGCCGCGAACAACAGGGCGAAACCAATGGCGACCGATGCCAGGGGCAGGCCTACCAGCATCCACACCATAGGTTCGCGCCAGGCGCTGCGTATCGGGTTCATGGAACAGGTCCAAAGAAACTGCTGTTGACGTTGACGTAGGCATCCGCGTCGAGATCGCGCACGTGGAAGGCGACGTCGTGGCGACCGGAAACATCGGAGGACGCCGACACGGTCAACGGCACCGAAAGCACTTCGCCGCTGCCTGCGCTGACGGTCTTTGTTCCGCCACCGAGAGCGATCCCGGCGACGTCACGGGAAGAGACGTTGATGATGAAGCGATGCGTCTGCTGCGCCTTGTTGACCAGCTTCAGCGTGTACGCATTCTGGATATCGCCATTGGCCGCTTCGCTGTACATGACATTGCGATCGCGAAGCACTTCGGCCATCAGGGGCGCACGATGGGTAACGCCGTAGATCCAGCCGCCCATCAAGGCCAGCAGGAGCAGGCCATAGACGAATACGCGCGGACGAAGCACGCTCGCATGCCTGCCATCGACCTGGTTCTGCGTGGTGTAGCGAATCAAGCCGCGGGGATAACCCACCTTGTCCATCACGTTGTTGCAGGCATCGATGCACGCGCCGCACGCGATGCATTCATATTGAAGCCCGTTGCGGATGTCGATACCCGTGGGACACACCTGCACACAGATAGTGCAGTCGATACAGTCGCCCAGCTCTTCGAAGGCGAACCTGGGCAGCGGCCTGGCTTCTTCACCGATACCGGCCAACGCGATGGTACCGCCTGCCTGCGCCCGGTTGTCCGCTGCCGATGGATGCAGGCCCGCGCGAAAGACATAGTCGTAGGCAACGACCTTTTCCAGCAGCCCGCGCGTCCGTTCCAGCACACTCGTCAGACCGCGCTTGCGCGATCCGCGCGGCTCGCCGCGCATGGGGTCATAGGCAATGATCAGGGTGTTGCGGTCGAACATGGCGCTCTGGAAACGCGCATACGGGCACATGTATTTGCACACCTGCTGACGCAGGAAGCCTGCATTGCCCCACGTAGCGAAAGCGTAGAACGGTATCCAGAACGCTTCCCAGCCACCCCAGGCCAGTGGTGCGCGATGCGCCAGATCGATGATGGGACTGAAGTAGCCCACGAAAGTGAAGCCCGTCCACAGCGAGAAGACGATCCACAACGCGTGACGCGCGCTCTTGCGCACGATCTTCTCGCGCGTCCACGGGCCGGCGTCGAGCTTCATGCGCTTGTTGCGATCGCCTTCGCACCAGCGCTCGATCCACAGCGATACTTCCGTCCATACCGTTTGTGGACAGGCATAACCGCAGAACAACCGGCCTGCCAGCGCGGTGAAGAAGAACAATGCCAAAGCCGCGATGATCAGCAGCACCGAAAGGAACAGGAAATCCTGCGGCAGGAACAGCCATCCGAACACGTAGAACTTGCGCGCAGGAAGATCCAGCAGCACGGCTTGCCGGCCTTCCCATGTCATCCAGGGAAAGGCATAGAACATGCCGAGCAACCAGGCAACAGCCGCCACGCGAAGTCGATTGAATCGACCGGACACCTCGCGCGGGTAAACCTTGCGCTCGCTGACGTAGTACGAGTCGCTCGACTCGTCGATGACCTGAAGTGGATTGCGGCGGCTCATGGCTGGTTACCCGAACCTGTGCCAGCCCTCACGCGGCGACCCGGCCGCAGCAGCACCCAGGTAAAGAGACTGGACGAAGCGGTCGCCAGCCAGATGAGGAAGAAGCCCAGCGTGTAGCCGAGCTCACGTCCGATAGTCAGGGCAGGAAAGGTGATGTCCCTCAGCGCCATCGGATCGATGAAGGCAAAGAACACCATCGTGACGATGCCGGCGACGAAGAAGCTCGGCCACAGCAAAGCTCCCAGGCGTTGCGACAAAGGCATGCATTCGTCGTGTCGCGTCACGATGATGTTCCGGTCACTCATTCCGCCACCACGGCACCGGCAGGCGGCGGCACCTTGTGTGGCGACAAGGTCCAGACATAAGCGCCGACCAGGCGCGTACGCGTGTCACCCAGCACGGGCTTCCATGCAGGCATCACGCCCTGGCGGCCTTCATTCAACGTCTTGCGCAGTGACGCCTTGCTGCTGCCATAGAGCCAATAGCTATCGCTAAGATCCGGCGCGCCCACGACTTGATTGCCCTTGCCCTGCGGACCATGGCAGGCCACGCAGATGCCGCCGAACAGCTTCTCGCCGCGATCGACCGCTTCGCTCTTCGGCTGGTCGGGCCTGGACAGCGACAACACATAGGCGATGGTGTCATCCACTGCGGTCTGGCCACCTTGTGCCGTCAGCGTGGTGGCCCATGCGGGCATCACGGCCTGGCGTCCTTCCTGGATGGTTTCCAGAATGCGATGTGGCGTGCCGCCCCAATGCCAGATGTCATCGGTGAGATCGGGAAAACCGGTGGCACCGTGACCCGTCGAACCATGACACGCTGCGCAGCGGTTGATGAAAATCGTGCGACCCATGGCCACGGCCTGCGGATCGTTTGCCAGGTCGTCGATGGACTTGCCCGCATAGAGCTTGAGCGCGTCGTCCAGGCGCGCATCTTCCGCCGCCTGATCCAGCGCCCACTCCTTGTGGGAACTCCAGTGCCCATAACCCTTGAACGAACCTACGCCGAACCACAGCAGATACGCCACGGCAAACACGATGGTGATGTAGAACAGGTTGATCCACCAGCGCGGCAACGGCTTGTTGTATTCGGTGAGATCACCATCCCACACGTGTCCGGTTTCGTCGGGCTTCGGATCGGTCGGGCTGCGGCGCGTGTTTCCGCGCAACAGCCACACGCAACCGACCAGGTTGAGCACGACGATGGCGATGACGTACCACGTCCAGTGGGAAGTCATGCGATGTCCTCCTTGTCATCGTCCAGCGGCATGTGCGCAGCGGCATCCATTTGGGGTTTCACACCGGGACGCCACAGCCAGAGGGTTCCTCCGACGAACAGCACCAGCAGCACCGCCGTAATCAATCCAGGCACCATGTCAGTCCGCTCCTTCCGCTGCCTGCATGTCGGTCTGCGACACGTGCGTGCCCAGGCCCTGCAGATACGCGATGACGGCATCGAGCTCGGTCTTGCCTTCGACGGCCTTGGCAGCGCCTTCGATATCCGATTCGCTGTACGGATCGCCGATGCGCTTGAGTGCTCGCATGTGCTGCGTGATTTCCGCACTGTCGAGCTTGTTGTCGGCCAACCACGGATAGCCGGGCATGTTGGATTCCGGTACCACGTCGCGCGGGTTGTGCAGATGCGCGCGATGCCAATCGTCGGAATAGCCACGCAGGCCACCGCGGGCGAGGTCGGGCCCGGTGCGCTTGCTGCCCCACTGGAAGGGATGGTCGTACACCGATTCCCCTGCCAGCGAGTAATGCCCGTAGCGTTCGGTTTCGAATCGCAGCGTGCGCACCATCTGCGAATGGCAGTTGTAGCAACCTTCGCGGATGTAGACGTCGCGACCCGCGAGCTCCAGTGCGGGATACGGCTTGATGCCGGGCAGCGGCTTGATGGTTTCCGCCTGGAACATCAGCGGCACGATTTCGGCCAGGCCGCCGAAGGAAACAGCAACGGCCACCAGGATGGCCATGAGGCCAATGTTCTTTTCGAGTTTCGCGTGTGTCTGGCTCATGTCTGTTCCCTCAGGCACGGGCATCGGCGGCATCGGGCGCCAGCAATGGCTGCGGCTCGGTGCTTGCGCTGGCTATGCGGAAGGTCTTGAACACGTTCCAGGCCATCACGAGCATGCCGGACAACACGATCAGGCCACCGCCGATGCGGAAGAGGTAATACGGCTTGGTGGCGTTGAGCGCTTCGACGAACGAATAGGTGAGCGTGCCCGTGTCCGGATCGGTCGCGCGCCACATCAGGCCCTGCGTGACGCCGGCAATCCACATGGCGGCGATGTACACGACCACGCCGATGGTGTGCAGCCAGAAGTGCGTGTCGATCAACTTCACCGAATACATCTTCGGCAGGCGCAGCAGGCGCGGCAGCATGGCGTAGATGGAGCCGATGGAGATCATCGCCACCCAGCCCAGTGCGCCGGAATGAACATGGCCGATGGTCCAGTCGGTGTAGTGACTGAGCGAGTTCACCGTCTTGATCGACATCATCGGTCCCTCGAACGTGCTCATCATGTAGAACGAGAGCGAGACGACGAGGAATTTCAGGATCGGATCGGTGCGCAGCTTGTACCAGACGCCGGACAACGTGAGGATGCCGTTGATCGCACCGCCCCACGACGGCGCCAGCAACACCAGCGAGAACACCATGCCCAGCGACTGCGCCCAGTCGGGCAACGCCGTGTACTGCAGATGATGCGGACCAGCCCACATGTAGATGGCGATCAGCGCCCAGAAGTGCACGATCGACAGGCGGTACGAATAGATCGGCCGCCCTGCCTGCTTGGGCACGAAGTAATACATCATGCCGAGGAAGGCAGTGGTCAGAAAAAAGCCCACGGCGTTATGGCCGTACCACCACTGCACCATCGCATCGACTGCACCCGAATACACCGAGTACGACTTCATCCAGCCGGCCGGGATGGCCAGGTTGTTGATCACGTGCAGCAGCGCGATGGTGATGATGTACGCGCCATAGAACCAGTTGGCCACGTAGATGTGCTTCACCTTGCGCTTGACGATGGTGCCGAAGAACAGCACCGCATACGCCACCCACACGATGGTGATGAGCACATCGATGGGCCATTCCAGCTCGGCGTATTCCTTGCCTTGCGTGTAGCCCAGCGGCAGGGAAATTGCCGCCGCCACGATCACCAGCTGCCAACCCCAGAATACGAACGACGCCAGCTTGTCGGAAATGAGCCGCACATGGCACGTGCGCTGCACGGTGTAGAGGCTGGTGGCGAACAACGCGCAACCACCGAACGCGAAGATCACCGCATTGGTATGCAACGGACGCAGGCGCCCGTAGCTCAGCCACGGCACGTCGAAATTCAGGGCAGGCCAATACAGCTGAGCGGCGATGAAACCGCCGACCAGCATGCCGACCACACCCCACACCACGGTCATCACGGAAAACTGCCGTATGACCTTGTCGTTGTAACTCCCCTCGACGCCCACCATGAGGCCCGCTCCTAGGCATGACTGAACGGGCGGAAGTCTGGGGCGCGCATCCAGCGGGCCAATTGATCTGGATCAAGTCCGGAAGGCCAAACCGTGCCGCGGTTTGTCGCAGCCCCAAGGTTCGCCATCGGTGCCAGGCGGGGATTTTCGATAGATATCTCTATATCGCGAAAAAGAGATATATACTCCCCGGCATCCGCCAATCAGGGGTTGCCTCCATGTCGAGCATCAGCTTCGAGTTCTTTCCGCCCAAGACCGACGAACAGCGTGCCCAGCTGGACCAGGCCGCGACGTTGCTGAAGTCACATGCGCCCGAATACGTCTCGGTGACGTTCGGCGCGGGCGGCTCGACGCTGAGCTATACCGGCGAAACAGTGCATCGCCTGCACACGCAACACGGGTTGAACGTGGCACCGCACCTTTCCTGCGTCGGCGGCACGCGCGCGGAACTGGCCGCGCTGCTGGATGACTACCGCGCCGCCGGTTACCGCCGCATCGTGGCATTGCGTGGCGACCTGCCCTCCGGCATGGCCACGCCCGGCGATTTCCGCTACGCCTCGGAGCTGGTGCGCTTTATCCGCGAACATTCGGGCGACCATTTCCACATCGAAGTGGCGGCGTACCCGGAAATGCATCCGCAGGCCGACGACGCACTCGTCGACCTGCGCCACTTCAAGGCCAAGATCGACGCCGGCGCCAATGGCGCCATCACGCAGTACTTCTTCAACGCCGATGCGTACTTCCGGTTCGTCGATGACGTGCAACGACTGGGCGTGAACGTGCCGATCGTGCCGGGCATCATGCCCATCTCCAATTACTCGCAGCTCAAGCGTTTTTCCGACCAGTGCGGCGCGGAGATTCCCCGCTGGATCGCCAAGCGCATGCAGGCGCACGGCGACGATGCGGCATCGGTTCGTGAACTGGGCGCCGACGTGGTAGCGCAGCTGTGCCGTCGCCTGCTCGACGGCGGCGCACCCGGCCTGCATTTCTATACGTTGAACCGCGCACGCGCCACGCGTGCGATTCTCGACCGGCTGCACGGATAAGCGACGACGCCGGGCGTAAGCTCGGCGGATGATGCGAGCCTGCCTGATCCTGTTGCTGTTCCTGTTGCCGTTGAGCGCGATGGCGCAGGCAGGCATTCATCGCTGCGTGGGGGCCGACGGCAACCCGGTGTTCACCGACCAGCCCTGCGCGTTCCTGCAGGCTACGCCGGTGAACACGCCGCCGCCCGCGACAGCTGCCGCGCCGATGGTGCAAGGCGCCGCCGATATTCCGGCAACCACTCCGCCGCCGGTGAGCTGCGCCACGTCCGTGGCTTCGCTGCGCCAGAGCACCATCGATGCATTCGCCGCGCACGATCCTAACCGGCTGGCCGGGCTGATGATCTGGAACGGTTATGGGCGCGAGGCCGTTGTGGCTGACATTCGCTCGCTGGGATCGCTGATGCAGCGTCCGCTGCTCGATGTCGGCGCATCCGACGAAGAAGAAACGTCGTCGTCCAGCCCTGGCACAGATGGCGATGCATCGACCACGGACGCATCCCCTCGCCCGTCATCCGGCGGCGGAGAACCCATGCTGCTCGTGCATACGGCATCCAATGACGGCAGCGGCACACCGCACGAAACGCGCTTCAGCATCGTGCGCCGTTCCGGCTGCCTCTGGCTGCGTGGATCGGGCTGAAGCACGGCCGTTGGTGCTGCGCAAAATCGCCGTATCGGCAGGCGCGGTATCATGGCGCGATTTTTCCCCGGAGATCCCCCATGGCGCAGCAGTACCCCGATTGGATCTGGCAGAACGGCTCCATCAAGCCCTGGCAAGACGCCACCGTCCACGTGATGGCGCATGCCCTGCATTACGGCTCCTCGGTTTTCGAAGGCATCCGCAGCTACGCAACGCCGGACGGCGCGGCCATTTTCCGCCTCACCGCCCACCTCAAGCGTCTGTACCAGTCGGCCAAGATCTACGACATGGTCGTGCCTTACTCGCAGGACGAACTGGCGGCAGCCTGCCGCGATGTCGTGCGCAAGAACGGCCTGTCCGCGGCGTACCTGCGCCCGGTGGCCTACCGTGGCCTGGGTGGTTTCGGCCTCTCCGCGGAAACGCCCATCGATGTGGCGGTGGCGGCATGGGCCATGGGCCCGTACCTCGGTCCCGAGGCGCTGGAAACCGGCATCGAAGCCTGCGTGTCGAGCTGGCAGCGCTTTGCACCCAACACCATTCCGGCGGGCGCCAAGGCCGGCGGCAACTACCTTTCCGGCCAGCTGATCGCGCGTGAAGCGCGTCGTCTCGGCTTCGGCGAAGGCATCGCCATGGCCTCCACGGGCCTGCTCAGCGAGGGCGCGGGCGAAAACCTGTTCCTGGTGTTCGATGGCGTGCTGCACACCACGCCGGCCAGTGCCTCCATCCTTACCGGCATTACGCGCGACACGCTCAAGACGCTCGCACGCGAAGACGGCATCGAAGTCGTCGAACGCGATATTCCGCGCGAATACTTGTACCTGTGCGATGAACTGCTGATGTGCGGCACGGCAGCGGAGATCACGCCGATCCGCTCGGTGGACGGCAAGCAGATCGGCAGCGGCAAGGCCGGTCGTGTCACGCGCCGCCTGCAGGAGTTGTTCTTCGGCCTGTTCACCGGCAAGACGAACGACCAGTGGGGTTGGCTGGAGCCGCTCTAAGAGCGGTAAATGGTGAAGCCGCTCGCTGCGCGAGCTGTGAATGGTAAATGGTGAGAGCACGGCGAAGGCCTGCCTTGCTTCTACTATTTACAGGCTCGCGCTGGCGAGCCGACTTCACCCTTTCCAGGCAGCAAGGCGGCCGACTAACCCATTAACTAAACACGATGCTCGCAATGGCGCCGTTGGTATCGGTGCGCGGACGCATTGAGACATCCCAGCCGTAGAGGTCGCACAGGCGGCGCACGATGGCCAGGCCCAGGCCCGCGCCACTGCCACCCGCGCCTTCACCACGCACGCCACGCTGGAACAAACGTTCCGCGTCTTCCGGCTTGATGCCCGGGCCGGTGTCGATCACTTCAATGCGATCGGCACTTACTTCGACGGTGACACGTCCTTCGAGCGTGTACTTGATGGCGTTGCCGATCAGGTTGGTAAGCGCCACCGCCAGCACTGAGGCGGGCGCATTCACACTCACCGGCTGTCGCACGATCATCTCCACTTCCAGCGGCTTGTCGCGCATCTGCGGACGCTGGCTTTCGATGACATCCGATGCCACCTTCGCCACTTCCGTGGTTTCTCCACGGGTGGGGCCGCGGCGTTCCGCGCGCGACAGCAACAGCAACGCTTCGACCAGCTCGGTCGCCTGACGCGACGAGCGCTCGATGCGCTTCAGGCGCTCGCGCAATTTGTCGGTCAGATCCGGCGAACCCTGCAGCAGCTCGGTGGTGCTGGCGATGACTGCCAGCGGCGTGCGCAACTCGTGGCTCACGTCGGAATTGAACTCGCGATCGCGCTCTACCATCGCGGTGAGTCGCTGGGAATATTCATCCAGCGCGAACGCCAGCTCGCCCACTTCGTCATCCGCAAAATGCGGTGCCAGCGGCTCGGCCTTGCCGTTCTTGCGGAAATCGCGCAGACGACGCGCCAGTTCGCTGACGGGCTTGAGCACCTTGCGCGACAGCCAGAGGCCAATCGCCAGCGACAGCAATCCGAACAGGAACACCGCGCCGATCACGCTGAACAGCAATTGCTGCTTGCCCAATTCTTCGCGCGACACGTCGTAGCGAAGAAAACTGATGATGCCATTTTCGCGATACACGGCCAGCTTGTAGTGATGGCGCTGGCCGTCCTGCTCGTTTTCGTAGATGTCGTGGACACCGTTGTCCAGGTTCTGCCACGACAGCGGCGCGCGATAAATGGTGCGGTCGCTGTACATGCTGCCGGTCAGCAGCCGCGATCCCGTCTGTGCGCCCGGGTGCTCCTGTGCCTGCTGGTTCGCCCAGCGGGCGTCGTCCAGCAGACTGGAATTGACCAGCTGGTCTTCCACCCGGCTGCGGATATTGAGCGCCGCAAAAGCGAACAACGCGCTGAGGCCGAAACCAAACAGCGCGAAGGAGACGACCAGGCGAAACCTGAGCTTACGCCTGGACTGCATCCGGTTCGACCATCCGATATCCGATGCCGTGCCGCGTGTGGATCAGCGGCTTGTCGAACGGCTTGTCGATGGCGGCGCGCAGACCGTGGATGTGCACGCGCAGCGAATCGCTGTCGGGAAGCTCTTCGCCCCACACGCGCTGTTCCAGATCCTGGCGCGTCACCACGGACGGGCTGGCTTCCATCAATGCCTGCAACAGTTTCAGGCCGATCGGGTTGAGCTGGATCGACTTGCCTTCACGCGTCACGGTGAGCGTGTCGAGGTTGTAGGTAAGGTCGCCCACCTTGAGCACGCGGCTCTGCGGGCCCTTGCCGCGGCGGGCAAGCACTTCCAGGCGCGCCGCCAGCTCCTGCAAGGCGAACGGCTTGGTCATGTAGTCGTCGGCGCCCGACTCAAAGCCGGTGAGCTTCTGCTCCAGCGCATCGCGCGCGGTGAGCATGAGAATCGGCGTCTGCTTGTGCGCTTCGTGGCGCAGCTTGCGTGCGACGTCCAGACCGTCCATGCCCGGCAGGGTCAGGTCGAGCACGATGACGTCGAAATCGTGCACCACCGCAAGGTGCAGGCCCGTGACGCCGTCACCGGCAAAATCGACCACATGGCCGCGGTCTTCCAGATAATCGCCGATGTTCGTGGCGATATCGCTGTTGTCTTCGATCACCAGTACGCGCATGCGTCCTCCATACGCAGCCGGCATGAAGGCCGGCCGAGGCGGCAAGCTTAACAAGTTGCCGGTGAGGAAAGGGGCCCCGGGCAAGCGGGAAGCTGAACAAGGGTGGGAATCAGGCAAGAAAAAAGCCCAGGCTGGTCGACGCGTGGTCGCTCGCCTGGGCTCAAGCTACTGCCCCGATACCGAAATCTGCTGTCACCAGACCTTACGGAAGTGCCAACAAATTGCAGTGGGACCTTTATAGGTGCTGCGCGGTTAGACAGGGGTTAACCGCTACTCACATCGCCGTTAACCGGCCAGATCAATGGCCAAGGTTGTTGTTTCTCGGCACGGCCTGATTGTTGAAATCCTGCATCATCTTCTGGGACTGACCCTGTTCCAGGTCAATCTGACGCTGGGTCTTGCATACCGTCTTGGGAATGTTCGAGCCCATCGGCGTGACATGCTCACAGACTTCGCGGTCCGCGTCGTGATGCGTCAGGATCGCATTCACTTCCGACTGGTTGTTGTACAGCGCCAGCTTGGACTGCTGGTCCATGGCGTCGACCGTGCCGAACTTGTCGTACAGCGACATCATGGAGCCCAGATCGCGGTTGACGGTGTCCTGGTCGTTCTTGGGAACCGCATCAAACCGACCGCCGGGAGCCATCTGCTGGCGAACATGATCGGCCACCGCGGCGAACTCGTCCTTGGTATTGGCCTTGACGTCAGGCTTGGATTCCTTCGCTGTAACCGACGCCACCTGCAACACGAACATCATCGCCACCGTGACCGGCAGCCAGTACTTGAACTTCATTGACCCCTCCACCCTGCGGCATCCCCCCTCGGGACGCGCCCTGCAGGAAGGGACATGCTAGGCCGGCTTCCGGCACGGGGTCAAAGGTCGAAAGTGATATTCCGACCCAAAAAATCGCATTTCGCTGTCAGTCGACGCGCTGTGCCTTGCGCTTGGCGGGCGACGGGCGGGCGCCGCTCTCGCTTTCCAGCAGTTTGATGATGGCGCCCGCCACGTTCACGCCCGTGGCGGCCTCGATGCCTTCCAGCCCGGGCGACGCATTCACTTCGAGGATCAGCGGGCCCCGCTTGGAACGCAGCATATCGACACCCGCCACACCCAGGCCCAGCGCCGACGCAGCCTGAACGGCAATGCGGCGTTCTTCCGAACTGAGCGTGGCCGCCTGGGCCGTGGCGCCGCGGTGGATATTGGCCCGGAATTCACCCGGCACGGCATCGCGCTGCATGGCCGCCACTACTTTCTTGCCCACCACGAAACAGCGCAGGTCGCTGCCCTTCGCCTCGGCGATGAACTCCTGCACGAGGAAGTTGGCGTAGAGGCCACGGAAGGCCTCGATCACGCTCTGCGACGCGCTGCGCTTTTCCGCCAGCACCACGCCAGTGCCCTGGCTGCCTTCATTGAGCTTGATGACATGCGGCGGCTCGCCCAGCATGGCCAGCACGTCGGCCGTGTCGTCCGGGTTGTCGCCGAACACCGTGGCCGGCATGTCCAGCCCCTTGGCGGCGAGAATCTGCAGCGAACGCAGCTTGTCGCGCGCACGCAGCACGGCATCGGACGTATTGGGCGTGTACACGCCCATCATCTCCAGCTGTCGCAGCACGGCAGTGCCATAGAACGTGCTGGTGACGCCGATGCGCGGAATCACCGCATCGATACCCTTGATCGCCTTGCCCTTGTAACGAATGGACATGTCGCCTGGCGCAATGCGCACGTAGCAGCGCAACGGGTCGAGCACACGCACCACATGCCCGCGCTCGCGCGCGACGTCCATGAGGCGCTGCGTCGAGTAAAGACGCGTGTTGCGCGAAAGAATGGCGATCTTCATGAAACACCCGTCGTGCCGGCCCGAAGCGGGCGCGGTTGTGTATAGGAAAGTGCAGGGTCCACCGCAAACCGGCTATGCAGCGCACTGCGGCCGAGCAGCATGGGAAACAGCATATGGCGCCTGTCGGTCAGATTGATGTCGACGGCGAAACGTTCCCCGCCCAGCACCACATCCGTACGAATGAACCAGCGCATGGTCCGCCGCCCGCCGGTATCGGTAACCGCACGCCGGTCGAGCGCCAGTGTTTCGCAAGTGACGGCAACGCGATGACGGCCGCCCGTGGAAACAGAGAAACGCAACCACGTATCGCCCGCGCGCTCGAAGCTTTCCAGCGTATCCACATGCAGCGAACTGCTGCGCGCGCCGGTATCGAGTTTGGCCTTGAGCAGGGGTATGCCGAGCATCGGCAACGACAGCCGCTCCCGCCAGCCGAGGGTAGTCACATCCGCCATGGTCAGCGCACACCGCAGGGTTACGTCTAGGGGAGCTCGGTGGGGTCGGGAGCTGGTTGGAGCGGGTGAAGGGAATCGAACCCTCGTCAGTAGCTTGGGAAGCTACAGCTCTACCATTGAGCTACACCCGCAACGCCGTGCGATGGTAACCCGCCGTCGCGGGGCTTGGGAACCGTTCGGCCAGCCGAACAAGGGGTGAACCGGACATGGCGGCCGGCTGAACCATTTTTTGACCGGGCCTTGCCAGTCCTTGCGATGAATGCGGCGCCCATCCGCATAATGCAAGCGTCGGCGCCCGACAGTCCCATGCGTTCTTGCGGGCGACGAAATACTTTCCGCGATGACATCGCGACCAGCTCCGGAGAACCCGATGCGTGTGCTTCCTGCTTTCCTTTCGTCGCCGCACCGCTGGCGATGGATGGCAGCGACCTTGTTGATCTGCGCCAGCGGGCTCTCGCAGGCGCAAACGCAGGCACCGCCCGACGACAGCGGCGCGGGCGATCCGCCGTCGCGCATTGCGCGACTCTCTTATCGCAACGGCGACGTGGGGCTTTTGCCGGCGGGCGAGAAGGATTGGGGCGACGCCAGCCTCAACCGTCCGCTGACCACCGGCGATCGCCTTTCCACCGGTGAAGGTGCGCGCGCCGAACTGCAACTGGACAGCGGCGTGCTGCGCATTGCCGACGATTCCAATTTCGGTGTTCTCACCCTCAACGACCAGCTGACCCAGCTCGAGCTGTCGCAAGGCACCATCAATGTGGCGGTGGGCGACCTCGGAGAAGGCCAGAGCTACGAGATCGACACGCCCACCGTGGCGCTGGTGATCGACCAGCCGGGCAACTATCGCGTCGACATCAGTGAAGACGGCAAATCCACCCGCGTCACCGACTTCGATGGACGCGCCACGGTGTATGGCGAAGGTGGCGCGCAGCGCCTTGTCGCCGGCGGGCGATCGTATGAGTTCGAGGACTCCTCGCTGAGCGTCGTCAGCATCAACGACATCCAGGGCGGCGATGATTTCGACGCCTGGTGCAACAGCCGCAACCAGCAATATTCACAAGCCCCTGCCGACCCGAATGTGCCGCAGGACATGGTGGGCGCACAGGATCTGGACCAGTACGGCAACTGGCAGCAGGACGCCGATTACGGGCAGGTCTGGTACCCCACCAGCGTAGGCGCTGACTGGTCACCCTATAGCGACGGCCACTGGTCGTACGTCGGCCCGTGGGGCTGGACCTGGGTAGACGCCGCACCCTGGGGTTTTGCGCCGTATCACTACGGTCGCTGGGCTCATGTGCGCGGACGCTGGGGCTGGGTGCCTGGCCCGGTCGGCGTGCGGCCGGTGTATGCGCCGGCACTGGTGGCCTTTGTCGGTGGCGGCGTCTCCATCGGCATCGGCGGTCCGGTGGGCTGGTTCCCGCTGGGCCCGGGCGAGGTCTACAACCCCTGGTACCGCGCAAGCCGCGGCTATTACACCAACGTCAACATCACCAACATCTATGTGCGCGGCGGCAACCGCGGCATGGTGATGAACGACATCAACAACCGTTACAACTATTTCCACGACGGCCGCCCGTTCCCGAACGAGCGCTTCGTGAACCGCGATGTGCCGCATGCCTTCCGCGCCATGTCAGGGCAGGATTTCGTTGCCGCCCGCAACGCGCGCCAGCACATGGCACCGGTGGACCCGGGACACTTCGCCAATGCGCCGGTCGCACCCCGCGGTGTCGGTAGCCTCGCGCCGGTGCGCGCCAGCTTCGCGCCGCCGCGTGCGGCATCGGAACGCGCGCTGCCCGCGGGCGGTTTCCAGCGTGAAGTCGTTGCGCGGACGCCGCCCGCCGCCGGTTTCGCGGCACGCCCGGCCAACGTGGCGGGTGCACCGCGCATGGCGCCTGCGCCGGCCGCCAACAATGTCCGCATGCTCAACAATGCGGGCCCGGGCATGCGCACGGCCTCGCCGGGTCGCCAGGCTGAATTCTCCGGCGCCCAACCGATCAACAGCCCGGCCCGTGGCAATGCGCCCAACCCGGCCATGCACCCTGCGCCCCAGGGTGCCGAGCCGGCGGCGGCACGAGCTGGCGAACTGCCGTCCGCCCGCTATGCCCGCCCGAACGGCCAGCCGCCCATGCCCCGTGGTGAGAACAACCAGCCGCGACCGGGCGTCAGCTACATCTCCAATGGCGAGGAAGATCGTGCCCGCGCGCAACCGCAGCCGGGCACACTGCCGGCCGCGCCGCGGTTCGAACAGGCTCCGCAACAGGCGGCTCGCCAGCCGATGAACCAGGACAATGCGGAACGCTTCCAGCGCGAAAACGCCGCGCCGCGCCAGGAGCCGCAGCAACAGCCACGCTACGAACAGCAGCCGCGCCAATACCAGCAGCAACCCCAGCAACAAGCCCAGCAGCAACGGGGTTACGAAGGCCCTCGTGGCGGTTATGAGCCACCGCGTGGCGGGTATCAGCCACCGCAGAACAACAACGCGCAGCCGCGGCAGCAGCCGGCTCACGAAGAGCACCATGCCCCGCCGCCGCGGAATGACGACAAGAAAAACTGAGGCCCTACACAGGGTTCCACCGAAAAAGGCCCGGCCATGCCGGGCCTTTTTGTCATCCGGGCCGGCATCCGATCCGCCAGACGCTACAATGCGCGGATGCATATCACGCTCAACGGCAGTCCGCGCGACTGCAACCCCGCCACGACGGTCGCCCAGTTGCTCGAAGAGGCCGGTTACGGCCAGCGCCGCGTCGCCGTGGAAGTGAACCAGGAGATCGTCCCCCGCAGCCGCCACGCCAGCCACGCGCTGGGCGAAGGCGACCGCGTGGAAATCGTCCACGCCATCGGCGGCGGCTGATCGCCCCGGCATCCATGTCCATGCGACGCCCCGGCGCCGCCGCAGACTGAAGACCCCACGATGAACATCAAGACGCTCGATTCTTCCGATCCGCTGATCATCGCCGGCAAGAGCTATGGCTCGCGCCTGCTTACCGGCACTGGCAAGTACAAGGACTTCGACGACACCCGCCGCGCCAGCCAGGCCGCTGGTGCCGAGCTCGTCACCGTGGCGATCCGCCGCGTGAACGTGGGCCAGGACGCCGGCCAGCCGAACCTGCTCGACGCGCTGCCGCCCGAAGAATTCACCCTGCTGCCCAACACCGCCGGCTGCTACAACGCGGTGGATGCCGTGCGCACCTGCAAGCTCGCCCGCGAACTGCTGGACGGCCACAAGCTGGTGAAGCTTGAGGTGCTGGGCGATCAGCGCACGCTGTTTCCCGATGTGGTGGAAACGCTCAAGGCGGCCGAAACGCTGGTCGCCGACGGTTTCGACGTCATGGTCTACACCAGCGACGACCCGATCCTGGCCAAGCGCCTGGAAGAGATCGGCTGCGTGGCCGTGATGCCGCTGGCCGCGCCGATCGGCTCGGGCCTGGGCATCCAGAACCGCTACAACCTGCTCGAGATCATCGAGAACGCCAAGGTGCCGATCATCGTCGACGCCGGCGTGGGTACCGCTTCCGATGCGGCCATTGCGATGGAACTGGGCTGCGACGGCGTGCTGATGAACACCGCCATTGCCGGCGCCAAGGACCCCGTGCTGATGGCCCACGCCATGAAGCTCGCCATCCAGGCCGGCCGCGCCGCCTTCAAGGCTGGTCGCATTCCGCGCAAGCGTTTCGCGTCGGCTTCCAGCCCGATCGACGGCACCATCGGTTGATCCATGACTGACGAGCAGCACCACGACGGCGGCAACGACGACGCCGAACATCCCCACTTCATGCGGCGCATCCGCAGCTTCGTGCTGCGCGAAGGCCGCATGACACCCGCGCAGCAACGTGCCTTCGACGATCATTGGGCACGCTTCGGCATCGACTACACCGCCGCGCCGCAGGACCTCGCCTCACGATTTGGCCGCACGGCACCGTTGGTGCTGGAAATCGGCTTCGGCAATGGCGAGGCGCTGGCCTGGGCCAGCGAGAACGACCTCGGCCGCGATTTCATCGGCGTGGAAGTGCACGGCCCCGGCGTGGGTCGCCTGATGAACGCGCTCGCCGCACGCGATGCGAGCAATGTGCGCCTGTACAAGCACGATGCGGTGGAAGTGCTGGAGAACGAGATTCCGCCCGGCACGCTCGCCGAAGCGCGCATCTGGTTTCCGGACCCGTGGCACAAGAAGCGCCACAACAAGCGCCGCATCATCCAGCCCGAATTCGTCGCCCTGCTCGCCTCGCGCATGGCCCCCAACGGCCTGCTGCACCTGGCCACCGACTGGCAGCCCTACGCCGAGCACATGCTCGAAGTGATGGAAGCCGCACCGGACTGGCGCAACGACCTTGGCCCTGGCCAATATGCGGAAAAACCCGCGTGGCGCATCGAAACCCACTTCGAGCGCCGCGGCCTGAAATTGGGCCATGGCGTGTGGGATCTGCTGTACCGCAAGGCCTAACGCGCCCTGCTCCCTCTCCCCTGCGGGGAGAGGGCTGGGGTGAGGGGCCACGCCGCCTCACCTTTTCTATCTCTCAGTCACAAGACATCAAGCTCGCTGTGGCGCTCCCTGCACTGACCTTCGCAGAAAGCCAAATCACGCGCGACACTCTGCGCACCCGCACACAAAACACCTCACCACGCTCCGCATTGCAGGTGAGGTTCACCAGAGCACCGCATCACGCGCTTATACTCTCGACTCAAACAGGGACGAGTCGTCGCAGCGTGAAGCTCCCACTGCCCACATCCAATCGTCGCCAAGGCGCCCTGCAAGGGGACGCACGCTAGTGGGACTTGCCCTCACCCCTGAAATGATCCTGGTGCTGGGGCTGGTGGGCTTCACCATGCTGATGCTGGTGCTGGAGTGGATCCGCGCCGACATGGTGGCGTTACTGGTGGTGGTGGTGATCGGCCTCACCGGCCTCATCCCCTCCGACCGCGTGTTCAACGGCTTCGCCGGTAACGCCGTCATCGCGATCATCGCCATCATGATCATGGGCGCGGGACTGGATCGCGCCGGCGTGCTCACGCTCACCGCCAGCTTCGTGATGCGCATGGCGCGTGGCGTGGAATCACGGCTTGGCCTGGTCATCAACCTCGTCACCAGCCTGTTCAGTGCCGTCATTCCCAGCCAGGCGCTGGCTGCACTGATGATTCCCGTCACCAGCCGACTTGCCGCACGCACCGGTGTGCCGATCTCGCGACTGCTGTTGCCGATGGCGTTCTGCATCCTCACCGCCACCAACACCACGCTCATCGCCAACTCCCCGCTGATCGTGCTGAACGATCTTGTCGCCAGTTCCAATGCGAACCTGCCTGCGGGTGCGCACACCATTCCGAAGTTCGGCCTCTTCAGCGTCACACCCGTGGGCCTCGTGCTTGCACTCACCGGTGTTGCCTTCTTCTATTTCTTCGGCAAGAAGCTTTTGCCAGAACGCGAAGACGAACGTTTGAAGGTCACACCCGGCCGCACGGAAAGTTACTTCGCCGACACCTACGGCATCGTGGGCGAAACTGCCGAGCTCACCGTCACGGCGGAAAGCCCGCTGGTCGGCATGAGCATTGGCGAAGTGGAGCAGTTGTACGGTGCGCCGCTCATCCTCGCCATCAAGAGCGGCAACGACGCGCGCATGGCACCACCGGCAGACCACGTGATCTGGGTGGGCTCCGTACTCGGCGTACTGGGCCCGCGTGATCAGCTCAACCAGTTCGCCAACAACCAGCTCTGCAAACTTTCGCCGCGCATGCGTCAGTTGGGTGAACTGTTCAACCCGTCCCGCGCGGGCATTTCCGAAGCCGTGATTCCGCCCAGCTCGCGCTTTCTCAAGCAGAGCGTGGGCGACCTGCGACTGCGCAAGCGCTATGGCATTTCGGTGCTGGCGGTGAACCGCGGCGACCAGGTGTTTCGCGACGACGTGCGCTCTGTCAGCCTTCGCGCAGGCGACACCCTCGTGCTGCATTCGAGCTGGCGCGATCTTGTGCTGGCGAGCGAAGCCCGCGATCTCGTCATCGTCACCGACATTCCGAAAGAAGAACAACGTCCCGGCAAAATCTGGCAAGCGGTGGGCTTCTTCCTGCTCGCCAAGTGCCTTGCGGTGTTCACGCATCTCGACCTTTCCGTGGCCATGATGACCGGCGCCATCGGCATGCTGCTCACCGGCGTGCTGAACATGGACGAGGCGTACAAGGCGATCAACTGGAAAACCATCTTCGTCACCGCCTGCCTCATTCCACTGGGCTGGTCGATGGACTCCACCGGCGCCGCCGCATGGCTCGCACAGGAAGTGCTGCAACACCTTGGCCACACCAATCACTGGATACTGCAGCTGGCGCTGGCCATCCTCACGCTGCTGTTCTCGCAGGTGATGTCCAACGTCGGCGCCACCGTGATGATGGTGCCCATCGCCATCAGCGTCGCCGTCGCCACCGGCAACAACCCCTCCGCCTACGCGCTGATCGTCGCCGTCTCCTCGTCCAACACCTTCCTGCTCACTTCAGGCCACCCCGCCCTGATGATGGTCGCCGGCCCCGGCGGCTACCGCGGCAAAGACTTCCTGCGCGTTGGATTGCCACTCACCGGCATTGTGCTGGTGCTGACGCTGGTGACGATCAATTTGATGTATCACTGACCATCGGAGTTTCGCTGGTTGTCGGACGCATGCTGGTGGAAATGGCGACGCGTATAAACCGTGCCATCCAGACTTATCTGCTGGGCGACCAGGCGAAGTATTTTTTCAGAAGGAAAGCGTTGTCCCGCAAGCAACGGAAATACGATCAAGATCGCGGCACCGAGCAGCCAGCGTATCTTCGATAGTTGCCAGCGTGCCTCATAGCGGGATAGAAACAACAGCGCCGCCGCAGAGCCTGTGGCAAACCCCGCGATAACTTCGGCGGCGGAGTGCACATGCAATATCAAGCGGGACACGGCAACAAGCAGCGCCAGCGACAGACCCGTCACGCAAGCCAACCACCGCCAGCGTCGTGATGCGTGACCGCAGAGCAAGCCCAGCAAACACGGCCACACTAGTGCAGCCATTGCCGAGTGACCGCTGAGCCCGATGAAATCAAGCTGACGGATTCCCCAGCCCCAGCCCATGAAGATCAGCTTGCTGGCCGCCACCAACCCTGCTACCGCAATGAATGAGACCACCCAGCGCCATGCGAGCCCTCGCGTTCGCTCGGATGTGCACAAAGCGGCGAGTATGAGCCCCGCACTAGGAAGCAGAACCGCGGAATCGCCCAAAGCGGTGATCGATGACCAGAAAGACATGATCAGCCGCCACTGCAAGCGTGCGCGAAAGGTTTCCACCGCGTCGAGCAGGATGCTGGCATCAGAATTTTCGATTCACATGCCATCGCCATGCGCTTTCGATGATCGCGCCCAACTCGTTGTACTTCGGCTGCCAACCCAATTCGCGCCTCGCTCTTGAGCTGGATGCAACAAGCACTGCCGGATCGCCAGCGCGCCGTGGAGCAACTTCATAGGGCACCGATCGCCCCGTCACCCGCTCAGCCACCGACATGACCTCACGGACCGAGTAGCCCTCGCCGCTTCCCAGGTTGAAGGCATGAGCACCTTCATGCGTGTCCATGTACCTCAGCGCCAGCTCATGGGCCTGCGCCAGATCGTCGACGTGCACGTAATCACGCACGCACGTACCGTCCGGCGTTGGATAGTCGTCTCCGAATATCTTCAGCGCCGCTCCTTGTCCCAACACAGACTTCAATACATTGGGAATAAGGTGAGTTTCCGGTTCATGCGCCTCGCCTATCTCCGCATCCTCGCTGGCGCCCGCAGCATTGAAGTAGCGAAGCGACACTGACCTCAGTCCATACGCAGCGGCCGCATCGGCGAGCATGTGCTCGACCATCAGCTTGCTCATGCCATACGGATTGATAGGAGCCTTGCGGTGCTCCTCATCAATGTGATCCATTTCAGGATGGCCATACACTGCCGCGGTCGAAGAAAAAACAAGGCGATCCACACCGTGTTTCCGCATGGCTTGAAGTAGATTCAATGTGCCGACCACGTTGTTCTCGTAATACTGATAGGGCTCGACAACCGACTCTCCAACCAGCGAGCGTGCGCAAAAATGCATGACTGCATCAATGGGACCCGCTGAAAAAACCTGATCAAGCGCATGCTTGTCGAGGAGATTCACTTCAAGCAGATCGCTCCATTGCACCGCTGCACGATGGCCAGTTGATAAGTTGTCGAGCACGGATACCGTAAAGCCGCGGCTTGCCATCCATTTGGCCATATGGCTGCCGACGTACCCCGCGCCGCCACAAATCAAAACGTGCATAAATTCCAAAGCCTCGCTGGTTCAACTTTTTTTGACAACACGCCTCAGACAGATCCTCAGGCGGAGTTGTCAATCGCAGAATGCCGTAGCTCCATCTTATTGCGCTGTGTAGCCGAGAAGCTTTCCCGACCCTTTTCCTTCGCAAGCCACATCGTTGGACGCAAACATCCGGCGATCCGCGCTCACACATTCGTAAAGTGCCTGCGTGCCGTCTTGCGACTCGGCGTATGCCCATCCCGCTAATCGAACGGAGGCGAATCCATTTTTCTCGCAATCCGTTTCCGTACCTAGAAAGTGCGCTGAACGCCCATCTCGCGATACGCAGTCCTGCAGTTGCAGAAGATTGAGCCCCGGCTCAGGCGATGTCAGCAGGTAGCCCAAATTTTTATCGAAAGCATAGGCATTCCCGCGATCTATGGCCACTCCCGTGGTCGACCACTGGTCAGCACCATCAGCGGATCGCCATCGCGCCAGCATGATCAAGGCATGCGCATAGACCGGAGACGTGGCGGTGGAGACGCTAATGCTTCTGCCCACGACATACTTGTCTTTCGGGCCAGCGCCTGGGTACCAGTACGCATAAACCAACATCCAGTTTGCCGTCAGCTGATTGGAACCATCATCGGCATTTAGAACGACAGGATAGGCCACGGCCTCCGATGGATCGGGCCTCCTCCACGCTCCCTGACCCGCGGGTAACAAACGTATCCACTCTTTTCCGAAGCTGACATGGTCTTTGGACAGATGGACGCTGATACCCCCGCCCTGCCATCCCAGCAATATGGTCTCTTTCGCATCTACCCAGTAGGCAGCGCTTGAGCCCAGGTGACCGAGTGGTGAGGCGTCACCGCCAAGACCGGGCTGATTCCAAAGGCCGTCCTGGTATTTCATCCAATGCCCGGGGCCTGGATTCACCTTGGGCGCACGAATACTCACGACATTACCGTCTCGTGAACGTCCACAGTAAGCGTAGTAATAGTCGTCGTGTCCATCGACAAACGTACAGTCGCCCTCCCCCGTATTCTTACCGGCAGCAGGTACATCGCTACCCGAGATTACCAACCCCTGGGTACTCCATGTTTCGCCGCTGTCTTTGGAGAGGGCCAAGGACATGGATTTATGGGTTTGCCCGATACGGTAATTACAGGCAGTTTCGTTATGCACGAACCCGAGCAGGACATCACCGCGATGTTCAATATGCTGGATCCACTGGCCACAGGCGTCATAGCTACCCTCAGCGCCTCGCTTCAACACGATGCGTCCGTCGCCATTCATGTCCCAAGGCGACGCTCCATCGATGGCGCGCGTTACACCATTGGCGTCAAACCCGCGAAACCTGCCATCCGTCAACCTCAAGAATGAAAAGCGATTGTCGCCGATATCTTCCGCCGGCCCCCGCATGAGATGGGGAGAGCCAATCTTGATACGGGTGCACTTTAGGCAATATCCATCATCCTCCGCGGCGCGCGAAGATTGCGCCGGGGCCTGGGTGCCGAGCGCGATCCAACTGAAGATGCCCAGGAGTATTGCCTGCCACTGCTTACCGATCACTAAGATTCCCCAACGAGTAGTGACGCCATGCGATGCATCTCCGATCATGCGTCTTGCCGCCCAGCACGACCTTAAGAATGGCCACCCGATTTCAACAATCGCCTTGCCAAGCTCTCGTACAAATGGCGTGGCATAAGGAGGCCCATCAAAGAAAGGGCTGCTCGCCGAGGGCCGATAGCTCTCCGTGCAAAAGCCTTTACCACCATCGCTACTGATCGAACGAACTGCCTTGGCCCCAGCTTGGGAGCAAGAAACAACGCCTCGTACGCCGAACGTTCCTTGGGGCTAAGCCATCGACCGTACATTGCAAGCCATTTCTCGTTGCGCTCCATCTTGCCATTAAGGCTGACCCGAGGACCTTGGATGTCGTTCTTCCATACGACCTGTGCATCGGTATCTCCCGCGAACTGATAGCCAGCACGCTCTAGATTCAACAGAAACGAATAGTCATCGTGAATCTTCATGCTCTCGTCGAAAGGATGTTTACGAGCTACATCGGCAGCCAAGGCGAGCGTGCTGGTCTGCATCAAGCCATCGGAGCAAAGGAGATAAGTCATCAGACGGAATGCTGGCTCCGGATGGCTTTGCGGCTTGAGCTGCAGCACCTCATCGCCCCTATCAAAATAGAGAGACGACCAGTAAACGAGACGCTCTGAATTTCCATGAGACGCGATAAAACTTGCAAGCTTGCCCAGTCTGTCCTTGAGCCAAACGTCATCGCTATCCAGGAAACAGGTCCAGAGACCAGCGGCCAAACGGACCCCTTCGTTGCGTGCAGCGGCCGCCCCGGCATTCTCCACCAAACGCACGTAACGAATGCGGCTGTCGCCCATCGACTGAAGGTGTGATTCCGAGTCATCGGAGCCGCAATCGTCGACGACGATCACTTCAAAATCGTCGAAGGACTGATCGATGACGGAACGCACGGCGCGAAGCAGCAGGTCACGCCTGTTATAGGTCGGGATGACCACCGAAAATAACGGAGGCCGGTTGTAGGACTTCATCATCTAGCAACCTTCGGTCAGTCGACCACTGGGCGGGGCGACGTCCGCCGCCAGTCCATCGCACCAAAAATGGCGAACGCCAGGAACACGACGACGATGAATAGCTCGCATATGAGTCGACTCCAGGCCATGCCCATCGCTCCTTTGGCAGGCACCAACACATAGGCCAGACCAAGATTGAGCAGCCCAGCCGCGATGACGGATGCGGACATGAGTCGATCTTGCCGGTATGGGATGAGATAGAAGCAACTTGCCGCTTCCTTGAGGGCCGCAGTTACGCACACCCACGAGAGCACTTCGGCAACGGCGATAGCCGGCCGCATATCATCACCCAACGCCAAAGAAATGACTGGCGCAATGACCGCATGAATGATTGCAACAACAATCAGCCCAAAGACCACCATGCAGGAACCCCACCTCACGGCCTCTCTTCGCAATAGCCCGGGGGCTTCTTGGGCTAAACGTGCGGCCCTCGGCACCATGACATGGGAGACCGGCTGATAGAGCGCCACCAAGAGACCGCCAAGCTTGGACGCCACGCCGTAATAGGCGACCTGGTTGGTCGAAGAAAGCAGCGCTGTAATCCATATGGCAGCAACGGTATAGAACGAACTTCCCGCACGGACAAGAAACAACGAAAAGACGGCGCGCAGCTCGCTTAGCACATCGCTCATCCTCACCCGCAGAATGGCGACGCCGCGACGCAGGGTTATCGCATAGCCCAATACGAATGAACAGCAAGGACCAATGGCCATGAAAGACATCGCCAAGGGTGCATCGCGAGGTGCACGAACTAGACAGAACATCAGCCCCAGCGCCACAAACTGCCCAAAGGCTTCGATAGCGATTGCCCAGGACGCTTTGCCAACTCCGCGGAAATACCATACGGGTGCCAAACCCGTCGCAACGGCAATAAGTATCGCTGAGACAATCGCAACCGGCGACGCGGAAAGCACTGGGGTCAGGAGCGCCGATAGACCGACGATAATGAGCGTTAAGGCCGCCAGAAGTAGCTGGGAAAAGAATGTGCGGGAGACAATGCGAGCAATGTCGTGACCGTCATTCGCAAGTCCAAGTTCGCGTGCCGCGGCGTAGTGAAATCCATACTCGGTCAGCACTGAGCCAAGAAGTCCCAATGACTGAACGGCCAGCACCACACCAAATTCGTCCCTGCCCACGCGGTGGGAAAGAATGGGAAGCAGCAGCAGCGGCATGCAAGTGCGCACGCCAAAAAGCAGATACGTACTCAAGACAGATCTGATCATAGCGGCAAGTCCACGTAACGCTTAAAGCCACGACCAAACCCGGCTTCGCGTGCCCGTCCGCAGAAAAGCAGTCTCAATGACGCCATCACGCCAGCTCCCGGTACAACGCCATGGTTTTGCTGGTCATGTGCGCAGCGGTGAACTGCTCGGCATAAGCATTCCGTGCAGCCAATCCCATGGATTTCAATGTGTTCCGGTCAAGCCCCAGAATAAGGGTGACAGCCGACTCCATATCATCCAGGTCGAACAAGTAGCCATTTTTCCCATGCCTGATAACTTCGGGCATCGAACTGCAACGACTGGCCAAAGCCGGCAGCCCGTGACTCATCGCTTCCAGAAGCACCATAGGGAACCCTTCCCACCGGCTAGGCATGATCAACAGGTCAGCGGATCGCATCTGGTGCGCGACTTCCTCGGCCGCCCTCCAACCCAGATAATTGATATTGGGTCGAGAGGGTGGCTTCTCACCGCTTATGACGGCATCACCCACCACAGTAAGCAGTATTGGTTTGTCGCCAAGGCGGCTCATGATGTCCAGCAGAATGTCGAAGCCTTTTTGGTAGTCGAGGCGTCCGACGAATAGCAAGTGGATCGGATCTTCGTCATCCTTGATATCCGCCACGCACGGCGACGCGGGAACCCCGTTGTAAACCAGCTCGATCTTTGCTCCCGGTATGCCTACTTCAAGCGCGTTGTCGACTTCGAATCTGCTAACGCAGACGATGCGATCGGTAAACGGCGCCAACGCCTTTTCAATCACACCATAAAGTTTTCGCTGAGCGTCCGACGTGGTCATAAGGAAAGCCCAGGCGTGCGGGCAGTACACAACCCTTGGCCTACGCCACTGAATCACGCCTGGCAACGCCAAAGCGATCCGGCCAACGAAACCTGCAAATGTACTATGCAGATGGACAACGTCTGGCTCAAACTCCCTTGCTGCTCGACGCAGGGCTTTGAAAAGATTCCACATGGACGCAAGGCCACGCCGCCGACGCACAAATGTGCTGACCATGCATGCCGGATTCAGCAAATCATCCGCCTGCTCCGCTGGGACAAGCGCTGCGACATTCCGTGCACCATATGCCTCAACCTGAGCTGCAATATTCAGACGCATGACCGTGGCGACTCCGCCACGAATGGTTTCGGCGACGTGCAGAACTTTCATGAGCGTGCTCGCGACCATGCCATCGTCTTGGCCGCACGAACCCACTCGCCCGGCACAAGAAATAGCATCAAGGTTTTGGCAATCCCGGCCATGGAAGCGACATTTTTCAGCGTGAACATGGAACACTGAATACGCAGCCTGTCCATCAACTGCCGGCGCCTTCGCTTGATCGAGATTCCTTGGGTAGAGACTGTGTAGTCGAGTAGATACTCGGGAAGATTGCCCAGGCTGGACGACCGCGCCAATCGACAAAGAAGATCGTAGTCTTCAGCGGCGGGGTACAGAGACCTGTAACGCATCCCCTGCGCAAATACACACGCCCGCACCATCCAGGTAGGGTGTAGAACGGGACTATTGAAGTAGAGCGCGCGCCTGACGTCAGCAGGCGCAGTCGGCGGCTGATATTCCATGGTTACCGCGCCGGTGCTTTCATCCAGAAACCTGGCCCACGATCCCACCAGATCTATGTCGGGATGTTCTTCAAGAAACGCCAACTGACGCGCGAAACGATTGGGATGGCAAGCGTCATCCGCGTCCATCCTAGCGACGTATGGGTACCCTTCGCTCACGATGAGATCCAGTCCGGCATTAAGTGCCCCTACCAGGCCCTTGTTGGCTGGCAGCCGAACAACTCGCAGGCGATTGGACGGCTGAATGAAATCCTCGACAGGAAGCCGGCTACCATCATCGATAATAAAAAGATCTACCGGGATGGTGCTCGCGAACACGCTGTCCACGGCCTTCTGCAGGGACATTTCAGCGTTGTACGCAGCCAGTAACACAGCAATTCTAGACATGCTCGATCTCTGAACCAGTGGTCACGGGCAAACTTGGGTAAAAGTAAAGCGACCAAGAATTGGGACAAGCGGACTAGTCCGAAACGAGTCCCAGCGTGTAGATAGCGCTCTTTTGCATCAGCACCGCCGCCCCCATCGTCAAAAAGAACACGGCTAACGCGATGCGACGCAGCCCTTCTGAGCGAGGGATCAAGCGGCGCACGACGACCCATGCGATAGCCGGAAACAAGTACAGAGTGTTCGTAATGAAGCGCTCGGAAAGAGTCGGCACGGCGACGCCCACGACAACCAATCCAGAAAACAACAAAAACACTGCATTGAAAACCGGGCTGCGCCTGACGTCATCGAGGGCCAGCAGGTACATCAGAATCATCACCACACAGCCGAAAAAATTGAATGTGGTGTACACGGGTCCAAAGCCAGTGGTGCCGCCCGAGTACGAAGCCGCTTTTTCGGAAAGACTAGCCATGCTTCCCAGTGCCGCTGACGCACCGCCGATGCGCTGCGTGAGAGCGAGGATCAGTCCGGAGGCAGCAAGGGCACCAGCGAAATAGATCACCGCGCGTACCCGCGTGGTAATCGGCAGAATGCGCAAAACGGGGTAAAGGACGAATATGAGTGACGACCAGTGCAACCCGACAGCGATGGCGAAGAGCGCGCTCGCACGGAATCGTCGCCGCTCACTCAGCTGATAGCAGGCAAGAATACCCAGTGGATAGGAGGCAACTTGTCTGAGAATGTTTCCAAAGAAAACCAACTCATAGGTAAAGAACAGCAAAATAAAAATGATCGCTGGGGCGCCCAATTCCTGCGCCATGAAGCGATAGGCCAGCCAGGCACCGAAAAAAGTAAGTGCGTACGTAGTTAACAGCCACGCCGACGGCTCTGGCACCAGAAGCTTCACCACGGCCTGTACAGGCCAGTAAAGCCACTCGGTATTGCCGAAGTAGGCAAGACCCACTTCCCTCGCCCCGGTCAACGAGCCGAGTGCGCGATAGGCTCGAACATAATTTGGCGTATCGGAGCCAAGATTGATCGGCCGAAGTCCGATGAAATAGGCGCCCAGGACGAAGACGCTAAGTATGCACAGCAGCGACAGTCCTTTCGAACTGCCGTGCACGCTTCGCTCCCCCAGGCGGGTGGTCTGCTGCGCCGCCATAACAAAGCAAATCATCGCAAGCGACGAAACGCCCCAATAGACAAACCACCCGGTACTACTCATCTTCATCAACTCTAAAGTTAACCACCCGGCGCGGGCTCGACCCTACCCGTCACCATTCCTTTCCCGCATCAGACGGCATTGGTTCTCTTCAGAAGGACCAGAGGCGTGCGCAGCATGATCTTTACGTCCAGCCACAATGACCAATTCTTGATGTAGTGCAGGTCGTATTCGATGCGTTTGGCCAGATCGGTATCACCGCGCAGACCATTGATTTGCGCCCAGCCCGTAATGCCGCCTTTCACGAAATGTTTGTGCATGTAGCCGGGAATGGTGCGCTTGAACTCGTGCACGAAAACCGGCCGCTCCGGGCGCGGGCCGACAATTGAAAGCTCACCACGCAACACATTGATGAACTGCGGCAGCTCATCAAGACTGCTGCTGCGAATAAAGCGGCCGAAGCGTGTCGTCGTCTTGTTGCCGGCATTGCCCCACTGCACGCCCTTACTTTCCGCGTCGACAGGCATGGAGCGGAACTTGAGCATGTCAAATTCCTTGCCATCCATACCGACTCGGCGCTGGCGATAGAACACCGGGCCACGGCTGCTCAGTTTTACACCGAGCGCAAGAACCAGCATGAGCGGACTGATGACCAACAACAGCACCGCAGAGATGGCACGGTCCATCATGCCTTTCACGATGTGCGAATGGCCCGTCACTCGGCTCGCGCGCAAGGTAATCACCGGCACGCCGTTGAGAACGGCGGCGTGATGGTTGATCAACTCGTACCCGAAGAAGTCCGGGACCAGGCGGATGGTGGACGGCTTGTCGATGGTGAGCTGCAGCACCTTCTGGATCATGGCTTCCGCGCGCATGGGCAGCGCGACCCAGACCTGGTCTGGCTCCCATCCATCGAACGATGCGGCGATGTCGTCGAAATCGCCCAGGCAGGGCACGCCATCGATTTCCACCTGATCGTAAGGAGTGCGCACGTAGCCAATAATGTCGAGGCCGGCCCATGCGTTCTTGCGGGCCGCATTGACAATGCGCTGCCCCGCCTGCGTGCTGCCAATGAGCAGCACGCGGCGCGAATCGACTCCGCGCATGCGAATGTGGCCAAGCACCCAGCGCAGCGCCAACCTGTCGATCGTCAGCAGGACACCGGTCGTGACGAACCAGGTGCCCGCACCGACCCGCGAATAGGCGTCGGTGGTCTTCAGCGCCCAGGCGATCGCCAGCAACATCACCATGACGCCGGACCAGGCCAGCCAAAGCCGCGCGAGTTCAAACAGTCGGTTTTCACCGCGCCAGCTGCGATAGAGACCTGTCGCCGGGAAGATCACGAGTGCCAGCAGCACCGTCCGGATGAGGCCGGAGGTGTAGTGGATATCCATCGAGAAGTTGCCGAACTCCCAGCGATAGACGGCAAGCGCCATCACGGTGATAACCAGCACGTCGCTCACGCGAAGTGCGATGTCCAGCAACGCTGCGTATTTTGAAAAGAAATGGGACTCCGCCCGTTTAAGTTGCGGAACTCCTGGCATTGTCAGCATTGACGCATCCCTTCCTTGTCCAAGTTTGCGAACGACATGTTTCTGCCGTGACGATTCGTCCGACGTACAGGCAGATCACCGACGCAAAACCGTCCCTCTTTCGGGCTGCGCCACTCACTTTCATTGCCCCTCATTTCACCCCCCGTGAAAGAGCTGCGGAATCATGATCGACCCCGCGTAAGCAACCAATAGACTCTTCGTACTAGGGACTCAAAGAATCCCTGTTTATGTCGATATTTCGAAACGTTTTGAACGCTCAGGCCGGGCTGCTGCCGTACTCGTAGTACCCGTAGGAGTAGTAGCCCGTGCTACGACGCTCCACCGCATTGAACACCGCACCCTTGATCTGCACGCCGTTCTGCTCGAAACGTTGCTTTGCCAACGCGATCTCCTTCGCCTGATTGAGGCCAAAGCGGATCACCAGCAGGCTGGTGCCCACGTGGTGGCCCATGATGGCCGCGTCCGTCACCGCCAAAATGGGCGGCGTATCGATGATGACCAGGTCGTAGTCAGGCTTGAGGGTTTCGAGCAATTCGCTGAAACGCGCATGCATGAGCAGCTCCGACGGATTGGGCGGCACCTTGCCACGGGCGATGAAGTGCAGGCCTTCCGCGTCGGGCACCGTGCGGATCACGTCCTCGACGGTCAACTGGCCGGAGATGAGTTCGGAAAGGCCCTTGTCAGGACGACCACCGATCACGGTGTGCAATGCACCCTTGCGCATGTCGCCGTCGATGAGCAGCACGCGCTGGCCACCCTTGGCGATGACCGCAGCCAGGTTGGAGGAAATGAACGTCTTGCCGGCGCCCGGACTGGCGCCCGAGATCATCAGGATGTTGTTCTTCGCCTCGATACGGGCGAAATGCAGGCTCGTGCGCAAGCTACGCAAGGCTTCGATGGCAAGATCCGCCGGCGCGTTGACGGCGAGCAACTTCTGCCGGCCGTCGGTACGTCCGCGACGCCCCTGCAGGAAACTCTGCTTTTCCGCCACGCTGCTCGGGATGGATGCATAGACCGACAGGCCCAGTTGCTCGATCGCGGTCGGATCTTCCACGCCGCGGCTGAGCATTTGGCGCAGCAGCACAAAGCCAACGGCCAGGAATCCACCAAGGAAGGTGCCACCAAGCACGACCAGCGGCTTCTTGGGCTTGGCGGGCTTGGAAATATCCACGGCCGCCTGGTCGATGATGCGCACGTTACCCACCGTGCCAGCTCGCGCAATGTCGAGCTGCTGGGCCTGGTTGAGCAGACCCGTGTAGGTGGCGTTGAGAACTTCGACATCCCGCGTCAGTCGCAGCAATTCCTGCTGCGTATCGGGCAACCCACCGACCTGCTTTTCAATGCCGGTCTTTTGCGCCTGCAACTGGCCGATCTGTTCCAGCAACGCCTTGTACGCCGGATGCTCGCCGGTGAAACGACGTTCCATGTCCGCCTGCTGCATGCGCAGCTGCTGGATGCTCGTTTCGATCGCCACTTCCTGGTCAAGAAGACCCTTGGTCTGCAGCGTAATGTCGACCGAGTGCGCCTTGGTCTGGAATGCATTCAGCGCACTCTGTGCGTTGTCCAGATCCTGGCGAATGCGCGGCAGCTGCTCGCGAACAAACTTGAGGCTGTTCGCTGCCTCGGCGGAGTTCCGCTCCACGTTCTGCTTCACGTACGCCTGGCTCACGTGATCAAGCAGCGCGGCCGCAAGATCGGAGTCTTCGTGGTCGTACGTGAGCTGGATGATGCCCGAATCCTTGCCCTGTTCCGTGGCATTGATGTCCAGCTGCAGCTGGTTGATTACCGCAAGCGCCGTGTGGTGGATGACGGTGAAATGCGTTCCCGGGTTCGCGCGCAGCTCGCGCACCTGCATGGTGAAGCCATGCCCCGTGGCAACATCCCCCACGCGGCCCGTCAGCATGACATCGCCGCTGTAGTAGAGCGTGTAGTTGCCATGCTCACCGGCAACGAGGACCAGCTTCTTTTCTTCCAGCGAAGCGGGCACCTTCATCTGGAAGATGTCGAGCTTGGCATTGCCCCAGTCGTAGCGGCTGAAACCGAGCAGCGGCGACGCCACGTCGGCCGGTTGGTCGGGCACGAAATGACGAGACACCCAGCCACCGAAGATCGGGAAGTGGTACGGCGCTACTTCAATCTGAAGATTGAGGTCGTCCACCGCCTTGCCGATGACCGTGCGCGATGTGATCAACGCAATTTCCGTCGTCGCCTCGGAGCTCGACGCGCCGAGCGTCTGCGTGATGGCACTCAGGCCCGGGAGATCCGGCACCTTCTGCTCCACCTGCACCAGGGCATCCGCCTCGTAGATCGGCGTGCCGAGCACGGCATAGCCCACACTGAGCACGAAGAAAATGCCCGTGATGATGCCGATCAGCCACTTGTGGTCGACCAACGTGCCGAGCAATTCGCGCAGGTCGATCTCGTCTTCTTGTGGCGAGGTGTTTTGAGTTGCGGCCATGCCGGACGTCCAAAAAAGGTCAGCTAGGTTGAAGGAATTTTGTTTGGCTGCGTATGAGGGATCAGCGCCCTCATGCGTAGGAGTTTTCTTACACTGGAATCGACATCACGACACACGCAAATACGGCAGCCACGCATTTACACCGCGATCTATAAGGCTGTAGACGTGATCGAATGCTTCGCGGCTTTGCCGATAGGGATCGGGAATGTCTGCACCCTGATTCCAGCGGTCCAGCAGCATCACCTTGCCGCTGGCTTCGGGCGCAAGGCGTGCGATGCGATTGACGTGCTCTCGCTCCATGGCAAGCACGAGGTCGACGTCGCGAAGCATGGATGCGCTGATCTGGCGCGCACGGTGCGCAACACCATCAACACCGTGATCCCCAAGCACCTCAAGAGCCGTCGGGTCCATGGGCTTGTCCACAAGCGCGCCCAGGCCGGCGCTCTCAATGGAGACACCAGCCGATGCAAGGTGATGACGGAACAGGTACTCAGCCGTAGGACTACGGCAGATGTTCCCCACGCAGACAATCAAGATCCTTTTGAACACAGCAGCGAGCAACTCAAGCAAGCACTATCCACTGCCCATAAAAGCCCGGCACGCGCGAAAGCGCATGCAGTACCCCCACGAAACAGACCCCTGTAGAAAACGCGCCTTATGCCGATCTTGCTTTTTGGTGATTGACGAGAGGCGTCGCTTAACGCTCACATACCGATCACCTGCTGCTCACAAAATGCCAACATAAGTCTTGCATTCAGCTTACAATCATAACTCAACTTTGATCCGCGTCACTGAACGGGCGATCCGCCAAGGGGGCCAGCGGTTCGTTCATTTTCTGGCAAGGGTGTGCTTATATGGCGCCCGTTTACCACCAGAATGGAGTTCTCGTGAAGAAATTGCTCGCTGTTGTCCTGACGACGGCCATGATTGGCCAGACCTTTGCCCAGACGGCTCCGACGCCGGTTTCGTCGCCGGCTCCGACGCCGGCTCCGGCTCAGCCCGCGGCCACGTCCGGCGCGTCGGCGTCTGGTGCCGCCGCAGGTTCCGGCGCTGCAGTCGGCAGCATGTCGGCAGTGGCCATTGGCGCTGCCGTGGTGGGTGCTGCCGCAGTCGCCGCTGCGGTGGCGAGCGGTGGCAGTGACAGCCATGGCAACCAGAACACCCCGCCGGGCGCTGGCGGTGGTGGCACGGGTGGCACCGGCGGTACCGGCGGCACCACCGGCACGACCGGCACCCACTAACCCTTTCGCAGTACACGAGCCATCCGTGCTGGACACGTCCGGCACGGATGGTTGCTGCCTGTAAGTCAAAGAATCCGAAGTCATGAACGTACGCACTGCCGTGGCGCTTGCCGCCGCGACCCTCCTGCTGCACGGATGCATCTGGGCGCCGGGCCAGCACATGTCCACCAGCAACATGATGCGAAGCGCCGACGAAAGCAGCCGCGTCGATATCGTGCCCATTACGCCCAAGCAGCTGGCCATGGATCGGGCAGCGGAGAATGCGGCTGCGATTGCGCCGGAGTTGCTGGCGTACAAGCCCGAGTCTTACCGCATCGGCGCGGGAGACACGCTGTACATCACGGTGTGGGATCACCCCGAGCTGACATCGCCAGCGGGTCCGCAGCAGCAGACGTTGGCCAACGGTCGACTGGTGCGCTCAGACGGCACGCTGTTTTACCCCTATGTGGGCGAACTGAAGGTCTCGGGCCTGACGATCGAAGAACTGCGCAAGGCCATCAGCGACAAGCTGGCCAAATATGTGGAAAAGCCGCAGGTCGACGTGAATGTGATCGGTTACGGCAGCCAGCGCGTGACTGTGCAGGGCGCTTTCATCAAGACCGACCCGCAACCCATCACCGCCATTCCCACTACGCTTTCCCAGGCTCTTGGCGTGGCTGTCATCAACACCGAGCAGGCAAACCTTTCCGGTTTGGTGCTGTCGCGTGATGGCCACGATTACCACATCGATCTCGATGCACTGAACAGCAGCAAGGCCATGGCCCAGGACGTGTACCTGAAGCCGGGCGATCGACTGTTCCTGCCCTACAACGATCGCCACGAGGCGTACGTGATCGGCGAAGTGAATCGCCCGACCGCGCTTCCGTTCAAGACCACCGACCTCACGCTTACGCAGGCGCTGGGGCGCGCGGGTGGCCTCAACCAGTCGACGTCCAAGGGCAAGGCCGTGTACGTGATTCGCGGCATCGAGAACCTGGAAAACGCCAAGGGCACGGTGTATCAGCTCGACGCGCGCTCGCCCGACGCGTTCCTGCTGGCGGATCAGTTCAAGGTCAAGCCGGGTGACGTGGTGTTTGTGGGCCCTGCTGGCGTAACTCGCTGGAACCGCTTCCTGTCACAGCTGCTGCCGTTGAGCGGCATCATCAGCAGCGCGGCAGACGCCAGCTACAACCTCGGCCACAACTGACGTGCGTTCAGGGGCTACCCCGCCACCGGCTCACGCGGAGCCGGCCGCCGAAGTGCGCCACGCCAACGCCGCCAGCCACACAAGGCGATCGCGTTGGGGCGCAGGGGTATGGCTGTGGGCGTGTGTCTTTTTACTGGGTGGCTGCACCCAGGCAACGCGCGGCACCATCGACACGATCAAGCTGGAGTGGCAAAGCCACGCGAAGTTGAATCCGACGCCCGAGCAGGTTGCGGCCAATCCCTACGCGCAGATCCACGTCACCACGAACGGTGGTGATGCGATCCTCGTGCTCGGCAACATCGATGGCCATCGCCAGTATTGGTACGGCAAGGACGGCGCCTTCGTGGTGCTGGACCATGGGCGCGTCGTGCAGACGTTCGGCCTGCCGGAAAACCTCGATGCCAGCCGCATCGTCTCCACGAACGATCCGTTCGACGCCGGCCTGAACCATGTCGACTCGCATGCGGCTTATGACCGCCAGGACGACTGGTCTCCCGGATACCGCTACGGCATTCCCGTGCACGCCGAGCTTTCGGCATCGGGCAACGCCACCATCGACATTCTCGGCACCAGCCATGCCGTGACGCTGATCACCGAAGACATGGCCATGCCTGCGGCCGGATTCCACGCCACCAACCGTTACTGGGTGGACCCGCAGGACGGCTTCGTCTGGAAAAGCGAACAACACCTCATGCCGGGCCTGACGCTGACCGTTGTGCAGCTTCGTCCTTACCGGGGTAGCCCATGAGGCTGCGCAGCGCGTTGCTTTGCCTCGGCCTGCTGGCATCCCTGGGGGTTTCTTCCGGGAGCGTTGCCACGCAGGTCGATGTACGGGGCGCCGTCAATGCAGGCGGCACCAGGAACATCCCGGCAGGCGCCAGGCTGAGTCAGGCGGCTCTTTCGTCACCCTTGCATAGGGACGCCTATACGGCCGGCGCGGCGTGGCTTCGCCCTGCATTGCAGGCCGCCCAGTCGCGCGATAAGGCCGGCGTATTGTTCGATCTCAACCAGCTGCGCCTGCACGCCCTGAAGGACGAACATGATGGCCTGGCAGATCTGGCCGCCCGCATGGCGTCATGGGTACAGCGCATGCCCGTGACCGGCCGCCAGGTGGCGTTACTGGATCCTCGCGCGCTCGAAGTCACTCCCGCGGAAAACAAGCCCGTTGCCGAAGGCGACGCGCTTTATTACCCCACGCGCCCCTCCACGATTCGCGTGGTGGGTGCCGTGGCCGCGGCGTGCGAGCTGCCGCATGTCGCCTTGCAGGATGCCATGCGTTATCTCAAGGCCTGCCCCCTGTTGAAGGAAGCGGACAACGACTGGATCTTCGTGATCCAGCCGGATGGCCGCGTGTTCCGGCAAGGCATGGGCGCGTGGAATCGCAGCCATCCGCTTTCGCTTGCGCCGGGCGCCGTCGTCTACGTGCCCATCAGCGAGTATCGCCTCAAGAACGTGGCGCCTGACCTCAACCGTGAGCTGGCCAACTTCCTTGCGACGCAGCCGATCGCCTGGCCGGAAGCACAGCCATGACGCATCGTCTCCGCAAACAAAGCCGTCGCGTGCTGCGCCGACGCTGTGGCTGTGCCCTGTCGCTGGCGAGCTGCCTGTTGATGGGCACGGCCTGGGCGGACAACGCACCGACGCAAAGCGATTTCGGTGGTGTCGGCCTGTGGCAGACGCCGACCGCACGCATGGCCGACGAAGGCGAGATCGCGCTCACCGCAAGCCATGTGCAGCCGTACGATCGCTACAACGTTTCGCTGCAACCGTTACCGTGGCTGGAAGGTATCTTCCGTTACTCGGCCGTGAGCAATCGCCTTTACGGGCCTGAATCACTCAGCGGTTCGCAGAGCTACAAAGACAAATCGATCGACGTGAAGGTGCGGCTGTGGACGGAAAGCCACTATCTGCCTGACCTCAGCGTCGGTGCGCGTGATATTGGCGGCACCGGCCTGTTCTCGGGCGAATACGTGGTGATGAACAAGCGCCTCGGTCCGCTCGACGTCAGCCTGGGCATGGGCTGGGGTTATGTGGGCGCGCGCGGGGATATCACCAACCCCTTCTCGATCATCAGCGACAAGTTCAAGGTGCGTCCGACCACCGACGGCACCGGCCGTTTCAGCAGCAATACGTATTTCCGCGGCCCGGCGGCACTGTTCGGTGGCGTGAGCTACCAGACGCCCTGGGACTGGCTGGTGCTGAAGGCCGAGTACGACGGCAACGATTACAAGCACGAGCCGCAGCACAACAATCAGCCGCAGAACTCGCCGATCAACGTCGGCGCCGTGTTCCGCCCGAGCCACAACCTTGACCTGAGCGTGGGTTACGAGCGCGGCAACACCGTGATGTTCGGGCTGACGCTGCACGCCAACGTGGCGCAGGGCACCGGCCCCACGAAACTGCTCGATCCACCGCTGCCGCAACGCAGTGCAGGCACGGTGGGTCAGGCGCCCGAGCAGGTGGATTGGGCGTCGGTCGCGCGCGAGCTGCACGACAACGCAGGCATCCAGGTGTCCAGCATCACCCGTCGCGGCAGCGAAGTGGTGGTGACGGGCGAACAGCAGCGCTATCTCTATGATGCGAAGGCCGTGGGCCGTGCATCGCGCGTGCTCGACAACCATCTGGGCCAGGGCGTGGACTGGTTCACCGTGGCAGCGCAGCAGGAAGGCCTGACCACGGCCGAAACCAGCGTGCATCGTCCGCGTTTCGAGGAACTGATCGATCACGACATCGATCTCTCGGATTTCCGTCGCGGCGTGGAACAGAACGCACCCACGCCGCGCAACGAGGAAGTGCTGTACACCGCGCCGATCAAGCGGGTGGATCAGTCGTTCGCGCTGACCTACGGCCAGAACCTGGGCGGCCCGAACGCGTTCCTGCTGTACCAGATTTCGGCCATCTACAACGTCGATGTGCACTTCACCCCGAACCTGTGGTGGAGCGGCGTGCTGGCGGCCGACCTGGTCGACAACTACGACAAGTTCACCTACGACGCGCCGAGCGACCTGCCCCGCGTGCGTACCGACGTGCGCAAGTACGTCACCAGTTCCACCATCACCATGCCCATTTTCCAGCTGACCCAGACGCGTCAGTTGGGACAGGACCTCTACGGCATGGCGTACGGCGGCATGCTCGAAAGCATGTTCGGCGGCGTCGGTGGCGAAGTGTTGTATCGGCCGTTCGGTGAGCGCTGGGCGATCGGTACGGACGTGAACTGGGTGAAGCAGCGCGGCTACGACCAGGATTTCTCGTTCCGCGGCTATCACGTGGTAACGGGGCACGTCACGGGCTACTTCAACATGGGCTACAAGGACGTGACCGTGGCGATCAGCGCGGGCCGTTACCTGGCAGGCGACTGGGGCGCCACCGTGGACGTGTCACGTGAATTCACCAATGGCGTGCGCATGGGTGCGTATGCGACGAAGACGAATGTTTCCGCACAACAGTTCGGCGAAGGCAGCTTCGACAAGGGCATCTACATTTCGATCCCGTTCGACCTGATGCTGCCGCGCTCCACCATGACGCGCGCGGCCTTCGTGTGGGATCCACTGATCCGCGACGGCGGCGCGTCGTTGAACAAGCGCTACACGCTGTACTCGCTCACCAGCGATCGCGACCTGGACAACTTCAACAACAATCTCGACAAGATCGTCGAGTAAACAAGACGGCCCGGGGTTGCCCGGGCCGTCTTGCGTTGGCCGCCCCGCATCGGTTCAGTCGTCGAGCCAGACTTCGCCATCGGTCACGCGCACGCCGACGGCGCGCAGGTGCTCGCCGCGGCAGGGTCCGCCGACACACAAGCCATCCATGTCCTGGAATGCCGCACCGTGCGCGGCGCAAACGATCAGGCTGTCCTTCACCAGGAATTTGCCCGGCGCCCAGTCCAGTCGACGACCGGCGTGCGGGCAGATATTGAGGTAGGCGCGCACCGCGTCATCGCGACGCAGCACGATGACGCTTTCTTCGCCGTCGCGCAGTACGGCATCCACGGCAATGGCGCCGCCGTTGGGAATGTCTTCCAGTCGGCAGAGCGCCTGGTCGGGTGTTGCTGTGTCCATAGGCACTTGCCTCTTTGGCCGTAAGGCCCCATCGTTACTCACGTAAGTCGTTGATTTTACCACACGGATTTTTAACACATGCGTTTTTCGCTGCCCCTGCCGCGTCGTTCCCGTCACCCGCTGGTCCGCGCCCTGTCGTTGCTCGTGGGGCTGGCCGTGGTCGGCGTGCTGATGGTGTTCGGTCTTGTGGTGGCCAGCGTGCTGCTGGTGGGCGGCGCCGTGGTGTTCGCACTGCGCCAATGGTCGCGCAAGCGGGGCGCCATGTCGCCTGCGGGTCGTCGCGCCCATGTGCCCGAAGTCATCGACGGCGAGTTCGTGGTGCTGCACCAGACGCGTCACGCAGCGCGCTGACGTACAGCTTCGGGCTAGCCGAGGCACCCCCAAGACCGAGCTGCGCAAGATCCGGATGGCCGCTGCACGGCGGCGGCACTAGGCTGCATCCATCGGTTAACGGATGTCGACCATGAACGCTCGCCAAGCCAACGAAGCCACGCTCGAACACGTCCGCCAGTTGCTGGAACGCGCCGAAGAGGCGCCGACCCTGCAGACGCTTGCCGACGCGGCCCGCCTCAGTCCCAGCCACCTTCAACGCGCCTTTCGCCGTCGCTACGGCATGAGTCCGGCGGAATACCATCGCGCCCGCCGTTTCGGGCAGTTGAAGAGCGCATTGCGCAACGGTGCTGCGGTAAGCGACGCGGTCTACGACGCCGGCTTCGGTTCGGGCAGCCGCGTGTATGAACACAGCGATCGCCTGCTTGGCATGACGCCCGCCAGTTATCGAGCCGGCGGTGCCGGCGCGGATATCCGGTACACCACCACCGCCACGCCACTGGGCCGGCTGCTTGTTGCCACCACCTCACGCGGCATCTGTTCGGTGACCCTTGGCGACAGCGACGCCGAATTGCAGCAGCGACTTGCCGACGAGTTTCCCAAGGCGTCGCATGAGCGTGTCGACGCAGGGCGCGAGGAATGGCTCGACGCGGTGATTGCACGCATCGCCCACGACCTGGGCTGGAGCGATGCCGACGCACCGGCACTGCCTCCGCTTGATGTGGCAGCCACGGCGTTCCAGTGGCGGGTATGGGACGCGCTGACGCGCATTCCTTCCGGCGTTACCAAGAGTTACGGCGAGCTTGCCGCCGAGTTGGGGATGCCAAAGGCGGCGCGCGCGGTGGGCAATGCGTGCGGCAACAATCGCCTCGCGCTGATCGTCCCCTGCCATCGCATTGTCCGTGAAGATGGCTCGCTGGGTGGCTGGCGCTGGGGCGTGGCACGCAAGCGCGAGCTGCTTGCCAGCGAACGGCAAGGCACGCCGCTGCGGAAGCGTTCTGCCGCCTGACTTGAGCCACGCTCAAGACTGTCTTGCGGAAGCCTCGCTTCTGCCCCGGGCTGGCCCGGACTATGGTTGGAGTGCTTGTAAACTATGAGCGGCATCCGCCCCGAGATGCTCCCCGCGCACACTGCCATGACCGACACGACGACCTCCGCAGCCGCGCCTGTGGCGCCAGCTTCCCTTGCCGATCCCCGCGTGCTCGTCCCGCTGGGGCTGTTCGCGCTTTACGTCATCTGGGGCTCGACGTACCTGGGCATCCGCTACGCGCTGGAAAGCTATCCGCCGTTCCTGCTCGCCGGCATCAGGTTCCTGGGTGCGGGCGTGGTGCTGTTTGCGTTCCTGAGAATGCGTGGCGTGGCCTTGCCGACGGCACGCCAATGGCGCAATGCCGCCATCACCGGCATCTTGCTGCTCGGCGTTGGCAACGGGCTGGTCTGTTTCGCGGAACAACGGGTGAGCTCGGGCGTCGCCGCCGTGGCGGTGGCCAGCATGCCGCTGTTCGCGGCGGTGTTCTCCGGCCTTTACGGAGAAAGGCCGACGCGACGCGAAACCATCGGCCTGATCATCGGCTTCTTCGGCGTCATCGTGCTCAACCTCGGCAGCGGACTGTCGGGTTCGCGCATCGGCGCCATCGCGCTGCTGGTGGCCGCCATGAGCTGGGCCTTCGGTGCCACCTGGAGCCGCCGCCAGGACATGCCGGCAGGCCCCATGAACACCGCCGCTCAAATGCTGTGCGCCAGCGTTGCCATGTTGATCGTCGGTTTTGCCAGCGGCGAGCAGTTGCCCGCACATCCGACGGCACGGGCCACGGCGGCCCTCGTTTACCTCGCCATCTTCGGCTCCATCATTGCCTTCAGCGCTTTCCTCTATGTGCTCAAGCATGCACGCCCGGCACTGGCAACCAGCTACGCCTACGTGAACCCGCCGGTGGCCGTGCTGTTCGGCGTGCTGCTCGCCAATGAAAGCGTGGGCCCGTACGACCTTGCCGGCATGGCGATCATCCTGCTTGGCGTGGGCGCCATCACGCTGGCACGCCAGCGCCGTTGACGCATCCAAACACCGGGCTTGCCTTGGCGTTGGTTGCACGGTGACCATGCCCCGATCCTGGACCGGGGCGACACCATGAATGCATCGAACGATGGCTTGATGGCGCGTGCCGCGCTGCGTTGCGCGGCGTGGTCCGAACGATGGTTTCCTGATGCATGGGTGTTCGCTGCGCTGGGCGTGATCATTGTCGCCGCGGCAGCCTTGGCGTTCGGTGCTACGCCCATTGTCACCGTGAATGCGTTTGGCGACGGCTTCTGGAGCCTTATCCCCTTCACCATGCAGATGGCGTTTGTCGTCATCGGCGGTTACGTGGTGGCCACCGCGCCGGTCGTGGCGCGTTTCATCGAATGGCTGGCTCGCGCACCGAAAAGCGGGCGTGGGGCCATCTGCTATGTCGGCCTGATCAGCATGCTGGCGTCGCTGTTGTCGTGGGGATTTTCGCTGGTCTTCGGTGGCTTGCTGGTGCGCGCACTGGCGCGGCGCGAAGAGCTGCGCATGGATTACCGTGCGGCAGGCGCCGCGGCATACCTAGGCCTTGGCGCGGTGTGGGCGATGGGGCTTTCTTCGTCGGCCGCGCAGTTGCAGGCGAATCCGAAAAGCATGCCGCCAGGACTGATCAACATCACCGGCGTGCTGCCGTTCGGTCAGACGATTTTCCTGTGGCAGTCAATCGCGCTGACGGCCGTGCTGATCGTCGTGTCACTGCTGGTGTGCTGGCTCACGGCGCCTTCGGGTCAACATGCGCGCACGGCGGAAAGTTTTGGCGTGACGGAAACACCGACACCTGCCCTGCCGCCACGCCAGCGCCCTGGCGAATGGCTCGAATACAGTCCGCTGCTCTCCGTGCTGATTGGCGCGCTTGGGTTGGGTTGGCTCGTCGTGGAGTTCGCTACCAAGCCGGCCATTACCGCCATCGCGAATCTCAACACGTACAACTTCCTGTTTCTCACCGCAGGCCTGTTGCTGCACTGGCGTCCACGCAGTTTCCTCAACGCCGTGGCACGCGCCGTGCCGAGCACGGCGGGCGTACTCATCCAGTTTCCCTTGTATGGCGGCATCGCCGCGCTGCTCACGCATGCGCCGGGCGTGGGTGATGTGACATTGTCGCACCGCCTGTCCGGGCTGTTCGTGCACATCGCCACCACGGATACGTTCCCGCTCGTGATGGGCGTTTATTCGTCCGTGCTCGGCTTCTTCGTGCCGTCGGGTGGCGGCAAGTGGCTGGTGGAAGCGCCCTATGTGATGCAGGCAGCGAACGATCTGCACGTGCACCTGGGTTGGGCCGTGCAGGTGTACAACGCGGCCGAAGCGCTGCCCAACCTGATCAACCCGTTCTGGATGCTGCCCCTGCTTGGCGTGCTGGGATTGAAAGCGCGCGACGTGGTCGGTTTCACCTTCATGCAGCTGCTGGTGCACGTGCCGCTGGTGCTGGGCTTGCTGTGGGCGCTGGGCCTAACGTTGACCTACGTGCCGCCAGTGATGCCCTGAGCGTGACCGGACGTCGCAGCGCGCATGGCGGGCAGCGGCGTAATGGTGGGACAGGAAACGCCGGGCGTTGCCGTTAGATTGGCCATCCATGCCAACAGGGGCGGCAGCAGGCGATCCGTGCGAAGCACGAGGCTGATGTGGTTCTCATGCTCCACTTCCACGTAATGCGCCGCAGGAACGCCCTCGACCAGCGCGTGAAGCGACTCGGCCGACACCAATGAGTCGTTGGCGCCACGAACGATCAAGGTGCACGGCGCCGATTGCAGCGCCCTCGCCGTGTCGATGTGTTCCAGATCCACGCCCAGATCCAGGCTCGCCTGATGGATGGCCGCATCGACATGCGACTTGCCGATCACCGCGCCCAGCCAGCGCGGACCAAACAGGCCGGTGGATGGCGCGCGCCGGATCACGTCCGCTGCGTTGCCGTAAGGTTCCAGTGCAATCACGCCCCGGACATCGCGCAATTCCGCTGCCGCAAACATCGCGGCAGCGCCACCGTAGGATACTCCGAGCAAAAACAAGGGTTCCGGCAATCGATGCGCGGCGCGCAGATTCTCGACCAGCTCCGCAACATCACGCCCTTCGCGCGGCCCGTAACCCACCGGCGCCTTGTCCGACTCGCCCTGACTACGCAGGTCTGGCATCACCACCACATAGCCACTGGAAGCGAAGTGATATGCCCACGCGATCAGCATCGCGCCCTCCCCTTCCCACGGATGCAGCAACACCACGGTGCCGCGCGTGCCGGGCGCGACGCCCAATGGCTTCTTCTCCGGCAGCTCCATCTGCCAGCGGTAGCCTTGACCGTCGGCGGCGTATCTGAAGGTTTCGGTTATGGCGTAATTGCCTGGCTCGCCCAACCAGTACGCCAGGCGCACGCCGTCTGCGGTGCGCATCCATTCGTAGCTGAAACCCTGCTCGCGAAGATTGCCTCGCATGTACGCCTGAAGCGCACTGTTGTCGGCACCGGGATGCTCGATCTTGTGCGCGACATAGCGAGTGCATCCATTCAACAGAACCATGATGCAAAGCCAGATCACCCGCTTTCGCTGCATGGCGTCCTCCGCGACGGTGCACTCCTGGATGCCACCGAGCATGTCGCGCGAAAACACCACGTGCAAGTGAGGGGCGGGAGAATCCCCGCCCCTCGTTGCTCAAAGCTCGCGCAGCGCCGTCGTCACCGGCAAGCGTGCGGCACGCACCGCGGGATACAGGCCGCCAATGAAACCGATGGCGAGTGCCCACTTCAGGCCAGTCCAGAGCAACTCCGGCGACACGCGCAGCTCGAAGCTCAGCTTGCCCACGGTTCCAGCCGCGAGAGTGGATGCGCTGTAGCCATTGAAGATCAGCCACGCGAGCAAGCCACCGAGCAATCCTCCGATCAAGGCCAGCAACATGGTTTCCAGCATTACGGCGACCACGACGGGCAAACCACGGAAGCCGATGGCCCGCAGCGTGGCGATTTCGCGCGCACGCGAGGCAACAGCCGCAAACATGGTATTGAGCGCGCCGAACATCGCACCGATGGCCATGATCAGGCCTACCGCGATGCCCACCACCCGAATCACCTTGGTCATGCCTTCGGACTGCTTGCTGAAGTAGTCGATGGTGGTGTTCACATCCACTTTCAGCTGCGGGTTGTTGTCCAACTCCTTCTTGAAGGCGTCGTAGGCCTTGGGATCGGTGAGGCGCACGGTGACTGATGCACGGCTGCTGCCGCGACGATACGTATCGGCCACCACGCTGGCATCGCCCCACACTTCCGAATCCATGGCATCGCCTGAAGAAAACACGCCCACCACGGTCCACTGCTGGTTGCCCAGCTTCACGATGTGGCCCGGCACCAGGCCATCGAATTGCTTGGTGGCACCCTTGCCCACGACCAGCTCGCGCATGCCGGGCTGGAAGTTGCGACCCTCGATGATCTTCACGTTGGGACGCACCGCCCAGGCCTGCTCACCGACACCACGCAATTGCACGCTGCCTTCGTCGTCGGGATTGCCGCCCTTGAGCGGAAGGTTGGCGGCCACGACAATTTCCGGCGAAGCGATCGGCTGGCCTTTCGCGTCCTTGGCGATGCCCGCAGCCTGCGGGATCAGCGTGACGCTGTCGTGGTCGAGCACCGACATCACTTCGGCTGCGGATGAGCCACGCATGACGATGGCGGTATCCGCGCTGCCTGTCTTGCGCAGCGTTTCCGCATAGCCTTCGCCCATGGCAAGCAACGCCACCAGCACGCCAACCACACCGGCAATGCCGACAACGATGACAGCCGACGAGCCGATGCGCTGGCCCAATGTGCTGATGCCCACGCTGGCCACGGAGGCGGCGCGCCGGCCGCCGCGCGGGAAGGCCATCCACAACGCGAACAACACCACCAGCACCACCACGCCTTGCCACGGCATGGCGATCCACGCAAAAAGCACGGCGACGATGAGAGCAAGCAGGCCGAGATTGATCAGGAAATTTTTCATGTCGCTCCCCTTAGCGGCCGGCCAATGCGTCGACGATGTTCAGGCGCATTGCACGCATCGCGGGCAACAGGCCCACCAGCAGACCGATGGCGATCATCAGCACCAGGCCAAGAATCCAGCTGTTCGCACCGACGCCAGGTAGGTTCAGCATGCCGCCGCTGCCGGCGCTCACGATGGGATTGATCAGCGCCGCGAGTCCAAGGCCGATGACGCCGCCAAGCAACAGCAGCAAGACCGATTCCGCCAGCACGATGCCCAGCACGGCATGGTTGGAAAATCCGATGGTCTTGAGCACGGCCAGCTCATTGGTGCGTTCACGCACGGCCTGCATCATGGTGTTGCCCGATAGCAACAGCAGCGTAAAGAACACCGCACCCATGATCGAGCCCACGATGAGGCCGATATCCGCCAACTGCTTCACCCAGTTGGCGGTCGCCGCCTGCTCGGTTTGCGTACGCGTTTCGTGATCGGAATTGGCGGAGATCGCGTCGATGGCCTTGGCCACCCGGTCGGCCTCGTTCACATCGTTTACGCGCGTGACGTACCAGCCCACCTGTCCGCGATTGAACGGTGTGGTTTCGTCGAAGTATTTCCAGTGCAACAGCAGCAACTGGTCGTAGAAGCCGCCGGCTTTCTTGTCCTTCGAATGCAGGATGCCCACGATGTCGAATGACCAGTTCTTGCTGCCTTGCCTGTCGGGGAAGATGGTCGACTGCAGCGGAATCTTGTCACCCACCTTCCAGTTGAAACGCTTGGCCAGCTTCTCGCCCACGAGGATGCCCGTGCGCGTATCGTCGAATGCTTTGCGCTCCGCCGCGCTCACCTCAATCTCCGGATAGAGATCGATGTAATTGGGTTCGACGGCAAAACTGAACACCTGATTGTGCGGGTCCTGATAGGCACCGCCGAACCAGTTGGCGTAGGTCACCATCTTCACGCCAGGCACCTGCGCAATCTGGGATTCCAGCGCCTGCGGCAGGGTCTGGATGAAGGAAAGCTTGGAACCGGTCTGCAGGCGCTGCGCACCGTTGGCGCTCTGCCCGGCCTGGTTGAAGGAAGTACGCACCGCGTCGAGCATGCCGAACAGCAGGAACGCGGCAATGATCGACACCAGCGTGAGTATGGTGCGGGTCTTGCGCCGGAACAGCGCTGCCCAGATGAGGTGGAGATATTTCATCGTCGCATCCTCACGCCAAGGCCTGTTCGACCAGCGTGCCCTTGTCCAGATGAAGCGTGTGGTTGGCGTACTCGGCGGCCTTGGGATCGTGCGTGACCATCACGATGGTCTTGCCGTGTTCGCGATTGAGCACGCGCAGGAGGCCAAGCACTTCCTCGGCAGACTGGCGATCCAGGTCGCCCGTCGGTTCGTCGCACACCAGCAAGGTGGGATCGGACACGATGGCGCGAGCGATCGCCACGCGCTGCTGCTGACCACCCGAGAGTTCGCTGGGCTTGTGCGAGGCGCGCTCATCAAGGCCAACCAGCTGCAATGCGATGGACGCATTCTTACGTCGCTGCGCCGCGGAAAGCTTGGTAAGCAGCAAGGGCAATTCCACATTGCGCTGCGCCGACAGCATCGGCATCAGGTTGTAGAACTGGAACACGAAGCCCACGTGCGAGGCGCGCCATTTGGCGAGCTGGCCACCGCTGAGCTGATCGAGGCGCTGGCCAGCCACGGTGATGGAGCCACCCGTGGGCGTATCCAGGCCACCGATGAGGTTGAGCAAGGTGGTCTTGCCCGAACCGGACGGGCCCATCAACGCGAGGAAGTCGCCTTCGGCGATGTCCAGGTTGATGTGATGCAGCACTTCGACTTTCTGCTTGCCGCGTTCGTACACCTTGGAAAGTTCGCGGGTTTCGATCAACGTGCCCATGTCGTGCTCCTGATGCGATGTGCCTGGCATCGCGCGTGGCGATGCACCCGATACGCCCTGCGTCCGCCGATCACTGCGCGGCTTTCGTCGCTGCCCTGATGCGGTCGCCGTCCTTCAATTCCGCCGGAGGCGACACCACCACGGTGTCACCCACGTCCACGCCATTCGGCAGCAGGCTCTGGTCGCCCACATTGGAGGCGGCCGACGACACGCTGCGCTGCTGCACGCTGTCACCCTTCACGATGAACACCACGCCCTGGCCGTCGCGCTGCGCGATGGCGGCGGCCGGCACCAGCGCACCCTTCGGCGCCTGCGTCTGCTGTTCGCCCTGGGCCTGTTCGAGGAACGACACGCGCACGCCCATGTCCGGCACGATGCGCGAATCCTTCTGCCCCAGCGCCACGCGTACCTTCACCGTGGCCTTGCCGCGGTCGGCGGCGGGCACGATGGCAATGACGTGCGCGGGAATCTTCCAGTCGGGATACGCATCGAGCACGGCTTCCGCGGGCATGTTCGGCTTGACTCGGCCGATGTAGGCCTCGTTGACGTCCACATCCACTTCCAGCGAATCCATGTCCACCACGGTGCCCACGCCGGTGCGCGTGAAGCCGCCGCCGGCTGAGAACGGCGAGACGATTTCGCCAACCTGCGCGTCCTTGGTGGTGATGACGCCGTCGAACGGTGCACGGATCACGCAGTAGTCGAAATTCACCTGTGCCACGGTCACCTGTGCATCAGCCGAGGATGCACTGCGCTGCTGCGACACCAGCTGCGCACGGGTGCTGTCGACCAGGGTGCGTGATTGTTCGGCGACCTGCTTGGAGACCAGACCTTTTTCAACGAGTGCCTCGTTGCGCACGGCATCGCGCTCGTTCTGGGTGAGCTGCGCCTGGAATTGCGACACCAGCGCGTGCGATGCCGCAGCGGCGGTGCGTGCCGCTTCGAGTGCCGCCTTGTACTGGGAGTCGTCCAGACGCGCCACCACCTGGCCCTCCTTCACGTGATCGCCTTCTTCGATCAACACGTCAGTGAGCGTGCCGGTGATCTGCGCGGACACCGTTGCCTGGCGGCGCGCGGTGACGTAACCCGTCGCCTGCAACACGGCACCCGCCGCCGCGTTGGCCACGGGTGATTGCGCCTGCGCCGTCTGCACTTCGATGGCCTTGTGGTTGATGACCCACCACGCCACGCCTGCCGCCAACGCGAGCGCAAGCACGATGCCACCCGCGATCCACGGCCAACGCCCGGGGCCTTGGCCATGTTCCTCGCGCAAGTGTTTCTCGATGCGCAGTTCCTTCAACAGATCCGCATTCGCCACACGCTCTCCCTGCCGGTCCACGCCGGTTCCCACGGTGCGATACACAATGCGGGAGCGCCCCTGCTCCCTCCCAGAAGCCCTCATCAGCCAAACGCGATGACACGTGTCACCCGGGCTGAAACGCGAAGTGGGCCAAAAGCGGTCCGGTTGTACCCGCAACCCCAGCCCGAAAAAAGCTGACGTGACAGTAGAATGGCCGGTATCCCTCCCGGTGATACCCTCCACGCCATGTCATACGCCATCACCCCTCCTGCCGTTCCGAGCCTGCCGATCATCGGCAGCGACCAACGTTTTCCGGTGCGCCGCATCTTCTGCATCGGCCGCAACTACGCCGAGCACGCACGCGAAATGGGCGCGACGGTGGACAAGGACACACCGCTGTTTTTCACCAAGCCGGCCGATGCCGTGGTGACGGACGGCGCCGACGTCATCTACCCGCAAGCCACCAACGACCTGCACCACGAAGTGGAAATGGTGGTGGCGCTGGGCGGTGGCGGACATGACCTTTCTGCTCAACAGGCCGGCGAGCTGATCTGGGGTTATGGCGTGGGCCTGGACCTGACGCGCCGCGACCTGCAGGCCGTCGCCAAGGCCAAGAGCCATCCGTGGGACGTGGCCAAGGGCTTCGATCATTCCGCACCGGTGTCGGCACTGCGCCGCGCCAGCGAGGTGACGATTGATGGCGATACGGCAATCACCCTCACCGTGAACGGCCAGCAGCGCCAGCACGGACGCCTGGGCGAGATGGTGCACGGCGTCAACGAGATCATCGCGATCCTGTCCACGCTGTTCGAACTGAAGGCTGGCGACCTGATCTTTACGGGCACGCCGGCCGGTGTATCGGCCATGCAACGCGGCGACCGCTTCCATGCCGAACTGGTGGGCGTGGCCACGCTGGAAGGCCGCGTCGTCTGAACGTGCGGAGGCGGCTCTAGATGCCGCGTCCACATATCGCTGGGTTAGAGTTCAAGCGCCAACTGGCCAAGGGAGAGAAGCATGAGCATGCTCAAAGAGTTCAAAGAATTCGCCATGCGCGGCAACGTCATCGACCTGGCGGTCGGTGTGGTGATCGGCGGTGCGTTCGGCAAGATCGTCACGTCGCTCGTGGATCAGATCATCATGCCGCCCATCGGCCTGCTTACCGGCGGCATCGACTTCTCGCAGATGAAGTGGGTGCTCAAGCCGGCCGACAATACCGATCCGGCCCACAAAATTGCCGAAGTGGCTATTGGCTACGGCACGTTCATCAATACGCTTATCCAGTTCATCATCATCGCGTTTGCGATCTTCCTGGTGGGCAAGGCGATCAACAAGCTTACGCGTCGCCAGGAGGCCGAACCCGCGCCGCCGCCGGCCGACGTGGTGCTGCTGACCGAGATCCGCGACCTGCTGAAGACGCAGAATCGACCGTGAATTGAGCGGGGATCGAGTGGCGAAAAAGGCGCCGGTGGGCGCCTTTTTCATTCCCGTCCTTCCCTCTTCGCTCTTCGTCTCTGGCTCCATGACTTCTGGCCTAAGCAGCAGCGTGGAGCCGGGCCATAATCGTTGTTTCCGCCCAAGGACTGCCCCATGCGCCGACTGCCACTTACCCTGCTTGCCGCCAGCCTGATGCTTGCCATCGGCTCGGCCAACGCCGCCACCCAGACCACCGTTCCCGCCGCAGCCGTAAAGACGGCCGAACAGCTGCGCGACAAGGCGATGAACGACAACACGGCGTACGAGATCGTTTCGTCGGTGACCACCGAAGTCGGCCCGCGCCTGGCCGGCAGTCCGGCTGACGCGCGCGGCCGCGAGTGGGCCATCGCCAAGTTCAAGGCACTGGGCTTCGACAAGGTGTACACCGAGGAAGTGAGCTATCCACTGTGGGAGCGTCGCAGCGAGCATGCGGAAATCGTGGCGCCGTTCCCGCAGCCGCTTGACCTGATCGCACTGGGCTACTCGGCCGGTACGCCCAAGGGCGGCCTCACCGCGGAAGTCGTGAAGTTCGACAGCCTGGACGCGCTCAAGAGCGCCGACCCGACCAAGGTGAAGGGCAAGATCGTCTACGTCGATGCGCGCATGACGCGCCAGAAGGACGGCCATGACTACGGCATGGGTTCGGCTGTTCGCGTGGGTGGCCCGGTGATCGCCGCGAAGATGGGTGCAGCCGCGTTCCTGCTGCGCTCTGCCGGCACCGATGCCAACAGCCGCACGCCGCACACGGGCGTTACCGGCTTCACCGGTCCGGACGGCGCCATTCCCGCGGCAGCGCTCTCCAATCCCGACGCCGACCAGCTCAGCCGCATCGTGGGTTACGGCAAGCCGGTGAGCATCAAGCTTGATCTCGATGTTGGCTTCAACGGCACCTACAAGGGCGCCAACGTGATCGGCGAAGTCACCGGCAAGACGCATCCGGACCAGGGGGTTGCCATTGGTGGTCATCTCGATTCGTGGGACCCGGGCACGGGTGCCATCGACGATGGCGCAGGCGTGGCGATCGCCATGGCCGCCGGCAAGCTGATCCATGACATGCCGCAGCGTCCGGATCGCACCATCCGCGTCATCGCATTCGCGAACGAGGAAATGGGCCTTTGGGGCGGCAAGGCGTACGCCGAGAAGCACGCCAAGGAAGTGTCGAAGTTCCAGCTCGGTACCGAGTCCGACTTCGGCGCCGGCAAGGTGTGGCTGATGACGGCCAGCGTGAAGCCCGAAGCGCGTGGTGCCATCGACCAGATCGCCAAGGTGCTGGCGCCGATCGGCGTGGCGTATGACGCCAGCAAGCCCGGCGGCGGCGGCTCCGACCTCTCGCAGATGCACGGCAAGGGCATGGCCGCGCTGACGCTGGTGCAGGACGGCACCAACTACTTCGACTACCACCACACCGCCAACGACACGCTCGACAAGATCGACCCGAAGGAACTGGCGCAGAACGTGGCGGTGTACGCAGCGTTCTCGTACATGGCGGCGCAGGCGGATGGCGATTTTGGTTCGGCACCGGGCGCATTCGCGAACGACGGTGCGGAAGAGTGATCGCTTCCCCCAGGTCATGAAAAAAGGCGGCCAATGGCCGCCTTTTTTTTGCGACATCTCCCCCCTGTAGGAGCGCACTTGTGCGCGACCGCATCGTTTCAACCTCGCCGTGAGGTAGATCGGTCGCGCACAAGTGCGCTCCTACAGGTTGGAGGCGAACTAGATGAATGCAGAACGAAAGCGCATAGCTGAAACCGGCTCTTCTGTGGGAGCGCGCCCTGTGCGCGACAGCCTCACCGGTCCAGCAAGGCCCGTCGCGCACAGGGTGCGCTCCCACAAACAGACCTGTGGTTCAGTGGGCAGCTTCGGCACTACCCAAGCGACGCTTGCGCGAAAGCCGTGCATGCAGGCGATCCAGGTACAGGTAGATCACCGGCGTCAGGTACAACGTGAGCACCTGCGACACCAGCAAGCCGCCGACCACGGCGAGGCCCAGCGGGCGACGCGTTTCCGCGCCCGCACCCAGGCCCAAGGCAATCGGCAGCGTGCCTGCAAAGGCCGCCATGGTCGTCATCATGATGGGACGGAAACGCACGTGGCACGCTTCGACAATAGCCAGTGCGGGATCGGTACCTTCGTTGCGCTGCTTCTCCAGCGCGAAGTCGATCATCATGATCGCGTTCTTCTTCACGATACCGATCAGCATCACGATGCCCACGAAGGAAAACAGATCGAGCGGTGCGCGGAAGATCATCAGCGTGAGCAACGCGCCCACACCCGCCGATGGCAGGCCGGAAAGAATGGTGAGCGGGTGAATGAAGCTCTCGTACAAGATGCCCAGCACGAGATAGATCACGAACACCGCCAGCACCAGCAGCAGGCCCATGCCCTGCATCGAATCCTGGAAGGCCTGCGCCGTGCCCTGCACGCTGCCGGTAATCGACGGCGGCAGGTTCATCTGCTTCATCGCGCCATCGATGCGCGCCACCGCCTCGCTCAAGCTCACGCCGGGTGCGAGATTGAACGACACCGTCACCGCGGGAATCTGGCCCTGATGATTCACCGTAAGCGCTTGTGGCTTGCGTGCGAAACCCGCCACGGCATTGAGAGGTACCAGCGTGCCGCTGTTCGACGTGACATAGATCTGGGACAACACGTCCGGATCGTTCTGCAGGGCGTAGTACACCTGCAGAATCACCCAGTATTGCGATGACGCACCATAGATCGTCGAAATCTGGTTCGCACCGAATGCCGAACCCAACGCCGTCTGCACCTGGTCCATGGTGAGGCCCAGCGTGGCGAGCTTGTCGCGATTCACGTCCACCACGATGGACGGACCGTTGAGATCCAGGTCGCTGGTGACGTCCTGGAAACCAGGCAGCTTGCTGAAGGCGTCGATCACCTTGCCCGACCAGGTGTACAGCATCGGCGTATCGATGGACTGCAGCGTGTACTGGTATTGCGCCTTGGACTGGCGGCCACCGACCTGGATCGACGGCGGGTTCTGGATGTAGGCGCGGATGCCCGCCACCTTGGCGAATTTCGCGCGCAGTTCCTGGATGATGGTATTGATGTCTGAACGCTCGCCTTGCGGCTTGAGCGTAAGCAGCAGTGAGCCGTTGTTGGTGGTGGTGCGCGCACCACCGCTGCCAACCGATGACATGTAGCTGTCGATGTTCGGATCATCCGCGACGATCTTCGCCAGCTGCTGCTGGCGTTGCGCCATGCCGGCCACCGATGTGTCGTCCGGCCCCTCGACGTTCACGTTCAACTGGCCGGAGTCACCGGCCGGAATGAAGTCCTTGTCCACCACGGCAAACAGCACGCCGGTTGCCACAAGACTCGCGGCAAACAAGCCAAGAATGCTGCGCGGGTGATGTACGGCCCAGGTGAGCGTGCTGACATAACCGCGGCGCACGCGCTCGAAGCCGGCGTCGAACCACAGCACCACCTTCGCTTTCTTCTCGTGTTCGGCGTGCTTGAGGAAGCGGCTGCACAGCATCGGCGTGAGCGTGATGGAGACGAAGCCCGAGATCAGGATCGCCACGCTCAACGTCACCGCGAACTCATGGAACAGGCGGCCCACGATGCCGCCCATGAACATCACCGGCAGGAACACCGCCACCAGCGACAGCGTCATCGAGAAAATGGTGAAGCCGATTTCGCTGGCGCCCTTGAGGGATGCCTCGTACGGGTCCATGCCGTCTTCGACATGACGTACGACGTTTTCCAGCATGACGATGGCATCGTCCACCACGAAGCCGACCACCAGCGTCAAGGCGAGCAGCGAGAGGTTGTCCAGGCTGTAGCCCAGCGCGAACATCGCGCCGAATGTGCCAACGATGGACACTGGCAACGCGAGCGCAGGAATCAGCGTGGCCGATGCATTGCCAAGGAACAGGTAGATCACCAGCACCACGAGCACGCCGGCCAGCAGCAGCGTGAACTGCACGTCGTTCACCGATTCGCGGATGGAGTCGGAACGGTCATACAGCACGGCCATCTTGATCGACGGCGGCAAGGTTGCCTCGAACGTGGGCAGCGCCGCGCGAATGCGGTCGATGGTGGCCACCGTGTTGGAACCGGGTTGGCGCTGGATGGCCAGCACGATGGCGCGCTCGCCGTTGTACCAGCTCGCCACCTGGTCGTTCTGCACGCTGTCCTCGGCCTTGCCCAGGTCGGACAAGCGCACCGGCGCGCCATTGCGATACGCAACGATGATGTTGTTGTACAGGTTGGCACGCTGCAACTGGCCGTCCGAACGGATTTGCAGCAGCTGCCGATTGCCATTGAGCGAACCGGTAGCGAGGTTCACGTTGGCTGCCGCCACTGCGTTCTGCACGGTATCGATGCCGATGCCGCTGGCAGCCAGCTTCTGTGGATCCACGCTGATGCGCACCGCGTATTTCTGCGAGCCGTACACGTTGACCTGCGCCACGCCGTCGATCATCGACAGGCGCTGCGCAAGCTGCGTTTCCGCATAGTCATCCACCACCGACAGCGGCTGCGTGCGTGAGCGCAGCGTGAGATAGAGGATGGGTGCATCCGCCGGGTTCACCTTCCGGAACGTCGGTGGCGTGGGCATGTTGGTCGGCAGCTGGCGCTGCGCGGAGGAAATGGCCGCCTGCACATCCTGTGCTGCACCGTCGATGTTGCGATCCAGCTCGAAGGTGATGGTGATCGACGTGGAGCCCAGCGCACTCGTCGACGTCATCGACTGGATGCCGGCGATGGTGGAGAGCTGGTTTTCCAGTGGCGTCGCCACCGCCGTCGACATGGTTTCAGGCGCCGCACCGGGCAGGCTCGCGTTCACCGTGATGGTGGGGAAATCGACGTTCGGCAGTTCGTTGACGGGCAGCTTCGGGTACGCGGCGATGCCGAATACCAGCAAGGCCACCATCAAGAGCGTGGTCATCACCGGGCGCTGGATACACAGGGCGGGCAGATTCATGCGTGGTGCCCGATCAACTGTTGTCGGTAACGACGTGCACGTGCGTGCCGTCCACCAGCAGCAGCTGACCGTCCGTCACCACGGTCTCATGGCCGTCCAAACCTTTCTCGATGACGATTTGCGTGCCCGTGGTGGGCCCTGCCGTCACCATGCGCTGCTGCACCGTGCCGTCTGCATCGGTGACGAACACGAAGCTGCCCAGCGGCGAGTTCTGCAGCGCCACCACCGGCACCGTCACCACATTGGTGAGGCGTGTGGTGGGTAACGTCACTTCCACGAACTGGCCGGGCGTAAGCCGCACGTCGTCGTTGGTGTAGCGCGCCTTGAGCTGGATGGTGCTGGTGGTGGCGTCCACCGTGTTGTTGATGAAGTCGAGCTCGGCATCCATCGCCGCGCCTTTGGAACCGGGAATGTTCACCGTGACCGGGACCTTGCCGCGCGCCATCGTCGCCTTGATGCCGTCCAAGCCTGTTTCGGGAATGGAGAACGTGACGTGGATGGGGCGGATCTGGTTAAGCACCACGATGGAAGTGTCGTTCGCCGAAATCTGCGCGCCCGGATACATCAGCGGCGCGCCGGCGATGGCGTCGAACGGTGCCTGGATCTGCGCATAGCCCAGCTGCGTGCGTGCCAGCTCCACCGCGGCGTTGTCCGCCTTGACGGCGGCGGTGTAGATGCCCTGGTTGGCCTTGTACGTGTCGTAATCCATCTGCGACACGTAGCCCTTGCCGAGCAGCGGCTGGTAACGCTTGATCACCGTGTTGGCGTTGTCGAGCTGCGCCTGGTCTTTCGCCAGGTTGCCGAGCGCCTGGTCCAGCTGCGCCTGCAGCAGGCTGGGATCGATGCGCACGATGGTGTCGCCCTGCTTTACCTGCCCGCCCGGCGTAAACGACAACACCTGCAACTGGCCGCTGACGCGCGCCTGCACGTTGACCGTGGAGAACGCCTCGGCGCGACCGATCACCTTGAGCGTCAGGTCGAGATCGCCACGATGTGCGCTGGCCACCTTCACCGGCACGGAGGCTGGCGCAGAAGGCGTCTTGGCGCGGGCGCGCTCGCCGCCACGAAACATCTGCGCGGCCACGATGGCCGCCACGATGATCACGGCGAGCACGATGAATTTCTTGCGTGACGTACCCTGCATGATGTCTCCGACTACCCACCGTCGCCGGCGCGCGTCATGCGCCAACGTGCCGACTTATCGGCTGCGCTGCCTGTCAGTAAAGGGAATGCACCTTGCCCACCCTGCCGGTGCTTGCACTGGCATTGTGAAGCAGCATGCGAGCGTGACCTGCACGACCGACAGCACTTGGCAAATCGCCGGCCGTCAGGCAGGCGTCAGTCATTGCAAATTAGTGTGGCGAGACGATGACGCGCACCTGCCAAAAGACCTGGTGCGCGCCTTCCGTTACGCGAGGACGTCAGGCCTCGCCTTCTTCCTCGGCGCCGCCACCATCGAGCGCCTGGAGGTTTTCCTTCATCCGGTTGAGCACGCCCAGCGCCTGTTCGAGCTCGTCGACCGGGATGCCTTTCGCGGCGTCCTTGCGCACGCCACGGGCGATCAGCTCCATGTCGGCAATGACGCCGCGTGCCTGGTCGGTGACGTAGAGCCGCCAGGCGCGGCGATCCTTGGGATCGGGCCGGCGTTCCACGAAACCGGCCGCCTGGAGGCGATCGATGACGCGTCCCACGGCGATGGGCTCCATTTCCAGCGATTCGGCCAACTCGGTCTGGCGCATGCCTTCGCGGTGGTAAAGCATCTTGGTGGCCCGCCACTGTGCGCGGGTCAACCCGAATTTCACGGCACGCCTGTCGAAGTGCTTGCGGATGAGCAAGGTGACATCGTTGAGCAGATAGCCGAAGGAGATGTCTTCTGCCTTAGTCATGTCGATCGATCAGTCCCTGCGGGCGAGTGGGAAGGCCAAGCATACGTCGCAACTTTTTACGAATCCAATACCCATGAGTTCATGCCCATGAACATCGAGATCATCACCGGCGACATTACGCGCCTGAACGTGGACGCCATCGTCAACGCGGCCAACCCGTCGCTGCTGGGCGGCGGCGGCGTGGACGGCGCCATTCACCGTGCCGCAGGCCCGCGTCTGCTGCAAGCCTGCCGGGCCATTCCGGAGGTCGCCCCGGGCATCCGCTGCCCCACCGGAGAGGCTCGCGTCACGCCGGGTTTCGACCTGCCGGCACGGTACATCATCCATACGGTGGGGCCGATATGGCAGGGCGGCAACAGCGGCGAACCGGCGCTGCTCGCCAGCTGCTACCGGCAGAGCATGACATTGGCGATGCAATACGACGTGGATGCCATCGCGTTTCCGGCGATCAGCTGCGGGGTTTATGGCTATCCGCCCGAACTGGCCTCGCACGTGGCACTGCGCAGCCTGCTCGAAGCGCCCGAAGGCGGCCCGTCGCAGGTGCAGATCTGCTGCTTCAGCGATGCGATGGCCGACCTCTGGCTGGCCGCGCTCAACGACGCAGGTTGAAGGGATACAACGGCGCGAGCGGAGAATCATGGGAAGCGCCGGTGACGGGCTGCCACGCAAAGCCGTCGCGGAAAGCACTGGCCAGACGCGCCCCCAGCCCGGTTTCGTCGGCATTCGCGTAGCGCTTGCGCTGCAGGGCATCGATGGCCTCGCGCTGGGGGCCCGCCGACAGCGCCAGCGCCAGCTCGCCAAGATTCTGCATCGCCGGACGCTCGGCCCGCGCCCACGCCAGCAAGGTATGGGCCTGACGTGCCGCATCGTTGCCACGCGCCTCGGCGAGGAAGGCCGCCCGCAAGCGGGAGGTAGATGCCTTTGCATCCGGCGGCACCGAAGCCTCCCTTGGCTGTCGGGGACGACGACGGCGCCACATCAGCCACGCCAGCACGCTGATCACCCACAGACCCACGCTCGCCAGCGCCACGAGGCGCCACGGCGTATTCGCTGCCGACTGCGCGACGTCGCTCGTCGCCGGAACCGCAGTGGCGCTGGGCGCGGCCTGTGTTGCCGAGGGTGGCGCAGCCGGTGCACCGACTGCGGCCAGTACGGTGAATGTCTGGGCGGGAACACGGGCCGTCTCTTCACGGTTGTCGACCACGTTCCACCACGTGAGCGTGGTTTCGGGAATGGCGAGCGTACCGGCCCGATTGGGTACCACGGCGAAGCTCTGCTGCCGGCGCCCCACCAACCACTCGCCTTCCACGCGTGTGCCATTCACCGGTTTGTCCGGATACACCGTCGCGCCATCAAGCGCCGGCAGGCTCAACGACGGCAGCGCCTCGTACGGCAATCCCGTGGCCTGCAGGTTCATCACCAGGTTCAGGGGCTCACCCACATGAAGCTCGCCATGGGACGGGCCACCATCCAATGAAAGCGTGAGCGCGCGCGCCGGCAGCCATGCACCCTTCGCCGCCTGCGCAGGCGCGGCGCGCACATCGATGTCGACCGCCGGCGATGACGCGGTGATCGGCGTGCCGTTGCCGAAGAAGGCATCCGGGTTGGCCATGTTGACCGACTCGCCCTGGAAGGCGATCGGCGGAATCTGCAAGCGGCCTTCCCGCTGCGGCGTGGCGGCGTAACGGCGCTCGATGACGTTGTAGCGACGCCCGCCGCGTTCGGCCTGGTAGTTGATCTCGTCGCCCAGACGGCGGAAATCCACGCCTGCCACTTGAGGGTCTTCAAGCGCTCCACTGGTGAGGTCCGTCGCGAAGAACAGGCGCACGGTGAAGACCATCTGCTGGCCCACATAGGCGCTCGCCGGATCGACGGTGGATTCGAGGAAGACATCCTTGCGTCCCGCAGCGGCGGCGTTTGCGTCAGGCTGCACCACCTCCAGATCCACCGGTGCCGTCGTACCGCCCGCGAAGGACAAGGGAGGAATGTGCAACGTACCCACATGCAGCGGGCGCAACGCGATGCCTATCGTCAATTGCGTCGTCTGGTGGCCATTGATGAACGTAACGCTGGTATTCGTGGACGAGCCGAGCACGGCAAAGTCCGGTGACAGCACGCTCAGATCCGGCGTAGCCGCCAGCCCGCCGCTGGCACGCAAATTCAGCGTGACTGTCTCGCCCAGCTCGACGTGGTTGCGGTCGAGCGTGGCCTGCACGTCAGCAGCGAACGTCGTGACCGGCGCCAACAAGGCCAGGCACCACAGCAGGAACATCACATGGCGTGGCTTCACTGGGAATCACCTTCGGACGGCGCGGCACCATCATGGCGCTGCCGGTATTCAAGATCGAACTTGCGACGCAGCAGCGCGCCGGGATCGTCGGGAACGCGCTGCAAGGCCTGTCGCACATCGGCAGGCAATTTCGATTGCGCGTCTTCCTTGTCGATCACACCCAGTTCGTGCGGACCGTTCTGTGGCTTGTCGCCCTTGCCCTGCTTGCCAAGCGCCTGATCCATCTGTTTCTGCAACGCCTGTTGCGCCTGCTCCTGGCGTGCACGTTCCTGGGCCTGCTGTTCGGGCGTTTGCGGTGCATTGCTGCCGTTCTGGTCAGGGTGTTGATCCATCGGCTGGTTGTTGCCCTGCGGGTTCTGCGCGTTGTCCTGACCTTGCGAGTTGCCATGCGCGTCCTGTGAGGATTTGCCCTGCCCCTGATCCTGCTTGTCCTTGTCCTGCTGCTGTCCGGACTGTCCTTGGGCATTGTCGGGAGGCGTGGTCGACGGACCCGAACCGGCTTTGCCCTTGTTGTCCTTCGCACCGTTGTCGTTTTGCGGATTCTTCGGCTGGCGATGCATCCAGTCTTCAACGGCCTTGCGGTTGGCGGTGGCGTCGGCGTTGTCGGGATTGGCCTTGAGCGCTCGATCGTAAGCGTCGATGGCTCCCTGGTAATCGCCCTGCTTCGCCAGCGCATTGCCCAGGTTGTATTGAGCATCGGTGCCGGGAAGACCGTGGAGATCCTTGGCTGCCGCCGTGTAATCGCCAGCGCGATACGCCGCGCTGCCGCGAAGCGCGGGATCACGCGCAAGCTGCTGCGCGCGTTTGGCATCGCCCTGGCGGAGCGCGGCATCAGCCTGCTGATCAGGGCGTTGCCACAAATCGTTCCAGGCATTGGCATGCGCTGCATTGGGCGCGGCAGGCAGCAACGCAAGCGCCAGCATCATCAGCCAGCCACGCCGGAACGACGCCGCGGCAATCGGCAGCAGCAGCAACAACAACCACGGTCCGCGATCCTGCCATTCGTCGCCATGCAGATCAGCCGTTTCCTCAGCAGGACCGCTGGCCGTGAGTTGACTGGCAAGCGCACGCACATCGCGGTCATCGTCGGTCATCGGCACATACGCACCACCGCCACTGGAGGCGAGTGCTCGCAGAGCATCGTCGTTGCGCCGCGCAAACAGCATGTTGCCCTGGTCATCGCGGCGGAAACTGTTGTCGGCCAACGGCACCGGGCCACCCTGCGTGGTACCGATGCCCAGCACGGAAACGTGCACGCCAGCCGCCTCCGCCTTGCGCGCTGCCGCCTGTGCGGAAGCGTCGGCGTCGTCGGTGACCAGCACGATCGTACCGCCACCAACCTTCGCATCACGGATGAGTGCAACACCCCGTTCGATAGCCTGGGCCGCATTGTCGCCATCGACCGGCATGGTGTCCGGCGCGAGTGCGTCGAGCAGATCATTGAGTGCCGAGGCATCCGATGTCAGCGGCGCCACGACGAACGCTTCGCCGGCATACGCGATGAGTGCATTGAGACCGTCGTGATCGGCCGCGAGCAGGTCGCGCACCTTGTAGCGCGCGCGATCCACCCGACTGGGTGCCACATCGCGTGCGAGCATGTGCTGCGACATCGACACCGCAATGACCTGGGCAGCGCGCCTGGCATACAGCGGCTGTGCCACGCGACTCCACGTGGGACCGGCCATGGCCAACGTAGCGATGATCCAGCCACCCGCCAGCAGCCACGGCGAAATACGCCGACGCACCGCCTGCCCCTTCAGCAGGAACGGCAACAATTCAGGATCGACCAGTCGCGACAGTTGATCGCGCGCGCCATGCCGGCGCGCGGCCAATGCAACGAGCACCGGCAACGCGAGCAAGGCGAGCAACCACGCCGGGCGAAGGAAATGAAACTGCTGCAGGGCCTCGATCATGCCAAGGCCTCCCGGCGACGCGACGCCGGTACGAAGGCAAGCAGCCATGCCAACACGGCGATGGCCAGCGGCCAACGGAACAACTCATGCCGGGGGCGCAACGTCGGCCCTTGCTGCGGCATCGGCTCCAGGGCATCAATAGCGCGGTAGGCGTCGGTGAGCTGCGAGGAATCCATGGCGCGGAAATAGCGGCCGCCCGTTTGCGTGGCGATCGAACGCAGCATGCCTTCGTCCAGATCCGCCGACGGATTGACCGTGTGCGTGCCGAACAGATCCGGAATGCTCATCTCGTTGGCACCGATGCCGATGGTGTAGATGCGCACCCCGGCAGCCTTGGCGGCATGCGCTGCATCGAGCGGCGTGATGTTGCCGGCGTTGTTGACGCCATCGGTCAGCAGCACCACCACGCGGGCTTGTTCGGGCAACCCCGCGAGTCGCTTCACGGCCACGGCAATGGCGTCGCCGATGGCGGTTTCCGTGCCGGCAAGTCCAACGGCCGCGCCTTGAAGCTGCGCACGCACGGCTTGCAGGTCGTACGTGAGTGGCGTGACCAGGAACGCGCGACTGCCAAACAGGATCAAGCCCATTTCGTCGCCACTGCGACGCGAAATGAAATCACCCGCGATGGCTTCGACCGCACCGAAGCGACTCACGGGCTGCGCGCCAAGCTGCATGTCTTCCGTGCGCATGCTGCCGGAAAGATCCACGGCCAACATCAACGCACGTCCGCTGCGCTGCTGCGCCTGCGGCGGGCCAACCCATTGCGGACGCGCGGCGGCAACCAGCAGGCAAAGCCAGGCCAGCACCAGCAGCCACGTGCGCCAACCTGCACGGCCCTGGCGTTGTGGCGTATCCAGGTGCACGCCGGGATGAGGCAAATGCAAGGCCTGTCCCGGCGCTGCAGGTCGCAGCCACCAGCGCAGCAACCAGGGCAACGGCAGAAGCACGGCCACCCACGGCCAGACGAATTCGGTCACGTGCGTGCTCCCACGGGTAACGCGGCGCGCGCTCGGGGGCCGGATCGAACGCCTTCGCGCCATGCCAGCTGCAACCATCGGCGCGTGGCATGAGCTGCGGCATCGGGGTCAAGCGTCGCATGGGGCTGAAACATGGCCGCGTCCAGCGCGCGCAAATGATCGAGCGTTGCGGTATCCACGCGAAGGCTGGCCAGGGTCTGCCGCCATTCTTCGCCGCGCTGCTGTGCGGCATGCGGGTTCAAGCGCACGGCTGCGCGTCGCAGCAGCTGGTGCAGTCCGGTGGCCAACGCCTGGGGCTGATCGCGCCACAGCGCGAGCATCCGATCGACCTCCGCCAGGACTCGCTGCTCGGCCACACGGCGACGATGACGCAGTCGCCACCACCACACGGCCAGCGCCAGCAGGATCAGGCCCAGCGCGGCCAGCCCCCACCATCCCGGCGCCAGGGGCCACCAGGATGGGTGCGGTGGCAGGTGGATGTCGCGCAACAGCGGGCCGTTGGGCTGCGCGGCGGCCGGTGCATTCATCGGCGTACTCCGGGAGCCAGCAGCGACATCACCGCGTCGAGCGGATCGGCCGCGGTATCGATGGTGACGTGCGGCACACCCAGCGACTGCGCCATGGCATTCAGGCGTGTCTGTCCTGCGCCAAGCGCCTGCTGGAATTCCCGGCGCTGGCGCTCGCCAAACAGGGCAACCTCGCGACGCACGCCATCGTGTTCCATCGGATAACGCCCAGACGGCGGCATGCCCAACTCCAGCGCATCCGCCACCACAAGCACGCGCACACCGGCCTTGTGCGAGAGATCGAGCAACCGGCCGCGTGCCGCCTCATCGCAGCTGAGCCCGTCGCTGATCAACAGCACGCGGTTGGCGCCATGCATCAACCGCCCGGCACGCAACAGGGCATCGGACAGCAGCTCACCGGACGCCGAGGCGTCGTCGGCGTCCCATTCCGCCAGCGCACCGCACACCGCCAGCGCGCCTCGCGTGCCACCGACGGGCTTCAGCAAGCGGTGACCGGCACCAAAGGACAACAAGCCGACGCGTTCGCCTGCCCGTACTGCATACCATGCGGCAAGCGCGGCAGCACGCGCGGCCTGCACGGACTTGAAGCGCGCGCGCGTGCCGAACCGCATGCTCTCGTGGGCGTCGAGCAGGATCAGCAGGCGACCCTCGCGTTCCTCCTGGAACAGCTTGGTGTGCAGGCGCCCGCTGCGCGCGGTGAGTCGCCAGTCCATCCGGCGCACGTCATCACCAGGCTGATACACGCGCGACTCGGCATAATCCATGCCTCGGCCGTATAGACGGCTGGATTGCTGGCCGGCGCGCATGGCACGGCTCTCCAGCCGCGGCAGCGCGGCTTTCGCGACGCGCGAGCGCAGTGCGACCAGTTCGGCAAGGCGAACGCGGGTACGCCCATCCGCGTCGGGGGTCATATCCACGACGGCATTCACGGCAATGGCACGAGATCCAGCACGCGACGAATGACATCGTCGCTGCGAACGCCTTCGGCTTCCGCCTCGTAACTCAACAGCACGCGATGGCGCAGCACCTCGTGGGCGATGGCATGGACGTCCTCCGGCAACGCATAGTCGCGCCCCGCCAGCCATGCATGCGCTCGCGCGCAACGATCCAGCGCAATCGTGCCGCGCGGGCTGGCGCCCCAGGCGATCCAGCGCTTGAGCTCGGGTCCATAGACGCCCGGCTCGCGCGTGGCCAGCACCAGCTGGGTGATGTATTCCTCCAATGCGGGCGCCATGTGTACGTCGAGCACGGCGTCTCGTGCACTGAAAACATCGGATTGGGTCAGGCTCGGGCGCTCAACCGGTGCCGGGTGCAGCGTCCTGCGGGCCTGTTCGCGTGCCAGCTGAAGGATGGCCAGTTCCGCCGCGGCATCCGGATAGCCGATCGTCACGTGCATCACGAAACGATCGAGCTGCGCTTCGGGCAAGGCGAACGTGCCCTCCTGCTCGATGGGATTCTGGGTTGCCATCACCATGAAGAGATCCGGCAGGCGCCAGGTGCTGCGACCCACCGTGATCTGTCGCTCGGCCATGGCCTCGAGCAGCGCCGACTGCACCTTGGCCGGCGCGCGGTTTATTTCGTCGGCCAGCACGATGTTGTGGAACAGCGGGCCTTTCTCGAACTCGAAACTTCCCGCCTGCGGCCGGAACACGTCGGTCCCGGTGAGGTCGGCGGGCAGCAGATCCGGGGTGAACTGGACACGGTGAAAGTCGGCTTCGATGCACCCCGCCAGCGCCTTCACCACGGTGGTCTTGGCCAGGCCTGGCGCGCCCTCGACCAGCAGATGGCCGTCGGCCAGCAAGGCGACCAGCAGGCAATCGATCAGATGCGGTTGGCCAATGACGCTGCGCTGCAGCTCATCGCGCACGTGCAGAAACGCCTGCTGCAGGCGGGCAGAGGTTGAAGCCTCGGGCATATCCATCGGGGGTTCCATCGGGGTTGTACCTGACGACAGACCTTAACTGGCCCGGGAAGTTTAATACCCATGACTTCCGGCCCCCTGTGAAGGCCAAGGTCGGGCAAAGAAAAAGGGCGGCCAAGGCCGCCCTTTTCGGTTCTGCACCCGGCCCCTGATTACTGCAGGCTTTCGCTCAGGATGCGCGGCGTCACGAAGATCAGCAGCTCCGCCTTGTCGCTTTCACGCGAGGTGTTGCGGAACAGCATGCCAAGCCCCGGGATGTCGCCCAGACCAGGAACCTTGGTGACCGTATCCTGCTTGGTGATCTCGTAAATGCCACCCAGCACCACGGTTTGACCGTTGTCCACCAGCACCGAGGTGTTGATCTCACGCGTGTCGATCTGCGGCACCTGGCCACTGCCCGGCACGGTGATGAACTGGGCCAGCGCGTCCTTCTTCACGTTGATCATCAGGTACACGCGGTTGTCGGCGGTAATCGTCGGCGTGACCTTCAGCTCAAGCACGGCATCCTTGAACTGCACGGTGGCGGTGCCGCTGCCAGCCGCACCAGTCGCACTGTTCTGGTAGGTGACGTAGCCGATTTCCTGACCCTGACGGATGACCGCTTCCTGCTGGTTGGCGGTAATGACGCGGGGGCTGGAGATCACTTCACCGCGACCTTCGGTCTGCGCCGCCGACAGTTCCAGATCCAGGGCGTAGTTCTTGCCCAGGATGCCCAGGGCGAAGCTGCCGCCACCACTCGCGGGCAGGTTCACGTTGTAGCCACCGGTGGTGCCGTTGCCCAGATCCTGACCACCGGTCGAGATCTGCTGGCCGCTCGGATTGGTCTTCGTGCCCTGCACACCGAACTTGGCGCCCAGTTCGCGGGTGAAGTTGTCGGTGGCGATGACGATGCGCGATTCGATAAGCACCTGCTGTACCGGGCGATCAAGCACGGCAATCAAGCCGCGGATCTGGCGAATCTTCTCCGGGTTGTCGTTGATCAGCAGTGTGTTGGTACGGTCGTCGAAGGAGACGCTGCCGCGGGAGGACAGGAAGCCATGCGACGCATTCGTATTGTTACCAGCACCACCCGAAGTCTGGCTGCCCGTCGTCAGCAACTTGGCGATGTCCTTGGCCTTGCCGTAGCTGATCGGCACATAGTCCGTAATGAGCTCGGCGTTGTCCTCTGCCTTCAGGCGGGCATCGGCCACGTTCTGCTCGTACTTGGCCAGCTCTTCCTGCGGAGCGATCCAGATGACGTTGCCGTTGCGACGCTTGTCCAGGCCCTTGGCACGCAGCACCACATCCAGGGCCTGATCCCACGGCACGTTGACGAGTCGCAGCGTGACGCTGCCGCCCACCGTGTCGGACGCCACCAGGTTCAGGCCGGAAATATCAGCCAGCAGCTGAAGTGCCGAACGTACCGGGATGTCCTGGAAGTTGAAGGTCACGCGGTTGCCCGTGTAGACCGGCTCCTGGCCCTTGGCTGCAATGGCGTCGGCCTTGGGGTCCTTCTTGCGCGGGGCCACTTCGACCACGTACTGGTTGCCGCTCTGGTAGGCCGAGGTGTCGACCTGACCCTTCACGGCGATTTCCATGTGTGCACCACCGCCGCCTGCCTTGGTGACGATCGACTGCACCGGCGTGGCGAAGTCGAGCACATCCAGGCGCTGGGCGAGGTTGGCAGGCAGGTTGGCGTGGCTGATGTCCACGATGACCTTGTCGCCCTGGTTCTTCATGTCGGCGCTGGCACCCGCCGCGCTGAAGTCGATCAGGATGCGGCCTTCACCATTCGGACCGCGACGGAAGTCGATGTTGGACACCGCCGGGCCACTGCTCATCGACGGCAACGCCTTCGACGGGTCGATGGTGGCTGCCGTGGTGGTGGTCTGCGCGTCGGTGCCGTTGTTCACGGTCAGCACCAGGCTGTTGCCTTCGACACGCGAGCGGTAGGTGGAGTCGCGTACCAGCTCGACGACGACGCGCGTGCGACCGCCGGCCGACACCGCCGAGACACCGGTGGTGGAGCCCTTGTTGACGTCGAGGTGGCGCGCAGCCGCGTTGTCGGTATCAGGGAAATCCACCGCGATGCGCGGCGGGTTGCCCGTGGTGAAGATCTTCGGTTCCGGCACCGGACCCTGAGCGAAGTTCAAATGCAGCTCGACGCGGCCACCGGGCAGCGTGTCGTAGCTGATGTCCTTCAGGGTACTGCTGGCAGCGAAGGCAGCGTTCGACCAGGCGGCGCCCAGCGTCAGCAGGCCCACCACCATGTAACGGCTAGCCTGGCGCATGACACGGCCCCGAACAGTTTTGAATTGGTTCGTCATTGCATCAGCCCCTGTTTCTTATTTCTCGCCAAGCGCGATGCTGGCGGAACGCTCCATCCAGCCACCATTGCCGTTGGAAACCAGTTCAACCAGATCGATGTGGTCCTCGCCGATCCCGGTGACCCGACCGTAGTTCTGGCCCATGTATTCGTTGCGGTGGACGCGATGGATCACGCCACCAGGATCCTTGACGAGCACTTCCATTCCGGCACCCGTCCCCACGGTGCCGACCATCTTCAAGCTGTCCAGCGCGAACATTTCCAGCGGTTCCTTGGCGCGGTTTTCGTCAGGCCGCGGACCGCTGTTGCTGGTCTGGAGTTCCGCCGTGCTTGGGCTGAACGGATCGCGTTTATCTTGATCGTTGTACTGGAAGGTTTCGAAGGTCTTGATCACGGGCAGCGGCGGAATCGGCGCACCCTTCTTCTGCTTTTCCTGCGCGACCCACTGGTGCAGGTCGTCCTGCCCGCTACACGCGGCGAGCGTAAGGACGGTGCACAACACCAGCGAGGCTTTCGCCATGAAGGCAGGCCTGATGGCAGTCAACTTGCTCATTTCTGCCCCCCTGTCTTCGCGGCCGGCTTACCGTGCTGCGACTTGGCATTGGCCGCCTTGGCCGATGCGCTTTCGTCTTCATCCAGATAGCGATATGTCTTGACCGTACCCTGCAGGACCAGCAGGCCATTGGCGGTTGCACCACCCTTGGGGTCCTTGTTCTTGGGCGTCAGCGACACGTCGTGCATGGTCAGGATCACCACGCGCGGCAGCGAAGCCACGCCGCTGATGAACGTGCCGAACTGGTGATAGGTACCTACCATGCGCAACTGGATCGGCTTCTCCGCGTAGAAATCCTTCGGCGATTCCGGACCCGGCTGGAACAGCTCGGTTTCCAGGCCCGCCGACAGCGCCGTCTGGGAGATGTCGACCAGCAGTTCGGGCATTTCGGTCTTGCTGGGCAGCTGGCGCAGCAACTGGCGCAGCATGTCCTGCATTTCATCGAGCTGTTGCTGAAGCGCTTCGAGATTGACCGACTTGGCCTGCTTCTCGGAGAACTCCTTCTTCAGCTGGCCTTCCTTGCCTACCGCTGCCTGAAGCTGGTCCTGCTGGTCGCTGATGAACAGGTACCAGCCGAAGAACACGATCAGGGCAAACAAGAGGCCGGTGAAGAAGATCTTGATCGACTTCGGCCAGCCGCCGATGTTGTTGCGATCAAGTGTCTGCAGATCCGTGAGGAACTTCATTACTTGGCTCCTCCGTTGGCTGCAGGTGCCGCCGGCGCAGCGGGCGTTGCGGGCTTGGCCATCGTGGCCGCCGTGGTGGCCGGCGCAGGCTGGGTGGGCTGCGTCACGCTGGCAGCCGCCGGATGCGCCGCCGACGTGCTGGCAGCGGCCGGGCCGTGGCCGTCATCGGTGCCATCGCTGTCCTCTTCAGACTTGGGACGGCTCAGCGCTACGTCCAGGCCGAACGAATAAGGCAGACGACTGTCGCCGTGCGTGTTCTCGGTCTTGCGCAGGTCGGCATGTCCCATCCAGGGCGATGCCTCGATGTTGCGCATGTACTCGGCCACGCTGGCGTTGGACTGCGCCACGCCATCGAGCGACATCGAATCGCCGGACTGCTTGAGGCCGTTGAGTCGTGCGCTGGCGGGAATCGTCTTCACCAGCTCGTCGAACAGGTGGACCATCTGCGAGCGGTTGGCCTGCAGCTGCTCGATGATCTGCTTGCGGGCCAGCAGGCTCTCGCGAACCTTTTCCAGGTCCTTGATCTTCGCGATGCGTTCGTCGAGCTGCTTGATCTCACCTTGCAGGTAGGTGTTGCGATCGTTCTGCGTGCTGATGCGCGAATCCATCCAGAACGACCACAGCAGCACCACCAGCACGGCGGCCACGAAGGCCGCGCCGAGCTGCATGAAGAACTCGCGCTCGCGCTGCTTGCGGCGCTCGATGCGCCACGGAAGTAGGTTGATGTGTGCCATCAGTCAAAGCTCCTCAGCGCGAGGCCGACCGCGATCATCAAGGCGGGGGCGTCCTGTGCCAGCGACTGGGCCTGCACGCGAGGCGACAGCGACATGCGCGCCAGCGGGTTGGCCACCACGCACGGCACGCCCAGCTGCTCTTCCAGCATCGGACCAATGCCTTCGATGGAAGCGCAACCGCCGGCCAGCACCACCTGGTCGACCTTGCTGTATTCGCTGCCTGCGAAGAAGAACTGGAGCAGACGGCTGATCTGCTGCACCAGCGATTCCTTGAACGGCTCCAGCGCCTCGCTCTCGTAAGAGTCGGGCAGGCCGCCCTTGCGCTTGGCACGACCGGCTTCCTCGTAGGAGAGGCCGTAGCGACGCATGATTTCGTCGGTGAGCTGCTTGCCGCCGAACACCTGCTCGCGCGAGTAGATGGTGCGCTGGTTGCGCAGCACCGACAGCGTGGTCATGGTGGCGCCGATGTCGACCACGGCGACCAGCGCGTCGCGACCGACGTTCAGCTGATCGGCCACCATCGCGAAGGCGTTTTCCATCGCGAAGGCTTCCACGTCGATCACCTTGGCGGCCAGGCCGCCCAGATCGAGTGCCGCGACGCGCATGTCCACGTTCTCGGTGCGCGAGGCAGCGAGCAGGACATTGTTCATCTCGGGGTTGTCGCGCACCGGACCGAGCACCTCGTAATCGAGGCTGACTTCTTCGATCGGATACGGGATGTATTGGTTGGCCTCGACCTGGATCTGGCCTTCGAGGTCGTCCTCGGAAAGCTCACTCGGCATCGGGATCACGCGAGTGATCACGGCGGAGCCGGCAACGGCCGCCGATGCATGCTTGAGCTTGGATCCCGAGCGAGCCAAGGCGCGCCGGATGGCCTCGCCTACGGCTTCAACCTCGACAATGTTCTTTTCGACCACAGCATTGGGGGGCAGTGGCTCGACCGCGTAATGCTCCACGCGATAGCGACCGCCAGCCTGGCTGAGTTGCAGCAACTTGACGGCTGTCGAACTGATGTCGACACCAACAAGCGGCGGCTTCTTGGGTGTAAAGAGCCCCACGTTTTCCCCCTTGCCCCTGGGCGCCCAAACTCAGATTGGTCTGGTACGCGTCGGCATTTAATCCAAAAATTAACGTATTGGCAACGGCCTACGAGCTTTTTCTCGACTCATTCGCGTGACGGCTTCCACAGGTTGGGCGAATGACCGGATGGCCTGTTTTTTGCTGTGACGCGCTCGGTTCATGCCGTGGATACTGCTACATCTATACTCTGTCTTGTTTTGACTCACGTCTCGCAAACACCCAAATCATGCAAATTCTTAAGCGGTTGCTGCGCTGGATACTGGTCCTGGCTTTTACAGGTTTGCTGCTGGGCGTGGCGGCGATTGGCGTGGCCTACTGGCTTATTTCCCCCCGTCTCCCCTCGGTGGCCGTCCTCAAGGATTACCACATGCAGGTGCCGCTCAGGGTGCTCTCTTCGGATGGCAAACTGATTGCGAGCTTTGGTGAAACCCGCCGCATCCCGGTGGCCGTGGGCGATGTCCCCGAGCGCCTCAAGCACGCCGTGCTGGCCGCCGAGGACGCCAGCTTCTACCAGCACCCGGGCGTGGACTGGCATGGCATCGCCCGCGCCAGCTGGCACGTGGTGTCCTCCGGCGGCGACAAGGGATCGGGCGGTTCCACCATTACCCAGCAGGTGGCCCGCAACTTCTTCCTGAGCCCGGAAAAGCTCTATTCCCGCAAGCTGACCGAGATCTTCATTGCCCTGCGCATGGAGAGCGAGCTGACCAAGGACCAGATCCTGGAGCTCTACCTCAACAAGATGTTCCTGGGCCACCGCTCCTATGGCGTGGCCGCCGCGGCGTCCTACTACTACGGCAAGACGCTGGACCAGCTAACCGTGGCCGAATGCGCCGCCCTGGCCTCCACCTTCCAGTTGCCCTCGCTGGTGAACCCGCTCAACAGCCCCAAGCGCATGGTCGCCCGCCGCAACTGGGTCCTGGGCCAGATGCTGGAAAACCGTTTCATCTCCAAGGCCGAGTACGACCAGGCCATCGAGGAACCGCTCAACGCCTCGCCGCATGAGCCGGCAATCGAGGTGGATGCGCCGTACCTGGCCGAGATGGTGCGCCTGCAGGTGCTTGACCGCCTCGGCAACGACGCCCTGACCGAGGGCTACGTGGTCAAGACCACGGTGGACAGCAAGCACCAGCAGGCCGCCGTGGACGCCGTCCGCTCCGGCCTGGTGGAGTACGACCACCGCCACGGCTGGCGCGGCCCCGAGGCCCATCAGGAACTGGCTGCCGAAGCCAGCACGGACGACCTGGACCGCGCCTTGGCCGGCTACGGCGACATTGCCGGCATGCAGCCGGGCATCGTCACCCAGTCCACCGCCAGCGAGGCCAGCATCTACCTGGTCAACCGTGACGAGGTAAAGCTCAGCCTTGAATCCATGAGCTGGGCCCGCCCCCGCATCGACGACACCCGCGTCGGTGCCACGCCCAAGAGCGTGTCCACCGTGCTCAAGCGCGGCGACATCGTGCGCGTGACGCGTGATGAAAAGGGTCAGTGGCAGCTCACGCAGATCCCGGCCGCCCAGAGCGCGCTGGTGTCGCTCAATCCGGAAGATGGCTCGCTGCAGGCCCTGGTTGGCGGCTTCAACTTCCTGCGCAGCAAGTTCAACCGTGCGGTGATGGCAGCCCGCCAGCCGGGCTCCAGCTTCAAGCCCTTCATTTACTCGGCGGCCTTCGAACGCGGCTTCACGCCAGCCTCCATCGTCAACGATGCCCCGCTCGCCCTGCCCGATCCGTCGCGACCGGGCGGCCTGTGGACGCCCTCAAACGACGACGACAAGTTCGACGGCCCCATCCGCCTGCGCGAAGCGCTGGTGCTGTCCAAGAACCTGGTGTCGGTGCGATTGCTCGACGCCATCGGCGTGCGCTTTGCCCGCGAGTACGCCACCCGTTTCGGCTTCGCGCTCGACTCCTTGCCCGGCACCCTGTCCATGGCACTGGGTACGGCCTCGGTGTCGCCCATGAGCATGGCCCGTGGCTACTCGGTGTTTGCCAATGGCGGCTACCTCGTCACGCCGTACTTCATCAGCGAAATCGACGACCGCGACGGCAAGCCCGTCTACGCCGCCAACCCGGCCCGTGCGTGCCGTACCTGCGCCGAACGCCTGCTCGACACCCGCCCTCCGGGTCCGCCGCCAGCCAACGCGAGCGCCGCGCCGGGCAACAGCGTGGCGGCCGCTGGCAGCGCCGGTGGGGTTCCGACGACCTCCGGCAGCGTGGCTGGCGTAGGCGACGCGGTGTTGCCGGCCGACGCCCACGGTGACGGCGCCCATGCCCCCGTCCTGGCCCCGCAAGTGATCGAAGTGCGCAACGACTACCTGGTCACCTCGCTGATGCAGGATGTCGTGAAGCGCGGTACCGCCGCGGCCGCGGCCACGCTTGGCCGCACCGACCTGGCCGGCAAGACCGGCTCGACCAACGATCACCGCGATGCATGGTTCGCCGGCTTCAACGGCAACGTGGTCACCACCGTTTGGGTCGGCTTCGACGACTTCAGCTCGCTCGGCAAGGGCGAGTTCGGCGCCAAGGCCGCCCTGCCGATCTGGATGTCCTACATGGGCACAGTACTCAAGGACCAGCCGCCGGCCATCTTGCCGATGCCGCCCGGTATCACTACGGTACAGATCGACCGCCAAAGCGGTTTGCCGGCCGGGTCGGACGACCCGAACATCATGTCCGAGATCTTCAAGGTCGAGGACGTGGACCGGTTGCGCAACCAGGCCAACCAGCAGCAGGAGGACCAGGATCAGCAGCACGCCTACGACATCTTCTAATCGTCGGCAGCGCCGGTTCTTCGCCCAGGCCGCACTGCCGCCCGCGCTCGCACCAGCGAGCGCCAGATTGCCGGAGGAATGAGGCATGGCACGAGGTCAGCACCATCGCATCCACGCGCAGGATCGTCTTCAGCGCAAACGTCTGCTCGTTGCCCAGGAAGCGGCGCGACTGATGAGCGAACACGGCATCCGCGATTTCCATCACGCCAAGATCAAGGCCGCCGAGCGGCTGGGCATCATCGACGCACAGGCGTTGCCGCGTAACAACGAAATCGAAGATGCACTGCGCGAACACCAGCGCATCTTCCACGCCGACTCCCATCCGCAACTGCTGCAGGAACGCCGCGAAGCCGCAGCGGAAGCCATGCGCTTCCTCGACCGCTTCGATCCACGCCTGGTCGGCGCGGTGCTCGAGGGTACCGCCGATACACATTCGGCCGTGTGCCTGCATGTCTTCAGCGATACCGCCGAGAACGTCGTGCTGTTCCTGCAGGAGCGAGGCGTGCCACTGACCCAGCAGACCCGCCGCCTGCGCGTCACGCGCGACGATCAGGTGGAATATCCCGTCCTGCTGTTCGCCGCCGACGGCCTTCCCTTTGATATCACCGTGCTGCCCCGCGACGCCTTGAAGCAGGCGCCACTCGATCGCATCGACGAAAAACCCATGCGACGCGCATCGCTCGCCGCCGTCGAAGAACTGCTTGCCGCCAACGACGGCCAGGAGGATGAGTTCGAGCGGATGCTGTCGTCGGCGTTGCGTTGAACAGCGGTACCGTCAGGTGAAGAACGAAAAAGCCCCGGAAACCGGGGCTTTTTCGTGCGCCGCGAAGGCACGATGACATGACACTGGATGGCTGCCATGCAGCGCATCGGATGACTTGGCGGCGATATCGCCGGCATGTGTCGCGCACAGGGTGCGGTCCCACATGGGCTCGCTCGTCTGTGGGAGCGCTCCCTGTGCGCGACACAATCTGGCGAAAGCCCACAAAAAAAGCCCCGGAAAACCGGGGCTTTTTTCATGCCTTGAACAAGCCGATCAGCGCTTGTCGGTCGACACGTAGTCACGCACGTTGGCGCCGGTGTAGATCTGGCGCGGACGGCCGATGCGCGATCCCGGGGTTTCGTGCTGTTCGATCCAGTGCGAGATCCAGCCGGACGTGCGGGCGATGGCGAACATCACCGTGAACATTTCGGTCGGGATGCCCAGCGCCTTGTAGATGATGCCGGAGTAGAAGTCGACATTCGGGTACAGCTTGCGCTCCACGAAGTAGTCGTCCTTCAGCGCGGCTTCTTCCAGCTTCATGGCCACGTCGAGCAGCGGGTCGTTGACGCCCAGCTCGTTCAGCACCTTGTGGCACATTTCGCGGATGATCTTCGCGCGCGGATCGAAGTTCTTGTACACGCGGTGGCCGAAGCCCATCAGGCGGAAGTTGTCGTTCTTGTCCTTCGCGCGCTTGACGGCAGTCTCGACCTTGTCGGCCGTACCGATCTCTTCGAGCATCTTCAGCACGGCTTCGTTGGCACCACCGTGCGCCGGGCCCCAAAGCGCCGTGATGCCGGCAGCGATGGAAGCGTACGGATTGGCACCGGTCGAACCCACCAGGCGAACGGTCGAGGTCGACGCATTCTGCTCGTGGTCGGCATGCAGGATGAACAGCAGGTCCAGCGCCTTGGCGGCAACCGGGCTCATTTCCAGCGGCTCGCTCGGCACTTCGAACATCATGTGCAGGAAGCGGTCGACGTACTCGAGATTGTTGCGCGGGTAGCGGAACGGCCAGCCGATGGAATAGCGGTAGCAGGCAGCGGCGATGGTCGGCATCTTGGCGATCAGGCGGATCGCGGCCAGCTTGCGGTCTTCGGCGTTATCGACGTCGATGTCGTCGTGATAGAAGGCCGACAGCGAAGCCACCGAGGCGGCCAGCATGGCCATCGGGTGCGCGTCGTGGTGGAAGCCCTTGAAGAAGTCCTTCAGGGACTCGTGCATCATCGTGTGATGCGTGATGTCGTGCTCAAACTTGGCGAACTGGTCCTTGTTCGGCAACTCGCCATTGAGCAGCAGGTACGAGGTTTCGAGGAAGTTCGACTTCTCGGCGAGCTGCTCGATCGGGTAACCGCGATACAGCAGGACGCCCTCGTCGCCGTCGATATAGGTGATGGCGCTCTTGGTGCTGGCAGTGCTGCCGTAACCCGGGTCATAGGTGAAATGCCCCGTGTCCTTGTACAGCGTTCCGATGTCGATGCATGCGGGACCGAGCGTACCGCTCAGCAGGGGCAGTTCACTGCTGCGGTTGGTCGACTCATCCACCAACTTGACGATCTTGGAATCGGACACGGAAAACCTCCTTCACGAAATGTCGTCGCCGACGTCTCGCCCGTGGGGCGATGGCCGACGAGGTAGGGTTGATGTCGCGTATGGGGATGGCTGCGACACCTCGCCGCCCATTATCACATATCGACCCACCAACATGCCCTAGCGGATGGTCGGATGGCGGACGCAAAAACGCACGGGGCGAGCTGATGCTCGCCCCGTGCGATCAAGCCTGGACACGCTGCGTAACCGCCGCGTGACAGCCTATGCGTTCGCGCGATTACTTCTGCGCGTAGCGCTTGCGGAACTTGTCCACGCGGCCGCCGGTATCAAGCGTCTTCTGCTTGCCGGTGTAGAACGGATGGGAGTGGCTCGAGATATCCACCTTGATCAGCGGGTACTCGTTACCGTCTTCCCACTTGACGGAATCCTTGGTGGCGATCGTCGAACGCGTAAGGAACGCGAAATCCGACGACAGGTCCTGGAACACCACCGGGCGATAATTCGGATGGGTATCGGGCTTCATGACAGACTCAAAGCGGTGGGTGAAAAGAGCGGCATTTTAACCACAGGCCGCACTCATTGGCAAGTAGGTCAGTGACTTGGGCCGGGGAAACCGGCCCAGCGGGCCGTTTCAGGCCCCCAGCGCCCGCTTCACCATGGCCGCAAAACCGGCCTGGTCCACTTCCATCACGATGCGTGCATTCGCCGGCTTGCCATGGCGTGCGGTCCAGTCGACCACGGTCGCGCCACGCGTCAGGCGACCATCCATTTCCACGGCCACGTGGCGTTCTTCCATGCGCGTGACGATGCCCGGATCGATCGCCACAGCCATCGCCAATGCGTCAGCGGCGATGACACCGTGACGACCACGCTTTGCATTGAATGCGCGCGCCGTGCCAAACACCTTGTCGAAGAACGTGGCGCGCTGATCGCCTGCCGCGATCCAGCCGTTGAACTCTTCGTCGTCGAACGCATGGCGCAGCACGACTTCCCAATCGACCAGGTCGAACGAAGGAAACGCCTCGAACACCACGTGCGCCGCCTCGGGATCGAAACCGATGTTGAATTCCGCCGGGATCTTGCCGGTGTTGCCCAGGCCCGTGACGGCGCCACCCATGATCACCAGGCGCTTCACGCGCTGCGGCAACGAAGGATCCAGACGCACCGCCAGCGCGAGATTGGTCAGCGGGCCGAGGCACACCAGCGTGAGATCAGGATGCTCGCGGGTGAGGCGCAGGATGGCGTGCACGGCATGCTCGCCCGAGGCAACGGTCCTGGGCTCGGGAAAACCCACATCGCCCAGGCCATCGGCGCCGTGCACATGCACGGCATCTTCCTCGGGCAAGCGCACGAGCGGCGTCGGGCATCCCGGAAAAACCGGCGTCGCCTTGTCCACCAGGTCGACCAGCGTGCGTGCGTTACGCACGGTGTGGCCCAGGCCGACATTGCCGGCGGCGATCGTCAAGCCAAGCACGTCAGCATGCGCGTGCGCCATCAGGATGGCGAGCGCGTCATCCACGCCCGGGTCGGTGTCGATCAACAGCTGCAGCTGGCTCATGACGATTTTTCTTTGGGGGGATTGGTTAGCTTAGGGCCTCGCGGTGCGCGCGCAAAGCCCGCCCGGACGTGGCGCTGTGGCGACGCACTCAGGCGTGCGCGTAGCGGGCGGCAGAGCCGATCCAGCGCGTGATCAGCAACTCGGCCTGTTCCGGATGACGCGCCAGCAGTTGGGCACCGACATCCTGCACGGCGGGCAACAAATGGGCGTCCCGCGCAAGGTCCGCAATGCGGAAACTCAACTGACCCGTTTGTCGCGTTCCCAACACCTCGCCGGGGCCACGCAACTCCAGGTCTTTCTCTGCGATGCGGAAACCATCGTTGGTCTCGCGCATCACCTGCAGGCGCTCCTGCGCCAGCTGCCCGAGCGGCGGCTGATAGAGCAGCACGCAATTGGAGGCAATGGCGCCACGACCCACGCGCCCGCGCAGCTGGTGCAATTGGGACAAGCCCAGGCGCTCGCTGTTTTCGATCACCATCAGGCTGGCGTTGGGCACATCCACGCCCACTTCGATCACCGTGGTCGCCACCAGCACCGACAGCTCGCCAGCCTTGAAGGCATCCATCACCACCTGCTTTTCCTTGGGCTTCATGCGTCCATGGATAAGCCCGATGCGGCAGTCGGACAGCGCAGCGGACAACTCCGCATGTGCCACTTCAGCCGCCTGCGCGCGCAACTGTTCGGATTCCTCGATCAACGTGCATACCCAATACACCTGCCTTCCTTCTAGGCATGCGGCATGGATGCGTTCGATCACGTCGAAGCGGCGAGCATTGGAAATCGCAATGGTCTGCACCGGCGTACGACCTGGCGGCAGTTCGTCGATGGCGGAAACGTCGAGGTCGGCGTACGCACTCATGGCAAGCGTGCGCGGAATCGGCGTGGCGGTGAGCACCAGCTGATGCGGCACCAGGCCGGAGGCGTGATCGGCACCCTTGTCACGCAGGGAAAGGCGCTGCTGCACGCCGAAGCGGTGCTGTTCGTCCACGATCACCAAGCCCAGGCGCGCGAACGACACGCCTTCCTGCATCAACGCATGCGTACCGATCACCACATGCGCACCGGAAGCCACACGCTCCAGTGCCTGCGTGCGCGCCTTGCCGGTGACCTTGCCGGCAAGCCAGGCGACTTCGACACCGAGCGGCGTCAGCCAATGACGGAAATGATGAAGGTGCTGCTCCGCCAGCAATTCCGTAGGCGCCACCAACGCCACCTGCTGACCCGACTCCACCGCAGCAAGCGCAGCCAAGGCAGCAACAATGGTCTTGCCGCTGCCCACATCGCCCTGCACCAGGCGCAGCATCGGACGAGGTTCGGCGATGTCCTTCGCAATCTCGGCGCTGACGCGCTGCTGGGCGCCGGTGAGCCCGAACGGAAGGCTCGCCAGCAACCGCTGACGGAGGTCACCCGTTCCTTTCAAGCGCGGTGAATGGCGACGTCGCACGGCCTCGCGCATACGCTTCAGGCTGAGATGCTGGGGGAGCAATTCCTCGAAGGCCAGACGTTGCTGCGCCGGGTGACGCCCCGTCGTGAGCTGTCCAAGGTGGGCATCCGGTGGCGGCCGATGCACGTAAAGCAGCGCCTCACGCAACGAGGTGAGGCCATGCTCGACGCACAGTTCCGTGGGAATCAATTCGAGCTGCGCATCGGGCGGCAACAGCGCGAGCGCTTTTGCCACGACACCTGCGAGGCGTTTCTGTCCCAGACCTTCGGTTGTCGGGTAGACGGGCGTGAGCAGGTCGTCGACGGCGGCAGGTTCATCGCCACTCAGTCGCTGGTATTGCGGATGCACCATCTCCAGCCCCTGCCCCGCCTGCCGCACTTCGCCATAACACAGCAGGCGCGTGCCGGGCTTGAGCTGCTCCGACTGGTTACGGTTGAAGTGGAAAAAACGCAGCACCAGGGTCTGATGCGAGTCGTCGCTGATCGCCACTTTCAGCTGCGGCCGATAACGAAAGCCACGTTCGACGGCCTCGATCACACCTTCGACCTGCGCTCGCTCACCCGGTCGAAGATCGGCAATCGGCGTGACGCGCGTGCGATCTTCATAGCGCAGTGGCAGGTGGAACCACAGATCCTGCACGCGCTCGAGTCCCAACCGCGCCAGCGTCTCCGCCAGGGCAGGACCCACGCCAGGCAACGCCGATACCGGCGTTGCGCCAGGGTCGGAGAGGATCTTGGCGGCATTGGCGCGAGAGGGCGGCATCGAAGAAGCCTAACCGAGCGGATCGATCAGCGGCAGCCGGCCACTCGCGACCGGCCGTCGGCGCAGAGCGCGCAAATCGATCAGTCGAGCACCATGATGGCGTCGACTTCGATGTCGACCAGCTTGGGTAGTGCCGACACTTCGATGGTCGAGCGCGCCGGGAACGGCTTCTGGAAATACTCGGACATGATTTCGTTGACCGTGGCGAAATGGCCAAGGTTGGTCACGTAAATGCCCACGCGCACGATCTTGTCGAGCGAACCGCCAGCGGCCTCGGCCACGGCCTTGATGTTCTCGAACACCTTGCGCGCCTGCAGCGCAATGTCGCCTTCGACCGTATGGCCCGTGGCTGCATCAAGCGGGATCTGGCCCGAGAAATAGACCGTGTTGCCGGCGCGAACGGCCTGCGAATACGGGCCAATGGCGGCCGGAGCCTTGTCGGTGGAGATGATGTCGCGGGACATGGGGAGCCTCGTGGGTTGTTCAGACCCCCAGTCTAAAACCTCATGCGGCCGATGAGGAGCCGGCGCGCCTTACAGCGGATAGCGGTACGCGCCACTCACCACGCCGGTGCGGCGCACGCGACGGATCACTTCCGCGAGATGCTTGCGGTTCTTCACTTCGAGCGCGAACAACAGCGTGGCCGCCGCGGCGTCGCGCTCGACGTATTCCACGTTCTCGATGTTGGAGTTCGCCGCCGCAATGGCTGCCGCCACGGTGGCGAGCACACCCGGGCGGTTGATGACTTCGATGCGCAGTTCGGCGCGGTAATCGCCCTGCACGTCGCGGTCCCACTCGATGGCCACGCAGCGTTCCGGCGACTTGCGCAGTTCCACCACGTTCGGGCATTCCACGCGGTGCACCACAATGCCCTTGCCCGAGGAGAGATAACCGATGATCTCGTCGCCCGGCAGCGGATGACAGCAGTTGCTGAAACTGAGCACGCCGCGCTCGGCGCCGGTGATGCGGATCTTCTCCATCGCATGCGGCGACTGCTGCACGTCGGTGGACTTCTTGCCGCGTGCCGCCACCAGCTGGCTGGCCACGAGGTGCGGAATGCGGTTGCCCAGCGCGATATCGGACAACAGTTCTTCCAGGCGCTTGAGCTTGGATGTTTCGAGGAAGCGATCGAGCACGGCCGGCGGAATCGCATCGAGGCTGGTGCCCAGCGCGTCGAGCGCGCGATCGAGCATGCGGTGTCCGAAGTCCACCGCATCTTCGTGCTGGAGATGCTTCAGGTACTGGCGAATCGCCGTGCGCGCCTTGCCGGTGACCACCGATTCCAGCCACGCCGGGTTCGGCAACGCCGACGGCGCGGTGATGATTTCCACCAGCTGGCCCGACTCCAGGCGCGTGCGCAGCGGCACCAGCTTCTTGTCCACGCGCGCGGCCACGGCGTGGTCGCCCACATCGGTATGCACGGCGTAGGCGAAGTCGAGTGCGGTGGCATTGCGCGGCAGCGCGAGAATGTCGCCGCGCGGCGTGAACAGGTAGACCTCGTCCGGGAACAGGTCGATCTTGACGTTCTCGATGAACTCGGACGATGAAACGGTATTGGCCTGGCTGTCCGCCAGCGACGACAGCCACTCGCGGGCGCGCGCCTGCGCGCTGTTCGCCGGGCCGGAATCGGTCTTGTACGCCCAGTGTGCCGCCACGCCGCGCTCGGCCACCGAATCCATTTCCGCGGTGCGGATCTGCACTTCGATGGGCGCGCCGAACGGCCCCAGCAGCACGGTGTGCAGCGACTGGTAACCGTTCGCCTTGGGAATGGCGATGAAATCCTTGAAACGGCGATCCACCGGCTTGTAGAGCCCATGCACGGCGCCCAGCGCCATGTAGCAGCTCATGGCCGAATCGACCACGACGCGGAAGCCATACACGTCCATCAGCTGCGCAAAGCTCTTGTGCTCGTTGCGCATCTTCGAATAGATGCTCCACGGCGACTTGATGCGCCCCACCACCTTGGCGGTGATGTGGTCGGCCGACAGGCGCGTGGACAATGCGGTCTCGATCTTGCCCATCGCCTCGCGACGATTGCCCAGCGCCGCGCGGATGCGCTCGCTGATCACGCGGTAACGATCGGGATACAGCGCACGGAAGCCCAGGTCCTGCAGCTCCGCCTTGAACTTGTTCATGCCCAGGCGCTGCGCGATGGGCGAGTAGATTTCCAGCGTCTCGCGCGCGATGCGGCGACGTGACGGGCCATCTTTCGCGCCCAGCGTGCGCATGTTGTGCAGGCGGTCGGCCAGCTTGATCAGGATGACGCGCAGGTCGCGCGCCATGGCCAGGAGCATCTTGCGGAAGCTTTCGGCATCCGCCTCCTGCCGGCTGGAGAAGCGCATCTTGTCCAGCTTGGTGACACCATCGACCAGCTCGGCCACGGTTTCGCCGAACTCGCCGGCGAGCTCGGTGCGGCTCAGCGAGGTGTCTTCCAGGGTGTCGTGCAGGATCGCCGCGATGATGGTCTCGGCGTCCATCCCCAGCTCGGCCAGGATGCCGGCCACGGCCACGGGATGGGTGATGTAGGGCTCGCCGCTCTTGCGGGCCTGGCCCTCGTGCGCCACGGCGCCCACTTCGTAGGCGCGGACCACCTTCGCCACCTGCGCTTCAGGCAGGTAGGACACGCGCTCCTTGAGCGCCAGCACGTAGGGTGGCAGCGTCGACGAATCCTTGGTGGTGGAGTCCGTGACGGCTGGCATGGATGTTCGGTCCCCGCTCAGGCGACCGCCTCGCTGCCGTAAGGCGCTACGAGGTTGGCGACGTGGAGCCCACAGCGCAAAACGCCGGACAAGCCGGCGCTCAGGCGTTTGTGGCTACAGCCGCCGCCATCCATCAGTCATCTCCGCCCTTGGAGAGGTCGTCGTCCACTTCGGCCGCGGCCCACTCCAGCGCTTCGCGCTCGGCGCGCTCGCGCTCGGCCTTGTCGATCTCGTCGATGGTGGCCTGGTCGATGCGGCGGTCGGCGATTTCGCGCAGTGCGAGCACCGTCGGCTTGTCATGGTCGGGATGGACTGCCGGCTCGGCGCCATTTGCGAGCTGGCGGGCGCGCTTGGTCGCCATCAACACCAGTTCGAAGCGGTTGTCGACCACCTGCAGGCAGTCTTCGACAGTAATGCGGGCCATCTGAAATCCTTAGAGAATAAAGCGACTTATCATCTGTCAGTGTAGCCAGAGGCGGCTTTGCTGGCAATGCAGCAAGGCTTATCATGCGTGCCTCACGCCGCCTGCAGCCTGCGTCCTATAAGACTATGGGGGCCTGTACATAATAAAAAACCCAACAGTACAATATTGTACTCCCTCATGCCCCCAGGACAGTTGCCCCCATGCCGTCCGCTTTTCGCTCTTTCGTCATGCGCAGCCTGCCCCTGGTGGCCATCACGCTGCTTGCTGGCTGTTCCATCGCCAAACCGCGTACGGATGACCCGTACGAGAAGATGAACCGCAAGGTCTACGCCTTCAACAACTCGCTGGACCAGGCGATCATCCGGCCCGTCGCCGTGGGTTACCGCAAGGTGACCAACCCGACCATCCGTCGGTGCATGAGTGATTTCTTCACCAACATCCGCATGCCGATCACGGTGGCCAACGACCTGCTGCAGGCGCGCCCGAAGCAGGCGCTGCAGGGCAGCGGCCGCTTCCTGGTCAACCTGACGCTGGGTATTGGCGGCTTCTTCGACCCGGCCAGCCAGCTGGGTATTCCGCTGGACGACACCGATTTCGGCGTCACCCTGGCCCGCTGGGGCGTGCCGGACGGTCCGTACCTGATGGTGCCGTTCTTCGGCCCGACCACCGGACGCGATTTCTGGCAGGTGCCGGTCGATGGCTACTTCTTCGACCCCATCAGCTACTTCGAGCGCAACAACCACTACGAATACGGCCAGCAGTACCTGCCTGAGCTGATGTACCTGGTGACGATTCGCGCCAGCGCGATCGATGCGGAGAGCTTCCTCAATTCGGCCTACGATCCGTACGCCTTCATCCGCGACGCTTACCGCCAGCAGCGCATCTACAAGATCTACGACGGCAATCCGCCGGAAGAGGTCATCGAGCAGCTGCAGGGTCTGCACGACAAGAGCTTCGATCCCGATGAACTGCTCGACGAGCAGCAGAAGTGGGAAAACAGCAAGAAGCCGCAGGCGACGCAGGACCAGCCGGAACCGAAGAAAGACTGATCGCTTCTTTCGGCAGGACAAAAAAAGGGGCCGCGAGGCCCCTTTTTCATGCCGTGTGCGGCCGAAGCCTCACGCCATCAGGCTTTCAACCTCGCACACGCTGGCCAGCAGGTGCATACCCTCAGGCATGTTGCGCACGCTGAGCCTGCGACCGCGCTCGGCCGACTGCGCCAGCACCGCCAGCACGCAGGCCAGGCCGGCGCTGTCGCTGCGGGTGATGCCGGACAGATCCAGCACCGAGCGGCCATCGCGCGACACCGCCGCACCGATCGCATCGAGCGCGGCGGCGGCGTTGCCGAACGTCAGCTCGCCGCTGACGCGCACGGCGTCGGCGGCACTGTCGTCGATGCGCACGGGCGCGGAAGCCGTGTTCACTGCTTGCTGCCCGGCTGACCCTTGGTGTCCTGCTCCATTTCCTTCAGCGCCTGATCACCCTGGTTTTCGAGGTTGCTGGTGAGCTTGTCGATGCCCACCTTGCGAATCTCGGCATCCACCTGGTTGCGATAGTTGGTGATGTAGGAAATGCCCTCGATGATCACGTCGTAGGCCTTCCACGTGCCGCTCTTGTCCTTGCGGAAGGCGTAGTCGACAGCGATGGTCTTGCCATCGTCCAGCACCACCTGGCTGCGCACGATGGTGCGCTTGTCGTTGAGGTCGCCCGAGAACGGCAACACCTTCACGCGGCCACGGGTGTAGTCCAGCAGGCCTTCGGCGTAACGATGGGTGATGGAGTTGTAGAACGCCTTGGCGAAGCGCGAACGCTGGTCGGGCGTGGCTTCACGGGCGTGCTGGCCGAGCACCAGGATCGAGGCGTAGTCGATGTCGAAATTAGGCAGGAACACGCCGTCGATCACGCCGATCAACTTCTCGCGATTGTTCTTCAGCTCCTGCTGGTGGCCTTCGATCGCCTTGCCCAGCTCATCGGAGATGTGCTGCACGACTTCGTTCGGCGTCTGCTGGCTGGCCGCGCCCTGGGCGGCGTCCTGCGCAAGCACGGGGGCGGCAATCACGCTGCCGAAAGCGATGGCGGTGGCAAGAGCCAGACTGCGCAACATGGGGAAACTCCTGGGGAACATGTCGTTGGGATATCGGTGCGCGATGCGCCGGTTCAATGCTTGTCGCCGTCGGTCTTGCCGCCATCGGCCGGCTTGGCGCTGGGCGAGCCGCTGACCAGGAACTTGCCGATCAAATCTTCGATCTGCATCGCCGACTGCGTCAGCACCAGCTCATCGCCGTTCTTGAGCATGTCCGGCGAACCGCCGGGCTGGATGGCAACGTACTGGGTGCCGATCAAACCACTGGTGAACACCGCGGCGGCCGAATCGTCGGGGATCTGGTCGTAGCGCTTGTCGATGGAAAGGGTGACCTCGGCATCCAGCTTCACCGGGTCCGCCTGGATCGACTGCACGGTGCCGATGGCCACGCCGGCCATCTTCACCGGGGCGCCCACGGACAGCGAACCCACGTTGGTGAAGCGCCCCTTGACGCTGTAGCTGCCGCCAAGGTTGTCGGCCACGCCGCCGGCACCAAAGAACTTGCCGAGCATTTCTTCCAGCTGCTGCGCCGGACGCGTAAGCGCCAGCGTGCCGCCATCGGCAAGGCTCTTCTTCGAGTTGCCGTACTGCAGGCCCACGTACTGGTCGCCCAGCAGGCCGCTGGTGAAGATGGTGGCGACCGAGTTGTCGGGAATCTGGTCGTAGCGCTTGTCGATGGACAGCTTCACGTCGGCCGTTTCCTTGCCCGGATCGAGCACGATCGACTGCACCTGGCCGATGCGCACGCCCGCCACCTTCACCGGCGCACGCTCCTTGAGCTGGCCGATGTTGGCGAAGTGCGCCTCGACGGTGTAGCTGGGGCCGCGGCTGGAGTTGGCCACCGACGTGGTCTGGGTGGCGAGATAGCCGAGCGCGGCAAAGCCAAGCGCGATGAACAGGCCGGTGCCGACGGCATAGGATTGTCTCTGGCTCACGGCACGTTCCTCATGGAAAAGTGGTTGGAAAAATTCATGGCTCGGGTCACATCAGGAAGGCGGTGAGCACGAAGTCCAGCGCCAGGATGGCGATGGATGAAGCGACCACGGTGCGTGTCGTCGCATAGGCGACGCCTTCGCTGGTAGGCGGCGTGGTGTAGCCCTGGAACACGGCGATCAACGACACGACGATGCCGAACACGACGCTCTTCCAGATCACGCCGTTGATGACATCCTTCACCACCTCGACGGTGGCGGTCATGTTCGACCAGAAGGTACCGTTGTCGATGCCCAGCCAGCTCACGCCGACCAGGTGACCGCCGAAGATGCCCAGCGCGCAGAACACGCAGGCCAGCAGCGGCATGGCGATGACGCCGGCAAGAAAGCGCGGCACGGCCACGTAGGCAATCGGGTCGACCGCCATCATCTCCATCGCGGCGATCTGGTCGGTGGCGCGCATCAGGCCGATCTCGGCCGTGACCGACGTGCCCGCGCGGCCAGCGAAGAGCAACGCCGTTACCACCGGACCCAGTTCGCGATAGATGGCGATGGCCACCACCGTGCCCGTGGCCGACGTGCCACCGAAAATCGACAGCACGTCATACAGCTGCAGGCCCAGCACCATGCCGACGAACAGGCCGCAGACCATGATGATGATCAGGCTCATCGCACCGACAAACCACAGCTGGCGCACGGTCTCGCGCCAGTGGCGCATGCTGCGCGGCACGGCGGCGAGCATGCGCAGCAGGAACAGCGCGCAGTCGCCGATCTGTGCGAGCGAGCGCACCACGATGTTGTCGTTCTTCATCGCCGCACTCATGCACCACTCCCTGGAAAACCAAGCGCCTGACCCAGATCGCCGGCCGGATACTGGAACGGCACGGGACCATCGGCATCGCCGCCGAAGAACTGGCGCGTCCACGGCGAACCGTCGTCGGCGATGGTCTTCGGATCGCCCTGCGCCACGACCTTGCCGTTGGCGATGAGATAGATGTGATCGGCCACCTGCTTGATCGCTTCCAGTTCGTGTGCCACCAGCACGCTGGTGATGCCAAGCGTCTCGTTGAGCGTACGGATCAGCTTCAAGACCTGATTGAGCGCGATGGGATCGAGACCCACGAACGGCTCGTCGTACAGGATCAGCATGGGGTCGAACACGATGGCGCGCGCCAGCGCCACGCGACGCGCCATGCCGCCGGACAGCTCCGTCGGCATCAAACCCGCCGCGCCGCGCAAGCCCACGGCCTGCAGCTTGGTGAGCACGATGTTACGGATCAGCACTTCCGGCAGATCGGTGTGCTGGCGCAGCGGAAACGCCACGTTCTCGAACACGTCGTAGTCAGTGAGCAGCGCGGAATTCTGGAACAGGTAACCAATGCGTTCGCGCAACTCGAACAGCTTCTCGCGCGACAGTTTCGGCACGTTATGGCCATCCACCCACACCTCGCCCGCGTCGCCGCGCATCTGGCCGGTGATGTGTTTCAGCAGGGTGGTCTTGCCGGTACCGCTGGGGCCCATGATGGCGGTGATCTTGCCGCGCGGGATATCGATATCCAGTGCGTCGAAGACCTTCTTGCCATTGAGCACCGTGGTCAGGCCACGGACGCGCACCAGGGCGCTGTCGTCGGGCTTGGCGCTAACGGAGTCGGTCATGGGCGAAAGCTGGCTTGGGGAAAGCCGCCAAAGTAGCTGAATCGTGGCGTGAAGACCATGAGCGCTGTCTTGGTCTGCTCAGGAACAGCTAATGAAACAAGAGCTTACGAACAACAGACGTCGCAAGGAACTGCGCCCTCAGGCCAACAGTTCCTGGATCAATGCCTCGTGGCGCTCACCGGCCAACGGGCTGCGTCCGCGCACGGCATGCACGATGGACTGCAAGTCGTTGAGCGCATCGTCGAAGTTGTCGTTGACGATGATGTAGTCGAACTCATGCGCGTGGGCGATTTCCTCGCGCGAGTTGTGCAGCCGACGCGCGATCACTTCCGGGCTGTCCGAACCGCGGCCGCGCAGGCGGCGTTCCAGTTCCGCACGGGAAGGCGGAAGAATGAAAACGCTCACGCAGTCGGGCTTGCTCTTGCGAATCTGTCGCGCGCCCTGCCAGTCGATTTCCAGCAGCACGTCGCAGCCTTCGGCGAGCAGCGTGTCCACCGTGTTGCGCGAGGTGCCATACAGGTTGCCGTGCACTTCGGCATGCTCCAGGAAAATGCCGTCGGCAATTTCCTGTTCGAACGCCTCACGCTCGACGAAAAAATAATGGCGTCCATACAGCTCGCCCGGACGCGGCGGGCGCGTCGTGTGCGAGATCGACAGCGAGATGGATGGCTCGCGCTCCAGCAGCGCGTTGACCAGCGTGGACTTGCCCGCGCCCGAAGGCGCTGCCACCACGAACAGCGTGCACTGGGGATGGTCGGCGTTGGACGCGTTCGTGTTCATTCGATGTTCTGCACCTGTTCGCGCATCTGCTCGATCAACACCTTCAGGTCCACCGCCGCGTTGGTGCTGCGCACGTCGACGGCCTTGGAACCCAGCGTGTTCGCTTCGCGGTTGAATTCCTGCATGAGGAAGTCCAGGCGACGGCCCACCGGCTCCCTGGTGCTCAAGACGCGACGCGTTTCGGCGATATGCGTCGCCAGGCGATCCAGCTCTTCGTCAACGTCGCTGCGGGTGATCTGCAGCACCAGTTCCTGCTCGAGGCGACCCGGATCAACCGGTTGCTTGATGTCGGCCAGGCGCGATTCCAGGCGGGCGCGCAGGCCTTCGCGAATCTGCGGCATGAAGCTGCGCACGTCAGCCACGATGCGCTCGATGGCATCCAGGCGCTCCTTGAGCAGATCGGCCAGCTTGGCGCCTTCACGTTCACGGGTGGCCGTGAGCGCGGCAAGTGCGCGATCCAGCACGTCCATCAAGGCCGCCTGCAGCACATCCGGGTCCACCTCGGACTGCTGCAGCACGCCGGGAAAGCGCAACAGCTCGGTGAATTCGATGGACATGCGCGGAAAGCGCGCTTCCATGTCCGCTGCCAGTTCCGACAGGCGGGCCAGCGCCGTGGCGTTCACCTGCATCGACTCCGCACGGGCCTCGCCACGCAGGCGCACGGTAAGGTCCACCTTGCCGCGCGACAGCTTGGCCGCGATGCGCTCGCGCAAGGCCGACTCGAACACGCGCAGCTCGTCCGGCAGGCGCGGGCTCAATTCCAGGTAACGGTGATTGACCGTGCGAAGCTCGCAGCTGAGCGTGCCAGCAGGGCCGGTCGTCTCGGCGGAGGCGTAAGCCGTCATGCTGCGGGTCATTGGAGGCCTTCGAACGGTGAGAAAGGCTGCAATGGTAAACTTTCCCGCCCTGCCTTGCCCAATGGCCTCCTATCCCATGACCTCTTTCAGCCGCCCGAGTGGCCGCGCCGCCGACCAGTTGCGCACCGTCAGCATCGAACGCCACTACACCCGCCACGCCGAGGGCTCCGTGCTGGTGAGTTTCGGTGACACCAAGGTGTTGTGCACCGCCAGCGTGGAAGCCCGCGTGCCGCCGTGGTTGCGCGGCAAGGGCGAGGGTTGGGTCACGGCCGAATACGGCATGTTGCCGCGCGCCACCAACACCCGCATGCAGCGCGAAGCCGCGCGCGGCGGCCAGGGCGGCCGCACCATGGAAATCCAGCGACTGATCGGCCGCAGCCTGCGTGCCTGCGTGGATCGCCAGGCGCTGGGAGAACGCGTGATCACGCTGGACTGCGACGTGATCCAGGCCGACGGCGGCACGCGCACGGCCGCCATCACCGGCGCCTATGTGGCACTGGTGGACGCCGTGAGCCTGCTGATGAAGCGCGAAAACCTGCGCCGCAATCCAGTGGTGGGCGCCGTGGCCGCGGTGTCTGTGGGCATTTACCAGGGCGTGCCCGTACTCGACCTGGACTACGCCGAAGATTCCAACTGCGATACCGACATGAATGTTGTGATGAACGACGGTGGCGGTTTCATTGAAGTACAAGGCACCGCCGAAGGCCACGCCTTCCGCCGCGACGAGATGGACGCGCTGCTGGGTCTTGCCGAAAAGGGCATCACCGAGCTGGTGGCCGCGCAGCGCACTGCGCTCGGTCTGGCGTAATCCGCAGGAACGCCCATGACGCGCATCGTGCTGGCCAGCAGCAACCCCGGCAAGCTTGCCGAGTTCAACGACCTGCTCGCCGACAGCGGCCTGCAGGTGGAGCCGCAATCGGCGTTCAATGTGTCCGATGCGGAGGAAACCGGCCTGACGTTCGTGGAGAACGCACTGCTCAAGGCGCGCCACGCGTCGCGCATCAGCGGCCTGCCGGCGTTGGCAGACGATTCGGGCCTGTGCGTGTCCCATCTGCGCGGCGCACCTGGGCTGTACTCGGCGCGCTATGCGGGTACACATGGTGACAACGCCGCGAACAATGCGCGCCTTTTGCGTGAGCTGGACGGCGTGCCGACAGAGCAGCGCGGCGCGTTCTTCATCTGCGTATTGGTGTTGTTGCAGCACGCCGACGACCCGGCGCCACTCATCGCTGAAGGCCGCTGGCATGGCCGCGTGCTGACCGAACAGCGCGGCGCCCACGGCTTCGGCTACGACCCGCTGTTCCTGCCCGACGGCGAAACCGCAAGCGCGGCCGAACTGTCGCCCGGCATGAAGAACCGCATCAGCCATCGCGGCCGCGCGCTGGTGCAGCTTCGCCACGAACTCGACGTACTACGCCGCTAAGCCATGTCCCTGATCGCACCGCCGCTGTCGCTGTACGTCCACATGCCGTGGTGCGTGAAGAAGTGCCCGTACTGCGACTTCAACTCGCACGGCGTGAAGGGCGAAGCGCCACCCTACGAGACGTATGTCGACGCGTTGTTCGCCGACCTCGACGCCGACCTGCGCGATTTCGGCGCCGCGGTACATGGCCGCCCGGTGCATAGCATCTTTTTCGGTGGCGGCACGCCCAGCCTGTTCGCGCCGGAGTTGATCGACCGCTTCCTGGAAGGCGTGCGCGAACGGCTGCCGCTGAATGCCGATGCCGAGATCACCCTGGAAACCAACCCGGGCACGGTCGAGCATGGACGTTTTGACGGCTATCTGGCGGCAGGGGTGAACCGCCTGTCCTTTGGCATCCAGAGTTTCGACGATGCCAAGCTGCGCCGCCTCGGCCGCATCCATTCGGCCAGCGAGGCCGAGGCGGCGGTGAAGTCGGCCCAGGATGCCGGCTACGCCAACATCAACCTCGACCTGATGTACGCCCTGCCCGAGCAAACGCTGGAGGGCGCCCAGGACGACGTGGCACGCGCCATCGCGCTCGCGCCGACTCACGTCTCCCACTACCAGCTGACGCTGGAACCCAATACCGCCTTTGCCGCCAACCCGCCTCCGCTGCCCGACGACGACCACGCCTGGGCCATGCAGGAAGCCTGCGAACAACAGCTGGGCGCGGCCGGCTATAGGCAATACGAGGTATCCGCGTATGCCCAGGAAGGGCGTCGCTGCGTGCACAACCTCAACTACTGGCGCTTCGGCGATTACCTGGGCATCGGTGCCGGAGCCCACGGCAAGATCACCGATGTTGCCAACGGCGAGGTGCTGCGTCGCTGGAAAACCCGCCACCCGAAGGCTTACCTTGCCGCGCCGGGAGCCGCAGAACGCATCGGCGGCAGCAACCCGGTGGCCGTGGACGAACTGCCTTTCGAATACATGCTCAACGCCTTGCGCCTGATCGACGGCGTACCGATGGCGGACTTCACCGAGCGCACCGGCCTGCCACTCGACCGCATCGCCGGTGCCCTCGCCCAGGCGCGCCAACGCGGTTGGCTCGCCGAGACAACCGACCGGTTGCACACCACGGCGCTTGGGCAACGCTTCCTCAATGACGTCATTTCCGGATTTCTTGACTGAATCCACCGTCCGGCCGATGGCGGTCGTGCCCTGGCGGCCTTAGACTCTTGGCCATCCGGGGGGAATGAAACCAAGGTCTGTCATGGAAGTCGAACAGCAGGGTCGACGGCCGCCGCTTGCATCCGATCGAGACACACGTCCCGACCATGCTGGCTGGTCGCCGCGCGCCCGTCGACTGATCGAAGAAACGCACGCACTCTGCACTAGCTGGCTGGAAGCGCCGCTGCGCCAGTGTGTGGGCGAAGCCGAGCAACGGCTCTATGGGCAGGCCGAGCGGTCGCGCAGCCCCGTGGAACAACAGCAGTGCCTGTATTCGCGCCAGCTGGTGCAGCAGCAGCGTGCAGCGCTGGAACGCCGTTTCATGGACGGTATGCGCCAGCACTTCAGCCGCGTCGGCGTCATCGTTGAAACGGAAGTTCATGCGGATGCGCCGCGTCGGCCGCTCGAACTGCTCGACCCGACCGAACACGAACAAACCGTGGCGTTGGACAAACTCGTTGCCCGCGGCGAAGCACGCCACGGCACGGCGCTGTTCGAGCTGGGTTATCGCTACGCCGTGCTGGTAAGCCAGCCGCCGCTGGAAGGCGAGCACCTGCCGCTGGGCCCGCATTCGCTGGCCACCGCTTTCCGCGAAGCGATGGCACCCATGGAACTGCCCGTCGAACATCGCTTGCTGCTGTTGCAGTGTTTCGACGCAACGGTGGTGGCCGGGCTATCCACGCTGTACGACACGGTGAACGAACACCTGCGCGCCGACGGCATCCTGCCGCAGCTGCGCGCGTTTCCCACGACGCCACGCATTCAGATGGAACGCCCCTCGCGCGCGGGCGCCCAGGACAATCCGCCTGCTGCATTCAATCGACAGCCGGCACCGGGCGCGGCGGCAGCGGCGCCTGCCCAGAATGCCGCGCCACGCAGCGACAGCATCGCCGTGCTCGACAACCTGCGCGAAATGCTGGCGCAGCATCGTTCCGGCCAGGGTGCACTCGATTATCAAGGCGGACGCTCGGCATCCCCCGAAGAACTGCAGCTGGCACTCGATGCCCTGCAACTGCACGTCAGCGACGTGGCCGACCAGGCCAAGCGTGAGCTGCTGAGTGCGCAGGCGCTGCGCGAGGAACTGCTGACGCAGCTCAACTCCGGCCGACCGGACGGTGCCGCGCAGATGCACCTGAGCGACGAACAGGGCGACACGGTCGAACTGGTCGCCATGCTGTTCGAACAACTGGATCGCCAGCTGCATCACCAGGGCAATGCGCACTCGCTGCTGGGCGAACTGCAGCTGCCGCTGCTGCGCATGGCGGTGACCGACCAGGGCTTCTTCAACCAGAGCGAACATCCCGCCCGCAAGCTGCTCGGTGTCGTTACCGAAGCGGCGAACGACTGGCTGGATGGTCCCGAAGGCGATGTCGACCGCACGCTCGAAGCCAAGCTCAACCAATTGGTGGACCGTGCACGCCGCGAGCCGCCCAGCACCGGCCTCTACACGAGCCTGCTGGCGGATATCGAACATCATCTCGGCCTACTCAATCGCAAGGCGCAGATCGCCGAACGCCGCCAGGTCGAAGCGATGCAGGGCCGCGAACGTCTCGAGCAGGCGCGCCATCGCGCCGCCGAGTTGATGACCGAGCGCTTCGAGAAGTGCAATCCACGCGGCCTCCTGCGCACCTTGCTGGAACGCGCGTGGTCCGACGTGCTGGCACTGACATTGTTGCGGCATGGCGAAGACAGCGAAGCCTTCACCCTGCGTCTTCGCATTACCGACCAGTTGCTCGGCCAACAGCCGGTCGCCGATCGCGGCCTGTTGCAGGCTGAAGTGGAATCGGGCTTGCAACAGATCGGCATGCACGCCGAAGAAGCCGTGCAGGTCGCGCAGCGCCTGCTGGGCGTGCCGGCCACCGCGCCGGCAAACACCGAAGCGGCGACGGCGACGGAACTGGCACTCAAGCTCAAGCAGCGCCAGCGACTGGGCGAAAACGTGGCACCGGAAACACCCGTTGCCCCGCCGCCCATTTCCACACCGCCGCCCTCGCCCGAATCACCGGAACGACGCATTCGTCAGCGCCTGCGCCAGCTTCCTTTCGGCAGCTGGTTCGAGTTCATCGATCCAAGCAACGGCCGCATCACCCAGCGCAAGCTGGCGTGGTATTCGCCGGTGTCCGGCAACAGCCTTTTCGTCACGCGCCGCGGCCTGCGCGGACAGGAAATGACGCTGGAACAACTCGCCCACGAAATGGCTTGCGGCCGCGTGCGCGAGATGCCGCAGATCAAGGAAAACCTGCTGGATCGTGCGTGGCACGCACTGACCAGCCAATTACGCCAGCTCACCAGCGGCCACGCCGCCCACTCACGCCCCGGAGCACCGACGTGAGCGAGAACATTGCCTCCATCGACCAGCGCCGCGCCCTGCGCAAGCGCGCCAACTTCACGGCGGTGGTGACCGACGTGATCACCGGCCAGCCCATCGGCCACCTGGGCAACCTTTCCGCCAACGGCATGCTGCTCATCAGCACGCATCCACCGCGCAGCGAGGCGATCTACCAGGTAAGCCTGTCGCTGCCCGGCCTGGGCAGCTCACCGCAGAGCATCGAGGTGGGCATCCAGGAGCAATGGCACGAAGCGGCGGCCAGCCCGGGGCAAGTGTGGTCGGGGTATCGCATCGTGGCGATTGATGACGCGGATGCGGCGTTGCTGGATGCGTGGTTGGAGCAGCCGGAGAGGGATTGAGGGTTGCGGCTGTCTGGCTGGGCCGTCCCGCCAGGGTTTGAGGGTTGGGCTTTTTCGCGAAGCCGTTTTGGCGATCGACGCCGGTGCAGCCTTTCCGTTTTCGTTCCGAATTTTCCTCGCAGTCATCCCGATACAGGCTCGCGGCGCTTTCAACAGCCTTGATGCGCCAGCATGTGGCTTGGCCTTTGGTTTTCGCGTTGCGCTTGGATCGCTTCTTCGAGCGGTGCAGCTTTTGCACGCCTGCTTCCACGCTTCGAAAGCCTTCGCTACTCCCTCACCGTCACTCCCGCGAAGGCGGGGGTCCAATGACTTTGTTTCCTTTTTTGCGTTGTACGCGGGTATCGCTTGTGCGGGCGTTGCCGCGACCTGGCCGCTCACGCCGCGGCGGCGTTTCGATCGCCTGCCGGCGCTCGAGTCACTTTTCTTTTGCTGGCCCAAAAGAAAAGTAACCCAAAGAAAATGGCCTTCAGAGCCACGGCTCATAGCATTGCGTGGGGATAAGCCCGAACGGTTGAGGTGTGTTGGTGCTTGGCAACCTTCGCCGAGACACAGCGGGTACTTCATTGCGCTTCGCAACGCGCCGAAGCGAAGAGGGCTGAAAGCAGGTGATCGCTACGCTTCCCAACCTCTGCGATGGTTCAAGGCGAACGCTACGCTTGCCGACCGCCGTAGTGTGACAAAGCCCTTGCCCTGTTTTCCGATCTCATGGTCGACTCAAGAGGCGCGCTTCGCTCTCCGACCGTCGTGGGTAATGAACTCCAGTACGCGCGGCGGTGCGCACCCGCCGCTTTTGCTCCCTCTCCCCTCCGGGGAGAGGGTTGGGGTGAGGGGCCAACCTAACCTCTCCCTTCCAAGCGATCCTTCTTGAAGACAGGAGCGCAGCGACCTGCCCACGATGCGATGTGTAGCGCAGCTGCACGAGCCGTCCGCTCTGCTCTGCTCTGCTCTTGATCTTGATCTTGATCTTGGGCCCCCTGTGCGGCGGTGAGGGGTGGACGATCAGGCCCCGCAGGGGTGCCTGACATGGATGTCAGGCACTTTTCGCCCGGGCAGGAGCCCGGTCGAAAAGCCCGGCCGCCCCTCACGGACTGGCTGGGCGTAGCCCAGACAGCGCCAAGTGGGGGTGCCTTTTCTTTTGGTTACTTTTCTTTGGGCAAGCAAAGAAAAGTGACCCGGCGATCGGCAGATCGTCGGAAGCCCGCGGCAGGCGAGCCAGGTCGCGGCAACGTTTCAGCCGAACGACAGAGCAAAAGCAAAGTCACTGGATTCCCGCCTTCGCGGGAATGACGGTGAGGGGTAGAGACATCGTCGCTAAGATGGCGGTGAGGGATAGAAGCGTCATTGCAAAGGCGGCGGTGAGGGATAGACACGTTCCCGCGAGCACCCGCCCCGCACCCCAACCCTCTCCCCAGCGGGGAGAGGGAGCCAAGCCAAAACGCGCCAAACGGCGCCGCACACACCCCAAAACTGGCGATACCCTCCCCTCCGCGCCATCATGTCCCCTTCCCCAACCGCCCGGCCCACCATCAAGCCCGGCGCCGCCGTCCGGCGTCACCATGCACGATCGCCTTGCCCCGCTTTATCCCCAGCACCTCGCCACGCTGCGCGAACGCGCCGACAAGGCGCTTGCACTCGGCGGGTTCGATCATCTCGTGATAGCCGCCGGCACGCCGCTGCGGAAATTCCTTGACGACCAGGACTACCCTTTCGTCGCCAATCCACACTTCCGCCACTGGCTGCCGCTCACGGACACGCCGGGAAGCTGGATCGTCTACACCCCGGGCCACAAGCCCAAGCTGATCTTTCTGCAGCCCAAGGATTACTGGCATGTGGTGCCCGCCGCACCGAGCGGCTATTGGGTGGAACACTTCGACATCGAGATCGTGCGCAACGCCACGGATGCCGTCGCGCTGTTGCCTGCCACGAACACTCGCCGCGCCATCATCGGTCCGGAATGCCCGACCGTGCCCGGCGCGGAAGCCAACAATCCGCAGGCCGTGTTGGATTACCTGCATTGGCATCGCTCCTACAAGACGCCGTACGAGCTTGAACTGATGCGCGAGGCCAGCCGTATTGGCGCGCGTGCGCACCGCGCTGCCGAACAGGCCTTCCGCGCAGGTGAAAGCGAGTTCGGCATTCACATGGCGCATCTCGCCGCCGCACGCCAGATCGACGCGGAGCTGCCCTACGCCAGCATCGTTGGCCTCAACGAACATGGCGCGGTGTTGCACTACACGCACTTTGATCGCCACGCCCCGGCGGAAAGCCGGTCGTTCCTGATCGATGCCGGTGCCAGCGCAGCGGGTTATGCCAGCGACATCACGCGTACGTATGCCGCGAAGGGGCATGCGGAATTCCAGGCATTGATCGACAGCATGGATGCCGCTCAGCAGGCTTTCGCGGCGAAAGTGCGTGCGGGCCAGAGTTATCCCGAGCTGCACATCCACGCACATCACGTGCTGGCCGATGTGCTGCGCGAGCACGGCATCATCCGCATGAGCGCGGAAAGTGCGGTGGCATCCGGCGTCACGTCCGCCTTCTTCCCGCACGGCCTGGGTCATCCCATTGGCCTGCAGGTGCACGACGTGGCCGGCTTCCAGGCCTCCGAAACCGGCGGCACCATTGCGCGCCCGCAGGGTCACCCGTACCTGCGCATGACGCGTGCGCTGGAACCGGGCATGGTGGTGACGATCGAGCCGGGCCTGTACTTCATCGACATGCTGCTCGACGAACTTCGTGACAAGCCGGTGGCAAGCGACATCCAGTGGGATCGTGTCGCGCAGTTCCGTCCGTATGGCGGCATCCGCATCGAAGACGACGTGGTGTGCACCGATGGCGCACCCGAGAACCTGACGCGCGATGCCTTCGCGCTGATCGGCTGACCATTCCCGGCTGGCCTCGCCCGGCGACGGGCGAGGCTTCAGTAGAAACACCTACACCAACTTGAGCCATCGCCGCTGCGGCATTTCAGCCCGCGCGGCCTTGCGCCGCTGCGTCATCCCTCCGCACGACAACTTCACGCTCGTTGCGTATGCTCGCCCCAAGGTACAGCTAGGGGCGCGTCGCATGACCAAGACACACGCCGGCCCGGTCGATCCGGTGCCGGTTCCCGTTGACCTGCCAAGACCTCCGCTGCGTCGCCTGGCGCGCGAACTGATTTTCCTGGTGGTCGCCAAGATCGCGTTCATCTCGCTCATCTGGTGGGCCGTGGCCGCCCACTACGCGCGGCCCGACACCCGTCCCGCTGCCATCGAGCATTTGCTCGCGCCGGCCGCTTCTTCTTCCTCAACGCAAGCAGACAGCCCATGATCATCGACTCCGATGTCGTCACGCTCTCACGCCTGCAGTTCGCGCTGACTGCGCTCTATCACTTCCTGTTCGTGCCGCTGACATTGGGCATCGTGTGGATTCTCGCCATCATGGAGAGTGTCTATGTGATGACCGGGCGCGAAGTATGGAAGCGCATGGTGCAGTTCTGGGGCGTGCTGTTTGGCATCAACTTCGCCATGGGCGTCGCCACCGGCGTCACCATGGAATTCCAGTTCGGCATGAACTGGGCCTATTACGCGCACTACGTGGGCGACGTGTTCGGTACGCCGCTGGCCATCGAAGGTTTGATGGCGTTCTTCCTCGAAGCGACGCTGGTGGGCCTGTTCTTCATGGGCTGGGATCGCATGTCGCGCTTCTCGCACCTGCTAACGACATGGTTCCTCGCGCTGGGCACCAACCTGTCCGCGCTGTGGATTCTCATCGCCAACGGCTGGATGCAGAACCCGGTGGGTTCGGCGTTCAACGCGCAGACGATGCGCATGGAAGTCACGTCGTTCACCGAGGTGATGTTCAACCCGGTGGCACAGGCGAAGTTCGTGCACACGGTGAGTGCGGGCTATGTGATCGGCTCGATGTTCGTGCTGTCCATCAGCGCCTGGTATCTGCTGCGTGGTCGCAATGTGGATTTCGCCAAGCGTTCGATGACGGTGGCCGCAAGTTTTGGCCTGGCCGCGGCGCTTTCCGTGGTGGTGCTGGGTGACGAATCGGGTTACGCCGTTTCGGAAAACCAGAAGATGAAGATGGCTGCCATCGAAGCCATGTGGGAAACCGAACCGGCTCCGCCATCGTTCACGCTGTTTGGCCTGCCTGACGTGGAGAACCACACCACGCACTACGCCGTGCGCATTCCCTGGGTGATGGGCCTGATCGGCACGCGTTCCATCGACAAACCGATTCCGGGTATTGCCAACCTGGTGGAAGACACCAAGGGACGAATCAGCACCGGCATCCAGGCGTATGACGCCATGCTCGTGCTGCGCGAGGACAAGAACAACGCGCAGGCCCAGGCCATTCTCGCTGCGCACGACAAGGACATGGGCTACGCGCTGTTGCTCAAGCGCACCATGGACGATCCCCGCAAGGCAACGGCGGCCGATATCCAGAAGGCCGCGGAAAGCACCATCCCGAACGTGCCCGTGCTGTTCTGGTCGTTCCGCATCATGGTGGCGCTGGGCTTCTATTTCATCGCGCTGTTCGCGTTCTCGTTCTGGCAGGCAAGCAAGCGCCAACTCGACAAGCGCCGCTGGTATCTGAAGCTGGCGCTGTGGAGTCTGCCGCTGCCATGGATATCCACCGAACTGGGCTGGATCGTGGCCGAGTATGGCCGTCAACCGTGGGCCATCGAGGGCGTGCTGCCCACCGCACTGGGTGTATCCAGTGTCACGGCAGGACAGGTATGGACCTCGCTTGGCGGCTTCGTGTTGTTCTACAGCGCGCTGGCCATCATCGACGCCGTGCTGATGGTGAAGTACGCCAAGAAGGGACCGGATGGCCTGGGCTTGTGGCCGGCATCGGAACCGGTGCCACCGATCACCAAGTCCGCTGCCCACGTCGGCGCCTGAGGAGAACGCCATGTTCGACTACGAAACACTACGCGTGATCTGGTGGGCCCTGCTCGGCGTGCTGCTGATCGGCTTCGCCATCATGGACGGCTTCGACTTCGGCATCGCGGCGCTGCTGCGCGTGCTGGGCAAGACGGAGGACGAACGCCTGGTGATGCTCGAGACCATCGAGCCCACGTGGGAAGGCAACCAGGTGTGGTTCGTGCTGGGCGGCGGCGCGGCGTTTGCGGCGTGGCCGCAGCTTTACGCAGTGTCGTTCTCCGGCATGTACCTGGCGATCTTCCTCGTGCTGGTTGCGCTGATCCTGCGGCCGGTGGGCTTCAACTTTCGCGGCAAGGTGCACGACGAACGCTGGCGCACCGTGTGGGACTACGTGCTCACCGCATCCGGCATCGTGGTGATGCTGATTTCCGGCGTGGCCTTCGGCAATTTGTTCCTTGGCGCGCCCTTCCAGTTCGACAACGACCTGCGCATGACCTGGCACGGCAGTTTCTTCGAACTGCTGCACCCGTTCGCGCTGGTGGCAGGTCTGGTGTCACTGAGCATGCTGCTGGCTCATGGTGCGTGCTGGGCGGCGTACAAGGCGGACCACATCATCGCGGACCGCGCGGTGCGCGTGGCACGCTTCGCCACGCTGGCCTATGTTGTGTTGTACGTGGCTGCTGGTATCTGGCTTGCCTACGGCGTGGCAGGCTTCGCCATCGTCGGTCCGGTCGTGACGGATGGCGTGTCCAATCCGCTCTTCAAGCAGGTCGCACAGGGCAGCAGCTGGTTCGCGAGCTACATGCAGCATCCGCTGTTCTGGCTCGCTCCCGTGGTCGCATTCGCAGGTGCCATTGGCGTGCAGCTCACGGTGGGCAAGAAGGGACTCGGCGGTTTCGTGTGCAGCAGCCTGATGGTGGCGGGCACCATTCTTTCCGCGGGCTTCGCGCTGTTTCCGTTCCTGCTGCCTTCCCGGCTCGATCCGCGCTCCAGCCTTACCGTGTGGGACGCATCGTCGAGCCAGGGCACGTTGGGCCTGATGCTGGCGATGACGGCGATCTTCATGCCCATCATCATCATCTACACCAGCTGGGTGTATCGCGTGGTACGCGGTCGCGTCACGCTGGACCACGTGCGCCAGTCCGGCCACGGCTACTGAGAGAGGAACGACACCATGTGGTATTTCGCCTGGATCCTCGGCCTCGGCCTGGCCTGCGCCTTCGGCATCCTCAACGCGATGTGGTACGAGGTTTACGCCACCGACGATGCGCATAACCGCAAGGATCCGCATCCCCGCGACAAGCTGCCCTAACCGCCATGCAGGAGCGCACTTGGGCGCGACCGGTCGTAGCAGTGATCAGGCTATGTGACGGTCGCGCACAAGTGCGCTCCTACAGAAACAAATAGCGCCTCAGCGCGAGGCCAGCAGCGCCTCGATCTCGTCCGCATCCTTGGGCACGCCGTCCGTCAGCACGTCGTTGCCATCCTTGGTAATCGCCACATCGTCTTCGATGCGGATGCCGATGCCACGCCAGCGCTCGGCCACGGTGAAATCGCCCGGCGGCACGTAGATGCCGGGTTCCACCGTCACCACCATGCCGGGCTCAAGCACGCGCGGCTCGCCATCGACGCGATAGTCGCCGACGTCATGCACATCCAGTCCCAGCCAGTGGCCCGTCTTGGCGGGAAAGAAACGCTTGTAGCTGCCATCGGCGACGGCGGCGTCCGCGCTTCCCTTGATAATCCCCAGCGCGCAAAGACCTTCCGTGATGACGCGCACGGCCGCTTCGTGCGCCGCGTTGAAAGCGCGCCCAGGCAAGACTTCGTCGATAGCCGCAAGTTGCGCCGCGAGCACCACTTCGTAAAGCGCACGCTGCTCGCGGCTGTAACGGCCGCTGATGGGGAATGTGCGGGTGATGTCCGAGGCGTAGCAATCCACTTCGGCGCCGGCATCCACCAGCAACAGATCGCCATCGCGCAGCACCGCACGATTGGCGGTGTAGTGCATGGTGCAGGCATTCACGCCACTTGCCACGATCGGCGGAAACGCGGGCACCGCACCGCGGCTGCGCATGACGCGCAGCACTTCCGCTTCCACCTCGTATTCGTGGCGACCCGCGATGGCCGCACGCATGGCCGCCAGATGCGCATCGGCAGCGATGGAGGCCGATTCACGCATCAGCTTCAACTCGCCGCGTGACTTGTACAGGCGCAGGTCGTGCAGCAGGTGGCCCAGCGCCACGAATTCCTTGGGCACCACGCCACCGCCGCGCAATTGGCGCAAGCGGCGCATCCAGCCAAGCAGTCGCGCGTCGAATTCGGGCTCGCGCCCAAAGTGACAGTAGACGCGTGCCCGCCCTTCGATCATGCCGGGCAGGATGTCGTCGATGTCGTCGATGGGGAACGCATCATCCATGCCGTGCTCACTGACGGCGCGGTCGGTGCCGATGGACTCGCCATGCCAGCGTTCGTGTTCCTCGTCGCGTTCGCGACAGAACAACACCGCTTCACCATGCTTGCGCCCCGGCAGCAAGGCCAGCACGGCATCGGGCTCGGGAAAACCCGAGAGATAATGCAGGTCCGAGTCCTGCCGATAGGGCCAGTTGGCGTCCGCGTTGCGCACCCGCTCGGGGGCGGCGGCAATCAACAGAACAGCATCGTCGCCCGCCATGCGCATCAACTGGCGGCGGCGACGGGTGTATTCCTCGGACGAGATGTTCAATGCACGGTGTCGCTGCTTGGGCCGTGGCGGTTCGAGCACTCGGCGAACAGCAGCATGGCGCCCATGCGCACGAATTCATGCACTTCGATCAAGGCGTCTTCGTCCTCGGCTTCATCACCGAATTCGAAGGACGATGCGGCGATGGCGCCCAGGTCCTTGAGGATTTCCTGCGCCTCGTCCGACAGCTTGCCGTGCGTCTGCGCACCACCGAGGCCAAAGCCACCGAGGAACCCGCGGCACCAATCGACCAGCGCGTCGGCGCGTTCGGCCAGCGGTCGGTCATCGGCGGGCATCAGCGGTTCAAAGCCCAGTTCCGGATCGGCCAGCTCGGACTCGGTCTGTTTCACCAGACGCTCCAGCAGGGCCTTGTCGCCCGCCGATGGCGTTGCGGCTTCCGCATCCATGTGCAGCGCTTCCACCAGCGACTGCTTGCCGATGCGACCGCCACCGGCCAGGAATCCGCACAGCGAACCGTGCAGGCCGCTGGCGTCCTCGGCCAGCTGCAGGCGGGCGGCGGCGGCATCCAGTTCGTCGTAGCCGATCAGCTCGTTCGCTGTCATGGCTTGGCTCCTTTCAAGACAAGCGGCAAGTTTAATGCACCCGCTTTGAAAACGTTGTCCAGCCTGCTGTTTTCGTCAGGCCTCCTGTTATAGTTTCGACCATGAGCGCGCCCGATTCCGTCAAGTCAGATTCCAAGCAAGAGCTTGCAGCCCTCGGCGAACAAGTCGACCGGTTGCTTGATGCCGTGCGCCGCCTCTCCGAAGAAAACCGCAGCCTGCGTCACAGCCAGGAACAACTGGCGAGTGAACGGGCCGGCCTGATGGCGCGCAACGAACAGGCGCGCAGCCGCGTTGAAGCAATGATCCAGCGACTGAAGGCGCTCGAGAACAATGGCTGACAGCACCGTGGAAACCAACGCCAGCGTGCCGGTCGCCCTGCGCCTGGTCGACCGCGAATTCCTGATCGCCTGCGCGCCGGAAGAACGCGAAGGCCTGCTGGAATCGGCAGCCTTCCTCGACCGCAAGATGCGCGAATTGCGTGCCAACGCGAAGGCGCCGGGCTTCGATCGCCTCGCCGTGCTGGCCGCCATCAGCGTCACCCACGAATTTCTCGCGCTGCGCAAGCAGCACACGGGTTCTGATCAGAGCGTGACTGACGGCATCGCCGCATTGCGTCGCAAGCTTGAAGCAGCACTCGACGCCCACATAAAATAGTCCACGGCGTTCTCTGCGGTGTGCGCCAGCACACTCTTACATTTGCCTTGTTCCTAAATACGGCCCCGGGTCGGCTTTTCATCGGTTGTTGTGCATGTCCGCCGCGTGCGGAAAGCCTTGAGACCATGTCGCCCTCCCACCTGATCCATCGTGGATCAAGGTCGTTTGGTGGGCAGCGGCATCGCGGTAACGCCACCTTATTCCTTAACTTACGGCGCCCAAGGGCGCCGTAAGTCCAAGGATGGCTCGCTCAGCAGGAGACGCGAACGTGGACGCCATCGCCCAGCGACGCGAATTACGCCGGCAACTGGCCGATCAGCGCCGGGCCCTGACACCGGGGCAGCGCATCGCCGCCGCCCAAGGCCTGCGCCGAAGCCTGGAGCAGCTGCCCGAATACCTCACCGACGCCCGCGTGGCCGGTTACTGGGCCTGTGACGGGGAATTGCCCCTGAACCTGGTCATCCCGCCGCTGGCCTCGCGCGGCCAGCAGTTCCTGCTGCCGGTCATTGGCCCCCACTTCCAGCTGCGTTTCGCGCCCTGGCAATCCGGCGAAGACGTTCAGCCGAACCGCTACGGCATCCCCGAGCCCGCGCAACCTGGCGAATTGCTTGAGCCTTTCCAGCTCGACCTGGTGCTGGTCCCGCTGACGGGTTTTGACCGTCGCGGCAATCGGCTGGGTACCGGCGGTGGCTACTATGACCGCGCCTTTGCCTTCCTCAACGACCAGGTGCGCCCCACCGAACCGCTGCTGGTTGGCATCGCTTATGCGTTCCAGGAGCTGCCATCCATCGACGAGGAACCCTGGGACGTTCCGCTCGATTTCATCGCCACCGATCAGGAACTGATCGATTGCCACGCCAACCGTGAGGACGGAGAAGCCCACGCATGAGCAAGAACAAGCAGTACTGGCTGATGAAGTCCGAACCGGACGCCTTTTCCATCGACGATTTGAAGCGCAAGGGCCAGGAAGCCTGGGACGGCGTGCGCAACTATCAGGCGCGCAACTTCATGCGCGACGGCATGCGCGTGGGCGACAAGGTTTTCTTCTATCACTCCAACTGCGCGGAACCGGGCATTGTCGGCATTGCCGAAGTGGCCACCGACGCCTACCCCGATCCCAGCCAGTTCGATCCGAAGAGCAAATATTTCGATGCCGCCAGCTCGCGCGACAATCCGCGCTGGATGCTGGTGGAAGTGAAGTTCGTCAAGAAGCTCAAGCACACCATCACGTTGAAGGCGTTGCAGGCGGATCCCGCCCTGGCCGACATGGCGCTCGTGCGCAAGGGCAACCGTCTGTCCGTGATGCCCGTGGGTGCCGACGAGTGGCATCACATCGAGGCGATGGCCTAACACTTTCTCCCTTATTGGAAACCAAGCCCATGAGCGCCAACGAAAAACGCCAGGCCGGCGAAGCCGCCATCCGCTACGTCGAAGACGGCGCCATCATCGGCGTCGGCACAGGCTCCACCGTCGCCTTCTTCATCGATGCGCTGGCCGACCTGAAAGATCGCATCCAGGGTGCTGTTTCCAGCTCCGAGCAATCCACCGCGCACCTCAAGCGCCTGGGCATTCCGGTGCTCGACCTGAACGCCACCGGCGCGCTCACGCTGTACGTGGACGGTGCCGACGAGTGCGATACGCACAAGCGCCTGATCAAGGGCGGCGGTGCCGCGCTCACACGCGAAAAGATCATTGCCGAAGCCAGCCAGAAGTTCGTCTGCATCATCGATTCGACGAAGCAGGTGAAGCTGCTCGGCAAATTCCCGCTGCCGATCGAAGTCATTCCCATGGCGCGCAGCCTGGGTGGCCGCGAAATCGTCAAGCGCGGCGGCCAGCCCGTGTGGCGCGACGGCGTGGTCACCGACAACGGCAACTGGGTGATCGACGTGCACGGCTGGCAGATCACCGATCCGGTGGGCCTGGAAAGCGACCTCAACCAGATTCCGGGCGTTGTCGCGGTCGGCCTGTTCGCGCGGCGCGCGGCGGATGTGGTGCTGGTCGGCGACAAGGTGATGTAACTCGCCGCCATCGGCAGTCACGAAACGCCTCCCCTCAGGGAGGCGTTTTCGTTTGGACGTCCGTCGACGCATAGGGAATGGAATCGTAGGTCACGCTCACCGTCATTTTGGGTGGATCGGATCCCTGATGCAGCGCCCTCGCGCGATCGATCAGCGCCTTGTCGGCAAGCGTCATGCGGTCGAGCATGCGCAGGTGCTGCAGCCACGACTCGACGAGGAAGACCTCGCGCCAGATATTCCCGTCACGCACGTCGCGGAACAGCCCCCAGTAGCGCACGCCATTGCGTAGACGAAGGTGCCGCAAGTCGTCGGCCAACGCCACGAAGTCCGTCGCGTGTTCTGGGGCCACCAGGTATTCGATCGCCATCACGACTTCGCCGCGTCGATGATCGAATGTCAGCTGGGTGAGCTTGCTCCTGCTACGTGCAACCAGTTCCACCGAGCCGGCGTCCAGCATCGGAAACTGCGAGTGATACAGCAGCAACGCGGATATCGCCGTGGTGATCGCGGCCGACAGAATGGCACCAGATACACCCATCGTCTCCGCCAGATGTCCCCACAGGAACGAGCCGATGGCCAGGCCCGCGTAAAGCGCCGTCTGATAGAGCGCGAGCGCCCTGCCCTTCACCCAGGCCGGCACCAGCAACTGCACGTTGGCGTTGTATTCGGTGAGTGCAGCGATCCAGCAGGCACCGGATACCCCGAGCGCCGGCATGATCACCGCCAGCGAACCTGCATAGGCGAGCAGCAACATCATGCCCGCCAGGACAAGCGCCGCCACGCTGATCAAGCGACTTGAACCCAGCAATCGTCGCAGCATCGGCACGAGCAGGCTGCCGAAGATGGCGCCGATGCCCAGCATGCCGAGCATGTAACCGTAGAGGGCCGCCGTGCCATCAGGACGCCCGCGGGCCACCAAAGGCAGCAGTGCCCAGATCACGCTGGCGGTGAAGCCGAACATGAAGGAGCGCAGCATCGCCAGGCGCGTCACCGTGGAATTCCAGGTGAAGCGCATCGCAGCCACCACGCCTTCGCGGATGCTCTCCGGCGGCAGCGAGTGCACCGGCACGTCGCGCCGCCAGTACCACAACGCCGCGATCAACCCGACATAGCTGATCGTGTTGACCATGAAGACCCAGCTCGGCGCCAGCACGCTCAGCATCAGGCCGCCGATGGCCGGTCCGACGGCGCGCGCCACGTTGTAGTTGACGCCGTTGAGCAGCACCGCCGAACTCACCATGCCATGCGGCACCTGTTCGCCCACCGCCGATTGCCACGCCGGTACCGTGATCGCACTGCCGAGCGAAATCCACAGTACCGCCAGGATCAGCAGCGAAGGGTCGAGCCTTCCCAGGAAAGCCAGTGCGGTGAGGAAGATCGCGCCGGCCATCTCCACCAACTGGCCTACCAGCATGATTTTTCGCTTGTCGTAGTTGTCGGCCAGCACGCCGGTGGCAATGGACAGCACGACCAGCGGCGCCGCTGACGCCACCTGCACCATCGCCACCATGATCGGACCGGCATGCGCCGCCGTGATCACCCAGGCCCCCGCGACCGATTGCGCCCAGGTGCCGAGATTGCCGAACAGGTTGGCGACCCAGATGCGCCGGAAGACACCGATGCGAAGCGGTGCCAGCAAACCGGATTCACGTTTCTCCGTCGGCTTGACGGCGCCATCCAGCTGCGGGGTGGAGGATTGGAGCATGGGCGTCGCATCGCTGCCGGGAAAGCCGGCGTTGGCGGTAGCGTGGGTGGCGGGGTGTACTTGGGTTGTGAATGGGGTGGGGTGGTTGGTTCGGCTGGTTGATAGCTTTCGCGGAGGCGTTGGGAATCGAAGCGCGCAAGACTGCGAATTGCGCGCTCTAGTCCTGGTCCGTAGATCGACGCAAACGTCTGGGGTGAAGTTTTGCCAAGAGCACAGCTCGGCTCAGATGGAGCGTGGTGTCGCGGAGGTTTGGATTGTTCGCCCCAGCCGTGGGGCTCACTCCCAGCGTTGCGCGTAACGGGGCGATCACTGAGGCTCGGTCCAAACAAGTTCGAAAACTATATGGACAAGCGCAGATTGGCTCAGGTGATGGGCGATTGCGTGAAGGCTTGGATTGTTCGCCCCATCCTTGGGGCTCACCCCTCCGCGCTGCGCGCTCCGGGGCCAGCGCTATGCGCTGTCCAAATTTGCTCCCAGCAAATTTGTCGAACGGGGTCCGAGTCCTCACCCTCCCAATCAAAAACAAAAAGCCCGCCATGAAGGCGGGCTTTTTGTTTTTGGCTGGGAGACTAGGATTCGAACCTAGATAAACGGAGTCAGAGTCCGTTGTCCTACCGTTAGACGATCTCCCAAAACCCTTCAGTTCGGTGCGCTCTGACTTGATGCACCGAACCGTCGAAGCAACTCTCCGAGGAGAATTAGCGCTTCGAGAACTGGGTAGCGCGGCGGGCCTTGTGCAGACCGACCTTCTTGCGCTCGACCTCGCGGGCGTCGCGGGTCACGAAGCCAGCCTTGCGGAGCTGGGACTTCAGGCTTTCGTCGTATTCGATCAGGGCGCGGGCGATGCCGAGACGGATCGCGCCAGCCTGGCCGGTGATGCCGCCGCCAGCGACGGTGACGTTCACGTCGAACTTCTCGGTCGCATCGATCAGCTCAAGCGGCTGACGAACGATCATGCGCGACGTTTCACGACCGAAGAACTGGTCGAGCGTCTTGCCGTTGACGGTGATCGCGCCGGTGCCCTTGCGAAGGAACACGCGAGCGGCGGAGGTCTTGCGGCGGCCGGTGCCGTAGTTCTGCTGGATAGCCATGATGATTCCTTAGATTTCCAGCGCCTGCGGCTGCTGAGCGGTGTGCGGATGCTCGGCACCACCGTACACCTTGAGCTTGCGGTACATCGCGCGGCCGAGCGGATTCTTCGGCAGCATGCCCTTGACGGCGATTTCGATGACGCGCTCCGGGTGCGAAGCCAGCAGGTCCTTCAGACTCGTGGTCTTGAGGTTGCCGACGTAACCGGTGAAGCGGTGATACATCTTGTCGTCCAGCTTGGCACCGGTGACAGCCACCTTCTCGGCGTTGACCACAACGATGTAATCGCCGGTGTCGACGTGCGGGGTGAATTCCGGCTTGTGCTTGCCACGCAGACGGCGGGCGATCTCGGTCGAGAGACGACCGAGCGTCTTATCCGTGGCGTCAATCACGAACCAATCGCGCTTGACGCTTTCCGGCTTGGCGCTGAACGTTTTCATTTCAGAATACCTAGTCTGCCGCCACAACGGGCGGTTCACATAATCGGTGGAACAAAGGCGCGAGATGATAACGGAGTTTTCATCAATCGCGCAAGCCCACCGACCGGTGGGATGCGAGCTGGCAATGATAGCATGATCACCATGGCGCTTGAAAAGCCCCCCCTTACTCGAAAACAGAAGATCGCCGCGCTCGCCGACCAGTGCGTGCAGTGTGGCCTGTGCCTGCCCACCTGCCCTACCTACGGCCTGGACGGCAACGAGGCGGAATCGCCGCGCGGCCGCATTGCCATTGCCGCGGCACTGGCCCGGGGCGACGCAGAACCCACGGCGGCCCTGCGTATCCATCTGGACCACTGCCTGGGCTGCCTCAATTGCCAGCGCGTATGCCCCGCCAACGTCAAATACGACGAGCTGTTGGTTGAAACGCGTGCGCTCATCGGCCCCTCGCCGGAACGTCCCAAACAGCTGCTGGCGGCGCTGAAGCAGCCAACCCTTTTGCGGCTTGCCGCCAGGCTTGCAGGGGCGAGCGGCGTGGCGCGCTGGAAGAATCGGCTCACCCATCGACTTCCCGCGGGCTCTCCGTGGCGGGCGGCACTGCAGACGTGGCCCGAAGAAGCCACCGACGAGACGGTGCCCTCGATTTCGCCAAGGAGCGACGCCGATTCAATCACCGTCGCGATTTTTCCCGGCTGCGTGGCCAGCGTCGAAGATGAAGCGGCGGAACGTTCGGCCATCGCGCTGTTACGCGCGGCCGGTTATCGCGTGGAACGGCTGCCTGCGTTCTGTTGCGGCGCCATGGATCTTCACGGTGGTGACATGGAGGCCGCCGATCGCCTTGCCGAACGCGTGCGCGACAACTGGCAACGCTCCGGCGCCAGCCAGCTGGTGACGGTGACGCCCGGTTGCCTGGGCACGTTGCGGCGCGCACTGCCGGAGGTCGCCGTCGTCGACCCTGTCTCGCTATTGGCTGCGCGCCTGGACCAGCTCACGTTTCGTCCGTTGGCTCGTCGTGTGGCGCTCCACTTGCCATGCACTCAGCTCAACGTGGCCCGCAGTGAGTCCGCCCTGCAAAAACTGTTGAGCAAGATCCCTTCGCTCGACGTGGCGGTCGTGCCGCGCCCGCCCCACTGTTGCGGCGCAGCGGGCTCGCACATGCTGGAATTCCCCGAGCGCGCTGCGCGCCTTCGCGACGGCGTGCTGGGACAGATCGCCACCTTGGCACCACAGCAGCTGTTGTCGTCCAATATCGGATGCCGGCTGCATCTCGCCGCCGGCATGGATGAGCACGGTGCGCACTGGCCGCACATGCATCCGCTTACGCTGCTGGCGCAGCAACTGGAGATGTCGCCATGAACGCTCGCACGCTTTCCCCGCTCGACCGTCTGCTCGCCGGCATCGAACGCGCGCTGGAAACCGTGTCCGGTGCACCGGAAGCTGCGCGCCCGTCACCCGCCGATGCCTTCGAAGAAGCCGACATGGACGACGCCGAGCGCCGTCACGCCGCCGGCCTGATGCGCATCAACCACACGGGCGAGGTGTGCGCACAAGCGCTCTATGACGGCCAGGCCGCCCTGGCGCGCAACGAAGAAACGCGCGAGCACCTGCTGCACGCCGCCGCCGAGGAAACCGACCATCTGGCCTGGTGCAGCGAACGCCTGAAGGAGCTGGACAGCCGCCCTAGCCTGTTCAATCCGTTGTGGTACGCCGGCAGCTACGCCATCGGCGCGCTGGCCGCGCTGGCAGGCGATCCGGTGAGCCTGGGCTTTGTGGTGGAAACCGAGCGTCAGGTGGAAGCGCATCTGGAGGAACACCTCGACAGGCTGCCGCCGCAGGATGAGCGTTCGCGTGCCGTGCTGTCGCAGATGCAGGCGGACGAGATTCGCCATGCGCACAACGCGCGGGAGCGTGGCGGCATCGACTTGCCGTTTCCGATTCCCGGCGTGATGCATGTGACGTCGATGGTGATGAAGGCGGTGGCGTACCGGGTTTGAGCGCCGCCCGGCGACAAGCTCTTTGTAGGAGCGCACTTGTGCGCGACCACTTCAGAGTGGCTGCGCGCCCCGGGCATCGCGACAACCGCTGACTGAGGAGGTGCGGGAATGCTGCGGTCGCGCACAAGTGCGCTCCTACAGTGACCTGGCGCCTCAAAGAAAAAACCCGCCTTTCGGCGGGTTTTTCGTTACATCAGGTTGCGACCGTGGAAGAGCTCTTCGATCTCGCGGCGCAGCAGCGACTCGATGCGCTGGCATTCCTTTGTGGGAGCGCACCCTGTGCGCGACTGTCCGAGGGAGCCCAAGGCGACAAGCAACCTCGCGACGACCATCGACTGAGATGCCGGAGGCGCCGCGGTCGCGCACAGGGTGCGCTCCCACAGTGACTTCGCGCCCCAAAAAAAACCCGCCTTTCGGCGGGTTTTTCGTTACATCAGGTTGCGACCGTGGAAGAGCTCTTCGATCTCGCGGCGCAGCAGCGACTCGATGCGCTGGCGTTCCTTGAACGAAAGATCATCCGCATGCGCCTCGAACAGATACGTATCAAGGTCGAAGTCCTTGATGTGCATCTTCGTGTGGAACATGTTTTCCTGGTACACGTTCACGTCGAACATCTCGTACTTCTGGCGAATGTGCTTGGCCAGGTAGTCCTGCACGGAGTTGATCTTGTGGTCGATGAAGTGCTTCTTGCCCTTCACGTCACGCGTGAAGCCGCGCACGCGGTAGTCCGCGATGACGATGTCCGACTCGAAGCTGTCGATCAGGTAGTTCAGGGCCTTCAGCGGCGAGATCACGCCGCAGGTGGCGACATCGATGTCCGCGCGGAAAGTCGCGATGCCGTTGTGCGGATGCGTTTCCGGGTAGGTGTGGACGGTGATGTGGCTCTTGTCCAGGTGCGCGACCACGGCATCGGAGATCGTGTCGCGGCCGAGCTTCTCGACCACGGGCTCCTCGGAAATGAGGATCGTCACCGACGCGCCTTGCGGATCGTAGTCCTGGCGTGCAATGTTCAGGATGTTGGCACCGATGATCTCGGCCACATCCGTCAGGATCTGGGTGAGACGATCGGCGTCGTACTGCTCATCGATGTACTCGATGTAGCGCTGGCGTTGCTCTTCGGACACTGCATAGCAGATGTCGTAGATGTTGAAGCTCAGTGCCTTGGTCAGATTGTTGAAGCCCTGCAAACGCAGGCGCGGAAGCGGTTTCACCACAGCGACTCTCCATGGCCGGGGATAGGGCCAGCAGTAGAGGCGGGTTAGCTACAAGGGTCCCCGCTGGATAATTCGACGTGAAAGCAGGAAGCTTCCACGACCCTTGTGACCGGAGCGCGACAAAGGGATCGCGTCCGAAAGACCGTGAAGTATGCGGCAAAAAAATGGAAAACTGAACCTCCGGTGGGCCAGATTAGTCTGCCATAATGCCGAAGGGGGGACGGATTGGACTGTCGGGGGGCGTCTTCGGACCCCGGGTTTTCATCTATGGGATCTATCGTGGCGCAACTCAAATATCAGCTGCAGCAAGCTTTTGAACGTTCCCAGGCGCCAGCCAACTTCGCCCCGGACCCGGCTTCGATGGAGCGCTTCCTGGCGCTTTGTCACCGCCGTCGCTACCCGGGCAAGACGGCCATCATCCGCCCCGGCGACCCCGCCAACACCCTCTACTACATCGTGGATGGCTCCCTGGCCGTCTGCACCGAGGACGAACAGGGCCGCGAATTGATCCTGGCGTACCTGAGCCGCGGCCAGTTCATCGGCGAAATGGGCCTGTTCGTGGAGCAGGCACAGCGCGAATCCATGGTGCGCACCCGCACAGCCTGTGAAATGGCCGAAATCAGCTACGAGCGCCTGTTCCAGCTGATGGAAGGCCCGCTGCGCGAGGAATGCCCCAAGATCCTGTTCGCCATCGGCTCCCAGCTGACGCACCGCCTGCTGCGCACCTCGCGCCAGGTAAGCCGCATGGCCTTCATGGACGTGACCAACCGCATCTCCAAGACGCTGCTGGACCTGTGCCAGGAGCCGGATGCGATGACTCACCCGGAAGGCACCCAGATCCGCATTTCCCGCCAGGAAGTCAGCCGTATCGTCGGCTGCGCGCGCGAAATGGTGGGCCGCGTGCTCAAGCAGCTGGAAGAGCAAGGCATGATCGCCGTGGCCGGCAAGACCATCGTGGTCCGCGGCACGCGCTGAGCCTTCTCAAGGCAAGCAACAAGAAAAACCCGGCCAAGGCCGGGTTTTTTCATGCCTGCGAGCCCCGTCGGTCAGCCCTTGGCCGAGCCCGACCTGACGCCTTGGGCGTGGCTTGGTTGATAGACCATGTACACATCGGCGCGCTCGTAGTGCGAACCCTGGCGCACCGACGGCTGCAGCACGAAGCCCGCCTGCTCGTACATGCGCAACGCGGTCTTCAGGCGGCTGTTGGATTCCAGGAACAGCTCCCTGCCCTGGCGACGATGGAATTCGGCGATGGCGGCCGCCAGCAGGCACCTTCCGGCGCCCATGCCTCGGAAGGTTTCGTCCACGCCCATCTTCGAAAGCTCATAAACGCCCGGCGACTCTTGCAGCAGAGCGCAGGTGCCGATGACTTCGCCAGCCAGTCGCGCGAAGAAAATGGCGCCGCCCGGCGCGAGCACGTAGCGCTCGGGGTCGCCCAGCAGCTCGCGGTCGATGTCCTCGATGCGGAAATGGCGCTCCAGCCACTGGGCATTGAGCCGGTAGAAGTGCTCCTTGAGGCCCGGCTCGTAGCCCACCACTTCGACCGCCGCCGAGGTCACGGCCGCGTGCTCGGCCAGCATGGCCTCCACCACGGGCCGCTCCTGCAGGGCGGCTTCCGTCGCCGCGAGCGCATCGAGCAAGGTCACCAGGCCCTCTTCGCCCAGCGATTTCATGATGCCCCGGCGGACGGACACCCAGATCGGACCGAGCGCCGAGAGGTCCGCCCGGCCCTTCTCGGTCAAGGAGAGCAGGCTGCGACGGCCGTCCTGGGCGTCCTTCTTGCGGCATACCAGGCCGGCGTCGACCAGTTTGTCGGCCAACTGGCTGACCGCGGAATGGGTCTGGCCAATGGCCTGCGCCACGTCGCTGACGGTGGTTTCGCCGTTCTCCCAAAGGAAGCGCAGCACCGGGAACCAGCGCGACTCCACGCCGGCACCGCAGGTGCGGTAAACCTCGTCCACCGCGGCATAGAAGTGGTCGCTGAGGGATTTGAGGCGGCTGCCGAGCGCCAGCTGGGCAAGCGAAGGGAGGTACATCCGATAGCTCCCGAACGAATTATGTAAATGCTAACGCAAGCAATGCGATGGGCCGGTCAAGAACCGGTCCGCACGGCGACAGCACCCCTTGGCGGCGGCCGCAAACGGGCGCCCCCCCTCAACAAGGCTGGTCAGAACCAGTCGACACGGGTGATGGTGCGGCCCAGCGCCTTCTCCAGCTTCTTGCAGAGCTGGGGCGTGCCGTTCACCAGCACAGCCTCCGCCGCAGGCTTGAGCATGGGTGCATCGACCAGCGAGTCGCTATAGGCCACATGCCACTCGCCAACCCCGAAAGCCGCCAGCTGCGCGGGTTTGCGCCGCCCCACGTTGTGCAATTTCACGCGCATGCCCAGCAGACCCGGGCGGAGCTGCGACGCCAGCACGTCAATGTCTCCCAGTCCCAGCTGTGCCAGGATGTGGCTCACCAGCACGTGTTCGCAGCCAGTAACGACGATGACGCGATCGCCGGCGGCCTGGTGGCGTCGCAGGGCGCTGAGGCCGTCCCGGCAAAACTGCTTCGGCCGGCGCACCAGGCTCGCACCGAAACTTTCCGCCGCGGCCCGGTAGCGCTGCTCATTGAGGCCCAGCAGGCCCACGTGCACGAGCGCCCGTTCCGCCAGTCGGCGCGAAAACGGAACCACCAGCAGCATCCACGGCACCGCAAACAGCGCGCCCAGCTTGTACAGCCAGGAGCGCTGGTAGCGATCACGCATGAAAAGGTAGAAGGCGTCACCGTGAATCAGCACGCCATCGAAATCGAACAGCACGGTGCGCGGCGCAGCAACGGCCGCATCTACCGTTGCCGGCTCGAGACTGGTTTCCCCTGTGGTCATACGTTGGTTTCTGGCGGGCGCTTAGGGCGTGGCAAAAAGGCGCTGCAATTCCGCGCCCGGATCGTCGGCGCGCATGAACGCTTCGCCGACCAGGAAGGCATTGATGCCGGCGTCACGCAGCGTGGCCACGTCATCCGGCGTGTGAATGCCGGACTCGCTGACCAGGATGCGGTCGTATTCCATCAACTGCTGCAGCTCCAGCGAGGTATCCAGCGAGGTGTGGAACGTGCGCAGGTTGCGGTTGTTCACGCCGATCAGCGGCACCGGCAACGCCAGCGCGCGCTCCAGCTCCTCGGCGTCGTGCACTTCGCACAGCACGTCGAGGTCCAGCTCGGCTGCCAGCAGCGACAGCTCCAGCAGCGCCGCGTCATTGAGCGCGGCAACGATCAACAGGATGCAGTCGGCACCAATCGCGCGCGCCTCGTACACCTGGTAAGGGTCGATCACGAAATCCTTGCGCAGCACGGGCAGCGAACAGGCATCGCGCGCCTGCTGCAGGAAATCTTCACTGCCGTGGAAAAAGTCCTTGTCGGTCAGCACGGAAAGACAGGCAGCGCCGCCCTTCTCGTAGCTGCGCGCAATGGCGGCGGGATCGAAATCCGGACGAATCACGCCCTTGCTCGGGCTGGCGCGCTTCACCTCGGCGATCACGGCCGGCAGGCTGGCGTCGATCTTCGCCTCGATGGCTGCGGCGAAACCACGGGTTTCCGGCAAGTCCGCCACGCGAGCGGAGAGCTCGGCCAGCGGCAGCCTGGCGCTGCGCTCGGCGACTTCTTCGGTCTTGCGGGTAAGGATGCGCTGGAGAATGTCGGTCATGGCAAAAGCTTGCGGGGATGGGGGATGAAGGCGATGTGAGCGTCAGGGCGCCCCGGCCAGCCGCCGCGTGGTGGCGACGAAGGCGTCCATTTTTGCACGGGCCGCACCGCTGGCAATGGTGGCACGCGCCAATTCGATACCGGCCGCGATGGAATCCACCACATTGGCCGCATACAGCGCGGCGCCCGCGTTGAGACACACGATGTCGTGCGGCACGCCGCGGCGGCCTTCCAGCGCCTCGATCAGCATGGCCCGGGATTCCTCGGCATTTTCCACGCGCAGGTTTCGGCTGGACGCCATGGCGAGGCCGAAATCCTCGGGCTCCACTTCGTACTCGCGCACCTCGCCATCGCGCAGTTCGCCCACCAGCGTGGCGGCGCCCAGCGAAATCTCGTCCATGCCATCGCGGCCCCACACGACCAGTGCGTGCCTGGCACCAAGCGCCTGCAACACGCGTACCTGGATACCGACGAGATCGGGATGGAACACGCCCATCAGGATGTTCGGCGCGCCCGCGGGATTGGTCAGCGGACCCAGGATGTTGAACAAGGTGCGCACGCCCATTTCCTTGCGCACCGGTGCCACCACTTTCATGGCCGGATGATGGTTTGGCGCGAACATGAAGCCGATGCCCACCTCGTCCATGCACTGCGCCACCTGTGCCGGCGGCAGGTCGATGACGGCACCGAGTGCCTCGAGCACATCTGCACTGCCCGACTTGGACGACACGCTGCGCCCGCCGTGCTTGGCAATGCGCGCGCCGGCCGCCGCCGCGACGAACATGGACGCCGTGGAAATATTGAAGCTGGACGCACCATCGCCACCGGTACCGACGATATCCACGAAATGCTCGTGCGGCGGAAGGTCAACCTTGGCCGACAACTCGCGCATCACGCGCGCGGCACCGGTGATTTCACCCACCGTTTCCTTCTTCACGCGAAGGCCGGTGATGATCGCAGCGGTCATCAGCGGGCTCACTTCGCCACGCATGATCTGCCGCATCAGCGCGATCATCTCGTCGTGGAAGATTTCACGGTGCTCGATGGTTCGCTGAAGCGCTTCCTGCGGCGTGATGGTGACACGACGCCCTACGTCTCCGGTCGCGCTCATGCGGCGAGCTTCAGTGGAAGGCCGAGGAAATTGCGCAGCAGGTCGTGGCCGTGCTGGGTGAGGATCGATTCGGGATGGAACTGCACGCCTTCGACGTTCAGCGTCTTGTGGCGCAGGCCCATGATCTCGTCGATGGTGCCGTCGGCGTTCTCCGTCCAGGCAGTCACTTCCAGGCAATCGGGCAGCGAATCCTGCTCCACTACCAGCGAGTGATAGCGCGTAGCCTCGAAGGGATCGGGCAGGCCGGCGAACACGCCCTTACCGCGATGGCGAACCGGGGAAATCTTGCCGTGCATGATCTGCTTGGCCCGGATCACCTTCCCGCCGAACACCTGGCCGATGGCCTGATGCCCCAGGCACACGCCGAATACCGGGATCTCGCCCGCCAGTTCGCGCAGCACGTCCAGCGACACGCCCGCGTCGTCCGGCGTGCCGGGACCCGGCGAAATCATGATGTGCGTGGGCTTCAGCGCCCGGATGCCCGCCACGTCCAGCGCATCGTTGCGAACCACTTTCACCGCCTGCCCCAGCTCGCCCAGGTACTGCACGAGGTTGAAGGTGAAGCTGTCGTAGTTGTCGATCATCAGGAGCATAGGCGACCTAACCGGGAATCTCATGGGTTGGCTGGACACCCTTGCCGGCCGGCGACGAGGGTGTCAGGGCCTGGATGGCCAGACTCTGGATTGTAACGGCCACCGTCGCGGCAGTGCAGCATGGCGTTCGGCCCATCGCCGGCAGCCAGGTGAGTGCTGGTGCCGGGGCGCAAGGTTGTCGCGTGCGGGAATGATCGCCAACGGCCTTACCTGCCGCGCTCTCGAAGGCGCCCTGGACGTGTGGGAACGCCCCCATCTGGGCATCCTCACCCCATGACGCCGCACTCCTGTTCGCCTTTCCGCAACGGCAATCTGGCGTCAAACGTTGCGCGGCAATGCTGAACCTCGACCGATCCAGACAGGGGCATTGACGGACGCCAACTGACGCTGGCGGCCGATGCTGCCCGCGCTTGGCGACATCCATGATCGGATCAACCTTCATGGCAAGCACGGACGGTGTACTCATGCCGCAACTACAAAAATTTCTGGAGGCACTGTCGCTGCTTCCCGAGGTGGCGCGCGTAAGACAGCAGGCCATGAAGGTGTGGGGAAACCATGTCCCGGTGCAGTTGGACTTCGCCCTGGTAGGCGGCCAGATCGCCAAGCACTTTCTCACCTATACGGATGACCAGCGTACCTATATCCGCGGAGTGCTTTCATACGGTCTGAACAGCGTGTCGTGCCGCTTGCGCAACCTGGTCCTGTGCCCGTTGCTCAGCACGTTGTTCGAGCGATCACGGCGCATGGGCCCAGCGCACGAGCAGGCTGTTCTCCAGCATCTTCATGTGGCGGCCGAAGGTGATCTGACCTTGAGCGGGACCATGCGGGCCAGCATCACGCATCGGAGCGATGCGCATATAGCCAGCCACTCGCACGCCGACAACAGGCGCGCCACGCACACTGCCCTGCGGCGTCCCTACCCGCCACCGGCCGAGCCGCGCGCATCGTACGTCCACGATTCGCCCGACGAAGAACACCCCGAACCAACGAAACGACGCCCCTGATAGCGGTCGAACGACTCAGCCCGGCAACCGCCGTGGATCGAGCATGTCAGCGGTAACGCCTGCGTCCAGCAAATGCGCAGGCAACGCGCGACCCAGCACCAGATGTGCACTCGCTTCGCCCATCGCGGCCGATGTCTGGATGCCGTAACCGCCCTGGGCGGCCACCCAGAAGAAATGATCGGCGTTCGGCGCGAAACCACCGACCAGATCGCCGTCGGCCACGAACGAACGCAGGCCCGCCCAGGTTCGCGTCGGGCGGCGAATGGTCAGGGTGGTGGCTTGTTCGATGCGGTGAATGCCGATGGCGATATCGAGCTCCTCGGGCTGTACGTCGTGCGGTTCCACCGGATCGGCATTCGCCGGACAACCCAGCAGAAGCCCGGCATCCGGCTTGAAGTAGAAGCTTTCATCAAGATCCATCACGAACGGCCAGTGCGCGATGTCCACGCCCGCGGGCGCCTCGAACAAAAAGGCCGAACGACGGCGTGGCTGGATGCCAATGGGTGCGACACCGGCAAGCGCCGCGACCTGGTCGACCCAGGCACCCGCTGCGTTCACCAGCAAGGGGGCGCGATAGCGTGCGTCGCCTGCGTCGACGAGCCATTGACCCTGTTCGCGTTCGATCGACTGAATGCCCACGTTGAACTTCAACGATCCACCGCGACTGCGCAGGCCACGCAGAAAGCCCTGGTGCAACTCGTTGACGTCGATATCCGCCGCGCCCGGCTCGTAAAGCCCGATGTGTGCAGCCTCCGGCCGCAGCACCGGAACGGTCGATTGCAACCAGGCTGCATCAACCACGCGCAAGCCGCGCGTGCGCGGCGCCATGTCCGCGTGCAAGGCATGCACTTTCTCCATCTGCTCACGGGTACCGATGCTCACCGAGCCACGCGGCGCAAGAATCGGATGCTGCGCGAAACCTTCCGGCGGATGATCGAAGAATCGCCGGGCCGCCCGCGTCAGCGCGCGTACCTGCGTCGAACCGTAAGTCTCCGAAAACAGGGCGGCGGATCGACCGGTCGAATGCACGCCGGCATGCTCCTCGCGCTCAAGCACCAGCACACGCACGTGCGGCGCCAGGAAGTAGGCCACGGAGGCGCCAGCCATGCCGGCACCCAACACAATGACATCGGCGTCGTGCAACGTGCTCATGCGCTTGTGCTTTCCTTGGCGGATTGGCGGGCCACCACGCTGGTGGCCGTAAGGTCGGCCGTGACATTGCCCAGCGTGGCGAGTGCATCGGGCAGCGCGTCGACGGCGAGCATCAGGCCCAGCGGACCCACGGGCACGCCCATCGCCTGCGCCACCGGCAGGTTGGTGGCAAGAAAACTCACCGCCCCCGGCAACCCGACCGAACCCAAGCTGATCACTACCGCGAGCAGCGCCGCCGCAAACAGCGGTGCAGCGCCCACGTCGATGCCGTAGGCCCATGCAATGAAGCACGCAGACGTCACGTATTGAACCGGACTCGTCAAACGGAAAAGGCTCACCGCCATCGGCAGCACCAGCGCATTCACCTGCGACGGGTAACCCAGGCGACGTTCCGCGCTTTCCAGCATGGCCGGCAAGGAAGCCAGCGACGACTGCGTGCTCGCGGCGACGATCTGTGCCGGCACCACTGCCGGAATGAAACGCCTCAGCGTCTCGCCACCCCACACTTTCGCTATCGGCAGCATCAGCACGGTCACGGAGAGATACAGCACGCATTCCACCAGCACATAGATGCCCAGGGCGCTGAGCATATGCAGACCGGCTCGCGCGCACACCGCGAGAATCAGCGCGAACACGCCCAGCGGCGCCACCCACAAAACCCAGCGCACCACCACGATCATGGTGTCGGCAATGGCCTGGAAAAACGACACCACCAGCGCGCGACGATCCGCGTCGATGCGGGTAAGGCCGAAGCCGAAGAACAGCGCGAACACCACCAGCGGCAGCATCGCGCTTTGCGCGGCGGCGTTGATGGCGTTGGACGGCACGATGCCGTTGAACCATTCCGCCCAGCCAACGGCGGCCGTTGCCGCAGGTGCATGCGTCGCCACGGCACTTTCGAGTGCCGTGGTCAGTGAGGGATTGCGCGGAAACATCGAGAACAATCGCGGCGCGGCCGCAGCAGCGAATAGCGCACCGCCGGTCAGGATCAGTATGAAGGCCACGATGGCGCGCCGTGCGATGCGGCCCGACGCCGCGGCATCGCTTGCCGTGTTCACGCCGATGACCACCAAGGCAAACACCAGCGGCACCACGGTCATCTGCAGGGCGTTGAGCCACAGCCGCCCGAAGGGCTGCACCGCATCGGCCACTTGCACTGCCGCGGTCGGTGACCATGCCGCCAGTGCAAGACCGCCCGCAGCGCCGAGCACGAGGCCCGCAAGTACACGCGTGGTCGGACTCAAGGCTGCTTGCCCAGTGCGGGCAAATGCCAGGACGTGCGCAGGCGTTCGTATTCGCTCTGCGGCAACAGGACGAAGACCGGGTGTTCTTCGGGTTTCATCCATGCAACCAGTCGGCGCATCACCGATTCGGGCATGGCCGTGCAACCCGCCGTGGCATCCGTGGGCGATTTCCACAGATGGGCAAAGATGCAGCTGCCGCCGCCACGCTTGCCTTCGGCGTTGTGCTCGATGACGAAGCCGATCTTGTAGCGCTGGTCACCCGCGAGATGGAGATCGCGGCGCATGGGTTCGCTCGCGCCTTCGACCGCCTTTTCGCCCACCTTCTTCGTATCGACAATCTGGTTGTAGTACGGCGAGCCGTCCACATCGACGCACCAGTCGGTGTACTGCATGGCCTCGTAGGGCATGTGCGTATCCGCCGAGGAGGCATAGCCGAAGATGGGCCCGACGCGGTACACGCCGGCCGCGGCGCGACCATCCCCTTCGTGCTTTTGCGGACCATCGGCCTGGGCTGGATTCAAGCCGATGCCCCAGGCCGATCCCGATCGTCCGACCGTCACGTCCTGCGCCTCGACCGTTGCTTTCCAGCCGTCGCCATCGCGCTCGAAGGCCCGCAACGTGCCGTGATCCGCGTTCCAGTCCGGCGTGATGACCAACACCATCTGCCGCGATGCCTGCCATGCGGTATCTGCATCTGCCAAAGCGACAACAGGGATCGCCGTGGCGGCCAGGATGGTGGCGAGCAAACAGCGATTCACAAAACGATGGGCGAAGAAAGTCATGCGATGCCGTGAATGGAGTGGCTAGGGGTCCAGCATCTGCTGGACGCGTTCGAGATTGGACAGCAGCTGCACATGCCGCTGCTCATCGCCTTCGCACAACTGCACGAACACACCGTCGAGCAGGTGCTGAAGTGCGGACTGGTAGAGCACGGGCTGGATGTACGGCCGGTCATCGTGCGCCGAGACCAGCAGCGCGATGTCTGCCAGTGCACGCAGTGGATTGGAGGTGTGGCGCGTGACGGTGATAAGGCGACCGCGACGTTCACGGAAAAAGCGCCCGATCTTGCACAACGCCGGATGGTTGCCATGTTCCGAGAACACGAGCAGCACGTCGCCCGCGCCCGCCGCGGAGACGCTGGCGGCCATGCGCGCCGCATCGAAGTTGTGCACGGTGGGAATGCCCAGCAGCGACAGCCGCAGCGCAAAGCTGCGCGCGTAGATGTCGTCGTCGCCCAGGCCAATCATGAATACCTTGCCCTTGGCGCCGGCAGTAGCCATGGCATCGGCGACCGCCTGGAGGGTGTCGGGCGTGTTGATGAGGCGCGTTTCTTCTTCGGCCTCGGACTTGCGCCGCCACAGGCTGCCGACGCCCGATTCATCGTGCGCTTCCGCGGCCTTGGTGGCGACGTGAGTCGCATCGCCGTTGTCCGCTCGCGCGATGGCCTCGCCCACCGAGTACTTCAGGTCGGGATAACCCTTGAAACCCAGCTTCTGCGTGAACTTCACCACGCTGGACTGACTGATGCCCAACGCATTGGCAAGCTGTTGCGACGAGTAGTCGCGCAGCAGCTGCGCGTTTTCCAAGATGAAATCGGCGATGCGCCGCTCGACCGCTGACATCTGGTCACGTTCGGAGCGGATTTTCACCAGTGGCGACATGTCACCCTGCCAGTTTTTCAAGACCGCGAATTTCCCGGATGCCCAATCCAGGCGCCTCGGTAACCGAGATCTCCGACTCGTTGAAGACCACGCCCCCGTCCACGGGGTTGTACTGGCACAGCGAGGGGCCGTCCAGATCCACCTTGGTGATCACCGCCGACTTGGCCACCGCCACGTGCACGGCGGCCGCCACGCTGATGCTGGTTTCCAGCATGCAGCCGATCATGCATTCCACGCCGTACATGCCGGCGATGTCGGCAATGCGGATGGCGTTGGAGATGCCGCCCGTCTTCATCAGCTTGATGTTGATGATGTCGGCGGCGCGCATGCGGATCAGGTCGATCACTTCCATCGGGCCGAACACGCTTTCGTCAGCCATGATGGGCGTATGCACGCGTTCGGTCACGTAGCGCATGCCTTCCAGGTCACGCGCCTTCACCGGCTGCTCCACCAGTTCCAGCTTCACGCCCGCGTCTTCCAGCGTCTGCAGCGCATACACCGCCTGTTTGGCTGTCCAGCCCTGATTGGCATCGAGGCGAAGCAGTGCGCGATTTTCCACCGCCGCGTAGATGGCCTTGACGCGCTCGATGTCGACGCCGATGTCCTTGCCGACCTTGATCTTGAGCGACTCGAAGCCGCGCTCCACGGCACTCACGGAGTCGGCCACCATCTTGTCGATGTAGTCGACGCTGATGGTGATGTCGGTGGTGATGACCGGGTCGCCGCCGCCCAGCAGCTTGTACAACGGCGCACCGTACAACTGGCCCCATAAGTCGTGGATGGCGATTTCCACCGCGGCCTTGGCGCTGGTGTTCTTTTCCATCGCGCCCTGGATCAGCTGCGTCAACCGATTGAGGTCGGCGATGTCCTGGCCGATCAGGCGTGGCGCAATGTAGTGGCGAATCGCGTCGATGATGGAACCATGCGTGTCACCGGTGATCACGGCCGTGGCCGGTGCTTCGCCATGCCCGACATGACCCGTGTCGGTGTGCACCATCACCACGATGTCTTCGACCTGGTTGACGGTACGAAGCGCCGTCTTGAACGGCGTTTTCAACGGTACCCGCAGCATGCCGAACTTGATATCGGTGATCTTCATGGGACTTGAGAACTTCCTGTCGTCAATGAGGAATGCATTCGCCGTTACGGGCGAACGTGCACGATGCTGGTCATGCGGTCGACGTAGGTGTGCTTGTCGTCGTACATCAGCGGCAGCAGCGGCGTCACCGATACTTCGTTGAGCTTGACGTGGCGCATGCCGCCCTTGCCGTCGCGATACGCCATGCCGCCCGTGTCGTGAATGACGTACGGCGCGCCGTCGAGCTTGCCGATCACCATCATCACGTGGCCCGGGATGTAGACGAGATCACCCACCTGCAATGCCATCGCCGCCTTCAGGCGCGCGTCGTGGCTGTCCTTGTCGCCGAAAGCCTGGTGCGTGAAGCCGGGACTGGTCGCCTGCTTGCTGGTGTTGCGTGGCATTTCCACGCCCAGGCTGCGATAGACGTCCGACACGAAACCGCTGCAGTCGCGGCCGTCGTAGTCGTGGCCCCAGCCATATCGCTCGCCCAGAAACTTGAAGGCCTGCCGGATGATGTTCGCTTCGGTGAGCGGCAGGTAGTCGTCCTGCGTATCGGCGTTGCGCTGGATCAGCGCGGGCGAAAAGCCGAGCTTGCCATCCACGCCGCGAATGGGCAGTTCCACCACGTGGGAGGCGTACGGCGACTGCCCGTTCACCGGCTGGTCGGCGGGATGATCGGCAAGCACGGGCACCGCAACGCCCATATCCAGTTGCAGCTGCGAAACGGCGGGCTGCTCGGGCGTGAAAACGGTACGCACCGTGCTGCCGGTGACGATGCGACGAGGCGTGCGTCCGATGCGTGCAAGCACGTCGTCGGCATGGCCTTCGGCCACGTTCTCGCGGTGCGTCCACGCGGCGTAACGGGGACTCACCACGAACAGCCAACGGCCGTCGCGACTGGTCTGTGCGATCAACACCGGCGTGCCGGGAAATTCGGCCGTTTCCTGGAAGCGATCGATGTCGGTGTCGTCGTTCGAGGTGAACACGCGCGTGTCCGTGGGAAACGTGCGAAGCGCAGCGCGCTGCACGATCATGCCGTAGCGAGTCGACTGCTTTTCGGGCACGGCATCCAGGGCGAGCGCGTCGGCCAGCTCCTTGCGCAAGCCCTCCGGGACAGGTTGCCCGTGAACGTCATAGAGCTTGCGCGTGGGGTACTGCGAAAGATCGTTGATCCATCCGTTGACCGTGGCGCGGTCCAGCGTGGCCGGCATGGCACGCAGGTCGTGCATGGACGGATCGACCTTGAACAGGTTCGCGTTGTGCTTGCCGATCTCGGCCGCGTCCAGCAACACGCGATCCGGCTGCGCCGACTGCCTGATCCAGAAATCGGGCGCGAGCATCACGTTGTTGCTGATGCCCAGCACGCCCGATGGCGGCACGGGAACGGCGTCGGGTCCCTTCTCGGCGAACACGGGATTCGCGGCGAGAGCGACCCACAGGCAAAGCGTCAGGCGGGACATGAATCGCATGATGATTCCTACGAAATGGCCAGCGACGACATCACCGACGCCACCAGCAAACCGAACCCGGTGCCGAGGATATAGCCGAGCAACGCCAGCAGGATGCCTACCGGCACCAGCGAGCGGGAATAGCTGGCGGCGAGTATCGGCGTAGCCGCCACGCCGCCCACGCAGGCGAGCGAGGAAATGCCGCACAGGTAAAGGTCGAAGTGGAACACGCGCGCTGCCAGCGCCAGCAGTACGGCATGGATGGCGATGATGCAAAGGCCGCAGCCGATGTACAGCGGCGCCGAGGCGATGCCCTCGAAATTGCTCTGTGAAGCGAGAATGGCCACCACGCTGATCAGCATGGCGCTGGAAATGGTGTTGGCACCCGCGAAGCGCGCCAGTGGCGTGTGCGCGGCAACCAGGCCGAACCCGGTGGCCAGCATGATGGTCCACGTGGTGGGCGAGATCATGTCCGATACCGGCAGTCGCGCGGCCAGCCAGGCGGAGAAGGCGGCCGTCATCAGTGCCATGCCCAGCCACAGCAGCACGTTCTCCGGCGTGGTCGGTCCGTGACTGCGGGTTTCTTCCACCACCATGTCAGCGCTGGAGGTGGCACGCGTCCAGCGATTGAACTGCGTGGCGACGCGACCCAGGCCAAACAGCACGACCACCCACATCGAGTAGCAGAGCGCATCGGTGAGCAGGGAGAACGCGAGCAGGCGGTCGGGCATGCCGATGGCCTGCTTCACGGCCACCATGTTGGCGGTGCCGCCGATCCAGCTGCCCGACAGCGCCGCCAGCGGTTGCCACGATTTGCCGGGCAGCCAGTGCCGGAACATCAGGAACGTGGCGATGAAAGCCACGAACAGGCAGACCACCGTGACGAAGAACACCGCAAGTACGCGCGGTCCCAGCCGGTAGATGGCGCGCAGATCGCAATTGATCATCAGCAGGAACAGCAGCGCCGGCACCATGTGCTCGATCAACATGGACTGCGTGGCGCGGATCTCCTCGTTCACCTGCCACAGGCCGGCCACGGCCAGCGCCGTCACCAACAGGTAAGTGAGCACGATGGGCGGCAATACCTCGAAAAACCGCCATTTGAAGCGCCGCTCAAGGGCGGGAAACAGGCCCGCTGCCAGCAACATGACAGCGAGATAAGGCCAGGCCGTGTGGATCATGCGTCCCCTCTGACTCCCGTTCGCATTCGTCTTGGAATATCTAATTCAGACGAATTTCGTTAGAAGCATAAATTATTGACCGTCGATTGCAAGCGTGCTACACAACGCCTTCGCTTTTTCTTACGGGGAAGTGGCAGGTGCAGACGGTTCGACCCCTCTCATCCTTGCGACGCGGACGCGCCTTGCCGCATGCGCTGGCGTTCGCCTGCCTGCTTGCGACCGGCACGGCCGTCGCCGATACCTCCCCCGTGCAGCATGCCATCGCTCTCGTCGATGCGGGGCAATTCAAGGACGCCGACGCCAGCATCACGCAGGCGCTATCCCAACCCGGCGTAACGTCCGCGTCGCGCGATGCACTGTTGTTCCAGCGCGAACGCATGCGACGCATGCTGCTGGATTTCACCCTCGATGCCGATGCCGCGAAGGCGCGCATCCGCAAGCAGGCCCCCGGCGTCACCGATGCCGAATTCGAACGCTGGGATCAACAGGGCCTGATCGAACACATGGTGATCGACGGGCGCACGCTCTACTTCAAGCGCGCGCCGGGCAACCTGTTCCTGCTCAGCAAGGAAGCGGCAGCGCAACGCACGCATCCTGCCGCATCGAGTGACGATCCCATGGAGTCGCTCAACGATCATCACCGCGATGCGCGACGCGAAGCACTCGCCACGGGGCAAGGCAGTGTCACGCCCAACCACGTTCGCGTCACCGAAACGGTCACCGTCAACGCCGATGCCGTGCCAGCGGGCGAAACCATTCGCGCATGGCTGCCCTTCCCTCGCGAACTGCCGGGACAGCAGGAAGGCGTGCGCCTGGTCGACAGCAAGCCGGCGGGCGCACGCGTCGCGCCTGCATCAACCTTGCAGCGCACGGCTTATCTCGAACGAAAAGCCGAAGCGGGCAAGCCCACGACGTTCGCCGTCACCTACGAGCTGACCATCCACGCGCAGTACCACGATATCGACGCCTCGAAAGTCGTGGCTACGAAGATCACGCCGGATCTTGCACCGTATGTGGCCGAGCGTGCGCCGCACATCGTGTTCACCGATGACCTTCGCGCGTATTCGCGCAACGTTGTCGGCAACGAAACCAACCCGTATCGCATCGCGCAGAAGCTGTTTGCCGCGGTGGACCAGATTCCGTGGGCGGGTGCGCGCGAGTACTCCACCATCAGCAACCTGAGCGATTACACGCTGCATGCCGGGCACGGCGATTGCGGCGAACAGACCATGCTGCTGATCGCGCTGCTGCGCCTCAACGGCATCCCCGCGCGCTGGCAATCGGGCTGGATCTTCTCGGACGGCACCTACAACAACATTCACGACTGGGGCCAGCTGTATCTCGCGCCCTACGGCTGGGTGCCGATGGATGTGACCTTCGGTCAATTGCATCCGTCGAAGAACGACGACGCGGCACTGCAATGGTTTTACCTGGGCGGACTCGACGCCTATCGCATCGTCTTCAACAGCGATTTCAGCCAGCCCTTCGTGCCGGCCAAGCAGTTCTTCCGCTCCGAAACGGTGGATTCGCAGCGCGGTGAACTGGAGTGGCGCGGCGGCAATTTGTATTTCGATCAATGGGACTACGACTTCACATGGCAGCTCTTGCCCGTGCCTGAGCGCACCGGCGGGTAAGCGGCTCACATCAACGACGACAGAACCGGGGGAGACGGGGAAATGGTCAGTCGTACTTTTCGCAGGACCATGCTGTGCATGGCGCTGGGCATGGGCTTGGCTTCGATGGGGATGCCAGCCGCCCATGCAGGCAACAACGACGGCACCGTGGTGGGTCACACGGATGCCGGCGCCGTCGTCACCATCAGCAACGCGCAAACCGGCTTCAGTCGCTCGGTTACCGCCGATGACAAGGGCAACTACCGCATTCCCTTCCTGCCCATCGGCGACTACACGTTGTCCGTGGCGAAGGACGGCAAGACGCTGACGCAACCGACATCGGTCACCGTGACACTGGGCAACGCGACCACGGTGAATCTTGGCACGGCCAACGCCACGAATCTTTCTGCAGTGAACGTCACCGGCACGTCGATCATCACGGCGGTGGATGTCACGTCCACGGAATCGGCGGTCAACATTTCACGCGAGGAACTGCGTCGCCTGCCGGTGGAACAGAACCTGGCCGCGGTCGCGCAATTGGCGCCGGGCGTGGTGAAAGGTTCATCCAACTTCGGCGGCCTGTCGTTCGGCGGTTCGTCCGTGGCGGAGAACGCCATCTACGTGAACGGCCTCAACGTCACCGACTTCTACAACCGCAACGGCTATTCCGAGGCACCCTTCAACTTCTACCAGGAATTCCAGGTGAAGACGGGAGGCTACTCCGTGGAATTCGGTCGCACCACGGGCGGCGTCATCAACGCCGTGGCACGTTCGGGCTCCAACGAGTTCCACGCCGGCGTGGAAATGACCATGGAACCGGGCGCCTGGCATGCACAGGCGGAAGACCGCTACGACGCCAACGGCAACCGTTACCTGACGGCGAGCGAAGATCGCGATTCGCTGATGAAGACGAACCTCTGGGCGTCCGGCCCCATCGTGAAGGACAAGCTCTTCATCTTCGCCATGTTCGAACAGCGCGGCGACAACCCGCGCAACACGAACAACGAAGGCACCACCCTTACCAGCAACAGCGCCAGTCCCGGCTTCTGGGGCACCACCATCGACTGGCACATCAACGACAGCAACCTGCTCTCGCTGATGGCGTTCTCCGATCAGAGCTCCAACGTGGGCCGGGTCTACAACTACGACTACGACACGCACACCATCGGCGCCAAGACCGACACCATCTACACCGATACCGGCGGCAAGAACTGGTCGCTGACGTACACCAACTACCTTACCGACAACCTGTCGATGAAGGTGCTGTACGGCGAGAATCGCCAGGAGTCGTACAACCGCGCGCTGTCCGACCTGGAATGCAACCACGTCGCTGCGGAAAACGCCGTGCCCAAGCCCGGCGTGCCGCTGGGCTGCACCACCAACACCGCGGTGGAAAAACTCAACGACAAGCGCAAGGAAGGCCGCGTCGACTTCGAGTGGAAGCTGGAAGACCACCTGCTGCGCTTCGGCTACGACCACGAAGACGACGACTCGCTCTATGCCCGCCACTATCCCGGCCCGGGCGCCATCTACTACAACGTCTACGCGTCCACGCCCGGCTCCACCATTCCCAACCCTGCCGGCGGCGGCGTGATTCCACCGGGCTACAACGGCTACGTGCGTGCACGCCGTTATGAAGTCGCGGGTAATTTCGACACCACCAACAACGCGTTCTACCTGGAAGACAACTGGCAGGTCACACCCAACCTGCTGCTGAATGCCGGCATCCGTCGCGATGGCTTCGACAACATGGATGCCGCAGGCCGCGACTACATCAAGATGAACAACATGTGGGCGCCGCGCTTCGGCTTCTCGTGGGACATGAAGGGCGACGGCACCACCAAGCTCTTCGGCAACCTGGGTCGCTACTACCTGCCCGTCGCCAACGTCATCAGCATCAAGCAGGCGGGCGGCCTGCTGGATGAGCGCACCTACTACGCATTCGGCGGGTGGCAGACGCTCACCGACGCCAACGGCAACAAGTACGCCGTGCCCATCCTCGGCCCGCAGCTGGGCGGCGTAGATACGTCCCAGGGCAACGGCACCGTGGGTGACCTTCGCTCGGAAGTGAACAAGGACATGCAGCAGGTCTACCAGGACGAGCTGATCCTCGGCTTCCAGCAGATGCTCAACGACAAGTGGTCGTGGGGCGTCACTGGCACGTACCGCAAGCTGCACAACGCCATCGACGACATGGAGATCAGCGCCACGCCGCAATGCGGTGGCGATGGCTATATCGGCTGGGTGATGGGCAATCCCGGCAAGAAGAACACGGTGTGGGCCGACACCAACTGCGATGGCAAGGCCGACGGCTGGGTGACCATCGACACGTCCAAGCAGGGCTGGGCGATGTACGACGCCGACGGCAACTATCTCGGCCAGCGTGGTTGGGTGAAGCCCAAGCGCACCTACACGTCGATGGAATTCCAGCTCGACCGCGCATGGGACGACAAGTGGTCGTTCAACGCGTCGTACGTGCTGTCGTGGAACCGCGGCAACGCCGAAGGCCCGGTGAACTCCGACACCAACTTCGACGACACCGGCCGCACGGAGAACTGGGACAACCCGTGGGTAAACCTGGGCGGCGACGGCTATCTGCCGAACGACCGACGTCACCAGATCAAGCTGCGCGGCACTTATGCCATCACGCCACACTGGCAGATCGCGGGTGACGCGAACATTGCCTCGGGCGGCCCGATCACCGGCTTCGGCGTGGGCAACCCTTACGACGACACGGCGTATCACAGCTACTTCATCTGCGTAGCCAACTGCGATGCGGAACGTTCGGAAGATCGCGTGTACGAAGCCTCGCCGCGCGGCAAGTATGGCCGCACGCCGTGGACCTACAACCTGGGCGCCAGCATCACCTACCTGCGCCAGCTCGCCGACATCGGCCAGCTGCGTGTGAAGTTCGCCGTGTACAACCTGCTCAACGAGCAGCGCACCATCCAGGTGGACCAGGACCTGCAGACCACCATTTCCAACAGCACCAGCTCGACGTTCAAGCAACCCCTGTTGTTCCAGCAGCCGCGCTACGCGCAGCTGACGGTGTCCGTGGACTTCTGATTGGGCGCTCCCCACCCCGGCGGCCTGCGTGTTGCAGGCCGCTGTCTTTTTTGGTGACAAGGCAACATGACGATGCAACCCGATACCCCGCACGCCACATTCGATGGCCTAGACCTGCGCGCTCTCGCCGAGCGACTGGGCACGCCGCTCTACGTCTATTCGGCCAGCGCAATGCGCGCCCAAATCGCCTCGCTCCAAAGCGCCCTTGGCGGCATGAACGCGTTGATCTGCTTCGCCGTCAAGGCCAATCCGAATCGCGGCGTGCTGTCGCTGATGAACGCCCAAGGCGTGGGCGCCGACATTGTTTCCGTGGGCGAGTTGCGACGCGCCCTGCAGGCGGGGATACCCGCCGAACGCATCGTGTTCTCCGGCGTGGGCAAGACCGACGCAGAGATGACGGAAGCCCTCGACGCCGGCATCCTCCGCTTCAACGTGGAATCCCACGACGAGCTGGTGGCCTTGCAGTGCGCCGCCCTGGAACGCGGCGTCCTGGCGCGGGCTTCGGTGCGCATCAACCCGGATGTCGACGCCTTCACCCCCGCCAAGATCTCCACCGGAAAGGCTGAGAACAAGTTTGGCGTGAGCATCCATGAAGCGCGCCGGTGGTTTTCCGCCCGACACGAACTGGATCACGTAGAGCTGGATGGCTTGCACGTGCACATCGGCTCGCAGATCCTGGAACTCGGCCCGTTCCGTGAAGCCTTTCAACGCGTGGCTGCGTTCTGGAAAGAGCTCACCGCGAGCGGCCACCCCATCGCCAGCATCGATGTCGGCGGCGGCCTGGGCGTGTGCTACCGCGAAGGCCACGATCAACCTGTCCACGCCGCGGATTATGTCGCCGTGGTACGCGAGGCGTTGGCCGGCTTCGAAGGCCAGCTTCTCTTTGAGCCCGGCCGTTATCTCGTCGGTGAGGCCGGTGTGTTGTTGACGCGCGTCATCCGTGTCAAACACGGCGACGAACGCCAGTTCCTGGTGCTCGATGCCGCCATGAACGACCTGGCACGGCCAAGCCTGTACGATGCATGGCACGACATCGTGCCGGTGACGGGGGAAGTGCGTCCGATGACTTCATACGACATCGTGGGTCCGGTCTGCGAGACAGGAGACACCTTCGCACGCGCACGCACCCTGCCGGCCTGCAGCAGCGGTGACCTGCTGATGATTCGTACCGCCGGTGCCTACGGTGCATCCATGGCGTCCACTTACAACTCGCGCCCGCTTGCTGCCGAAGTGCTGGTAGATGCGGGGCGCTACGCCGTGGTGCGGCAGCGCCAGCGCTTCGAAGACATGGTCGCCGGCGAGACGGCGGCCCACCACTGGGAGACCGCATGAAGACTTTCGGCCTGATCGCCAGCGCCATCGCGCTGGCCCTGTCATGCGGCGGCATCGCCGTGGCGGCTCCACAAGATCCACCGATCACGCTCGACACGCACGTGGATATTCCCTTCGCGTACATGCGCGAAGCCCGCTTCGATGTCGGCAAGCCGACACCACTGCAAGTGGACCTGGGCAAGATGGAGCGCGGCGGCCTTGATGCGGTGTTCTTCATCGTCTACGTGGAGCAGGGGCCGCTGACGCCCGACGGCTATGCCAAGGCCGTGGCGCAAGCCAAACAGAAATACGACGACATCGACCTGATGTTGAAAACCTACCCCAACCGCATTCGGCTCGCACGCACGCCGGATGATGTCCGCGCCAACAAGGCGGCGGGCAGGCTGTCGGCCATGATTGGCGTGGAGAACGGCTATTCGCTGGGCCACGACATCAAAAACCTGGACACGGCTTTCCAGCGCGGGGCGCGCTATGTCGGCCTCGCCCATATGGGCAACAACGACCTGTGCACCAGCTCGACGCCCGAGGCGTCATTGGGTGACACACCGCTACCGGAATACGGTATCACCGAGTTCGGTCGCAGCGTGGTGAAGCGTGCCAACCAGCTGGGCATCATGGTCGATGTTTCGCATTCGTCCGATGCCTGCGTGCGCGAGGTGCTTGCCTTGTCGACATCGCCGGTGATCGCGTCGCATTCGTCGTCGCGGGCGCTGGATGCGCATCCGCGCAATCTTTCCGATGAACTGCTTCGCGCCATCGCCGCCAAGGGCGGTGTCATCCAGGCCGTGGCGGTGCAGGAATTCATCCGGCTGGACCCGGCGCGCGACCTTGCCCAGAAGGCCTTGCAGACACAGGTGGCCAAGCAGGCCGGCGACAAGGAATTCGACAGCGAGAAGCACGAATACCTGCCGGCTTATGTCGAGGGCATGAAGCGTATCGATGCGGCACTTCCGCCACCGACCGTGGACGACTATGTGGCGCACATCAAGCACATGGTGCAGGTGGCGGGCATCGACCACGTTGGCATTGCTTCGGATTTCGATGGTGGTGGCGGCCTTGCAGGCTGGAACGACGCGACGCAAACGCGCAATCTCACCGCGGCGTTGCGGCGCGCCGGGTTCAGCGATGACGACATTGCCAAGTTGTGGGGTGGCAACCTGCTGCGGGTGTGGGGCGAGGTGACCAGGCGCGCCACGGCAGGTCATGCGGGCTGATCGAATCCTTCACCGCTGCATCGCCGCGCTGTGGCTGATGCTGGCGACGAGTACAGCGACGGCTGCCCCGCCACCGGCGTCGGCCGAGTTCGACCCCATCGTCGACGCGGTGATGACGCGCTATCACCTGGCCGGCCTTGCCGTGGGCGTGATCGACCACGGCAAGGTGGTGTACACGCGCACGCTCGGCGAACGCGTGGCAGGTTCAGGCGAGCCGATCAATCAAGACACGCTGTTCAAGATCGCTTCCAACAGCAAGGCATTCACCTCGACGCTGCTCGCTCGCCTGGTGGAGCAAGGCAAGCTGCGCTGGGATGCACCAGTACGCGACTACCTGCCTGATTTCCGCATGGCCGATCCGTGGGTCACGGAACACATGCAGGTCGGCGACTTGCTCACGCATCGCAGCGGCCTGCGTGAAGGCGCGGGCGACCTGATGCTGTGGCCGGAACCCAATGCCTTCACGCGGCAGGACATCGTGCATGCCCTGCCCTATCTCAAGCCGGCGTACCCTTTTCGCGCCGGCTACGCCTACGACAACCTGCTCTACGTCGTGGCGGGTGAGGTCGCAGCCGCCGCGGGCCATGCACCTTACGACGTGCTGCTGCGTCACGAAGTGTTCGAGCCCCTGGGACTGACCCGCTGCCAGATTGGTGCGTGGCAACGCGACACCGTGGGTAACGTCGCACAGCCCCACGTGCGAAAGGGCGACCGCAACGTGGTCATCGATGCCGATGCCACGGATATCCCGGACATCACCTCCGCTGCCGCGGGTGGCGTGCGCTGCAGCCTCGACGACATGCTTGTGTGGGCGCGCAACTGGCTGGTTCCCACGGCGCAACAGACGCAATGGCTGTCCGAGGCACAACGCCGGATGCTGTGGACACCCTACACACCCATGCCGATCTCGGCGCGGCGACGCGCCTGGGACGGCACGACCCGCTACGCCTACGGTTATGGCTGGCGCATTGCGGATGTCGACGGCGAGCTCACCGTGTCGCATACCGGCACGTTGTCCGGCATGTATTCCGCCATGACATTGCTGCCGGATCGCCAGTCAGGGTTCGTGGTGCTGATCAACAGTGAAGCGGAAGACGCGCGCACCGTATTGATGGAAGCGCTGACCAAGCACTTCACGTCACCGCATGATGGGCACGATGCCGACTGGTACGCCGACCAGCTGTCAAAGGCCGACGCCGCCAGACGCGAGACGTTCACCATGCCCGCATCGTCTCCAGCAAAACCCGAAGGGCTTCGACAGCAACTGGGAAGCTGGCGCGATCCATGGTTCGGCTCCATCACGCTGTGCGCGCACGGCCATGCGGTGCGTTTCGCGTCGACGAAGTCACCACGGCTTACGGGCACCGTGATGCAGGCTGGCAAGCGCTATCTGGTGCATTGGGATCACGGTGACGCCGATGCGTGGCTGCGGTTCCCGGCGAACCCGCACGACACGCTGCGCATGAGCAAGGTCGATCCGTCGGCCGACTTCAGCTACGACTTCGAAGACCTGGCCTTTCAGCGGGAGCACGACTGTGATTGATCGCTACTGCCTTGCTTGCCTCGTGGCGTTGGCCATGCTTGCCTCGCGGGCCTACGCGGATGGCACACCGACGTTGTCGCCGGCCACCACGGCCAAGCAAGCAGGGCTGGTGGATATCCGCCAGTTCGCGCCCGACATGGCCGAAGACATCAAGTACGCGGGAAGCGACAACTTTGTCGGCACGCCGGTGGATGGCTATCTCGCGCCCAAATGCCTCCTGCTGAAGCCCGCGGCCGAAGCATTGGCACGTGTGGAGCGCGACCTGCACGCGCAGCACCAGCAGCTCAAGGTCTTCGACTGTTACCGGCCGGCACGCGCCGTGAAGCACTTCGTACGCTGGGCCGGCGATCTCGATGACCAGCGCACGAAAGCCACTCACTATCCGCTGCTCGACAAGCGCGCCCTGCTCGGCGACTACATTGCACCCGTGTCCGGCCACAGCCGCGGCGCCACGGTGGATCTCACGCTGATGCAATGCGATGCCGCCAACGCGCACTGCCAGCCGCTCGACATGGGCACGGACTTCGACTACTTCGGCACGCTGGCCAATACCGACTCGCCCGGCGCCACTGCCGCGCAGCACGCCAACCGTGAAGCGCTCAAGCGCGCGATGGAACGCGAGGGCTTTCGCAACTACGCGATGGAGTGGTGGCACTACACGCTCAATCCCGAGCCCACGCCCGACACCATCTACGACGTTCCGGTGCAATAACCCACACAAGGCCACTTCATGCGCCAGCTCGTGACGCTGCTTGTTCTCACCCTGCTCGCTGGTGTCGCCCAGGCCAGGGATGCGGCCCGCGATGTCGACGCCCTCATGGCCGCTTACCAGGGCAATGTTCCCGGCGCGTCATTGCTGGTGATCAAGGACGGCCAGCCGCTGGTGCGGAGGGGTTACGGCCTGGCGAACATGGAAACCCGCGAAGCAGCGACGCCGGCGACCAACTATCGACTCGCCTCGGTGAGCAAGCAGTTCACCGCGGCGGCGATCTTGTTGCTGGCAGAGCGAGGGAAACTCAGCCTGGATGATCATGCCCGCCACTGGCTGCCGGAACTTCCGGCCTCCCATGAAGACATCACCATTCGCCAGCTGCTCAGCCATGGCGGCGGCCTGATCGATTACGAAGACTTGATGCCTGCCGATCAAACGGCGCAGATCAGTGACGCGGACGTACTGCACATGCTCGCTGCCGAACCGCGCAGCTATTTTCCGCCGGGGACGTCGTATCGCTACAGCAACGGTGGCTATGTACTGCTTGGCTTGATCGTGGAGCGCGCCTCAGGCCAATCGCTGCCGGACTTCCTTGCCAGGAACATCTTCCAGCCACTGGGCATGAGCCATACGCTGCTTTACGTGCATGGCGGTCCTGCCGTGACGCATCGGGCCTATGGCTACAGCGACGACAACGGGCATTGGATGCAAACCGACCAGAGTCCGACCAGCGCGACGCGTGGCGATGGCGGCATCTATTCGTCCATTGATGACCTGGCGAAGTGGGATGCCGCGCTCTACGACCATCGCCTGCTGTCGGACAACTCACGCCAGCTTGCCTTCAGCGCGCAGAACACCGTGACGGGTGAGCCCGACGTGGACAGTTACGGCTACGGCTGGCGCATCCACGGCGACGTGCTGTGGCATTCGGGCGAGAGCATGGGCTTTCGCAACGTGATCATCCGCTGGCCGAAACAACACCTCACGGTGATCCTGCTCAGCAATCGCAACGACCCGGAACCCTATCGAACCGCGCTGGCCATCGGGCAGCGATTCCTCACGCCCTGACTTACGCGGCGCAACGCCAGCAAGCGACGTCGGATAGTCGCGAGGCGGGCTTGCGCTCCATCACCACGCGCGTGGCGCGGCCTTGCAACGCCTCGCTTTCCGCGAAGCGGCCGGCGAAGTCCACCGCGTGTTCCAGCACGCGACGGCGACCGATGGGCGCACCGTTGCGCAGCACCGTCCAGCCATCACCGGGCGCATTTTGAATGAGATATTCGACAAGGCGGCCAACCATCGGGAACTCCATGCCGAGGCTTCGCCTACGGCTATGCTGCTAGGGTTCCTTCAAGGTATCGGGCACTAATCGCTCAAAATATGGGAATTATCCGAAAGCCTCGGGGCGGCCGGCCGATGGACAGCCGCCCGAAAAAGTGTTGATGCGCCAAACACCAACGACCGTCAGCTGCTCGCCATGCCCATCGGCTGCATGGCCACGCAAGCATCGCCGGCACACTCGATCTGCACGTCGCCGGAAGCCGGGCACTGCGAGCGGAACATCGCGCGCTGGCCTTCCACCATCACGACGTGGATGGCGCGATCGCACTGGTGGCTGGCGGCCACGTTCTGCGCAGCGTTGAACATCGTCTTGCTGATGCGGCCGTCCAGGCTGGCGAGCCCGTTGATGGCTGGCGATGCCGCCGAATAGGTGCCGACCTGGGTGGCATCGCTGGCGGGATAGCTCGCAGCGTTGGCATACACCGACGGCACGATCACGCTCACCTTGTCCGGATAGTGATGCGCAGCTCCGTCGGCGAAGTCGATCGCGATACCGACCAGGCCGCCAAGTATCAGATTGCCCCAGACCATGCCGCGAATGGTGGAGTCGTAGGACTGCTGCGCGATCTGCTTGCCATCCTTCTGGCAGCTCACGCTAAGGTCGTGCGATGAGCGATGAACCACCGCCGTACCTGGCGTGGTCACGCGAACCTGGCTTTCGCCGTTGCTCAACGTGCAATCCGCGCGAATGCTCTGGTCAGCGGCGCGCGTTTCCACTTGCACCTTCTGATACGGCGTTCCAATGATCGATGCGCACGCGGATACGCTCAGGGCGCACGCAATCACGACACCCTTCTTCCCTAAATGCTTCATGTCATTCCCCTGACGTGTGTCCTGCGCGTTACCGGATATCCCCCCTTGGACGTCCGTAGCGCAGGAGATGCAACTGGCGGCGGTGATATGCATGCGCTCGTGCGACACGACTGGCTGTCTCTCGACAGCTCAACGCAAGACAGTACGCCCCCAGTGACTGCTCGCGCATTCTTATCGAAGAGACCTGCGAAAGACGAGGGGCGCGATATCTAACTTATGGCCGATGCTGGCCCGCGGGAATGAAGGCAAGAACTTGCGATGTATAGCTTTCCACGACCAGGCTGAAGGGTCGATTGGCCTGGTCGAACAGCACCGCGCGATGCTGCAGCACGTGATGCGGCATCGCGAGCGCGTCATGCGTGGCGGGCGGCAGTGATGCACCGTTTTCCCAGCCAGCCGGCAACGGCGACCACAGCAATTCGGCGGAAAGTGTCTGGCGGCGGAAGTGCAACGCCTGCACCACTTTGCCGAATGGCGTGTCGGAACTGTCGAGCTCGTGGTTCATCGCGTCGGTGAGGCGCGAAGGTACGTACCAGTTGTCCGCTTCGGACAACACGTGTTCGCCACAGGCAAGCTGCACCCGGCGATAGCGCACGGGCTCGTCGGCGCCAATCTGCAATTGCTCGCGTGCGTCGGGCGGCAGCGGCTTGTCTTCACCCTTCACGCGTTCGGCGACGATCTTCGCTTCCGGCGCCAGGTGATGCTCGCCACACCAGCGCTCCAGCGTGAGCGTGGCACTGGGGTGGCTGAGCAATTCGGCGTTGAGCGTCTGCAGCAGCGCCAGGGCTTCGAGGCGCGAGGTGGCGTCGTCTCGCCAGACTGGCGATGCCTCAGGCTCGCGCGCCTGCAGCGGCGTGATCAGCAAGCTGCTGCCCAAACCCAGCGCGCAGGACCACATGGCAGTGCGAGGCACGCCGCGCATGCTCACAGGCCCTTCGCTGCCTGGGCCACGGCGCGGAACAGCGCGCGACCCTTGCTCATCGTTTCTTCCCACTCGGACGCGGGGTCGGAGTCGTACACGATGCCCGCACCCGCCTGGACGTGCAGACGTCCATCCTGGATCACGGCCGTGCGAATGGCGATGGCGGTGTCGGCATCGCCCCACCAGCCGATCCAGCCGATGGCACCGGCGTAGATGTTGCGCTTGTAGGGTTCCAGTTCCTGGATGATCTCCAGCGCGCGGATCTTCGGTGCACCGCTGAGCGTACCCGCAGGGAACGTGGCCTTCAGCACGTCCATGTAGCCCACCTCGGGACGCACGTTGCCCTGCACCTGCGACACGATGTGCATCACGTGCGAATAGCGTTCGACCACGAACGATTCGCTCACTTCCACGCTGCCGGTGTCGCTGATGCGGCCAATGTCGTTGCGGCCCAGGTCGATCAGCATCACGTGCTCGGCGCGCTCCTTGGGATCGGCCAGCAGTTCCGCTTCCAGCGCCTGGTCTTCTTCTTCCGTGGCGCCGCGCTTGCGCGTGCCGGCGAGCGGTCGAACCACCACCTTGCCGTCCTTCAGGCGGGCGAGGATCTCCGGCGAGGAACCGACGATCTGCGTGTTGCCCAGGTCGACGAAATACATGTACGGCGACGGGTTGAGCGCACGCAAGGCGCGATACACATCCACCGGCCGCGCGTTGAAACCCACGCTGAGCCGCTGCGATGGCACCACCTGGAAAATGTCGCCGGCGCGGATGTATTCCTTCGCGCGCTCCACCATCGCTTCGAATTCTTCCTTGGTGAAGGAGGACTTGAAGTCACTTTCATCGAGCGCAGTGCTCTGGTTGAGCTGCGGATACGACACGCCGCTCTGGCGCAGGCGATACACCAGCGCATCCAGTCGACGCTGCGCCTCGGCGTAGGCGTGCGGCTGCGACGGATCGGCATGCACGATCAGGTACAGGCGACCCTTGAGGTTGTCGAAGACGGCCACTTCCTCGGCGAGCATCAGCAGCACGTCGGGCGTGCCCAATTCGTCGGGGCGATCCCACTTCGCCAGGCGCGGCTCGATGTAGCCGATGGTCTCGAAGCCGAAATAACCTACGAGGCCGCCACTGAAGGCAGGCAGCTGCGGCAGGCGCGGCACGTCGTACTGCTTGCGCAGCGTTTCGATCTCGGCCAGCGGATCGGCCACATGGCGACGCTCGGTCACTTCACCGGCGTCTTCCACTTCCAGCTCGTGGCCGCGCAGGCGATACACGCGCTTCGCCGGCAGGCCGATGATCGAATAGCGACCCCAGGTGGCACCGCCCTCGACCGATTCGAACAGGAAGGTGTACGGGCCGTCGGCCAGCTTCAGGTAAACCGACAGCGGCGTATCGAGGTCGGAAAATACCTCGCGCACCAGCGGGATGCGGGTATGACCCTGCGCTGCCAGCGCGTCGAAATCGTCTCGGGAAATCACGTGGGGATCCGGATGGCCAAGCTTGAACGGCCATTGTAGGGGCATGGAGCATGGGAACCGAAGCCTTGGCGCTTGTTCGCCCGCCGTTGCACGCCTAACCTTGGGTAATCGGGGCACGTCGCTGCGCCCGCAGGGGAAATCGATGGGTATGGACCACCGTTGCCTGGTACTTTCCGGCCGCCTGCTCGACGGGCAGGACCCGGCCAGCGTGCACGCGCGCATGGCTGCCGCCTTCGGCATGGAGATGGCCGGATTTCGCGAACGCGTGTTCGCGCGGGCGCCGCTGATCATCCGCCGCGGCCTCGAACCCGAAGCCGCCGATGCACAGGTCGCCCAGCTGCGCGGCATGGGCGTGGAAGCCGATATATGGCCCGATGACGAACGCCTCATCTGGCTCCGTCGCGACAATCAGGTGAGGGGACCGCTGCCCGCGGATGCGCTGGATCGCTATGCCGAAGCGGGCGACCAGTGGTGCCACGACGGTGGCCAGACCTGGTTTGCGTGGGAGCCGGCCGCCAGCAGCGAAAACCCGCCACCGCTTCCCACACCACCGGAAGCGCAGGCGCGCGAACTCATCCACGAAGACGGGCCGGCGCCACGGGAAAGCGACGTGCCCGCGGATCACCAGCCGCCGCCGCTGCCCGAAGAAGTGCATGCATACGCCTTCGACGCCTCCGATACCCACGACCCGTTCGCGGCAGAGCCCGAAGCCGTCGCATCCAGGGAACCGCCACCGCTTCCTGCGACATCCACCAAGCCACCGCTGAAAAAGCCCTACTCCACGGCGGCCGTGTTCGCGGTGCTGTTCGCCGTGCTGGCGCTGCTATGGCACCCGCTGTCCTCGGTGGCGCTGCTGGTAGCACTGTGCACGCTGGTCTACCTGTATCAACGACCGGCGCTGCGAGGCCGCTTCGTGGCCGTGGCTGCGGTCATCCTCAGTGCCACCGCACTGGTGTTGTGGATGCATCGGCCGCCGGCCGCCGCGCCGGTGGCACAGCCCTATGTGCCTCGTCCGCTGAAACCACTCTCGCAAAGCGCACCGGCCACCGTGGCCACGACGGAATGCACAGTGCGCACTGCCGCGCCGAAGAACGATGAAGATCGCTTCCTGCTGACCGGTCAGCGCCTGTTGACCGGCCACGCCCAACGCAAGGGCGACACCTACGTGGCCGAGGCCGCCGTGTCCGTGGACGCGCAATGCCAACCCAACGCATTGCAGCTGTACGTGTTCCACAACGGCGTTTTCATCGGCACGGTGCTGGATACCGCCGCCAGCGTGGCCACCACTAAGCTTTCGGATTTTGATCTAGTGGACGACCAGCACCTTCGCGTGACGCTGGCGCAATGCAGCGACAAGCCGGCCAGTTGTGCGGCGACCACCGTGCGGCAATTTGCGGTGATGCCCGGCGGCGGTGGCTGGACGCTGGGCGAAACGAAGTAAAGCGAACGAACACTCATGTGTGGGAGCGCACCCTGTGCGCGACTGGGTTTCACCTGAAGCTGATCGCAGTCGCGCACAGGGTGCGCTCCCACAACAGCATGCTTACAGACGCTGGCGCGGCATGCCGTGCAGCACCAGCGTGAATGCCACGCCGCTGCCGTCTTCCAGGTTGCGGGCCATCGCCACGCCACCATGGCGTTCGGCGACAAGGCGCACCACGTAGAGTCCGAGACCCAGGTGCGGCGCGTCGCCCGGCGTTGCCTTGTCGCGCAGGCTCACCAGCGAATCGAACAATCGTCCCTGCATCGCGGCCGGCAACGGCGGACCCTGATTGGCCAATTCGATTTCCGCGCCATCGCCGGTGGCGCGCAACGTCAGCCGCAGCCAGCCGAATTCCGGGGTGAAGGACAAGGCATTGTCGAACAGCTTGTCCAGCGCCTGCGCGATCAATTCCGGTGCGCAGTGCATCGTCATGGGCTCGGCGGGCAACTCGGTTTCCAGACGACGCGTGCCCGCCAGCGGGCGGTACGCATCGCTGCATCCGCGCACCACGGCGACCAGATCCACGTCCTCCGGTTCGGCCGCCGCAATGGCGCGCTCCATGCGGCTGGCTTCGCTCATGGCGCGTACCAGCATGCCCAGTCGCGCCACGCCGTCGCGGGCGCGGTGCAGATAAGGCTCGGCATCGGGCGGCATCGCATCCCCGGCCTGCAACGCGTGCTCCAGGTTGTCCAGTGACGACTTGACGATGGCCAGCGGTGTGTTCAATTCATGCGACAGCTTCGACGCGAGCGTGCGCAGGTAATCGGTATAGCCACCCACCACTTCGAACAGACGCTCGAAGCTGCGCGCCAGATCGCCGATCTCATCCTCCGCTTCCGTCATCGGGAAGGGGCCGTCCAGACGTCCATCGTTCAATTGCGCGCGTTCGGCCGCATCGCGCAGACGCCCAAGACGAATGCTCAAGCGTGTGGCGAACACCAGCAGGATCGCGCCCGCCACCAGCAGTACGCCGAAGCTCGTGAGCAACAGGCCGAGCAGCGCACGATTGGCCAGCAGCGGCACGGCGCGACTGGCCTGTTCCAGCAACAGCACGCCACGTACCTTGCCATCGCTTTCGATCGGCACGGCGGCCGCCAGCACCACGCTGCCGCGCGCCTCGCCCTGTCGCCATAGCGTTGCCGGTTTGCCGGCGCTGGCTTCGTGCACTTCAGTGACGTCCAGCCGCGGCACGTCCTGCGTCCACAGCTCGGCCTCGTCCACCTGATTGGCCAGCAGCGAGCGATAGACCAGCGCAGCGAACCAGCCGGGTTGGTCGCCCGGTGCCGCAGCCGGCGTGGAAAGGCGCCCGGTCTGAGCGAGCAGCCAGCCTTCGGGTGCCAGCACGCGCGCCTGCACGCCATCGAGCGCAAGCAGGCCCAGCTCGTTGGACAGCGGCTTGGAATACGCCACGAGTGGCCGGCTTTGCACCGCTTGCGGATCGCCGCCGGTGGTCGGATCGAACACGGCCAGGCCCAGCGAATCCAGCCCCTGCCGCGGCACGCGCAACTCGACGCGGTAACCGCTGCCGTCTTCCTGCCATTGCGCGGTGATGCGTGCCGGCAAGCCGTCGATGGGCGGATCGAGCGGTCGTGCCGTTACCGATCCCGGTGCCGCGCTCGCCAGCAGGTAACGCCGCGACTGATCGCCCTTGCCCAGGCTGAGCACGAGGTGATCGGCACGCAGCGCACCCGGGTCTTCAGCGTCGGCGCGCGTACGCTGGGCGCCACGGATATCGGCATAGAGATACAGCCAGTCCGCGTCCTGGGCGAGCAGCAGCTTGCCGCGCTTGTCCAGCGGCTGGCTCCACGGCGTGAGCGGTGCCCAGTCGTCACCGTAGCCATCGATGGTGATGGGGTTGGCGGCGTCCTGCACGTACCACACGGGTCCGGCGGGCGGCAGCGGCGCGCCGGTCACCACCAGGCTGCGCGCCATCGCACGCGCCGACGCGGTAAGCGCCTGTGCCTGGCCTTCGCGCAGCAGGGTTTCCATCTGACGCACGTACAGCCAGCCGGCCACGGGCAGGGCCAGCGTGCACAGGGCGACGAGCAGGAGTTTCTGGCGAAGAGTCATGGGCGAACGATAAAGGGCGGAACGGCAAAAGTCGCCGCTAACGGTTACGGATTCGCCTTGGTCTTGCTGCTTTTGCCGTTCGTTTCGTCCGTGTACTTGAGATACTTCGACTGCTCGACCACATGCTGGAACGCGGCGATCAAGTCAGCCTGCTGCGGATCGTCGTGAGCCAATGTCATGGACCAGCTCAGACGCACACCAGTGGCGAGACCCGGATCGCAGAACACGACCAGGTCGTCCTTGTGGTCCGTGCCGGCGTAATGCACGCCACGGCATGCCATGTTTTTGTTGTCGATGGCCAGCACGTCCACCTTGGCGGCTGCATCGCGGGCGAGATAGTGGTGACGATCGTCCTGCAGCTCGGCCTCGAGCGATGAGAGTTTGGACGGCCAAACGTTGAGCACCATCACGCGCTCGGGATCGCCCGTCCATTCGCCCTTGTAGAGCACAAGATTCACGCCAATGGCCTTGGCGTACATGCAGCAATCCTGCGTCCATCCCGTCGGCAGATCCGTGAGAATCGACCAACCGGGTACATCCTTGTCCGCCTTGCCATACACCATCACGCCCTGATCCTTGCCATCGGCGGCATGGGAGGACATGGAAATCAACGCAAACAGCAGCAACCCGAACCAACGCTTCATCACGGCTTCCATCGATAACCCACGCCATGCACTGTCTCGATGGCGTCGAACTCCGGCGCCACGGCGATGAATTTCTTGCGGATGCGCTTGATGTGCGAGGTGATGGTGGCGTCGTCCACCACCAGCTCCGCTTCGCGCATCAGCTGGTCGCGATTCTTCACGTGACCGGGAAAGCGCACCAGCGTGTGCACCATCCAGAACTCGGTGACGGTGAGCGGAATCTCTTCGTTGTTCCAAGTGATGCGCATGCGCTCGGATTCGAGCTTGAGCGGACCGTGCTCGATCACCGTCTCGCTGCTGGCCGGCACCTTCAGCGACTCGATGCGGCGGAACAGCGCCGCGATGCGTGCGGCCAGCTGGTGCAGGCTGGTGTCCTTGCTCAGGTAATCGTCCGCACCCAGGCGCAGGCCGGAGATCACGTCGAAATCCGAATCGCGCGCCGTGAGGAAGATGATGGGCAGCGTGGCGGACTTGGCGCGCAGCTCGCGGCACAGGTCGAAGCCACCCTCGGGTTCGTCGCCCAGGCCGATGTCGATGATGACCAGCTCCGGCAGGCGCATCTGGAATGCGCTGGAGGCTTCCTGCCGCGAGCCATAACCGCGCGTCTCGTAGCCGAAGCGGGTGAGCGCTTCGACGTAATTTGCGCGGATCAGCGGCTCGTCTTCGACAATGGCGATACTGCGGCCCATGTTTCGCTCCGGGTGGGTAACGGCGCGCAGCGTGAAGCCTGGGCCCAAGTCGCGCAAGCGGTTGGCGCGCACTGCCAGCGTTTCGCCATGTTGGGCCGGCGGCGCGCCACAGTCGGGTGGAACTCCGTCACGTTCTTGAGGCGTTGCCCGATGGCGGGCCGATCTTGCCCGCGTTTTGCCACATTCGGGTCCCTACGCATGCCCCGCCCGGTCGCCCAATGGGCTCGTCTTCCAGGAGTCCCGTCATGCGTCCCACCAACCAGCCGCCCATAGATCCCAATGCCGAGCTGCGTGGCTTTGAGCCACTTCGCGTGGTCTTGGCGCTCGGAGGGCTATTACTCGGGCTGGTCATGAGCCTGCACTGAGCAGGCCGCACACCCAGGAGGCCACGATGAGCGCCGACTTCGACCTGAACGACCCCTTCTTTTCCTTGCCCGTGGAAGCCATGGAAGCGGCCGGAGCGCACGGAAGCGCACCGGCCGCCGGGGCTGATGAGCCCGATCCCGACTGGCAGCCCATGTAAGAACTTCTGGTTCCTATCCTCTAGGCACGTTCCTTCCCCGCCCACCGGCGGGGATTTTTTTGTGCGTTAACAAAGCGCTATCGCAAGGTGATGACGCGTACACGGGAACCAAACCGCAAAATCCCGGTCATAAGTTCTGACGGTCGATGGTTCTTGCCGTGGATCACCGGCCGTCGTGTGGTCTCCTCACACGTCGTTCCGACGAACTTGTCCCGGCGCTCCCCGCGCCGGGATTTTCTTTTTCAGCGCTTGATTTACTGGCCCGCGACCGCGGTCAGCTCGACGTGCATGGCGTCGATGACGTGCTTGTAGTCCGGCGCGTTGAAGATGGCCGAGCCCGCCACGAAGGTGTCCGCACCCGCCGCCGAGATGGCACCGATATTGGTGGCCGACACGCCGCCGTCGATCTCCAGGCGGATGGGACGACCGCTCTCATCGATGCGGCGACGCACTTCGCGCAGCTTGTCCAGCGCGGAGGGGATGAACTTCTGCCCGCCAAAGCCCGGGTTCACCGACATCAGCAGGATCAGGTCGAGCTTGTCCATCACGTAGTCGAGCCAATCCAGCGACGTGGCCGGGTTGAACACCAGGCCGGCCTGGCAACCCGATTCCTTGATCAGGCCGATGGTGCGGTCCACGTGCTCGCTCGCTTCCGGGTGGAAGCTGATCACCGTGGCGCCCGCCTTGGCGAAGTCGGGAATGATGCGGTCCACCGGCTTCACCATCAGGTGCACGTCGATGGGAGCGGTAATGCCGTAGTCGCGCAGCGCCTTGAGCACCATCGGGCCCATGGTGAGGTTGGGCACGTAATGGTTGTCCATCACGTCGAAATGCACCCAGTCAGCACCGGCCGTCAGCGCCTTGGCGGTGTCCTCGCCCAGCCGGGCGAAGTCGGCGGAAAGGATGGACGGGGCGATGACGTTGGATTGCTTGCTCATTTCTTCGTTCCTGTAGGAGCGCATTGGGTGCGCGGCCTGGGGTGATGCCGTCGCAGTCGCGCACAGGGTGCGCTCCCGCATGTCGTTGCGCGGTTGATTTGAACCGGCTTACTTGAACCCGCGTTCGGCCTTGATGCGCTCGTAGGCGGCATTGATCTCGCTGGCGCGCGCTTCGGCCTGCTTGCGCATGGCTTCGGGCAGGTCGCCCAGGCGGTCGGGGTGGTGTTCGGAAATCAGCTTGCGGTAGGCGCGCTTCACGGCGCGGTCGTCCACATCGCGCGAAATGCCCAGTACGGTGTACGGGTCCGGGCCCTGCGTGTTGCGCTGGGGCGGCACGTAGCCACCGTTGCCACGCGAATCGTAACCGCGCGAACCGCCGCCCGTGGCATTCCAGGCGTAGCCCTTCATGGCCATCAGCGCCATCAGCTCCATGTCGCTCACGCGCAGCGCAAAGGCGAGCTGGCGCAGGATGGCCATTTTTTCCGGCGGCGGATTGCCTTCGGCGATCACCGTTTCGATCACCACGTCCAGCACGGGGAACGCGTGGTCGCGGCGCAGGCCCACCCAGCGGCGCAGCTGCTCGATGGCCGGCGTCACGTCGAATTCCGGCTGCTTGCCGGCATTGAACGCGGCCACCGCCTGCTTGCGCTGATCGGCCTCCAGGCCCATGCGCTGCATCAGGCGTTCGGCCACGGCGATTTCCGCCTCGGACACACGCCCATCGGACTTGGCCACCGCGCCCAGCAGGGCGAACAGCGGGCTGATGTAACCGCCCGCCTCCGGCGTGGCGCGACGGCGCTGGCCCTGGCGCAGGCTGTCGATGATGAAACCGGTGATGCCGCCCACCACGGCACCGGGCATGCCGTGGCCGAAGATCAATCCGAAGAGGGCCAGCCAGATGGTCCAGGTGAAATTCATGGGTTGCCTTGAGTGGGCGGCAGTGGCGTCTGCGCGCTATACCAGCGCGCCAGTTCGTCGAGGTCGGCATCGCTCATGGGGCCGATGGCGGCACGCATCAACGGTACGTTGCGGCGGCCGTCGCGGTATTGCTTCAGCGCTTCACGCAGGTAATCGAGTTTTTGCCCGGCAAGATTGGGCGCGCCGGGAATTTGCGCCTGGCCGGTTTCGCCGTGACAGGCGGCACAAAGCCCCAGGCGCGCGGGTTTGGCCGGCGCCGCGGCCTGCACCGAGGCGGCCATGCTCCACGCCAGCGAAGCGGCAAGCAGGCACCGAAGCGGCGCTGCGATGCGGCGGGGCGAAAACACCATGGCGAAGACCCGGGCTCAAAAAGCGCTGATTCTAGCAGCCGCGCCAAGCCCTGCCGGGCGGCGCCAGCCGCTACAATCTGTCGCTTGATCACCGGCCCGTTCCGGGCCGTCTTCCTGTTTTCCCGTCCTGGAGCGCCAGGTCGGCCTTCCTGGAGCGAAAGACCGTGCCCACCACCCTGCTGCAATCGAACCTCCCGGGCCTGGACCTGATCCACCGCGGCAAAGTCCGCGACGTCTACGCGCTGCCGGAGAATCGCCTGCTGATCGTGGCCAGCGACCGTCTCTCGGCCTTCGACGTGGTGCTGCCCGACCCGATTCCGGGCAAGGGCGAGATGCTCACGCAGATTTCCAACTTCTGGTTCGACAAGACCGCGCACCTGGTGCCCAACCACCTGCTCGACGTGCCGCTGGCCGACGTGCTGCCGGCCGGCACCGATGTAAAGCTGTACGAGAAGCGCGCGGTGGTCACGCACCGCCTTAAGCCGGTGCCGGTGGAGGCGATTGCGCGCGGCTACATCATCGGTTCGGGCTGGAAGGACTATCAGGCGACGGGTTCGCTGTGCGGCATCAAGCTGCCCGCTGGCCTGAAGCAGGCGCAGCAGCTGCCGGAGCCCATCTTCACGCCGTCCACCAAGGCCGCCGTGGGCGACCACGACGAGAACGTGAGCTTCGATGCCGTGGTGGCCGCGGTAGGTCCGGAGCTTGCCGAGCAGGTGCGCGAAGCCACGCTCTCCATCTACAAGTGGGCCGCGGCGTATGCGGCGGAGCGCGGCATCATCATTGCCGATACCAAGTTCGAGTTCGGCACGGACGAGAACGGCAAGCTCTACGTGATGGACGAGATGCTGACGCCGGATTCCTCGCGCTTCTGGCCGGCCGATTCATATCAGGTCGGCATCAGTCCGCCGAGCTACGACAAGCAGTTCGTGCGCGACTATCTGGAAACGCTGGACTGGAACAAGAAAGCGCCCGGCCCGAACGTTCCCGCGAACGTCATCGGTGCCACCGCCGCCAAGTACGCCGAGGCATTGCAGCGTCTGGCCAACATCACCGTCGACTGAGGCACCCATGCAACGTTGGCTCGACAGTTACAGCAACGACCATCAAAACCCCACCAATCGCGTGCTGCACTGGATCTGCGTGCCGGCGATCCTGTGGTGCGCAATCGCCATGATGTGGACCATCCCGGTGCCGCCGATGATCGGCCGTCCGGGTTTCTGGGCCGTTGCCGCTCTGGTGCTGGCGTTCGTGTGGTACTGGAAGCAGTCGCATCGCCTGGCGGCAGCGCTGTTTGTCGCGCTGGTGCTGCTCTGCCTGCTGACCGAATTCGCTTATCGCGCGCTGGGTCCGCACAACCTGCTGCTTACCGCCATCGGCGTGTTCGTGGTGGCGTGGATAGGACAGTTCATCGGCCACGCCATTGAAGGCAAACGCCCGAGCTTCTTCACTGATCTCGCGTATCTGCTGGTGGGGCCCGCGTGGTTGATGGACAAGCTGCTGCGTCGCGTAGGCGTTTAACCAACCTTACCTACTCGTCATTCCGGCGCAGGCCGGAATCCAGTGGCGGCAATGCAAGATTTTCGCGAAAGCCTGCAAGGGGCGAAAATCGGGCGATAGCGCTACTGGATTCCGGCCTGCGCCGGAATGACGAGCAAAAAACGGAACCCCTGCATGACCTTCGCACTCACCTTAATCAGCACCCTGCTCTGGTGGGTGCTCTACAGCAGCATCGGCGCGTTGTTCCTTGCGCTCATCGCATGGTCGGTGCTGCGCTGGGCGGAGCGTTGTCCGGTGGTCTTCAACCGCACGTATTTCGCCTGCCTGGTGTGGTGCATGATCGGCCTGCTCAGCATTGCCGGCGTCGCCATCCACGAAGGCATCACCAAGCCGCCCTACGCGTTGTTGCTCACCACGCCGTTGCTTCGTGGCGCGCTGGTGGTGGACATGGTGATCGGCGTGGTGGTGCTGTGGCGCCTTATTCCGCGCGTCGATGCGCACCGCATCCGCCCCACCAGCGCGTGCATGGCGGTAGCGGTGTTGATGGCGGTGAGCTACGGCGCGGCGACAGCGCTGGCGTAAGTCGCTCCCGCGCCCATGTGGGAGCGCAGCCTGTGCGCGACCTGGACTGTCAGCACTGAAGTAACGACGAAACGCTGCGGTCGCGCACAAGGTGCGCTCCTACAGTGTCGGCGTGTGCCCCTCAGTAGCCTGTCTTGCGGTTTGCTTCGCGTACGGCGTCGATGAAGTGCGTGAACGGTCGGTCGGTGATCGCCACCAGGCCAATGTGTGCGTTCTCGCCATCGATCAGGCGTCCGGTTACCGGCTGATCCACGTACTGGAACCAGTGCACGCCGACGATGGCGGGATTGGCCAAGGCATCCGCCACATAGTGCGCATACGCTTCGCCGCGCTGCTGTTCGTTCCACGTCGGCACCACGCCCTTGCCGAACGGACCGCGATCGTCGGAGCCGAAATGGAATTCGGAGATGAGCGCCGGCCTGTCCAGCTTGGCGAAGGCCGCCGCGTCGAAGGCATGCTCGGGCACATCGGCATAACCACTGAAGCTCACCACGTCGCAGAACTGCGCGCATGACGCGACGGCTTCAGGCGTGTGCACGCCAAAGCGACCGCCGAGGAACAGGTGATGCGGATCGTGCTTGTGGATGGCCTGTGCCACCGTGCGGAAATACTGGTCCGCGTACGTACGCAGCCACGCACTGTAGTCGTCCACGATGGCGGGGTGCGCATCGTCGGGATTCGGCGCGGCGAAGTTCGTGACCTCCAGCGCGTCCCACGCATCGAGCGTGATACCCCACGCCGCCGCGAGTTTTGCCGGTGTGCCGTACTTCTTCTTCAATGCGGCGATGAATGCCTGCTTGGCCGGGCTGCGGGCCTCGCCGCGCAAGGTGCCTTGCGCCAGCCCCCAGCGACCTTGCGGCCCCTGGCCGGCCCATGCCAATTCGTTGTCGGCGAAGTAGCCGAGCATCCACGGATCGTCGCGCACTTCCTTCACCACCTGCGCAACGGCGGCATCGGCTGCCTGTGCGAAGCGCGGGTCGAACGGGTCGGGCATGCGGCCCCAATAGTCATAGCCGCTGGACACATTGCCGAACGTACCGGCGATGTTGATCGAGCGCGTATACGCCAGGTGGTGCATCTGGCTGAGCGCGTCGTCGCTCCAGTTGCCCAGCGTGTTGAAGCCCCAGTCGTCCAGCCGCTCCAGCGTGCGGCCACGCCATGCCTGGCGCCAGTGGCGGCCATCCGCAAGGAAGAGATTGGCCGAGTAGTAATCGAACCACTTGCCCTGGTGATAGGCGATGCCTGCCGACGCCGTCTGATCGCCCGTCGCCTTGCCGGTGGTGCCATAGAAAGGCGCCCAGCGCGCACTGTCGCGCGGGAGGTCCTTGAACATGAACTCGCGACCTTCGATGTAGGTGCGACCACCATCGTCGTCGACGACATTCACGCCCAGCGAGAAGAACGCGTGTCCTTCCGGTGTAACCAGCTGCCAGCGGTCGTTGCGCTTTTCCGCGCGGAACCAACCGGTGGCCTTGAAGGCAGGCATGTCGGTACGTCCGCCGTAGCGGTCGAAACCCTTGCGCGGCGTCGTTTCCACGGTTGCGCCCGGCTTGGCCTTCGGTCGACCGGCACGCAACGACTCGTCGGTGTCGACCTTGCCCGGCCATTGGCCCCGCGTGTACTGGCCCCACGCATCGACGATGCCGGTATAGGCGTCACGCAGATCATGATCGCCGCGCGAGGTATCCAGCTTGCCGAACAGCAACGTTTGCGCGGCCGTCGGCGCGGGCGTGCCCAGACGCACGGCTTTCACGTGAGCAAGGTCGAGTTTTCCTTCCACCGTAGTGGCCACGAAGACGCGCTTGCCACCCGCCATGTACGGCATGGGCGGTCCCACCTGCATACCCATGTCGCGCGGCGAGGTGGCGTGCAACGGGATCACCAGCGTTTGCGGCGGACCGGCGGGAACACCCACCGTGGCGTGCAGGTGCTCGCCTTCCTTCGCGCCGTCGATGTCGACTGTCAATGTGACCGCCCACGACATGGCGTTCTGCATGTCCACGCGCAGCGAGCCTTCCTTCGACCAGTCGCCCTTGTCCAGCATCACCGTCACCTGAGGCTGCGGCGAGGGCTGGAACACGTAGCGTTGCAGCGACATGCCTTCGACCGTGATCGGCTTGCCGTCCAACGTAACGTGGTCAAGCGAGGTTTGCGGCGTGGCGGGGGTCGGCGCATCGGTCGTGCTGACGGTAACCGCCGGTGCCGGCGCGGGTGCCGCGGCGGCATGGCTCAGATCGGCGCGGTCGGTATCGCTGGCCTTGTGGCAACCCGCGAGGGCCACGACGCAGGCGAGGGCAAGGGGAGCGATCCGGTTCATCGGCGGCTCGATACAGGGAAGTGGCGGCAGTATGCCTGCGGCATCTGAAGGACGCCTTGCTGAAGGGGTATCGCATGACGACGCAAGATCATGCCGACCTCCGTTGCCATGCACGCCATGCGTAATACACCGGCACGCCCAGGGCGATCAGCGCCAGGCTCATGCCGGCATCGCTGGGCTGGCGAATCGAGGTGACGATGATCACCGCCAGCACCGTGGTGACGAACAACAGCGGCAGCAGCGGATACAGCGGTACCTGATAGGGCGAGGGCTCGTTGCGGAAGTGGCGGCGATACCAGAACAGCGTGGCGATGCCGAACGCGTGCGACAACCACTCGCCCACCGTCGTGTAATCCACCAGCTGGCCAAAACTTCCCGACACCACCAGCACGATGGCCCAGCCACCCAGCAGTGCCAAAGCCACGCGCGGTGCATGCGAGCGTGCATGGATACGACCCACGGCACTGAACAGCATGCCGTCCGCGCCCATGGTCTGGAGCACGCGCGCACCGCCGGCAATGGCGATGCTGCAATAGCCGAAGGTGGAGCAGGCAATGCCCACCGCGATGAGCGTGGCGCCGCTTTCACCGAACAGATGGCGCATCAGGTCCGCCGCGGGCGCCTGGCTGGCCGCCAGACCGGCATGGCCCAGTCCGGCGAGGTACGCAAAGTTGACCAGCACGTAGCACACCACCACGCCACCCAGACCCAGGCCCAGCGCGCGCGGCAGCGTGCGTTGAGGGTCGCGCACCTCGCCCGCCAGGTCGTTGAGGTAATGGAAGCCGCCGTAGGTGAACAAGACCGGCAGCAACGCGCCCAGGATCGCGCTGGATGGCACGGGATGCGCGGTGTCCGTGGCCAGCACGTTGCCGAACTGCCCCTTGGCGAGAATCACGCCCACCGCCACCACCAGTGCGATGGCCGACAGCTTGAGCACCGTGAACACATTCAGCATGCGCGAGCCAGCCCGGATGCCAAAGAAATTCACGCCCACGATAAAGGCGATGGCACCCGCCGCCACCGGCTTCACCCACTGATGCACATCCAGGCCCACGGCGGCGCAGAAATAATCCGCAAACGTGGTGGCCACCGCCGCCACGCTGCCGGGATAGTTGATCAGCGCCATCGTCCAGCCGAACAGGAACGCCGGCAGCCGTCCGTAGGCCTCACGCAGATAGATGTAGACGCCGCCCGCCTGCGGCCGACGCGCGCCCAGCTCCGCGTAACACAGCACGCCGGCCAGCGTGAGCAGGCCACCGACGGCCCACAGCGTGAGCAGCTGCGCGCCGGACGAAGTGCGCTCGGCCACGGTGGAGGCGCTGCGGAAAATGCCGGCGCCAATCACGCCACCGATCACGATGGCAGCCGCATCCCAGGTACCCAGGCGGCGCAGATACGAGGAAGAAGTCTCAGCAGTCATGGAGCGGCACGGCTTCCTGCACGGCGAATACGAAGGATGGACGATAGCGGACTGCGCCCCTGTGTTCGACATCTCGCTGCAACATGTTGGGAACGCGTCGTTTTTTGACGACACGCCTTCGCCATTGCATCACGTTGCGTCGGGCACATTGCCCCCTCCCCGTCACCGCACGCTGGCCACACGCCCGGCCAGCCCCCAGGAGGCGTCATGAGTACCGTTGCCAGCGTCGTCCGCCCCGAAGACGACAAGACCCTTGGCCCCTTGCTCGAATGCGACCGCGAACTGGTCGCCGTGGGCAAGAAGATCCGCGTACTCAAGGCCATCGACTGGCCGCAGTCGATGGAAGCGACCTTCATGGACTCGTGGAACAAGGGCAACCCGGTGCTGCCGCAGCCGCCGGTACGTCATCCGGATTTGTCCAGCGAAATGGACGCCCTGAAAGCGATCATGGCGAAGGTGGATCGCGGCCATCCCGTCGGCAACTGGCTCTACAAGTCGGCGTGGAGCTATCTCGTGGCCGCGCAGATGCTGATGAACGTGGGCACCGAGGAATTCACCCGCTGCTCGGCTGCACTGTACGGCCGTCCCGACACCAAATACCGCAGCCAGACCGCGACCGCGGTGGACGCGGCACGCGACCTGTTGAACATCAGCGACGACCTGATCAGTCGCGAAGGCATACCGCACGTGCCGGCCGATATTCCTGCCGAGGAATTCGCGCAGCGCCTGCGCGAACGGCTGGGTCCGTTCTTCGACAAGGACAAGGTGGACGTGGTGCTCGATCCGGACCTGCCGTCCAAGGCCACGGCCGGCAGCAAGAGCATCAACCTGCGCGCCAGCGCGTTGTTCTCGGCGCTGGACCTGGAGCAGCTCACCGAACACGAAGCCTTCGTGCACACGGCCACGCTGCTCAACGGCAAGCACCAGCCTTATTTCAAATCGCTGGGTCTTGGCGCGCCACGCACCACGCGCACCCAGGAAGGCCTGGCGACGTTCTCGGAAATCATCACCGGCGCCATCGACCTGAACCGGCTGCGTCGCATTGCCCTGCGCGTGGTCGCCGTGAACAACGCGCTGCAAGGCGCTGACTTCATCGAAGTGTTCCGCGGCTTCCTGGAAGCCGGCCAGTCACCGACCGAGAGCTACCAGAGCGCCGCACGTATCTTCCGCGGCGGCGATCCGCGCGGCCGCATCTGCTTCACCAAGGACGGCGCGTACCTTGAAGGCGTGATGATCGTGTACCTGTTCATCCGCAAAGTGCTGCAGGCAGGCCATGTCGAAATGCTGCCGCTGCTGTTCGCGGGCCGCGTCACCACCTCCGACGTCATCACGCTGAGCCCGTATCTTCAGGAAGGACTGATCGCGCGGGCCACGTACGTGCCGCCGTGGGCGCGCAATCCGCAACGCATCCTGTCGCTGATGGCTTTCTTCACCGCGGCTGCGCGATTCCGGCTCGACACGTTCGACCTCAACCGTTTCGTGGAGCTGGATGAGGAGCGGGTGGAGGAGAGCATGCACGTGCCGTGAGGCGCACGCCCGCGGCCATCACCGGCGGTGCGGCATACAAACGTGCGTTGTTTTGAAGGGCCTGCGCGTTGGTGACTGCGGAACAGAGGGTTTCGTGCTTGACTGTGCTCCCTCACACGTCGAAGCCCTTCCGTTCACGCAGTGCCACCCCAGCCCCGCAAAATCATCCATGTCGACATGGACGCCTTCTATGCGTCGGTGGAGCAGCGCGACGATCCCTCGCTGCGCGGCAAGCCCGTGGTGGTCGCGTGGCGCGGCGCGCGCTCGGTGGTGTGTGCGGCCAGTTATGAGGCACGCAGGTTTGGCGTGCGCTCGGCCATGCCAGCCGTACGCGCGGAACGACTGTGCCCGCAGGCGATCTTCGTGCCGCCGGACTTCACCCGCTACAAGGCCGTGTCACGTCAGGTGCGCGAGATCTTCGCGCGTCACACCGACCTGATCGAACCGCTCTCGCTGGACGAGGCCTACCTGGACGTCACCACCACGCACACGGGTTTGCCTTCCGCCACCGCCACGGCCGAAGCCATCCGCTCGGCGATCAGGCAGGAAACCGAACTCACCGCCTCGGCCGGTGTGGCGCCGAACAAGTTCCTCGCCAAGATCGCGTCAGACTGGCGCAAGCCAGACGGCATCTTCGTGGTGCGGCCTCACCAGGTGGAAGCCTTTCTCGCACCGCTGCCGATCGGTCGCTTGCCGGGCGTCGGCAAGGTGATGGAAGCCAGGCTCACGGAGCTGGGCGTGGCCACCGTTGCCGATCTGCGGACCCTGGGCGGGCAAGCACTCGAACAACGATTCGGACGCTGGGGAAAGCGCCTGCACGAACTGTCGCTGGGCATCGACGATCATCCCGTGCAGCCGGATCGCCCCACGCTGCAGGTTTCCGCGGAAGACACCTTCGAGCACGACCTGGCGCTCGACGATCTTGCGCCGCACATCGAACGCCTCGCCGCCAAAGCCTGGGCGGCGCATGAACGTGAGGCCGCGGGCCCGCACGCCCGGGTTGCGCGCACCGTGGTGCTGAAACTGAAGACGTCGGACTTCAGCACACTCACTCGCAGCTTCACACCTGCTTCACGTCCAGACTCCGCACGCGCTGTCGCGGACATCGCCTGCGCCCTGCGCGACCGGGTGCAGAAGCCCGCTGAAACGCGCTATCGCCTGGTGGGCGTAGGCCTGGCCGGTTTCGTCGAATCCGACAGCTTCGCCGCACAAAGCGATCTGTTTGAATCATTTGGTTTCAAATGAAACCACGCACGAAAGTGTTAGTAGGCCGAAAGAATTGTTAAAGAGGCCTTGTCTCGATCTCAATTTCCTGAAAGAGTGACTCCGGGGAACCCATACAGCGGTGCAACACCTATAGACGTCTAGGCGCCTATAGCGGGGACTCTTTGCCTATGATTTCGGGGAGACAATCATGCAGTCCAACTACAATCGTCTGTCGATAGCAGTACGTTTGGCGCTTTCAGTAGGTATCGCTTCAACGGCCGCGATGGCACAGGCCGAAGACGTCGCAAGCAAGGACGCAACGAGCGACCAGGCGCAAACAAATGCGCAGACCCAGAACACCACCACCGAGCAACCCAAGCAGTCCAGCGCGAAAACGCTGACGGCGGTTTCGGTGACGGGCTCGCTGATTCGCCGCGTGGATTCCGAAACGGCCAACCCGGTCATCACGCTCGACCGCGGCGCCATCACCAATAACGGCAGTCCCACGCTCGGCAATGTGATTCAGCAGTTGCCCAGCGTTTCCGGTACGGCGACCAACACGCAGAACAACAGCAACGGCGGCGGCGTGGCCAGCCCGACGCTGGAAGGCGGCGACGGCGCGGCACGTGTCTCGCTTCGCGGCCTTGGCACCGATCGCACCCTGGTGTTGATCGATGGCCAGCGCCTGGCCAACCCCGACCTCAACATGATTCCGCAGAACATGATCGAGCGCGTGGACGTGCTGGCCAATGGTGCCTCCACGGTCTACGGCTCCGACGCGGTCGGCGGCGTGGTGAACTTCATCCTGCGCAAGGACTACAAGGGCGCCGAACTGAGCGGCAACGATGGCATCTCCAGTCACGGCGATGGTCAGCGTCGTGGTGGCCAGTTCACGGTGGGTGCATCGGGTGACCAGGGCAACATCGTCGCGGGCCTCGACTACAACAAGCAGGACCCGGTGATTGCCACGCGTCGCAGCTTCTCGGCGCACCAGCTGTCGCTATACAGCTCCGGCCCGCAGATCTCCGGCTCGCACACGGTGCCCACCGGCAAGTTCCAGCTGCCCGTGGGCAACCCGGGGCTTCCGGCCGGTTGCGCCGCGCCGGGCGCCACGACAGGCCTGGTCACGCTGGCCAGCGGCAACGGCAGCAGCCCCAGCGACTATCGCTGCTTCAACAACGCCAGCGACGTCTACAACTACAACGCGTTCAACTACATCCAGACGCAGTCCGAGCGCACCAACCTCTTCGTGCTCGGCAACTACAAGCTCAACGATCACGTCACGTTCTTCGGCGATGCGTTCTACAACCACACGCATTCGTCCGGCCAGGACGCACCCGCGCCCACCAGCGGCACGGACGGCTGGTCGGTCGCCGCGGACAATCCGATCAACCCGTTCGGCGTTCCCTTCGGTGATCCGTCGGTGGCCGGCAACAACCTGATCAGCACGCGCCTGACCGGCGTGGGTAATCGCATCCACACGTTCAGCACCGACAACGAGCAGGTCAATGCCGGCTTCCGCGGTGACTTTGGCGGCAGCAGCACGTGGATCTGGGACGCCAGCGTGGATTACGGCCGCACGCACCGCGTGCAGACCGACTACAACGAAGTGAATATCCCTGCCCTGCAGGCGGCGATCGACGCCGGCGCCAACATCTTCGACCAGGCCGACCCTGCCACGAGTGCGCTGCTCGCCAAGGGCGTGAGCAACCCGGTCTACGCCATGACGCAGACCATGAAGCAGGTGCAGGCCAATGCATCCGGCTCGCTGTGGGATCTGCCGGCCGGCACCATGCAGCTGTCCACCGGTGTGCTGTATCGCAAGAACACGATGGATTACACCGTCACCAGCGATGCGTTGCTCAACGTGGATACCGGCACCTGCGTGGTGCTGCAGGAAGCCTGCGGTTCGCCGGCAAGCGGCAGCATCAACGTGAAGGAGCTCTACGCCGAAACGCTGATTCCGCTGCTTTCGGAACAGCCCTGGGCGTATTCGTTGAACGTTGACCTGGGCGTGCGCACGTCCAACTACAGCACCACGGGCACCACGACCAACGGCAAGCTCGCCATCGAATATCGCCCGATCCAGGACCTGCTGGTCCGCGGCACCGTTTCCCAGGTGTTCCGCGCACCGAACCTGGACGAGCTGTATGACGGCCAGACCATCACCAACCCGACGGTCAACGACCCCTGCTACAACCTGTCGGCAGCCGAACTCCAGCAGCACGCCGCGGCATGTCAGTTCATGCCGCCGAACACCAACTACACCAGCACCCTCAACACGCAGATTGCGGGTCACTACTCGGGTGCGGCGACGGTGGGCAGCACGCTGAAGCCGGAAAAGGGCAAGTCGTATGACTTCGGCTTCGTCTACTCGCCGAGCTGGCTGGACGGCGCGTCGGGCACGGTGGACCTGTGGCGCATCACGCTGAAGGACATGCTGACCATCATTCAGGCACAGACCGTGCTGAATGAGTGCTACGCGGACAACGGCAGCCCGTACTGCGGCTTCATCAACCGCTACGGCGCCAGCACGTCGATCCCGGGTGGCATCAACTACGTCAACACGCCGTACGTCAACCTGGGCAACCTCAGCACCAGCGGCGTGGACTTCACGCTGAACTACGTCATCCCGCACTTCGACGTGGGCGGCGTGGACCCCGGCAAGTTCAAGGCCTCGCTCGGCGGTACGTACATCGATACGTTCAAGAACGACGCCACGCCGGGCGCACCGGGTGCAGAGACCATCAACTACGCGGGCACCTACACGCAGCAGTTCGGCAACATCAGCCGCTGGCGTGGCACGTTCACGTTGAACTGGGCCCTGGGCAACTGGAGCGCCCAGTGGCAGAGCCGCTACATCAACCACCTGAAGAACCTCACCGCCTATGCCGATACCGGCCAGGCTGTGTCGATGCCGATGGGTGCCATCACATACCACGACATCCAGGCAGGTTATGAGTGGCCGACCATCCACACCAGGTTCGACGTGGGTATCGACAACCTCAGCGGCCGCATCCCGCCGCTGGTGTACCAGAACGGCCTGAACTACAACGTGGATACGGCAACGTATGACGTGATGGGTCGCTACTACTGGGCACGCGCCACCGTGAAGTTCTAAAGCGCAGTAAACGGTGCGGTTTCGCCCATCGCGGCCGCACCTTCGACGAACACCGTTCCCCGCCCGTTGCACGCTCGTGCACGGGCGGGGAACTGGTTCTAAGATCGAACGATGAGCACGCCCCTACCCTCGTCGTCCTCCCTTCTTGCGCAGCACATGCTGGCCGCCTATCAGGCGGGCGACATGCCCCGCGTTCAGGCACTGGGCGAGTCGATCACCGATATCGCCTCTGCCGACGACACGGCCGTGCTGCTGTATGGCGCCGCGCTGCAATACGTCGGCCGCCTTGATGAATCCATCGCCCTCTTTCGCCATCTCACGCAGCGCCATCCCGGCGTTTCCGAATACTGGAACAACCTTGGCCTGGTGGCGCGCGAGGCCGGTGATTACACGCTGGCGGAAGATGCGCTGCTCAAAGCCATCGCGCTGGGGCCCAGCAACGCACAAACCCACTACAACCTCGGCCTGCTTTACTCGCAGCAGCAGCGTTGGCTGCTCGCGCGCGAATCGCTGCTGGAAGCGGTGGGCCTGGCGGGCGACTTTGTCGAGGCGCGACTGCAGGCGGCGTACGCCTGCCACTTCTGCGGCGACACCCGTGGTGCGGAAGTGATGCTGGAAGACGCTGCCCAATGGCCGCCGCAAGCGGCCGACCAGGCACTGATCCTCGCAACCATCCTGTCCAGCCTCGGCTACCAGAAGACGGCATTCCAGACGCTGGATCGGGCCGTGCTGCCGGAGGGCCCGGCACGTGCTGCGCTGGTCATGCGCATCGTCGCGCTGCGCGCATCCATGCACGAGCGCAGCAACGACGTGCATGAGGCAGCGCGAGAACTGGAAGTACTCCCCGTCGCCACGCTCGAAGCGCTGCCGGCGGGCGACTGGGAACTGCGCCACGCCGGACTGCAGGTACACGCCAGCGTCGCCTCGCGTCGCGGCGAACTGGACTACGCAGCGGCGCTATTCGCGCGCTTGCAAGGCGAACGCGACGAAGCGCACCTGCAAGCCAACGCCGCCTTCAGCCTCGCCTCCATTCGCGACAAGCAAGGCCGTCGCGATGAGGCACGCCAGGCGCTGCGGGACGCGCATGCCGCACAGCTGCGCTTCGCCAGGGATTTCGTACCGGAGCTGCTTGAAGAAGGCAGCCAGCCGCTGGACATGGTGCAGCACAACGTCGATCGTCTCGCGCATGATCGCTGGTCCGCATTGCGTGCGCCACGCAGCCATGAAAGCCCGGTGTTCGTCGTCGGCTTTCCGCGCTCGGGCACCACGTTGCTGGAGCAGATGCTGGATTCGCATCCGGATTTTCGCTCCATGGACGAACGCGCTTTCATCTATGAGTTGATCAAGCGCATGCAGCTGGCCGGGCAATCGTACCCGGCCGATCTCGCCGGCCTGTCGCAGGCCAACGTGGATCAGTTGCGCGACATCTATGCGAATGTGGTCAGCAAGGTCGTGCCCGACCTGGGCAACCGCCGCCTCGTCGACAAGAACCCGCTCAACATGCTGTGCCTGCCGATGATCATGCGGCTGTTTCCCGAAGCACGCATCATCCTGTGCCTTCGCCATCCTTGCGACGTGCTGCTCAGCTGCTACATGCAACCGTTTCGCTCGCCCGCCTTCATGGTGCTGTGCTCGACGCTGGAACGGCTGGCGCGGGGTTACGTGGATGCATTCGAGCAGTGGTTCCGCCACGTGGAAGTTTTCGCGCCGCGCGTGCTCGAATGGCGCTACGAATCGGTGGTTTCGCGTTTTGACGAACACATCGCGCGACTCGGTCAGTTTCTTGAACTGGACGACGCGACGCCCATGGCACGCTTCGCCGAACATGCCCGCGCCAAGGGCTTCATCAGCACACCCAGTTACGCGCAGGTCACCGAAGGCATACACCGAAAGGCGGTCAACCGGTGGCATGCGTACCGGGACCTGTTCGAACCGGTGCTGCCCACGCTACGCCCCATGATGGAGCGGCTCGGCTACTCCATCTGAACTCCTTCGCGGCATCCCGCAACGCCGCATGCTCCCAGACCGACATGGACGAATTCCCGATGCATTTCGAAGTTCCCAAGCTGAAGATGCACTCGCTGCGCGAATTCCTTCAGCACTACCTGATGATCGTGCTTAGTATTCTCACCGCACTGGGCCTGGAGCAGTGGATCGAGCGCGTGCACCATCGGCATGCCGCCGAATACGCGAGCGCGCAGATCGACGCGGAATTGAACAACCTCCTGCTCGATATCCAGCGAGCCCAGGATGTCGACGAAAAGAAACTCGCGCCGCTGATCACCATCGACAAGGCGATCCGCGACGACGTGCAGAAAGGGTTGCCGGATGCACAGATCAACCAGCATATCCGTCAGCTTGCGGGTGAATTCAAGCTCGCCATCAACTGGCCGGCCTTCAGTACACAGGCCTGGGACGTGGCGGTGGCCAACCAGTCGGTTACGTGGATAGAGGTGGAACGCCTGCATCGCTACACCGCCGCCTATGCCTCCATCCGTGAGGCCGCGAACTGGACCGCGCACAACGCGACCGTGGCGCTCGACGCGCCACGCATGATCGACCTGCAGACGCGTATCAACCTGGGCAAGGATGTGGACCCGGTAGAGTTTCTCAGCGTGTCCCAGCAGATGATCATCAGCTCCCGGGAAACCATCGCGTACATGAAAGATGCGTCGGACCCCATCAAGGCGGCGGTGGCGCAATCCGGAAAGTAGATGAGTCCAGAAGAGCGATGTGCAATGCATCGCTCCAGCATCATGCCGCTTCAAAGCACGTGCGCGTGAGTTCCGTGGTTATGCGCGCAGCGCACCGGCATCGAAAGAGTTCACGCCTCGATCACAACTCGGCGTTGCGGATAAGGCGAAACGCGAAGCACGTCACAGACGCAGAAAACATATGCAAAACCCCTTGTTTTAAGCGCTTTTTGCGTACCCATGAGTTCACTTGCTTCGACGCATGGAGCGCGATTTTCATGGCCGTGCAAAATTGCGACAACCTTGCGGCGCCTACACCGATGCCGCGTGTCATCTTGAAGAAATATTTTCTTTCTTCTCAACGACTCGCATCGATTTGATCGATGCAACGCTTTCTGTCGCGTTCCTTACACCGCATCGCGTACTTTTTTTCGATTTGCAACCGCATGACGTATGCGTTACCAAACGCGCAGAGCACTCGTCGTCACCGGCTTTTCGAGTGTTCGTGATCGAACTGTGATCGCTTTATCGCCTTCTCGCCGGAAGGGTCAACGCAGAACGCAAGTAGTCCGCTGCAACTGCAGGTTGCCGGCGTAGGTGAGTTGTTGTTGTTCGTCGGCCAACGGAATTGTCCGTGGTCGTAAACCAATAGCTATTCGCGTACCAGGGAGTATCTCAATGCGTGCACAAACCAAGATCGCTCTTCTCGCCGGCCTGATCGCCGCCGCCTGTCTTCCTTCCGTCGTTCTGGCACAAACCTCGGTCAACAAGTTTGGCCTGGAAGAACAGGCGCAGGCCAGCTGGCGGGAGAGCATGGCGCACATCGCCACGCCATCGGAAGGCTGTTTTGAAGCCACTTATCCCAGCGTCATCTGGCATCAGTCCGCCTGCCATGAAGCCGTGCCGCGCGTTGCGCCGGTGCCGCGTTTCAAGCTTTTCAACAACGGTGCCGCGCAGACCGCCGGCAACGGCAATGACTACACCATCAACACCAGCACCCTGATCACGCAGGCCGTGGGCAGCTTCCCGTCGGTGACGGGCGTGACCTCAGAGAAGGGCGTGGGCGGGGCTGCGTACGGCGGCGGCGGCATCCTCGGTGCAAACGAGTATTCGCTGCAGATCAACTCGAGCTTCGACGACACCACCTCGGTCTGCAAGAGCCACTCCGGCTGCACCGTTTGGCAGCAGTTCGTCTATGCGCCCGACTACGAGACGCAGGGCACCGCGGCAGTGTTCATGCAGTACTGGCTGATCGGCTGGGGCAGCTCGCGTTGCCCGAGCGGCTTCGGCAGCGACGGCGAAGGCGATTGCTACAAGAACAGCGCCGCCGCCTCTGCACCCGATGTGGCCGCCACGGCGCTGGGCAGCGTGAAGCTCACCGGCACGGCAACCTCCGGTGGCAACGACACCGTGGTGTTCACCAACGGCACCAAGGCCTATAGCTCCAGCGGCAAGGACAGCGTGCTGCTGCTGGCCACCGTGTGGAAGACCGGCGAGTTCAACGTGGTCGGCAACGCCGGCGGCTCCGAAGCGCAGTTTAACAGCGGCTCGTCCATCACCGTGAACCTGGCGGTGACCGATGGCTCCACCGCTGTGCCCACCTGCACGGCCAACTCCGGCTCCACCGGTGAAAGCAACAACCTGAACCTCGGCGCGTGCACCGCGTCCGGCGGCTCGACCCCGTCGATCCAGTTCACCGAATCGAACTGATCGCGGCATAAAAAAAGAGCCCGGGATGTCCCCGGGCTCTTTCTTCGTATCAGCGACAACCGATTACTTTTTCTTCTTCGGAATGTACAGGTCGGTGATGGTGCCTTCGTAGGCCTCGGCCGCCATGCCCACCGATTCGCTGAGCGTCGGATGCGGATGAATGGTCAGGCCGATATCGGCCGCTTCCGCGCCCATCTCGATCGCCAGGCACAGCTCGCTGATGAGGTCGCCCGAGTGCGGACCGACAATGGCCGCGCCCACGATGCGATGCGTTTCCTCGTCGAAGATCAGCTTGGTGAAGCCTTCGGTGCGATCGATGCCGATGGCGCGACCGCTGGCCGCCCACGGGAACTTGCCCACGCCGACCTTCAAGCCCTTTTCCTTGGCCTCGCGCTCGGTCACACCCACCCATGACACTTCCGGATCGGTGTAGGCCACCGACGGAATCACGCGCGCATCGAAGTGGCTCTTCATGCCTGACACGACTTCGGCCGCCACGCGAGCTTCGTGCGTTGCCTTGTGCGCCAGCATCGGCTGGCCGACGAGGTCGCCGATGGCAAAGATGTGCGGCACGTTGGTGCGCATCTGCGTGTCGACGTTGATGAAACCACGGTCGGTCACCGCGACACCGGCCTTGTCCGCACCGATCTTGTTGCCGTTGGGCGAGCGACCCACGGCGACCAGCACGCGGTCGAACACGGTGGTCTCCGGAATGCTCTCGCCTTCGTAGCTGACCTCGATGCCCTTCTTGGTGGCCTTGGCCTCGGTCACCTTGGTCTTGAGGTGCACGCCCTTGAGCTTCTTGGCCAGGCGCTGCGCCAGCGGCTTGATCAGATCCGCAGCGGCACCCGGGATGATCTGGTCCATGAACTCGACCACGGTCACTTCGCTGCCGAGGCCCGAATACACCGTGGCCATTTCCAGGCCGATGATGCCGCCGCCGACGACGAGCAGCTTCTTCGGCACGTCCTTCAGTTCCAGTGCGCCGGTGGAATCCATGATGCGCTCATCGTCCCACGGGAACGCAGGCAGCTTCACCGACTGCGAGCCGGCAGCGATGATGGCGTTCTCGAAGCGGATCAGCTTGGTGCCTTCGGACGTCTGGACTTCCATTTCATTCGGCGAAATGAACGTACCCACGCCCTGCACCGTGCGCACCTTGCGCTGCTTGGCCATGCTGCCGAGACCGCCGGTGAGCTTGCCGACCACCTTGGTCTTGAAGTCGCGCAGCTTGTCGAGGTCGATTTTCGGCGCGCCGAACGTGACACCGTGCGCGGCCATGGCTTCGGCTTCGTCGATCACGGCCGCGGCATGCAGCAGCGCCTTGGACGGAATGCAGCCGACGTTGAGGCAGACGCCACCGAGCGACGCGTAACGCTCGACCAGCACGGTGTCGACGTCCAGATCCGCCGCGCGGAACGCCGCGGTGTAACCGCCGGGGCCGGAACCGAGCACGACGAGCTTGCATTCGATGTCCGGCGTGCGGCCGGACGCGCCGGCAGCTTGCGGTGCGGCTGCCGCGGCGGGTGCAGGTGCGGCGGCAGGCGCGGACGCCGGAGCGGCGGCAGCCTTGGGCACCTCCGCCTTCGGCGCTTCGGCCTTGGCGGCGCCTTCAGCGGCTTCCAGCACGGCAATCACCGCGCCTTCGGACAGTTCGTCGCCCACCTTGACCTTCAGCTCTTTGATGACGCCCGCGGCGCTCGACGGGATTTCCATCGTGGCCTTGTCCGATTCGAGCGTGATCAGGCTTTGTTCCTTGGTGACGGTATCGCCGACCTTCACCAGTACCTCGATCACCGGCACGTTGTCGTTGCCGCCGATGTCGGGAACTTTGATTTCGATGGTGCTTGCCATGGGGAATCCTTTGTTCTTGTTCGCAACCTGTTGAGGCGGTATCGCGAGCACCCGCCCCTCACCCTGCCCTCTCCCCGGAGGGGAGAGGGAAAAAGCCAGGTCAGAGCAGCAGGCGGCGGATATCGCCCAGCTGCTGTGCGAGGTAGGAAGCGAAGCGCGCGGCGAGCGCGCCGTCGATCACGCGGTGGTCGTAGCTGAGCGACAGCGGCAGGATCAGGCGCGGAGCGAATTCCTTGCCGTTCCACACCGGCTTCATGGCCGCCTTGGAGACACCAAGGATGGCCACTTCCGGTGCGTTGACGATCGGCGTGAACGACGTGCCGCCAATGCCACCCAGCGAGGAGATGGAGAAGCAGCCTCCCGACATGTCGTTGGGGCCGAGCTTCTTGTCGCGTGCCTTCTTGGAGATCTCGCCCAGTTCGGCAGCGAGCTCAAGCAGACCCTTCTTGTCGCAATCGCGAATCACCGGCACGACCAGGCCATCGGGCGTGTCCACCGCAATGCCGATGTGGAAGTACTTCTTCAGCGTCAGCTTTTCGCCGGTGACATCCAGCGAGGAGTTGAACTGCGGGAATTTCTTCAGCGCCGCGACCACCGCCTTGATCTGGAACACCAGCGGGGTGACCTTCAGGTCCTTGTTCTCTTCGCCGAGCTTCTTGCGGAAGGCTTCCAGCTCGGTGATGTCGGCGTCTTCGTGCTGCGTGACGTGCGGGATCATCGCCCAGTTGCGCGCCAGGTTCGCGCCAGAAATCTTCTGGATGCGCGACAGCGGCTTTTCTTCGATCTCACCGAACTTGCTGAAGTCGACCTTCGGCCACGGCAGCAAGTTGAGGCCACCGCCGGCAGCGACCGGCGCACCCGACGGACGGGCACCGGAAGCCAGCGCGTGCTTCACGTAGCCGGTGACGTCTTCGCGCTGGATGCGACCACCGCGACCGGACCCCTTCACCTGGCGCACATCCACGCCCAGCTCGCGCGCGAAAGCGCGGATGGCCGGGCTGGCATACGGGGCGTCACCCGGCATGATGATCTTGGAGTCGAACGGCGGACGGGCGGTCGGCGCCACGTCGCCTTCGGGCGCGTTGCCCGGCAGCACGCTGCGGCCACCTTGCGGTTCCGGCTTCTCTTCCACCTTGGGTGCTTCGACCTTGGCAGCCGCCGGTGCAGGCGCGGGCGCCGGCGCAGCAGCGGGGGCCCCACCGGCAGCCTCGACCAGCGCGATCACGGCGCCTTCGGAAAGCTCATCGCCCAGCTTGACCTTGATTTCCTTCACCACGCCCGCGAACGGAGCCGGCACTTCCATGGTGGCCTTGTCCGATTCCAGCGTGATCAGGCCCTGATCCTTGGCGATGGTGTCGCCCACCTTGACCAGGATTTCGATGACGGGAACGTCTTCGCTGCCGATGTCCGGCACCTTCACTTCCTGCACGCCACCACCGCCAGCGGCGGGGGCCGCGGCCGGTGCGGGAGCAGGTGCCGGTGCCGACTTGGCGGGCGCTTCGGCCTTGGCCGGCGCGACTGCCGGTGCGGGGGCGGGTGCCGGTGCAGCGGCCTCGCCTTCGGCTTCGATGATGGCGATGAGCGTGCCTTCGGACACCTCGTCACCCACCTTGCGCTTCAGTTCCTTCACCGTGCCCGCGAACGGGGCCGGCACTTCCATGGTTGCCTTGTCCGACTCCAGCGTGACCAGGCCCTGTTCTTTGGCCACCTTGTCGCCTGGTTTCACCAGCACTTCGATCACCGGCACGTTTTCGCTGCCGATATCGGGGACGCGTGCTTCTTTGAGGTCGGCCATGGTTTCTCCTACGGATGGCGATGGCGAGCCGGCGGGGATGACGGCCGCTTAAGGTCTTCAATCATAGCGAACGAGACCCGCTTTCGGTCGCTTTTGGATCGTTTGAAGCCACCATTCGCATACGTATGCACGACTTTGGTCTAGCGCTTTTCGACGATCCACGCCGGGGCCGCCCGGCGATGCATTCCACTTCGTCAGGTGGTCTGCTCCGAAGGCTTGCCCGGCAGCATCACGAACTGCGCCGGACCGGGCGCCAGACTGAAGCCCTCCGCGCCAAGACGGTCCTTCAGCGCGCGCAGCAGATCGGTTTGCGCGCCCCAGGAATCGCCCGACCGGGTATAGGCGCGCAGCACCAGAATCACGGCGCTGTCGGTCAGGCTGTCGGTCCATACACCCGGCGCGGGATCTTTCAGGATGCGTGCGTCTGCGGTGAACAGCTCACGGATGATGTCCATCGCCTTGCCGATATCGTCCTTGTAGCCAATGCGCACCTTCAGCTCGAAACGGCGCGTGCCGAGCCGGTTGAAATTGATGATGGCGTCCGAGCCGATCTTCGCATTCGGAACCACGGCCTCGCGGTTGTCGGGCATCACCAGCAGCGTGTGCATCAGGCTGAGGTCGCGCACCGTGCCTTCGATGCCGCCCGCCAACACGTAATCGCCGACGCGAAAAGGTCGAAACACGATCAGCAGCACGCCCCACGCCAGGTTGCTCAGCGAGCCCTGCAGCGCCAGGCCAATGGCCAGTCCGCCGGCACCCAGCGCAGCGACCAGCGGCGCGGAAGGTACGCCCGCCTGCTGCAACGCCATCACGATGAGCAGCGCGATGAGCACGCCATAAGTCAGGTTGCGCAGAAACCCGGTGAGCGTGGGATCGACATTCGCACGCTGCATGGCGCGTTGCGCGATGTTGGCCCCGCGCGCGGCCAGCCAGATGCCAATCAGCAGAATCAGCACCGCAATACCGATGTTGATCAATGTGGTGATGGTGTTGTCGGAAAGATGCGTACGTGTCAGGAAATCGTGCATGAAGAGCGGTTCTCTCGACGAAAAAAACGTCGCGAGACTAGCAGCCCGTCAATCAAGGTTCCGTGGTTCCCCTGTAAGCAAAACAGACCGCGCCGGTTGCCCGGCGTGGTCTCAACGTCGTGCTGGGGAGCCCCGACAAAAGAATCTGTGCACGAAATCGCCTCCGCCGGCGCGCGCACGATCCCTGGCTGTGGTCAGCTTCTTGTTGTCCTTGTCGTCATGCGCAAGCGATTGCCCTCGCGAACCGTCCTGCAAGCGGACCCATCGAACAAACGCAGCGGCCGTCGTGCACATCGATATCGCCGGCGTGAACCGGACCAACCCGTGCACGTCCTGCATCGAACCTGCTCGCCTTCTCAACCGCATGCATTTCGATTCCCTCCGGCCCCACGTTCCGCGTTCGTCGTCCGACCTCGAAAGTCACGATGCAGCACAGCATGACGACGGGGCATGGGCCTGTGGTCACGCCGTGCCATCGGTCATGGCGGGGCTTCCGGGCTATGACGCAGCGCGCATAGGAATGACCTGCCGGGCACGCTAAGTTCGAGGTTCGGGAACGCAACGCCACGGGGAGGCGGGGAATGCGGGACGGGTGCGATGTGGTCGTGGTGGGAGCCGGCCTCGCCGGGCTGGTGGCCGCCACGGAACTGGCCGATGCAGGCAAGCGCGTGCTGGTGCTGGAGCAGGAGCCGGAACAAAGCCTGGGGGGACAGGCGTTCTGGTCATTCGGAGGACTGTTTTTCGTCGACTCGCCGGAACAGCGGCGCATGGGCGTGCGCGATTCGCACGCACTCGCGCTGGCCGACTGGATGGGCACGGCCGCGTTCGACCGTACCGAAGACCACTGGCCGCGTCGCTGGGCGGAGTCCTATGTGGATTTCGCCGCCGGCGAAAAACGCGCGTGGCTGCACGCCATGGGCATGCGCTGGTTCCCCGTGGTCGGCTGGGCCGAACGTGGCGGCCATGGCTCCGTGGGCCACGGCAATTCGGTGCCGCGCTTCCATGTGACGTGGGGCACCGGCCCCGGCGTGATCGAGCCGTTCGTGCGCCGCGCGCGCGAGGCCGAAGCGAAGGGGCTGCTGCAGTTCGGCTTTCGCCATCGGGTGGATGAATTGATCGTCGAAGGCGGCGCTGTCGTCGGCGTGCGCGGCAATGTGCTCACGCCCGATGGCATGGAGCGCGGCAAGCCCAGCTCGCGCGATGTGCTGCACGGGTTCGAACAGCGCGCGCAGGCGGTGATCGTGGCCTCGGGCGGCATCGGTGGCAACCACGCGCTGGTGCGCAAGAACTGGCCCGAACGGCTGGGGCCGCCCCCTGCGCACATGCTGTGCGGCGTGCCTGCCCACGTCGACGGCCGCATGCTCGGCATCACCGAAAGCGCGGGTGCGCGGCTGATCAACCGCGACCGCATGTGGCATTACGTGGAAGGCATCGAGAACTGGAACCCGATCTGGCCGCGCCATGCGATTCGCATCCTGCCGGGCCCGTCGTCGTTCTGGTTCGATGCCACCGGCAAGCGTCTTCCCGGGCCGCTGTGGCCTGGCTTCGACACGCTGGGCACGCTGGAACACTTGCGTCAGACCGGCCACGACTACAGCTGGTTCATCCTCGATCAGCAGATCATTCGCCGCGAGTTCGCGCTGTCCGGCTCCGAACAGAATCCCGACCTCACCGGCAAAAGCTGGCGACAGGTGGCCAAGCGCGCCGTCGGCAAGGGCGCGCCTGCACCGGTAGAGGCGTTCAAGCAGCATGGTCGCGATTTCATTGTGCGGGACACGCTGGAAGAACTCGTCGCCGGCATGAACGCGCTGGCGGGCAATACGTTGCTCGATGTCGCGCACCTGCGTCGCGAGATCGAAGCGCGCGATCGCCAGTTCGACAATCCTTACGCGAAAGATGGCCAGGTGATGGCCATCCACAATGCGCGGCGTTACCGCGGCGACAAGCTGGTGCGCGTGGCCAAGCCGCATCGCCTGCTTGATCCGGCGAACGGTCCGCTCATCGGCGTGCGCTTGAACATCCTCACGCGCAAGACGTTGGGCGGCCTGGAAACCGATCTCGATGCCCGCGTGCTGGGCCAGAACGGCGAACCACTGCCGGGGCTGTATGCCGTGGGCGAAGCGGCGGGCTTTGGCGGTGGTGGACTGCACGGCTACCGCGCGCTGGAAGGCAGCTTCCTCGGTGGTTGCCTGTTCTCCGGTCGCATCGCGGGTCGCGCCGCGGCCAAGGCCATCGCATGAGCGCGCATGCCCTGCCCCGCATCGCCATCTACGGTGCAGGCAGCGTGGGCGGCTATCTCGGCGCCCGGTTGCATGAAAACGCCCGTATCACCTGCATCGGTCGCCGTCGCGTCATCGATGCGTGGCGCATCCATGGCGGCCTCGATTGGAGCGACCTGCAAGGAGGCCACGAACATGTGGCCACGCGCGACCTGGAGCTGCAGGTGAACCCGTTCGCCGCCGCCAAGGCGCACCTTGTGCTGGTGACGGTTAAATCGTCAGCAACCGAAACCGTCGCACAGGAACTGGCCGGCGTGCTCGCCCCGGGCGTGCCGGTGGTGAGCTTTCAGAACGGCTTGCACAATGCGGCCATCCTGCGCGAAGCGTTGCCGGGACATCCCGTGCTTGCCGGCATGGTGCCGTTCAATGTGCTGCAACGCGTGCCTGGCGATTTTCACCAGGGTTCCGGCGGTGAACTGATGGTGGAAGCGCACGAGTCCCTCGCCGCGTTCCTGCCCATTTTCGAAGCCTCCGGCCTGCCCATGCAGGCGCGCCACGACATGCCGGCCGTGCTGGCGGCCAAGCTGCTGCTCAACCTCAACAACGCCTTGAATGCCCTGGCGGACGTACCGTTGAAGGAAGAACTTTCCCAGCGCGACTGGCGCCGCTGCCTGGCGCTCGCACAGCGTGAGGCATTGGATGTGTTCGCCGCCGCCGACATCCAGCCCGCCAAGCTCACCCCGCTGCCGCCACAGTGGTTGCCGCGCGTGCTGGAAATGCCCGACGCGTGGTTTCGTCGACTCGCCTCGCGCCTGCTGGCCATCGATCCCGTGGCGCGTTCGTCCATGTGGGAAGACCTGGAACGCGGTCGCCCCACGGAAGTGGATGTCATCAACGGCGAGGTCGTACGCCTGGCCGGAGAACATCGTGTCCCGGCACCCGTGAATGCGCGACTCGCAGCCCTGGTCCACGAGGCCGAGCAATCGCGGCGCGCGTGGAACGCACAGGAGCTGCTCGCGGATTTGCAGCACGCATCCGCCGCGTAAGCGCGACGACTTACTCGCTCGCCTCGCTGTACAGCTCTCGCCGCACGCTGCGCAACGACAATGTTTCCCACGCAGCCACCAGCACAAGCACGACCGTAGTGGCCGTTGCCAGCGACATCACCGACATGCTGCGCGCAGGCCATATCAGCAAGGCCAGCAGCAGCAAACCCGCCAGATGCGAGAACGGCAGATTCGTGTGATTCACGGTCTGCTTGAACAACGTATTGCCCAGCAGATAGAGCGCCGGGCCACCCAGCAGCACCGCGATTTCCGCTGTTTCCGCCAACGCGTGCGGATGCGCCAGGCTCAGCTCATCGCCCACGGCACACACCACGATGCCGGCGACGATCAGCAAGTGGAGATACGTGTAGCCCAGTCGCGCGGTGCGCCCCGGGTCCGCCGACTGCCGAATCGAACGACTGCCGCGTTCCACGGCCAGGTCAAAATAGATCCACCACATGGCCACGCAACCGAGAAAGGCCACGAAAAAGGCAAGCCACAGATCCGGCGTTCGCGCACTGTCCGCGAAACTGCTGCCCATCACCACCACGGATTCACCCAGCGCAATGATCACGAACAGGCTGCAGCGCTCCGCCATGTGCCCGCCTTCCACGTCCCATTCGCTGGTGGATGAGCGACCAAGGCCCGGCACGTAGAAATACGCCGCCGGCCCCAGGTATTCGATGAGCAATGCGGTTACCCACCACGCCAACCGCATTTCGCCTTGCGCGAAGAACGCGCCCACGATCCACAACACGCCGGTGACCGCAAGCCATAGCGTGATGCGATAGAAATTGAATCGCGCGCTCTGGCTGGCATGACGCAACGCCCACACCATGAACATCGAACGCCCCACCTGCATGCCGACGTAGGCGATGGCGAACACCTTGCCGCGCTCACCGAAGGCCTCGGGCAACGCCGTGGACAGCAGCAAGCCGCCGAGCATCAGCGCCAGTACCAGCAGCCGCACGGCGAGGCGCTCGGGGTCCAGCCAGTTGGTGATCCATCCGGTGAAGATCCACACCCACCACACGGCAAGGAACAGCAGCAGCACGTGCAACGCACCCGACAGGCTCAGGTCGTGCAGCAGCGTGTGGGAGAGCTGGGTCACCGCGTAAACGAACACCAGATCGAAGAACAGCTCGATGTTGGTCACCTTGCCGTGCGCACCCGGGCCACGCGACCGCAGCAGGCTGCCCGAGCGACTGTCTGTCGATTGAAGTACGTCGGACATGGCGCGATCTCCCTGGAAACGCGCCCCTTATCGCATGAGCGGCACGCAGGCCGCCATCGTCATCAACGTCCGTCGTCGCGGATGGACGTGACCTTGCCGTTGGCCAACACGATGGTCACGATCCGGTTGCCCTGCCGGTATTGCCATTGCTCGCCGCCCGAGGACGATGAAGACTTCGCGCCCTTCTTGCCGCCTGACCGGCTGCTGGGCGCCTTGGCGTGTCCCCGATACGAGGGCTTGCCGAGCAACTCGATTACGCGCGTGGCGCTGTCGCCCGGTGAAAGCACCTCGCTGCCGACACGCAAGGTGCCGCCACCGGCGTGCGCCGCGCATGCAAACAACAGGCTGGCCAGAACAAGATATCGACGCATCGCTGGTGGTCCTCCGGGCTGGAGAATTCACCTTAGCGACGACATGCCACGCGGCGACATGCGCCTCCGCCGCGATGGCTTGTGGGCCAAGCCCGCTTAGCCGTCCACGCGCTCGCTTAACGCGAGCGATCGGCGATATCCGACACCTTGCCGTTGATGATGGTGATGATCACGACGCGCCCGTCATCACGCATGTACTGCCAGCGCTCACCCTGGTAACCGCCGTAGTCGCTCTGCACGGGCTCCTTGAAGTCCGGCTTGCCCATGAGCTGCATGGCGCGAACCGCGCTGTCGCCCACGGTAAGTACCTCGCTGCCGACGCGATAGGTATTGCTCGCGTACGCGGAGGCGCTCAGCAAGAGCAGGGTGATGAAGAGATAGCGTCGCTTGGTGAACTCCTTGTCATCGGTGACCAACGCTGATGATCAAACGCAAGACGACTTTCAGAAACCCGAGCCCGGTGTGGCGAGATAGGTCTTTTCTTCAGGCGTGTCCGGGCGACCGAGCACTGCATTGCGGTGGGGAAAACGTCCGAACCGCGCTACTACATCGTGATGTTTCCGGGCGAAATCAAGAAAGTGCTGCATGGCGGGGCGCTCGCCGTCGGGCTGGCCGGCGACGAGGCGCTCGAACAGATGTACGCAATGCGCCTGAAGCACGCGACTTTCCGCATGTTCCAGCGGCATATAGGCAAACACGCGCTGCAAGGCCGTCAGCCGTTGATCGTCGCCGCGCGCCATGCCGTCCAGCGCGATCACCTGCGTGGCTTCGTCGCCTGCCCACGCGCGTGCGTACTCGCGGTACAGATTGCGGCTGAACTGGTCGCGCACGATCAGCAGCGCCAGCCAACCTTCGGGCGTCTGCGTCCAGGCATCGAGTTCGCCGCGCAACGAGGCCTCCAGGGTGTCGCCGAAGCGTTCGCGCACACGCGCATCAAACGCATCGCTGCGATCGAACCACATCGCTTGCGATGCCGGCTCGAACCAGAAATCCAGCACGTCCGCAGGGGTCGACGGCACATGCACTCCTTGAGGGGTGGAACCGGTCAGCCGTGCGTGGTGCCGGCCAGGCAGTGCATATCTTTGTGGATGCCGTACAGGCGCGACAACTGGACTCTCAGCACACGCGCCGTATCGCCGGATGCCCGTGCCATCTGCTCCTCGAAGCGATGGAGCAGCCCGCATTCGTTGCGTGCCAAGTAGTGCACCCAGGCTGTATCACGGTTGGATGCCATGCCGGTGACCATGTCGGCCAGGGCGCTGCGTACTGAACCGGCGAGCGTGCCGTGCCTGGCGGGGGTGCCACCCGTCGCGTGAACCTGTGCTTGAAGGTCGCCGATCAGCGTGTCCAGCGTCTGCAGGTTTTCGGCCAGCAGTGCCTGCAGGCCGGGCTCCCGGACCCGCCTGAGGGCCCTGCGGTACAGGTCCCGGTCATCGATACCACGACGAATGAGCGCGTTGCAATGCGGTGCGTGCGACACGAGGTCGCCTCCTGACAGCCGAGAACGAGTGAGCGGGTGCCATCCTCGTCCTCCGCCACTTAGCAGAAGGTTAATCCCGGGCGAAGGAGAGACTCATGCTCAGCCCCGGTTTTACTGGCCGACCTCAAGCAAGTTGAGAGGCTGGCCATTGGCGGCCCGAATGCCCTGCTGCAATTCGGCCAGGCGCTGAACGGCCGGGCAAAGCGCCTGTACCTGCGGGGCCAGCGCCTGCATGCGCTGCTCCAGGCGGGGGCGCAGCTGGGTGGTGAGGTCGGCGGCGGTGTCGCGCAGGTTGGCTGCCGCCTGGAGATCACCCGTCATGGCGGCATTCACGGCCTGCTGGCCCAGATCGTTGGCCAGCAGCGGCATCAGGTCCGAGGCGAGCTGGTTGGCGTACTGGTCGGCCAGGTTGCCCTGCCAGTCGTGGGTGCTGTTGCTGGCGGCGATGCGCTGCTTGAGTTCGGTGGCGCGCGTTGCGACCCGACGGTCCAGCTCCGTGCGCGTGGCTGGATCAAGCGAAAGCCGCGCCCCTTCGTCGTGCATGGCCGCCGCCAGCATATCCACGCCGTTACCGGCGACCGCCTTGGCGCGGGGCATCAGGGCGCGCAATTCACGCTCGAACACGGCCAGCCTGTCCTGATCATCCGGTCGCAGGGAAACAGGTGTGCCGTCCGTGCTCAGGCTGCCATCGCGCAACTCCACCTGACGTGGCAGCGGTTGCGGTCGATCGAACACAAGCCGGCCCGGCGACACGGTGAGGTCGTAGCTGCTGGTGGCGTGACAAGTCGTGGCCAGGTCCTGCGCATGCAGCGACAGGCTGCCCAGCGAGAGAACGGCGACAAGCGAGAGACGGCGCAGGGGCATGGAAAGATCCGGCACGGACGACGCCGCAGCGATAACCCGCGCCGCGGCAACCGGACCTGAATCGCTCAACGTGGACGCCGCCCGTGGAATTGCCCCTTCACCTCAGGACGTCCCAGCGCCCACGCCAGCCACGCCAGCACGGGCACGCACAGGAACTTGATCGCCAGCGCCATGAGCACGGAGCGATGCATCTGATCCAGCGCCAGCTGCGAGGCAGTATCCAGCCCGGACTGGGCGTTCGTCGCGGCCATGCCCTGGCTGAACTGGTGCCACTGCGAATACAGCGTCAGCCCGCCCACCAATCCCCAGCCCACCGCGAGCAACACGGCGGCCACCTGCAGCGCGGCGCGAGACCAAAGCTGCCGGAGAATAGCACCCGCGCAGATCACTACCAGCGCGAACGCGCCAAGGAAGTACACGACATCCCAGGCCAGCATGCGGTGGAGCTGCTGGATGTCTTCCGCGTCCGATGCCGGCAGCGGCTGCAACGTCTCCCACAGGCGCGCGGCATGCAGCGCGTACTGCAGGCAACCGTAGGCCGCCAGCAACAGGATGAGCCACGTCACCAGGCGCCAGAACGCAAAACCGTCAGTACGACTCTTGTCACCACGAACCTTCAGCAACATCAGGAGGCCGCCTTCAGCGAGGCAAGGTCAGCGAGCACCTGCGTGGAATTCTTCTCGGGATCGACATCCTGGTAGACCTTGGCGATCTTGCCCTGCGGGTCGATCAGGAAGGTGGTGCGGTGCGCGTACTTGAAGCCCATTTTCGAGGCGAGCACGCCATAGGCCTGCGCCGTCTTCGCATCCGCATCGGACAACAGCGGGAACGGCACGTGGTATTTCGCGGCGAATTCAGCATGCGACTTCACGTCGTCCAGGCTCACACCCAATACGTCCGCGCCTTGCTGGCGCAACTTGGCCACGTCATCGCGGAACGTGCAGACCTCGGTGGTGCAACCCGGCGTGAAGTCCTTCGGATAGAAGTACAGAACGACCCAGTGGCCCTTGTGATCTGCGGGTGTGTGCCACTTGCCGTTCTGGTCCTGCAGGTGGAACTCCGGAGCCACCTGTCCCGCCTGCGGCATGGCCACCGCGGATTCATCGGCGAACGCAGGCAGTGCCAGCCCCAGGAAAAGGCTTAAAAACAGCAGTAACAACAATCGACGCATGACCACACTCCGGGCAGGAAACGCGCAAAGTGTACGCGCTGCAAAACAAAGGGCGCCATCAGGCGCCCTTTGAACCGCCTATCCCGCGGCGAGGGTTACTTCACGCGTTCGATCTCGAACGCACCGACGGAAACACCCAGGTTCACGCCTTCGCCACTGCCATGTAGCGCCAGCGACACGGTGCCCTTGGACAGCACCTGCGCCTCGCCACTCTTCACCACGCCTGCCTCGGCACCCGCCTGCGCGTAGCTGCCGAACACATCGTCGATGTTGTGCACATGGGTGATGTCACCCTTGCCATTGTCGATGTGGTACTTGCCAGCCGTGAGGCCGCCGCCGTTGACCGAGATCTTGACGTTGGCGCGCTGGCCATTGCTGCACACGACGGTACCGGAGCCTTCGGCGTGCTTGTAGATCAGCGACCAGCCCGAGATGCTGAAGCTCAGGTCGCACTTCACTTCAGCGTCGGCCGCCTTGGCGGAGGACACGGGCAGCGCCGTCATGGCACCCGCACAAGCCAGCACCAAAGCCGCCATTCCGAACGTACGCTTGATCATCGCAGTCTCCTTGTCATGAGTGAGGACCCGGACGACGCCAACCCTGGGCGCGTCTCAGCCCCTTCCATCCTCGGCAGTCGCCGTGAACGTCATGTAGAAATAGCTGGCTGCACGGTTAACGATCCCCGGGACCACGCTGTCGCGAGGCTTAAAGGCCCCTGGGGCGAGGTCCTGGCCGGACCGTAACGCACCGTAGCCGGGGCTGGCCGCCCGGCGTTACGCTGGTGTCGACATCCGTAGAACCGCAGGCACGCGCCGTCGACGGTCCGCTTCACCCGTCCCCTGCAGTGTGCCTGCCCTAGCCAGGAGATGGCGCATGCTCAAGTACTCGCTGGTCGGCTATGACGGCTCCGCCACCTCCCAACGCGCCGTTCGCCTTGCCGTGGAAATGGCCCAGGCCGCGGGTGGTCGCGTACGGGTCGTGAGCGTGCTGCAGATGACCGAGGGAAGCGCCGATACCTGCGCGCTGCTGATGACCGACCAGGGCGCCAGGCGCTGCACGCAGTTGCTCGACGAAGTGAAGCAACTCGTTCCCGGTGGCGCGTCCCTCATCGATGCCGAAGTCGTGCGCGGCAGCCCGGGCGACGTGTTGCTGGAACAGGTACGTCGCCACGGCGTGGACCACATCGTGATCGGCCACACCGAGCGCGGCGCCCTCGCGCGCTGGTTGCTGGGGTCGGTTTCCGGTGACGTACTTGAGCGGGCGCACGTGCCCGTCACCGTGGTGCGCTGACTTCCCGGGTCGGCGCTCGTTAATCCCGCGTCGCCGTCTCGTCGTATGCTGTTGTCACAAGATCGTCATGTCAGGCCGGCTCCGCGTTCCGCGTCGAGCCACGCCTTAGCCCTGCACAGGAATGCCCGCGTGAGCTACGCCCAATCGTTGCCCTGGACCTTGGAAAGCCTGGACTTCAGCCGAATCGAAATCCCTCGCATCCGCCAGAACGAAGATCTGTTTTTCCTGCTGTGCAGCGCATCGTTCGTCGAAAGCGGCTCAGACCTCTACACACACAACCTCGTCGACCATTTTGCCGGCGACGAGGAACTGCAGACCTGGCTCAGCCAACACTGGGAACACGAAGAACTGCAGCACGGCCGTGCGCTCGCCACCTACGTGAAAACCGTGTGGCCCGAATTCGACTGGGACAAGGGTTTTGCCGAGTTCTGGGCCGAATATGGTGCGGTTTGCACCGCCGACGAACTGGAGTCCTGCCGCGGACTGGAACTGGCCGCACGCTGCGTAGTGGAAACCGGCACCGCCAGCCTCTATCGCGCACTCAACGACATCACCGACGAGCCGGTGCTCAAACAGCTCACGGGCCATATCAAGAGCGACGAAGTGCGCCATTACAAGCACTTCTACCAACACTATCGCCTCTACCGCGAACGCGAAGGCTTCGGTCGCTACAAGGTGTTCCGGGCCATCTTGCGCCGCGTGAACGAGATTCGCAGCGAAGACAGCGACATCGCACTGCGCCATGTGTTCAACCAGTGCTATCCGCAGCACAAGGACAACCACGCAGAGTTCAAGCGTGTCACCGGACGCGCGCAGGATTTGCTGCGCCGGAATATTCCCGCGGAGATGACGGTGAAGATGTTGCTGAAGCCGCTGGAATTGCCGCCGCGGTTGCAGAATGCGATGGAGAAACCGTTGGCGAAGTTGGCGGAGAAGTTGTTTCTTAATTGAGAGACGTGTTTGCAGGCTTGTTGTTTCTCCCGCCCCCGTCATTCGAACCCGCCTTTAGCGCCTGCCGTTTCTATCCCAATCGTCATCCCGGCGAAGGCCCGAAGTGCTGTTCATCGGCGCAACGATGGCCATGGTCAATCGAAGCAACCCTTTCGCTCTCGCGATCCCCTTGTAGGAGCGCACTCTGTGCGCGACCGGCGCCTGGATGAGACCGTGGCGTGGGGTTGTCGCGCACAAGTGCGCTCCTACAGGGGGATCGAAAGCGGCGTGGCCGACCCACGAAGAAGCCGCTACGCGTGCAACGCTTCGCGACGCGATGTGCAGCGAAGCTGCACGAGCCGTCTGCTCCGCTCTTGATCTTGGGCCCCCTGTGCGGCGGTGAGGGGTGGACGATCAGGCCCCGCAGGGGTGCCTGACATGGATGTCAGGCACTTTTCGCCCGGGCAGGAGCCCGGTCGAAAAGCCCGGCCGCTCCTCACGGGCTGGCTGGGCTGCAAGCCCAGACAGCGCCAAGTGGGGGTGCCCTTCTCTTTGGTTACTTTCTCTTGGGCAAGCAAGAGAAAGTGACCCGGACTGCGGCAGCAGTTCGGAAGCCCGCGGCAGGCGAACCAGGTCGCGGAGAGGCCGATAAAGAGCCTAAGAGCAAAGGCAAAGCCACTGGATGACCGGCCCTTCGGCCGTTGAAAAGCGCCTCCAGCCTTCGCTGGGATGACGGTGAGGGGTAGAAACGTCATCGCGAGGATGACAGCGAGGGATTGGAACGTCTTCGCCAGGATGGTGGTGAGGTATAGAAACGGTGTCGCGAACACCCACCCCTCACCCCAACCCTCTCCCCAAAGGGGAGAGGGAGAAAATGCGCGGAGGCGTCGTCCAATACACGACGCACAAACACCGCAATACACATCGCAACACACATCGCAAAAACAACAACCAGCAAACCTTACTTCGCCGGCCGCGGCGCCTCCTCCACCTCACGCGGCTTGCCCTGCTGCGGCGAATTCAACTTCGCGATATCCACCGGCCGAATCTGCTTGATGAAGCAAGGCGCATCCGCCGGCCCCGTGATCACACGGTCAAACCGCGCCGACACTTCGCTTGCCGATGACGTCAGGCCGATGTGGTTGGTGAATTCAAGATTGCGGCATTTGCCATCCAGATCGATCAGCCACGCCTCGTTCGGCCGCGTGTACACGGCCAGCGCCGAGTCGCTCAACGGCTCCCACGACCACAGGCTGAAATAGCGGAAGCTGTCGACGGGCGCGCCTGCCGCGGTCACATAAGCCTGCTGGCGGGCTTCCATGCGGGTGGTGTAATCCTGGCCGACGCGGGTGCATGCGCTCAGCGCTGCGACGACCGCGAGGGTGGCGAGCAGATGTTTGACTGCCATGACTTTCATCTCCGTGAGTTCCGGCGTTCCAAACGCGCGAGAGGCGTGCGCGTGGACCTTACTTTTTCTTGGCCGCCGTCTTGGTGACGGGCTGCCATTTGTTCGGATCGAAGCCGCCGGTTTCGAACACCAGCGTTTCCTTTTTCTCGCCGTCCTGCAGCGTCACGTCCATGGTGATCTTCTTCGCCTTTTCCAGCTGGGCGATGAATCCCTTGTCGTCCTTGAACAGCAGGGCCGGCTCGCCCGTGGTGGGTGCGAACGCGCTGATGGTGCCGGGCTTGCCGTCAAACGTGGCCTTGATGGAGCACACGCCCTTGCACACGAAGCCATGCGGACCGCCGTTGAACAGGAAGGCGTTCTGACCCCACTCGGTGTGACGGCGCAGCACCAGGCGCACGCGGTCGTCGCCTGCGGGCTGGCTGGTGTAGATGGTGGCGGTGGATTGCGTGCCGCCGGCCATCGGCGACACCTGATTGCGCCACAGGCCGGCGAGACGGTTCTTCTCGCTGTTCTCGGTGTAGCGCTTTTCGATCTCGGGCAGGCTTTGCTGCACTTCCTTTGCCGCATCGCTGTTGGGATAGCGCGCGATGATTTCCTTGCCCATCGTCACCGCCATCTCGTCATTGCCGATGCGCTGAAGCTGGCGATACGTGTTGAGCTTGTCGGCGGAATCATCGGCGGGCGCCTGCGCGGCCTGCTGGGGCGCCTGGTCGCCGGACTGGGAACAACCGGCAAGCAGCAACAGGGGCCCGAAGGCGGTGGCGGCGAAGCGGAGGCGCTGATTCATGGATGCGTTCCTGACACGGATAGGCGTTAAGAGTGGAACGGGGCGGCGCCGCAGCGCAACCGCCGGCTCAGGCACTGACGGGCGCATCGCCGAAACGTTCGCGCAACTGGGTGCGGAAGCGGCGACTGCAGGGGAGCGTGGCGCCGTCGCGCATGGTGAGGCGCGCGTCGCCGGTTTCCAGCGGCTCGATCTCGGTGAGGTAGTCCAGGTTCACCAGGTAACTGCGGTGCACGCGCACGAAACGGCTGGGGTCGAGTCGATCCTCGATGCCGGCCATGGTGGCGCGCAGCGGATAGTCACGCCCGCGTACATGCAGGTTCACGTAATTGCCCGAGGCCTGCAGCCATTCGATCTCGCGCGCGGCGACGAGGAATTCCTTACCGAGCTTGCGCACCAGGAAACGCTCCGGGCGATCGACGGGCTCCACCGGCGGGCCTTCGTCCGGTTCCGCCAGCAGGCTCGCCTCGCCCTGCAGCCGCAGCACCAGCAGGCGGTAGCCGCCGATGATGGCCAGGAACAGGAAGTAGGTGCGGATGTCCTTCAGGTATTCATAGCCCAGCTGCTGCAGCCAGTCGTCGCCGAAGTGGTAGTGCCAGCCCAGGAGAGCCCGGTAGGCTGCGACGCGCAACAGGATCATCAGGCTCACGTGTGCCAGGCAGAACGCCACGCTGAGCGCGAGGTGGATCTTCAGGTTCCGTCGCCAGTTGCCGAAGCGCAGTGTCCAACGGCGGCTTGCCATCACCACGAAGGGCACCAGCGCCAGAATGACCAGGCTGCTGCTCGCCTCCCAGATCCACGGCTCGATGCTTTCGGCCCGGTGGGCGCGATAGGTGTCGTCGAACCACGCCACCATCCCGTTGAACACGGTGTTGATCGTCAGCGAGACGACCCAGAAACCGATCTCGAAAGGTCGGCGCCAGCGCTGGAACCGGGCGAAGTCGAAGGCGGGCTTGGCGGTCATGCGGGAATTCTACGGGCTGCAGCGACCGAACCCGCCCTTTTCGTCCCTGGCTACTCGCCACTCGTCCCTGTTTCCGGTCAATCAATCACTTAGCGGGCGACGCAGGGATGCCCGCGGCGGAGCATGCGCGGCACTTTCCCACGGAGTTTCGTCCATGAACCGGCGCCACGACATCGATGCCCTGCGCGTGCTGGCCTTCGGCCTGCTGATCCTCTACCACTTGGGCATGTTGTACGTCGGCCCGGCCGACGACTGGACCTTTCACCTCAAGAGCACGTACATCGCCGACTGGCTGAAGTACCCCATGCTGGCCTCCAGCTTCTGGCGCATGGACCTGCTGTTCCTGATCTCGGGCATGGCGGTGCACTTCCTGCGTGGCCGCCTGAGCCTGCCGGCGCTGGCCTGGAAACGGACGGTGCGGCTGATGTTGCCGCTGCTGTTCGGCATGGCCGTGGTCGTGCCCATCCAGCCTTATGTACAGGGCGTCGACCGGGGATTGGTGGCGCCGGGCTTCGGCCACTTCCTGCTGCGCTACTGGACCGGTGGTCCGTGGCCGGCAGGTGCGTTCGACGGTTGGAACTTCGGCGTCACCTGGAACCACCTGTGGTACCTGCCCTATGTGTGGAATTTCACGCTGGTGCTGATTGCCCTGCTGCCGGCACTGGAATCGCGTCCCGGGCAACGCCTGATCGGCACGCTCCATCGCCTGCGCGGCTGGCCGCTGCTGGTGGTGCCTGCGCTGCCGGTGCTGAGCTGGAACCTGCTGCTTGCCGCACGTTTTCCGCAGAATCACGCCGTGATTGGCGACTGGTACGCCCATGCCAACTACGCCACGATGTTTTTCTACGGCTACGTCATCGGCACACACGTGGGTGTCTGGGACGAACTGGCTCGCCTGCGTCGGCGCTCACTGGGCCTGGCGGTGTCCTGCTTCGCCGCCTTTCTGGTGCTGGACAACCTGGGCAGCTTCGCCGACACCAGCGCGTGGTCATCGAATGTGATCAACGATATCCATCTGTGCATGCGCGCGCTGCATTTCTTCTATGCATGGAGCGCCATCGCGGCGGTCCTGGGTTGGGGCCATCGCTATCTCAACCGACCGTTCCGCTGGCTGCCGTATGCGCGCGAAGCCGTGTTCCCCTGGTACATCCTGCACCAGAGCGTAATGCTCGCCATCGCCTACTGGCTGATTCCGCAGAAACTGGGTCCCGTGTTGGAACCCACGCTGATGCTGTTGGGCACGGTGGTCGGCTGCGCCGTTCTGCATGAAGGCCTGATTCGTCGCACGCGCTGGCTGCGGCCATTGTTCGGCCTGGATGCGACACCACGCGCGACCGCCCGTCCCATCGCTCTCGCCGGCGAGATACAGACCGCATGATGGCTTGGGCAGCGAGGGCTCAGCTCTCGCTGCCCATGGTGGAATCCAGATGCTCCACGCGATGGATGTCACCCAGCCATACGTAGCAGGACCACATCGGCGCATCGGGTCGTTCCAGGCGCACGACGCCGTTGATGCCTTCATTCGCCTGCGGATCGCGAAAGACCTGCACATTCGGACGCGCACACACCACGCCGTCGTAGCTGGTGCCGTCCACCAGCTGCAACACCACGTGGCCGTTCGCCGGCAATTGATCGACCAGGGACTCCAATCGGCGAATCTTCGCCGGATCGGTGTAGACGCGTTCGGCAAACTGACCCATGACGCACCTCGTCCTTCGATTGTCTTGGGACCACGCTAGGATCGTTGCCGGCAAGCGCCGGTCACATGCGCGTGAAGCTGCGGTGCTTTGCCTTGGCGCTTCAGCTGCCGATAATGGTCGCGTCCCCGCAAGGATCCCCGCATGTCCCCTTCTCCCGCGCAAGCTTCTGCGGAATCGCTGCGTTCGCATCCCGCATTCGTGCAGTTCTGGTTCGCCCGCATCTGTTCGGGCTTCGGTTTCCAGATGTTGTCGGTGGCGGTGGGTTGGCAGATTTACGCCATCACCGGCCGCGCGCTGGATCTGGGGCTGATCGGCCTGGTGCAGTTCTTTCCATCGGTGATGCTGGCACTGCCGGCAGGCCACGTGGCCGACCAGTTCGAACGTCGTCGCATCGTGATGCTGGGGCAAATCGTCGACATGCTGGCCATCGTGGTGCTGGCCATCATCAGTCTTGCGCATCTGGCGCATGAGACGACCATTCTCGCGCTGGTCTTCATCATTGGTGTCGCCAAGGCCTTCGAATTTCCGGCGCTGCAGTCGATGCTTCCGGCGTTGGTGCCACCGGCGATCTTGCCGCGCGCCATGGCCGCCAGTGCATCGGCAGGTCAGGCCGCGATGATCATGGGTCCCGCGGTAGGCGGCTTTCTTTATGTCGCCGGCGCCGGCGTCGTTTATTCCGTGTGCGCCGTGCTGTACCTGATTGCCGTGGTGCTGATGATGCGCATGCGATATGAGCAGGCGCAGCCCAAGCGCGAGCCGGCGACGCTGAAGAGCCTGTTCGCCGGCGTGCATTTCATTCGCCATCGACCCGACGTTCTCGGCGTGATTTCGCTGGACTTGTTTGCCGTGCTGCTGGGCGGCGCCACGGCGCTGCTGCCCATCTTTGCAAAGGACGTGCTGCATACCGGCCCCTGGGGCTTGGGCTTGCTACGTGCGGCGCCCGCCGTCGGCGCGTTGCTGATGTCGCTGTGGCTGGCGCGTCACTCCATGGAACGACGGGTCGGTCCCATCATGTTCGCGTCGGTTGCCGGTTTCGGCGTGGCCACCCTGGTGTTCACCGTGTCGAAGGTGCTGTGGCTGTCGCTGATAGCGTTGTTCGCGCTGGGTGCGTTCGACATGGTGAGCATGGTGATTCGCGGCGCACTCGTGCAGCTGGACACGCCCGATGAAATGCGCGGCCGCGTCAGCGCAGTCAACGCCATCTTCATCAACACCTCCAACCAGCTCGGTGAGTTCGAATCAGGCCTGCTGGCCGCGTGGGTGGGCGCCATCAATGCGACGCTGATCGGCGGCATCGGCACGCTGGTCGTGGTGGGTCTGTGGATGGCCATGTTTCCCACGCTCCGCCGACGTCAAAGCCTGCGCGCCGAACCCGTGCCGGACCCCGCCAATACGGGCGCCGAAAGCACGCTCTGAACGCGTGCGGGCATGGAACATCGCACGGCGTTGATCCGTATCAAGGGAGGTGTCCCCGTGCTCGATAGCATGAGGCACCTTCCCTTGCATGTTCACCATGAACGTCGATATCGCCATCGTCGGCGCCGGCCCTGCCGGGCTCTGTCTGGCCCGCGCCCTGGCAGAAACGGGCCTCAGCCTTCTCCTCGTTGAGCAGCAACCCCTGGACGTGCTGCGCGAACCACCGTTCGACGGTCGCGAAATCGCACTGACACAGCAATCCGTGCGGATGCTGCGCGAACTCGGCATCTGGCAACGAGTCGAGTCCACGGATGTTTCCGCGTTGCGCAGCGCTCGCGTGCTGAACGGATGCAACACGCGAGGGCTTCGTGTGACACCCGATGAAAGCCACGAAGAGGAACTTGGCTTTCTCGTTCCGAACGACCGCATACGTCGTGCCGCTTTTGTGAGCATAGAGCACGAACCACGCGTCACGCTGATGTGCGATACGTCGGTCGAAGGGCTGATGCTGCCGCGCGACAGCGCACAACTGCGATTGTCCAGTGGCGAACACATTACGGCGCGACTGGTGATCGCCGCCGACAGTCGTTTCTCACGGCTGCGTCGTGAAGCCGGCATCGAAGCGCAGATGCACGACTTCGGCAAAACGATGCTGGTCTGTCGCATGGCGCTCGAAAAATCCCACCACAGCGAAGCACTGGAATGGTTTGGTCACGCACAGACGCTGGCATTGCTGCCCCTGCGAGGCAACGAAGCATCCGTTGTGCTGACGCTGCAGCCGCATCACTTGCAGCGGGTCATGGCCTTGGACGAGTTGGCGTTCAACGCGGACATGGAACGACGCTTCGGTCATCGCCATGGCGCGATGCGTCTGGTATCCACACGGCATGCGTATCCGCTGGTCGGCACTTATGCGCACCGTTTCGTTGCACATCGCTTTGCGCTGGCGGGTGATGCGGCCGTGGGCATGCATCCTGTCACCGCCCATGGCTTCAACCTCGGTTTGCGTGGCGTGGAAACGTTGGCGAGGCTGCTCGCGGAAGTGGCGGCGTCAGGCGGGGATATCGCCGCGGACCGCGTGCTGCGTCGCTATCAACACCTGCATCGACAGGCGACGTGGCCGTTGTATGCCGCGACCGCTGCCATCGTGAAGATGTATACGAACGATCACCCCGCCGCGCACATCGCCCGCCATGCCTTGCTGCAGGCGGCCCGGGCGCTGCCACCTGTCCGCCAAATCATTGCCAGCGCGCTGGCCGCCCGCGGGGTTGAGACGCCGGCATGGCGCCATCATCGCAGCTGAACACGTCTGGCCATTATTTACGCACCGCTCACACCAGCGCTGGCAACGTGAGATCACTTCACGCAAGGAGGACGCCATGAGCCGTCAATACGATATCGAAAGCACCGTCAACGGCGTCCGGGACCGAGTACGCCATTACGCTGGTGAGGCCGCAGGCCGCGCCGATGAGCTGGTGGAGCGCGGTCGCGAAGCTGGCCGCCGCTTCGGTCGCAACCGCACCACGTATGCGCGCCGCGTCGGCCACGCCGCCGAAGATTTCGCCGACGAGGCCAACTATCAGTATCGACGCCTGCGTCGCCACGTGACCCGCCACCCGGTGGCCACCACCGCGATTATTGCCGGCACCGTGGGGGCGTTCTTCCTGCTTCGCCAGTTGTTCCGCAATCAGGATGACGATTGACGCTGGCGTCACCCGTATCGAAAAACCCGCCGAAAGGCGGGTTTTTTTTTGCACAGCATCCTACCCCCTGTAGGAGCGCACCTTGTGCGCGACCGCAGAGTCGCCAGCGACCTCGATCGACAGTGTTCGCGACAATCATCACGGTGAAGGCGCCCTAATGGGCGGTCGCGCACAAGGTGCGCTCCTACAGTGGAAATCCACGCACAAAAAACGCCGCGGCATGCCGCGGCGTTTTTTGTTACCAGAGACTCTGGCCTCAGACCGTTTCGGGATTCGGCTTGTCCGGATCCAGCTTGTAGGTCTTGATGGCGCGGGCCACGTCCTTCGCGTTGACCTTGCCGTCCTTCGCCAGCGCAGCGAGCGCGGCGTGGGCGATCCAGTAACGGTCGACTTCGAAGAAACCACGCAGGTGTGCACGCGTGTCCGAACGGCCGTAGCCATCCGTGCCCAGCACCGTGTAGCGCATGCCGTCCGGCATGAAGGCGCGGATCTGGTCGGAGTACTCGCGCACGTAGTCGGTGGCGGCGATGGCCGGACCCTGACGGTCCCGCAGCAGGCCCGTCACGTACGGCACGCGCTGTTCCGATTCCGGATGCAGGCGGTTCCAGCGCTCGGCGTCGAAACCGTCGCGACGCAGTTCGCTGAAGCTCGGGCAGGACCAGATGTCGGCGGTGACGCCGAAGTCCTTCTCCAGCAGCTCGGCCGCCGCGATGACTTCACGAAGGATCGTGCCCGAACCCAGCAGCTGCACGCGCGGCTCGCCCTTCTTCGGCTTGCCGGCATCCTTGAACAGGTACATGCCCTTGATGATGCCTTCCTCGGCACCAGCCGGCATGTCCGGATGCTGGTAGTTCTCGTTCATCACGGTCAGGTAGTAGTACACGTCCTGCTGTTCCTGCAGCATGCGGCGCGTGCCGTCCTGCAGGATCACCGCGACTTCGTAGGAGAACGTCGGGTCGTACGACTTCACGCTCGGGATCGCGCCGGAGAGCAGGTGCGAGTGACCGTCTTCGTGCTGCAGGCCTTCACCGTTGATCGTCGTGCGGCCGGCGGTACCGCCGATCAGGAAGCCGCGCGCACGCGCGTCGCCTGCCGCCCAGGCCAGGTCGCCGATGCGCTGGAAACCGAACATGGAGTAGTACACGAAGAACGGCAGCATCGGCTGGTTGCTGATGCTGTAGCTGGTGGCCGCAGCCATCCAGGCGGCCATGCCGCCGGCCTCGGAGATGCCTTCCTGCAGCACCTGGCCCTTCTGGTCTTCGCGGTAGTACAGCAGCTGGTCGGCGTCCTGCGGACGGTACTTCTGGCCGAACGGCGCGTAGATGCCGATCTGGCGGAACATGCCTTCCATGCCGAACGTGCGGGCTTCGTCGGCCACGATGGGCACGATGCGCTCGCCGATCTGCTTGTCGCGCAGCATGAGGTTCATGCCGCGCACCAGCGCCATGGTGGTGGAGATTTCGCGCTCGCCCGAACCCTTGGTGATCTGCTCGAACGCCGACAGTTCCGGCGCCTTGAGCTTCACGTCCGAGGTGCGGCGACGCTGCGGCAGGAAGCCGCCCAGCGCGCGGCGACGCTCCATCATGTATTCCACTTCCGGCGAGTTCTTGCCCGGATGGAAGTACGGCACGTCGGCGAGCTTGTCGTCGGCCACCGGGATGTTGAAGCGGTCGCGGAAGTGACGCACGGCCTCGGCATCCAGCTTCTTCTGCTGGTGCGTCGGGTTCTGCGATTCACCGGCCGCGCCCATGCCGTAGCCCTTCACCGTCTTGGCGAGGATCACGGTCGGCATGCCCTTGGTCTTGGTCGCCTGGTCGTAGGCGGCGAACACCTTGTGCGGATCATGGCCACCGCGGTTCAGGCGCCAGATGTCGTCGTCCGACAGGTTGGCCACCATCTCGCGGGTTTCGGGGTACTTGTTGAAGAAGTGCTCGCGCGTGTACGCGCCGCCGAAGGCCTTGCACGCCTGGTACTCGCCGTCGACGGTTTCCATCATCAGCTTGCGCAGCACGCCCTTGGTGTCGCGAGCGAGGAGCGGATCCCAGTAGGAACCCCACACCACCTTGATGGCATTCCAGCCCGCGCCACGGAACACGCCTTCCAGTTCCTGGATGATCTTGCCGTTGCCGCGCACCGGACCATCAAGGCGCTGCAGGTTGCAGTTGATCACGAACACCAGGTTGTCCAGGCCTTCGCGGCCGGCCAGCGAGATGGCGCCGAGCGATTCGGGCTCGTCGGTTTCGCCGTCGCCCATGAAGCACCAGATCTTGCGGTCGGTCTTCGGCATCAGGCCGCGGTGTTCCAGGTACTTCCAGAACTGCGCCTGGTAGATGGCCTGGATCGGGCCCAGACCCATCGACACCGTCGGCACCTGCCAGTAGTCCGGCATCAGCCAAGGGTGCGGGTACGAAGACAGGCCGCGACCATGACCGGCCACTTCCATGCGGAAGAGGTCCAGCTGTTCTTCACTGATGCGGCCTTCGAGGAACGAACGCGCGTAGATGCCCGGGCTGGAGTGGCCCTGGTGGAATACCAGGTCGCCCGGGTGATCGGCGCTCGGTGCGCGCCAGAAATGGTTGAAGCCCACGTCATACAGCGTGGCCGACGAGGCAAAGCTCGCAATGTGGCCACCCAGTTCGCCCGGCTTGCGGTTCGCACGAACCACCATCGCCATCGCGTTCCAGCGGATCAGCGTGCGGATGCGCCATTCCATCGCCGCGTCGCCCGGCATCTTGGCTTCGTTGCCCGGCGAAATGGTGTTGACGTACTCGGTGGTCGGATTGAACGGCAGGTAGCCGCCAGCCCGGCGCGTCGAATCGACCATCTTTTCCAGGAGGTAATGCGCACGCTCGGTGCCATCGTGATTGATGACGGCGTTGAGCGACTCGACCCATTCCTGGGTTTCGGTGGGGTCGAGGTCCTGTTGAAGGATGTCGTCGAGCTGATCCATGGGGAGCTTCTCTCCGCGGCGCCGGGGGTTGGCGCGGCTGTAGGTGGATCGCCTCTGGGTGAGAGGCGGGAAACCCTCTGAGTGTAGCTCCGGCACCTATTTTCGCCAATTGGATCGTGTCAATACGGCCGCGAATGGGGATGGAAGGTGTTGATGGGGCGACAGTGAGAGAGGGGTTCGACTTTGGTCTAGCGGGTCCGCGCCCTCTCCCCTCCGGGGAGAGGGCCGGGGTGAGGGGCCAACCCGCGAGAACCTTTCCTGCCCCTGTAGGAGCGCACTTGTGCGCGACAAGCCGACGGAGCGGCAACGACGAGGCGCCGCGGTCGCGCACAAGGTGCGCTCCTACAGGGGAACGCGGCGGCATTGATCGAGACGCGGCCCTGAGCCTTTGGTGTTGCTCTTGTCTTCGCTCTTGCCTTGGCTCTTTGGCTCCTGCTCCTGGGGTCCCCGTATGACAGCGGCGCGCGGGTGAAGGATCAGCCCGCAGGGTGGCTCGCATGGATGCCAGCCAGTTTGTCGTCAGGGCAGGAAGCCCTGTCGACAAACCCCGTAACCCGCACGCGGACCTGGAGGGCTGAAAGCCCGGAAGGCGCGTCATCCGGGGTGCCCTTTCTTTTGGTTACTTTCGACGCAAAGCTAGTCCCGTGGGATCTTTGGGCATGCAAAGAAAAGTGACCCGGCCTCCGGCAGGAGGTCGGAAGCCCGCGGCAGGCGAGCTAGGTCGCGGTTCCGTTACATAAGAACGAAACACCTCACGGCGACAACCCAACGCAAGGCGCTGGATGCCGGCCTGCGCCGGCATGACGGCTAAAGAATGAAGCGCTCCCGCGAGCACCCGCCCCTCACCCCAACCCTCTCCCCGGAGGGGAGAGGGAGCGCCGCCCGGCGTCCAACAAATGCGCCGCAGAAATTTCGATAAAACCCCAAACGAAAACGGAGCCCTAAGGCTCCGCTCTCAAACACTAAAAAGCGCAGCGCAAACTCAGCTGCGCTTCTCACCCTGCGCCTGACGAATCTGCGCATCCACCGCCGCAATCGCCGTCATGTTCACCACACGACGCGGCGTCGCCGCCGGCGTCAGGATGTGCGCCGGGCGATTGATGCCCATCAGGATCGGGCCAATGGCCACGCCATCCGTCATCACCCGCACCATGTTGTAGGTGATGTTGGCAGCGTCGAGGTTCGGCATTACGAACAAATTCGCGCGACCGCTCAGCGTGGTGTTGGGGAACATGCGCAGGCGCAGTGCTTCGTCCCACGCGGTATCGGCCTGCATCTCGCCGTCCATGTCCAGCTTCGGACCGCGCTGCACCAGGATCTCGCGCACCTTGCGCATCTTCGCTGCGCTGGCGTTCTCGTGGCTGCCGTAATTGGAATGCGACAGCAACGCGATCTTCGGCTCGATGCCGAACAGCTTCAGGCGATAGCTGGCCTGCAGCGTCGCTTCGGCAATCTGCTCGGCGGTGGGATCGCATTGCACGTGCGTGTCCAGGAAGAACCACGCGCCCTGGTCGTTGATCACACCCGTCATTGCCGACGTGCACGACACACCCGGATCAAGGCCAAAGATGCTGCGCATGTAGCCGAGCTTCTTGTGGAAGCGACCGACCAGGCCGCAGATCATCGCGTCGGCTTCGCCGCGCTCGACCATCAGCGACGCGATCAGCGTGGGACGCGAGCGCATCAGGTTCTTGGCGGCGGCTGGCGATACGCCACGACGTTCGGTCAGCGCGTGATACTGCTGCCAGTATTCGTTGAAGCGCGGATCGTCATCGATATTGGTGATTTCGAAATCCACGCCTTCGCGCATGCGCAGGCCCAGGCGCTCGATGCGTGTCTCGATCACACTGGGTCGGCCGATCAGGATCGGGAACGCCAGGCGCTCATCGATCACCGTCTGCACGGCGCGCAATACGGTTTCTTCCTCGCCCTCGGCGTAGACCACGCGCTTGCGGTCGGCACGCGCGCGCTCGTACACGGGCTTCATCAGCAGGCCGGTGCGATAGATGAACTGGCCGAGCTTTTCGATGTACGCCTCCATGTCCACGATGGGACGCGTGGCGACACCCGAATCCATCGCGGCGCGCGCAACGGCGGGCGCCAGCATCACCAGCAGGCGCGGATCGAAGGGACGCGGAATCAGGTACTCGGGGCCGAACGTCGGCACGTCGCCGCCGTAGGCGCTGGCGAGGTCGCCGGCTTCCATGCGGGCCAGCTCGGCGATGGCGCGCACGCACGCGGTCTTCATCGCCTCGTTGATCACCGTGGCGCCCACATCCAGCGCGCCGCGGAAGATGTACGGGAAGCACAGCGCGTTGTTCACCTGGTTCGGGTAATCCGAACGGCCGGTGGCGATGATGCAGTCCGGACGCACGGCCTTGGCGTCTTCCGGCGAAATTTCCGGATTGGGGTTGGCCAGCGCCAGGATGATCGGGCGCTCCGCCATGCTGGCGACCATGTCCTGCTTGAGGATGCCGCCAGCGGACAGGCCCAGGAAAATATCGGTGCCTTCCACCACTTCGGCCAGCGTGCGCTTGGCGGTGTCGCGCGCATAACGCTGCTTGTCCGGGTCCATGTTGTCGCGGCCGTTGTACAGCACGCCGTCGCGATCAAACGCCAGGATGTTTTCGGGCTTGAGGCCCAACGCCACCAGCATGTCCAGGCATGCGATGCCCGCGGCGCCCACGCCGGTAGTGGCGAGCTTCACGTCCTCGATCTTCTTGCCGACCACTTCCAGCGCGTTGACGATGGCCGCGCCCACGATGATGGCGGTGCCGTGCTGGTCGTCGTGGAACACGGGAATCTTCATGCGCTCGCGCAGCTTGCGCTCGACGATGAAGCACTCCGGTGCCTTGATGTCTTCCAGGTTGATGCCGCCGAAGGTCGGCTCCAGCGAGGCGATGATGTCGACCAGCTTGTCCGGGTCGCGCTCATTGATTTCGATGTCGAACACATCGATGCCGGCGAACTTCTGGAACAGCACGCCCTTGCCTTCCATCACCGGCTTGCCGGCCAGCGGGCCGATGTCGCCCAGGCCCAGCACGGCGGTGCCGTTGGTGATGACGGCAACAAGATTGCCGCGTGCCGTCATTTCGCTGGCGGCGTTGGGATCTTCGACGATCGCTTCGCAGGCGTAGGCCACGCCGGGCGAGTAAGCCAGCGCGAGATCACGCTGCGTCACCATCGGCTTGGTCGCGGCGACCTTGATCTTGCCGGGGCGCGGAAGGCGGTGGTACTCGAGAGCGGCTAGGCGCAGTTCTTCGGGAAGGGCCATGGGATAGGGAGATCGAATGTGATGGGGAATCGGGGCCGCGAGGCGGCATCGCGCAATGGTATCACCGGCGACACCTCTCTCCCGACGATGCGGTGCAGCATGGTGACGCGATGGTTCACACAACTGGTATGCAACGAAGGCCTCCTGTAGGAGCGCACTTGTGCGCGACCGAGGTCAGGCCGGTCGCGCACAAGTGCGCTCCTGCAAAAGCAGGCTAGAGACTCAGTGAAAGCGTCTCCGCCTCCACCTTGCCCATGTGTATGCGATTGACGAACAACGAGAACGCGAGCTTTCCTGCGAGTCCATGCGCATGCTGCATCCACGGCGGCAACCAGCGTGGCGCGGCGATGACACCGGATTCGAAATAGGGTTGCAGGCTGATGACATCGTGCAGCGCCAGCTTGCCCGCGAAAAGATTCCGCAACATATCCATGCGGCGCTGCTTCAGCGCCCACCGGAAGAAGGTGTGCACCGTGAGCAGGCCGGACAGATAGACATTGTCCTTGGCGAACGCCGCCCCGCCCGTGAGCGGCACACCGCGGAACACGCGCTGCGCGGAGTGGAAGCTGTCGGCGGGGTTTTGCCCGCAATCGCTGAAGAAACGGTAGACCTCGACGAAGTCCGCGCCGCTCAAGGCCATGTCGATGGCAAGAATGCGCAGGCTGATGCGCTTCAAACGCGAGATGTCGATGGCGCCCGACATCAGCTCGGCGAACACCGCCAGGCCTTCCTGCGTCGCCGTGACGCGCGGTGATGTGCGCGCCAGCGAGGCCAGCAGCGGCTGCGCGCGGCCATTGAGCGCGGTAAGCGAATGCACCAGCGCTTCGTGCGCCAGCAGCTGATGCCGGTCGTAATCGGTGAAACGCGTACCGCCGCGCAAACGAATGCGGGTCGCGCCTGCGGCGGCCTTCGCGGTGAGCTCCGGGTCCACTTCCACGGAAATCAGCGGCTCGCCGAAAAAGTCGTCCAGCGTCTTGCTCAGGTCCGCGCGCAGGTCGTCGGCGGAAATCGCCGAATTCACGTCGTCGGCAATCAGGTCCGAGCCAAGCTCATCGGAGAGTTCGACGAAGTAGCGCGCCGCATCCAGGTTGCTGCGCTCGCTGCCTGGGATTTTGTCACCGGGCCGGCCATACAACACAATGGACGGTGCGGTGACCTGGTCCGTGCCCGCGGCTTCCAGCATCTCGGCGGCAATGCGCCACGACTCGGCCGTGCGGCACAGGTATTCGCCCAGCGGATCGCCGTAGCCCGCTTCGCGCTCGATGGCGGCCAGTTCGGCGCGTTCGGCGGAAAGGTCAGGCACCTGGTACTGCACATCGGGCAGTGTGAACTGGCCCTTAGCGTAGGCCGCGATCATGCGGTCTTCGAGCGATGCGGGCCACGCGACAGTGGGCAGGATGCGGATGCCTTTGACGGCGGCGAGCAGGCGTTGGTCGAGGTCGGCGTAGCGCTGGAGTTCGGGGCTGAAACGGCTGACGTCAATGCTCATGCCTTGCTCCCCCGCACGGCACCCACGCATCCCACGTCTTCAAGAAACAGCGCATCAGACAACCCGAGCCAGAACGCGGGGAAACCCCGCTTGTAGAAAAACACCGAACGCGACGACAGCCGCTGCATGCCCGCTTCCCCAACCAGGACGCCCCGATAGTAGTGCACCCGCGCGGAAGCGAAAGCGCCGCAGGCGGCTATTCGCGATCGCGCGAGTGTCGATTGCCGTGCGGTTTGGTCGCTGGCCGCCCGCCGCGCTGGCGGCGCAGCTTGGCCTCCAGCGTGGTGGCCTGCTCCTCGCGCTCGTCGCGCAATTTCAGGTAGTTGCGCCAGCGCTCGGCGGAAAGATCGCCACTGTCCAGCGCCGCCTGTACCGCGCAGCCGGGCTCGCTGCCGTGGCCGCAATCGGCAAAGCGGCATTGCTCGGCCAGTGCATCGATGTCGGCGAACAGGTCGAGGTTTTCTTCGCCGGTGAGCTTGAGTTCGCGCATGCCGGGCGTATCGATCAGGCAACCGCCGCTGGGCAGTTGCAGCAGCGCGCGGTAGGTCGTGGTGTGGCGGCCGCGACTGTCGTGCCCGCGCACTGCGCTGGTGGCCATGCGTTCGGTGCCCAGCAGCGTATTGGTGAGCGTGGACTTGCCCGCACCGGACGAACCCACCAGCACGGCGCTGTCGCCGGGCTGCAGGTAAGGCAGCAACAGGTCGATGCTCGCCGGGTCCTTGCCGTTGATGGCGTGGATGGGCGTGCCCTGCGGCAGGCGCTCGCGCAGCGCAGCCAGCAGTTCCGCTGCGTCTTCGCGCGTGTCGAGTTTGCTCAGCAGCACCACGGGCTGTGCGCCGGAACCTTCGGTCAGCGAGAGGTAGCGCTCGATGCGGGCCGGATTGAAGTCGCCATCCAGCCCCGTCAGCACCAGCACGTAATCGATGTTGGTGGCGATGATCTGCCGTTCGTAGCGCTCACCCGCGGCCGCGCGCGAAAGCACGGTGCGGCGCGGCTGCACCTGCACGATGTGCGGCGGCTTGCCGGACTCGATTTCCACGAAGTCGCCGACCGCCGGACGCTCGGCCGGGTCCAGGCTGCGCTTGAGGAAATGACCGGCCGGCTGGGCGCCGAACAAGTGCTCGCCGTCGTGCAGTTCGTAGCCTGCCCGGTGCTGGGCGACCACGCGGGCCAACTGGCGGCCGTCGGCTGGCAGGGAGTCCCCGCGCCAACCGATGCGGCGCAGTCGCGAAATGGTTTCGGCATCCGTCATGGGTCGACATTATGCCCTGCCTGCCACGCTGCCCGAAAAAAGCCCGAAATACCGCGAAATACAGCTCCCACCACGCGTCGGGACGAGTTAGCATCGGGTCAGCGGCCGGATTCGTGCGCCGCAACAACACCAAGACGAAGGACGCTCGCGTTGGCCTCGATCAAACCCAGTGCGCACCTGGCGGACGTGCGCTATGAAATCCGTGGTGCCCTGACCCGGCGATCCCGTGAGCTGGAAGCTGCCGGCCTGCCGATCATCAAGCTCAACATCGGCAACCCGGGCCGCTACGGCTTCGAAACCCCGGCGCACCTGCGTGAGGCCATCGCCCGTCATCTTCACGACAGCGAGGCCTACGGCCACGAGCAGGGCCTGGAAGAAGCGCGCGACGCCATCGCCGCCCAGCAGCGCCATCGCGGCGCGCGCGGCGTGGAAGTGGAGCGCATCTTCGTCGGCAATGGCGTCAGCGAGCTGATCGACCTGAGCCTGCGCGCCCTGCTGCAGCCCGGCGACGAAGTGCTGCTGCCCAGCCCCGACTATCCGCTGTGGAGCGCCGCCACCATCCTCAATGATGGCAAGCCGCGCTATTACCGCTGCCTCGCCGAGAACGGCCACCTGCCCGATCCCGAGGAAATCGAAGCCCTGGTGACGCCGCGCACGCGCGCGCTGGTGCTGATCAACCCGAACAATCCGACCGGCGCCGTGTACCCGCGCGAACTGCTGGCCCGCATCGTGGACATCGCAGCGCGCCATCGCCTGCTGCTGCTCAGCGACGAGATCTACGACGAAATCCTCTACGACGGCACCACCTTCCAGCCGCTGGCCGCAGTGGCAGGCGACGTGCCGTGCGTGAGCTTCGGCGGCCTGAGCAAGGTGCACCGCGCCTGCGGCTATCGCGTGGGCTGGATGAGCCTGTCGGGCGATCCGGCGAAGACCACCGACTATCGCGATGCCCTGCAGTTGCTGGCCGCGCTGCGCCTGTGCGCCAACGTCACCGCGCAATGGGCCGTGCGCCCGGCGCTGGAGACGGCACCGACCATCAACGCGCTTACCTCGCCCGGCGGTCGCCTGCATGAGGCCCGCCGCGCCGTGCTTGAAGGCGTGGCCGCCAGCGAGTTTCTCGACCTGGTGTCGCCGGCGGGAGCGCTCTACGCCTTCCCGCGCGTTCGCGCCGACCGCATCGCCGACTTCGACGACAACGCCTTTGCGCTGCGCCTGCTGGAAGAGGAATCCGTGCTCGTCGTGCCGGGCAGCAGCTTCAACGTGCCGCACAGCCGCCACCTGCGCCTGACCCTGCTGCCACAGCCAGACCAGCTACGCGAAGTGCTGGTGCGCATGGAGCGCGTCCTGGCCGGCATGGCCGCGACGCAAAAGCCGCGCGTTGCCGCTGCCGTGGCCTGCTGAGGCACGATGCGTTATCTCGCGCTGGGCGATTCCTATTCCATCGGCGAAGGCGTGCCCGAAGCGGGCCGCTGGCCGGTGCAACTGGCCGTACGGCTGGAGCGCGAGGGCGTGGCGCTGGACGAGCCCACCATCCTCGCCACCACCGGTTGGACCACGGACGAACTGTCGGCCGCGATGGATGAGGCCACGTTCGAGCCGCCGTACGACCTGGTAAGCCTGCTGATTGGCGTGAACAACCAGTACCGCGGGCGCAGTGCGGAGGACTATCGCGAGGAATTTCGCGGCCTGTTCGATCGCGCCGTTGCGCTTGCCGGCATGCGCCCGGAACGCGTGCTGGTGCTGTCGATTCCCGATTGGGGCGTCACGCCTTTCGCCCATGGCAGCGGGCGCGACGTGTTGCAGATTGCGCACGAATTGGACGTCTATAACGCCATCGCCCAGGAAGAAGTGGAAGCGCGCGGCGCGCATTTCGTCGATATCACTGGCATCTCGCGACTTCACCCCGCGCTGCTGGCAGACGACGCCCTGCATCCGTCCGCCGCGCAGTACGCCCTGTGGACGGAGGCGGCGGTGCCGACGGTGGTCGGGATGCTCTCGGTCTGATATCCCGCCAAAATCACCCCAAAATCCCTCACTGTCTTTATCCCTCACCGTCATTCCCGCGAAGGCGGGAATCCAGTGCCTTTCTTCCTGTCGCGAAAAGCGCCAAAGGCGCTGGATTCCCGCCTTCGCGGGAATGACGGTGAGGGAAGCGTGGTTGACGAGGAAGCCGGGTGGGTGCGCCAGATAAAGTCGAGCGCGCGCAATGCGGAAAAGCCTGCCGCGGAAACCACACTGCAACCTTTCCGCCATCGTGCGGTGACGAAGCCACGGCATTCTGGCATCCCGGTAACCACCGGGAGAGACAGCATGGCGACCTTCCATTGCCGCAGCGCCTTCATTTCGGACGTGCATCTGGGCACGCCCGACTGCAAGGCCCGCTACCTGCTCGATTTTCTGCGCAAGCTCCGCTGCGAGAAGCTTTATCTCGTCGGCGACATCATCGACATGGAATCCCTGGCACGCCGCACGTGGTGGCATGCCGACCATGGTGCGGTCATCGCGGAAGTGCTGGACCTGGCGCGCCGCGGCGTCGAGGTGATCTACATCCCCGGCAACCATGACGCGCCGGTGCGCGGCCTGGCCGGCCAGAGCTTCGGCGGCGTGAAGATCGCGCTGGACGCCGTGCACGAAGGGGCCGACGGCCGCCGCTACCACGTCAGCCACGGCGACGAATTCGATCCGGAGCAGGTTGGGCGCACATGGATGGTGCACCTGGGGGAAGTGATGCATCGCTTCATCTGCTGGACCAATCGCCGGGTCCACGCGATGCGCAGCCGCATGGAGCTTCCCTACCTGCCGCTTTCCATCATCGTGAAATCGCACATCGGCAAGGCGCTGGCCTACATCCGTGCCTACGAGGAACGCGTGGCCAACGACGCACGCGAACGCGGCTTCGACGGCCATATCTGCGGCCACATCCACTTCGGCCACGTGCGCGACATGGATGGCGTGCTGTACCTCAACGACGGCGACTGGGTGGAACACTGCACGGTGCTGGTGGAAGACCACACCGGCGCCATGGAGCTGATCCATTGGAGCGAGCAAGTCGCTCCGCTGGGACGCGCCAGCCGCGAAGTGGTGCTGCCCTCGCCCGCCGCTGCACTGGCGCTGGCACCGCTGACGCGGGCGAAGCTGGATTTGTCGGAGCTGCGGCCGGCGGCTTGATGTAGCTAACTAGTCAGGCGAGACCTCTCCTGACCGTCATTCCCGCGAAGGCGGGAATCCAGTGCCTTTTCACCCTGCGACGGGGCAGACAAGAGCGAAAGTCGCTGGATTCCCGCCTTCGCGGGAATGACGGTTTCTTTTGAGCGCACGAGAGCGCCCTGGCGCTTTTGCCCCACAAAGCGGCCGCCCCCTTGCATCCCCCGAATCCGCCGGCATATGCAAAGGGCTACAATCCGCCCTCTTTGCCGGAGTCTCCCGTCCCATGTCCCTCGACAGCGCCACCCGCGAACGTATCGACTCCCTGCTGCAGAACCACCGCGTGGTGCTGTTCATGAAGGGTACGCGCCAGCAGCCCATGTGCGGCTTCTCGGCCGCGGCCACCAACACGCTCAATGAATTGCTGCCGGAATACCACACGGTGAACGTGCTGGAAGACCCGGAAATCCGCGAGGGCATCAAGGCTTACGGCGACTGGCCGACCATTCCGCAGCTCTACGTGGGCGGCGAGCTGGTGGGCGGCGCGGACATCATTCGCCAGATGTACGCCTCTGGCGAACTGCACCAGCTGTTCGGCGCCTCGGCACCGGATCGCACGCCGCCTGAGATCACCATCACCGACAAGGCCGCCGAGGCCATCCGCCAGGGCACGGCCAACGCGCAGGGCCTGGCCCTGCACCTGGAAATCGGTCCGGACCACAGCGCCGGCTTCCAGCTGGCCCCCGGCAGCGACCACGACATCGTGGTCACCTCCAACGGTATCGAAGTGCACTTCGACCCGGGCAGCGCCCAGCGCGCCAAGGGCATCGTGATCGACTGGGTGTCCACCGTGCAGGGCGAAGGCCTGAGCCTGAAATTCCCGGGTGCGCAGGACATCGGCAGCCTCACCGTGCAGCAGCTGAAGGAACGCCTGGCCGCCGGCGACATCACCCTGGTGGACGTGCGCCCGGCGCACGGCCGTGCCGCCGCGGCCCCGCTGCCGCAGGCCCGCATCCTGGAAGAGGAAGGCTACGACGCACTGGCCGCCCTGCCCAAGGACGCGCCGATCGCCTTCATCTGCCATCACGGCGTATCCAGCCGCGGCGTGGCCGAGCGCTTTGCCGCGCACGGCTTCACCAAGATCTTCAATGTCGAAGGCGGCATGGACGCCTGGGCGCGCGAGATCGACTCCACGGTGCCGCGCTACTAAGCCGCGCGACAGATAACCGACGGATGATGAAAGGCACCCGGTGGGTGCCTTTCTTTTTGGCGCCGGGGGGGCGACGTACGCCGAAGATCGGACCGTTCCGACGACGGCGAACTGAAAGGCGTGTTTGCTAGCATGCCCACACCATTTCCATGACGTGCCCTATGCGCATCCTGCTCGTCGAAGATGATTCCCTCGTATCCGACGCCATCTCGCGTGGCCTGGTCGGTTCCGGTTATGTGGTCGACGCCGTGGGCGACGCCGAATCGGTGGCCTCGCGACTGACGGATACGCACTACGACCTGGCCATCGTGGACCTGGGACTTCCCGGCGAGGACGGCCTTTCGCTGGTGCGCCGCCTGCGTCGCAGCGGCAGCTCGCTCCCGCTGTTGATCGTCACCGCCCGCGACGGCCTGGACGACCGCATCACCGCGCTGGACCTGGGCGCCGACGATTACCTGGTGAAACCGTTCGCCCTGCCGGAACTGGCCGCCCGCTGCCGCGCACTCATCCGTCGCGCCACGGCCGCCGCCGCCAATGAAATCGTCGTGGGTGGACTGCGCATCGACCTGGCCGGACGCCGCGCGCTCAACGAGAAAGGCGACGTGCTCGAACTCACCCGTCGCGAGTGGTCCATCCTCGAATGCCTGGCGCATCACAGCGGTCGCGTGGTGAGCAAGGAACGCCTGACCCAGGCCATTACCGGCTGGAGCGAGGACATCTCGGGCAACGCCATCGAAGTGCACGTGTCGCGCCTGCGCAGCAAGCTGGGCAGCTCGGCCACCGTGCGCGGCATCCGCGGTCTCGGTTATCGCCTCGAAGACGCCTGAGTCCGCTCATGGCCCTGCGCAAGCGCCCCACCAGCGTCCACAAGCGGCTGCTGAGTTATCTGCTGGCGCCGCTGTTCGTGCTGCTGGTGGCGGGCGTGGCGGTCGACCATCACGTCATCGTCAGCCCGATCCACAGCGCGTTCGATCATTCGTTGTCGCGCTCGGCGCTGGCCATCGTGGCACGCATCCACGCCCGGCCCGACGGCCAGCTGGACGTCGGCCTGCCCTCGCATCCGCCGCCGCCGTTGCGCGCGATGCCGGACGAGCAGTTTTTTTATAGGGTGAGCCTGCCCGATGGCACCACCATCGCCGGTTCGCCGGAACTGCCCATCGCTCCCGACAGCCAGTCGCCGGATGGCTTCAGCTACACCAACATAACGTTCCGCGACCAGCCGTTCCGCCTCGCCAGCTATCGCACCAGCGAAACCGGCGACCCGCTGGTGGTGACCGTGGCCGAAACGCCCGCCAGGCGTGATCGCGCAGTGCACCGCCTGGACGTGGCCTTCCTGATCAACGACACCGTGCAGATGGCCGCGGTGCTGATCATTGCCCTGGTCGGCATACGCATCGCCCTGCGTCCGCTGCAGCGCCTGAGCCGGCAGATTGCCGGACGCCCCGCGGTCGCCCTCAACCAGCTGCCCACCGAAGACGCGCCCGCGGAAGTGCTGCCGCTGGTGGAATCGCTCAATTCCCTGCTGGGGCGCGTGCGCGATTCGGTCTTGTCGCAGCAGCATTTCCTGGCCAACGCCGCGCATCAACTGCGCACGCCGCTGACAGGACTGAAAGCCCAGCTGGAGGTGCTTACCCGCGAAACGGCGGGCACGCCGCTGCAGGAACGCATCACCTTGTTGCAGGGTGGCGTGGACCGTCTTGCCCATACCGCCAACCAGCTGCTGACGCTCGCACGCGCTGAACCATCCGCCCATCGCGCCAGCCACTTCACGGCTGTCGATCTGCCGCACCTGATCGGTGAGGTGATCGACAGCTCGCTCGACCGTGCCATCGCCCACGGCATCGACCTGGGCGCGGACAGCGAACCCGTGCAGGTCACCGGTGTGTACTGGCTGCTGCACGAAGTGCTCAACAACCTGATCGACAACGCCATTCGCCACACGCCCGCTGGCGGCAACATCACCATCCGCTGCGGCATGGAGAACCATCGCCCCTTCCTGGAAGTGGACGACAGCGGCGTGGGCATTCCGCCGGAAGAGCGCGAGAAAGTGCGTGAGCGCTTCTACCGCAGTGCGCGCAGCACGGCCAACGGTTCCGACGGCTGTGGACTGGGCCTGGCCATCGTGGACGAAGTGGCCCGCGTGCACGGCGCCAGCCTGAGCATTCTCGAGGGCAGTTCCGGGCGCGGTGCCCGGATGCGCATCGACTTCCCCCTCGTTCGCTGAGCTCCACGGCAAGCGATGTCGGCGTGGCCGCCAGGGTCGCGACGTCATGCCGCGCAACCCGAGCCTTCGCCGCCACAACACACATCGCCGGGTAAACAGAAAGGTGGCACCCTCGCCCAGCACGCGATGGCGCCATAAATTCAAAAGTTCGGAAAATCGGCACTTTGATTTAGGATGCGTCGCCCCCACAGTGGTGCCAGCCCTGCAAGGAGTTCCCCGTGTCCATACCCAGTGCCGTCAAGAGCACACCCATCGGCAGCCGCCAGCAGCTTGTTGATTACGTCGCCGCGGGGGAGAAGCCGCGCGAGGCATGGCGCATCGGCACCGAGCACGAGAAGTTCGGCTTCCTCACCGATACCTTGCGTCCACCCACCTTTGAAGGTGAGCGCGGCATTCGCGCACTGCTTGAAGCCCTGGCCTCGCGCTACGGCTGGGACGTGGCGCGCGAAGGCGAGAACCCGGTGGCGCTGTCACGCGACAAGGCCTCCATCACGCTGGAGCCTGCGGGGCAGCTGGAGCTTTCCGGCGCGCCGCTGGAAACCATCCACGACACCTGCGGCGAGGTGAACACACACCTCAACGAAGTGCGTTCCATTGCCGAAGGCATGGGCATCGGCTTCCTGGGCATGGGCTTCCAGCCCAAATGGCGTCGCGACGAGATGCCGTGGATGCCCAAGGGCCGCTACAAGATCATGCGCGAGTACATGCCCAAGGTCGGCAACCTGGGCCTGGACATGATGACCCGCACCTGCACCGTGCAGGTGAACCTGGATTTCGGCAGCGAAGCGGACATGGTGCGCAAGTTCCGCACCAGCCTGGCACTGCAGCCCATCGCCACCGCGTTGTTCGCCGATTCGCCGTTTACGGATGGACGTCCGAACGGCTATCAGTCGTATCGCTCGCACGTGTGGGAAGACACCGACCCCGATCGCACCGGCATGCTCGATTTCGTGTTCGAAGACGGCTTCGGCTACGAGCGCTACGTCGACTACGTGCTGAACGTGCCGATGTACTTCAGCTACCAGGATGGCAAGTACATCGACCTGGCCGGACAGGACTTCAAGCGCTTCATGGCCGGCGAACTGCCTTCCCTGCCCGGCGTACACGCCACCATGAAGGACTGGGCCGACCACCTCACCACCGCCTTCCCCGAAGTACGCCTCAAGCAGTACCTGGAAATGCGTGGTGCCGATGGTGGTCCGTGGAACCGTTTGTGCGCCCTGCCCGCGCTGTGGGTGGGACTGCTCTATGACGACGAAGCGCTTGGCGCCGCCTGGGATCTGGTGAAGGACTTCACCCGCGAGGAACGCCACGCCTTGCGCGACGGCGTGCCGCGCCAGGCGCTGAAGCTGCCGTTCCGCAAGCACAGCGTGCGCGAGCTTGCCGCTGAAACGCTGAAGATCGCCTCGCACGGCCTCAAGCGCCGCGCCCGGCTGAATCGCAACGGCGCCGATGAAAGCATCTTCCTCGAACCGTTGATCGAGATTGTCGAAGCCAACCAGACGCCCGCCGAGCGCAAGCTTGAACTGTTCCACGGGCCGTGGAACGGCAGCGTCGATCCGGTGTTCCGCGAGTTCGCGTACTAAACACCGCTCGCGAAAAAGCCCCGCCTTGCGGGGCTTTTTTTATGCCATCGAAAAATACGGTAGCGTCAACGGACATCAGCTCGCTTCGCCGGACCACCCAACGCCCCGCCCTCCTTGATGTTCACCATGACCATGAGCTTGCCGTTCGTGGTCGTGCCGTTGGGCCCCATGGTGCTCTCGAACGTGCCGGACTTCGACGTATCCAGAAACTTCACCATGGGCTGGCCTTGTTCCTCCACCGCAATCAAGGTGATGTCCCGCACCGAACCATCGGAAAGCGTGACCTTGCGATGGAACTGGCCGGTGAACAGTTGCGGCTCGACGAGGTTCTGCTTCACTTCGTCAACCGACACGCCATAGGTGCCAACCACCGGCTTGCCCGCCGTTGGTTGGGCCAGTGCACGCGTCGCCACCGACACAGCCACGCCTGCGGCAAACCCCATCACGACCAGCACGAACGACCGACTGACACGACGCATGGCAACCTCCGGGATCGATGGCTACGACTTGTTCGCCCATCGTAGCCCGACTCAGGTGCGCCCGCTTACGGCGAACCGGCGGCCTCGGGCGCGTCCTTCAGCGACGTGGAACGTTCCGGTCGCGCGCCCACGGCGAGGCGCAGGCCATCATGACGACAGACGTCCATATGCGGATAGAGCAAGGTGCGATCGCCGTGAAGCGTGACGCGCACATCGCGCACACATGCACCGGATGGCACATCGACGGTCACTGAGCCGAGCGCACCGGTCAACGGGCGCGCCAGCGTCACCTCGCGAAAATCCATGCTGCCGCTCGGGGCGAAGGCGAGCGCCGTCATGTCGTCGTACGTGGCATTGACGACACGCAAGTGGCGTGACGATGCATCGCTTGTTGTCGCACAGGCGGACAGCGCCATCAGCAGCGTGGTCGACAGAATGGCAACGCTCGACAGGGAAAGGGCAACACGATGAATGTTCATGGCAGCGCTCCGGCCGTGGGCAGATGCCCGCACGCCTGTGCGGGTGGGGCCATGGAACGCCGAACGGATGCATCCCGACAGCGATTCGTGACGAATCGTCGTGGCGCAGTGACGAATCGTAGTGATCGAACGGGTCGCTTCTATCCGCGAATTCAGGCGCCTAAGATGGTCTCGACGATCCATGCGGACCCGCGAACATGAAGATCCGGCTGGGCAACACGGATATCGGACTGGGCCACTATCTCGGCCTGTGGACGGCCGTGGCTGTCGTGTTCGGCGTGCAGGGCATGCTTCACGACATCGTGGTCCGCGACCACGTGTGGTCGCCGTGGGACTACCTGCGCTGGTCCATGATCCAGTGGTACACGTGGGCGGCACTCGCACCCTGGGTGTTCCGCCTCGCCGCCAGGTATCCCATCCGCTCGCCGGTACGCCTGCGCGGACTGGGTACGCAATTGCCGTTGAGCCTTGGCGTGACCCTGCTCAGCCTGGTGATCGGTGCCGCGGTTTCCACGTTGTTCGAACCCAGCGATTTCACCCAGCAGCTGTGGTACTTCGTGGGTCAGCACTTCGCGCGTGGGCTGCTTACGTATTGGACGCTGTTCGCCATCCAGCAGGCCATGGCGTTTCATGAAGAAAAATCCCGGCGCGAACTGGAAGCCAACCGCCTCTCCGCCGAGCTCGCGCAATCGCGTCTGCAAGCACTCAAATCCCAATTGCAACCGCATTTCCTGTTCAACACGCTGCATGCCATCGCCACGCTGCTGGACGAGGACACGCTGTCGGCCGAAGACATGCTGATGCGCCTGAGCGAACTGCTGCGTGCCTTCCTCGAAGACCAGGACGGACAGGAGATCAGCCTGCAGCGCGAACTGGTGCTGCTGGATCTATACCTCGGCATCCAGCGCACGCGCTTCAAGGATCGCCTGACCACGCAGATCTACGTGAGCCCGGACACGCTCCACGGCGCCGTGCCCAGCCTGATCCTGCAGCCCATCGTCGAGAACGCCATTCGCCACGGCATCGGCGAACGCGTGGGCGCCGATTGCATCGAGATCGAAAGTCGTCGCGAGAACGACACGCTTTGCATCGATGTGCGCAACCGCAACAGCACGCTGGAAGCCAATAAGGCATCCACGGGCCACGGCATCGGCCTGAGCAATACGTCGCTGCGGCTTCGCGAACTTTACGGCGACGCGGCCGAGGTCAGGCTCGACATGATCTGGCCGCAAGGCGTCATCTGCCGCCTGCGCCTGCCGTTCCGTGAAATCGAAGAACCGGATGAAGCACCGGAAGTGGCAAGCGCATGAGCATTGTCACGCTGGTGGTGGACGACGAACCCATCGCACGCCGCGCGATCGTCCGCCTGCTCAAGGCCGATCCGGAGATCGCCTTGCTGGACGAATGCGGTGACGGCGAGACTGCCGTGCAGGCCATTCGTCGACACGCCCCGGACCTGGTCTTTCTCGACGTGCAGATGCCTGCGCTCAACGGCATGGACGTGGTGACGGCCATCGGCGCCGACCATATGCCTGCCACGGTATTTGTCACCGCGTACGAGCAATACGCCGTGCGCGCGTTCGAAGCGAACGCCGTGGATTACCTGGTGAAGCCTTTCAGCCGCGAACGTTTCGCCAGCACACTGCTCCGCGTGAAACAACGGCTCGCTGCAAAAAACACGGCCGAACAACCGCCGATAGCGCGGATCATGCAGGCGCTCGACTCGTTGAGCCAGCGCGACAATTACCTGCAACGGCTGCCGGTGCGCGTCGACGAGCACATCACCTTCGTCAATGTCGATGACATCGTATGGATCAAGGCCAGCGGCAACACCGTGCTGCTGCACCTGGCAGATCGCGTGCACGAGATGCGCGAGACGATGACCGTGCTCGCATCACGACTCGATCCGCGGCACTTCGCGCGCGTGCATCGTTCGGCCATCATCAACACGCGTCGCATACAGGCCATCCACCCGTGGTTCAACGGCCACCATGTGGTCACCATGGATACGGGGCAGAAGCTGCGCATGAGCCGATATCAGCACGAGGCGTTCCTTCGGCTGGTATCGACGCGGGACAATCGCACGAGCGACTGAACGCCCGGCGAAGCCCGAATCAATGATGCGCCGTGTGATCGTCATCGAGAGAGGCATGACCACCCATGCCTCCCATGCCGCCGCCCATGCCACCCATGCCGCCACCGCCTTTGCCGCTGCCCTTGGAATCGCCTTTGGCGTCACCCTTCGCACGCGTGCCGGCCACGCGCGTCGGGCCTTGTCGCGGAATGGCCAGGTGTTTCGGTACGGGTTCCAGGTCCAACACCTTGCGGATGAAGTCGCGCACCGACACCACCAGTTCCGCCGTATGCGTGGGTCGCCCTTCGGCCAGCTCGGTGGCCGCACGCGCCGCCAGCGCCACCTGCTCCTCGGTACCCAGCAAGATGATGTCCGACAACGCGGCTTCGACGGCATCGCGCATGCGGCGCGACCGGTCCGATACCGGCAGGGCAATGGCGACCGCCTCGCCTTCCGCCGGCAACGAGGCTCGCCGCAGGTCGCGAAGGTGTGAAGGGTCCACCGACAGATCACCGGTGAAGGAGCCACCCAGCGTCTTGTACGCCGCGATCAAGGTACGAAGGCGCTCGTTGATCTGGCGGTTCTCGCGCTCCCGGCGTTGCTGCACGGTATGCATGGCAAGCAACCGTATCCCCACCGAGATCAGCGCAATAAGCGCGAGCCCGATGATGGTCGACAGCAGGGCGTGCCAGGAACTGAAATCCAGGTTGCGCATGGATGGCTCCGGAAAGACGTGCCACCCATTCTCCCCGGCCCGGGTCAACGGGACGCAAAAGCCACCTGGCTGGCCCGGCGCGCCGGATGGATCAGCCAACGACCTTCGTCGTCGAGAGTCCGTTGCAGGGGAATGCCGTAAATGCGGGACAACACGTCGGCCTCCAGCGCCTCGGTCGGATCGCCGTGCCGCACCAGGCGACCTTGCGCCAGCAGCGCGACATCGTCGGCATAACGGGCCGCCAGGTTGAGGTCATGCAGGACCACCACGACGCCGAAGCCTTGGCGAGCCAGCGACTGGGCGTGCTGCAACATGTCGTGCTGATGAGCGATATCCAGGCCGGCCTCCGGTTCGTCCAGCAACAGCCACGCGGGCGTGTCGCGGCAATCCCACACCTGCGCCAGCACACGAGCCAACTGCACGCGCTGTTGCTCGCCACCGGACAGTTCCAGATAGCTACGCTCACGCAAATGCGTGGTACGGGTAGCGAGCAACACTGCTTCGACGATACATGCATCGGCATCGCGCAACGATGCGGCGCCTTGCGGGCTGCGCCCCAGCATCACCACTTCGTCCACGCGAAAGGCGAAACCCAGCTGCACCTTCTGCGACAGCATGGCGCGCCGTCGCGGCAGCTCGTGCAGCGGCCACGCGTGCACGGCGCGCCCATCCAGCTGCATGTCGCCATGCGAAGGGCGGCGCAGCCCGGCCATCACGGAAAGCAGACTGCTCTTGCCAGCGCCATTGGGGCCAATCAGGGCGAGCAGTCTGCCCGGCTTCGCGCGAAGATCGATGCCTTGCAGCACGCGTCGCGTGCCGTGGCTGAGATGGACATCCCGCGCCTCAAGCACACCGGATGTCGCCTCGGATGATGACGCACGCCAGTCCATCGCAACGTTCATGTCGACTCTCCCACGCGAAGGCGCAACAACAACCAGAGAAAGAACGGGCCGCCCAGCAGCGCGGTAATCACGCCAATCGGCAGTTCGGCGGGTGCCACCACCACGCGCGCCACGGCGTCCGCCGCGATGAGCAGCGCTGCTCCACCGAGCGCAGAGGCGGGCAGCAGCAGGCGATGATCGGGGCCCCACATCATGCGCACCACATGCGGCACCAACAGGCCCACGAAGCCGATGACGCCACACATGGCGACGGCCGCACTGGTGGCGAGCGCAGTCAGTGCGATGAGTTGCCTGCGAAGCCGTTCCGGATGAAAGCCCAACAGCGCCGCTTCGCGCTCGCCCAGCAACAGTGCATTGAGCGCGTTGGCGTAGCGCGGCAGCAGGCACACCGGCAACAACATCAGCGGCGCGACGGCGAGCAGGCGCGACCAACTCGTGCCGCCCAGACTGCCCAGCGTCCAGAAGCTCAGGTCACGCAACTGATGTTCATTGGCCATGAAGGTGAACAGACCCACGCCCGCCATCGCAATCGCATTGATGGCCACGCCCGCCAGCAGCAGCGTGGCGATGCCCGGTCGTCGACTGCCGATCAGATAAACCAGCGCCGTGGCCGTGACGCCACTGGCAAACGCGGCGCCCGCGACACCGAACGATGCGATCACGGCGGGCAGCGACGCCAGCACGCCACCACCCAGCACGATCATGCCAATGGCACCCAGTGCGGCGCCGGCCGACACGCCTACCAGCCCCGGCTCCACCAGTGGATTGCGAAACAAGCCCTGCATGGTCGCGCCGCTGCATGCCAACGCCGCGCCAACGAGCGCTGCCATCAGCACGCGTGGCAGACGCAACATGAGCACGATGGCATCGTCCGTTGCGAGCGTCTTGCCCGTCGCGCCGCGCCACAAGGCACCGATCACATCGGACGCGGAGAGCGGCATGGCACCGGTCGCCATGCCACCCACGGCGACGGTCAACAGCAAGGCCGTCAGCCCCACCAACGGAAGGCTGCGAAACCGCCGGACAGATGGCCGTTCCATCGCCACCGTGTTCATGGCCGAATGGAAGCAAGCATGCGTTGGAGTTCCAGTTCATGCTCGGCATTGCGTGGGCCGAATCCGAGCAAGGCCTGCCCATCCACGAAGACGATGCGCCGCGCTCGCCCGGCGGGCGTCATCGCCACGCCAGGCAGTTTGAGCACGCCATCGATGCCGCCGAGTTCGGCCTCGCGCTCATGCATCAGCACGATCACGTCGGGTGCCAATGCCGCCATCGCTTCCGGCGACACCGCCTTGTAGCCACTGAAATCGCCGCCCACATTGGCGCCGCCTGCCAGCGTGATGGCGGCATCCGCCGCGGTGTCGCGACCCGCGGCCTTGGGACTGCCATCGCCCGCCGACATCAGGAACATCACGCGCGGATGCTTCGGCATGGCGGCCACGGCCTTGGACAAGCTGGCGTACTGCCCATCGATCTTCGCGGCCAGGGCTGCGGCGGCAGGCTTCCGATCAAGTGCATCGCCGACCTGCTTCACCTTCGCGACCACGGCTTGCGGTGTACGCGTGACCGGCATCATCTCGATGCGCATGCCGGTGTCGCGCAATTGCGTCATCACCGTCGCCGGCCCGGCGTCGTGCGTGGCCAGGATCAGCTGCGGACGCAAGGACAGGATGCCTTCCGCCGCCAGCTGCCGCACGTAGCCAACATCGGGGAGATGTGTCGCCGCCTGCGGCCACAGGCTGGTGCTGTCGACACCGACCAGCGTGTCCTGTGCATCCAGTGCGTAGACGATCTCCGTGATGTCGCCACCCAACGCCACCACGCGGAGCGACGCATCGGCTGCGCGTGCCGTGAGCGCCAGCGAGAGCAGGGCCGTGAACGCGCCAACGAACCACGGATTACGCATGGCTGCTCTCCTGGTCCGGCAGGCTGTCCGCCAGCGCGCGCCACGCTTCCAGCTCGGGTACGCCCGGCTTGCGCTTGCCGAACAGCTGCACGATCTGTCCACCGCGCACGTCGTAAAGCTCAAGCGATGTCACGTGACCTTCGGGCGTCGGCTTGCGTACCACCCAGCTTTCCACGATGTGGTCTTCGCGCAGGTGCAGGTTGAAATCCTCGTCCAGCACATTGAGCCACGGCCCCATCACCTTGATGTTGCGCACCGGCCCCGTGTGGATCTGCACCACGCCGGGCGAACCCACGAACACCATGATGGGAAGGCCATCGCTGCTTGCCGATTCGAGCAGCGTGCGGATGGCCGTGTTGAGCACCGGACGCGCGAACTCCCGGCCAGCAAGGCGAAGGGCCTGCGTACGGGTCACCTTGTGCTGCTTCAGCATGGCGAAGAAATCATGCGGATCGCGCAGCCGGCGCCAGCGTTCGCGCAAGCCGGTGACATCGACGGCATCGTCTTCCAGCTGCAGGGGAAGCGGTTCCTCCACGGCACGGATGGCCAGCAGCGGCGATTGCACGGGCGCCGCGAATCGCCCGACCAGGCCCGACCACGCGTGATGATGGCTGCGGTCCGTGAGATACACCTTGTGCACGGCGCGACCATCGCCATCGAAGAACTGCAGGCTCTGCAGCCAGCGGCCGCGCGACTCCTCGCGCACCGCAAAACCAAACGCCCAGTGCTTGAGGAACAGGCGCAGGTCGATGTCTTCATCGAGCACCACGCCCATCACGCCACCGATCTCGATGTTGGCAAACGTGCCCTTCTTCTCGTGGACGCAGCTGTCGTTTCGTGTCAGCACCATCACGTGCCCCAGTTCGGGCAGCGACTCGATCAACGCAGGCCATGGCCCTTCCAGGCGCGTCACGCCGTCGCCGCAACGACTGGCGACAAGCTCGGCTTCGCTTACACCGAGACGATCGGCCACATCACGTGCACGAAGGTTGGGCTCCTGTTCGCGCAGTCGACGCGAGGCCTCCAGCAGCTCGGGAATGGACAAAGAAGATGCAGGGGAATGAATGGATTCAAGCATGACGATGCTCCGGTCAGAACGCGAACTTGGCGGCGACGCTGAAGGTGCGGCCAGGCATGGTGAGGCGATCGGCAGGCACGCCGCCGGTGCCCGAATCGTTGAGGCCGTTGCCGGTCACGAGATTGCCGAGCGTGCCGCCGTTCAAGTTGCCCCAATCCCAGTACTTGCGGTCGCCGAGGTTGCTCACGCCCGCATAGAACTCGAGGTTGTCGATCGGCGTGTAGTGCGCATACAGATCAAAGGTGGCGTAACCGGCTGGCCGGAACGCGGCAGGGTCGCTCAGCGCCGAATGCCTGCGCACACCGGTGCCGACCAGTTCCACGCCCCATTGCGCGGCGTCGTAGCTCACGCCCAGCACAAGCTTGGCGGGGTCGACCGTATTGAGCGGGCTGTAACCCGTATCGCCCGGTTCAATCAAACGCCCGCTGGCCACGGATGCATTGCCTTTCAACGTCCAGCCTTCAAGCCCATCGCTGAACTGCGCGAGCCGCAGCGCGCCGCTTGCCTCCGCGCCCTTGATGGTGGCCTTGGGTGCGTTGACCGCCTGGTAGTAGAAATTCATGCCCGGCATCACCGGCACCCAGCTCGGCACCTGCGATGCGGACAACGCGTAGCCTGACCAGATGAAGTCGCGATAACGGTTGTAATACGCCGCCACGTTGAACCAGCCCGCGTCGCCCTTGCCGCGCAATCCCAGTTCCAGGCCGCGACTGGTTTCCGCCTTGAGGTTGGCATTGGGCAGGAAGGCAATGTTGAAACCGGGGAACGGTTGTTCGTTCCATGCACCGGCGATTTCGCTGTACAGCGGCGGACGGAATCCCTGCGCGTAATTGAAGTACGCGCTCAACGCCGTATTGAAGTGCCACAACACGCCGAGCTTGGGCGAGGCGTGGGTCTTCTCGTAGTTCTGCGGCACGTAACCCGGGTTATAGGCCGAGTACAGCGCGTCAGCATCGGGCTTGTATTCGTAGCGATCGACTCGCACGCCAGGCATCAGCGACAGGCGTCCGTCGAACAAGCCGATCTCGTCCTGGCCGAACACGGAGTAGCGATCCGTCTCGCTGGAAGGAATCAGGTGCAGCGGATAATTGCCGGGCAGGAAGGCCGATGTCTGACCCGTGGCACCCGTTTTCTTGTTGATGCCGTAGCCATCCACCGTCGACATGGCATCGGTGCGCGAAAGCTCCGCGCCGTAGCTGATGGACTGCGTCACCGCCGCTTCGTCACCCAGCGATTTCACCGCCACGATCTTTCCGCCGGCAACTTTCTCCTGCAGCGGAAGATTGTCGTAGAAACGCGCAATGGTAGCCGTTTCGGTCTGCGTGTTGGTGCGCGTGCGGCTCTTTTGCCAGTAGACATTCCAGTCCAGCGTATCGGCGACAGCGCTGTTGAGCTGCGGAAACCACTGTCCCACGCTGGCGCGGAACCGCATGTCTTCGTCCTGCGACTCGTAGTAATGCGCGCTGGATGTAACGCTGGACAGCGAATCCGTCCGCGTGCGCGTTTGCGAGCCATCCACCGTGTAGCGGTCCACGCGGCCGCTGTCGGCGGTATGCACGTATTTGCCCAGGAAGCTGTCGAGCTGGTAGGTGAGCGGATCGGGTCGCGTGCGCGTGGCGCCCGTGCCGCCGACGTCACCCTTGTTGTCGGTTTCATGGCCTTCGCGATGATTGGCGACGAACAGCACACCGTTGCGCTTGTCGCCTCCGGCAAACGTTGCCGTGGTCGAAAGGCTTCGATCGGTGCTGTCGACCTGCTCCTTGACGGCGATGTAGTTGCTGCCGTCGCCGCGCAGATAGTCGGCGGGGTCCTTCGTCTGAAGGCTTACCGTGCCGCCCAGCGCATCGGAGGGATACAGCACCGAGGCCGGCCCGCGCACGATATCGACCTGCTTGATGTCATCCAGGTCGATGAAGTTGCGGCCTGCGCGGAAACTGCCGCCCGCCACGTTGGCGCCGAACGAAGCCGGCATCGAAATGCCGTCAATCTCGATGCGCGTGCGGTTGCCCGACAAGCCGCGGATGTTGAAGCTGTCGAGTCCGAAACGGCCAGCAGTGCCGATCACCGACACACCCGGCTCGTACTGCACAAGGTCGCGAATGTTGGTGACCAGGTGACGATCCATCTGCACGCGATCGATCACCGACACCGTGCCCGGCGTGTTGAGCTCGATGGTGGGCGCAAGCGCGGTGACCTGCAGCGCGGGCAGATCGGTGGCGGACTTTGCGTCAGCCGCGGGGCTCGCAGACTCCGCAGCGTAGACAGGCAGGGACAACAGGGCGCCGATCACGGCGGCCAGCGGGGTAAAGCGCAGCATGTGGGTTCATTCCTTTGCCAAGCGTGGAGATCACGCGGCTGGCTGGCAAAGGAGGCAGAACGTCTGCCCGAGCTGGCGGCCGAAGTGAAACGTGGGCGCCCAAGGGAGGGTTGCGGGCACCATCTAAATGAGAATCTATCTCATTTGTGAAGTGCGCGTCTAGGGCTTGGCGAGATTTTGCGACAAGGATGCCCGAAAGCTGCTCACGTCAGACGACCGACAAATGGATGGCCAAACGAATCAGACGCTCCCACGCACTCTCAAGGCGTCGCCTTGCGCACGGCATGCGACAGCGTCAGCTCGGGGACGTAGTAATAGCCGTCCCACGGTTCTCGTGTCGCCGGTGAATCCATCACGACATGAACGTCATCGCCTTCAGGCGAAAACACCGGAAGCCGTTTCGACGCGCATTGCGGTGTGCAAAACCACCCTGTGCCCTTGCCTGGCTTGATGTTGAGGGAAATCACCGTCAACCCGGAGCCTTTGACATTCGCGGCAAACGGCGACCCTTGCATGCCCGGCATGCCCATCAAGCGCGCATGGGCATTGCCTATGAAAACCAGCCCGCGACGTGCATCGAACGACTTCATGGTCTCCACGAACAACGATGCACCCTCGGCATCGATAGGTTGCCGCGCAACGGCGAGCAGGCGAATGCGCCCGGGCGATGCCGTCGTGACGTCCAGCAAGGCTCTCACCATCTCAAGCATGGCCGCACCGTGTCGACCATCCTTGAATTCATCCCAGAACGGGTCGGCCTGAATCCGTGTCCATAAGGCTTCGCGGTTTTCCGGCGTCACCTGGTCGAAGTACGCGTTGAACGATTCGGGCAGCTCAATGCCTATCACTCCCCGCGCGTCGCCCAGATCGCGGGCAAACAGGCAAGCCGCGTTCGCGAAGATCGCCGGCGGCTGCTCCGTACCGTGGAAATCGCCGAATATCACCACTTGTGCGGAAGCTGTTGCTTCGAATCCCTGCAACGGTGCGCAACCTTGTCGTGACCCGGCTGACGCAGCCGTCGACGAAAAGAGCATCGACGCCAGGAACCATACGATCCATGCAATACGTGGCATGACATTTCCCTGCGGTTGAGGCGCGGTGATCGCGCTGCTTTCCTTGCACCCGACTGCACCAGCCCGTCGTTGGAACACATGGCGCTGCACGGTCTCAACTTCAAGTTCGCCTGCCGACAGCAGCCTGGCGGGCGACATAAAAAAAGGGCCGGCAATGCCGGCCCTTTTTCCTGTCTGCGCAGAAGACTTACTTCTTCTGCGAGCCTTCCTTCAGGCCACGGTTCAGCAGCATCGGTTCGATGCTCGGGTCCTTGCCGCGCCAGTTCTTGTACATGGTGGCCAGGTCCTGCGTATTGCCCTGCGAGAGGATCATCGCGCGGAAGCGATCACCGTTTTCGCGGGTCAGGCCGCCCTTGTCGACGAAGCCCTGGAAGGCGTCGTCAGCCAGCATTTCCGTCCACAGGTAGGCGTAGTAACCGGCGGCGTAGCCGTTACCCCAGATGTGCTGGAAGTAGCTGGAGCGATAGCGCGGCGGCACGTAGCTCAGGTTGATCTTGGCCTTGGTGAGCGCGTCCATCTCGAACTTGTCCGGGTCCTGCTTCGGCGCATCGGCCGACAGGCTGTGCCAGCTCATGTCGAGCAGGGCGGCGCCGACCAGTTCGGTCATGTCGTAGCCCTTGTTGAAGGTCTTGGACTTCTTGATCTTCTCGACCAGTTCGGCCGGCATCGGCTCGCCGGTCTTGTAGTTCTTCGCGTAGTTGGCGAAGACCTTCGGATCGGTCGCCCAGTGCTCGTTGAACTGCGACGGGAATTCCACGAAGTCGCGCGCGGTGGCGGCGCCCGACAGGCTCGGATACTGCGTGTCGGCAAAGATGCCGTGCAGGCCGTGGCCGAACTCGTGGAACATGGTGATCACGTCGTCGAACGACAGCAGCGCCGGCTGGCCCGGAGCGGGCTTGGTGAAGTTGGCCACGTTGAAGATCACCGGCTTGGTGCCCATGAGCTTGGACTGGTCGACCAGGTTGCTCATCCACGCGCCGCCGTTCTTGTTGTCGCGCTTGAAGTAGTCGCAATAGAACAGCGCCATGGAGGTGCCGTCCTTGTCGAACACTTCGAACACGCGCACGTCAGGCTGCCAGACGGGGATGTCCTTGCGCTCCTTGAAGGTCAGGCCGTAGAGCTGGTTGGCGGCGTAGAACACGCCGTTCTGCAGCACGTTGTCCAGTTCGAAGTATGGCTTGATCTGCGATTCGTCGAGATCGTACTTGGCCTTGCGCACCTGCTCGGAGTAGTGCTCCCAGTCCCATGCCTCGACCTTGAAGCCGCCCTTCTGCTGGTCGATCACGTCCTGGATGTCCTTGGCCTCGCGGGCAGCGCGCGCGGTGGCGGCCGGTGCCAGCTTGTCCATGAAGCCGATCGCCGCTTCCGGCGTCTTGGCCATCTGGTCTTCCAGCTTCCACGCACCGTAGTTCGGGTAGCCGAGCAGCTTGGCCTGCTGTGCGCGGATCTGTGCGATGCGGGCGATCAGGTCGCGCGTGTCGTTGGCGTCGCCCTTCTCGGCGCGATCCCACGACGACTTGAACAGCTCTTCGCGCACGGCGCGGTCGTTCAGGCCTTCCAGTGCCGGCTGCTGCGTGGTGTTCTGCAGCGGGATCACCCACTTGCCATCGAGCTTGCGGGCCTTGGCGGCTTCCACGGCGGCAGCGACATCACCGTCGGAAAGACCATCGAGCTTGGCCTTGTCGTCCACCACCAGCGCGCCGGCCTTGGTGGCAGCGAGCAGCTTGTTGGTGAACTGCGTGCTGAGCGAGGACTCTTCCTTGTTGAGGTCCTTCAGCTTGGCCTTGTCGGCGGCCGACAGCTTGGCGCCGCCGTGCACGAAGTTCTTGTAGGTCACTTCGACCAGGCGCTTGGATTCCGGATCGAGCTTGAGCGAATCGCGCTGGTTGTAGATCGTCTCGATGCGCGCGAACAGCTTCTCGTTCATCACGATGGCGTCCTGGTGCTCGGCGAACTTCGGCGCTTCTTCTTCCTGCAGCTTCTGCAACTCGTCGTCGGTGTTGGCACCGCTGACGGCGTCGAACGCGTGCATCACGCGGCTCAGCAGCTGGCCCGACTTTTCCATCGGGATGAAGGTGTTCTCGAAGGTCGGCGCTTCCGGGTTGTCGGCGATCTTGTTGATCTCGTCCAGATGCTCCTTCATGCCCTGCTCGAAGGCCGGCTTGTAGTCGGCATCGGTGATCTTGTCGAACGGCGGCGCCTGGAACGGCAGCGTGCTCGGCTGCAGGAACGGGTTGACGGCATTGGCCTGGGGCGCAGCGGCCGTGGAGGCCGGAGCCGGCGCGGTGCTGGACGGCGCGGGCGCGGCGGCCTGCTCGTTCGACTGCTGCGAGCAGGCGGCGAGCGCAATGGACGTGGCTATGACAAGCGTGCGGAGACGAAGCATCGGGGTTCCCCATGGAAACGTGACAAACGGACCCTGAGACTACCCATACGCAGGCGAGAGTGCCAAGGGCTGGAAGTACTGGGCCCTCAGGCTATACCCGCGGGTTTTGCGCGGGTGCAGCATGAGGCGACGCCTGTCGCGCTCGGGGTGCGCTGCCTCCAGGGAACGGTGGCGTCAGGCCTTGCGCATGTCGCGCAATTGCCAGCTGTTGCCGATCAACAGGTTCAGCCGCTGCCGCACGATGCTCATGGGCAGGTCGGTGATCAGGTCCATGTCCGTACGCAGGTCGTCCACGCGCGCACTGGCCGTGGCCTGCGGATCGACCACGCCCAGCGAAGGATCGACGTCGTCCGGTTCGTCCTGCATGGCGCGCCAGCGTTCGAACAGGTCGGGATTGCGCATGGCGTCCTGCACCGCAGCAGCAAGATCGTTCGGACCGGCGCCGTTGTAGCTCAGCGTGGGGACAGGGCCGCGCGCATGCGCGAGGTCGGCGATGGAGAGGTAGTAATGGCTGCGCATGACCGTGATTTCCTGCTGGCGATACGCACATCCAAGCACGCATCGCGTGAATGTCATTCCAAGAGCAGCGTGAGATCGAGGTGAGCCGCTGCCTCGTGCGGCGGCACGCCGTGCGGAAGAATGCCAAGGCACGGCGCGGGCAACTGGTGTCGCAGGGTTTCGATGTTCTCTTCCACCGCGGCCATGTCCGGATCGATGCGATTGCCGATCCAGCCCACCAGGCGGCAACCATCGGTGGCGATGGCACGCGCCGAGAGCAGCGCATGGTTGATGCAGCCCAGCCGAAGGCCGACCACCAGCACCACCGGCAACTGCCACTGACGTGCAATGTCCGACGCGAGCAGGCTGCGTGACAAGGGCACCAGCCAGCCACCCACGCCTTCCACCAGCACGTCGTCATGCATGCCGCGCAATCGCTCGAAAGCCTCATAGAGCGGAGCGAGGCGGATTTCCACGCCCTCGTGCGCCGCCGCCAGATGCGGCGACAGCGGTTCGCGCAGTGCCATGGGATTGATCCACTCGTACGGCATCGGCGCACTGCTGGCCGCCTGCAGCGCCAGCGCGTCGTCGTTGCGCAGGCCTTCGGGCGTTTCCACGCAACCACTGGCTACGGGCTTCATGCCGCACGCGTGATTGCCACGTCCGCGCAAGAAGTGCAGCAGCGTGCACGTGGCATGGGTTTTCCCGATACCGGTATCGGTACCGGCGATGAACAGTGTCGACATGGGCCATCCCCTGTTGGCGGCATCCCGGCGGCGCCTTGCAGGCGCATAATACGGCCTTTGCGGTCGCCGGCCCTTCCCCACCGCCACCCACGGCGGAGCCGGCCACGCTCCAGAGGATGCCATCCATGTATGAAGTGAAGACGCAGGCCTACGCCAGCAAGCGCGAACAGTACGACGACCTGTGCGAACAGGCGCGTGGCCTGCTGGAAGGCGAGCCGGACACGATCGCCAACGCCGCGAATTTCGCCGCGCTGGTCTATCACAGCCTGCCGGATTTCAACTGGAGCGGGTTCTATCTCTACGACGGCACGGAGCTGGTCGTGGGACCGTTCCAGGGCAAGCCCGCCTGCATCCGCATCGCCCTCGGTCGCGGCGTGTGCGGCACGGCGGCGCAGACACGCCAGACGCAAGTGGTGCGCGACGTGCACGAATTCGACGGACACATCGCCTGCGATGCCGCCTCGCAATCGGAAATCGTGGTGCCGCTGGTGCGTGCCGACGGCAGCCTGTTTGGCGTGTGGGACGTGGACAGCCCCTCCGTCGCGCGCTTCGACGACGAAGACCGCGCCGGCATGGAGGCGCTGTGCGCCGTGTTCATGGCAGCCGTCGACAAGCGCTGAAGCAGCTTAAGTGCGACGTGCCACGATGCGTCGCACGCGTTTTCCCGAGGACTGGTTGAGCGTGTCGACGTCCAGCAGGATGTCGACGCCGCGAAGGCCGTCCTCGACCAGCCGCGCGTCGAATGACGCATACAGCCGGCCATGGCTGTCGCGTTCGGACAGCGTGTCGGACGCCACGCGCCAGCTCAGGTAGAGCACGCCGCCAGGTATCAGCAGGTCCAGCAATCGGCGACATGCTGCCGTGATCTGCCCGCCAGGCAGATGCATGATCACCGTCTCGCACAGGACGTTGTCGAAAGCGCCATTCGCCACGCCGTCGAGTTCCGGCAACGCCGCAGGGTGGAACGCATAGTTTGGATACGCGGTGCGCGCTTCGGCCAGCAAGCCTGGCGAGGCGTCATAACCCACGGCGGCAAAACCGTGCCCGTTCAACCAGTGCACATCGCGCCCCGCACCGCAGCCGATGTCAGCCGTGCGGCCACCGGGCACGAAGAAGCGTTCCAGCAACGCGTACATGTCGACGGGTGCTGGCTGGCTGCGCCACTCGGCGGCGAACGCGGCCGCCGCGTCGTCATAGGCATGGATGGTCGTGCGATCCACGGACGTCTCCCGGTGGTGCGTTGCGCCGAACGGGCCGGGAGGCGGAATCGTCCGCCGGCCTTACTGCCGCGGCGTGTTGAGCAGGGTCATCACCATGTTCCGCGCTTCTTCCACGCCGGTCGCTGCCTGCGAGGAAAACACCTGCACGGTGGCCTGCGTGCTGCTGGCCACCAGCTCCTTGCGCAACGCGGCCAACGCCTGCGCCGCCTGCCCCCGCGACAATTTGTCCGCCTTGGTCAGCAACACGTGGCAAGGCAGGTGCGTGGCGAAGCAGAACTCCAGCATCATCCGGTCGAATTCCTTCAGCGGATGGCGGATATCGGCGATCAGCACGATGCCGCGCAGGCTTTCGCGGCGATGCAGGTAGGCGTCGATTTCGCTCTTCCAGTGCGCGCGCAATTCCTCGGGCACCTTGGCGTAGCCATAGCCGGGTAGGTCAATGAGCCGCGCCTGCAACGGCGCCTGGCCCTCGCCCTGGGGCAGCGGCGGCAGCGAAAATGCCACCATCTGCTGCGTTCGTCCCGGTGTCTTCGAAGTGCGCGCAAGACCGCGATGCGCGGTCAACGTGTTGAGCGCGCTCGACTTGCCGGCATTGGAGCGACCAGCAAACGCCACCTCCGCGCCGGTGTCGGTCGGAAGCTGTGAAATTCGGTGGGCAGCCAGTACGAACTGGGCGCCTTGCAATGGATTGGACATGGTTTGACCGGCTATGGTGGCGCAGAGATAATCCGGTAGTTTCTGCCAGTTGCGGACGTGCTGGCCAGCGCGGACCGTGCAGCCATAGCAGTTTTTCGGGAGACAAGTGTATGAGTTTTCGGCCCGCCGGTTTCCGGCCCGCTGTAGTTCGTTATGCCGTAGTCCTCGCCGTTGCGCTTTCTTCCGGCGCGGTTTTCGCCCAGGAGGCCAAGAGCCCCGCCCCTGCGACCACCGCCGCCAAACCTGCTTCCGCCGCCCCGGCGCCCGCCGCCGCAGCTCCTGCCGCCACTGAACAGGCCGCCAAGCCGGCTGAGGCCACCGCCGCCGTCAAGCCGGGCGACGCCACCGCTGGCCAGGGCAAGGCCGCCGTCTGCGGCGCCTGCCACGGCATGGACGGCAACTCCACCGATCCGCAGTACCCCAAGCTGGCTGGCCAGAGCGAGGCGTACATCGCCCACCAGCTCGAGAACTTCAAGTCCGGCAAGCGCCAGAACCCGATCATGCTGGGCATGGCCGCGCCGCTGTCCGAACAGGACATGCATGACATTGGCGCTTATTTCGCCAGCAAGTCGGCGCTGCCGGGCGTTGCCGACCAGGCGCTGGTCGAGCGCGGCGAGCAGCTCTATCGCCAGGGCGACACCACGAAGGGCGTGCCGGCCTGCATGGCGTGCCACAGCATCGATGGCCGCGGCAATCCGGGTGCCATGTACCCGCAGCTCACCAGCCAGCATGCGCAATACATCGAAGCCACGCTCAAGGCATGGCACGACGGCACGGTCTGGGGCGAGGACGCCCATGCGCAGATCATGCCGGGCATCGCCAAGAAGCTGGACGAGAAGGACATCGCCGCCGTGGCCAGTTACGTCGAAGGCTTGCACGCCGCCGAAGGCGCAGGCACTTCTGCCGCCAAGTAATGTCTTTGGATACGCCGGCCGCGGGCCGGCGTGTTCGCTCCGAGTCCAGTTGAGTATTTGAGGATCCCCATGAAGCGTCTGTCGTTCCTGTGCACCGCCCTGCTCGCGCTTGCCGCCTGCAGCAACAACAACGACAACGCCAGCCAGGCTCCTCAGCCGGCGCCCGCGCCTGCCGCCACCGCTCCGGCCGCGCAGCCGACGCCGGCTTCCACGGCCGCTGCGCCGGCTGCAGCTGCCACGGCCGCCCCGGCCGCTGCCAGCACCACCGCGCAGGCTCCCGCCGCTCCCGCCGCACCGGCCACGCCGTTCGTGGACGATGGCAAGTGGGTGGAAGGCAAGCAGTACTTCCGCATCGAACCGGCGCAGGCCAAGGTCAGCAATACCGACAAGATCGAAGTAGCCGAGGTATTCTCCTACGGCTGCCCGGCCTGCAACGCGTTTCACCCCACCATGAACAAGCTGGTGCAGGAACTGCCGGCCGACGCCGCCGTCGCCTACCTGCCGGCCGCCTTCATGCCGCAGGAAAACTGGCCGATGCTGCAGCGTGCGTTCCTGACCGCGCAGGCGCTGGGCGTGGCCGACAAGGCCAACGACGCCATGTACGACGCCGTGTGGAAGTCGCAGGAACTGACCGCCATGCAGGGCAACAACCTCAAGCCCATGTCGGCACTGCCCACCATCGACGACGCCGCCAAGGTGTACGCCAAGTTCGGCGCCGATCCGAAGGAATTCGTGGCCGTGGCCAACTCCTTCGCCATCAACACCAAGGTCAAGCGCTCCGATGACCTGATGAAGGCCTATGGCGTGGAAGAGACGCCGACCATCGTGGTCAACGGCAAGTACCGTTTCACCGCACGTTCGGCAGGCGGCTACGAGCAGGCTGTCGAACTCGCGAAGTGGCTGGTGGCCAAGGAAGCAGCCGGCAAGTAAGCCGCTCCCCACGCCATCACACGCCACCCGACGAGTCCCATTCCATGTTCAAGCGTTTTGCTTCCTTTCGTGCCTTCGGCCTGATCGCCGGCCTGATGCTGGCCAGTGCCTGCACAGCCACCGACACCGGCAACGCCGCGCCGTACACCGATGGCAACGAGTACGTGACGCTGCCGGCCCCCAACCATCGCCTCAGCAATGACGGCAAGGTGGAAGTGGTCGAAGTGTTCTCCTATGGCTGCATCCATTGCGCGCACTTCGCGCCCGTCGCTGACCAGATGCGCAAGCAGCTGCCGGCGGGCGTGAAGTTCAAGCTGCTGCCGGCTGCCTTCAACGACCAGTGGGTGCCGTTCGCGCGCGCCTACTACGCCGCCGAGAAGCTGGGCGCCGTGGAGCAGACGCACCTGGCGCTGTTCAAGGCCAAGTTCGAAGATCACTACCCGATCTCCACGCTCGATGAGCTCGCCGATTTCTACGCCGCACACGGCGTGAAGCGCGACGACTTCATGCGCATCGCCAGCTCCGACGAGGTGACCCAGCAGATCCGCAAGGATGCACAGCTGGTGCAGGCCTGGCAGGTGGATGGCACGCCGACGCTGGTGATTGACGGCAAGTACCGCACGGCCAATGTGAAGACGCTGGACGAGCTGGCCGCTGTCACGCAGTGGCTGGCCAAGCGCGAACTGGCCGGCGGCAAGTAAGCCCCGGCGGGCGCAGGAACTTTCCCGGCGTTCACAACTGACCGGGCATCCTCTCGGGATACGCCGCCGCGATGGCGGCGTTCACCCTTTTGCGACTAACCTGCCCGCCCGATGAATCGCGCAGAAACCCCTTCCCCCGCTCCTGCTGCCACCGAGCGCCGCCTGCGACTGCTGAGCTGCAACATCCTCGCGGGTGCCAGCGTGCAGCGTTACAGCGAGTACGTCACCCGCAGCATCAACGCGGTGCTGCCTGGCCGCAGCAAGCTGGACAACCTTGATCGCCTCGCCGAGGTGCTGCCGCAGTTCGACGTGATCGGACTGCAGGAAGCCGATGCCGGCAGCCTGCGCTCGGGTTTTCTCAACCAGACACGCTACCTCGCCGAAGCGGCGGGCATGCCGTTCTGGAGCCATCAGCCCAATCGCCCGATGGCCAGGCTGGCGCATTCGGCCAACGGGCTGATCAGCCGACTGGAACCCAGCAGCGTGCTCGACTACCCGCTGCCCAGCCGCATTCCCGGCCGCGGCGCATTGCTCGCGCGCTTCGGTGAAGGCGCGGACGCGCTGGCGGTGATGATTGCCCATCTCTCGCTGAGTGCACCGGCGCGCGCCAAGCAACTCGGCTTCATCGCCGAAGTGCTGCAGGACTATCCGCACGCGGTGTTGATGGGCGATCTCAACACCGAAATCCGCAGCGCGGAAATGAAGCACCTGTTTTCCAGATCGAGCCTCGTTCCGCCCGACCAGTCCACGCCCACGTTTCCGAGCTGGAAGCCGCGCCGCGCACTGGACCACATCCTGACGTCCGAGAAACTCCAGGTCGACAAGGTGTGGGCGCTGCCGCAAGCTTTCTCCGACCACCTGCCGATAGCGGCCGAGATTCGTCTTCCGAGCCATATCGCCCCACGCCCTGCCCGCATGCGCCGATGAAACGAGCACTTTCCCTGACCCTTCCCTGGCTGTCGCTGATCCTGATCGGCGCAGCGGTTTGCGTGCTGCGTTATGGCCTGGTCGAATCGGCCGACGTCGCGCACGCGTGCGACACCGCCAAGAGCATGGCCTGCGATGTGCGGCACACCGTGGTGCTGGGCTTCATCCTTGCACCCATCTTCGGCTATCAGATGGGCATCTACGGTTGGGTGGCCCTGGCCGCTGCCGCCTTGGCGCTGTTCCGCAAGCACCCGTTCACCGCGTGGCTTTCGGCGGCGACGGGCGTGGTGGCGCTGGTGCTGTATTGCTTCGCGCCGGGCGCATTCGCCTTACTGGTGGGCTGCCTGCGCCTGGTGCGCGTACAGTCGATGCGCACGACGCCACTCGATCATCACCGAGCCGGCGGACGCGAAGCTCACGCCCAGCCATAGCCACGTCGACGGGTTGAGCCCTGCCTCTTGTGCCACCACCACGGCGGCGAGCAGCGGCAACACCCAGGCCATGAAGCGTTCCTCGATGATGGGGACCACGCAGTGGTCACGCGTTTCCAGCAACGATGCCAGCAGGAAACCCAGCGCCGGCGGCCAGAACAGGCCGAGCGGGAAGTCGCGATAGCGGCCGTCGAAGACCATCAGCAAACCGTAGAACGCCAGGCCGAACATCCAGCCAAAACGCAGGCGGCGATCCGGCAGCTGCAACGCCGCGCCGGCCAGGCGTGCCGCCACGCGACGCGCAAGGTAAAGCGCGGTGAGTGTTGCGATGACGCACAGCAGGATGGTGAAAATCCATTCCGCCTCGTTGCGGCAATCGAAGATCATGCGGCGGCCCTGCCACGCGATCGACGTGCCCGTACCAAAGCCGGCGAGTGCCAGCGCCAGGCGACTGCGCGTGTTGGCCAGATCGCGACGCCAGAAACCCAGCAGCGAAAACAGCACCAGGCCCGCCGCACCGGCATACCAGCCGTTGATCCAGTTCGGCTCTTCGACCACCGGGCCCTGCATGCTGAACTTGGGGCGCGCGTTGACGTCGAAGATGCCCCAGTAACCGCCCACCGTGCCTTCCTGCGCACGCTTCCACGGTTGAGCGAAGGCTTCAATCACGTTGTACGGCATGTCCACGCTGCCGGCGTACCGCAGGAACTCGCGCAGGTAGCGCGCTTCGTTCACCAGGCTCGCGCTGGCCTGGCGACGCGGGCGACCTTCGCTGGGCCAGCCGGTTTCGCCGATCATCACCGCGCGGCCGGGAAAGCTCTCTTTCACGTGGGCATACACATTCGCGACGTGCTTGATCGCGTACTCCGGCGCCACCGGTTCGTCTTCCCAGTACGGCAGGATGTGGATGGTGATGTAGTCAACAGCGTCGGCCATCTGCGGATAACGCAGCCAGAATTCCCATACGTCGGCATAGGTCACCGGCACATGCGTATCGCGTATCGCGTCGCGCACCTGCGTGAGGTAACCCGTGATGGCCTTGGGCGACTGCTCGCCACGCAGCAGTACTTCATTGCCTACGATCACGCCGCGCAGTACGTCCGGATGCGCTTTCGCCGTGGCAATGCCCATCGCCACTTCGCGATCGTTCAAATCCTTGTCGCGCCCCAGCCAGATGCCCATGAGCACCTTCATGCCGTATTTCTGCGCGATGCCCGGCACCGCGTTGAGACCGAAACTTTGCGAGTACGTGCGGACGCAATCGAATCGTTCGGACAGGGCCTTCAGATCCGCGTCGATGCGCTCGGGGCTGACGAACGCATGCGGATCGAGCGGTGTTTCGCCGGGCTTGCGGAACGGTGCGTACGACACGCAGGCGATGCGCGCGCTGGGCGCATCCTCCAGCGGCACCGGACGTCCGATCTGCCACCACCACTGCGCGCCCCACAGCGCTGCCAGGACGAGCACCAGCCATGCAACAGGCACAATGCGGGAAGATGGCGAAGACGTTGGCGACATGCGCTTCCTGGGAGCGTGGCTCGGGGCGCCGGATGCGGCGCTCATGGGTTGCCGATTCTAACAGGCGCGCCTCGGCAGGCAGGTCGCCTTCGGCATGCGCGGATTCGGCTCGCATGAGGTTTCACGTCACGCTCAGCGGGGATTGGCCAGACTGCCCAGTCCCGCGCAGCGCGCCGCCCCCGCGGAGCCGCGAACAATCACTGCGTCGGTATTGGCACAAGGAGTAGTCATGTCCCTGCATGCAGCACCGCGGCGCATCGCCCGACGCTTGCTCATCATGGTCGCCGGCCTGTGGCTGGCCGGCGCGGCCGTTGCCGCCGAACCCACGGAAGCGCAACGCACTGCGTTCAAGCAAGCCTATGCAGCGGCACTGCAAGGCGGTGATGGCTGGCGTTCGCTGGCGAGTGGGCTGCAGGACTACCCCCTGTATCCCTATCTGGAAGCGACCGCGCTGACGCACGACATCCGCCAGGTTCAGCGGCCGCAAGTGGAGGACTACCTCAAGCGCTATCCGGGCCTGCTGTCCGCCAGCGATCTGCGCCGCGACTTTCTCACCGAACTGGCACGTCGTCAGGACTGGGACAACTTCCTTGCGATGTATCAGCCCGGGCTTGGTGATGCCCTCACCTGCAACGCGTTGCAGGCACAGCTGAGCAAGGGCGCGCAGCTCGATTTCGATCGCGACCTCGCCGCGCTGTGGGCCAAGCCCAAGCTGCCGGGCGCATGTGATCCCGTGCTGGGTGCAGCGCACGACCAGGGCCTGCTTACCGAAGCGCGCCTGTGGGACCGCATCGATCGCGCAGCCGACGCCGGCCAGCCCGGCACCATCAATGCCATGGCCGGATGGCTGCCGGCCGATCAAGGCGAATCCGCACGACGCATCGCGTCGGCATTGAGCGATCCGGGTGCGGCCGTGGTCGCGGCCAACCAGTGGCCTGATTCGCCGCGCAGCCGGCAGGCTGCCACGCTGGCGCTGGAGAAGCTTGCACGGCGGCAGTCCGTGACCGCCGATATCGCCTGGCAGAAGCTGCAGGATCGCTTCGCGTTCACGCCCGAACAGCGCAACCGCGTGATGTACGCGCTGGCGCTGTTCCACGCCACCGACTACGACTCCAGCGCACTTGCGCGCCTTATCGCCCTGCCGCCCTCCGTGCAGACGGATACCAGCCGCGAATGGCGCGTGCGTGCCGCCCTTGCGCAGCAGGACTGGAATGCGGTGCTCGCAGCCATCAATGCCATGCCCGCCACGCAACAGCAGGATGGCGAGTGGCGCTGGTTCCGCGCGCGTGCGCTTGCGGAAACCGGGCACGCCGCCGATGCGCAGCAGGTACTCACCAGCCTCGCCAGCGAGCCCACTTTCTTCGGGTTTCTCGCCGCCGATCGCATCAACGCGCCATATGGCATCTGCCAGATCACGCTGAAGGGCAACCCGCAGCGTGAAAACGCGCTGCTCGCCAACCAGGGTTTGTTGCGCGCGTTCGAACTCTACGCCGTGGGCCTGCCGAAACAGGCACGCCGCGAATGGACGCAAGCGCTGGATGGTGCCGATGCGGAAACCATGAAGCTGGCCGTAGACCTGGCTTATCGCCGCGGCTGGTACGACCGCGCGGTGTTCACCTTCAACACCGGTGATGCGTTGCGTTACTACGAGCAGCGTTTTCCGCTCGCCAGCCAGGATGGCGTGGTGCCGCAGGCGGAAGAAGCCGGTATCGATCCTTCCTGGGCCTACGCCATTCTTCGCGCGGAAAGCGCATGGATGACCGACGCGCGTTCCGGTGCGGATGCGCGCGGCCTGATGCAGCTGCTGCCGTCCACCGCCGCACTGGTGGCCAAGCGCAACGGCGTGACGTGGACGGGTGGCGATTCGCTGTATGACCCGATCACCAACATCATCCTTGGCACGCGCTATCTCGCGCAGATGGCCAACCGCTTCAACGGCGCACCCTGGCTGGCCAGCGCGGCCTACAACGCCGGCCCGGGCAAAGTGGACCAATGGCTGGAAGCACGCGGCTCACTGCCGCCGGACCTGTTCGTCGCCACCATTCCGTACAAGGAAACCCGCGAATACGTGGCGCGCGTGATGTCCTTCGCCGTGATCTACGACTGGCGCCAGCACGGCAATGCGGTAACGCTGTCGCAGCGCCTGACGCCCATCGGACAGACCTATACGCTGCCCGACAGCCGCAGCGAACGTAAGCTGGTGACATGCCCGGCGGTAACGACACCGGCGCCTGCCGAAGGTGCCACCGCCGCGCCGGCCAGCAGTGTCGCGACGCCGGCCACGGCGGGTAGCGCCAGCGCACGTTGAAGGAACGAAACGAGTGACAGCAAAAGCAAAACAACTGGTGGTACTGGGTGGCAGCGGCTTCGTGGGCTCGCATCTGCTGCCGCGCCTGGTGAGGGACGGCCATCGCATTCGCGTGCTTTCGCGCAATCGCGAGCGGGCGCGCGCGCTTGGCGTGCTGCCGGGCGTGAGCGTGCGCAGCGTGGACGTCTATGACGCCAATGCCCTGCGCCGGCAGTTCGACGGCGCCGATGCGGTGATCAACCTCGTCGGCATCCTCAATGCCTTCGGCGAGCAGACGTTCCAGCATGCGCACGTGGATCTGGCGCAGCGCGTGCTTGGCGCCTGCCAGGCTGCCAACGTGTCGCGCCTGCATCACATGAGCGCGCTCAAGGCAGGTCAGGGCCTGTCGCAGTACCTCAAGAGCAAGGGCGAAGCAGAAGCGTTCGTGCGTCGATCCTCGCTGGACTGGACCATCTACCAGCCCAGCGTGATGTTCGGCGCTGGTGGCGGCCTGGTGGATCGCTTTGCGCAGCTGCTGCGGCAGATGCCCGCGTTGCCGCTCGCGCGTGCTTCCTCGCGCATGGCACCCACCTGGACGGGCGATGTCGCCGAAGCCATGGCGCGCTGCATCGGCGACGACAGGCTCGGCATCGACACTACGTTCGAACTCTATGGCCCTGACGTACTGACGCTGGGCGAGATCGTGCACATGATCCGCGACACCATGGGCGTGCGCACGCCCATCATCCCGCTGCCCGACAGCCTGGGCCGCCTGCAGGCGCAGGTGGCGCAGCTGCTTCCCGGCAAGCCGTTCTCGCTGGACAACTTCCGTTCGTTGCGTACGGATTCCGTGGGCAAGGTGGATGGCTATGCGTCGCTGGGCATCACGCCCCAGCCGCTGGCGGGTTGGCTGCCGGTGTTGCTCAAGCAGCCGGCGCGCCAGCGACGGCTGGATGCCGCGCGCGTTTCGAGCCGCTGAGTCCCGCCCTGACCTTTTGTGGGAGCGCACCCTGTGCGCGACTGCCCGGTGCCAGTGACACCGTCGCGCACAGGGTACGCTCCCACAGGTACCCGGTTGGTTGAGCCGTGGCAGAATTCCCGTCATGCGCATTTATCTCGTCGGCGGCGCGGTCCGCGACAAACTGCTGGGTCGCCCGGTCAGCGACCACGACCACGTGGTCGTTGGCGCACGTCCCGAGGACATGCTGGACAAAGGCTTTCGCCCCGTGGGCAAGGACTTTCCCGTCTTCCTGCATCCCGACACCGGCGAGGAATACGCGCTGGCACGCACGGAGCGAAAGACAGGTCACGGCTACCATGGCTTTGCCTTTCACGCCGATCCGGCGGTAACGCTGGAAGAAGATCTGGCACGTCGCGACCTCACCATCAACGCGATGGCCGAGGGCGAGGACGGGCACCTGGTCGATCCCTTCCACGGGGCGCGCGATCTCGAACAACGCTTGCTACGCCATGTCTCGCCCGCCTTCGTGGAAGACCCCGTGCGTTTGTTGCGCGTTGCACGTTTTGCCGCGCGCTTTGCCCCGCTGGGTTTCACCGTGGCACCCGACACCATGGCGTTGATGCAGCAGATGGTGCGCAATGGGGAAGTCGATCATCTGGTGCCCGAACGCGTCTGGCAGGAAACGCGCAAGGCGCTGGGCGAAGCGCAGCCATCGGCTTTTCTGCGCGTGCTGCGCGAATCGGGCGCGCTCGCCGTGCTGTTCCCGGAAGTAGACGCGCTCTACGGCGTGCCGCAGCGTGCCGAGTTTCATCCGGAGGTGGACACCGGCGTGCACGTGGAAATGGTGCTGGACATGGCCGCACGCATCGCGCCCGGCAACGACGTGGTCGGCTTCTGCGCGCTCACCCACGATCTCGGCAAGGCGCTCACGCCGGCCGATGTGCTACCGCGCCATATCGGTCACGAGCATGGGGGCGTGGAGCCGCTGCGCCGCCTCGTGGCGCGACTGAAAGTGCCCACCGAACACGCGGCCCTCGCCGAACAGGTGTGCCGTGAACATTTGAACGCGCATCGCGCCTTCGAATTGAAGCCCGCCACCGTGCTGCGAATACTGACGTCGCTGGATGCACTGCGCCGGCCGGAGCGCCTGTCGCTGTTCCTGGCCGCCTGCGAGGCCGACAAGCGCGGACGCCTGGGCCATGCCGACGATGCCTATCCACAGGCCGGTTACCTGCAGCGCGCCTGCGATGCGGCAGCGGCCGTGCGCGCGGAGCGCTTCGTTGCCGAAGGCCTGCAAGGGCCAGCCATTGGCGAAGCCATGACGGCAGCGCGCGTGGCCGCCATTGCTGCGTTGCGCCAGCCTGGAGCCTGATTCGCACGTACATTTGCATCAACAAAGGAATATGAAAGCCTTTTGCAAGTAAGGTACGCGGCCCGACATGCGCGCCCGGCCCTGGGGGCTGGATACGTACATGAACGCGGACGTTTGCCACCAGGCCCTCGACCGGCCGTGCCTCGTCTTCAGCTTTTCCGGAGTCATCCGTGCCGACTGTGAACCCGCCGACCACGCCGCTGCGCCAGCGGTTCCGCCCCTTGTGGTGGCTCGCCATCAGCTATGTGCTGATCGGCGCGCTGACGCGCATCGTGCTGCTCTTCATGTCGGGCAGCGGCGTGCCGCACAACCCGCTGTACTGGGCCTACGGCTTCGGCGTGGGCCTGAGCTACGACCTGATCGCCTTCGTCTACCTGGCCTGGCCGCTGTTGCTCTACCTGTGGCTGGTGCCCACGCGCCTCTATGTGTCGCGGCTCGGTCAATGGCTGCTGTATGTCGGCGGCACCGTGCTGTTGTTCGGCCTGTTGTTCGTCGCCGCCTCGGAACTCACCTTCTGGGCCGAGTTCGGCACCCGCTTCAACTTCATCGCGGTGGACTACCTGGTCTACACCACCGAAGTGATCGGCAATATCCGCGAGTCCTACCCACTGGGCACCTGGATCACCCTGCTGGCCGCCGCCACCCTGGTGGTCGTGTGGCTGAGCCGTAGCGGCTTGCAGGCACGCGATGGCGGCACCCGCTTCGGCCAGCGCAGCAAGGTCGTGCTGGTGTGGTTGCTGGTGACGGTGGTCACGGCCATCGGCATCAAGGGCACCTTCAAGGACCGCACCGACAACGCCTACGTGAACGAAGTCTCGGGCAACGGCGTGTACGAGTTCTTCGCCGCCTTCCGCAGCAGCCACCTGGATTACTCGCGCTTCTACCGCACCCTGCCGGACGACGAGGCATTCAAGCGCGTGCGCGAGCTGGTGAAGACGCCGGAAGCCACCTATGTCAGCGACGATCCGCATGACCTGACCCGCGAGATTCGCCATGCCGGTCCGGAGAAGCACCTCAACGTGGTGCTGATCAGCGTGGAAAGCCTGTCGGCCGATTTCCTTTCCGAGTTCAGCGACAAGCGCGGCAACATCACGCCCAACCTTGATGCGCTGATCGACAAGAGCATGTTCTTCGACAACCTCTACGCCAACGGCACCCGCACGGTGCGTGGCCTGGAGGCCTTGTCGCTGTCGGTGCCGCCCACCCCGGGCGACTCCATCGTGAAGGCGCACAACAACGAAAACCTGTTCTCCGCCGCCAACGTGTTCAACGACCGCGGCTACCAGTCCGACTTTGTCTACGGTGGCTACGGCTACTTCGACAACATGAACTACTTCTTCTCGCACAACGGCTATCGCGCAGTGGACCGCAACGATATTGCCAAGGGCGAGACGATCCACCACGAGAACGTGTGGGGCGTGGCCGACGAAGATCTCTACACGCTGGCACTCAAGCAGATGGACGAGGCCAATGCGCAGGGCAAGCCGTTCTTCCTGCACATCATGACCACGTCCAACCATCGCCCCTTCACGGTGCCTGCCAACCGCGTGCCGCAGAAGAACGGCACGCGCGAAGCGGCCGTGGCGTATACGGACTGGTCCATCGCCGATTTCCTGAAGCGTGCCGAAGGCAAGCCGTACTTCGACAACACCGTGTTCGTGATCACCGCCGACCACTGTGCCTCCAGCGCGGGCCGCAGCAGCGTGCCGATCAACCGCTACCACATTCCGCTGTGGATCTATTCGCCGAAGAACATCCCGCCGCAGCGCGTGTCGCGGCAGATGGCGCAGATCGACATCATCCCGACCGTGATGGGCCTGCTCAATTTCAGCTACCGCAGCCGCTTCTTCGGCGCCGACATCTTCCAGCTGGAACCGGGCCGCGAACGCGCCTTCCCGGCCACCTACGAGAAGCTCGGCTACCTGCGTGGCGATGTGCTCACGGTGCTGGAGCCGCAGCGCAAGCTGGAACAGGTGAAGCCCGACTTCCACAACGGCGACGCCGTACCCAACTCGCCGATCAACCAGACCCAGGTGGACGATGCCACGGCTTACTACCAGGTCGCCGCGTCGCTGTTCAAGCACGGGCAGCTGGTGAAGCGGCCGGATGACAGCAAGCCGGTAAACTAGCCCCAACGTGCCTCCATGGTGGCGGCGCGACGCTTCAGCCTGAGCGCCGTCGACATGGACGAGTCATATCGCCTGGATTGCACACCGTTTCGCCGCTTGTTCGGCGTGCTGCTTGCCGCCTGGGTAGTGCTTTACCTTCCGCTGTTGATCGGTCATCGCGTGCTGCCGTGGGACGCGATGGACGAGTTCTATCCCACCGTCTTCTTCAACGCGCACAGCCTTCACCACGGCGTTGCCCCCTGGTGGAATCCGTCCATCTACGCGGGCTATCCGCAGATTGCGGACCCGCAAGGCATGTTGTTCTCGCCGCTGATGATGGCGTGGATGCTGCTTCCTTCGTCGCCCGGCGCCACCTGGTTCGCCTGGGCCGTGCTGCTGCACATGCTGCTTGGCGCGACCGCGATGCTGGCGCTGTTGCGCCAATGGGGTGGCTCGGCTTTCGGCAGCCTGATGGGGGCATTGGTCTTCATGGGCGGTGGCGTCGCAGCGTCCCGCATGGAGCACGTGCCCATCGTTCTGGCCTATGCCTATGCGCCGGTGGCGCTGTGGACCATCGCGTATTTCCTCGCCGCGCCGACATGGCGGCGCGGTGCACTGCTGGGCGTGGCCGTCGGCGCCCTGCTGACGCAACTGGTGCAGCTGACGTATCTGCTCATACCCTTGCTGGCTGCCTACGGCGTATTCGCCACCACGAACCATTGGTCCGGTTACGATCGCACGACTCGATGGCGCTGGTTGCGTGGCGTCGCGCTTGGTGCCGTCGTTGCCGCTGCGCTTGGGCTTCCCCAGCTGCTTTTCACGCTTGCCTTTACGACGTTGTCCAACCGGGCCGCGCTGCCCGTGGACGCATCCGCCGATGGGTCACTGCGTGTCGCCGATGCCTTGACCTTCCTCTATCCCAACGCGCTCAAGGCGCTGGCGGGAACGCCCGCGGGAACCGCTCCACGCATTGAGGCCTATTTCTACATCGGCGCACTGCCGCTGCTGCTTTTGTTCGGGCTTCCGCGTGCGTGGCGTCAACCTGGGCAACGACGGCAGCTGGCGTTCTTTGGCGTGGCAGGCGGGGTGGCATTTCTCTATTCGCTCGGCCTGCATTCGCCCATCTATCCGTGGCTGTTCGACAACGTGCCGGGCATGCACTTCTTTCGCCGTCCGTCAGACGCGGCGTACCTGCTCAACCTGGCGTTGGCGGTGGCGGTGGGACTTTCCGCTACGCATATCGACCTGCAGGATCGACGTACGCCCATCCGGCTGCTGGTGATTGCCCTGATCCTTCTCTTCGCGGCCAGCCTGGGGCTGCGCGATGCAAACGGGCACTGGCATGCCGCGTCCATCGGCGCCGTCATCGTGGCCGCGCTGGCCTGCTGCGACCTGGCACGCAAACACCATGGCGCGCGACGCGTCGTGGCGTGGATGCTCATCGTGCTGGTCGTCGACTACCGCAGCTACAACCTCAATGGCAGCTTCACCGAACAGCGCGACAGTGCGCGCTCGTTCCTGCGCGACCCCATTGCGTCTTACCAGCGGGCGCAACCCGGGACCAGCAAGGTTTTGCCACAGCGCATCGAACCCATCGGCGCCTGGGTGTACTGGGACAATCTTGTCGTCCTGCGCGGCCTGCAATCCACCCAGGGCTACAACCCCTTGCGGTATGCGTTGTACGACCACTGGTACGGCGCCCGCGACAATGGCAACTTGCCGCGCATCAACACGCCCTACAACACCGGGCCCGACAGTGCGATGGCCAACCTGCTCGGCGTGGACTACGTCGTGCGCGATGCGTCGGCGTCGTACCAACCATGGACGCCACCCCTGGGATATGAACGCGTGCATGGCGACCGCACCTGGGAGGTGTGGCACAACACGCGCGCCTACCCTCGTCTGCTCACGCCGGTGAACATGCGCGAGACGGCTGGCGATCCTGATCCGGCAGCGTTCACAGCCACGGATTTCCGCAAGGACTTCTGGCTTACGCCCCGCGACGAAGACGACCGCCAGCAGGCAAGACGCGACGCCATCCAATGCCGGCACGCGCTACAGGCAGAGGCAACGGACGCCACGCCCACGCACATCACGGTCCACTCTTCCGCTTCCGAAGGACCGGGCTGGCTGGTGGTGAGCCAGCTCGATTTTCCGGGATGGCAGGCACGGGCCAACGGCGTGCCGCTGGCCATTCATCGCGCCAACGGCATGTTCAGCGCCATCTGCGTTCCCGCAGGAGAGCAGACAGTCACCTTGTCGTTTCATCCGCTGGCCATGGTCGATGCCGCGCTCCGCGCCCGCGAACGCAGCTCTCGAAAATAGCCGTCCATGCACCGCGCGCGACCACTGCCAGCTTGCGTGAAGGGCAGCGGTTCGAGCCATGGAACTGCGCCTTAAAGTCGGTCGCCCTGATCCGCTTCCAGCAACTCCGCGGGCAGCGGCAATACATCCATGCCGCGTGCGAACAGCATGACCTGGAAACGCTCGCCCATCTGATCGGGCAGCGTGAGCTTCTTCACCTGCTGGGCGAGTGCGTAACGCGCTGCCTCGTCCGGTGCGCTTTCGTACGCCACGCCAAAGATGTCCTGCAAGCCGCTGCCGATCAGGAACTGTGCCTGCGGCATGTAGCCCGCCACGCCGAAGCCGGCACCGTTGCCGGCTTCGGCAAGCGCTGTGAAATCGACCGATGCGGTGAGGTCGTTGAGTCCCGGCAAATACAAGGGATCGCTGTGCGCGCGGTGGCGGTAGAACGCGCGCAGCGTGCCGTCGTTGCGCTCCGGCAGGTAGAACTCGCGGCGCACGTAGCCGTAGTCGGCAAACAGCATCATGCCGGCCGTCAGCGTGCCCGCAACGGCTTGTATCCAGTACGGCAGCTGCGGAAGGATTTCCGAGCGATAACCTTCGGGAAACTCTTCCCCGAGATCGCGCTCGACATGCCTTACTGCGCCGGAGACCAGCGCATCGGCCGGACGATCCACGCGCATCAGGCGGCCTTCGCCGTCCAGCGTGACGTACTCTTCGTAGACTTCGCCGGCGCGCATCGCGAAACGCGTGGTGGGCAACGCGTCGATGACCTCGTTGGCAAACAGCACGCCCTGCCACTCCTGCTCCGGCGGGCGATCCAGCCACAGCACGTGCGCAAACAGTTCCGAAGGAAGCGCCTCGGCCAGGCGATCGCGCTGGCGTTCACGCAAATCGGCACTGGGTTCGAGAATGTAATAGCGGCGCGGCATGGCGCCCTGCGCCGCAAAGGCCTTGAGTGCCGCTTCGGCAAAGGCGCCACTGCCACCGCCCAGCTCGAGAAAATCGACGGCGTCGCCCAGCATCTGGATCACGGGATACACGGCGTTGACGACGCACCGCGCAAACAGGTCACCCAATTCCGGCGCGGTGATGAAATCACCCGCTTCGCCAAACTTGGTCTTGCCCGCGCTGTAGTAGCCAAGGCCGGGGGCATAGAGACAACGCTCCATGTACTGGGCGAACGGCATGGGGCCATGCGCGGCGATTTCCTCGCGCACGCGTGCCAAGAGTCGGTCGGAATGGGCGCGTTCTTCCGCGCTCGGATCGGGGAGTTGGGAAGACATGCGCGTTGCCTGCGGGGAAACGCTGGAAGTCTAGCGCATGCCCCGCCATGGCCTCGTGAGGGGGAGGCTGGAAGCCATGGCGGGGATGCAGCCCAGCAAGGGGAGTTACCGGGACAAGGAGGCGCCGTCAGATGCCGACGCTTAGAACGAGAAGTCCTTCTGCAGGCTCAGGTAGATGCCGCGACGCGGGCCGAACTGCGGCGCGCCCACGCCCACGCCGGTGCCGTCGCGCAGTTCGTACGTGCGGTCCAGCGCGTTGATCAACGCCAGCTGCGTCTTGATGGTGCCGACGCTGTCGAAGGTGAAGTCGTGGCCCACGTTGAGGTTGAGCTGGAAGTAGTACGGCAGCGATGCACCGTTCGGCACGCCGTCGCCGTCCTTGCGCAGGCCGCTGCCGAAGATGTAATCGGCGCCGACATGCGTGGCCTTGTCGAACGAGTACGTGATGCCACCCGACGAGGTGAGTTTCTGGTCGTGATCCAGGTGAATCCAGTTGTTGTAGATGTAGGCCAGTTCATCAGGACTGAAGTTGTACTGGCCGGTGATCACGTTCTTGCCCATGGCGCGGTTGAAGGACGCATTGAAGTACGCCGTCACCGGGCCGTTGTCGTAGTTGGCGGTGAACTCCACGCCACGGATGCGACCCTGGTCGTAGTTGAAGTTGGAGTAGCTCCGCGCCGCGCCGAACTGGCCTTCGTCCTGCAGGCGATCGACCTGGCGGTAGTACGCATCCACGCCCAGGGTGAGGGTGGAACCGATCTGCTGCTGGATGCCCAGGTCGTAATAGTTCGAGCGCTCGGACAACGGCAGGTTGTTGCCGCCGCTCGGCAATTGATTGGTGGTGCCGGCAAAGCGTGCGATGTTGCTGTCGTCGATCACTTCCGTCGCAGGCGGCGTGAAGTAGCGCGAGTAACCGGCGTGGATGGTGGTGCTGTCGGTAGCCTGGTACACCACGCCAAAACGCGGGCTCAGCTGGCTCTCGGTGCGGAACAGCTCGTAGCGGTCGCCGCGCACGCCGTAGTTCACCGTCCACTTGTCGCCGATGCTCCACTCGTCCTGCAGGTACGCGGAATACGTGCGCGCGAGCAGATTGGTGGCGTCGTAGATGGCGATGGGCGTGGTGCTGGCCTGCGACCCATCCGGGTTGGCCGGGAACACCAGCGAGTTGTTGCTGATGTTGCCGCGCTCGAACTCGCCGTAGATGCCGTAGCGCAGCGTGTGGCTATCGCCCAGCGGCGTGGAGAAATCCGCCTGCAGCGTGTCGGCACGGTTGGTGCGGTTGATGGTGGACGCCACGCCATTGAACATCAGGTCGCCGATGTCATCGGGATCAAAACCCACGCTGCTGTAGCGCTGGCCCACGGACACCTGGTAATCGGTCTTGCCCCACTTGCCCTGCAGCGACAGCACGCCAAAGCGCGTCTTTTCCTGCTGGCGTTCGTTGAGGTCGGCCGAGTTGAAATTGGTGACGTCGAGGTAGCCGAACTGCGGCGTCTGATCCGGGTTGTTCGGAATGTCGAAGCGATTGTTGGTCGCGCCGAACATGAAGCTGACGCGCGTGTTGTCGTCGATCAGATACGAGATGTCGCCAAAGCCCTTCACCTGGTTGGTGTGGTCGTGGATCGGCGTCTTGCTCGGCGTCGGGTTTTCGATGCCGACGTCGTTTTCCATGTAGTTGGCGGTAACGAACCAGCTCCAGCGATCGTTGCTGCCCCACAGCGATGCGTTCGGGTTCAACGTGCCGTACGAACCGCCGGTGATGCCGACGCTGCCGCCGTTGCCCAGGTCATGACCGCTCTTGGTGTCGATATCCACCACGGCCGCCGTGCGCAAGCCGTACTGCGCCGGCAGCGCGCCATCGAGCAGCTTCACGCTCTGGATGGTGCGCGCGTCCAGCGTCTGGCCGAAGCCGGAGATGGATTCGGGAATGATCACGCCGTTGATGCGGTACTGCAGGTTGGCGTGGTCGCCACGCACATGCACGCCGCCGTAGGAATCCTGCACCACGCCCGGCGCCTGCAGGATCACCTGGTTCAGCGGCGTGGAATCGCCCAGCGGCAGCTGCTGGATGGCCTTCTGGTCGATCACGTACTGGCTGCTGCCCGTATCCGGCGACAGCGAGTTGCGCGACTGGTCGAGCGCAGCGCTCACGTCGATGGCGCTGAGCTGCTTCACCTTGGCGGTCTGGTTGCGGCTGGCGCCACTGGAGCTGCCGTTGGCATCGCTGCCGTCGGTGGCCGTGGGCGCATTGACGGTACTGGTATCCGGGGCCGGGGTGGTCTGGGCGAAGGCAGCGGGGGCGGCGCCGAAGGCCACGGCAAGACTCAGGGCGAGCAAGGTACGTTTCATGGGGATCCGAAAAGGGTGGCGATGTTGTTATTTTCGATACGTTATAACATTGCCATTCTAACCCACCCCGCGCCTGCCCCAGAAGTCATGCCTGCCCGGGCAAGTGGACAGAACTCCAAAGTTTGGGGGTTCTGTTCAGACTTTGGAGTTTCTGGGAAAGACAAACTTTGGAGTTCAAGCCTGATTTAGGCTTTCCATAAGGCCAGCCTTCCTTGCCGCGCACAGCATCGACTCTCAGACACGCCCGTTTTGGAGAGGAGTCAGCTGAAGATATATCTAGTAGACGACCGGTCTAATTTGAGCTATGGTTCGCAACCATGAGCCCTGCTAGTGCCAGCCAGACAAGTGATGTCCGCGAAACCATCCTCGAGGTGGGGCAGCGCATCATGGGCGCTAAGGGCTTTTCGGCCGTGGGGCTGAATGAAATTCTGGCCCAGGCAGGGGTTCCGAAAGGGTCGTTCTATCACTACTTCGGGTCCAAGGATGCGTTTGGTGAGGCGCTCCTGAAGCGCTATTTCGACGATTACCTCGTCGAGATGGATCAAATGCTGGGCCAATCGGGTCTAACCATGGCTCAGAGGTTAGATCAGTACTGGGAAAATTGGCGGGCCAATCAGTCGTTCGCAGACTGCCAAGGCAAATGCCTGGCCGTGAAGTTGGGCGCCGAAGTTGCAGATCTCTCCGAGCCTATGCGCGCGGCACTCAAGCTAGGCACGGACGGCATTGTCGAACGACTTGGCCGAGCCATTGCGGCGGGTAAAAAGGAAGGGTCGTTTCGAGCCGGCCAAGATACGAAAGTACTCGCCCAATGCCTCTATCAGCTTTGGCTGGGTGCAAGCGTGATGGTTAAGATCTCGCGCAGCACACAACCTTTCCAGGCTGCACTCACGACTACCCACGAGCTTTTGCAGCCCGCATAACGGGCACAGATTCACACGCCTCCCTAGGGAGGATTTTTTCCGAAACATCACTAGACGACCGGTCTACTTATAACTTCAAAAGAGGAATACTCCATGAAAGTTTTGATGGTTCTGACCTCACACAGCGAACTCGGGAATACCGGACGTAAGACCGGTTTCTGGTTAGAGGAGTTGGCCGCTCCGTATTACACCTTGAGGGACGCTGGCATTGAGGTCGCGCTGGCCTCCCCTCAGGGCGGCCAACCGCCGCTGGATCCCAAGAGCAACGAGCCGGACTTCCAAACGGATCTGACCCGTCGGTTCGAAGCAGACGCAATCGCGCAGGCTCTATTGGCGAATACCGCACGACTGGATCAAGTTTCGGACGCGGACTTCGATGCGGTGTTTTATCCCGGTGGTCATGGCCCCCTGTGGGATTTGGCGGAAGACCAGCACTCCGTTGCGCTGATTGAGGCGTTCACTCGATCGGGCAAACCGGTCGCCTTGGTATGCCACGCGCCAGGCGTCCTACGCCACGTGAAGAGTGATGACGGCCAGCCATTGGTGAGCGGCAAGCAAGTGACGGGCTTCAGCAACTCCGAAGAAGAAGCCGTTGGCCTGACCAACGTAGTGCCATTTCTCGTCGAGAACGAGCTCATCGCCAAGGGCGGACTTTACTCAAGGGGCCCCGATTGGAGCGCCTACGTGCGCACCGATGGCCGCCTGATCACAGGCCAAAACCCCGCGTCTTCGGCGGCAACGGCTGCCGTGCTGATCGAACAACTGAATTCAATTACGAAGGCCGATCGTAGTGCGCCCGACGCGCACTAATCGTCTCGCCCCTCTACCTAGAACCCAGGCGACGCAGCGTGTTCGCGTCAAAGTACAACCCTTCTAAACACAACATTTAAGGAGATATCTCTATGGCTAAGAAACATCAAGGTGCATGTGCATGCGGTGCAGTGACCTTTGAGTTCGATACCGATCCGGACTTCGTCGCGAACTGCTACTGCAAGGATTGCCAAAAGGCAGCGGGTGGCTCGATGGCTACGTTCTTCGCCGTGCCTGAGGATGACTTCACTCTTCTCAGCGGTCAGCCAAAATCGTTCCACTACATTGCCAACTCAGGTAACGGCCTGGACCGCAACTTCTGTCCCGAATGTGGCTCACGCCTCTTCACGAGCAATCTGCAGGCATTCCCCGGCGCAGTCTTCGTTGCAATCGGCAGCTTGACCAATGCTGACCACATTGCACCCAAACTTGAAATGTTTACGTCACGCCGACTCGATTGGACGTCTGCGCTCGACGTCCCTCAGTTTGCGGGAATGCCCGCTTAAGTACCGCTGCTAGTACAGCAAAACGGCAATAGCGCATGACGCGCTAACAACTCTCATGACTTACCTTCCTGGCGACGAACGCCAGGAAGGTAAGAACGCAGAGCGCCGTGGGATGACCAACTTTATGGTAGTTCCCACCCCAGATCGCGACTCGACGTCAAGCTGAGCGGACAACAGTCGAGCTCGCTCGCGCAAGCCAACTAGACCCCAGTGCCCTTCCTTGGCACCCGCCTCCAGAATTTCCGGATCGATACCCCGACCATTGTCGATGACCCAAAGACAGAGAGCTTGCGGGCCGAAGTCCAGTCGGATAGTGAGTCGATCCCCCCCCGAGTGCCTGCAAGCGTTGAGCACGACTTCCCTGAGTATGAAGCTTGCTTCCTCATAAGCTTCCTCAGACAAGGCCCTTTGATTTCCTGTGACAGACACACTCAGCTTCATGCCTGCAGCAGAAGCGTGCTCGCGAGCGAAACTCGCGATTGTCGTAGACAAGTCAGCGACATCATAGGAACGCAAGCTCGATACGTGATCTCGACTCTCCACGATGAGACTTCGCGCCTTTCCCAACGTTTCATTGAGCACGTGACGTTCTGACGAATCTTCGGGAAGTGTCGCGACTTCGGACTGGATCTTTAAAAGAAGTGCTGGAAAGTCCTGAAGCAGCGTGTCGTGAAGGTTACGGGCAATCCTCTCGCGCTCAGCGTGCTGCACCTCGAATCGGAGCCTTCTGCGATAGTCCAGCTGCCGCACTCGGAGCATGACGACGAGCCAAACCACCACAAGGGCCAAAAGCACCATCAGTGCCTTAAACAAGACGGTTTGATAGAACGCCGGCGCAATCTCCAACAAAACATGATCGCCTGTTGTGTTCCACACGCCGTCTTCGTTCGCGGCGATCACATCAAAGCGATGCCGGCCGGGGCTTAAATTTGAGTAACCCACCTCACGCAGCGCGCCCGCATCGCTCCAATCCTTGTTAACACCTCCCATATGAATCTTGGCGCTCACGCGGCTGGGCATCACCAAGCTTGGTACGGAGAACCGAATCCGTAAGTCTTTTACTCTCGGTGGAAGGTCGACGACGGTTGCGATCGGGTACGTTTTGCCGTCCGCCAGGATGCTTTGGATATGGACCGGCGGCGGCACAGGGTTGGAGATAATTTGGTCTGGATCCAGCCATACGACGCCATTGCTTGTAGCAAACCATAACCGCCCATCCGTGCTCTTAACTACCGATGGGCTTGGACCTGCCATGGACGACGAACCAGGCAATCCATCTTGCGTCTCAAATTTCCGATAGGGCAATGCCAGCGTTGTATCAGAGATCGCGTCACGCACGCTGCTGGAACGTATCCAATACACGCCCGCTACCGTATGAATCCATAGGTCATGCGAAGCCGAGAACACTACCCCTGTTACATCTTGGAGCGGCTCGTTGCTTCCGAGCTTAACCATTACGAGCCGCGATCCATCAACGTATCCAACACCGCGACTTCCCGCGACCCAAAGTCGACCGGCGTCTTGAGCAAAGGCCTTCACCTCGCCGATCATCAATCCCTGTTCGGCACCAAGCGTCGTCACGTCACTCCCGTCAATCATGGCAAGTCGATTGTCTTGGTAACCCAGCCAAACCCGATCGAGGCTGTCCGTGAACATTGCTGATGGCGTTCCAACGATCGGTGACTTGTCCCAATGCGCGTTCGACAATGCGTACAGACCACCATCCACATTGAGAGAGACCCACAGGGTGTCGCTCTTGTCCTTAGTCATCGCTTGAACGGTGAATAGACCCTTGGGAAGCTCAGCGATGTGTGTTGGCCGTCCTGCATCAACTCGCCAGATTCCATTCTCTGCACCCAAGTAGACCGTTCCTTTCTGATCTCGATAGGTCGCGAACGTGATAGGAGGTACGTCGAAGGTCGCGACAGCGTCATCCTTCAATTGCATGACTGGCGTCGATGAACTGCCCGCCCAAATGGTGTTGTCTGCGCCGGCGGCTAGGGAGAAGTCGTGAACTCCCGAGGGGAAACGTGCGGGCGTAAAGTTGCTTCGGCTGAATCGATCGATACCACCACCCGTGCCTACCCAAATACTACCTTCGCGATCAATGAGCAGTGGCCATGCATAGTCACTGCTGAGCCCCTCTGCCGTGCTGAATCGCTCAACCGATTTGTTGAGAGAAGGTGGATCTGAGCTCAGCTTCTGTATGGATTCAGATGTGATGTGCCGAACGCCGTCGCCAAGACCGTTAATCCAGAGTCCACCGAGCGAGTCGAATCGAATTTCTCCTACGCCCGTAGTCGTGACGCCACCAATCGAGCGGTGCGGGCCATCGATCGTCGGAATCCAGCGGTCGATAGATCCTCGAAAGTGCGCAACCCAAATACTGCCGTCGGCTGCCTGCACAATGCGAGCGACGTATCCTTGTCTTTCGAGAGATATGAACTGACGGTCTCTTGGGCCCCGGTAATACAAGCCCTTGTGCGTACCGACCCAAAAAGCTCCATCTTTCGCGATGAGCAGGGAGGTCGCCCAGCCATCTTTAAGTCCAGCAGCATCGCCGATGTTGGACCATCGCTGTCCTGTCCATTTATAGAGCCCACCGCTTCCGTAGACCCAAAGCGCGTTGTGGCTGTCTTCCAGGAAACCCAATAGGCGAGTCCTCTCTGGGATACCCTGAGTCGGACCCCACGTTGAAACGCTCCCATCCGCTTCCAGCACACCGAATCCGCCCGTTCGATATCGCATCCAGAGCCGATTGCCCAAGCTTACGTAGAGCCCATCAATGTTTGCCCCATTGGGCGTTGGAACGTAGTCAAAGTGCACGCCATCGAATCGGTATAGTCCACGGTTCGCGGCAAGCCAAAGGAAGCCATCACTTCCCTGCACTAACGCCGAGACACCCGATGGCGCGCCATCCTTGCTGGTCCATGCAACATGTTGGTATCGCTCAATCGTCCACGGCCGATTGTCGGCCCTCACCCCCGTGGGCATCAGGACCAAGCTCAAGACCAAGAGAACAACGCTCGTCGAGACGCAAGTACATAGCCCGTGTCGAAAGGGCTGCAATACTTTTCGCAGACGGCGGAGCGTCTGGGGCCTGGACCAACGCGAACGTTCCACCGCAGCGCACCGGAATAGCAGGAAAGACTTCGCTAGTTCCAGCTAATAGCACAACGCTGGTTCGGTTAGCTCGTGAGCGTATCCAGAAGATTTCGAAAAGAAATAATTAAGTTACTGATGGTGTTTGCAATTTTTGACATTGTTCCTTCGGAGATATGGCTAGCAGAGGGCGGCCAGCGCCGCCTCAGCGACCGCGACGTCCTGCTCAACCGTGCCCGCACTCGTCCCCACTGCACCCACAATGGTTCCCCCAACAATCACAGGTACTCCGCCACCGAAGATGACGACCTTGCCCGAATTGCTCTCCTGGATACCGAACAACGGTTGTCCGGATTGCGATAGCTGCGCGAGCTCCGCCGTCGAGCGATTGAAGAGCCTGGCAGTGCCGGCTTTATCGATAGCGAGGTCAATGCTTCCAATGAGCGCGTTGTCCTGTCGGATAAACGCTAGAAGATGTCCGCCCGCGTCGACCACAGCGATATTGTAGGCAATGCCCAAGTCGTCGGCCTTGGCCTCAGCGGCAGCAAGCATGCGCTTCGCGTCACCAAGGGTCAGCGTTTCATAAGTGCGTGGCATAACACTCTCCGTACCGTTGCCTTATTCGGCCCCAGTAGCTGACATGCTCAAGCCTTCACATCTTCCGGTGCGAGCACGATCACCAAGCGCTCCGCAAAATCGTTGACTTGCGAGAGGTAGGCCTGAAAGTGTTTTGACTCACGGTGAGCGGCGATGGCGTCGGCATCTTTGTAAATCTCCTCCAGAACGTAGCGACCGGCTTGGGCTGAGTCGCTCCAAAGGTCATAGCGGAGATTTCCAGGCTCGGAGCGAGAGGGTCCGGGCATTCCCTTCAGAAGAGCGTGGAGATCAGCCTCTTTACCTGCTTTCGCGGTTAGCAATGCAACCATCTTGACCGAAGTACTCACGGCAAATTCCTCGCAAGTGTTGGCTTTGAACTGTTCGTACAGTGCTAAAGCCATATGGGTAGTAGAAGGATGAAAAGTCCCTCCTACAAAAGATCTGTTGTCACTCAAGACGAAAACGACTGAACGGTACCTGGAGATCGCTCGGGAATCGTTCGATTTCGAGTCCAGCCGCGTATAGCGGACTAGCGCCCCGCCAGAGGTACGCAAGCGGAACGGCATTACCGGTCCGCAAGCCGGGTAAACCGTCACCGCGTAGACTGCTTGCGTACGATCAATCAAGAAAGCCCGTCGCCTTTCCAAGAAGGTGCGCCGCTTGACGAGACGACGGGCGGGAGGCCTAACACGAGTTGCCCTTGGCACTTTTCGAATTACGCCGCCTTCGCTTGGCGACCAAGCGCCTTGATCAGCGTCGATGCAATCAAATGATCAGACCGCGGATTCTGACCGGTGATCAATTCACGGTCTTCAATGACATTCGGCTCCCAGTCCTTACCCACATGCACGTCACCGCCAGCGGCGGACAGTGCTTCAGGCATATTGAAGTACATCTTGCCGTGCAGGATCTGATCTTCGACGTACTTCTCTTCCGACTTGGAGAATATCGTCATCTTGTACCCCGCGTACTGCCAACCCTTTGCCAATTTCTCAGCTTCCTTCGGGTTGCCGGCCACGAGAGCTGTGCGAAACTCCCGCGAGTTGGGAAGAGCAGCGATTGTGGCAATCGGACCGTGACAGAGGAAAGCAGTCGGTTTCTTGGTAGCGTGGAAATACTGAAGAATTTCGCCGACCTCTGGGTCCTGCATCAAATCAACGACGGGCGCCTGCCCACCAGGCACGAACACAGCAGCATAGTTTTCCAGTCCTTCGTCGATAACCGAACGATTGGTGCGCACGTTGTTCATCGACGGATGCTTGGCGTAGAAATCCTCTGCCGCCTTGAAAGCCTTCTCATCGCCACCAAAGTGAGCGGGCGCCGCTGACACTTCATCGATGTGGGGCTTCGTACCGTTCGGTGTGGCCAGAACAACATCGAAACCCGCGTAGACCAATGCCATGGCCGGAACGACGGTCTCATTGAGGTAATTGCCTGTGGGTCCAGTTTTTCCACCTTGAATCTCGATACGGGTGGCGTTTGAACCGAGCACAAGAACTTTTTGCTTAGCCATGATTGCCTCCAGCCTTTAGCGGCGCAGATGTTGATTGATTGGAATTGCGAACCAAAGGTATCGAGTCGAAGACGCTTTCGTATTTGCTGAAGTTGCACAATGTTGATCATTTTTTGCGGCAGGCTGTATTTTTTTGAAGTCAATAAAGTCACTCGTGCGTGACACAAGTGAACGAGACATCGCTGATCACCATCAAGTGCACATGCTCTGCACTTTTCGCTTAGATGCGGTGCGTCGTCGTATCACCCTTTATGGTGATTTCTTTCCTTTCTGAAAGATCACTCAGCTAGCAGCGCAGAAGATTCGTCAATTGGCGTCTTCGTATCACCCTTTATGGTGATTTCTGTCCTTCCTGAAATATCACTCAGCTCGCAGTGCGTGCGGTCCGTCAATTGGCGTCGTCGTATCACCCTTTATGGTGATTTTTTTCCTTTCTGAAAGGTCACTCAGTTCGCAGTGCGGGTGATTCGTCAATTGGCGTCGCCTGGTTCTATTCGGAGGCACCACCTTCGGTTGTACATGATGTCGACCACGCAGAACCGCGCGCCGGCATCATCAGCGCGATGTTTCACAGGAGGAACTCCTCACGTCGACACGTGGCACTTCGCTCTTAAGCAACCGGAGAATCCTGAGTAGACATCCAGGTGTCTTCCAAGCAACGGCGCTGATCGATGGTCGCGGCTCCATCTACGCGCAAATTAACTGGCATTTACCCGAAGCACTGGTCGGCAACGAATACGGTACACAGGTAGAGCTCATGGCAAGCGTACTCAACACGATCGGTACGGTTGCACGCGAGATATCGGATCTCACAGTTTGCCGTCGACAATGACATTCAATAGGTAACCGAGGCGCAGCGTATGAAAGACTTCAAGAACAAAGTCGTAGTTATCACAGGCGGTGCCACCGGCATCGGCTTTGCGCTTGCGAAGCAATTCGCGCATCTAGGTGCGGATCTTCTGATTGCCGGGATCAACCAAGAGAAGCTTGAGTCTGCCGTCGACGATCTTAGGAAGCTTGGTCGGCGCGTCGAAAGTTTTAAGTGTGACGTTACTGATCGCGCGCGAGTAGAAGGTCTTGCTGACTACGCTTGGAAGACCTTCGGCAACGTCGATGTCATCGTTAACAACGCCGGCGTTGGTCCGATACCTTCTTCAGTTGTCGATTCGAAGATCGAAGACGTCCAGAGTGTGCTAGCGGTCAACTTGTTCGGCGTACTCAATGGCATCTCCATCTTTGGTAAGCGCCTCATCGAACAAGGGACGCCATCGGCCATTTACAACGTTGGCTCAGAGAACTCGTTCTTCAATGCGATTCCAGAAGGTGCTGGTTACGTCGCGAGTAAACACGCCGTACTAGCAATGACCGTAGCACTGAGGGAAGAGCTACCTAAACACGTCGAAACTGCACTGATCTGTCCCGGCCTCGTTCGCTCCGATTTAGCGAAGGAAACGCAAGAAGGGATGGATACCGATGCCTACGCGGCACTGGTGATGAAGCAGATCATGGCTGGCGAGTTCTACATCGTGTCGCATGCATTCAACTTTGTGCGCATAAGTGCACGCTGGCGTGAGATCGAAGCCGCCTTCAAGAAGTATGCGCCTCGATACAGCGGCGATGTTGAATTCGATGTTCGAACGTTAGGCGTAAAGAACGGCTGGTATCCACGCTATCCGGACGCCGGTGAAAACATTCCGGTCTAGAAATCACCAGTCATTGACTCGTACGTGGCACGCGACGTCCATCCATCGGGCTCATTCGCGTGCCATCACAACCATGGAATCGAAGAGGTGGGGTTATGCGTACCTGGTTTGTAACTGGAGCGGCGCGTGGCTTTGGCGCGCGAATCGTCGACGAAGCCCTGGCACGCGGTGATAACATCATCGCTACGTCGCGTGATCCTTCAGCGATTTCAGATCGACTCCGCGATCATCCTAAACTCTTTGCATTGAAGCTTGACGTCACGAACCAGGGCGAGGCGAAAGAGGCTGTGTCGAAAGCGATAGATCGCTATGGTCGCATTGATGTGCTCGTCAACAACGCCGGCTACGGCTTTGTCGGTGCAGTTGAGGAAGCCTCGCCAGATGAAACCCTCCATCAGTTCGAGACAAACGTGTTCGGCCTGTTGGCTGTCACTCGAGCCATCCTGCCGCAGATGAGGCATCAACGAAGTGGGCATGTCATCAACATGTCAGCTGTCGGAGGCTACAGCTCATACCCTGGCTGGGGTATTTACTGTGCGACGAAATTCGCCATCGAAGGCTTGTCGGAGTCACTAGCACTCGAACTGAAGCCACTTGGCATTCACGTGACGGTCGTGGAGCCCGGCTTCTTCCGGACGGACTTTCTCGATAACCGATCGTTGGTTCGTGCCGCGAACATCATCGCCGATTACGACGAGACTGCCGGCTCCATGCGCGGCTTCGTGACTAAGGCAAATCATACGCAACCCGGGGATCCCTCCAAGCTGGCCAAAGCGATTCTTGCTTTGGTAGATGCCGACCAGCCTCCCGTTCGATTGCCGCTTGGTGCTGACGCCATCCAGAGAATCGAAGAGAAGAATCGCACGGTAGAAGAAGAGATCAAGACTTGGCGCAATCTTTCCACGTCGACTGATATCTGACAGCAAGCGCCGAATCTGCTGAAAAGGTGGGCTTCAATGACTACGACATCGTCGCTACAACGTCTACCAGTAGTGTTCTATCGGAGTATGCCCATCGATGGCATCAAGGTCGCCTATCGTGAGGCCGGCCCTGCCGATGGACCGGTTGTCCTACTCCTTCATGGGTTTCCCACGTCGTCACACATGTTTCGAAATGTGATTCCCGCGCTGGCTGACCGTTACCACGTCATCGCGCCGGACTACCCAGGTTACGGCCAAAGTGACATGCCTGATCACCAGAGCTACGCCTACACGTTCAAGAACTTTGGCAAATTGGTTCGATCCTTGCTCGAACGCCTAAAGATCTCTTCGTACGCCATGTATGTCATGGACTACGGCGCCCCAGTGGGATGGCACCTGTTTCTCGAAAATCCTGAAAAGCTCACGGCGTTGATTGTCCAGAACGGAAACGCCTACGAAGAGGGGCTTATGAAGTTCTGGGATCCCATCAAGAAGTACTGGGCAGACGGATCCACAGAGAGCCGGGACGCCCTGCGTTGGCTGGTCAAGCTGGAAACAACCGTCTTTCAATACACCGACGGCGTCGACGACGTAACTCGCATTTCGCCGGATAACTGGGTACACGACCAAGCGCTTCTTGATCGACCAGGCAACGTCGAGATTCAGATGGATGTGATGTACGACTACCGGAGCAACGTGCCTTTGTACCCGGAGGTACAACGCCTATTTCGCGAACATCAACCACCAACGCTTGTCGTGTGGGGTGAGCGCGATACGATTTTCCCTGCCGACGGAGCCTATCCGTACAAGCGTGACCTCCAAGATTTGGAGTTTCACCTTTTTCCAACAGGACACTTTGCTCTAGAAGACAGAGGTGACGAGATCATCCCGATCATGCGAGCGTTCTTGGACAGCAAAGCTGCCAGGAAAATTAGTTTCTAGAAACATCGAACTAGATTTGGCTACCAAAACATAGTGCTTACACCAGGACCAGTGGAGTCGTGATGTTTGATGTGCGCTGGTTTTCTCGTGCTCCGTTACTTGGCGCCTTAAATCCGCCATGAGTCAAAAGCAGATACCAGATATTCGACTTGTCCAGACACGGCCAAATTCAATTGCGCCCTGCGAAGTGCCCACCGTTTGGTGATATTTCGCTTTGCGCAGCTGTACTAGCCCTGGGTCGACTAGCTCGCATACCTAGCTGCCGCGTACTTCAAATCTACCGTTCACTGCTTGGCGCCGCTAACCCCAGCGCGAGACTTTCGCTTTGTGTCGATAAGATCTCCGTCAGCAATGGCTTCAAGGAACGCCGGCATTCCGCCCTGGCGATCAGTCTGCCATACCCATATTTCGATCTTTCCTGGTCGTCGCACTATCCGCGCGTGAAGCTCAATCAACTGGTAAATCTCCTCCACTAGCGAAGGGATGTCTTTCGCCAAGTTTTGGATGTTTGGGTCACTACCCCAAGGATTTTGCGCGTGTAGGTGCTTCCCAAGCCGGTCATATACCTTCTCAAAGCGGTCACGGGTCAGGTACCCGGTTTCCTTACGGCCAAACTCCATGCCTTGCTCTTTGCGCGTAGGCCCCGTCAAGGCCAACGGGTAGAAGTCAGGATTAACTTTGTCGAGGGTGAGAAGGAATTTTCGGGCATGGAAATCACGGGTGAATTTCCCAGCCTCATCACTGGCCCGGACTTTTAGGAATGCCTCCTTGTCCGGGGCGATTGCAGCGAAGGCGATCAGCTCAAGCGCCTTCCTAATCTGCAGAACAGCAGCGTCGAGCGACGGCACATCCTTATCAGCGACATAGACACTATGAAATCGCAATGCCGCGGCAAGCCGCGCTGAAGCTTGTCGAATCTGTCCTGCGTAGATCTTTCTCGGGTCAAGCTCGCCCACGGCCATTTCCAACCCCGTTCATCCCGGCCAAGAATGCGCCCCCAGCTGGTCTGCCCGCAATTGCCTGATCGGCCGAAGCGATTAACCACCATAGCCGCGCAGCATGTCGAACATGAGCTTCATCGCGTGTGACCACGAAGAGTGGTGGGCCGTTACGGAATGGCAGCGTGCTGCGCCGAAATGGCGGCATCGATCTCCCGCAGAGCCACCTCAGCGTGTCGTTCAAGGGAGCGGCATGCAGACAGGGCATCGGCCACGTACCAGTAGTCAACGAAGTAACGTGTGTGGGCGACGCCGTTGCTGTTGTGGGTCGTGTGCGAATTGACCACGTGCTCGAGCAGTGCCGCGGCCTCGCGGCTCCACGACAAGGCCTGCAAGATGACGGTACCGAAGTCCCCGGAAACGTTGCCTGCTAGGTTTGCCATGTTGCCGATCCGGGCAATGTCTTCGTAACCAAGGGCATCCGTCATGTATGCGAAGTTTGTCGTGCCGAACATGGCGAATCGTTGACCATCCGCATCGACAGGTATGTTTTCAGCTGCCTCGATGCATTCGATCGCAAGCTTGACGAGGCGAACAAGCCGTTGCATTGGCGCTTCAAAGCTCAGCGCGGCGCGCCAATTGGTGGCGACGTCATCGGCCTGCTTCATGATCAGGCGATCACGCCGATCCTCCTTGGCAATATCGAGAGCCGTTTTGGCAGCCGCCTTCGCTGCCCACGCGGCTAGGAACGATCCGATAGCAGCAAGTAGCCCGCACACGGCCGTCGCCCAAACGATGGCCCACGCTGCCTGTTCGCCTGCGCCCATCGAATGCCACCAGGCCGAAGTTGGATAGGTCCAGTCGTGGTAGGTCAGCGGCTGGGTCGCCTGCTCTGGGTAGTTTTTCAGAAATGGCATCGACGCGCCCGTTGGCCGAAAGCCTCGCATATTGGCCTTCGGCTGGTGCTGGTGCAATTCGGCTGATCGAGCGAGTTGCCCTGTGTAGCTTCTTCTGAAATGAAAGTGGCCGTTGCGGCCGGCATTTCTTTCAAAACGGCCTGCTCAATCATTTGATCCCACCGGACTTTTTTCCCGCATCGCTGGCAGATGATGACGTCGTACGGGCGCGGATTCTCAGGATGGTCAAATTTGGTGCTACCACAGGAGCAGGTGATGCCAACAGAAAAGATATTCGCCATAGCGTCCGTGAGTGAGGCGCAGCGGAGTGCTGCCAAGATAGCCAATCACCCGCCCATCTCAGATCCTGAGATCCACCCCATTTACTCTTCTCATGCGCAGCCCTAACGTCGGCTAGGAGTAGCGGCACGCTTGATCAAGACAGCCGCCCCCTAATCGGAGCCCTCAAGTATCCGCCCTATGAACCGCCTTACGACAGCCCCATTGAGGACGATTTTGTCCTCCGGTATGTCAAATACGCAGGTGCTGACGTCCGCATGCAGCGGCAGGCTGAGGTCAACACCCTCTGCGGACGTTTCGTCTTGGACTTCGTGCTGACCGGACTATCTGGGCACCGGGTCGGTATCGAGTGCGACGGGAAGGCATTTCACGATGAAAGCCGTGATGAATGGCGCGATGCCATGATCATCGGAGGCGGGTTCGTCGATGAAATCTACCGGATCCGAGGGAGCGACATCGTCCATAACATGGATGATGTCCTATATCTCCTGGCCTGCTTTGAGCCGGATCTCTTCGACCCACGTGCCCAGGCGAACCTGGGAGTCATTGCACGACAAGAGGTCATAGAGTTTGGTCACGACCGTGAACTGGATCGCTGGCACGTGCATTACGTGGGCGATGATGGATTTGTAGAGGGAAGTTTCCTGATGGAGGCTCGACGCCGGATGATCCCATCCAGGCAGCGACGCTTCTGGTCAGTTGCTTATCAATACGCTGTCAGCGTTGGCGGCGGGCAGTTGGATGACGTGATTGCGGCCTATCGTCGCGGCCGCGACCGAACCACGCATACGGATCCATCAGAGAAACCTGATCAAAATGCGTAATAAGCGACCGTAGAGGACCCCGCTCATACGGTAGTCCATAGCATTTATAACGGCCGCTGGTGGCTCCCCTGAAGCCTTCTCCGTATGCGAGCGCCGATCTGCATCCCATGTGCGGATGCGGTGGCCACCGATCGCCGGTCAGGATATGGTTCAACATATCAATGTTGCTGAACACTATGTAGGAAGGAATAGGGATGCTCGATCGCGACCAAGGGTGGAGCTAATAGTGTGTAGCGACGAATGGCAAGCTGGAGATAGCGAATGCCTGGCTTCCTGACGAAACTGTTCGGAAAGGCAGGGTCGAAAACACTCAGAGAGCCGGTAGGATTGATGGCTCTCGGCCCCGAATCGAAGAGAGCTTCTGGTAGGCGTGAGCCGCCGACTGAGCTCGATTGGTCACAAGCCGAGTACATTCCCCTGCCGCCATCACCGGCAACATGGGAGGTCGACGGTCGTGGCGAGTTTCATCGTGAGTACAAAGACCCATTGCTTGAACCAGTATTTCAGGCCGGATTTAAGAACCAACACACCAAGGTCGTAAAGCTCGCCTCTAGCCTTACCTCAGATCAGCGGCAAGGTCGTGTCGGAGAGGTCATTGCAAAGGCTTATTCCACGCTCATCGCTCAGCGGATGAAGTCTGGACAGCTAGCAGCGGCAGCGAAGCAATGTTCCGAGATGTTTGACATGGTTTCTGACTACGTCAAGGACGCTGATCGCCGCCGCTTCAATCGCATCCTTGAGCAGCTGGACAAAGCGGGAAAGAGGCACGACTACACTCCTGTTGATGTTGCTAGCCCGTCGTCACTGCCCTTGTTCACGGTGTCCGATGATGCTCCTTGGTCACTCACTGATGGACGAAAGCTGCAGGGCGATCAGCAGCCCGATCCCGCCTTCGATATTGCTGCCATTGATGCGACCGGGCTCTGGCTGCTTAACCGCGCTGGCGCCAGCACGAGCCAGTCGGAGGTAAAAAGCGTACTTCGTCGGATTGACCGGCATGGTTTAGTCGTTGGCGAGAAGGCTCTTCGCCATGATGCCTATCGCACCGGGGCCCCCTTCACCGGCTCCAGCATCGCGATCATGGATTCTGAGGGGGGTCTTCACGTCTACGACGCTGAGCTACGCACCATTGCCGAGTCCAATCTCCGCGACGATCCCCGCGTAGTCGATCATTTCCGAACCATCGATACGAACTACTGGGGCGAGTTCAAATCCCAAGTGCGAGCCGTCGATGCTTCTCCCGATGGAAACAGATACCTCTTTACATTGGCCGACGAGGCATGGTGCTGCACGACTCTTGGCCGCGCAGTTTGGGGGGTTGTAATCCCTCTCAAGGAAGGTTGGAAGCGTGTCGTGGGTCGCAGCGATCGGTTCGGAGTGGGTCAAGAGGTTGAGGACGCGCTACGGCTTTTCGGTTTGTCCCTGCCGGTCGATCCTGCGGACATCAAGCGGAAGTACCGCAAATTGGCGCTGACCCACCATCCCGATCGCAATGCTAGCGATCCGGCTGCCACCGAGAGGATGAAGGCCCTCAACAGGGCATTCGAGATTCTGACCGGCGTCGATCCCACTACCCTCGAACTCGAGGAGTCTGATGTCACCTACTTCGCCCGAAAGGCTCCCGACCATGTGGTAGAGGTGGAGGGCTTTCGGTTGGAGATAACGATAAGCGGGGGGACTCCTCAAGATTGGGTTTACGCGGCCAGCTTTGCTGCTGACGGCGGGACCTACCTGGCGACCTATTCTGGGAAAGTTATTCTGGTTTCACAGGAAGGGCAGCCTGAGGTGGTGTACGACATCGGAACTTGCCCGCGCGAGATCATCGACGTTGGTCGTTACACGTACTTTCTCACGCCCACCCGACTCTACGTCATCGAAAACAAGGTGAAGCTCGCCGCGTTCCTCGATGTCTTCAAGCAGGGCAAGCTGCTTGTTTCGCAGAACGGATTTGGGTTGCTCTCGGGTAAGAGACTTCAGTGGTTTACCGAGGCTGGCGCAAAAGTTGGTGAATTGATGGCGCGGGATCCGATCCGAACGATTTATGCGACTGAGGGCGGAGCGGTCGTTCAGACCCGACAACATCGAGTCGAAGTGCGGGGGCTTACGTTATGAAACAACGGCTGATCCAGGTGGGGTCCGGCTACCGCCGTCCTAGCGAGGGAGCTCCTCTACATACACTTTTCTCGAGGCGCGCGTTTCTCCCCTATTTGATTGTCATCGCGCGAGCGCTCCGGAGACGGCACAAGTACGTGTAGCGGAGTCGCCGCTCCCTCGCCTAGTCACGCTTCATTAATATACTGCAAAGTATATTAATTGAATGTCGAGAGACATCAGTCCCAACGCTTGGCAAGGCCCCCCCTCCTCGCTGAGCAAAATAGAGACGGATGACCCAAAGCCCGCAGGCTCCCCCTCGCGGGCTTTTTATTTGCCGATATCAACGAATGCCAGATTCAGGCTATGGAGTTCTGTACGCTCCACTCGCTGCAACTGGATATGCGATAACCGGCTGATTTGAAACGCCATGTACAAACTATGCACTCCGTTTTGTACGCATTGTTTGTACGGATGGCTCGCTAAATGCACAAACAAATGGTGTCCTAAAAGGTACGAACTATGAAGTTCTGACCACAAGTTCCTTCGTTCAGCCCTGAACAGCCCGGGCTCAGCCGGATTTCACCCCCAACCCCTAGACTGGACGCTCGCGATCCACCGCTCAGCGAGCCCGGCCATGTCCGATTCCCCTTCCCAGCTGCCCGCCGTCATCACCGACCATGGCCGGGTGACGCAAGCCATCCTGGACTTCGTCAGCCAGATCCCGGACAGCAAGGTGCCCGGCGCCCTGGACCCGGAGAAAGAAGCCCGCCGCATTGCCGGCCGGGCGCAGCAGCGGGCTGGCCTTACCGCCGGATCGCTGGCCCTGCCGCCCGGGCCGCTGGGCTGGCTGACCGTGCTGCCCGAGGTCATCGCGATCTGGAAGATCCAGGCGCAGATGGTGAGCGACATCGCGGCCGCTTACGGCCAGCACTCGGAGCTGGGCCGCGAACAGATGTTGTGGTGCCTGTTCCGGCACACGGCTGCGCAGGCCTTCCGTGACCTGGTGGTCCGCGTGGGTGACCGCCTGCTGTTCCGACGCATGACTTACACGCTGGTGGAACGCGTCGCCAAGACAGTCGGCATCAAGGTGACGCAGCGCGCCGTGGGCAGCGGCATCTCGCGCTGGCTGCCGGTGGTCGGCGCCGTGGGCGTGGGCAGCTACGCCTACTACGACACAGGGCAGGTGGCGCGCACCGCCATCGCCATGTTCGGCGCACCGTTCGTCACCGATGACACTGCCGTCGACGAATCGTCGGCACCCACCGGATGACGGCATCCGCGCTTTGGGGCAAGCTCCCCGCCGGATCGCGCCACGCAGGAGCCCACGCATGAATCCACGCCACGAGCGCCCCGTCGCCCTGATTACCGGCGCCGGCAAACGCGTCGGCGCCGTCATCGCACGCACCCTGCATGCGGCGGGCTACGACCTTGCCCTGCATTATCGACACTCCGCCGCAGAGGCCGAGTTGCTTGCCACCTCGCTGGAGCGCCAGCGCAGCGACAGCACGTTCACCGTGCAGGCCGAACTTGGCGATCTCGATACGCTGCCCGTCATGGTGCAACGCGTACTCGATCGCTTTGGGCGACTCGATGCGCTGGTCAACAACGCCTCCGCGTTCTATCCCACACCCGTGGGCACGGCGACCCTCGCGCAATGGAACGAGCTATTCGCCTCCAATGCGCAGGCGCCGTTCTTCCTGGCCCAGGCGGCGACGCCTGCCTTGCGCGAAGCACGCGGCGCCATCGTCAACATGGTGGACATCTACGCCGAGCGCCCGCTCGCCAACCATCCCATCTATTGCATGGCCAAAGCGGCGCTGGAAGCGATGACGCGCTCGCTCGCACTCGACCTGGGCCCCGACGTGCGCGTCAACGGTGTCGCACCCGGCGCCGTCATGTGGCCCAGCGACGGCAAGCCCTACGACGACCAGCAAGCCATGCTGGACCGCACGCCACTGAAGCGCGCCGGTTCGCCGGACGATGTGGCCGGCGCCGTGCTCTGGCTGCTTCGCGACTCGCCGTTCGTGACGGGACACATCATTCGCGTGGATGGTGGTCGCACGCTTTCGGTATGAAAAAAGGGGCGCCGAAGCGCCCCTTTCATTGACGCGATTCCCACCGCGATCACTTCTTCGGCTTGAACGCCTGCTCCAGCATCAGCTGATCGAAACCGTGTCCCACTTCGCCGTCTTCGGCGTAGCGGTAGAGCGCCGCGGCGTAGATGCCCTGCAGCGAGGCCTGGATCAGGCCAAGCATGGTGATGCCCACCACGGCGACGACAATGGCCGCGATGATGGCCGTGATCGACTGCGTGACGAAGGCACCGCCGACCAGCAGCGCCGCCACCAGAATAGCCAGGAACATCAGCAGGCCGAACACCACGCCGATGCCGGCATTGCCGATGAGGTTCTCGCCCCAGGTACGCTTGAGCAGTTCCACGCTGCGCGAGATGGCGTCGGTCGGGCCCACGTCCTGACTGGCCAATACGGGCACTACAAGGAACGTCGCCACCGTCCAGGCGAGGCCGAGGAAGCCGGCCACGAGACGACCGATCAGACCCAGGCGTTCCTGCAGTGCACGCAGCACCAGGCCCACGGTGGCGGCGATCAGCGCATAACCGAAGATGCTCACGATGCGTGACTTGGCGATGGCCATGCCATCGGCAAAGCTCGTTTCCTCGCCGCGCAGGCGAGCCAGCGCGGCGCCAGCCAGTGCGGTGTTGAAGAAAATGATCACGAAGTACTGCGCCAGATAGAACAGGAACATCAGCACGTAACCGCCCGCCGTCATGCGGTGGCCGTGCTCCGCCACGTCGCCGGCGGCGACCATCGCAGCGATGACGGGAATGAGGAAACTCGCCGCCACCAGCAAGCAGCAGATGCTGGATGCCAGCGGGAACATCAACAACGACTTGTCCGAGCGCAACACATCCGCGCTCGCCTTCATGAGCGTCCAGCTTCGTGCAAAACGACCGGCCATACCCTTAGTCTCCCTGTCCTGTGTTGGGTGCGCGAGTTCTAGCACCAGCCGCGTCCTGGCGACAGTGCAGCGCTTTAAAGCGGCTCCGGCTCCAGCGGTTCGCTCTCGGCGGGGAAGGCCTGCCACAGCGCCCGCATGGTCTGCCCCGTCACCGGATGCTTGAGCTGCGGCGCAATGTCGGCAATGGGCTTGAGCACGAAGGCGTGCTTGAGTTCCTTGCGGGGAATGTCCAGATGGCCTTCGCCCTGCCGCACGAGGTCGTCGTACAGCACGATGTCCACGTCGAGCGTACGATCCGAATAACGCGGCACATCACGCAACCTGCCGTGACGGTCTTCCAGGGCATGCAGCCACGTGTTGAGCGCTTCGGGCGAAAGATCCGTATCCAGCCCTACCGCAAGATTCACGAAATCGGCGCCATCGAAACCCACCGATTTGCTGCGATAGGCGGGCGAAACGGCAATGTCACCGAAGTGCGCGCGCAATTCGTCCAGCGCAGCACGGAGGTGGCGAACGGGCTCAAGGTTGGAGCCCAGGCTCAGGTAGACGCGTGCCATGGAATCAATGCGTCACTGCGGGCGCGTGCCGCGCTCGATGCGAACGCCTACCGACTTGGCGCCACGCACGGCGCCCGGCTTGGACAGTTTCACGCGCACCCACGACACGCCGAATTCCTCGCGGATGATGGCCGCGCACTTTTCCGCCAGCGTTTCCACCAGCCCGAAGCTGGACGCGCCGACGTACTCGATCAGGCGCTTGGACACGTCCTTGTAGTTGAGCGTCAGCGCGATGTCGTCGCTGGCGGCGGGGATCGTGTTGTCGAACGCCATTTCGATGTCGAACGACAACGTCTGGCGCACGCGGCGCTCCCAGTCGTAGATGCCGATGACGGCATCGATGCGCAGGTCTTCGATGAAAACGATATCCATGCGGATAGGGTAGCGATCTAACTGTGGGAGCGCACCCTGTGCGCGACGAGCCAATGAAGCGGTTACGTCCAGACGCTGCGGTCGTGCACAGGGTGCGCTCCCACAAGGGAATGCGTTGTCATCACATCGCCGGCGGCAGCGTTTCCAGGTCCCAGCGTGGGAATACCTGCACCGTTTCATCCTGATGCTGGCCGTGCGCCAGGCGAATCGCGCCGGCCAGCGCAATCATGGCGCCGTTGTCGGTGCAGAACGCCAGGCGCGGGAAGTAGGCCTTGAAGCCGTCCTTCTCCCCCGCGGCGGCAAGCTCGGCACGCAAGCGCTTGTTGGCGCCCACGCCACCGGCAATCACCAGGCGCTTCGCCCCCGCGGCCTGCAGGGCGCGGCGGCACTTGATGATCATGGTGTCGACAATGGCTTCCTCGAACGCGCGGGCCACGTCGGCTCGGGTCTGATCGCTCTTGTCCGACTGCTGCCAGGCCAGCAACACCTGGGTCTTGAGGCCCGAGAAGCTGAAATCCAGACCGGGACGATCCGTCATGGGCCGGGAAAAACGGAACACGCCCGGCCTGCCCTGCTCCGCCAGCTTCGCCAGTGCGGGGCCGCCGGGGTACGGCAGGCCCATCAGCTTGGCGGTCTTGTCGAAGGCTTCGCCGGCAGCGTCGTCCAGGGTGTCGCCCAGGATCTTGTATTCGCCGATGCCCTTCACCTCCACCAGCATGGAGTGGCCACCCGACACCAGCAGCGCCACGAACGGCGGCTCCGGCGGGTCCTCCTCCAGCAGCGGGGCCAGCAGGTGGCCTTCCATGTGATGTACGCCAATGGCCGGCACGCCCAGCGCCCAGGCCATGGCCCGCGCAGCAGAAGCCCCCACCAGCAGGGCACCCACCAGGCCGGGGCCGGCGGTGTAGGCTACGCCTCCCAGATCGGCCGGCGTCAGGCCCGCCTGGGCCAGTGCCTCGCGCACCAGCGGCAGCAGTTTGCGCACGTGATCGCGGCTGGCCAGCTCGGGAACCACGCCGCCGTATTCGGCGTGCAGCTTGATCTGGCTGTAAAGCGTGTGTGAAAGCAGGCCCTTCCCGGGCGCGTCCGGTTCCCAGCGCAAAAGGGCCACGCCGGTCTCGTCGCAGGAGGTCTCGATGCCCAGCACTGGCTTGTTTGCCGGGGAATCAGACTGGGGCTTTGAAATTGCTGTCGTTTCCACGTTATACTTCGCGGCTCACCGTATTCAAACGGCTCGTTCAGGCGGGCCAGTCTACCACTTGGAGTTTCCATGCCCAGCGTAAAAGTCCGCGAGAACGAGCCGTTCGAGCTTGCCCTCCGTCGCTTCAAGCGCACCTGCGAAAAGGCCGGCGTCCTGGCCGAGACCCGCAAGCGCGAGTTCTACGAAAAGCCGACCCAGGAGCGTAAGCGCAAGCGCGCTGCAGCCGTGAAGCGTCACCTGCGCCGTCTCTCGCGCGACACCTCGCGTCGTACGCGCCTGTACTGAGCCCTCTTCGTCCGCCTGGCGGACGATCGACGGGTTTTCGGCGCCTTGTGTCATTAGGCGCCACGACAGGTAGCTTGGCAGACTGGCGCGTCCATCCGCTGCCGCTGACGATAGACCTACACTAGCCGGCGTTGCCTTCGCAACGCCGGCTTTTGTGTTTCCCGATTGCTGGCTTTTGCGCTTCCAAGGAAAGAGATCATGACCCTCAAACAGCAGCTCACCGACGACATGAAGGCCGCCATGCGCGGCGGCGAAAAGGACCGCCTGGGCGTGATCCGCCTGATCCTGGCCGCCATCAAGCAGCGCGAAGTGGACGAGCGCATCGAGCTGGACGACGTCCAGACGCTGGCCGTGCTGGAGAAGATGGTGAAGCAGCGCAAGGACTCCATCAGCCAGTACCAGGCGGCTAACCGCCAGGACCTGGCCGATGTCGAGCTCGCCGAAATGAAGGTGATCGAGGTCTACCTGCCGGCCAAGATGGGCGACGAGGAAATCGACGCCCTGATTACGGCCGCCATCGCCGAAACGGGCGCCAGCTCGGCCCGTGACATGGGCAAGGTGGTCGCCGCCGTGAAGGAAAAGGCCGCCGGCCGCGCCGACATGGGCGTAGTGTCCGGCCGCATCAAGGCGCGCCTGGCCGGCTAATGGCCGGCATTGCCCGAGTCGGCGCCCGTCAGGGCGCCGCAGGGCTTGCGGCCGGGAGCTTGCCCGTAAGCAGCGCCACCGCCCGTTCCAGCACCGGATCGCGCCCCGCCCGGATGTCCGCCACGGTGGGCGCCACCACGATGGCCGGGGCCATGCCCTTGCCAACGAACTCTCGCCCGTCAGGCGCAGCATCGTGCTTGGCGCAGACACGCGCCGAGCCACCGCCCGGCAAGTTGAATTCCAGCGGAGCACCCGTGCTGCCACCGGTGGCCTCGCCCACCAGCGTGCCTCGCTTGATGCTGTCGAAGGCAGCCACGAAGTCTTCCGCCGCCGAATAGGTGCGGGGCCCGATCAGCAGCACCACGGGACCGCGATAGTGCTGCTTGCGCTCTTTCTCGAACGAACCGGGCGACAGGGTCATCCAGCTCATGTAGGGCCCGGAATTGGCGCGAAAAACCGGTACGTATTCGGGACTGCGGGTTTGTGCGCCAGGAATGGGCTGGTCTGTGAGATAGCTGAGAATGTTGGCCGCCATCAGATCCGATCCACCACCGTTCTGGCGCACATCCAGGATCAATCCCTTTGCCTTGAGGATCTCGGGCAGCGCCCGCTCGAAAGCCTTCACGCCATCCTCGTCCTCGAATTCGTTGAGCGCCAGATAGGCAACGCCACCAGGCAGCATGCGCCACTCGAACGATGGCGCGCGCTGGGTCTGCGGATCTTTCTCGCGCGACAGCGTCACCTGGCGCACAGGCCCCGAAGCACCCTGCAAGCCCAGCGTCACCGGCTTGCGATGATCGCCTTGCAGCAGCTGATAGTCGTAGGCGCGTACATCAGCGTCCTGCGGGGTGGAGCTGCTGGCGTAGGGCGCCACGTGTTCCCGTGCGTAGGCGCGAACGTCCTGACCATCGATCGTCCGTACTTCATCACCCACCTTCACCTCTGACGCGAGCGCCGGACTGCGTACGGCGGTGACCAGCACGCGTCCATCGATCCATGCCGTACGAACCGGCGGTCGTGCGTAGAACTCGTTCTGGATCGACTTGGGCGGATAGATATTGGTGTGGCCGTCATGCAGCAGCGGTGCAAACTGCATCATCACGTCGTAGTAATCGTGCAGGTTTTTGGCAGCCATCACCTTCGGCAGAAAATCGAGATAGGCCTGGTTCCAGTCCAGATCCGGCACATGATCGAAGTGCACGAAGTTGTATCGCGCCTCGGACCAGAACAACGACAGGCCCGCGACGCGCTGCGCCTCGTCCAGCTCCGTAGAAGACGTGGCGATGGCCGGCGCGTTCCAGAGCGTATCCAGACGGCGGTATGACGCCATCACTGCTTGATAGCGCGGCTCATGGCGCAGGTCGGCGAACGCCTCGTCCTTTGCTATCTCATCGGCCCGATACGAGCCGACGAACGATTCCTTCGTCAACGCTTCGAGCGTGGAGAGAGCCTGCTCCTTGTCGCCCTGCAAGGCGTAGGCACGGGCGAGCATCAGGGTGGCGTCGTTGTGCCGGCTTTCGCCGGCCGCTTCGTAGAACGCGTTGTCGCGAAACGTTGGCCGCAATTGTTCTTCGGCCGTCAGTGACTGCCTGAGCAGTTCGGCCGCCTGGGCAAGCTTGCGGGGATCGCGCGGTTGCGCGTCGATCAGCGAATAAGCCTGGTTGTTCAGCGCCTGCAGATGCGCGTACCGCGCCTCCAGCGAAGTGTCCTGCGCCTGTACCGAAAACGCCAGCAGGTATGCCGTACCTATAGCCGTCCATCCATGACGCATGGTCTTCCTCCCTGGGCCTCCCCCGAGGCCGACGCCCAAGGCTAGCAAGTCGGGGACGGGCCGCACCCTGCCGTTGGTCGCGGTTTCTTCCTTAATGGCTGCTCGGTCGCGCAGCGCGCCTTGCGTGTCCTGCACAAGCGCACTGCACGGCCTTCACATTCCAGAACCTAAAAAAGCAGCGCCAAATTCAATCCATGGGAGTGACACATGCTTAAGTGGGCCATCATCCTTGCCATCGTCTCGATCGTGACCGGCTGGCTGGGTTTCGGCACGCTCTCCGGCGTGACCGGCGCGATCGCCAAAGTGTTGTTCGCGATCTTCATCATCCTGTTCCTGATCGCCTTGCTTGCCGTGGTAGGCATCATCCACATGGCGTAACGGCGTCAGTCCACGATGCGTTCCATGCGCCGATGGTCAGGGACCCGACCACGCTCATTGGCGAGCCGCGATATGCGCTCGCCAATGACCTTGAAGCCGGCGCGACGGTAAAGGGCTTCGGCCCTGGGGTTGCTGGCCGCGACATCGAGCGTGACACGGGAGCGCCCGATGTCGCGGGCCGTTCCCACCAGCATGTCGATGAGCGCGCGGCCCACGCCCTGCCCGCGCAATTCGGGCAGTACAGCCAGGTGCGCGAGGTAGTGCATGTCGCCGTCTGGCGGTCGGATCAGCGATTCCACGCGCAGCCCGCGCGCGATCACGCCCAGCCCTCGCCGAACGCCGTAATGGCCGATGATCTGCCGCGCCGCCGCCAGCGTGAACGGCCACTTGGTGTCCGCTCCGTAGCCGGCCCCCACGGCCACCACCTGCCCCTCCGCCACGCCCACCCAGTGGTTGCGCCAACCGAACTCACCGGCGCCATCGACGAAGCAATAGCGCAGAAAGGCTTCCGCCTCCCCGCCATCGCGGGTGGTGAACACGTAATCGAAGGCCACCGGGCCTGAGCTGTAGATCAACGGCACGGCCGCGTCGGCATCGTCCGGCGACGCAGGGCGAAAACGCACCTGCTGGCCCGACTTGGCCATCTCCAACACTTTCCCCATGATTCCCCCAAAGCCTTGTCGGCTCCCCAGCGCCAGCATAGGGCACGCCGGCGCGGTTACCAGAGGGCGGCGAGGCCCAAACCGGGGCCCAAACGGCCAGAGTCGGGCCGCAACCGATAAACTACAGACCTTATGCGCGGACGTATCCCGGACAGCTTCATCGACGAGTTGCTTGCTCGCGTCGACATCGTCGACGTGATCGAGCGGCGTGTGCCGCTGAAAAAGGCCGGGCGCGAATGGACCGCCTGCTGCCCGTTCCACAACGAACGCTCACCGTCGTTCTACGTCAGCCCCGCCAAGCAGTTCTTCCACTGCTTCGGCTGTGGCGCACACGGCAGCGCGGTGAAGTTCCTGATGGATTACGAGCGCCTGGAATTCCCCGATGCGGTGGAAGAACTGGCGCAGTCCGTGGGCATGACCGTGCCACGCGAAGGCGGCGACGATCGTCCGCGCGAGGACAAGACCGACCTCTACGCCCTGCTCGACCAGGCCGCACGCTGGTACGAGAACGAATTGCCCAAGAGTGCCGACGCGCAGGCCTACTGCAAGAAGCGCGGGCTGGACGCGGAAACCATCGCGCGCTTCCGCATCGGCTGGGCGCCGGCGGGCTTCGACGGCGTGATCAAGGCGCTCGGCGGCAGCGACCGGCGCACCAAGCTGCTCAACGAAGCGGGCATGGTGGCCAGCAACGAGCGCGGCAATCGCTACGACCGTTTCCGCGAACGCCTGATGTTTCCGATCATGGATAGACGTGGTCGCGTGATCGCCTTTGGCGGTCGCATTATTTCCAGCGCGCCTCCTGCGCGCGAAGGTCAAGAAGCGGGCATCCCTGCCCGCACTCCTCAAAAAGAGCCGGGGCCGAAGTACCTCAATTCGCCGGAAACACCGCTGTTCCACAAAGGCCGCGAACTGTTCGCGCTGTGGCAGGTGAAACAGGCGAACCCCAGTCTCGCCCGCATCGTGGTGGTCGAGGGCTACATGGACGTCATCGCCATGCATCAGGCCGGCCTGCCGATTGCGGTGGCCACGCTGGGCACGGCCACCACGCCGGAACACACCGAAGTGTTGTTCCGCGCCGCGCCCGATGTGGTGTTCTGCTTCGACGGTGACCGTGCCGGCCGTGCGGCTGCATGGAAAGCGCTGGAATCGGCGCTGCCGCGCTTGCGCGACGGTCGCCAGGCGTATTTCCTGTTCCTGCCCGATGGCGAAGATCCGGACACGCTGATCCGCAAGGAAGGCAAGGACGGTTTTGAGAAACGCCTGAAGGCCGCCACGCCGCTCTCCGAATACTTCTTCGGCGAACTGGCGCACGACGTGGACACCGGTAGCCTGGATGGGCGCGCCCGCCTGGCCGAACGCGCGCGCCCGTTGATCGCACGCCTGCCCGATGGCGCCTTCCGCGACCTGATGGCGCAGGAACTGGAAAAGCGCACCGGCGCCCGCGCCACCCTCGATACCTCACCCGCACCGCGCACCGCCACGCAGCGTCCCACGGTGGTGCAACGCTCGCTGGTGCGTAGCGCCATTGCCCTGCTGCTGGCACAACCGGGTGCGGCCGACCAGGTGGAACGCCCCTATGGCTTCCTGCGCCTGGACAAGCCGGGCGTGGAACTGCTGGCAGAACTCATCGACCTGGCGCGCTCGCGTCCTGGCATCAACCCCGCCATGCTGGTGGAGCACTTTGCCGAGCGCGCTGAATATCCCGCGCTCCAGAAGTTGATGGCGGCCATGGTCGTGGGGGAACCGGAAACGCAGCGTGCGGAGTTCTTCGACGCCCTGCGGCGCATGGAAGAACAGGCCGTGATCCAACGGCGTGACTGGCTCACCACCAAAAGCCGCGAAGGCACGCTGGATAGCGCCGAGAAAGCCGAACTGCGCGAGCTGCTGGCCGCCCGCGTGACGCCTACCGCGTCACAGCGCTGACATATGCGCCATCCCGGCACGGAAAGAACAGCCTTCTAACCAACGCCCTTGCAAGATGGCGCCTCGCACCGCCATTCCCCCGGGAATGGCAGGGATGCGTTCTGCGCCACCGCAAGCGCACGGACGCTTTCCTATGGGATCATCGAGCACTCTTGTGGGGCATGGGTCGCCCGGGCATGGATAGTGATGGAACTGCTTGAACGACTGGTCACGGTGTTCGCCGAAAACGGCTACCTCGCGGTATTCATCGCGTTGTTGCTGTGTGGCGCAGGCATCCCCTTGCCGGAAGACATCACGCTGGTCGCCGGCGGCGTCATCGCGGGCCTTGGCTATGCCAACGTGCACACCATGGTTGGCGTCGGCATGGCCGGCGTGCTGGTGGGCGATGCGGGCATGTTCCTGCTCGGCCATCACTTCGGTGCGCGAATTCTCAAAATCCGTTTCGTCGCGCGCGTGCTTACGCCCGAGCGCTACGCCAAGGTGCAGGAGAAGTTCGAACGCTACGGCAACCGCCTGATGTTCATCGCGCGCTTCCTGCCCGGCATGCGCACCGCCGTATTCATTACCGCGGGTTCCACCCATCGCGTATCGTTCCTGCGCTTCTTCCTGCTGGACGGATTCGCCGCGCTGATCAGCGTGCCGCTCTGGGTCTACCTGGGTTATCTGGGCGCGGACAACCACGAGTGGCTGGCCAAGTGGATTCATCGCGGCCAGAACGGGTTGTGGCTGGTCGGCAGCGTGGCACTGATCGTGGCGCTGGCGCTGTGGTGGCGCCGCAAGCGCCGCGTAGCGTGTGAATCCAACCCGCACTGACGCCTCAGGCATGGCCACGCACGCGCTGACCGAAACAGCCTATGACGACCAGGCCTTCGCGGACCTCGACCTGGTCGGCGCGGCCATCGACGGCGTGCGCTTTCGCGATTGCAGCTTTACGCGTTGCAACTTCAGCGAGGCCACGCTCACACGCTGCCGCTTCAGTGACTGCGAATTCCACGAGTGCAACCTGAGCCTGGCGAAGATCACCGGCACCGGTTTCGATGCGGTGCGCTTCAGCGACTGCAAGATGGTCGGCATTGACTGGACGCAGGCGCACTGGCCACGCGTGCGCATGGCGCAGGCGCTCCGGTTCCACCGTTGCGTGCTCAACGACTCAAGCTTTTTCGGATTGGACCTGAGCGAATGCGTGCTGGCCGAATGCCGCGCGCTGGACGTCGACTTCACCGACGCCAACGCCCAAGGCGCAGACTTCAACGGCACCGACCTGCGTGACAGCGTATTCGCACGCACGCGACTGGCCGGCGCCAATTTCACCGATGCCCTGAACTACCGCATCAACATCTTCACCAACGACATCAAGCGGGCACGCTTTTCGTTGCCCGAGGCTGTCTCGCTGCTCGACAGCCTCGATATCGAACTGCAGGACTGACACCTAGCGCGGCGTGTCCGACCGCGCGGTCGCCGTCTCCTGCTCGTCCTTCCGGTGCCACCAGCCGCCGCCCAGCGACTGGAACAGCGCCACGGTGTCGGCGTAACGCGCGGCGCGCGCCTGTACCAGCGTCAGCGCCGCCTGTTGCCAGGTGAGCTGCGCATTGAGCATGGCGCTTTCGCTGAGGTCACCGAGTGCCAGCTGACGCCTGGCAATATCCAGACTGCGCGCAGCCGCCTGCTCGGCCCGCTGCGCGGCGGCCAGCGCCTGCGCGTCGGCATCGATGGCGTGCAGCGTGTCCGCCACATTCTGCATCGCACCCAGCACCGTGCCGCGGTATTGCGCCGCTGCCTGGCGATAGGCCGCCTCGGCGCCACGCTGCTTGTGCTTGAGCGTGCCCGCGTCGAACAAGGGCTGCGTCACCGTGGCGCCCACACCCCAGAAACCGCTGCCCGCGCCAAAGAGATGACTCATCTGTTCCGACGCATTGCCGAACGACGCATTGATCTGCACGTTCGGCAAGCGGTTGGCGATGGCCACACCCACCTCCGCGCTGGCCGCGTGCAGCTGCTCCTCTGCGGCACGCACATCGGGGCGCTGATCCACCAACTGCGCAGGCAAGCTGACCGGCAATTCAGCGGGCAGCTGCAATGCATCCAGCTGGAACGTGGCGTCAATGCGCTGGTCAGGCGTTCGTCCGGTAAGCGTGGCCAGCAAATCACGCTGTTGCGCGAGTTGCTTGTCGAGCGGCGGCAGCGTGGCGCGGCTCTGTTCCAGCGTGGCTTCCTGCGCAGCGATCGCGGCGTCTGAAACATCACCCAACGCCTGCTGACGCTTCAACGTGCCGAGGATCTTTTCCTGCTCGTCGATGATCCGATGCGTCAGGTCGATCTGCGCACGCAGCGATGCTTCGGTAATCGCTGCATTCACCACGTTGCTGGTCAGCGTGAGATACGTGGCCTCCAGCTGGAAGCGCTGCTGGTTTGCCTGCGCCGCAAGCGATTCTACCTGCCGCCGGTTGAGTCCCCAGATATCCAGCGCGTACGACACGCTCACCTGCGCCGTGGTGAGGCTGTACAGGTTGGCGTTGGACGCCACGCCGCTCGCCACATCGTTGGCGACATCCTGCCGCGTGGGATTGAAGCTGCCGTTGACCGTGGGGAAGTAAGCACCACGCTGCGCATAGACGGCTTCCCACGATGCCTGCAACGACGCGTGTGCCGCCTCGATATCCGCGTTGTGCTTGAGCGCGTCGGCGATCAGGCCGTTGAGCGGCTCGGAGTGGAACAGCGTCCACCATTGGCCCGGAATATCCATCGACGCCAGCAGATGCTGCGATTCGCCCGCCGGGCCACTGGCCGACGCCGTCTGCGCTGGCATCGGCGTGGGTGAGTAGGTTTGTGCCTGCGACGTCTGTGGCCGCTTGTAATCGGGCCCAACCGCACAACCCGCAAGCGTCACGACTACGCCCAGGGCAAGCGCAGTGCGAAGGGAACGAAACAACAGTGACTGGTTCATGATCACAGCTCCCGCGAGGGGTGCGGACGGCTCTTGCGACGATGGCGCTCGATGTAGCGCTCCACCGCAAAGTAGAAACCCGGAAGAATGAAAAGCGTCAGCAGCGTGGCGATGGGCAGGCCGCCCACGACCACCGTGGCAAGTCCGCGCTGCACATCGGTGCCGATGCCGGTCGCAAGCGCCGCCGGCAACATGCCGACGCTGGCCACGGTCGCGGTCATCAACACGGGACGGAAGCGCTCGGTGGCGCCTTCCAGCACGGCATCGCGCAGGCCGTGCCCGTGCTTACGCACGCGATTGATATTCGCCACCATGATGATGCCGTTCTGCACGGCTACGCCAAACAGCGCGATGAAGCCCACTGCCGTAGCGATGTTGAGTGTCTCGCCACGCAAATGCAGCGAGATGAGACCACCCACCGTTGCCAGCGGCACCACGGCCAGCACCATGACTGCCTGATGCAACTTGCCGAATTCGAAGAACAGGAACACCAGCATGATGCCCATCACCAGCGCCATCACGACACCAAGGCGTGCTTCCGCGCGCTGCTGGTTTTCGAACGTGCCCGCCCATTGCAGTTGGTAGATCGACTTGTCGAAATGCACTTTCGCATCGATCTGCGCCTGCGCATCGGCAAGGTATTCGGACAACGCACGGTCGCGGTTCTCCACGCCGATGGTGATCTGGCGCTTGCCTTCCTGATGCGCGATGGTGCTTTCGCCCGTCTTGAAACGGATGTCCGCCACCTGCTTCAACGGCACCTGCGCACCATTGGCGGCGCTCAACGGCAACTGCCCGATGGCTTCGACATTGTTGGCCGTCGCATTGGATACGCGTGTGGTGACGTTGTAGATGCGGTCGCCCACGTAGACCTGCGTCACCGGAGATCCGCCAATCGCCGTCTGGATAAGACCGCTGATGTCGCCCACGTTGATGCCGTAACGCGCAGCCGCATCGCGATCCGCGGTAATGGCCAGCTGCGGAATGGGCGGCTCCTGGAAAACCGACGCTCCCGCGGTGCCGCGCACGCCGTGCAATACATCCACGATCTCATTGCCGATGCGGCGAAGTTCGCTGAGGTCGTCACCGTAGATGCGCAGCACCAGGGGGCTGTGCGCGCCGCCGATCATGTCGTTCTCGCCGTCCACGATCGGCTGACTGATACCCACGGTAACGCCGGGAATCTGCTGCATGCGTGCGTTGAACTTGCGGATGAACTGGTCCTTGGTTTCACCGCTGGGCCAGGTGTCGTAGGGCTTCAGGCCCACACCGGATTCCACGTGCGACGGTGTCCAAGGGTCGGTGCCGGTGTCGTTTCGACCCAGCTGCGTCACCACATACGACACCTCGGGGAACTCACGGATCACGCGGCGCAGGTCCGACGTCATCTCGCTGGCCTTGTCCAGCGACAAACCGGATGGCATCTGCACCTGCAGCCACAGCGATCCTTCGTCCAGGTCCGGCAGGAATTCGCGACCGATGGAAGCGCCCAGCACCAGGACGCCAACCAGGGCGACGCCCGCCACCGAATAGACCACCGGCAGCTTGCCCAGCAGCCTTGCAAGCATCGCTGTGTATCCGGCCTGCAGACGCTCAAGCGGCTTGTTCTTGAACATCTTGCGCGGCTTGCGCAGCGCGAAGTAGGCAAGACCCGGCGTGAGCGTCACCGTACACAGCAGCGCCGCCAGCAGCGCGTAACCCACGGTAAAGGCCATGGGACGGAACAGCTTGCCTTCGGCATGTTCGAACGCGAACAGCGGCAGGTACGCGGTGACAATGATCAACGTGGCGAAGAAGATCGAGCGACCCACGTGCTTGGTTACCGTCATCACATCGTCTTCGGTGAGCACCGAGTTCGGCTTCTCTTCGCGACGCCGCAGGATCGCCTCCGTCACCACGATGGTGCCATCCACGATCACACCGAAGTCGATCGCACCCAGCGAGAACAGATTCGCTGGCATGTGCGTGAACTGCATCAGGATGAACACGGTGACGAGCGACATGGGGATGGCCACCGCCGCCACCATCGCCGAACGCGGGCTGCCCAGGAACAGGATGAGCACGATGCACACCAGGCCCACACCTTCCATCACGGTATGGAACACCTTTTCCTTCGTGGCATTCACCAGGTCGTCGCGATCGATGTACGGCACCAGGCGAACATCCTGCGGCTCAAGCTGCTTGTTGAGCTTGGCTACCGTGGCGTGAATGTCTTCCAGCACGCGCGAGGGGTTTTCGTACTTGAGCAGGTCAACGATGCCCTCGACCGTGTCGGGGTTGTTGTCCTTGCCAAGAATGCCTTCACGCACCTGGTGGCCGTACTGCAGCTTGCCCAGGTCGCGCACCAGCACGGGTACACCGTTGTTCTGCGTCACCACCACGTCGCCCAGATCCTTCAGCGTGTGCACCATGCCGATGCCGCGCACGATGTACGACTGGGCGCCGCGCGTAATGCGCCCGCCGCCTGCATTGGCCGTATTGGATGAAATGGCGCTGGTCACCTGATTAACGCTGACGCCGTAATGCAGCAGCTGCGCGGGATCGAGCTCCAGCTGGAACTCCTTGGTGAAGCCGCCGAACACATCCACGTTGGCCACGCCGGGAATCTTCTCCAGCGCCGGCACAACCACCCAGTTCTGAAGCTCCGACAGCTGCATCAGGTTCTTGCTGGTGGATTCGAGCGTGTAACGATAGATCTCGCCCGCCGGCCCCGACACCGGATCGAGACTGGGCGTGATGCCCGCTGGCAGCGTGGCCTGCGCAATGCGCTCGGTCACGCGCTGACGCTCCCAGTAATCCTCCGAGCCGTCCTTGAACACCAGCGTGATCAGCGAGAGACCGAACGTGCTGCTGGAGCGCATGGCCACCAGGCCCGGCGTACCGGACAAGGCACGTTCCAGCGGCGTGGTGACCTGCTGTTCGATCTCCTCGGCGGCCAGCCCCGGCACCTGCGTGGTCACCTGGGCGGTGACGTCGCTCAGTTCGGGGTACGCCTCGATGGCCAGCTGCGTCCACGAGTAGTAGCCGAAGATCAGCACCAGCACCGCGACGACGATGAACAGCCCGCGCTTCTGGAAGCAGAAGTGGAAGAGCTGATTAATCATTGAGCAACACTCCGCCCTTCACCACCACGCGGTCGCCGGCCTTGAGGCCTTTCACCACGCGCGCACCCGCAGTTTCGTCGTAGCTCAACTCCACCGCGCGGCGCTCGAACGCCCACGGCGACACCTCCACGAACACCGTGGTGTTGTCGTTGTTCATCAGCAGCGATGATTCGGGCACGAACACCTGGGCCGGTTGCGGCACGGCAATGCTGGCCTTGGCGAACATGTTGGGTTTCAGACGTCCATCCGTATTGGCGAATACGGCGCGCACCATGTCGCGACGCGTATCCGACTGCAGCACCTGGCTGATGAAACCCACTTTTCCGTGGAACACCTGGTCGGGATAGGCGGACAAGGTGGCATCCACCGCCTGCCCCTTGGCGATGCCGCCCACGTCGGATTCAGGCACGTTGGCAGTGATCCACACCGAGTCGATGTCGGCCACGGTCATCAAGGGCGTGGTGGTGTCGTTGGCGTACGTGCCGGGCGCCACGGACAGCGCCGTGACATAGCCGCTGACCGGCGAGGTGATGCGAATGCTGCGAGACGTTCCGCCCTGACCACCGCTGTTGATCGACTGCAGCCGCGTCTGCGCGCGATCGAGCTCCGCCTGCGCCTGGTTGTAGTTGCTCTGCGCCGCTTCCAGATCCTTCACCGCGTTGCCACCGGCCTGTTGCACGCCGCGTGCGCGATCCATGCCCTTCTTCGCCAGTGCCAGCGCGTCGTTCGCCTTGGCGACATCCGCATAGGCCTGCGCCATGTCGCCCGACTCGATCACGGCAAGCAACTGGTTCCGCTCCACGTGATCACCCAGGCCCACCTTCAGCTCGGTGATACGGCCGGTGAGTGGCGCCACTACGTTCGCCGTGCGCGTGGGATCGGACTCCACCGTGGCAGGAAACACGCGTGCGTGCGGCGCCTCGCGCATCTCTACAGGTGCCACGGTGAGTGCCTTGCGCAGCGGCGAGCCATCGGGCACGCGCAGCACGCCATGGTCGTCTACCACGGCGGGCGGCGGCGCCTGCTCGTCGGCGTGGTGAGAACAAGCCGCCAGCGACAAAGTGGCGACGACAAGGAAGAGTGGGGTCAGTCGGTACGTCATGAGGTGTCCCTGCAAATACTTGGCATGCAGCTGCCCGTCACGGCCGTGGAACCATGAAGCAGCCATAGCGAAGGGATAGCGCGTGGCACCTGAAGGGTGCCGTCGCATGACCCGCTCGCGGCTCTGCCGATGCCGGCCGCCGCGTGCGGGTTCACTCAGACAGGAGCGAACGCAGGAACGGGGTCGACGTCGTCAGCAAATTGTTCGATGTCAGTCGATGGGTCCGGGTCCAATGTGCCGTTGCTCCGTTACAGGATGAGTACGATAGGGAATGAGGCTTACGTCAGGTCGTCGCGGGCTCGCGAATCAGCCGGTCCTGCAGCATGCCGGCGCGCTCCAGGGGGAGATAAGCCAGGGCTGCAAGGTGCGAATGGATGCGTTTGAGGTCGCGCAGGATGCGCAGATAGACGTCTCCACCGCCGCCACCATCTCGACGCTCGCGCAGCGCCTTGATGTGGCGTTCCGAGGCCTCGTTCTCGAGGCGCCACAGCGCTTCCTTGCGTGCGACCAATTGTTGTGCGGCACGCAGGTCACCGCGTAGAAATACGGTAAGACCCAGTCGCAGGCTTTCCATCACTTGCGCGTGCATGGCCGCAAGATCTTGTATGTCGTCGGCGGAGAAATCCTGCCCGCGTTCGGCCTTCTTGGCGGCGAATTCCATCAGGTTGTTCGCCGTGATGTCGCCGATGTGTTCGATGTTGATGACGAACGCGAGGATCTCCTGGCTGCGTTCGCCGTCTTCCTCGTTCAGGGCTTCACCGCCCAGATCGGCCAGGTATTCGCGAATGGCCATGCCCAGCTTGTCGAGCGAAGGGTCCATGCGGCTGATGGCAGCGGCGCGCACGCGATCGTCCTTGCCGAACACTTCCACCAGGCCCTTGAGCATGCTTTCCACCATGTCGGCCATGCGCATGGATTCGCGCGCGGCATTGGCCAGCGCCACATTGGCCGATTCCAGCGCACCTTCGTCGAGGTACTGCGGCACGCCCGGATCGTTGGGCTTGGGCGGCTCGGGCAGCAGGCGCACCAGCAGGCGAGCCAGGCTTTCCACCGGCACGATGAAGATCAGTGCGAGCGCCACGTTGAACGCCGTATGGAAATTCACCACGATGCGCGCCGGCGACGCCCCCAGCGGCGCCAGCCAGTGCGCGATAAGCGGCAGCATGGGCAGGCACACCACGCAACCGAACGCGCGCACCATCAGGTTACCCATCGGCAGGCGACGTGCGACTGGCGTATGCGCTTCCATCAGGGCAGGAATGGTGCCGCCCAGGTTCGCGCCCAACACGAGTGCGAGCGCACCGGGCGCATCGACCACGCCTGCGGTCGCCAGCGACACGATCAGCAGCACCACCGCCACGCTGGAATGGCAGGCCCACGTGAGCACGGCGGCCACCAGCATGGCCAACACCGGTTCGCTTGCCAGGCTTTGCAGAATGGCGCGCAACACGGTGGCGTTTTCCACCGGCGCCATCGCGCCGACCAGCAGGTGCAACGCAAGCAGCATCAGGCCAAGGCCAATGGAGACGCGGCCGAGGTTTTCATAGCTCACATCGTCGGTACGGCGGTGCACCGTGAAGCCGATGAGGATCAAAACCGGCGCCACGATGGAGATGTCGAACGACATCACCTGCACGATCAGCGTCGTACCCACGTTGGCCCCGAGCATCACGGCCAGTCCCGGCGCGAGCCCCAGGAAGCCGCTGGCGGCGAACGATGTCGCCATCAAGCCCGTGGCCGTGCTGCTCTGAAGCAACGCCGTGACGCACACGCCGAAGCCGAGCGCGGCAGGGCGATGACCGAGATAACGGCCCATCCAGCGACGCAATGCACTGCCGTAGCCACGCAGCACACCGCTGGTGACCATGTGCGTGCCCCACAGCAGCAGGGCGACGTAGCCGGCGATATCGAGAAGAGCGAAGGTGCCTTTCATGGCGTGACCTCCCTTTAAAAAGCGAATACGCGAAAGCATCGATGGGATGCCTTGCGGAAGTCTTTGGTAGTGGCAAAGCGCTAGTGCGCAGCGATCACCGCTTGAAACCTCAGGCTCCCTGGCCGTCATTCCCGCTAAGGCGGGAATCCAGCGCCGTTGATTTTGGCTCGAAGAGCGAAAAGGCACTGGATTCCCGCCTTCGCGGGAATGACGGTGAGGAAAACATGCGCGCTGGCACCGGGTTGTGAATAGCCGACTGGGCCGCCAGAGGAAGGCCTGGAAAAATCGCGTGTCACATCACCGGCATGAGGCCTTGGAGCGCGGCAACCAGAAAGCCACCGCGCCTTCCCTCACAACCAGCGCCCGTACCGTTTGATGTAGACCAGCTTCACCAGCTGCGTCAGCACGCAATACGTCAGCACCGTAATAGCCAGCCAGCCGAAGTACACGCCCGGCAGCGGCACCATGCCGATCTTGCTGCCGATGCCCATGTACGGGATCAGCATGCCGACGATGATGATCGCCGTGGTCAGCGCCAGCACCGGTGCAGACGCAATGCTCTGCAGGAACGGAATGCGGCGCGTGCGGATCATGTGCACGATCAGCGTTTGCGTCAGCAGGCTCTCGATGAACCAGCCCGACTGGAAGAACGACTGGTGTTCCGTCGAGTTAGCGCCGAACACGTACCACAGCAGCAGGAACGTGGTGATGTCGAAGATCGAGCTGACCGGACCGATCCACACCATGAAACGGCCGATGTCGCTGGCGTCCCACTTGCGCGGCTTGCGCAGGTATTCGTCGTCCATGCGGTCGAACGGAATGGACAGCTGCGAGATGTCGTACAGCAGGTTCAACACCAGGATCTGCAGCGGCAGCATCGGCAGGAACGGCAGGAACGCGCTCGCCACCAGCACCGAGAACATGTTGCCGAAATTGGAGCTGGCAGTCATCTTGATGTACTTGATGATGTTGCCGAAGGTGATGCGACCTTCGATAACGCCTTCCTCAAGCACCATCAGGTTCTTTTCGAGCAGGATGATGTCCGCCGATTCCTTGGCGATATCGGTGGCGGTATCCACCGAGATGCCCACGTCCGCTTCGCGCAGCGCCGGTGCGTCATTGATGCCATCGCCGAGGAAGCCCACGGTGTGACCCTGGCGCTGCAGCGACTTCACCACGCGCGCCTTCTGCAGCGGCGACATCTTGGCGAACACGGTGGTGCGCTTTACCAGCGCGTCCAGCTCGTCGTCGCTCAGCGGCTCGATGTGCTTGCCCTGCGCGGAGTGCTCCACATCCAGGCCCACTTCGCGGCAGATCTTGCGCGTCACCGCTTCGTTGTCGCCGGTGATCACCTTCACTTCCACGCCGTGGTGATGCAGCGCCGCGATGGCGGTGGCCGCACTGTCCTTCGGCGGATCGAGGAAGGCCAGGCAACCGACGGCAGTCAGGCTGCTTTCGTCGGCCACGCCGTAGGCGCGCCCTGCCGGTGGCTGCTGCTTGATGGCCACCACGAGCACGCGCAGGCCGTCTTCGTTGAGGCCGCGCGTCATCGCCTTGATCTCGGCGCGCATCTCGTCCGTCATCGGGACGATCTCGCCTTCGATCTTTGCCGACGAACAGATGGAAAGCATTTCCTCGACGGCGCCCTTGCACACCAGCAGCTCGTGGCCGTCGCCATTACCCAGCACTACCGACATGCGGCGGCGCTGGAAGTCGAACGGAATCTCGTCGACGATGCGGTAGTGCTGCGCGGTTTCTTCCAGGTCGCGATGCTCGAGCACCGCCTTGTCCATCAGGTTCTTCAGCCCCGTCTGGAAGCGGCTGTTGAGGTAGCCGTATTCCAGCGCCTCATCCGATTCTTCGCCGTACAGGTCGAGGTGACGCTCCAGCACGATCTTGTCGAGGGTGAGCGTGCCGGTCTTGTCCGTGCACAGCACGTCCATCGCACCGAAGTTCTGGATCGCGTTGAGGCGCTTCACCACCACCTTGCGGTTGGACATGGCGAGCGCGCCCTTGGCGAGGTTCGCCGTCACGATCAGCGGCAGCATCTCGGGCGTCAGGCCCACGGCCACCGACAACGCGAACAGGAAGGCCTGCAGCCAGTCGTGCTTGTCCAGTCCATTGATGATGAAGACGATCGGCACCATCACCGCCATGAAGCGGATCAGCAGCCAGCTGACGCTGCTCACGCCGCGATCGAAGCTGGTCTGCACGCGCTCGCCGACGATGGTCCGCGCGAGCGAACCCAGATACGTGCGCGAACCCGTCGCCACCACGACAGCCGTGGCGCTGCCGCTCACCACGTTGGTGCCCATGTAGCAGACGGTGGGCAGGTCGAGCGGATTGTCCGTCGCCTGGCCGCCTTCCAGTTCGCTTCCGGTATGCACGTGCGCGGGTGCGGACTTCTCCACCGGCAGCGACTCACCCGTCAGGATGGCCTGGCTGATGAACAGATCCTTCGCGGAAACCAGGCGCAGGTCCGCGGGCACCATGTCGCCCGCAGCGAGATGCACGATGTCGCCCGCGACCAGTTCGCCCACCGGCACTTCGATGCGCTCGCTGTGGCCGTCCGACGCGCGACGCGTGACGGTGGCCGTGTTGCGCACCATCGCCTTGAGCTTCTCGGCCGCCTTGGACGAACGGTATTCCTGCGTGAAGCTCAAAAGCACGCTGATGCCCACCATCACCGCGATGATGATCGGGCCCGTCAGGTCGCTGCTGTCGGTGAGCAACTGGACGACCGCCAGCACCAGCAACACGATGATGAACGGGTTCTTGAACGCGGTAAGCAGCTGCAACGACCAGTGTGGCGGCTTCTCGTGCGAGACCTCGTTGACGCCGTCGCGATCGAGTCGCTCGGAAATCTGCTCTTCGTTGAGGCCGGCGGCGCTGGTATCGAGGGCCGCATACAGCGCCTCGTTGTGGCGGAACGCTTCCTGCGCAACGGCCACGCGCACCGGTGCGGCGGCGCTCGTGCCGGCCGTCTTGCCGGTGACGGTCTGGGTGGAGTGCTTCAACATGACTCGCTTCCGTGAAATCGGTGACATCTGGGCCGGACCAGCGAGCCGGCGGGGTTACCCCGCGCGTGACGCCAATACGTGCACTACGGACTTCGCCGCAAAGGCTGCCAGGGGACTGGCGGAGGCCAGCCCTTGCGCGGCAGCGCAATGCGCGGCGAGGTCTTCATCAGTGACTGGATACCAGCTGCAGATGACGATGCGCTTGCGAAACGGCATGTTCCGGCCGGCGCGCGACCTGATGGCCGCGCGGGGCGTCGGAAAGACGGTGCGAATCGGACGACGGGGAACGCTGCGCGTCGGCCAGGGGGGCCGGCACAGTGATCGTCCAGGAACGGGAGTCCACACGGCGGCCCGAGCGGGCAGCACGCAGACGGAAGAAATCGCGAAGGAGCTTCATGGCCCTTTCTCCTCGTTAACGGCGCTGAAGCGCCGTCAGAGGTGGGCCGGTCTTCCCTAGTCGAGGAAAGCGCCAGCCGACCGCAGGCGGTCGCCGCAGCAGATCAGCTTGTTAAGCAATGCCGGCACCCGATGCTCGCGGATGTCGACGTTGCGACTAGGGTAAACGTCCATATGCCTTGGGTTGATAGGACAGAGGCCACGTACGGCGAACCGCGCCGGGTGGCGCGCGAATTGTCTTGCTGCGGTGCGCAAGTGTCAACCCCGTGGCGGCCCTTTTTGGCGGCGAAAGTTGTTGCGTTCAGAGGGGTGAATGGAATGTCGCCGGCAAGGTGACGGGGGCGTCACCGGGTGTGCACGCCCCGCCCGCCCGGTTTGCTCCCTCTCCCCTCCGGGGAGAGGGCTGGGGTGAGGGGCGGGTGCTCGAGAAAGCGCCACCAACCTTGCTTTGGCTTTGGCCCTTCGCTCTCAGGGCCCCGTATGACAGCGGCGTGCGGGTGAAGGACCAGCCCGCAGGGTGGCCGGCATGGATGCCGGCCAGTTTGTCGTCAGGGCAGGATGCCCTGTCGACAAACCCCGTAGCCCGCACGCGGACCTGGAGGGCTGAAAGCCCGGAAGGCGCGTCATCCGGGGTGCCCTTCTCTTTGGTTACTTTCTCTTGGGCAAGCAAGAGAAAGTGACCCGGCCTCCGGCAGGAGGCCGGAAGCCCGCGGCAGGTGAGCCAAGTTGCGGAATCGCTTCGACCGAGCGAGAAAGCAAAGGCCAAGTCACTGGATTCCCGCCTTCGCGGGAATGACGGTGAGGGGTAGAAGTGTCATCGCTAGGATGACGGAGAGGGGTAGAGACGCCATATCGAGGATGGTGATGAACGATAGAAACTCTATCGCGAGCACCCGACCTTTATCCCCTTTCCGGGACTCACCCCAACCCTCTCCCCGAAGGGGAGAGGGAGCTAAGGCGTCGCGTCAGGTGGTGCGCTCGAACACCACGCCCTGATGCTGCACCAGCGGCTCCATCACCCAGTGATCCACCAGCAAAAACGCAAACAACGCCATCAGGTACACGATGGAATAGTTGAACACCTTCATCGCGAAAAACTCATCCGGCGGATTGAGCAAGCGAATGGCGTAGTAAAGAAAACCCGCACCCAAAACCGCCGCACCACCCAGATACACCATCCCGCTATAACCCGTCAGCGCCGGCAACAGCGTCACCAGCACCAGCAGAATCGTGTAGAACAGCACATGCCAGCGCGTGAACACTACGCCATGCGTCACCGGCAACATCGGCACCTGCGCGCGTGAATAATCATCGCGACGGAAAATGGCCAGCGCCCAGAAATGCGGTGGCGTCCACACGAAGATGATCAGGCACAACTGCAGCGCGAACGCGTGCAGCTCTCCCGTGACGGCCGTCCAGCCCAGCACCGGCGGAATCGCACCCGCCAATCCGCCGATCACGATGTTCTGCGGCGTCGCGCGCTTGAGGTACGCGGTGTAGATCACCGCATAACCGATCAGGCCGGCGAACGTGAGCAACGCCGTGAGCGGATTCACCAGCAACACCAGGATCACCATCGACAACGCGCCAAGCGCCAGCGCGAAGGTGAGCACCTGTTTCGGCTTGAGATGGCCAGTGGCCAGGGGACGATGCGCGGTGCGCGCCATCACCTTGTCGATGCGCTGATCGATCAGGTGATTGAACGCCGCCGCCGAACCCGACGCCATCCAGATGCCGAGCGTGCCGAACACCAGCGCGCGCCACGGCGGAATGCCGGGCACGGCGAGAAACATGCCAATGACCGCGCAGAACACCAGCAGCGCAACGACGCGCGGCTTGGTCAGTTCCAGGTACTCATGGAAACGGCTGGTCATCGTCAAAGGTGTCCGTAGGGAAGGAACATCGCATCTTCGTGATGCTTTTGCGTGCGTGCCAACGTCGCCAGCAGGGTGAACAGCAACAGCGCGGCCACGCCATTGTGCAGCGTTGCCACCGGCAGCGGCAGCCCGAAGTGCACATTGCTGATGCCCAGCAGCACCTGCGTCACCAGCACCACGGCTATCGCCAGGCCCAGCGAACGCAGCCCGCGCCGCGACACGCGGTGCGACAGCCACGCCAGATAGCAGAACACCACCAGCGCACCAAGGCGATGGGCGATCTGGATGGCACTGCGCGCTGCCATGTCGAGCACGCCGCCTTCGTAGTTCACGCCAATGCCACGCCACAGCACGAAGGCTTCGCGGAAATCTGTCGGCGGCGCCCACTGGCCGAGGCACTTCGGGAAATCCGTGCCGCAAGCGAGCGCTGCGTAATTTGATGATGTCCATCCACCGAGTGCGATCTGCGCCACCAGCAGCACGATGCCAAGCACCACCGCGCGACCCAGGCCGGCATAGCTGTCGTCATTCGCCCCCACGCCCGAGAAACGCAGCGCGGCATAGGCGAGCAACGCGAACGTGGTGATGCCTCCCAGCAGATGGCCCATCACCACGATGGGTTTCAGCAGCAGCGTTACCGTCCACATGCCGAGCATCGCCTGGAAGACGACCACGGCAAGCGCCAGCACGCTGATGCGCCAGGCACCGGGCCGTTCAAGCCCGATCGCCGCCGCCGCGGGCAATCCGATCGCGAACAACGACACCAGCAGCGACCAATGGTGTTCGCCCTTGATGTACATGCCCACGCCAACGGCGGCGAATATCGCACCGGCGATTACGGCATAACGCGTCCACGGGCGACGCCAGCTGGCGATGAGTGCAAGCGCAAACACCAGCGTACCCAGCGTACCGGCGAGAAAACGATGCACCTGCTCACGCCACGCCTTGTTCGTCTCGTAGGGGCGATCGGGGAAGGCCTGGTTCGCCTGTGCAATTTCATGCTGCTGTTCGGGCCAGGTGGCGCGTCCGTAGCACGTCGGCCAGTCGGGGCAGGAAAGACCCGCGTTGGACAGGCGCACGAAGGCGCCGAACATCACCACGCCAAACGCGAATACGGCAGCCAGCAGTGCCAGTCCACGCAGCACCTTGATGGAGCGGGCGGTCATCAGCGAATCACCTTCTGAAGATCCTTGCGTAGCCCGGTGGGATCAAAGCCCGCGGGATAGAACGACAGCGCGGTGCCGTTGGATTCCACCAGCACCGCGCTCACGGTGTCGGGCTCAGTCGGCTTGAACGGCGCCAGCGCACCCATCGCGTCCTGCCCCAGCTTCCAGTAATTCGTCATGCCACTGGCGGCGGCATCGGCCGGGGGCTTGCCTACGTAGAGCAAGCGCAGGCGCTCGGCATTCTGGTTGAGCGTGATGCGGGCGGCGGCCATCTTGGTCAGCACGTCCAGGCATTTCGCCGCGCAATCGGGTCCTGCCAGCGCCACCAGCGTCAGCTTCGGCTCGCTGGCACGCCACTCCCAGGTATCGCCGTTGGTGAGCGATATCGGCAGTTGCTCAGCGGCGAAGTTTCGCTGCGGTGTAATGGCCTGCCCGTTCGCCTTGCCGGAAGGCTGCCAGCCACTGAGCGTAAGCAGCATGGCCGCAACAATCGGTGCCGCAAAGACCAGCATGATCAACAGCAGTTTGAGGCGACTGGCGCGCAGTGCGGCAGGATCAGGAGGATTCATGGCGTGTCCGATCGGGAAGGTCGACGACGATGCAGCACCAGCAGGATCACCACGACCGCAACGGCAAAGGTGAACCACTGGAACGCGTAAGCGCGATGTCGCGCGGGCGGCATCGCAGAGAAATCGATGGTGTGCTCGCGCACGTAAATGGATGAGGGCTCCGCATCCAGCGAGAGCACCTGCGGATACAACGCGGTGCCCAGGTCAGCTGCCACTTGCCGCAGGTCGAGATACACCGTGGTCTTTGGCCACTGCGTTTGTTGACTCAGCGCATTGCCGCCCATCTCGAAACCCACGCCCGGGGCAGGCACATACAGCCCGTGCAGGTCATGCGCGCCCGTGGGCAACGGTGGCAGCTGCGGAGGCTGGCCGGTGCCATTGCCAGGAAGGAAACCCAGGTCGACCAGCAGCAGTCGATCGCCGTGCTGCGGGCGGAAAGGCGCATAGACTTCCACACCGCCACGCTGGTCGTGCTTCGGGTTGTCTAGCAGGTACAGGCGATCTGCCACGTATTCGCCATGCACCTCGACGCGTGCAAACGCGTTCACGGGGGGATTCAAGGCCACTGCGGCAAAGTCGCGCGGCGCAGCCGTTTCCGCTGTGGCATACCGTCGCAGAATCGCTTCCTTCTCGTCCGCTCGATGCAGCTGCCACACGCCCAAACGTATGAACAACAAGGCACTGGCCACGGTGAGCAGCAGCGCGAACCACGACGGACGGCGCAGCCACTTCACGCAGTGGCTCCGTGCACGGCCGCTATACTGCGGATGTCGATAACGTTCGGACCAATCACGTGGAAACCATCTACAAATATGCGCTGGTGATTCTGCTGCTGGTGGTGCTGTTCAATCTTGGTCAGGCCCTGTACTTCATGATGACCGACAAGGAAGGCAGCAAGCGCACGGTGTGGGCGCTGACGCGTCGCATCGGGTTGTCGGTGCTGCTCATCCTGATGGTGGTACTCGGTATCTGGATGGGCTGGCTCCACCCGCACGGCGTGGGTCAGTAATTGTAGCGTTCCGCCGCCGCTGTCGCGCTGCTGCGACATCCGGTTCCCAAAGGCCCGCCACTGGCGGGCCTTTGTTTTGGGCCGTCCCATTACTTGTTCCTGTGGGAGCGCACCCTGTGCGCGACAGGCGCATTGCCGCTACCGCTACGCTGGCTCGTCGCGCACAGGGTGCGCTCCCACAGGTCAAGCCTGCAGCACTCCCGCGCGACCAACAAAAAAACCCGCCTTTCGGCGGGTTTTTGCTGCGACGCGTCAGCGTCTCAGAGGATGTACACGAACATGAAGAGGCCCAGCCACACCACGTCGACGAAGTGCCAGTACCAGGCCACCGCTTCGAAACCGAAGTGATGTTCCTTGGTGAAATGGCCCTTGGCCACGCGCAGCCAGATCACCGCCAGCATGATGGTGCCCAGCGTCACGTGCATGCCGTGGAAGCCGGTGAGCATGAAGAACGTCGAGCCGTAGACACCGCTCTGCAGCGTCAGATTCAGTTCCTTGTACGCCTCGATGTACTCGTGCGCCTGGAAGTACAGGAACGTGGCGCCCAACAGCACGGTCAGGCCCAGGAACAGCAGGATCTTGCCGCGATGGCCAGCCTTCAGCGCGTGGTGCGCGATGGTGATGGTCACGCTGGAGGTGAGCAGGATCAGCGTATTGATCAGCGGCAGGCCCCACGGCGCCACCGTCTGGAAGTTGCCGCCGATGCGAGCCGGACCACCACCGCCACTGGCGCCCCAGGACGCCGCGTAGTCTTCCCACAGGAACTGGTGCGTCAGCACGCCATGGCCATCACCACCCAGCCACGGCACGGCGAACATGCGCGCGTAGAACAGCGCACCGAAGAACGCGCCGAAGAACATCACCTCGGAGAAGATGAACCACATCATGCCCATGCGGAACGAGCGGTCCACCTGGCTGTTGTAGCTGCCCGCGAGCGACTCGCGGATCACCGAGCGGAACCAGCCGAAGAACATCAGCAGGATGCCGACGAAGCCGACCAGCAGCAGCGTCTTGCCGAAGCCTGCCTCACCCGGGGGAGCGTTCAACCAGTGCGCGGCACCGAACACGGTGACGAACATCACCACCGCGGCCACGATCGGCCACTGGCTCTTGGATGGAACGAAATAAACGCCTTGTTGCTGAGCCATGTGAGATCCCTGTGGAATGCTCTGTCTACGTCAACGGTACGACATGGAAATACGGCAGCGGTTACGTCAGGAGTACTTCAGCCCCTGCAACAGCGAGAGCACGAAAATCGCGAAGGCGATGCCACCGAACACCGTCACGGTGAGTCGCACACCCTTCTTGCGCTGTTGCTCGATCGTTGTCGTGGTTGACTGGTTCATCCGTTCGTTTCCATCCGCCCCGGCGCAACGCCGAGGCGGTCATGCGTGGCATCAATCGTCGAGGTGGCCGTGTGCCAGCTCGTCATCATGGATAACCGGCGGCACATCGAACGTGTGATACGGCGCGGGCGACGGCACGGTCCACTCCAGGCCCTTGGCGCCTTCCCACACGCGGTCCGGTGCCTTCTTCTTGGAGAACCACACCGCGTGGATGATCACGCCGAGGAAGATCAGCTGCGAGGCGCCGAACAGGAAGCCGCCGATGGAGCTGATCATGTTGAAGTTGGCAAACGCGACGTTGTAGTCGGGAATGCGGCGCGGCATGCCGGCCAGGCCCAGGAAGTGCTGCGGGAAGAACAACACGTTCACCCAGATCACGCTGTTCCAGAAGTGGATCTTGCCCCACGTCTCCGAATACATGTGGCCGGTCCACTTCGGCAGCCAGTAATAGGTGCCCGCGATGATCGCGAAGATGGCGCCCGTCACCAGCACGTAGTGGAAGTGGGCCACCACGAAGTACGTGTCGTGATACTGGAAGTCGGCCGGCGCCAGCGCCAGCATCAGGCCCGAGAAGCCGCCAATGGTGAACAGGATGACGAACGCGATGGCAAACAGCATCGGCGTTTCGAACGTCATCGAGCCGCCCCACATGGTGCTGACCCAGTTGAACACCTTCACTCCCGTCGGCACCGCGATCAGCATGGTGGCGTACATGAAGAAGATTTCGCCGCCCAGCGGCAGGCCCACCGCGAACATGTGGTGCGCCCACACGATGAACGACAGGAACGCGATGGACGCGATGGCGAACACCATCGCCTTGTAACCAAAGATGGGCTTGCGCGCGAAGGTCGGGATGATCTCGGACACCAGGCCAAAGGCCGGCAAGATCATGATGTAGACCTCGGGGTGACCGAAGAACCAGAAGATGTGCTGGAACAGCACCGGGTCGCCACCGCCAGCGGCATTGAAGAAGCTGGTACCGAAGTACTTGTCGGTGAGCAGCATGGTCACTGCACCCGCCAGCACCGGCATCACCGCGATCAGCAGGAACGCCGTGATCAGCCAGCTCCACACGAACACCGGCATCTTCAGCAGGTCCATGCCCGGCGCGCGCATGTTCAGGATGGTGGCGATGATGTTGATCGCGCCCATGATGGAGCTGATACCCATCAAGTGCACCGCAAACACCACGTAGGCGACCGAATCACCCTGCAGCGACAGCGGCGGATACATGGTCCAGCCACCAGCCGGGCCACCGCCCGGAAGGAACAGCGTGGACAGCAGCAGCGCGAAGGCGAACGGCAGAATCCAGAACGACAGGTTGTTCATGCGCGGCAACGCCATGTCCGGCGCACCGATCATCAGCGGGATCATCCAGTTGCCCAGGCCCACGAAGGCCGGCATCACCGCGCCGAAGATCATGACCAGCGCATGCATCGTGGTCATTTCGTTGAAGAAGTACGGCTGCACCAGCTGCATGCCGGGCTTGAACAGTTCCGCGCGGATCACCATCGCGAAGCTGCCGCCGATGAAGAACATCAGCAGCGAGAACACCAGGTACAACGTACCGATGTCCTTGTGGTTGGTGGACATGCACCAGCGGACGAAGAAATTGCTGGGCGCGCCGTGATGATCGTCGTGATGATGATCGTCGTGTGTAGCTGCGTGGGCCATGCCTTACACCTCTACCTAAATGCGAATGCTGTGATGGGGCTGATTGCTCAGCCCTGATGGCCCTGCGAAACAGGTGCGTCGACGTCGGCGGTCTTGGGTGCGGCAGCCGTGGAAGCCGGTGCCGGAGCGGCAGGCTGCGCCGGCGGCGGGTTCGCCGCGGCTTCCTGCTCAGCCAGCCACTTCTCGAATTCCGGCTTCGGCAGCGCCTTCACCACGATCGGCATGAAGCCGTGATCCTGGCCGCACAACTCGGCGCACTGGCCGCGATACACGCCCGGCTCGGTGATGTTGGTCCAGGCCGCGTTGACGATGCCCGGGATGGCATCCATCTTCCAGCCCAGCGCAGGCACCCACCACGAGTGGATCACGTCGCCCGCCGTAATGACGAAGCGGATCTTGGTGCCCACCGGCACCACCAGCGGCTTGTCCACGTTGAGCAGGTAGGTGTTCTCGTCGCCCACCTTCACGGCATTCGGGTCCAGGCCCGAGTTCAGCTGGCGCGTGTCGTCGCTTTCACGATCGAGGCGGGACATGAAGCCCACCTTCTCGATCGCCTTGCCCTTGTAGTCGACGTAGTCGTAACGCCACTTCCACTGGTAGCCGGTGACCTTCACGGTCATCTCGGAGCCGGTGGTGTCGGCGAAGGTGCGCAGACCGCCCGTGGCGAGATACGCCAGCACGATCAGGATGATGACGGGAATGGTGGTCCACACGATTTCAAGCGTGGTGTTGTGCGACCACTTTTCGGCCACCGCACCGCGCGATTTGCGGAAGCGGAACATGGCGATGAACATCGCGCCGAACACAAGGATGCCGATGACGACGCAAACGCCGAAGGCAACGTTGTTGAGGAAGTAGGCCTCGGGCGACCACGTGGACGCGCCGCGCGTCATGTTCAACTGCCCTGGCTGCGGATTGGCGAGAGCCACGCCGCCGAACATGGTGAGAGCGATGAGCGCGATTGCCGCGACTGCTCGCTTGATACTGCCAGGCCTGATGCCGCCAGATGTCATGTCTCGATGCACCTTTGTTGAACCTACCTGCGTCGCTGTTGGCAAAGCTCCGTCAGCAACACCATGAGTTTCCTTGACAGCTCGGCGCGCTCCTCTTCCCCGAGGAAAGCCCCGATTTCCAGCTCCCGTCCATGCGACGCCAGCAGCAGACGCGCCCTTCCCTGGCCGGACCGCAGTTCTACGCGCACCCAATACGTCTGAAAGCGCGCACTGCGCCGACCTGGCAGGGACTGCACCTCCAGCGACGATTCGTCGAGGGTGATGCGCTCGCTGCGGTCGCCGGCCCGCCAGGCCACGCCAAGAGCGAAAGCCACTGCGGAGGACTCGACCAGAGCAAACAAAGGAGCGAAGACATTCCCCTGCCATGCTCCCAACACGGCCGTCGTCAGCGCCAGCGCCGCCAGAACCCCGATCAGTCGACGCAGGTCGCGTCGGCTCAGTGCACGATTGGGCTTGAGCCACATCGTTACGCACGGCAAGCCGGCTGCTGCTGGTCGAAGCACGATCATGAGGACCCGGCGTGCCTGGAACCACGGCATGATAGGCCGCGATTGCATCGGGGAGCAAGAACGCCGCATGTCATTGATTTGAAGCAGGGATGAATGCGGCGCGACGTGCTGGCGCGTGCGCGGGTGATGTGTGTCTCACTGCGTTTGCGTGTGTTGTCAGTGGGTTGAGCAGCGAGTAGCCGGTGTCTCGACGCGGCTCACCGGAAGCCCCCCAAAAGGTGCGACGGTTTGCCACATGCAGCCCCTGGTCGTCGCAACATCCCATCGTGACCCGGCTGGCAGGTCACGCCTGCCCCTCTTCGCTACCGATTCCTTGCCATCGCCCACATATATATGTGTACGCGAGCCCCTGACGCACCGCACAACTGCGTACGGATGCGTGCGTTTTCCCCCACGCGTACAATCCCGCGATTCCCCGCCCCACCCACGTTTTGGTCCATACCCAAGTGACACAGCCCATTCTTAGCCCCGAACTGCCCACCGGCGTCGAGCCTGCGCGCGCGCGCATCACCGCCAATTGGCTGCGCGACGAGACCGAAGCGGTCAACGACCTGCTCGCCCAGGCCACCCTTCCGCCCGTCGAGCGCGAAAAGGTGATCGACCTGGCTGCGGAGCTGGTGACCCGCGTGCGCGCCCGCGCCAAGGACCAGAGCGCGGTCGAATCCTTCATGCGCCAGTACGATCTTTCTTCGGAAGAAGGCGTGCTGCTGATGTGCGTGGCCGAAGCGCTGCTGCGCATTCCGGACAAGAGCACCGCGGACAAGCTGATCCGCGACAAGCTGGGCGATGCGAACTGGAAGAAGCATCTGGGCCAGAGCGAGTCCGTCTTCGTCAACATGTCGACCTGGGGCCTGATGCTCACCGGCAAGCTGGTGACGCTGTCGGAAGAAACCCGTCACGACTTCACCGGTGCGCTGCGTCGCCTGGTCGGTCGCGCGGGCGAGCCGGCCATTCGCCTGGCCGTGCGCCAGGCCATGCGCATCATGGGCCACCAGTTCGTGATGGGTCAGACCATTGGCGACGCGCTGGATCGCTGCGCGCAGAAGGAATACGCGATGTATCGCTATTCCTACGACATGCTGGGCGAATCGGCGCTCACCAGCGAAACCGCCGAGCGTTACCAGCAGGATTACCGCAGCGCCATCGCATCGATCGGCTCGCGCGGCCCGTTCGCCAACCACACCGATGCGCCGTCGATCTCGGTGAAGCTCTCCGCGCTGCATCCACGCTATGAAGTGGCCAAGCGCGAGATCGCACGTCGCGACCTCACCGCGAAGTTGCTTGAGCTGTCGCAGCTGGCGATGAAGCAGGGCATCGCGCTTTCCGTCGACGCGGAAGAAGCCGATCGCCTGGAACTCTCGCTGGACATCATCGGTGATGTGTTTGCGCATCCGTCGCTGGAAGGCTGGAACGGCCTCGGCATCGTGGTGCAGGCGTATGCCAAGCGCACGCCGTTCGTCATCGACTGGCTGATCGAAACCGCGCGTGCCACCGGCCGCCGCTGGTACGTGCGCCTGGTGAAGGGCGCGTACTGGGATGCGGAAGTGAAGCGCGCGCAGGAAAACGGCCTCAGCGGCTATCCGGTGTATACGCGCAAGCCGAACACCGACGTGTCGTACCTGGCCTGCGCACGCAAGCTGCTGGACGCGGGCGTCACGCTGATCTACCCGCAGTTCGCCACGCACAACGCGCACACCATCGCTGCCGTGCATCACATCGCGCAGGGCCGTCCGTACGAATACCAGCGCCTGCACGGCATGGGCACGGACCTCTACGCCGAAGTGATCGGCAAGCAGAACTTGAACGTACCGTGCCGCGTGTACGCACCGGTGGGCACGCATGAAGACCTGCTGCCTTACCTCGTGCGCCGCCTGCTCGAAAACGGCGCCAACACCAGCTTCGTCAACCGCGTGGTCGACGAATCGCTGCCGGTGCGCGAACTGGTCGCCGATCCGTGCGAGACCGTGCGCTCCTTTGCCTCCATCCCCCACCCGCGCATTCCGCTGCCGGTGAATCTCTACGGTGAACTTCGGAAGAACTCCATGGGCGTCAACTTCTCCAACGACAACGAACTGAAGGCCCTCGCCGAGGCAATCCACAGCAACAATGGCCCGTGGAACGCCGAGCCGCTGGTGCCGGGCGCCAAGAGCGCTGGCGCCACCGTGCAGGTGACCAACCCGGCCGACCGTCGCCAGGCCGTGGGCAGCTATGTCTCCGCCGACAGCGCCACCGTCGACAAGGCACTCGCCAACGCCGTGACCGCGCACCACGCATGGGATCGCCTGCCGGCCGCGAGCCGCGCCGCCATCCTTGAGCATGCTGCCGAACAGCTCGAAGCGCGTCGCGGTGAATTCATCGCGCTGTGCGTGCGCGAAGCGGGCAAGAGCCTGCCGGACGCCATCGCCGAAATCCGCGAGGCCGCCGACTTCCTGCGTTACTACGCCACCATGGCGCGTCGCCTGTTTGGCCACCCGGAACAGTTGCCGGGCCCGACCGGCGAGAGCAACCAGCTGTTCTTGAACGGCCGTGGCGTATTCGTCTGCATCAGCCCGTGGAACTTCCCGCTGGCGATCTTCCTTGGCCAGGTCAGCGCGGCGCTCGCCGCCGGCAACAGCGTGATCGCCAAGCCCGCCGAACAGACCAGCCTGATCGGCTACGTTGCGGTGAAGCTGCTGCACGAAGCCGGCGTTCCCGCCGACGTGCTGCAGTACCTGCCGGGTGCCGGCGCCACGGTGGGTGCCGCGCTGACGCGCGATCCGCGCGTGTCGGGCGTCGCGTGCACGGGTTCCACCGACACCGCCTGGGCGATCAACCGCGCGCTCGCCGCCCGCACCGCGCCCATCGCTGCGCTGATCGCCGAAACCGGCGGCCAGAACGCAATGATCGCCGACTCCTCCGCCCTGCCGGAGCAGATCGTCAAGGACGTGATTTCTTCGGCGTTCCAATCCGCCGGCCAGCGCTGCTCGGCTGCGCGCGTGCTGTTCGTGCAGGAAGACATCGCCGACAAGGTCAACGCGATGCTTGCCGGTGCCATGGCGGAACTGAAGGTCGGCGACCCGGGCCAGCTGTCCACTGACGTGGGGCCGGTGATCGACGAGGACGCCAAGAAGATCCTGGTCGACCACGCCGCACGCATGGACAAGGAAGCCAAGAAGATCGGCGAAGTGGTGCTCGATCCGGCCACCACCGGCAACGGCACGTTCTTCGCGCCGCGCGCTTATGAAATCCCGGGCCTGGCCACGCTGACCCGCGAGATCTTCGGCCCGGTGCTGCATGTGATCCGCTGGAAGGCCGACGAACTGCCGAAGGTGGTGGATCAGATCAACGCCACCGGCTATGGCCTGACGCTGGGCATCCACAGCCGCATCGACGACACGGTGGAGTTCATCCAGAGCCGCGCGCGCGTGGGCAACTGCTACGTCAACCGCAACCAGATCGGTGCCGTGGTCGGCGTGCAGCCGTTCGGCGGCGAAGGCCTGTCGGGCACGGGCCCCAAGGCCGGTGGCCCGCACTACCTGCTGCGTTTTGCCGGCGAGCGCACGCTCACCATCAACACCACCGCCGCTGGCGGCAACGCGTCGCTGCTCACCATCGGCGAGTAAGCGCATCCAAGGCCGGCGCACGCGCGCCGGCCTTCTCTCGACGGGAACCGGCATGCGCCACGCAGCACGACTCGCATCGATGTTTCTCCTCGCGATGCTCACGACATCGCTTCACGCGACACCCGCCCAGGATGACGAACAGCGTTTCATCGCCACCTTGCAGCTGGGCGCATCACCCGATGTGCATTACCTCGATGCCAACGGCAAGCCGCTGGATTACGCCGCGTTCGCGCAGCAACTGGGCCAGGGGCGCAACTACAGCAGCTCCGCGGACAGCGAGGCGAATGCCGCCATGCTGCGCCTGCGGCCGCCGGGCACCACGACAGGTACGGGGCGATTTTCGTTCGGCCGTGGAAGTGCCTTTCCGCCGTTCGAATTGCCTGCGCTGAAAGGCGACACGCTGCGTTCGGGTGATCTGCGTGGGCGCTACACACTGGTGAGTTTCTTCTTCGCCGAATGCGCACCATGCATCGCCGAAGTACCGGTACTCAACGCGTTCGCACACGCGCATGGCGACATGGGTTTCGTCGCCATCACCTATGAAGATGCCGATACAGCGCGCGCCTTCGTGAGCGACCGCGGCTTCACCTGGCCCGTGTTGCACGATGGACAGGCATTGATCGACACGCTGGGCGTGAACGTCTATCCCACATTGATGTTGATCGACCCTTCGGGCCGCGTCGCGGGCGCAGCGGTAGGCATGACCATGCGCAATGGGCAGGACAAGCAGTTTGCTGATCTTACGGGCTGGGTGAATCAGTGGAAGAAAGCCACTGAGCACCCCTGACGGCGACAGAACACGTGTAGGAGCGCACTTGTGCGCGACCGGAGATGACACGTGCACGCGGTCGCGCACAAGTGCGCTCCTACAAAAGATCGCTGCCTAGACAGGGCGCGGCGCTCGTGAGGCCAGAACTTCCAATACCTCGTCGACCACCGGACACTTCAGCAACAGCTCGCAATCGCGCTCGTAATTATTGAGCACGCGCCACGGCATCCCGCGCCCTTGTCGTGGAAGCACTGGCGCGCCGCGTTGCACATAGCCCGACGTAAGCGAACCCATGATGGATTCGTCCTGCCGCTCGTCCGCGGGCGCGCGCGGCGTGACCACTTCAGCACCTTGCTCACGCATATGCGCAAGCAAGCGGCACACATACTTGGCCGCGAGATCCGCCTTCAACGTCCACGGTGCATTGGTGTAGCCAAAGATGCAGGCGAAGTTGGGCGTGTCCTGCAGCAGCACGCCCTTGTAGGTGACGAGTTCACCCATGACGCGCGGCTGACCATCGACCTGCAGTTGCATGCCACCGAGCGTCTGCATGTCCAGGCCGGTCGCAGTGACGATGATGTCCGCCTGCAGTTCTTCACCGGAGATCAGCTGGATGCCCTGCTCCGTGAATGTCGCGATGTCGCCCGTGACCACCGACGCCTTGCCGCTGCGCATGGCAGCAAACAGATCGCCGTCGGGAACTACGCATAAACGCTGATCCCATGGCTGGTAGTCGGGCGTGAAGTGGCGCATGTCGGCATTCGGCCCCAGCTGTTTGTGCACACCCGAGAGCAGGAATGCGCGAACCTTGTCCGGCCACCGGCGCGCCGCCTTGTAGATGAGTCGAGTGAGAAAAATGTTTCGCCGCCGCGCCATGCGGAACACCAGGGATTTCGGCAGTACTTTCTCCAGGACGGCGGAGATCTTGTCGAAACGTGGCAGGGAAAGAATGTAGGTGGGCGAGCGCTGCAGCATGGTGACATGCGCTGCATCGCCAGCCATGGCCGGCACCAGCGTCACCGCGGTGGCACCGCTGCCGATGACCACCACACGCTTGTTGCGATAGTCGAGCCCCTGCGGCCATTGCTGTGGATGCACGCGCTGGCCGCGGAACCGATCCACGCCTGCAAACACCGGCAGATAACCTCGGTCGTAGTTGTAGTAACCGGTACACACGACAAGGAACCGACAGGTGAACACGCCGTTTTCGCCGTGCACTTCGTCGAACACATGCACGCGCCATTGCCGTTCCTCGCTCGACCAGGACGAGGAGACCACCTTCAATCCGTAGTGCACCTTGCCGTCCACGCCATACGCACGCGCGGTGTCGATGACGTATTCGCGAATGGCGTCACCATCGGCCATCACATCCAATGCGTGCCAAGGACGGAACGCATAGCCGAAGGTGAACATGTCCGAATCCGAACGCACACCGGGATAGCGGAACAGATCCCACGTGCCGCCGATGGAGCGGCGCCGTTCGATCAGCGCCACCTTCAGCTGCGGGTGGTCCATCGCCAGATGGCAAGCCATGCCGATACCGGACAGCCCCGCACCGATGATCAGCACATCGAAGGCGGGCGAAGCTTCCTGATCCATGCACGCGTCTCCGTGTGGCGTGGCCGTGAAACGCCAGCTTACGCCGTGCAAGGCTCAGTACGGCGTGGGTTCGATCAGTGCCTTTTCCGCCGAACATTGGGTGGCAGGCATGGACACGCCGCTGTCGCGATAGGCCTGCAGCTCATGCTTGGCGTCCGCGAGGCTGTCCTGGAACGCGGGCGACGCGTGCAGCACGGCCACCACCGACGCGCCGTTCATGGCACCCGCTTCGATGGCGCTCAGATTGTGCACGCCACACACCACGCGGCTGTCGGCGAAGGCGCGAGAGCGCAGCAGCAGGTCCGTGGCGCGATCCGGCGCCAGCTCGGCAAGCACCAGCCCCACCGCCCAGCCGCGCGTGGCATGGCCAGAGGGGTAGTCAAAGCTGTGCGCCAGCTGCAACGTGGACTGGCAGGTGGCGCCCTGATCGATGAGGAACGGCCGTTGTCGCTGGTTGGCCTTCTTGGCCGGGCCGGTAGAAGCATCGGCAGCGTTGCTGGTGGCATCGACCAGGGCTGCCAGCCTGGGCAGCTTCGTGGCATCGAGCGGCACGCCCATGGCGCAGCTGAAATCGCCCATCAGCTTGGGGGTGGCGTAGTCCACGTCCTGCTGGGCCAGCGTCCAGCGCGGCGAATCCTGCAGCTTGCGCGTGGCGAGAAACACCTGGCGATCGGCCTCGTACCGCGGCGTGCCGACCTTGGGCGCGGCCGGCAGCAGTTCGGCCGTCTGCAGCGAGGTGGCGACCGACCGCGCGCTGGCAGGCGACAGCGCAGCCGGCGGGGTGTGCACGGGCGCGCAGGCCGCCAGGGCCAGCAGGCAGGGAAACAAGGCGTATCGGCAGCGGACCGGCAAGGCGTTCATCGACATTCTCCCCGGGAAACGGCGGCGGCCTTGTGCATTGCATAAGGCGAAGGACCGTAGGCCATGATATAGATCAAGGGACCTCGCCGGGCCAACCGGCGCTCTCAGGGGGTGGGAGCTTGAGTTCGATGATGTCCGCAGCCGTCAATCCGGCCACCGATGAAGCCGCGACCGCGTTCTCCAACGCGGATGCGCGCTACACCGTGGCCGAAACGCCGCCGAACATCCTCGTGCACCTCACCCAGCTGGCCCTCTCGCGCGGGTTGCGCTGCGACGGCTGGTTCGCCGGCTCAGGCCTCACCCGGGAACAACTGAACGACCCGACCCTGCGCGTGTCCTACCGGCAGGCGCATTCCGTGATTCGGCGCGCACTGCAGGCCACCGGTGAACCCGGCCTCGGCCTGGCCGTGGGGCGCGCCGAAACGCTCGGCAGCTTCGGGTTGCTGGGCCTGGCCATGATGACCTCCGCCACGTTTGGCGATGCCATGAAGGTAGGCATCGCCCATCACCGTGTGAGCGGCAGCCTGGTCGACGTGAGCTTCGAGATTGTCGGCCCGCGCGAAGTGGCGCTGGCCGTGTGGCCACGCTTCAACGATGCGCCGCTGCTGCCGTTCCTGTGCGAGGAATTGTTCGCCAGCTCGCTGGCCATCGCGCGGGAGCTGGCGGGCAAGGGCTTCCGCCCGATACGCCTCGAACTGACCTACGCACGGCCCGCCCACGCCAGGGAATACGAGGATTTCTTCCAGTGCGAGCTGTTGTTCGGCGCGCGCCACAACCGCGTGATCATCGACGCGCAGTGGCTGGAACATCCGCTGCCCACGCACAACCCGCTTACCGCGCAACAGGCGTTGGCGCTGTGCACGCAGCAGCATGACGTGGAAGGCCCGCAGCAGGAAATCGTCGCCTCGGTAGAACGCTTGCTGCGCAGTCACCTGCGCAACCAGCCGCGACTACCCGACGTGGCGCGCATGCTCAACATGAGCGAACGCTCGCTCCGTCGTCGCCTGGCCGAAGGCGGCCGTGTGTTCCGCGAAATCCACGACCGCGTGCGCGCCGAGCGTGCGCTTGAACTGCTCCATGGTGGCACGCTCAGCGTGGCCGAAATCGGCCTGGAAATCGGTTTTTCCGATCCCCGCGAATTCCGCCGCGCCTTCAAGCGATGGACTGGCATGCCACCACGCAGCGCGCGCCAGCACGCAGCCTGAAACATCGAAGGCCCCATGTCGGGGCCTTCTTTTCTATGGGTCCGTCGAACATGGGCTCGTGGTTGCCCACCCAATTCGTTCGGCTAGCGATGATCAGCCCTCTGCGCTCGTGTCGCCATATGGGCTCGGAGACAAATGACCTACGCCGTTCATGACTGCGGCGACGGGAATGTCCAGGAGCCGTTGAGTATCTCAGCCCGCGGCCGATAGAGCCGCACGGTGTAGTTCCAGCCGGGCATGATGGGAAGGCAGTTCGGGATCTTGCCGTCGCAACCGCCGAACTGCACGACTATCGCACCGTCGGCGTTTTGTTTGGCGGTGATGTTATTGAGCGTGTACGCGTTCAAGCTGTTCTTCTGGAAATAGCCCGCCGCGTTGTAGACGCTGATGGACCAGAAGGCGTCAACGGGTACGTCTTTTACCGTGAGATGGTAGATCGTCTTGCCATCGTTCTTCGGCGGAGTCACGCCGATATAGGTCGCGTCCTTGTCGGGGTTACCGCCCCAACCGGCCGCCGTGCCCAGCAAGTGTGCAATCGGGTCGACTTCGCCCTTCTGGCCGAACGCATTCTTGAAGCCGTTCGTCGAAGCGGCAAGCACGAGGAGCGCGTCGCGGATCTTCTTCTGGCTAACCGGATCCCAGTGGGGAAGATCGAGCGTGCCGTGGCTGGCCTGACTGACCTTGATGGCATCCTGCAAGGCGTGGACGGCGTTCAGATCCTTGGGATCGTTGGGGTCCACCAGCGTACGAATGGCTACCGCCATGTAGCGCGTACCCACCTTCGCCTTGTCGAACGTATAGCTCCCGCCCCCGTAAACCACGGCAGGCACATAGTGGTCTTCATTGATGATCTGCATGGACATGAAGCGCTTGCCGGCGTCAGGCAAGGTGATGGTCACCGGGCCCGCATCCAGGTCGAATACCCCGGACGAATAGAGCGTGTCGCGGTTGAGCCGGATGACATCCTGCTTGTCGATGGCGGCAGGCTCACGTTCCGAATGAATGGTGCCCAAGCCGCCGCGCTTGACGATGGATGCAAGGTACATGTCCGTTTCGGCGCGGGCGAAGTTGTTGACCGTCACGGGAACGACGTCAGTGGATGCGGTTTTTGCCTGCGCACACGCAATGCTCAACAGGACGGTGACGAGCGCGGCGCTAAAGATCGATTGACGCATGCTGATTTCCTCCGCAAAAACGTTTCGACTGACGGGGTGGAAGCGATGCCGGCACCTGGAGAAACAGGAACCCGGCTTGCCGACGACTCGAACGAACATGTCGCACTGAAGACGGAAAACAACCGCCCTATCTCGATCAGGGAACCTTGGTCATCTCCGGTCGTATCCAGGTTCGATGGATCACTGCGTCACCCGGATCGTAGTTGCGAAACATGGCGTAGAACGGCCCATCGGGTGCAGGCAACCAGTTGCTCTCCTTGTCTTTCCCCGGGGACGCGTGCTGGATATAGAGCGTGATCCCGCCATCAGCGTCCCGCCTGATGCTCGGCAGCATGGGGGAATTGATCAGATACCGATGGATGGGATTGTCGACCAGCAGCTGGCTTTTGCCGTCGTACATGGTCAGCGACCAGAATGCCTTGGTTGGTGGCAATGCGCCCTTCGCAAAATGCAGGACGTAGGCATGCTTCGAAGCGTCCAGCGGTTGATTGTCCGCGTCCACGAAATAAGCCGAGTAATCCGCTTCACTACCCGAGTTGCCGAAGATGCCCATCTTGGCGCCGACATACCGATACAGGTAGTTGTTCTTGAGGAAGGCACGCGAGCCGAAGAGGTCTGCGCTGCTGATCTGCTTCGTATTGATCTTGGTTTTCTTGAAATCCTCGACTTCCGCATTCGCGTCCTTGATGCCATCGGTCAGCGCGCGGCGCATATCCGGCGAAAGCTTGTCGGCGTCGAAGGGTTTGCCAGGGCCGATACCGATCTTGGCGAACCTGGCTCGCAGCGCCACTTCGGACGGCTGGACGGGCGCGAATTGCAACAGGAAATTGAGGTAGGAGAAGAAACCAAGGTCATTCGCCCGGGTTTCATCGTAGGGCGGATAGTCAATCCTGGGTGCCGCTGCCGGCGGCGGTTTTTTTAAGAAGGCGCTCAACGGCTGAACGATGTACTCCGACTGCAGCTTGCGTACAGCGTCGATATCCTTGTCGTTGAAGAGCTGCGTGCGATAAATGCCGTAGGCGATATCGGTTTCGGAGCGAAATACCTGCTTGATGCCCGGAGGCGTCGCGCCTTTCCAGTCCGGACCGGCAACCATGTAGTTTCCGCCCTCCTTTCCGGTGGTTCCCGCGCTGATGTAATTGAAGTTCTGCGTGTACAGATCAATCAGCTGGACGGAAAAGTAGCGGTCTTTGGCAATCCGCGGAATGGTGAGAACCAGCGGCTCCGCGCGCAAGTCCATCCATATCATCGAGTACGGCGTGTCTGAATTGGGAGTGACAATCGCCGTGTCGCTGGCGGTGAATACGTTGGCCGAGCTGCCCAGCTGATTTATCGGAGCACGATAGTTGGAACCGCTCTTGTCGATGGCCTGCGCATAGAGCGTCTTGTACGACTCCACCATGGGAAAGCCCCATACGTAGGCCTCTTTAGCGATCGCCCGCGCTTCGGTGGGCGTGACTGTGCTCTGTTCGCCGTCCGCCATGGCGAGTGGCGATGCAAAGACAGCTGCAGCAAAGACCAGGAATACCTTTAATCGACGCAACATATGCTTGCTCCGAATAAGACCGCGGCCAGCCGTGATACCACCCAATGGTCATACGCCCCGGATTTGCGCAGCCTGGCGCCAAGATCAGCGCTGCCAGCGGGAACGTTCGACGTGGAAAGCTTCCGCATGACGACAATCAGCGACAAGCGCAGATTTACCGGGTGACATATACGTAGAATTACTCAAGCGCCATGGGCTGTCCGATCACGCCCACCACTGGCTTGCACCATGGATGCAAGCGTCATTGGCATCGCACTCACGATAAAGCCCACCGATGCAGGCCACGTGCTCCATCAATGGTCCATGCGCTTCAGGCGATGAAATGAATGCTTGGATTCAAGTGAGGCATGGCCCCACTCGGTTGCCCGGGCGCGCTCATGACGCAAGAGTCAGTGACACAAGGTACGACCTACCTAAGGACGTCGGCATGGCGAAGCACCACACCACGAAGCTCCTGACCATTGTGGACCTGCAGTATTTGCATGATGTTGTACTTGTGCGATTCGACGGTCCGCGTACTTAAATCAAGTATTTTCGCTATTTCCTTGGCCTTGTGGCCCTTCAACAGGTAGCGGACCACCTGCTTCTGGCGTGCCGTCAAATGAAATCCGCATGCATCGGGGCTTCTTCGCCGGGAATCCTTTGCGGTAGCTGCGACGTAACGTCTTCCAGCCAACGCCTCGTCAATGGCTTTCACCAGCTCACGCGCATCACTGCTTTTCGAGACGAGTGCCGACGCGCCTTCGCATACGGCGTCCTGCGCTTCGCCGATCCAGACTGCGCCCGATACGAAGATGACGGCTGTCGATGGCGCCTCTCTTTGCATGAACCCCAGAAGTTCGGACTCGGTCAGGTCGGGTAATGCGGTATCGGCTATCAAGACGGACGGTTTGTGCTGCTTTACTGCGGCAATGAGGTCCACGCCCGTGGAAACCAGCGCCGCTACCGTGGCGCGCCGACTGGCCGCCCAGGAAAGGCATTCGCCGACAAGTCGGTTGGGATCAGCTATGACAATCGCAGGAGGTAATCCCATGATGCGCTCCGTTATCGTCTCGGCAGCGGACGGCTGCGGTACGTCGGTGCCAGAAAGCTAGCGGGGTGGAACCGCGATCCTGGCCATGTCCTTCCATCCCGGCGCGCGTTGCGCATTCATGGGTGGCCCCGCATCAGCATCTGGACGGCGCTCTCGGCCCCTTGAAGGTCGTTCCGATCCAGAAAGGCATTGACCAGCCTGGCGAGAAAATCGCCATGCCCGAAGGGTGACTGGGCCTGCTTGCTCCGAATCAGAACGGGCGGTGGCGTCAAACAGGCCGCAACGCGCTCGTCCATCGCCAGCGCCTGTCGAAGCAGATCGAACTGGCGTTCGGGAGAGGAAGTCGATACCGCCTCGTCGATCAGTTCGTCGCGCCGCCGTAGATAGGCACCCGCGTCAGGGGGACAATCAGGAATTCGAGGGGCGTCGTCCAGGAAAGTGGCGCTGTGCGGGATGTGATTCGCGCACATGCGATCAACCATGTCGGTGTCCAACCCGCTCGTTACTGCCGCTTCAACGTGAGCATGGGGTTTCATGAATTCAGTGCTTCGCCCCTTGTTTCCCTGGCCCAACGCTACGGCGCCGCGCCTTCCAGGCGCTACGCAAAAATTACCTAAGACATTGGCGTAGCCAGGGGGAGGCGGCCGATCCCGAGGATGGTCCGTCAGGCGGAGGCGGGTTACTTCAGATGCGAAGCACGTCGCGGGCTCAGTGCCGGGGCTTCTTGATGCGCCAGGATGCGAACTTGGGCATCCCCATTTGCTTCAGCTTGTAGATCAACTCCACGCTGGTGTGGGCGTCGAACCGTTGCATGAGGATACGCTTGGTGGCCTCTATGGTTCGCACCGACAGCCCCAGGTTTTGCGCTATCTCCTTGGCCGTTCGTCCCTGTTCCATCTCCGCAATGACCAGCAACTGCGCGCCGGATAGATGCGTACCTGCTTCCCTGCCGACGGCCAACGCGCTGGCTTTGATGGCGGGGTCGATATAACGGCCTCCAGAAAGCACGATGCGCACGGCATCAAGCAGTGTGGCCAGGGGCGTGCTCTTCAGCACGTAGCCGCTGGCACCGAACTCAAGCGCACGTCGGGCGAGAAAGGGTTCGTCATGGGCGGTGAGAAAAAGGAAGGGCACCGTGAGCCCCGCTTTCCGCGCTGCATGCAGCGCCTCGATGCCATCGACCACCGGCAGTTCCAGATCACAGACGACGACCGATACGCCAGGCGCGGCCAGGAGGACTTCCATCATTCCTGCGGCGGACGCCACGCACGTGACTTTTCCAAAGTGCTCGCGCAGGACGGACGCCATGCTTTCCGCCAGCACGCGGTGATCGTCCACGAGAAGAACGTGCCTTTCTTCAAGCGCTTCGGGGGTTTCGCCAGAAACATTCACGCTGCCTCTCCCGAAGTTGCAACGCACGGACGGCGGGTTCTATAACTTTGCCAAAGCGACGCCGCCTGGTCTGTCAACAGGACGAACATGACGCCCCAACGATTTGCTGACGCGAACGAAGAACGCACGGCCCATCCGGCCGTACTTCGCCGCTGGATCACTATAGCGCTCATCGGCGTTGCGCTAGGGTTCGTTACTCACGGGCTCACCGTCCTGCTGCTGTTCAAACCAGCGGAAACCAGCACGATCTGGCTACCTGGCGGTCTGTTTTTGACAGCTTGTCTAAGACTGCCCGGGCGGCAGTGGCTACCCCTGGGTCTCGGGATGGGGATCGGCGGCACCGTGGTGGTCATGCAACTGATCCCGGTCAGCTTCCTGATCAGCATGGCAGCCTACGCGGTAGGCTTTGTGCTGGTGGCGGTGGTCGCCTGGTGCCTGATTCCTTTCCAGGACGCGTTGTTTTCAGATCTTCGCGCCCTGCTCGTCTTTTTCCTCGTCGCGGTGGTTGCACTGCCCGCCACGACGGCATTCACGACAGCGTACTTTGGGGACATCTCCGGCGTGCGTCCGGGAATACTTCATACCTGGGCATCGCTGGCACCGGGGCACGCGATGGGGGTCCTGATTGAAACACCCTTGCTGCTTTCGCTCTGGCCCGCATCGACGCTCTCGCACAAGGCCTGGGAGCGACCGGTGGAAACGGCTGCCCTCTTTGGCATTCTCGCCGCGCTGCTGCTTGCCTTGTGGTTCTCCCTGCCGAACAACCAGAGCAAGATGCCGATCCTGCTATTCGCTCCTGCCCCGCTTCTTGTGGCCATTTCGGTCCGGCTCGGGGTGGCGGGTGCGTCAATTGCGCTGGTGTTTGCATCCGTTCCCGCGGCCATCCTGGCCATCTACAACCCGCAAAGCGCGAGCGCATGGACCGGACAGCCGGGCGCGCACCTCATACAGTGCTGGGCGCTGGGCATGGGGCTGCTCTGTTACGTCGCCGCCACGCAAAGTCGTCAACGCTCCCAGCTGAAGACCAGGATTGATGAAGATGTTCACCGGCTAAGGCATCTGGCAGTTCGGCTGTCCGACACGGAATTCAACGAACGCCGGCGACTCTCACAAGAGTTGCACGATGGTGTGAGCCAGCAGATTGCCGTCATTGCGAATGCGATGACATTGATGTCGCAAAACGCCACTGACGCGTCGCGAGAGGAGATCATCCGCATCAAGCAACATCTCGACACCCTGGTCGTTGATGTTCGGCGCGTTTCCCATGGCCTTCAGCCGGTCATGCTCGAACGCCTGGGATTTCGCGCAAGCCTTGAATCACTGGTCTATCTGTTGCCACCCGAGGGACCAAGCGTCGTTCGGTTGCGAGCCGAGCCTGACTACAGGGAGCCCACCGGTGAGACAGCGCTCCACCTGTATCGCATCGTCCAGGAGTCGCTCAACAACGCGATCAAGCACGCACAGGCCGAGCTGATTGAAGTGACATGCCAGTCGTCGGCCGAAGGCCTGGTGATCGAAGTCACCGACAACGGACGTGGCTTTGACGCAGAGCGCCACGTCGATCAGGACGGCATCGGGTTATTGACGATGAGGGAGCGGGCTTCATCCATGGGTGCCGTGCTGACCATAAAGTCCGCGCCGGGCGTCGGAACGTTGATCCGGGTGGTTGTGCCCGCCTGAGCAAGAGGGCGAGCATCAGGGTGCCCCGCCTACCGCGCGCGATTTCAAACGATCGTCACACTGGCCGATTTGCCCCCCTTCGATGCACGTTCTGCCCTCCCTTGTGCACCGCGGTTTCCGAGACAGTGAGATGTCACGCAGATCGTCGCTTCTGGGGAGTAAGCCACCATGCGCAAGAAACTCATCTATCTCGCCCTTGCCGCGCCGCTGGCGCTGGCCGCCTGCAATCACGACGCACCGCCCGCCCAGAGCAATGACGACGCCTCGTTCGAAGCCAAGCTGCAGCAGCAGTTGCTGGACGCCAAGCCGGGCACCGTCATCGACATTCCGGCGGGCCACTATCACCTTACCCGCGGCCTGAGCCTGCGCACCGATGGCGTGACCATCAAGGGTGCCGGCATGGACAAGACGGTGCTCTCGTTCAAGGGGCAGGTCGTGGGCCCCGAGGGCCTGCTGGTGAACGCGAACGACTTCACCATCGAGAACCTCGCGCTGGAAGACACCAAGGGCGACTCGCTCAAGATCAACCAGGGCAGGAACATCACCATTCGCGGCGTGCGCGTGGAATGGACCGGCGGTCCCAAGACCACCAACGGTGCGTACGGCCTGTATCCGGTGAAGACGCAGAACGTGCTGGTGGAAGACTCCGTGGTGATCGGCGCGTCGGACGCCGGCATCTACGTGGGTCAGTCCAACAACATCGTGGTTCGCCGCAACCGTGCCGAATACAACGTGGCCGGCATCGAGATCGAGAACTCGGTGAATGCCGACGTGTTCGATAACACCGCCACCAACAACACCGGCGGCATCCTGGTGTTCAACATGCCCAACCTCTCGCAAGCGGGTCACAGCACACGCGTGTTCAAGAACAAGGTGTTCGGCAACAACACCGACAACTTCGCCGCCAAGGGCGCCGCCGTGGCCAGCGTGCCGCGCGGTTCGGGCGTGGTGGTGAACTCCAACGACAAGGTGGAGATCTTCGACAACGACATCGCCGACAACCAGACGGCGAACGTGATCATTTCCAGCTATTTCTCCACCAACTACTACAACACCAAGGGCGTCGCGGCCGACTACAACCCGTATCCCAAGGGCATCTTCATCTATGACAACCGCTTCAAGGGCGGCGGCGATTCGCCGGATGGCCTGAAGCTGAAGACGCTGAAGACGGCGGTGTTCGGGCTGAGCGGCAAATTCCCGGACATCCTGTGGGACGGCTACGTCAACGAGAAGACCCTGGTGAACGGCCTGCCGCCTGCCGAAGACCGCTTCTGCATCCAGAACGGCGACGTGGGCGTGATCAATGCCGATGGCCCGCACGACTACAAGAATCCCAGCACCGACACCAAGCCGTACCAGTGCACGCTGCCGAAGCTGCCGCCGGTTGTGCTCGATCCGGAACCGAAGGCCTGAGGTAGTACCGATGATGAAGTGGTTCGCGCGTGCCAGCGTCTTGCTGGCACTGATGCTGGTTGCCGGCTGCCACCGCGATCTCGATCCGGTGGCCTTCCAGGCCGATGGCCGGCCACAAAAACTCAGCGACTGGCACGTGGTGGAAGTGCGTGACGGCAAGCTGGTGCTCAACCAGGGCGTGGTGCCGTACGACCTCAACACGCCGTTGTTCACCGACTATGCGCACAAGCTGCGCACGATCTGGATGCCCAAGGGGGTGTCGGCGAAGTACAACCCGACTGACACCTTCGATTTCCCGGTCGGCACCATCATCAGCAAGACTTTCTATTACCCGCGCACGGCGGATGGAAAGTTCAGCGACGTGGCGCGTACGTACGACACGTCGAAGGACTTCGCCGGCGAAGGCCTGGATCTCTCGCATGTGCACCTGATCGAAACGCGCATCCTCGTGCATCGCGAATCGGGCTGGGCAGCCATTCCCTATGTGTGGAAGGACGACCAGAGCGACGCGATGCTGGCGCGTACCGGCGCGGTGATTCCGCTTACGCTCGTGGCCGACAGCGACGCACGCGAAGATTTCAACTACGTCGTTCCCGACGAAAGCCAGTGCTCCAGCTGCCACGCGCAGGATTGGGTGACGCGCAAGATCCACCCCATCGGCCCGAAGGCTCGTCATCTCAATCGCGACTATCACTACGCGGAGAGTGACGAGAACCAGCTGGAACACCTGATGAAGGTGGGCTACCTCACCGGCGCACCAGCACCGAACGAAGCGCCACGGAACGCAAACTTCATGGATGAGCACGCCTCGCTCGATGCGCGCGCGCGTGCTTATCTCGACATCAACTGCGGGCACTGTCACAACCCGAAGGGAGCGGCCAACACCACCGCCCTGACGCTGGATGTCACAGCACCCGAAGACCGCCATCTCGGCATCTGCAAGCCGCCGGTCGCGGCGGGACGTGGCACGGGCGATCATCTGTTCGATATCGTTCCGGGCCAGCCCGACGACTCCATCCTGCCGTACCGGATGGACTCGGCCGATCCGGGCGTGATGATGCCGGAACTGGGCCGAAGCACAGTGCATCGCGAAGGCGTGGCGCTGATCAAGGCATGGATTGCGGCGCAGTCGGGGGGCTGCGTCGCGATTCATTAAAGCAACACGCCGCGGCCCTCTGGGGCCGCGGCTTTTTCACATTCGAGGGGAGAAACTGCTGATGAAGATCCGTCCGCGTCCGTTGTCCGTTTGCCTGCATCGACTGCTGCTCGGCAGCACCGTGATGCTTGGCGCGCTACCCACCGTTGGCTGGGCCAGCGATGCCGCACCGACACCGCCGCAGGACACCAGCGGTTCGCAGGCCGGCAACACCAACGCCGATCCCGAAAAGGCCAAGCTGCTCGGCAATATCACCGTGACGGCGCAGAGCCGCACGCAGGAAGTGCAGTCGGTGCCGATTCCGGTGCAGATCGTGACCGCCAAGGAGATCAACACGCTGGCGGCGACGGATCTCAGCAAGATGGACATTTTCGTGCCGGGCCTGGTGATCGATGCCAGCCAGCCCACGCAGCCCACCTATGAATTGCGCGGCATCTCCACCAGCAACTTCGGCATCGGCACGGAGTCCGCGGTGGGCGTGTACGTCAATGGCGTCTACGCCGCACGTTCGGGCGGCTCGCTGCTCGCGTTCAACGACATCGCGCGCATCGAAGTGCTGAAGGGACCGCAAGGCACGCTGTTCGGTCGCAACGCGGCAGCAGGCGCCATCTCCATCGTCACCAACGAGCCTACCGACAAGTTCGAAGGCGATGCGCGCGTGCGTATCGGCAACGACGGCCGCAAGTACGTCGATGCGCTGGTGAACATTCCGATCAACAAGGACATGGCGCTGCGCCTGAGCGTGCTGGACAACCAGAGCGACGGCTGGATCAAGGACGCCGCCACCGGCAAGGAGTACGGCGGCGACAACGATTGGGGCACGCGCGCCGTGTTCCGCTGGAACATGACCGACAACACCCGCATGCTGGTGTCGTGGGATCACGAGAAGCTCAACCAGACGCCCTCGCCGGCCATCGGCCTGGTGCCGCTGTCGAGCGACACGAATGAACGCGCACCGTATCCGCCCGATCCATCCACCTATCTCAATCCGCTGCATGCACCGCTCTACAACGATGCCATCGGCGCGCGGGAGTCGCGTCGCTTCGACGGCGTCACGGTGCAGATCGATCATTCCTTCGGCTGGGGCGATCTCTCCTCCACTACCGCATGGCGTGGTTTCGATACGTTCAACCTCGGCGACTACGACGGCACCAATCACGTCGTGACGTATCTCGACACGGCGAACATCGAGCACAACAACAGCTGGTATCAGGAGTTCAAGCTCTCGGGCAACAACGACCTGATGGACTGGGTGGCCGGCGTCAGCTACTACCAGGAGCAGGCGCGCCAGACCAGCGTGACGGACATCAACACCAACAGCCTCGACACGCTGGCGAACAACGTGGAAGGCGCCGGCACGCCGCTCACCGACATCAGCAACATGCTGGCCGCGGCCGGCCTGCCGTTCTCGCTGCTGGGTGATCCGTGGAAGGAAGCCATCAGCAACGATGGCAACTTCAAGGCGTATGCCGCGTTCGGCGACGTGATCTGGCACGTGAGCGACAAGTTCGACATCACCACGGGCCTGCGCTACACGCGCGACGAGAAGGACTTCAGCTGGTACAACATGCCGCGCAGCGCGCCGGCGTTCGATGCCACGGTGGCCGGCCTTTATGGCCTGGGCATTCTTCCGCCCGGCACGCTGGATGCGTACAGCAGCAACTTCATCTTCCCGCAGGCCGTGGGCCAGACCGTCAACGCCAGCAACACCTGGAACAACTTCAGCCCGCGCCTGGTCGCCAGCTACAAGTTCACGCCGGACGTGATGGCCTACGCCTCCATCACCAAGGGCTACAAGGCCGGTGGCTACAACAGCGTGCAGGTGGGCTCCACGTTCCAGCCGGAAAAGGTGATCAACTACGAAGCAGGCATCAAGACCCTTTTTCCTGATCAAAACCTTCTGCTGAACGGCTCGGTGTATTACTACCGCTACGACAACATCCAGACGCTGGCTCTGGACCCCAACAGCGGCACGGGCATTCCCATCTACATTGTCAACAGCAGCGACCAGGAAGCGAAGGGTGCCGAACTGGAAGCGCAGTGGGCGCCGATCGACGGCTTCCGCGTGAACTTCATGGGTGCATACATCAACTCCACCTATCGCTCCGCCACCGCGCCGGACGGCACCGATCTGAGCGGCCAGCCCACCGGCGCGCCGTACTTCTCCGGTGCCTTGTCGCTGTCCTACACTGTGCATGGCGTGGCCAACGGCGACCTGGAGTTCGACCTGTCGCAGGCGTATCGCGGTGCCACGCGCTGCAATTCCGATTCGCAGGTGCAAGGCGAATGCGACATCAGCCCGAATTTCAAGGTCGGCACCAGCCAGCAGCGCACGGATGCACGCATCGATTGGCATGCGCCGGGCGATCGCTGGGGTGTGGCCCTGTACGGCAACAACGTGTTCAACAAGCGCTACATCACGGGCGTCAACAACATCAGCACGTCGGTGTTCGGCACGCCGTTCGCCACCATCACGCCGCCGCGCATGTGGGGCCTGGAACTGCGCGCGAAGTTCTAATTGTGAGGCTGTCACCATGAAAGAGCCTAGTCCGTCGCTTCACTCGAGCCTGTTGCGCCTGCGCGAAGCGCAGGCGCGCGATCCCATGCCTTCATGGGACGTGCGCGCAACGCGGCTGCGCACGCTGGAGCGCATGCTCAACGAGCAACGCGACGCGTTTGCCGACGCCATCAGCGCGGACTTCGGTTATCGGGCGAAGGAAGAAACGGAGTTGCTGGAGCTTTACCCCAGCCTGTCGAATCTTCGTCACTCGCTGAAGAACGGGCGCCGCTGGATGCGTGCGCGCGGCAGGCTGGCCAACCTGGTCTTCCTGCCCGCACGCACCACGCTCATGCCGCAGCCGCGCGGCGTGGTGGGCATCATCGTGCCGTGGAACTATCCGGTGTTCCTTGCGGTGGGACCGCTGATCGACGCGCTCACCGCGGGCAACCGCGTGATGCTGAAGATGAGCGAGTACACGCCGAGCTTTTCTGCGTTGTTTGCCGAGCAGGTGGCGCGCTATTTTTCGGCGGATGAAGTCGTCGTGGTCAACGGCGACGCCGACGTGGCGCAGGCGTTTTCGGCGCTGCCGTTCGACCACCTGCTGTTTACAGGCTCCACGGCCGTCGGCCATCACGTGATGCGCGCGGCCGCCACCAACCTCACGCCAGTGACACTGGAACTGGGCGGCAAGTCACCGGCCATCGTCGGCCCCGGCGCGCGCTTCGAACATGCCGTGGAACGCATCGTGTTCGGCAAGCTGGTGAATGCCGGGCAGACCTGCATCGCACCGGATTACGTGCTGGTGCCGCGCGAACGCCTGGGTGAATTCGTCAGCACCGCGCGCCAGATGGTCGGCAAGCTGTATCCGCGACTTGGTGCGCAGGAGCAGTACACGTCGGTGGTGTCGGATCGCCAGTACGACCGCCTGCGCAAGCTTCGCGACGACGCGTTGGCAGCAGGCGCGCGTGCCGAGCCGATGAGCGATGCGCACGACCTGCCAGCCAAGCGCCTGCTTGCGCCGGTGATGCTGACCAACGTCAACGACACCATGGCGGTGATGCAGGACGAGATCTTCGGCCCGCTGCTGCCGGTGATGCCGTATGACTCATTGGACGAGGCGATCAGCTACATCGCCAGTCACCCGCAGCCCCTCGCGCTTTACCTGTTCGAGGAAAGTGGCGCGGTGATCGACGAGGTGCTGAAACGTACGCATGCCGGCGGCGTGACGGTGAACGACACGCTCTATCACATCGCCCAGCACGGCCTGCCGTTCGGTGGCGTGGGCCCGTCGGGCATCGGCGGTTATCACGGCGAAGCGGGTTTCCAGACGTTTTCGCACATGAAGCCGGTATTTCGCCAGGCACGCCTCAATGGCACGGGCATGCTCAATCCGCCGTATGGCGCGCAGTTCAAGCGGATGCTGAAGCTGTTGATGCGGTTGGGTTAAGCCCTCAACGCCACGATTCCGGATTTTGTGGGAGCGCACCCTGTGCGCGATGCTCTTCACCTTCTAGGCGAAAGGCGTCGCGCACAGGGTGCGCTCCCACATGGTTTTGGTGTGCCGCGCGCTCTTTGTTTAGCGCACAAAAAAACCTCCCCGCTTGCGCGGGGAGGTTTTTATACGTCGGTTCGTCTCGCAGCGTGCCGCGATTAGAACTTGTACTGCGCCGACAGGCTCAGCAGGTTGCCGTAGTCGTCCGACTCACCCGTGATCACGTCGCCGGTGGAGCTGGTGGCGTTCATGCGAGCCGAGTTCACGAAGATGTGGGCATACGAAGCGTTCAGCACGAAGTTCTTGCTGACCTTGTAGCCGACACCGAACGAGACCAGCTGGCGGGTGCTGTCAGGCACGCGCGGATCGCGGGTTTCGGTGATGGTCGGCGTGGTGTCGAGCGCGATACCAGCACGCAGCGTCAGCTGTTCGGTGGCGTAGTACTCGCCACCGATGGACACGTACCAGCTGTTACGCCAGTTGAAGGCTTCGGTGGTGGTCGGCTGGGCCGGGTTCGAGTAATAGACCGTCAGGTCCTTGAACGAATCCCACTTGGTCCAGGCCACGTCGGCGCCGAGGCCGAAGCGCTCTTCCTGATGCCAGTAGCTGGCGGTGGCGACGGCCGGGGTGGTGAACGGCGCGGTGCCATCGGTGTGCGTGAACGGCACGCCGCCCGCACCGGCCAGCAGGGCGGCCACGGTCGGGCTGCTCAGCAGCGCCTGCACGTTGGACGGCACGGTGAAGTTGGCGGTGCCTTCCAGCGTGTGCGAGATCTTGGAGCGGTAATCCAGTGCGAACTTGTCGTTCGGCGTGATGCGCCACAGCGCACCGACCTGCCAGCCGTATGCCCAGTCGTCACCCTTGATGCGGGCGATGCCGTCCGTGCCCGGCGGCACGATGGTGCCAACCTGCTGCGCCAGCGCGGCAGCCTGTGCCGGCGGGATGGCGCCAGCGGCCACGCCCTGCTGCACCAGGCCCAGGCCCACGGCGTTGTAGTTGATGGCGGAGGTCAGCTCAGCCGAGGTCTTCTGCGCGATACCGCTCACGCCCAGGGCGAAGTTGTCGGTCACGTCGTAGGACACCGACAGCGTGCCGTCGAGCGATTCGAACTTGGACTTGATCGCGTTGTAGCGACCGATCCAGTTGTTGTTGTATTCGGTCTGGAAGCCGAACGGCACGGTGAAGGCTGCACCCACGTGCCACTTGTCGCCCAGCTGCGTGGCGAAGAAGAAGGCCGGGACCGGCATGGTGGTGCCGGCGTCGCCGCCGCCATTGCCGCTGATCGGACGACCCAGCGCGTCGTGCGCCGAACCGCTGAAGCTGGTGCCAAAGTTGATGGCGGTGACGTCGGCCTGGAAGTACGTGCCCTTCAGGTCGCTCATGGCGGCCGGGTTGTTGGCCACGACGGAGGCGTCGTCGCCAGCCGTTGCGGAACCCGCGTACGCGCGGCCCATCGCCGCGGCGCTGTCTTCATGCAGCTGGAACGCACTGGCATGGGCGCGCTGCGGTGCAGCAAGCGACCCCAGGATCGCCAGGCTCAGCGCAGCGAGCGTGAGCGGACGGCCCGCACGTGAAAGTTGACGGAATGACATCTGCATCAGCAATGCTCCTGCTTATCGTTGATCTGGCTCGGGTAGTAGCAGGGGCTTGACGTCGTCGCGCCTTTTTCATACGCGCGTTTGACACCCCCGGCGGGCACTGTGCCGGCTCAATGCAGGCCTTGCAAGTGCGGTCGCAGCAAAGTTCCCCGTGAAATGCCGATTCATGCACGCCGTTCGAGGGCGATTAACGAAGATGGCGTAGACACCCATTTCGCAAACGCAAACGTATGGTGTTCTGGCGATGTAACAGGTGGAAACGGGACGACACATACAAGGGACTGGTAACCTTGCAGACCGCGCCCGCGGGTGCGCCCCTTCCTGAAGCCTGCCGATGGGTGCCGCCATGCACTGTTTTGTCTATGCCAGCCAGCGCAAACCCGATACGTATCTGTGGCTGGGTCGCCGCGACGACTTCGAATGCATTCCCGAATCGCTTGCCCTGATGCTGGGCGACCTGCGCTTCGTGCTCGAAGTGGAGCTGACCGGGGAGCGCAAGCTGCCCCACGAAGATGCCATGCAGGTGCTCCGGCACATCAAGGAGAAGGGCTGGCACCTGCAGCTGCCACCGAACGAGACGTTGGCCACGGCCAACCATCCTGCCTACAAGAGCGCACCGCTGGACCCGCACCACTGCGACCACTAAGAGCCTGCTCGTGCTCTCTGCGCGGCCCGCGTGCCGGGACCTGCTTGCTTGTCATCACCGACGCCGTTAACACGGGATTACCGTCTGGTGTCGTCACGATTCCTATACTCCGCGCCCATGGCCTACTCAAAAACGCGTCGCCCTCCTCCGTTTCTGCAAGCCCTTGCCTGGTTCATTCCCGGTCTGATCGCTACCGCGATCGCCGCGATCGGCGCCCATCCACTCGCATTGATCCCGCTGCTGGTCGCCAACACGCTGACCATGGCGGCGGTATGCCACGCGATTGGCTTCGACCCGGAACCGCGCTTTGGCCGCACGGTGCTGCGACGTGGCGCAGCCCACCTGGTGATGTTCACCGGCTACGTGGTGCTGGTGTTCCTGCTGGTGGCGTGGCCCATGCTCAAGCTCAACCAGGCGCCGAGCCTGAGTGCAGCGTTGATGCTCGCGGGCGCGCTGGTGGTGGCCCTGGGCGCGCTGTGGCGTGTGTGGCCGGCGTTTGGCCTTGTCTATGTGTGGGACGACGCGTATCCCGCGCAGAGCGATGGCTCGTGGATCTTCACCGCCACGGCACGCAGCCTTGCGTTCGGGCGCCATCTGTCGCGCGAGGATCGCTTCTTCACGCACTTCCTGCCGGCGGCGATCTCGCTGTTGGCACTGGCCTTCGTCGCCATTGCACTCACCGGCCTCTACGGCGTGCTGCCGTCGGAGCTGCGCACGGCGGCGCTGGCGATCTACGGCGTCGTGCTGATGCCGCTGGGCTGCCTGATCATTGCCAACCGCACCTTGCGCGCCATGCTGTGCGAAGGACGCCGCCCGATGCGGCAGCCTTCCGCCGGCGTTGTGGATGCTCCCGCTCCTGCACCGGCGCCCAAGCCCGCGCCGCAACTGAGCGAACAGGAACGCACCGCAGGCACGCCGGAACAGGCCCAGGCCCTGCTGGCCGCCACGCGCGACAGCGATATCGAGCGCGCGCTTGCCCTGGTGGAAGCCGGTGCCGATCCGAATACGGCCCCCGCGCAGGGCGATCGCGACCAGCGCCCCGTGCTGATGCTCGCCGCCCTGCTGCCCGATACGCGTCTGTTGCGCGCCCTGATCGCCAAGGGCGCCGACGTGAACCGCGCCAGCGGTGGCCTCACCCCGCTGCTCGCCACCACGCGTGACAGCTGGCACGGCCGCGCCGAAGCCGTGATGACGCTGCTCGCCAATGGCGCCAGCGCGCTGGCTGCCGATGGTGAAGGCAACACGCCACTGCACGGTGCCGTGCTCAGTGGCGAACCCATCGTGGCCGCCATGCTGCTGGATGCCGGTGCACCCATCAACGCACTGAACAAGGCTGGCCTGAGTCCGCTGGCCATCGCCTGTCGTGCCGCCAACTGGCCGGTCGCCAAGTTCCTGCTCGAACACGGCGCCAAGCCGACGCCCGCTGACGGCGAACCGGCCCTGGTCGCCGCCGCTGGCGTGCCGGACGACGACATCGAAGGCGTGAAGCTGCTGCTGAAGCATCGCGCCGCCATCAATGCCGTCGATGCACGCCACCGCAGCGCACTGATGACTGCTTCTGCCGAAGGTCACGAACAGATTGCCCGCACGCTGCGCGCCGCCGGCGCCGACGTGAACCTGGTGGATCGCCACGGCAGCACCGCGCTGATGGAAGCCGCGCGTGCCGGCGCCGTCGGCATCGTGAAACTGATTGCCGAAGCACAGCCCAATGCCCGCGCCCGCGACAGCCATGGCCGCGACGCACTCACGCTGGCCTGCCAGTCGCCGCAAGCGCACGCCGAAGTGGTGCGCGCACTGCTTGCACTAGGCGCCGAGCCCAAGACCGCTGGCAGCAATGGCCGCAGCGCGCTCGATCACGCCGCTGCCGCAGGCCGCTGGGATCTGGTTGCCTTGCTCGATCCGGAAACGCCGCTGCCCGCCAGCCTGAGCATGGACGCGCTGCCGGAAGGCGCGGACACGCCAGCTCATTTGCTCGACGCGCTGCGCTTCGGCCATTGGGCCGTGGTGTCCACCTTCGTGCAACGCGTGCGCGAGTGGCCGCCTTCGCAGCTGGCCCAGATGTACCTGGACCTTGCCAGCCCCGGCCAGGGTGCGGCGCGCCGCTGGCTGCTCGATCACGCACTCGATCCTGAAGCACGCCTGCAGCCGCAGCTGGTGGACGACGCCGAGACGGCGGAAGGCGTGGAGCCCACGCTTTCGCCGCTGGGCCGCCGCCTGTTCGATGCACTGCTGCAACAACTGCCTGCCGCCACCGAAGCGGTTGACGATCTTCTGCAGGCAGGCGCGACACCCGCGGGCGCCGGCCTGCTGACGCAGGCGCTGGTGCGCCTTGAAGACAGCGCGCAAGGCGCGGCGCTGCCGCTGGTGATGCTCGAACGCGGTGCCGATCCGTTCGGTGTCGATGCACGCGAACGCACGCCGGTGCACCTTGCCGCCACCTACGGTCACGAAGCGCTGCTGCAAGCGTTGCTGGCGCGCGGCTGCGATCCGAACACGCGCGATGTCAGCGGTCGCACACCCTTGTTCGCCGCGCTGGAAAACGGCGAGCGTGCGTTGCCGCTGGTGCGCGCACTGGTGGCGCACGGCGCCGATCCCGAAGCGATCGATGCGAACGGCGAAACGCCGCTTGGCCTTTCCCTGGAACACGACGCCGTCGAGCGCTGGTTGAACTGGGGTGACTGGATGCGTCCCACGCGTCCGCTGCGCGCGGAAGATCTGCCGTCTGCCGCGAAAGCTGGTGCACTCACCGCCGTTGAGCGTTTGCTGGAACTGGGCTTTGCCGTCGACACCCAGGATCGCCAGGGTGCCACCGCCTTGCTGCATGCCTGCGGTGCCGGCCAGCGCGAGGTGGCAGCACTGCTGCTGGACAAGGGTGCCGATGCGTCGCTCGCCGCCACCAACGGCATGACGCCGCTGGCGGCCGCGGTCAGCGCGCGTCGCGAAACGTTGGTCACCTTGCTGCTGCAGAACGGCGTCAGCGTCGATCAGCGCCTGCCCGGCGACGCCACGGCGCTGATGATTGCCGCCGCCATGGGTTACCCCGAAATCGTCGAGCAGCTGCTCGACGGCGGCGCCGATGTGAATGCCGTCGATGAACGCGGGCATGCCGCCCTGCATGCCGCCGCACAATACGGCTTCGACCACAACGACAGCCTGCGCGCACGCCGCCTGTTCGATGCGCTGTTCAAGCGCGAGGCGAACGTGAGCCTTGCCGACAAGGAAGGCAAGACGCCGTTGCTGCTTTTGCTTGGCGCGCATCTTCGTCCGGGCAGCGAGTGCGATCCCACGCATATCGGCGCACTGGTGCCGGTGCTGCTGGATGCCGGTGCTTCGCTCGAACACGCCGACCAGCGTGGCGTTACCGCGCTACATGCCTGCGCGATGCATGCCTTGCTCGCACCGGCACGCGTATTGCTGGCGCGCGGCGCCGATCGCCAAGCCCAGGACGCGTTCGGGCGTACGCCTGCCGATGTGGCACGCGCCATCGGTTATGTGGATATCGCTCACGAACTCGCTGCGCGCAGCGGCTCGGCCATGCCCAGCGTGCGGCAGACATTGAGGCAACCGGCCCAACCCGCCGACTGAAGCGCTTCTTCGATCAGGCGACGCGCAACAGGTTCCGGGCGTGGTGGCAAACGTCGCCACGCCTGCACCACATCATCCAGCCCAATGTGATCGACGCGCTGCACGTCGGGCAGGCCGCCGATGGCATGCACAGCACTGCCGCTCGCGCTTCGCGGCGTCCACATCGATGGCCAGCGATTGCCGAACAACACCACCAACGGGCACCCCACGGCGGCGGCCAGATGTGCCGGCCCGGTATCCACCGACACCATGCTGTGGGCGATGTGCAACAACGCGCGCAACATGCCCAGCGGCAAACCTTCGCGCGGCACGACTACGTGCGGATGCATTGCCGCGCGACCAATGGTGTCGAGATAACCCGCCTCCGCTGCCGAGCCGCACAACAGCACGCGAGCGTCAGGCATGGCCTCGACGATGGCACGACACAGCTGCGCCCACCGCTCCACCGGCCATGACTTGTCATCATCATCGCGCTTGCGCACGCCGTTCCAGCGCATGGTGCGCTTGTTCGACGGCTGCACCAGCACCAGTGGACGGCCATGCAGGTGGCGACGGGCGAGCCACACTTGCGCCTCGCCCATTTCAATCGCCGTCGGTTCCAGGCTGGGCGCGCTTGGCAGCGCGCTGTCCGAGTCCAGCGTTTCGGAGAATGCGGCGGGCGTCTGGTCGGCGAAGCGCATCAGCCAGTCGATCCAGTGCTCGCCTTCGCCTAACGGCGTGTCTTCGATGAACACGCAGTGCTCCGGCGGAATGCCTGCCAGTGCCAGCATGGGCCGCACCTTGGTGCGGGTGCGGACGTCGGGCTCGCAGATGTAGAACGGCGAATGACGCAATTCACGCAGCGAAAGCGCGGTACGCAAGCGTTGCGGATTGAGCCAGAGGGAGCCGTACTGGCTGTCGACATGGCGCACTTCAGCTACGTCATCGGTGCCTTCATAAAGCACGCGCGAACACTCGCCGAGTGATATCAGCCGGCATGCAGCACCATAACGGTGGCGCAACTTGCGCAACAACGGTTGCAACAGGATGGTGTCGCCCAGTCGTCCGAAGCGGATCACGACGGGATGAAACGATGCACGCTGGTTCATGCGTAGGGTCTGGCGTCGGGAATGCCCGATCCCTCAGGCGGCCCGCCCCTCGACGGCACGACCTTCAGGCCGCGCCATCTTTCCCTATCTGCAGCGAAATGAGTTGCGCTTGTAGCGCAAGCTCACAGCGCATGAAAAGACGTCAGCCGGGCGTCAGCGTGTCACGTCTTCGTCATTGGGTTTGGCGTCCGTAGGCACGGCACGCACGCGCTTGGCTTCCGGTGAAGCGTCAGCCTGGAACAGCTGTTCAAGATCGGCGAGCGCCTCGCGCGTGGTCTGCACGATGCGCGCGTCGTCGTCGTAGACAAGGTATTGGCGCTTGAGCAGTTCGGCGTCCTGGCGACGGAAGCGCTCGACCTGGTCCGCCGCAACCTCTGCCGGCACGCCCAGTGCCTCGAGTGTCTGGCGCGTCATCTTCAGGCTGGAATACAACGTCTCGCGCACGGGCAGCTCGATGCCCAGGTCCATCAGTCGCCACGCGTGCTGGCGATTGCGGGCACGCGCGATGATCTTCAGGTTCGGATACAGGCGACGCACCACGCGTGCGGTGCGCAAGCTGGCTTCCGGATCATCCACCGCCAGCACGAACACCAGTGCCTGGTCGGTCTGCGCGGCGCGCAGCAATTCGGGACGCGCGGGATCGCCATAGAAAATGTCGTTGACGTTGCCGAAGCGCTGCACCAGGTCGATCTGTTCCACCGAGTGATCGAGCGCCACGAACGGAATGCCTTGCGCACGCAGCATGCGCGCCACGATCTGCCCCATGCGTCCGTAGCCGGCGATGATGACGCGCGGCGAATCGGCCACGATGGTGTCGAACTCGCGTTCCTTCTTAGTCTTCTCCTGATGCAGCAGCTTGCCGAGCGCCGTGACCATCAAGGGCGTCAACGCCATGGACAACGTAATGGCAAGCACCTGCAAGCCATGCTGCTGACTCGTGACCAGGTTCTGCTCACGCGCCAGCTTCAGCACCACGAAGGCGAATTCGCCACCGCAGGCAAGCAGCACGGCAAGACGCAACGAGTCGCGCCCGCTGAGGCCACCCACGATGCGCCCCAGCGGCCACAGCAATGCGCCCTTGATCAACAGCAACACCACCACCAGCATGGCCACGCGCATCGGCTGGTCCACCAGCAGCGTGAGGTCCATCGACATGCCCACGCTGATGAAGAACAAACCCAGCAGCAGGCCCTTGAACGGTTCAAGGTGCGACTCGAGTTCGTGACGGTATTCCGAATCGGCCAGCAGCACGCCGGCGAGGAAGGCGCCGAGCGTGGACGACACGCCAACCTTCTCCATCAGCCACGCCGTGCCCATCACTACCAGCAACGCGGTGGCGGTGGACACTTCCACGTTGTCTGCCTTGGCCACGAAGCGGAATATCGGGCGCAGCAGATAACGGCCGCCCACCATTACCAGCACGATGGCGGCGATGGTTCGCATCACCGCATACGGATCAAACCCGTGCTTGGTCGACACGCTGGCGAGCAAGGGCACGGCGGCGATCAGCGGGATGGCGGCGAGATCCTGGAACAGCAGGATGGCAAACGCCTGCCGGCCATACGCCGAGCCGGCTTCCTTGCGCTCCGCGAGGATCTGCAAACCGAACGCCGTGGACGACAACGCGAGACTGCCGCCGACAATGGTGGCCGCGTTCACCGTGAGGCCGAAGAGGTAGTAACCGGCTGCGCCAATCACCAGGCTGCTCGCCAGCACCTGCAACAAGCCCGTGCCGAACACCTGTCGCCGCATCACCCACAATCGTTGTGGCGAAAGCTCCAGGCCGATGACGAACAGCATCAGCACGATGCCGAACTCGGAAATGGTCGCCACGCCCGACGTATCCGATACCAGGCCCAGCTCCTGCGGCCCGATCACGATGCCCGCCAGCAGATAGCCCAGCACCGAGCCCAATCGGAAACGCTTGGTCAGCGGTACCGCGATGACGGTCGCCACCAGGAAAACCAGCGCTGTTTCCAGGAAATGGTGGCTATCCACTCGCGCACTCCATTCGGGGGATTCGCATTATTCCACGCTGACGCGGCACACGCCGACCCCCATCAGGTAACAACCGGTGATCCCGCGACTCAGGTAGCAGATGCCAGCCCCTGCCATTGCTGCGTGAGGATGGCGGCGAGGCGCTCGATGGCCGCTGACGGTTCGGCTTCCGCGCGGTGCAGGCACAGCCCGAGTTCCCCGAGCGACGGCAAGGTGGTTTCGTGGGATGGCATGGCGCGCACGCTGGCCGGCAATCCGAAGGGGGTACGCAACGACACGCCCAGCCCCGCCGCCACCGCCGCCCATGTACCCGCAAGGCTCGCGCTGGTGAATGCGATGCGCCACGGAATATTGGCGCGGTCCAACGCGGTGGTGGCTGCCGTGCGCATCACGCAAGGCGCCTCCAGCATCACCAGTGGCAGCGGCTCGCTGTCGCGTGGCCAGAGGGAACGCTCGCCGGCCGCACCGATCCAGCGCAGCGGTACGGCGCCCAGGTGTTCGGCATGCGGCGACGATGCGCCGGCCTCCCAGGCCAGTGCCAGATCGAGGCGGCCGGAGGTCACGCGATCGAGCAGCTCGGTGTTGCGCGCAATGCGCACTTCCACCTTCACGCGCGGATGGGCACGGGCAAAGCGCCCGAGCACGTCGGTGAGCAGGCTTTCGCCGAAATCCTCCTGCAGGCCCAGCCGCACCCAGCCTTCCAGTTCCGCGCCGTGCAGGGCGGCGGCAGCGTCATCGTTCAACTCAAGCAGGCGACGCGCGTAGGCAAGCATGGTTTCGCCCGCTTCCGTCAGCGCCATGCCGCGCCCGGACTTCTGCAGCACGGGTGTGCCAGCCTGATCTTCCAGCTTCTTCAGCTGGGCGCTGACGGCCGAGGTCGAACGCCCCAGGCGATCCGCCGCCTTGGCGAAACTGCCCAGCTCCACGCCAGTGACGAACGTGCGCAGCACGTCCAGATCGAAGGTGATTCGCCGCATGGCAATCATCCCGTTTTAGTGGACTATTCGTCCCATATTTTCCGATTTTCAGGACAATACTCTCCGCCCTACGCTAGCTTCCGTCAAGCCAATCGGAGCCTGCGATGGATAGCTCTTCCCAACACGGTCAGCGCACTTTCGGCGATGTGGCACCGGCCTTCGCCGAGATCACCGACCGCGTGCTGTTCGAGCAGGTGTGGCGGGATCCCGCGCTGTCGCCTCGCGATCGCAGCCTGGTCACCATCGCCGCGCTGATCGCGCTCCATCGTGTCGAACAGTTGCCGTTCCACCTGACGCTGGCCCGCCAGAACGGGGTGGAGCACGGCGAACTCGCCGCCCTCACGACACATCTGGCGTTCTATGCCGGCTGGCCGGCTGCCGCCTCCGCCATGACGCGGTTGCGCGAGCTGAGCCAAGGAGAGACGCACGCATGATCGCCATGCAATACAGCTTCACCCTGCCCGCGGACTACGACATGGACATTGTTCGGCAGCGCATCGCCGACAAGGGTCACATGCTCGACCACTTCGATGGCTTGTTGATCAAGACGTACCTGCACGCGCAGCAGGGCCCGTCGTCCACCGAGAACCTCTACGCGCCGTTCTACGTGTGGCGCGACAGCGCTGCCATGCAACGCTTCCTCGGCAGCGAAGGCTTTGCCAACCTGACGCGTGCTTTCGGATGGCCGTCCATCCGCGTGTGGCCCGTGTGGGACGTCTACCTGTCGCCGGAAGCACGTCATGCACGCTTTGCCTCACGCGATATCCAACTGATTCCGCCCTACACCGCGCTCGACGCCTTGCGCGAAGCGCAGCGCGCACAGTTGCAACGCGATGTGGAACGCGGCGCGCTCGCCGCCGTCACCGCCTTCGAGCCCACCACCTGGACACGGGTGAGCTTTCGCCTTTGGGACGAAACACGCCCCGCCTCATCCGCCGGCCAGTGGTACGACGTCGGCCACGTTTCCCAACCCTGATCCCCACGGGAGATTCCCATGCCACTCGATCGCATCTCACTTCGCCGCGGCAAACCCGCCAAGCACATCGCCGCCATCCGCAACAGCGTCTATCGCGCCATGATCGAAGCCTTCAACGTGCCGCAGAACGACCGCTTCATCGTGGTGCACCAGCACGAGGCGGAAGAGTTCGACTATGACCCGAGCTATCTGGATATCCAGCGCACTGACAACCTGGTGATCATCCAGATTGCGTGCAACAACACGCGGACGGTGGAGCAGAAAAAGGCGTTCTACCAGCGCACGGCGGAATTGTTGAGCAAGGAGCCGGGCTTGCGGCCGGAGGATGTGTTCATCAATTTGCTGGAGACGAGCAAGGAGAATTGGTCGTTCGGGAATGGAATCGCGCAATACGCATAGGGTGGTATGGGCGTTTTCCACGCGAGACTTCGTTGCAGCGCTACAGCGACCAGACTCGGCGGCTCCTTCTATAGCCGTCATGTCGGCGCAGGAGGGTCATCGAGTGACTTTGCGCAGGGTTGTCGCGGCAACAGGCTTTGCCCCCTCTCCCCTCCGGGGTACGCGGGGAGCGGCCATGGATGGCCGCGGCTCTGAGGAGCGAGGAGAGGGTTGGGGTGAGGGGTCAATCTAGCCTCGCCCTTCCTAATCATCTTCACTGCGAAGGCAGGAGCACAGCGACCTACCCACGACGCGATGTGCAGCAAAGCTGCACGAGCCGTCCGCTCGCTCTTGATCTTGGGCCCCCTGTGCGGCGGTGAGGGGTGGACGATCAGGCCCCGCAGGGGTGCCTGACATGGATGTCAGGCACTTTTCGCCCGGGCAGGAGCCCGGTCGAAAAGCCCGGCCGCCCCTCACGGACTGGCTGGGCGCAGCCCAGACAGCGCCAAGCGGGGGTGCCCTTTCTTTTGGTTACTTTTCTTTGGGCAAGCAAAGAAAAGTGACCCGGCCTCCGGCAGGAGGTCGGAAGCCCGCGGCAGGCGAGCCAGATCGCGGCACGCTTCAAACGAGCGAGAGAGAAAAGGCAAAGTCACTGGATCCCAGCCTTCGCTGGGATGACGGTGAGGGATACAAACGTCATCGCTAGGATGGCGGTGAGAGGTAGGGAGGTTATCGCCAGAATGGCAGCGAAGATAGAAACGTCGTCGCGAGCACCCGCCCCTCACCCCAACCCTCTCCCCACAGGGGAGAGGGAGAAAAAACGCGCGGCGCAAAAACGGGTTACTCGCCCCGCAACCAGCGCGCCGCATCAACCGCAAAATAAGTCAGGATGGCATCCGCCCCTGCCCTCTTGAACGCCGTCAACGACTCCAACACCACGGCCTTCTCGTCCAGCCATCCATTCTGCGCGGCGGCCTTCAGCATCGCGTACTCACCACTCACCTGGTACACGAACGTCGGCATGCCGAAGGCATCCTTCACGCGACGCAGCACGTCCAGATAAGGCATGCCCGGCTTCACCATCACCGCGTCAGCACCTTCGTGGATATCCAGTTCGATCTCGCGCAGCGCTTCGTCGCTGTTGCCCACGTCCATCTGGTACGTGTGCTTGTTGCCTTTGCCAAGGTTGGCGGCCGAACCCACCGCGTCGCGAAACGGGCCATAGAACGCGGAAGCATATTTCGCCGAGTAGGCAAGAATGCGCGTGTGGATGTGACCGGCTTCTTCCAGCGCATCGCGAATCGCGCCGATGCGGCCATCCATCATGTCGGAGGGCGCCACGAAATCCATGCCGGCGGCGGCTTGCGCCAGCGACATCTTGATCAGTGCTTCGATGGTCGACTCGTTCATGACGTAGCCGTTTTCATCGATCAGGCCGTCCTGGCCGTGCGTGGTGTACGGATCGAGCGCCACGTCGCCGATCAGACCCAGCTCCGGATATTTCGCCTTCAGCGCACGCGTGGCGCGTTGCATCAGCGCATCCGGGTTCCAGGCTTCGCGCGCATCCTCGGTCTTCACCGACGCACCCGGCGAGGGGAACAAGGCCAGTGCGGGAATACCCAGGCGCACGCATTCGCCAGCCAGTTTCAGCAACTCGTCGATGGACAGGCGCTCGACGCCCGGCATGGACGGCACCGGCTCGCGCTGTCCTTCGCCTTCGATGATGAAGGCGACCATGATCAGGTCGGAGGCAAGCAAGGTGTTTTCGCGCATCAGTGCGCGCGAGAAGGCATCACGGCGCATGCGGCGCATGCGGACAGCGGGATAGCTCATGGGTGAACTCTCGGGCAAGACATCGGGCCATTTTAGCGCGTCCACGCCCATACGCCGGTTCGACAGGTTGACGCGGACGCTGAGACGACGAAACCGCACCATGCATGAACGCCCTGCCCCAGAAACACCCGGCTGCAACATTTGAAAGTGCAGTCTCAGCCCGCTTGTCCCCAAGGAGCCGCCCACATGAGCACGCCTGCCGCTGGCCGTCATCACTGGCCACTTGCCAACGAAGCCCGCTATCTCGGTCCCCACGAAGGGACGGAGCCGATCGATGTCACCGTGGTGATGCGTCGACGCGGTGATCATCCAGCGCCCGCTGCATGGCCGCACAAACCTGCGGCCAGCCGCGCGGATTTCGGTGCGCAGTGGGGTGCCGATCCCGCGGATGCCGATGCCATTCGCCAGTTCGCGGGCAAGCATGGCCTGACGGAAACCGGCTGCGAACTGCATCGTCGCGTGATGCATTTGCGCGGCACGCCGCAGCAGCTGCAGCAGGCGTTCGGCGTGGAACTGGGCCGTTACCAGATGCCCGACGGTGGTCCGGAGATGATGGGATGCCGGTCGCACGCTGCGCTGCCCAGCGAGCTTTCTTCTCGCGTCATCGCCGTGCTCGGCCTGGACCAGCGTCCCATTGCGCGCCCGCATTTTCGCCGCGCCAGCAAGACCCCGACCACGCAATACACGCCGGTGCAGGTGGGTGCGCTCTACGATTTTCCGGCGAACCTCGATGGCAGCGGACAAGCCGTGGCAATCATCGAACTGGGTGGCGGTTTCACGCAGAGCGACTTCACGCAATACATGCAGTCGCTGGGCATCAAGGCGCCCACGGTGAACGTGGTGTCGGTACAAGGCGGCACCAGCCAGCCCGGCGGTGATGCGGATGGCGAGGTGATGCTGGACGTGGAAGTGATCGGCTCGCTGGTGCCCGGCGCCACCATCGCACTGTATTTCTCGCCGAACACCGACCAGGGTTTCTACGAGGCGATCTCGCAGGCCGCGCACGACACAACTTACAAGCCGTCGATCATGTCCATCAGCTGGGGCGGCCCGGAGGACAGCTGGTCCGCGTCGTCACTCGCTGCCATGGAAAGTGCGTTGCAGGATGCCGCCGCGCTCGGCGTTACCGTGACGGTCGCCTGTGGCGACAGCGGCTACACCGACGGTGAAACCGACAACCAGCCGCATGTGGATTTCCCGGCATCCAGTCCGTATGCACTCGCCTGCGGTGGCACCAAACTCACCGGCAGCAACACCACGATCAGCAGCGAAACCGTGTGGAACGAACTGGCCAGCAATGATGGCGCCACGGGTGGCGGCGTGAGTGCGAGCTTCCCGCTGCCAACGTGGCAGCAATCGTCGAACGTACCCAAGGGCACCAACAACTATGTGGGTCGCGGCGTGCCCGATGTCGCGGGCGATGCCGATCCCAATACCGGCTATCAGGTGCTGGTGGACGGCCAAAACCAGGTGATCGGTGGCACCAGCGCGGTGGCGCCGCTGTGGGCTGCGCTTATCGCACGTTTCAACCAGCAGCTCGGACAGCCGGTGGGCGATCCGCACGAGGCGTTTTACAGCATCGGCATCACCGCCTTCCACGACATCACGTCAGGCACCAACGGCAAGTTCAAGGCCGCCAAAGGCTGGGATGCGTGCACCGGCCTGGGCACGCCGAAGGGACAGACCTTGCTGGATGCGCTGGCCAAACTGAAGACGAGCGGCAGCGGCGGCACATCCACCGCAAAGTGATGACGCACTCAGGGGCGCTCGAAGCGCCCCTCGAGCGTGCCTCGCGCCAGCACCTTGCCGTCGAGTGCGGCGACCAGATCGCGTCGTCGTGCGCCAGCACCCAGGCCCGACGAACGATCAAGGGCTAACAGCTGGAACACGTAGCGATGTGGACCGTGACCCGGTAGCGCGCGTGGTCCGCTGTAGCCCGCCTTGCGGAACGTACCGAGTCCGAGCGTCATGGCCTGCGCGTTGTCGCCGTTGAGCGCGCCCTCGTCCAGACGCGTGATGCCAGGGGCAATGCCCGTCGCCACCAGATGGACGAAAGGTCGTGACAGGGGTGCGTCCGGGTCTTCCATCACCAGTACCTGTTCAACGGTACCGGGCGGTGGCAGCGACCAGTGAAGTGGTGGCGACACGTTGTCACCCACGCCTTCGCCCGCGTAGCGCAAAGGTATGGGTGCATCGGCGACGAACGCATCGCTCCGCAGCGCAAGCGAGCTTTCGTTCGCCCGCACCGGCAGCTCGTTCACCAGCAGGTGGGTATCTCCCGCATGCCGTCCGCGCAACAAGGTGCCGAGCAAACGTGCGATCACGCCTCCTGCACCACGGTGTTGCGCAGTGTGGCAATGCGTTCGATGGATACTTCGCACACATCGCCGGGCTTCATGTACAGCGGCGGCTTTCGCGCATAGCCCACGCCCGATGGGGTGCCCATCACGATCATGTCGCCCGCGTCCAGCGTCATGGCTTCGCTGACGATGGCGATGGTCTGCGCCACGTCGAAGATCATGTCGCTGGTGGATGCCTGCTGCACCACTTCACCGTTGAGGCGCGTTTCCAGCGCAAGACCGGCTGCGCCGGGCGGCAGTTCGTCTGCCGTTACCAGCCATGGACCGAACGCGCCGGTGCCGTCGAAATTCTTGCCCATCGTCCATTGCGTGGTGCGCAATTGGTAATCGCGGATGGAGGCATCGTTGAACACGCCGTAACCGAACACGTGGTCCAGCGCGTCCTGCTGGGTGATATGCCGCCCGCTGCGCCCGATCACCAACACCAGTTCGCCTTCGTAATCGAACTTGTCCGAAACGCGCGGACGCACCAGCGGTGCGCCGTGCCCGATCAGGCTGGACGCAAAGCGGCCGAACAAGGTCGGGTATTTGGGTGGCGGCGAATCGAATTCCCTCGCGTGGTCCCGGTAGTTGAGTCCCAGACAGACGATCTTGCCTGGCCTCGCGCACGGCGGCAGGAAGCGCACATGGTCCATGTCGACAGCGGCGCCCTTGTGCAGGTGCTCGACGAGCACGTCGCGATTGCCGGGAGCCAGCATCGCGATAAGACCGACGTCGCCCGGAAAGGCGGCATCGTCATCCAGTCGCGCATGCCAGCCATGACCTGCATCCACGGCGATACCGACGTGGCCGTCCTTTTCGAAACGCATGAACCGCATGAGCTCGCTCCCGCGCGGAAAACCCGGGACTACTCTAGCCCTGTGTCATGACGGGAGGGAACGGTGCGCGAAACCGCACCGCGCCAACACGCTCAGTGCGTGTTGCAGCGTGCCGGCGCACTGGGCGTACCCAGCGGTGGGCAGCTCAGTTCCGTCGTGCTCGGCTCGGGCACGGACATGCCCGGTCGATACGGCTGGTACAGCGGCGACGCCACCGGTGTACCCACGCCCGTCTTTTCCGACGCCGCCGCCACCATGGCCCGACCGACCAGTGCCAGCGCTTCGTGCGAAAAACGCTGCCCGCGCGTGCCCGACACTTCGAACACCGGAAGCCTGGTGCGCTCGCCCGACTCCGCGGCGCTCTCGTCACGCGCCCTGGTTACGTCGTCCAGGGGTTCACGATAGGTCGGTTCCGTCGACGGCGAGGCCGCCGACAGGTTGTCGTAACTGGCGGCACTGATGGCCAGCGCCACGCGTTCCTGCGCCACGGCCGGCGCGGCCAGAAGGCCCACCGAGATACCCAGCGCCGCAAAAGCCCATACCTTCTTCATCGCCCACCCCTGCCTGAGCGTCGGCGATTGCCGGTCCCTTTCCCACCCGGTTGCTTCCGATCATAGCCAACCTGTTGATCCAACAGGCGACGTACGTCCTGCTACGGTAAAGGATGGTTGTCCCAACGCAACTGCGACGGAAGGGAGCTGGATCACACCATGGAAAGCCGGTTGTCGAACTGCCGATTCGTGAAGATCCGGGGGCACCGCATGGCCTACCGGGTCTGCGGTCCGGAAGCAGGGCCCGCCGTGATGCTGATCCACGCCTTCGCCAGCCAATCCGCTACATGGCGGAACATTGCGCCAGCGCTGGCCCGGAGCGGCTTTCGCGTGGTGGCACCCGACCTGCGCGGCCATGGACGCAGCGCACGCACGGCCTGCTATGCCCTGGCGGAGTTCGACCAGGACCTGATCGCCCTGCTCGACGCCCTGGAGCTGGAAAAAGTCTCGCTGGCCGGCCATTCGTTGGGCGGCCATCTGGCGCTGCGATTGGCGGCCCACCGGCCCGAACGCGTCGAACAGATGGTGATCGAAGCCGCGCCCGTTCCACCGCGCGACGCCGAGGATGCAGCAGCGATCGCCGCCGCGCGCCCGGGTTCCGCGGGGAAGCATGCCCTGCAGCGACTCGGCGTGGGTCGGCTGCTGCGGCTGGTGTTGCTGCGCCAATTCGATGTGCGATCGGCCCGCTCGGTGCTGGCGGAACTGAAGGCGCCCATGCCCGGCTGGTGGCAACGGGTGGCAACGCTTCCGCATCCCTGCCTGCTGATGGCCAGCCATGACGATGGCCTGGTCAGCGCAAGGCTGTCCTTGCTGGCCAACGCCCTGCCGAACGCCACGGTGCTTCGGCTGGGCAGCGGTCATCACCTGCACGGCGAACATAGGGAGACGTTCCTGGCGGCGATGCTTTCTTTCTTCCGCAAAAATACGGACGCCTCGCCGGCCACTTTCCCCGAACCGTCACCGGGGCTTTATCCTGCCTGACACATCCATACCCTATGTTTTCGTGCCGCGCCCGAGCGCCTGGAGCTAGTCCTTGAGTACACCACCCTCCACCGGCAGCCTGGCCTGCGTCGGCATCGGCATCACCCTGGGCTCCCATATCAGTCCGCTTGCCCGCAGCTACATCGAGCAGGCGGACGTGGTGTTCGCCGGGGTGGCCGATGGTGTGGTGGAGCTGTGGCTGCAGCGCATGCACCCCGACGTGCGCAGCCTTCAGCCGCTCTACGCGCACGGCAAGGAGCGGGGGCAGACCTACCGCGAGATGGTCGATGTGATGCTGGCCGAAGTGCGTGCCGGCAAACGGGTCTGTGGCGTGTTCTACGGACATCCGGGCGTGTTCGCCCAGGCGCCTCACAAGGCGATTGAACAGGCGCGGCTGGAGGGTTTTCCGGCACGCATGGAACCGGGCATTTCCTCGGAAGACTGCCTCTATGCCGACGTGGGCATCGACCCCGGCACCCGCGGCTGCCAGCACTACGAAGCCACGCAATTCATGATGTACCGGCGCAACATCGACCCCAGCGCCTGGCTGATCCTCTGGCAGATCGGCCTGGCCGGCGACCTGACCACACGCCGCTTCGCCACCGGCTCGGCCTATCGCGAGGTGCTGCTGGACGTGCTGGCCCGCGACTACCCGCTCGACCACGAGGTGATCGTGTACCGCGCGGCCGCCCTGCCCATCGAATCGCCCCGCATCGAGCGCATGCCGCTCAGCCAGTTGCCGCAGGCTGATCTCACCATGTCCGACACGCTGGCCATTCCTCCCGCCCGGCGCATGGAGATCGACCAGGAGGTCCGGGCACGACTGGCCCAGCTGGACGAGTCGTTGCCGACCGTTTGATCGAGCGCCCGGGCATGCACATTTGCGACAAAAAACGGGGCTATGATCGGAAATCCCGTGGCGGCAGCATGGTCGCGGGTGATTGGCCGTTTCCCTCAACCATTTACCAGGGGTAGTCCATGTCACACATTGTTGAGCTGCTCGAAAAGCTGGGTAGCGATGCAACCCTTCGTCACGGCAGTGCCGAAGAGCTCGCTCAGGCCGTAGCCAAGGCCCAGATCGACGCAGCTGTCGGCGCCGCCATCATCGCCCGGAGCACCACGACGCTCCATACGCTGCTGCGCCAGGAACCGCTGTTCCATGTCCAGATGGCACCGCTCGGTGAGGAGTCGGAGAACTACGACTTCATTCCGAAGGAAGGCGCTGTGCCGGGTCGCGAGCTCAAGTAAGGCTGATCTTCAGGATTGAATTGGTGGCGGCGCGGGCATCCCGACGCCGCCATCTCAGGGGAAAACAAGCGGTGTCTGGTGCGGCGATTCCCGTGCGACGAATGGCGCCCGGCCCCGCAGGTATGGACGCCGTAACAGGGAGCCATCGCGGTCTGTCGCAGACCGGTCATGGCTGGCAGGAGCAAAGGGGATGTCCACCGCTTTCCGCCTGCGGCAGGTCTGCAGCGGAAGCCACTTTTGAACGGCATCGGGAAGAGAGTGCCTTCAGGGGGCGGGGAGAGACACCCATCAGGTTGTCGCCGTAATATCAGTCACTAGGGGGAATACCGCATGTCCAACGTTATCGAGTTCCTGGAAAAGCTTGGCAGCGACGCACAGCTGCTTCAGGCCGCCAAAGAAGAAGTCGCACTTGCTCTGGCCGACGCAAAGGTCGGTGCCTCGGAGGGTGAGGCCATCCTGGCGCGCGATGCGCAAGCGCTGCACGAGCTGCTGAAGATCGTGCCCATGGTCTGCTTCCAGACCACGCCAGAAGAAGAAGAGGAAGAGAAAGAAGGCGACGAGGACGAGGAAGGCGACGAGAAGGCAAAGAAGCCGAGCAAGAGCGCCTCCGAGTCTTCCGCGACCGCTCGCGCCGCCGACCTGGCCTGAGCATGTTCCGCACCGGCCACGTCAGCCGGATCATCATCCTGGCAGCCCTGCTGACAGGATGGTGTGTGGGTGCGGCCGTCATGGCCGCACCTGCATCGACGGAAGATCCTGTGCAGATGCTGGATCGCGCTGACAAGCTGAAGACCGCCAATCACGTCGAGTTCCTTCAACTGCTCAGTCAGCTGGACGAGCATGCGGCGGACTTTTCTCCCGACCAGCAATGGCATCTGCGTTATCTCGATGCGTGGCAGCTGGCATTCGACGGCCGCTACGACGTGGCACGTCCGGCGCTCAACGACATCATTGCCCATTCGGGCGACCCGACGCTGCAGGTTCGCGCGCTGGCCACGCTGGTGAACATCCTCGGTTTTGGCCAGCACTACGAAGAAGCGTTCACGCAGCTCAACACGCTGGTGGACCTGTTGCCGGCCGTGAAAGACCCGGAAGCCCGCTACCAGGCGCTGGGCGAAACCGCGCAATTCCTCGCTGCGGCGGGCCAGTACGAACTGGCATCCGAATACGCCCAGCACATCCTGGACGACCCTGAACTTCGCGACCGTGCGTGCCAGGGCATGGCGTTCAAGCTGCGCGTGCTGTTCCTCGCGCGCAAGGTGCGCGGCACCGACCCCGAATACGATCGCGGCATCGCCACCTGCCTTGAAGCACGACAGGCGCTGTACGCCAACTCGCTGCGCAACGACCAGGCCAAGTACGCCATCGAACAGGGGCGCGCCAAGGACGCCATCGCGATCATCCTGGCGCACTACGACGAGTTCGCCTCGTACCACTATCGCGTGCTGATGAACGGCGTAAACGTGACGCTCGCGCAGGCGTACCTGCAGCTTGGCGACACGACAGCCGCACGCAAATACGCCAACGAGGCCGTGTCCGAGGCCATCAAGGACAAGTTCTCCGATTCACTGGGGCCGGCCTACCAGGTGCTGTATCAGGTCGAGGACAAGCTGGGCAACCCACGCGCCGCGCTGGATTTCCACAAGAAGTTCATGGACGCGGACAAGGGCTACCTCAACGACGTCACGGCCAGGGCGGTGGCTTACCAGACGGTCAAGCAGCAAGTGCTTGCCAACAAGATGGAAGTGGATTCGCTCAACAAGCAGAACCAGATCCTGCAACTCCAGCGCAAGCTGGATCGCAAGGACATGGAAACCAGCCGTCTATACATTGCCCTGCTGCTGACTGGCGTTGCCTCCATCGCCTTCTGGCTGTTGCGCATCAAGCGCTCCCAGCTGCGCTTCAAGCGCCTGGCCACACGCGACAGTCTTACCGGCGTGCACAGCCGGCAGCATTTCGTGGACGAAGCCGAGCTCGCCTTGCGTGCCGCCGCCAAGTCCACGCGAACGGCGTGCCTGGTGCTGATGGACCTGGATCACTTCAAGGACGTCAACGACACGCACGGCCATGCCGTGGGCGACCTCGTGCTCAAGCGCGCCGTGGCGGCGTGCCAGCATCACCTGGGCCGTCACGATGTCTTTGGCCGCCTGGGTGGCGAGGAATTCGCGGTATTCATGCCCGCCTGCAGCGCGTCGCAGGCGCGTGACCGGGCCGAGCGCATCCGCCAGGCCATCTCGGCCACGCCGCTATGGGGCGAAACGCGTCACGTGATCATCTCCGCAAGCTTTGGTGTGTCCTCCACCGACCGCAGCGGTTTCGACATGCGCCAGTTGATGATCGATGCCGACAACGCGCTGTACCAGGCCAAGCGCGAGGGCCGGAACCGCGTGGTGTACGGCGAGCACGGCGACTTCCTGGTGCCGGCCGCCAGCGCCGCCAGCGAACCCCAGGCCGAAAGCCTCGTTTCCCACTGATCCCTGCTCGCCCGCCGTAACGCGCGGGATCAGGCGCGTTGAGCAGGCATGTCATGATCGCGCTTCTCGACCAGCCCGATCAGCGTCGGCATCACCAGCAACACCAGCGGATATTGCAGGGCGAGCCCCGCGATGATGGCAATCGCCAACGGTTGCTGGATGCCCGCACCTGCACCCCACGCCAGCGCGAGAGGCAGCAGCGTGAGGATGGCCGCGAGCGTGGTCATGGTGATGGGACGCAAGCGGTCGCGGCTCGCCTCGCGCAATGCCTGTTTCATGGGTAGATGACGCGACAACGCCACGTATTCGGAGACGTAGAAAATCGCCATCTCGGTACCCATGCCGATGATCATCGTCATGCCCATCATGGCGGTGATGTTCAGATCCACGCCACACAGCCACAGCGCAATGAACACTGCTGTTGCGGAAAACAGCGAGCAGCCCATCACCACCAGCGCCAGCCGCGTGCGACCGTAAAGAAACAAGAGCAGCACGAACTCCGCCACCAAGGCCATCAGGAACACCTTGCCGCGCCCGACGAAGGCAATCTGCTGCTGCCGGTAAAGGCCGCCCAGTTCGTAGCGCGTACCCGCATCGATCATGCCGGGGCGCGCAAGCATGCGCTGCACATCGGCGACGGCGGCGCCCATGCCGCGCCCATCGATGCGTGCGGTCACCGCGACCATTTGCTCCAGGTTTTCGCGTGAGATCTGCGGCTGGCCGTTTTCCACATCCACCGTCGCCACGCGGCTCAACGGGAAGACGTGGCCATCGGGTGCGCGCAGGGGAAGTGCGAGCAGGTCCGGCAGTCGCCATTGCATGGCATGGGGCATGCGTATGCGCACACCCACGCTCTTGTTTGCCTGCGGCAACTGCGTGGCGACCACACCCGTCAATGCATCGCTTATCGCTTGCGTCACCGTGGCAACCGTCATGCCTTCGAGCGTGGCCCGGTCGGCGTCCACGTGCACGTTCAACGCATCGCCGGCGAGCTGCACGCCGTTCTTGATTTCCACCACGCCGGGAATGTCGGCAATGGCAGCGGCCACGCGGCGCGCCTGCGGCACCAGCGTGGCGGGGTCGTTGGCGTACAGCTTGATCTCGATAGGTTGCGGCACCGCCGTGAGATCGCCGATCAGGTCTTCCATCAATTGCGCCAGCTCGACCTCGACACCGGGAACGTCGTGTTCCACGCGTTCGCGCACGTCGGTCATCACGTCTTCGGTGGAACGCGCATGATCCGGCTTCAGCCGCACGAAGAAATCGCCGTGATATGACTGGCCAAGGTCGCCGCCCAGCCCAGTACCGAGGCGTCGGGAGAACGTATCCACTTCCGGCATCCCGCGCAGGATCGCCTCCACCTGTCCGACCTGGCGTGCAGTTTCAGGCAACGACGTACCCGGCTTCGTGTAGTAGTCCATCACGAAGCCGCTTTCATCCACCGAGGGCATGAAACCCGTGGCGACGCGCGCGTAACCCACACCGCCCAGCACAAGCAGTGGAACCAGCAGAGCGAGCAGCCACGCCGGGCGAAGCGAGAACGTGTCGTAGAGGCGCGCATGCGTGCGCGACAGCCAGCCTTCGCTGCCCAGGCCGGGATCGCGCCATTCCTGGAAGTCCACCCACCGACGCAACAGCGGCGGCACCACGAAAGCCGACACCAGCCATGAAACCACCAGGGCGCTCGCCATGGTCACCGACAAGGCCTGAGAAAAGGCACCTGTGACACCGCCCAGCAAACCCAGCGGCAGGAATACGATCAACGTCGCGAGACTGGAACCGGTAAGCGGTGCCAGGAATTCCCGTGCCGCCGGCAACACGGCCGCTTCGCCACCATCGTCCGCACCGGCGCGGCGCGCGACGTGTTCCACCATCACGATGACGTCGTCGATCACCAGGCCCACCGCTGCCGCAATGCCACCCAGCGTCATGATGTTGAAGCTCATGCCGAACACATGCAGCAGCAGCACGGTGATCGCCAGCGTCACCGGCACTACCAGCATGGCGACCAGCGTGACGCGCAGGCTGCGCAGGAACAGCAGCAACACGGCGGCCGCCAGCAGCAGGCCGATCAGCACGGCGTCGCGCACGCTGTGCGCGGACTCCGTGACCAGCTCGCTCTGGTCGTACCACGGCTTGATCGTCACGCCCTTCGGCAGGTGATACGAGGCAAGTCTGGCGCGTACGTCGCCGGCGATCTGCACGGCGTTGCCGTCCGGCTGTTCGTACACGTTGAACAGCACGGCAGGCTTGCCGTCCTCGCTCACCTTCATCCATTGCGGCACGTAGCCGTCGCGCACGGTGGCGACATCGCCAAGGCGAACCCAGCCATGCGCGTCGTTTTTCAGCACGACGTTGCGAATGGCCTCGATGTGTTGCAGCGAATGATCCGCCACCACGAGGTAGAGCTGGTTGCGATCCTGCAGGCGACCCACCGCTGCCAGCTGGTTCGCGCCGTTGACGGCGATGACCAGATCATCCAGCGCAAGGCCGTACTGCGCGAGCTTTCGCGGGTCCGCTTCCACCTGCACTTCCGATGTTTCGCCGCCCTGCACATCGACGCGCGCCAGGCCATCCACGGAAGCCAGCAATGGCACGATCTGGTATTGCGCCAGATCGCGCAGCGCCACCGGCGACAGTGAGTCGGACTGGAGCGCATAGGAGATGATGGGGTAGACCGTCGGGTCCATGCGTCGCACGTTGTACGTCGTGCCCGTCGGCAGCTGCGGCAGCACGCGCGCAATGGCGGCGTCGACCTGCAGGGTCGAGGCGACCATGTCTCGCCCCCAACCGAAGTCCACCGAAACCTGCGCCGAACCGCGCGTGGTTTCCGAGCGCACGGCGGCCACGCCGGGAACCGTGCGGATGGCTTCTTCGACGGGCCGTGTCAGCAGCAACGCCGTCTGGTCCGCCGGCCGGTCGCCGGCATCCAGGTCCACCACCACGCGCGGAAACGACACCTGCGGAAACAGGCCTACCGGCAGCGTGAACGCACTGGCCAGCCCGGCGAGTGCGAGCGCAAAGGCCACGATGACAATGGCACGCGCGTGCCGGTCAAGAAGCGCAGGCAGATTCATGGACCTGCCTTGGCCGAAGGCAGTCGCACCACCATGCCGTCATCGAGCTGCGTGGCGCCTTCCGTCACCAGGGGCAGGCGCGAATCCAGCGCGCCGCTGCCGATGCTGGTGTCGCCGGATTCACCCAGCACCTTCACGGGCACGCGTACGGCCTTGCCGTGGTTCACCTGGAACACGTGGCGATCCGCCTCGTCGCCCTGGATGGCATCGCGCGGCAACACCCAGCCTTGCCATTGGCCCACGACGATATCCGCGCGGAAACCTTCGCCGTTGACCGGTGTGCCCTCCGGCACGATTTCCACGTCCAGCTGGTGCGTGTGCGGATTGAGCGCACGCGCCACGCGTCGCACGGTGCCCCGCATCCGGGCACCACCATCCAGAGGCACCAGCGCCGCCTTGCCCTGCGGCTTGACCTGATCCACCGCATCGCGCTCCACGCCCACGGTGATCACCAGGCCATCGCCTCGTTGCACGGTCAACAGCGGAGCACCGGGCGCCAGGTTGTCGCCCTGCGACGCATCAACAGTGATGACCGTGCCGTCGAAGGGTGCGGTCACGTCCATCGTTTCACGGCTGCCCTGTTGCGCGGTCAACGCGACAAGATTGGTTTCCGCATCTCGCACCGCCTTTTCCGCCTGGTCGAGCTGGTCGCGCGTGGCGAGCTGCTGCGCCAGCAGTTGCGACACGTGCGCACGCTGCGCAGAAGCGAGCTTTTGCGCGGCAACGGCCTGCTGATAGGCCGCCACGGAAGATGGCGCGAGTGCGAACACGAGTATCGACTGCCCGCGCTTCACGGCGGTTCCCGCCGTCACGTTCCAGCGAGCGACGTGGCCGGCAGCTTGCACGCTCACCACCTGTGCCGCGTCGGCGGCCGGGCCCGCGCTGCCGTAAGCCGTCACGGTCTCGGGCAGGCTGCCCTGCTTGACGGCGACGGTGGTTACCGCGGCGCTCACCTGTGCATCGTCGGGCGCGTCGTCATGGGTGCATGCACACAGTGCCAATGCGGCAAGTGCTATGGCGATTCCTGGCATTCGTACGTTCATGGCGCCATGACATCCTGCGGAAGAGAACTCGGCATGCCGCGGCCAACCAGCAACTCCAGCGCCATCTGCTGTTCGAGCATGGCCTGTTCATCGGCAACCGATGCGAGTTGGCGGTTGATGGCAGCGACGTGAAGATCGGTGGTGCTGCGCAGATCGAGGAGGCCCGATGCCGCCGCCACGTCGGCCTGGGACGCTGCGCGCGCGGCATCGTCGGTTGCCGAGGCCTGGGCCCGTCGCTGCGCATCGCGCTGGGCGTACTGCGCCAGCAGTGCGTCCACATCGTCATGCGCGGTGGCGAGGCGCACGGTGTATTCCTGGCGCAGCTGATCGCGCGTGGCGCTGGCGATGGCCACGTTGTGCTGGTTGTGATCGAACAGCGGCAAGGTGAAGTTCACCGCTGGTCCACCATTGCGCACGCGACTGTTGTCCTGCGAGGCGTCGTAGCCAATGGCAAACGCGGGAAATTGCGCAAGCACGGCGGCACGCAGCGTTGCTTCCTGCGCCTGATAGCCCAATTGCAGCGCCACCAGATCGGGGCGCCGATGACTCACGCTGTCGAACTGCTGGTGGATGGCGGTGGCGTCGATGCCCGGCGCAGGCAGGTTCTTCGACAACGGCACGACGACATCCGGCGTCAGGCCAAGCAGCGCATCGAGTTGCTGTTGCTGGTCCAGCTGCTGGCGCTGCAGGGCCGCCAGCGATGCGCGCGCTTCCGCGGCCGCCGCCAGATCCGGCGCCACGGAGACGCGCTCCGCATTTCCCGCATCCACCGCTTTGAGGATGCGCGATTCGCGTTGCGACAACCCATCGAGTGCCTGCTGCTGCAAGGCGATTTGCCGCTCGCCTTCAACGAGGTCGACGACGAGAAGACGCGCCTTGCCGACGGTGAGCCATTGCTCCCACAGCAGGCTGGCATCGACTTCATCGGCACGGGCTTTCGCCGCTTCGCGGCGGGGGCGCAAGGTGATGAGCGAGGCGATGTCCTGGCTGATCGACGCGGTCCACGCGGTGGCGTCACCCGGACCGGACATCAGATAGCCCACGCTGCCGCCGATCACGGGATTGGGCAGCACGCCGTCCTGCCGTTGTTGCGCGCGCGCCGCCTGGCGCTGTGCGTGCTGGCTGCGCAGATCCGGGTTATTCAGCAGCACCAGTCGCTCCACCGCCGCCATATCCAGCGGCAACGCTGATGGCTCATAGCCGATCAACTGCGACAGCGACGACGCCGAAGCCGACTGCTCCGGCAGCGGCCTGGCCTGATAACTGGCGCAGCCTGCAAGACTGACGACCGCCAGCAGCGCGGCGACCATGCGTCGCCGGCCCGCGCACGCGGAATGAAAAAGGGCAAACGGGGAAGGCACCGACGGTCCATGCGCGGAAGGGGAAGACACACCCTACCGAACCTGGCTTAGCGTTCACTTTGTAAAGAAAAGTGATGCGCGGAACGGCCGCTCAGTGGTCTTGCGGGCTCAACGGAATGCGCACGGAAACGCGCAATCCCCGACCGTAGGGCGAATCGAGCAGCTCGATGGTTGCATCGTGCATTTGCGCAGCGCGCTGCACGATGGACAGGCCCAGGCCGTAGCCATCGCCCCGACTGCCCGCCTCGCGATGAAAGCGCGTGAAGACCGCCGCGCGACGTTCCGGCGGAATGCCTTCGCCGTTGTCGATCACATCGATCACGGCCTGCGCCTCATCGCGCTGGACCATGAAGCGAATGCAGCCGTCGTCGGGCACGTGGCGCAGGGCGTTTTCCAGAAGATTGCGCAACAACGCCGCCAGCGCCACTTCGTGCCCTCGCACCGTCAACTCGCCCTCGGCGAGCGCCACGTCCAACTCCACGTTCGAGTCGCCGATAAGCGGCGACAGCTCCTCGATCACGGAACGTGCCACGGCGAGCAGGTCCACATCGCTGCGCTGGTCGGCGCGCGAACTCGATTCCAGTCGCGCCAGCGAGAGCAACTGCTCCACGCGCCGGGCCAGCGCCGCCAGGCTGGCGCGTGCGTCCGACAGCGCCATGCCCGCCTCTCGCGCGTCATGGCTGGCCTGCGCATTCTCCAGGTTGATCATGGTGGACGCGATGGGCGTGCGCAGTTCATGGGCCACGTCGGCGCTGAAGCGGCGCTCGCGTTCCAGCGCTTCTTCCAGCAGGGCGAACTGGCTGTTGAGTGCATCCAGCACCGGCTCCAGTTCACGTGGTGCATCGGCTACGTCCAGCGTGTCGCGACTGCCGGGTTGGCGCGTGTCCAGCTTTTCCGCCAGCGCATCCAGCGGTCGCAGGCCGCGGCGCACCGCCCAGCCCAGCAGCAGCGCCAGCACCGGCAACGCGATAAGTGGTGGCAAGCCATGTTCGATCCACAACGCCACGGAAATATCGCGCCGGCTGTCGTAGCGCTCGGCCGCACGCACCACCCACCCATCCGCGGTAGGCGGCAGGGTGAACAAGCGCCAGCGATAACGGCCCAAGCGCACGTTCTGGAAACCGGGGCGCGTGGCATCGGGCGGCTGCAGTTCGGTCATGTTGCCGGTGACGAGCAGCGGATGACCCTCCCGGTCGAACACCTGGAAACCGACCTCCGATTCATAGGTGTGCCCATGCAGCACCATTTCCTGCGTGGACTTGGCGGTGATGGGGACCACCACGCCGGTCTCCGCGTTGTGGCGCTGCAACGCAGGCAGGCCGATCTCGCCGATCAGCGTCTGCAGCGTGCGCGCCGACTGCGCAAGGCGACCGTCGGACAGCTCGTTCACTTCATTGTTGGTGCGCCTGAGGCTGTAGATGCCCAGCGGCAACAGCACCAGCGCGATCACGCCCAGGATCAGCCAGCGCAGCCGGGACCGCAGACTGCGGCGACTCACTTGGGGTCCTGCGGAATCATGTAGCCGAAGCCGCGCACGTTGCGGATGGTTTCGAAGCTGAGCTTGCGGCGCAGCGAATGCACCAGCACTTCCAGCGCGTTGTTGCCCACGATGTGATCGAGCCCATACAGCGAGTTTTCCAGGCTCTCGCGTCGCACCAGTCGGCCCGCGTTTTCCATCAGCGCCTGCAGCAGCGCGAATTCCCGACGCGTCAGGTCCACCGCCTCGCCACGGAAGCTCACTTCCGACGTGCCCACGTCCAGGCTCAGCACGCCCACCTCGATGCGATTCACCGACAGGCCACGCATGCGGCGCGTCAGCGAGCGGATGCGCGCCGCCAGTTCTTCCACGTGGAAGGGCTTGGTGAGGTAGTCGTCCGCGCCGGCATCAAGGCCATCGACACGCGAGGAAAGCCCGTCGCGCGCCGTCATCACCAGCACCGGGGTTCCCACGTGCGCCCGCCGCGCCTCGATCAGCACCTCGATGCCGTCACGGCCCGGCAGCCCCAGGTCCAGCAGCACCAGGTCAGCAGTGCGGTCACGCATGGCATTGAGCGCCGAGCGCCCGTCGCGCAGCCACGACACGGTGTAGCTCAACCGTTCCAGGGCGCGCTGGATCGCCGATCCCAGCTGCGCGTCGTCTTCGACCAGAAGAATGTGCACGACCTGACGCTCCCTCGCCCATCCGGCGATATCCGCCGGGATTATCCGGCAGGCGGCTTAGGAAAGACTTAAACGCCTGTCTGTCCCGGGTTCCAGCCACTCCCCGGGGCAGCCCGTCTCAGGGAATGAGACGCCCAAAGGGTGCAATGCCGTCCCCGACGGAGCGCGCCCATGAATGCCTTGCCCAACCCCATGGCCCAACGAGCGATGCGTGGAGACGGCGCGCTGGCGGCACCGGTTTCCGGCGGCGACCAGCTCGCGCGGCGCCTGGCAAAGCGCTATGGCGATCGCATCACCGGCTCGTTCGTGCTGCCCGGCCGCGAAGGCCGCTTTGCGCCGCTGCCGGGCGACATGCCACCGGCGCTGGCCGATGCCCTGCGTTCGCGCAGCATTACGCAGCTGTATGCGCACCAGGCGCAGGCGTGGGACGCGACGGCGGCAGGCAAACACGTGGTGATCGCCACGCCCACGGCATCGGGCAAGTCGCTTTGCTACACGCTGCCGGTCATCAGCGCGGCGATCCGCCAGCGAGCGAAGGCGCTGTATCTGTTTCCGACCAAGGCGCTCGCCCAGGATCAGGTGGCCGAACTGCTGGAACTCAACCAGGCCGGCGACCTGGGCGTGAAGGCCTTCACCTTCGATGGCGACACGCCGGGCGATGCGCGACAGGCCATCCGCCTGCATGGCGACATCGTGGTGAGCAACCCGGACATGCTGCATCAGGCCATCCTGCCGCATCACACCAAGTGGGCCCAGTTCTTCGAGAACCTGCGCTACGTGGTCATTGATGAAGTGCACACCTACCGCGGCGTGTTCGGCTCGCACGTGGCCAATGTGTTGCGCCGGTTGCAGCGCGTGTGCGCGTTCTATGGCGTGTCGCCGCAATTCATCCTGTGCTCGGCCACCATCGGCAATCCGGCGGAGCACGCCAGCGCGTTGATCGAACAGCCGGTGACAGCCATCACCGACAGCGGTGCGCCGGTGGGCGAGAAACACGTGCTGTTGTGGAACCCGCCGGTGGTGAACGCGGACCTGGGCCTGCGAGCGTCGGCGCGTTCGCAATCCAACCGCATTGCACGCACGGCGATTCGCGCGGGATTGAAGACCCTGGTATTTGCGCAGTCGCGCCTGATGGTGGAAGTGCTTACCAAGTACCTCAAGGACGTGTTCGACAGTGATCCGCGCAAGGCGCCACGCATTCGCGCATACCGCGGTGGCTATCTGCCCACGGAGCGGCGCGCGGCGGAACGCGAGATGCGCGCCGGTTCCGTGGACGGCATCGTCAGCACATCCGCGCTGGAACTGGGCGTGGACATTGGCGCGCTGGACGTGGTGGTGCTCAACGGTTATCCCGGCAGCGTGGCCGCCACGTGGCAGCGGTTTGGTCGCGCGGGGCGGCGCCAGCAGGCGTCGCTCGGTGTGCTGGTGGCCAGCAGCGATCCGCTGGACCAATACCTGGTACGCCACCCGGAGTTCTTCCAGGGCACGCCGCCGGAACATGCGCGCATTGCGCCGGACCAGCCGCTGATCCTGCTCGACCATGTGCGTTGCGCGGCCTTCGAGCTGCCCTTCAAGGACGGCGAACTATTTGGCCCGCAAGACGCCACGCCGTGGCTCGACGTGCTCGCCGAAGAAGGCGTCCTGCATCAGGAAGGCGAGCGCTTCGAATGGATCGCCGACAGCTATCCCGCCAACGCGGTGTCGCTGCGCTCGGTGGCCGATGGCAACTTCGTGGTGGTGGACCGCACCGACGGACGGCAGACCATCGTGGCGGAAGTGGACTTCAGCGCGGCATCGCTCACGCTGTACGAAGGTGCCATCCATATGATCCAGTCCGTGCCCTATCAGGTGGAACGCCTGGACTGGAACGGTCGCAAGGCATTCGTGACACGCACGAACGTCGACTATTACACCGACGCCATCGACTACACCAAGCTCAAGGTGCTGGAAGCGTTCGACGGCTCGCCCGCCGGCGCGGGCAGCGCGCATCACGGCGAAGTGCACGTGGCGCGTCGCGTGGCCGGCTACAAGAAGATCCGTTACTACACCCATGAAAACATCGGCTACGGGCCGGTGAATCTTCCCGACCTGGAGCTGCACACCACGGCCGTGTGGTGGCAGCTTCCGCAGCGTGCGCTGGAGCAGGCGTTCGATCATCGACAGGAAGCGCTTGACGGTTTTCTCGCCGCGGCGCACGCACTGCACATCGTGGCGACGGTGGCCGTGATGGCCGAGGCGCGCGATTTGCAGAAGGCCGTGGGCAGCGGCGACGGCGCGTGGTTCGCCACTCCCGACACCAACGGACGCGCACAATTGCGCGCGGGTTTCGGAGAAAACGAAGTGGCTCTGTCGGGCCCCTTCATCCCCACGCTGTATCTCTACGACGCCTTCCCCGGCGGCGTGGGGCTGAGTGCGCCGTTGTTCGAACGGCGCGAAGACCTGGTGCGGCTTGCACGTGAACTGGTGCATCGTTGCGATTGCCGCGCCGGCTGCCCGGCCTGTGTCGGCCCGGTACTCGCCGCCGACGAACAGGGCGAACGCTCGCTCAAGACGCTGGCCACGCGCGTGCTCGACCTGGTCGCTGCGCTATGAGCGCGCTGGCCGACAAACTGCGCGGCCTGCGTCGCCAGGCGGGCGTTTCGCCACCGGCGCCCGCGCCCGTGCCGACACCGCGCCAGCGCCCGGCGCTTCCCGACAACATCAGCCAGTTGCTCGGCATTCGACAACGCGTGCAACGCACGCCACCACGCAAGACGGTGATGGACGTGGGGCCGCTACCCGGCCAGACCATCGCGCCTGGATTGCAGTTGTGCGAAGCGCGCACCGCGTGGCCGGCCATGCCACCTGCTTTCCATGCGGCTTTCGCGCGTATCGATCAAAACATCGAGCCCGAACGCCTGCTGCTGTTCGATACCGAGACAACGGGACTGGCTGGCGGTACGGGCACGCGCGCTTTCATGATCGGCGTGGGTGACTGGCACGAAGGGCAATTTCGCGAGCGGCAGCTTCTCATCACCACCTTGGCTGGTGAAGCGGCCATGCTCGAATGCTTCGCCTCGTGGCTGCGACCGGACTCGGTGCTGGTGAGCTACAACGGCAAGTCCTATGACGCGCCACTGCTCAAGACGCGCTATCGCATGCAACGCATCGCCTCGCCACTGGAAGGCCTGGCGCATATCGACCTGTTGCATCCCGTCCGGCGGCGCTGGCGTGGCGCATGGGAAAACTGTCGCCTTGCCACGGCCGAGCGCCAGCTGCTGCAAGTCGTTCGCGAGGACGACCTGCCCGGCTCCGAAGCGCCTGCTGCCTGGCTTGGTTTTCTGCGTGGTGGCTCGGCGGCGCCACTGCACCGCGTGGCACATCACAACAGCCAGGACTTGCGCAGCCTGGGGGGCATTCTTCACCGATTCGCGACGGACGAGGACGCGATGGTGCCGAGTCAAAGCACGCGGCCTTGATGCCATCTTGTCCAACATGGCCATCATATGTTGCGATGCATGCGTTGCACGTCCGCCTTGTCACCGCGGATGCACCCGGGAGCCGCACGCCATGTTGAAGGATTTCATCCAGACTGCCCTGCTGCTGATCACGGGCCTGTTTCCGGTGATCAACCCCATCGGGTCGGCCTTCATCGTGCTCAGCATGGTGCCGCATACCACGGAAGCCGAGCGCACCGACCTGTCCTGGCGCATCACCACCAACAGCTTCGCCATCCTGCTGGGTTCGCTGTTGATGGGTGCCTACGTGCTCACCTTCTTCGGCATTTCCATTCCGGTGCTGCGCGTGGCAGGGGGCTTGATCATTGCGGTGGCCGGCTGGAACCTGCTGCAGAAGCCCGATGACGACGATGCCGCACTGGAAAAGGCACAGGAAGTGAAAGCGCCCAAACCGGGCGCGTCGCTCGCCTCCAAAACCTTCTATCCGCTCACGCTGCCCTTGATGGTGGGCCCCGGCTCCATCTCCGTCGCCATTGCGCTGGGCACCAGTTCGCCGAAGGAAGGCCTGTCGGCCGCGCACTTTGCGGGCGTCGCCGCGGCGTTGGTGGTGTTGAGCGCCAGCATCTACATCTGCATGCGCTTTGCAGGAACGCTGGAGCGTTGGCTGGGTTCGGCCGGCACCAAGATCGTGATGCGGCTGTTCGCCCTCATCACGTTCTGCATTGGCATGCAGCTGCTTTGGCTGGGATTGAAGGAGTTGCTGGAATCGATCAAGTGGCAAGCCTGATGGTGCCGCTTACAACGACGTGGTGAGGCGGGTCAGCCAGTCCGGGCTGACGGAAAGCACGAAGGCCTCGAATCGGCGATCAAGCCCCGTGAGCACCAGCACCCCGATCACCACAAAGCACGCGCCCAGCACGGCTTTCGCCGTATGGCCGACGGAAACCAACGCGCCCCGCACGCGTGTCATCGTGGCGCCGGAGAGGGTGCTCAGCACCACCAACGGCAAACCGGCGCCCAGCCCGAACAACAGCATCAGCAAGGCGATCTGCGCGAGATTCTTCCCCTGCGCGGCCAGCGTGGTGGCCGCGCCCAGCGTGGGCCCCACACAGGGACTCCACACCAGCCCAAGCAGCAAGCCGATCAGGAACTGGCTGATACCACCTTCGTCGCGCACGTTGCCGAGTACCTGCTGACCACGGTTACCGAGCTGGGCCGTGACGCGTGCAAACCCATGCTGCAAGGGTGGCAACAACATCACCAGGCCGAATAGCACCATCAGCGTCGCCGCGATCACACGCAGAGTCGATGCATCGAGGCCGATGGATGCGCCCACAGCAGCGAGCAACGTGCCTGTGACCGCGAATGACAACGCAAGCCCCAGCGCCAGCGCGGCACCGCCCCAACGATGCCGCGACAGTGCCGAAGCGATCAGGATGGGCAATATGGGCAGCACGCAGGGCGACAGCAGCGTCGCCATGCCCGCAAGAAAGCCGAGCGCGTAAGTACCAACGCCAAAATCCATCAGAGCGCCTGCTCCAGTAGCGCACGGATGGCAGGCTCGGCGGTCTGCCCGGTCGAGCGCGTTACTTCGTGCCCCTGCCTGAAAACCACGAAGGTGGATTGCTGCGTCACCTTCAACGATTTCTCCAGCGCGGTTTCCGTATCAAAGTCCGCCACGAAGATCGTGATGTCCTTCAGCCGCGGCTCTTTGGACAGCCGGTCGAGAACGGGCTTCTGTGCGCGGCAGGTGGGACACCAGTCCGCGTGCAGATACACCACGACCGGCTTGCCCGCCGCCACCGCCTGCGCGTACTGGCCCTGGTTAAATGGCACCTCGTCGGCCGCCGCACCGGCGCTGATGGCCAGTAGAAGCGTCGCGACGGCCATGCTGAAAAGGGATGTTTTCATCGAAGCAGACTCCTTTGCTCGACCATCAATCGACGATGGCGCGCATGACGGCACGCGGCGAGGGTGTGTTGTCCGACGCAGTGCGGATGCCCAGCGCACGCGCCAGCAGTGTGTCGAGGCTGGCCTTGCCCGGCCCGCTGACGAACAACCAGAAGAAGATCAGGCTGTAGACAATTTCGTCCGCCTCCACGTAGTCGTCCAGGCTCATCAGGTTGGCGGACACCACCAGCGATACCGCCACGGCCATGTTGATCAGCATGGGGATGCATACCAGTCGCGTGAACAGGCCCAGCATGATGAGCAGGCCGCCGATCAGCTCCGTCCACGCGGAAAGGCCCGCGCTGAAGGCGGGAAACGGGATGCCCCAGCCGACGAAACGCTGGGTGAATCCATCGAGGTTGTGCACTTTGGCGATGCCGGTCTCCAGCCAGAAGTAGCCGAACACCAGGCGCACGACGAGCGGCCCGATCCATTCGAACCGGTGAAGGCCTGCGAGCAGGCTCGATGCGTTGTCGGCGATGAAGTGACGCATGACGGGCAGTTCCAGGGAAACGAGGTGCACGCATCATGCAAACGCATGCGCCCGCCCCGCCATGTCCGCGCGTCCCGCTTTTGTGCCTTGGCGTCCGGTCCTCTCCGGACGGGCAAACGACCGGACGATGGGACACAAAACGGGGACGCCGGGGGACAGTCGACGACGGGCCATCTGTCGAGAATGCATGCGTCGGCACCCGTCCGGACGCTGCGTCCGGCCCGACGTTCGTTTTCCGCGCCGCCCACGGCGGCCGTTTCCCCTTTGTCAGGAGAGTCCCATGAAGACCAGCAAACTCAACGGTGCCGCGATGGCGATGATGGTTGCCGGCCTGTTCGCCGTCACCTCGATGTCCGCCTCCGCGGCCGACAAGACCGCGGCAGGCAAGAGCGACACCGCCAGCGTGAAGTGCATGAACTCGTCATCGTGCAAGGGCCAGGGCGCGTGCAAGCAGGCCGCCAACGCTTGCAAGGGCCAGAACGCGTGCAAGGGCCAGGGCTTCACCATGCAGAAGACGCAGTCCGATTGCACGGCGGCGCAGGCCGCGGCGAAGCAGGCGTAAGACCTGCAGCAAGGCTCGCGGACGCCGTGCCGCGAGCCTTGCCCTTGCCGCCATGACGACCCATCGCGAACTGCCTTACCTTGGCTTTGGCCTTGGCTTGCGCGTCGATCACTACGAAGCCTTGATCGACGATCCCGGCCAGGTGCAATGGCTGGAAGTGGTTTCCGAAAACTACCTGGTGCCGGGCGGTCGCCCGTTGCGCTGGCTGGAACGGTTCCGCGAGCGGTTTCCGCTGGTGATGCACGGTGTATCGATGTCCATTGGCGGCACCGATCCGCTCGATCCGCATTACCTCGATCAGCTCGCTGCACTGGCGAACCAGCTGCAACCGGCGTGGATTTCCGATCACCTGTGCTGGACCGGCGTGAACGGCGTGAACCTGCACGACTTGATGCCGCTGCCATACACGGAAGAGGCACTGGATCACGTCGTCGACCGCGTGCGTCGCGTGCAGGATCGTCTTGGTCGCCGCATCCTGCTGGAAAACGTGTCCAGCTATATCCGCTTTGCACAATCGCAGCTCAGCGAATCGCAGTTCCTCGCTGCCGTGGCCGAGCGCGCGGACTGCCTGATCCTGCTCGACATCAACAACGTGCACGTCAGCGCGCACAACCACGGTTTTTCCGCGCTGGATTATCTCGACGACATGCCGGTGTCACGCGTGCAGCAATTTCACCTGGCCGGGCACGAGCAAGGCGGGTCGCTGCTGATCGACACGCACGACGCACCCGTGGTCGATGCCGTGTGGGATCTCTACGTGGAAGCCGTGCGCCGCTTCGGGCGCGTGTCCACCATGATCGAGCGCGACGACCATATTCCGCCGCTGGCGGAATTGCGCGCGGAACTGGCCCATGCGCGCGCCTTGGCCGATGCGCTGTTGCAGGAGGCCGCGTGAGCGACTTGCGCACCATGCAACAGCAATTGGCCGAAGCCATGCTCGCGCAACCGATGCCGCATGTGGCCTCGCTGTGCGGCGACGCCATGGCCGACGATGCCAGCCGCCTGGCGATTTATCACCACGGCTATCGCATTCGCCTTCGCGAAGCGCTGGCCGTCGAATTTCCCGGGCTCCGGTTGCTTGCCGGTCGGCGATTCGTCGCGCTGCTCGACGACTACGTCGCCACACACCCGTCCACGCATTTCAACATTCGCTGGCATGGCAAGGGACTCGCGTCGTTTCTTGCCACGACACCACCGTGGTCGGAACAACCCGCGCTGGCGGAGATGGCGCAGCTGGACTGGGCCATTTCCACGGCCTTCGATGCCGCTGCCCACCCCGCCGCCGCCCCACACGACCTGGCACGCGTGCCGCCTGATGCCTGGGCCACCATGAGCCTGCGCATCCTGCCGAACGCGCGACTGGTTCGCGCCACCGGCAACATCGAAGCGTTCCGGCGCGCGGCCGATCACGACGACAGGCGACCTGGCCTGCGGCGGCGCCGTCGTCCGCAAACCCTGCTGGTATGGCGGCCCGCGCTGGACGTTCGTTATCGGTCGCTTGCGCCCGACGAATCGGCGGCGCTGCAGGTCGCCATGCAGGGCGGCACGTTTGCCCAGCTGTGCGAATGCATGGCGGAGCTGCGACGACCTGAGGCAGCGCTGCCACGCGTGGCGTCCCTGTTGATGCAGTGGTTGGGCGAGGGCTTGATCGGCAGCGTCGAACTGGCCGGAGTGCCCCCCATGTAACCCTCAACGTCCTTCCGGCGAAGTTTTCTATGAGACACCCGCCGGAAGGACTCCCATGTACATCGAGCCGAACCCTTCATTGCCCGCCGGTCCACGCCCCAGGCTCGTCGAGCCGGCGCTGGAATCCCTGCTCAGCCGGTCGATGTTGCAGGTGCAGGTGGTCGCCGAGCTTCATCGCTGCGGTACGTGGTACGCGGATGCCCCGCGCTACGAATGCGGCCTGTTCCATCTGGTGGGCGCCGGCCGTTGCACGGTGGAAAGCGAGGCCTTGGGCGGTAACGTGACGCTGGAAGCGGGCGACCTGGTGATCTTTCCGCATGGCTCGTCGCACCGCTTGAGCGGTGAAGGCGAGGAAGGCGTGCACCAGGCCAGCCTGATCTGCGGCGAATTCCGCTTCACCGGCAGCGCGCAGCATCCGCTGAGCGCTGCGTTACCCGCGTGCATGGTGATTCATGCCTCGCAGGCCAGCGCGCCGTTCCGCCAGCTGGCGTCGACCATGGCCGACGTAGTACACGCCGATTGCGCGGGTCGCCATGTGCTGCTCAACAAACTGGCGGATGCTTTGTTCACCCTCGCCATCTGCGACTACTCGCGTAGCACCGACGAACGGCAGGGCCTGTTCGCGTCGCTGGCCGATCCACGCATCGCACGCGTGTTGCAGGCCGTGCACGATCATCCGGGCAAGGCGTGGACCATGCAGTCCATGGCGGCGCTGGCGTGCATGTCGCGCTCAGCGTTCGCCGAACGCTTCAGCCAACTGATGAAGACGCCGCCAGTGCAGTACGTCACGCAATGGCGCGTGAGCGTGGCAGAGCAACTGCTGCGCGATCGCCAGCAATCGGTGGCGGGCATTGCGCAGCAACTGGGCTACAGCAGCGAAGCTGCGTTCCGGCGCCTGTTCAAGCGGGTCAGCGGCATGTGTCCCGGCCGGGTCCGGGGTGAAGGCATGCGTGCCACCGCATTGAATTGATGACGCCTTAGCGCGGCGGTTGGGTCTGCTTGCGTTCGCGCTTGACCTCGTACATCGCGGCATCCGCCTTGGCGATCAATGCTTCGGGATCGAGCTCGCCGGACATCGACACGATGGTGCCGATGCTCGGCCCGGCGTAGTCCAGCGTGATGTCGCCCAGGTGGAAGCGGCCGGTGGTGGCTTCCTGCAGGCGCTTGCGCAGCGCCTCGGCGACCGCCAGCGCATCGCTGTGCGCCGGGCTGGACAACACCACGAATTCGTCGCCGCCCAGGCGCGCGACGAAATCGCCGGAACGCACCGCCCCCTGCATGCGACCGCCGATGGCCGTGAGGAATCGATCGCCTGCATCGTGACCGTGCACGTCGTTGATTGCCTTGAACTGATCCAGGTCGATGAACGCGACCACCATCGCGTTGCCATCCGGACCATGACCCGCGAGGCGGCGACGCAATTCTTCCATCAGCGCGCGACGATTGGGCAGCTTGGTGGTGGCATCGGTCAATGCACTCACCGCCAGCGTGTCGTTCGCTTGCTGCAAGGCCTGCAGCATGCGTTCGCGCTCGATCTGCTGGCCAATAAGGCGGGAGAACATCTGCAACACCTGCTCGGCACCGTCCGCGAGCGGCTTGCGCTCGCCGCTGGCCGCGCACAGCGTGCCGTAGAGCGTGCCGTCTTCCAGGCGCACAGGCGTGCTTGCGTAGGTCGCGATACCCAGTTCGCGCGCAGGGCCGGAATCGGCCCAGCAGTTGGCGACGTCGTCGGTATAAGGGCGCCCTTCTTCCAGCGCGCGCTTGCACAACGTGCCTTCCCACGGCACGGACAGCCCTTCGGGGATATCCAGCCGGCTCGTGTTGCGAGAAAACAGGATGTACTGATAGCCCTGGCTGGTATCGATGGTGGTGAGGTAGGTGGACTCCAGCCCCGTCACCGTCTGCAGCAACTCAAGCAACGGGCGCACCAGTTCTTCCAGCGTGCGTGCCTTGGCGACGGATTCCGCCAACTGGCCCACGAAATCGGACGGTGAAAAAGTTGACATGGACATCCTTCGATTCGATCAGTACGCACGACATAACGCCAGCACCCGTGGGCGCAGTCGACATTAAAAACATCCCGCGGAAAGGATGCAATGACCGACCAAAGGCCACGTCGCCGCTTGATCGATCCCGCGCCCCGCTGTCAGCGTGGCGTCAGAACAACAGGCGTATGGAACGATTTTCCCGGATCGTGGCGGATGGTCTCTGGGACAAGGCGACTGCCGTGTGCGCGCCACGATGTCGTTGGTGCCATGTCCCGCCCTCGCCCCACCATGCCGCGCCCTGTTCCGCGCGACGCACTGGCGTGATGTCCCAACCTGTGTAGACTCGCCCGAGCCGTCGACGTCCCCATCGTGTCGCGCCAACCCCAGCGCAACACGTCCAGCACGAGTGTTCCCTCTCTTAGCGAGGTACCTTCATGTTGAAGCGTTGCATTGCGTTCGCCACGTTGTTCGCACTGGCATCCCTGTCACTGGCCAACCCCACGCCTCCGCCGGCAGCACCGGCCCCGGGCGCCCCGGTAAAGGCCGACACCCCTCGAACCACGTCCGCCGGAACGCAGTTCGTCGTGCCCGCCGACTGGACCATCCAGGCAGTCGGCAACAAGATCACCCTCGACCCGCCCGAGGCCGGCTCCCAGGCCGTGCTGGTCGATGCCAAGGCAAGCACGCCGGACGACGCCGTCAAGCAAGCCTGGAAAGCCTACGCACCCGCCAAGGTGTGGCCGTTGCAGATCGCCACCGATGTCGCCAAGCGCGACAGCTGGGACCAGATCCGCGTCTACAACTACGAAACCTCGGCCAACGACAAGCGGGACGTTACCGCCATCGCCTATCGCCACGGCGACCAGTACACGGTGCTGATCTACGACGTGGCCAATGCGGTAGGCGAAAAACGTGCCTCCCAGCTGCGCGCCATCTCCGATCGTCTGCTGCCCAAGGGCTACCAGCGCGAGACGTTTGCCGGCAAGCAGGCCCATGAGCTCGATGCCACGCGCGTGGAAACGCTGAAAACCTTCGTGGACAACGCGCGCAAGGCGTATGACGTGCCAGGCATTGCCATTGGCCTGATCGACCACGGCAAGGTGGTGTTCGCCGGTGGCCTGGGCGTGCGCGAAATCAACAAGGCCGAACCGGTCGACGCCGATACGCTCTTCATGATCGCCTCCAACACCAAGGCGCTGACCACGCTGATGCTGGCGCGCGAAGTGGACCAGAAGAAATTCACCTGGGACACGCCCGTGATCGACGTGATGCCGTCGTTCCGGCTCGGTGATGCGAACACCACCAGGCAGGTGCTGATCCGCCACCTCATCTGCGCCTGCACGGGCATGCCGCGACAGGACATGGAGTGGCTGCTCAACAGCCGCGACGCCACGCCCGAAACGGTGATGAGTGCCCTGGGCGGCATGCAGCCCACCAGCAAGTTCGGTCAACTGTTCCAGTATTCCAACCTGATGGCTGCCGCAGCCGGTTACATGGGCGGCCACGTGCTTTACCCGACACTGGAGCTTGGCGCCGCGTACGACATGGCCATGCAGAAGCAGGTCTTCGATCCGCTCGGCATGAAGCTCACCACCTTCGACTACGACCGCGCATTGCTCGGCGACCACGCCACGCCACACGGCATGGACGTGGATGGCCATACGGCGGTGGCCGGCATGGGCATCAACGATTCCATTCGAGCAGCGCGCCCCGCCGGTGCCGCATGGAGTTCGGTGAGCGACATGCTGCGCTACGTGCAGATGGAACTGGCCGAGGGCGTCTTGCCCGACGGCACGCGCTACGTCTCAAAAGAAGCGCTGCTCGAACGTCGCAAGCCCAACGTGGCGCTAGGCACCACGGCCACCTACGGCATGGGCTTGATGGTGGACCACACGTGGGGCGTGCCGGTGGTGCATCACGGCGGCGATCTCGCCGGTTTCCACTCGGACATGATGTGGCTGCCGGAACAAGGCGTGGGCGCCGTGATCCTGACCAACGCCGATGCCGGCGTGCTGATCCGTGGACCGTTCCAGCGTCGCCTGCTCGAAGTGTTGTTCGACGGCCAGCCGCTCGCCCAGAACGACATCGACGCGGGCGTGAAGCGACTGAAGGCCGGCATTGCCGCCGAACGCAAGCGACTGACGGTGCCGGCCGATCCGGCACAGGCAGCCAAGCTGGCCAACAACTATCGCAACGCCGCCGTGGGCAGCATCCAGGTGGATCGCAGCGGCAAGAACGTGGCGTTCGACTTCGGCGCGTGGCACAGCGATGTGGCATCACGAAAGAACGACGACGGCTCCGTATCGTTCGTCACCATCTCGCCGGGCTCGGATGGCTTCGAGTTCGTTGTCTCCGGTACGGCAGATGCGCGCAAGCTGGTGTTGCGCGATGGCCAGCACGAATACGTCTACGACGAGGTGAAGTGAGCCATGGACATCCACCAAGCTTACACACGCGCCGCCCTCGCCACGGTCATGTGGCTTGCGGCGGGCGCCGTCATGGCCGACAGCCTGAACGTGCCGGAGATCCCGGTCGATGCCACCATCGTTCGCCAGTACCACTGCCAGGACGGCAAGTCGCTCAAGGTCACCTACTACAACAGTCATGGCGGCCAGAGCTTTGCGTTGCTGCTGGTAAAGGACAAGGCGATGCTGTTCGTCGATACCGCGGCAGGTTCCGGCGTGAAGTACGTGGCGGGCCAGTACACCTGGTGGACCAAGGGCAACAGCGGCGACCTGTACGACATGATGGCCGGGCCAAACGCGGCACCCATCATTGCCGGCTGTTCGTCCGCACCGGGCGCATGACGACGCTTTCCTCACCTCGCTGAACCGCGCGCGCCCCGCGCTTCAACAACATGACCAAGTTGCTGCGTCGCATGATGACGCAGCAATTTCTCTCGCTCATTCTTCCCCGCACGCAGAAAACTACCGTTTGGCCGCCTGCTCGCAAGAACTTGCAGCCGGGGCAGGCGCGTGCCTGCGGAGGCCGTGCCGGGGGGCGCGGCAAGCACACATAACGACATGGGGAAGGGAATGAACGGCTGCCGCTCGCAGGTTCTCGTTGCACGCAACACCGTCTGGGCCAAACGCCCGCTCGCACTCGCTTGCGCCACTGCACTGATCGCCCTGGCCTCCGCTGTGCCAGCGTTCGCCCAGCAGACGCAGGATCAGACACAGGCCACGCCGCAGAACACGCAGACCACGCCGGCGAAGAAGCCCGCGGCGTCGGATCAAAACCCGCTGCCCAAATCCGAAGATCGTGCCTCGACGCTCGATGCCATCACCGTTACGGGCATCGCTGGCAGCATCGAGAATTCGATCAAGGCCAAGGAAAACTCGGACAACATCATCGAGGCCATTTCCGCGGAAGACATCGGCAAGCTGCCTGATGCCAGCATCGCGGAAAGCCTGGCGCGCCTGCCCGGCCTGGCCACGCAGCGCGTGGATGGCCGCGCCAACCAGATTTCCATCCGTGGCCTGGCACCGGATTTCGCCGGCACCACGCTCAACGGTCGCGAGCAGGCCACCATCGGTGAAAACCGCGGCGTGGATTACGACCAGTATCCGGCTGAGTTGATCAGCGGCGCGGCAGTGTACAAGACGCCCGACGCCAGCCTGATCGGCCAGGGCCTGTCCGGCACGGTGGACCTGCACACGCTCAAGCCGCTGGACCTGTCCACGCGCACCATCGTGGCCAACCTCCGTGGCGAATACACCACCAACGGCAAGAACAACCCGGGCACGGGCGTAGGCGATCTCGGCCATCGCGCGAGTTTTTCGTACGTCGACCAGTTCCTCGACCACACGCTCGGCCTCGCCATCGGCTTCGCGCAGCTCGATTCGCCCATCCAGGAAAAGCAGTACCAGGCGTGGTGGTGGAGCCTCAACAACGGCCCGGGCAGCATCGAAGATGCCTGGGGCGGTCCGCATTCGCCGGGCGTGCCCAACAGCGTGCTCTCGCAGGAAGGCATGCAGCTGCGCGCGCAGTCGGAGAACCAGTTGCGCAACGGCCTGATGGCCGTACTGGAGTGGGCACCGAACGACTGGTATCACGGCACGCTCGATACGTACTACTCCACGTTCAACGAGAAGAAGTACACCAACGGCGTGCAGTGGGCGAGCGGCCCCTATGACAACGCCGGCCCGGCCGTGTACAGCAACCTTGGCGTGGTGCCGTCGCAGCCTTATCCGGTGGTCACCACCGGCACCATGGACGGCATCCGTCCCATCCTGCAGAACGAATTCACCAAGGAACACGACAAGCTGTTCTCGGTCGGCTGGAACAACCAGTTCGAATTCGGCAACGGCTGGCAAGGTGTCGCCGACCTCTCGTACTCCAGTGCGAAGAAGGATCTGCACGACGCCTACCTGTTCTCCGGCATTCCCGACCAGGGCACCACCAGCGTGCAGTTCGCCACGCCGCTCAACTACGGCTTCCCGAACTTCAGCACCGGTGTGAACCTGGCCGATCCGTCGGCCATTCAATTCACCGACCCTGATGGCTACGGCTATGACGGTCGCCAGGAATTCGATCACCAGAACGACGTGATCAAGGCGATCCGCCTGCAGGTGTCGCATCCGGTCGGCTGGATCTTCAGCACGGTGGATGTGGGCGTGAACTACTCCGACCGCAAGAAGACCAAATCGGCGGACGTGCAATTCGCGTGGCTCAACGGCAACGGTTCCACCGGCAGCGACTATGTGCCGGGCTACTCGGTGCCGGTGAATCCGTCGTACCTATACGGACCCACGTCGATCAATTACGGCGGCATTGGACCCATCCTCAACTACAACGTGCTCGCCGCGTTGAACAACCAGTTCTACCTCACCGACGGCAACGGCCAGGGCGACTGGGCACGCAACTACAGCGTCGAGGAAAAAGTGCCGGTGGCGTATGTGAAGTTCAACATCGACACCTCTTTGGGCGACGTGCCGCTGCGCGGCAACATGGGCGTGCAGTTCGTGCACACCGACCAATCGTCGAACGCACTGCAGACCAACGGCAACACCTTGCTGGGCAACATCAGCGGCGGCACCACCTACAACAACGTGTTGCCCAGCCTGAACCTGGCCGCGCAGATCGCCGATCAGCAATACCTGCGCTTCGGTTTTGCCAAGACGATGACCCGCGGACGCATCGACGACGAGAAGGTCGCGTCCTCCGCAGGCGTTTACCAGGTGACGGATGGCCCGGCAGCGGGCCAGGTGCTGTGGACGGGCAGCGGCGGCAACCCCAACCTCAAGCCGTATGTGGCGGTCGGCACCGATCTCTCGTGGGAGAAGTATTTCGGCAAGTCCAGCTACGTGGCAGTCGCCGTGTTCAACAAGAACCTGTTGAACTACATCTACAACAAGACCGTCCTCGACTACGACTTCTCCAAGTACATCAACAACGACCCGACCCTGGTACCCACCAGCAATATCGGCTCGTACACCACGCCTGAAAACGGCACCGGTGGCCGCATGGAAGGCCTGGAGTTGTCCGGTGCACTGGAAGGCGCGCTCATCGCGCGCCCGCTCGATGGCTTCGGCGTGCAGGCGAACTTCTCGCTGACCAACAGCACGGTGCCAGTGAGTTCGGTAACGTCCATTCCGGGTGCGCCATCCACCCTGCCCGGCCTGTCGCGCAAGGTGGCCAACCTGGCGGTGTACTACGAGAAGTACGGCTGGTCGTTCCGCCTGTCCGAGCGCTACCGCTCGTCGTTCACCGGCGAAGCCATCGCCCTGTTCGACCAGTTGGGTTACCAGCAGGTGCTGGCCGACAAGCAGACCGACTTCCAGGGCGGCTACAACTTCACCGACGGCACATGGAACGGCCTGTCGATCCTGCTGCAGGTCTACAACCTCACCAACTCGGCGTACAAGACGGCGCAGATTTCCGCACTGCCCAACGGCGTGTCGATCGGACGTCCGCTTGACTACAACACCTGGGGCCGCACGGTGATGTTCGGCATCAATTACAAGATGTGATCAGACGGAATCGGGGCCGCGCAACGCGTGCGCGGCCCCGTCATATGCCAGGCTCGTAGAGGGCATTTCGCCGCGGAAGGGAAGAACAGTTACGGAAGGTGTGATGGTCGAAATTTTTAGACCATGGATTCTTCGGACTCAACGCAGGAATCGATGATGGCGCAGGCGTTGGTGATCGATGACTATTACGAACTTCTCGCCCTTCACAAGGGCCTCATGGAGGCTCGATTTTCCGAGTCACCCAATAATTTTTACGTTGCCGGAAGTCCTCTCCTGGCGGACCTTCATAGAAAGGTCATCGTCGCGATGACCACGATGGAGGCTGAAAGCGGGCAGGATCCACATTGCTGGGATCAATGGCTCCTGATGGACGACACTCGGCGCGAATGGCGGTTGGCACTGAACAACGCCAATCTCGATTCAAGCTGGTCGCAACTCGGTTCGACCGAGAAGGAAGAGCGGGCACGTAGCTATCTGGCACCGTTTGTCGTAAGCGACGAATTGCTGAAGCACTTCCTTCGCCTCGCAGATCTGACGGGATAGCAACCAGAGCCCGCTACGAGACAGCCGACGTTTGCTATATCTTTTCGTGCCGCTGTCGCTATGCTCCCGCACATAGCCGAGGAGACTTGTATGCGCGAGCTATATCCCGAGATCGAGCCCTATCGCACCCATCGGCTGCGGGTGGACAACCTTCACGAATTGCATGTCGAGGAATGCGGCAATCCGGATGGCTTGCCCGTGGTGTTCCTGCACGGCGGTCCCGGCGCCGGCGTATCGCCGTATCACCGCCGGTTCTTTGATCCGGCGCGTTACCGCATCGTGCTGTTCGACCAGCGTGGCGCGGGCAAGTCCACCCCGCATGCCGAGCTGCGCGACAACACCACGTGGCATCTGGTCGACGACATCGAGACGATCCGCGAACACTTCGGCATCGAACGATGGGTGGTGTTCGGCGGGTCGTGGGGTTCCACACTGGCGCTGGCGTATGCGCAGAAGCATCCCGAACGCGTGCTTGGACTGGTGCTGCGCGGCATCTTCCTTGGCCGCGAAGGAGAGCTGCGCTGGTTCAACGAACTCGATGGCGGCGCGCGCTGGATTTTTCCCGAGCGCTGGGAACGCTATCTCGCGCATATCCCCGAGAACGAACGCGACGCCATGGTGGAAGCCTACTGGCGCCGCCTGGACAGCGCCGACGAAGCCGTTCGCCTCGCTGCCGCCAAGGCATGGGGCAACTGGGAAGGCGGCAGCACCACGTTGATCCACGACCCCGATGAACCCGGCACGCAGGACGAGCCGCAGGTGGCCATCAGCGTGGCGCGCGCGGAAGCGCATTATTTTCGCCATGACATGTTCCTGGAGCCGGACCAGCTGTTGCGCGAAGTTGGAAAACTGCGCCACATTCCTTCGACCATCGTGCAGGGCCGCTACGACATCATCTGCCCGATGAAGAGCGCCTACGATCTCGCCACGGCGTGGCCGGAGGCAGCGTTCCACGTCGTGCTGGCAGGCCACAGCGCAGCCGATCCCGAGATCGTGGACAAACTGGTAAGCGCCACGGACGCGCTGGCGGATCGCTACGCCTGACGTCGCCAGGGTGTGGCGGATGAAGAAATCTTCATGACCCCTTTCGCCTCGATCCAACGATAGGAGAGTTACGATCAAACCGATCGAAACCCAATCCCCGAGGGTAGAGACATGCAAAGGAAGCACTGCATCCGCGTGATGGGCGCCTGGCTAGCCGCGTCCATCGCGTTCACGGCACCGGTCATGGCCGGCGATCCCCAGGCCGCACCGGCGAACGCAACGCCAGCCGAAGCAGCAACCGACGATGTGGACCTCGCCAGGACGCTCTGCGCGCCCGGCGAGGAAAAAGTCTTGCCGGCCGACTTTTACTATTGCATCGCGGAGCGATCCTTCGGCCACGGTGAAGTCGAGCAATCGCAACGCCTCTTCAAGGTCGCCGCGAGCTGGGCCAGCAAACCCGCCCAGTACGTACTGGGCGTGATGGCGCTCAATGGCGACCATCAACCCGTGAACCGGCCGCTCGGCCTCGCGTGGCTGGCACTCAGCGCCGAACGTCCCAACTCCAGCTTTCGACAGGCCTATGAAACGGCCTACAACAGCGCCACGCCCCAGGAACGCGAGCGCTCACGCTCGCTTCTTCGGGAGATGTTGCCGACCTATGGCGATGCCGTGGCGGCACCGCGAGCCGAACGCCGCTACGCCGACGGCATGGCACGCATTGCCAGGGTGGCGTCACGCGGCGACGGCATCTCCTGCATGCCGGCCGACCAGAACCTGGGCGGCGACCCGTACACCGACAACCACTGCATGACGTCGCAGGCCATGGTGCAGGTGATCGACAAGGCTGCCGTCAACGTCTTTGATGGATGGACCGGTCACGTGCAAGTGGGCGAGCTCTCCAAGGCCAGCCACAACTGATCGCGGGTTGATTCGCAGCGGGTGCGCAGGCATCCGTTGCGTACTTGCGCCCATGAGGACTCCGTCCCGATTTTCATCGGGACCCCCTGTACCATCGTCGTCAGCATCACATTCGTTGGCTGCAGTACCACCAGGGAGGCTGTCATGCACGTACGCAAGAAGCGCAGGGCAATGGGTTTTGCAGTAACGATGATGCTACTGCTGTGTGGCATGGCACACGCAGCACCAGCGGCAACGGCGGCGCAAGGAGCAAGCCTGGAATTCGTGGCGTCCCCTTATGCCGATTTCCTGTTCTACCTGCTGCATCGGGACAACGCCAATTTCCCCGACCTGCGCGCTGCCGTGCCGCTGGATGGCATCAAGGAACTCAACACGGGATCGTTCCTGCCGGCGTATGCGATGGCGTCGGACGTGCGCAGCTATGCGGACTCTACAAGCTTGCCTACACCTACGACGACAGCGCCGTGCTGATCAATACGCTGAAGCTGGGCGAGCCGCGCTTTGGCGACTTCATGAGCTACTGGCGGCAACACGTGGAGCCCAGGGAGCAGTCGACCATTGCCGCGTGGACGGCGGAAGAAGCCAGAAGCCACCACGTACGCCATCTCGAAGATCTCGCGCGCATGCCGTTCCCCTACAGCTCGGTAAAAGTGGCCGTAATCGGGCTTGGCCCCCTGGGAAACAACATGGACAACCCGCCCATCATGTTTGCCACCATGAAGGATGCGAGCCTGCCAGCCGTCGTCGGCTATGAAGGCATGCACATGATGATGAGCGGTCGCAACGGCGACTGGAAGAAACGCAGGAACGCCACGCAGGCCATCAACCTTATTTCCGCGCGCGGCGGCACGGCATACGACATCGAGGAAGCGCTGTGCCTGCTGATGCAGTCGAAGCTGCCCGCCACTTATGGCGACAGCAGCGTGGCAGCGAGCGACGCAGGCGACACGCCGCGGCGCGTGCTATTGCGTGCCATGGAACGCGACTGGGATGCCTATCGCGCCAACGCCTCGATCAATGCCGCCGACTTCGCCATCGACGAGGCCATCCGCACGTTCGGCAGCGGTGGTGTGGCAGCGCTTCCCTGAGCGCTGCGTCGCATCACCGACTGCCCGCTAAATACGGCCTTTTCAAAGCAAGGCATGCGCAAGCGATTGCACTGAATAATGCGGCCACTTTCACACCCGAGGGGGCCGCATGAAGTTGCTGTTCAAGCGCATGATTTTGACGGCGGGTATCGCCGTGTTGTTGCCGCTTTCCGCGCACGCCGATATGCCGGGGCGCCATCCTGCCTATCTGCACGCGCTGTCCGACCTGCGCGCTGCGCGCTGGATGATTTCCCACCGTCCCGGCGACGCCGCGGTAAGCAGCCAGGAAGACATTGCGCTGACCGAGATCGACCGCGCCATCGACGAGATCAAGCGCGCCGCCTACGACGACGGCAAGGATCTCAACGATCATCCGGCAGCGGACATGGCGATGGACCAGCCGGGCCGCCTGCACCAGGCCGCCGATCTGCTCGCCCGCGTGCATGACGACATCGCCCGCGAAGAAGACGATCCGATGACGCGTGACCTGAAGCATCGCGCGCTCATGCATGTGGACCAGGCCCAGGCGGCCGTGGATCACGCCATCAGCGACGTGCACTACAGTCGCTGACGCTGTTGCTGACGTGCCGCGCCGAGGCCACAGCTTCGGCGCGGCATGTTCATTCGACGAGGGTCAGGCCACTGCGCCTTCAAGCCCCACACGTTGCCTGTACTCGCGACACATCTGCTCGACGAGCGCGCGATGATCCGGCAGGTCATGCAAGGCCTGTGATGCAGCGAGCTGGATGTTCCTGAATTCCTGTTTCGCCTCGTCCATACGCGGATACATGCTGCGCATGGCGGAAAGATCCGTCTTGAACTCCATGCCGTAAAGCACGTACTGCCAGCTGGAGACCAGGAACATCTCCAGGTCGCTGACGAAATCCAGGCGATGCGGCGGGCGCGTTTTCCACTGCGCCAGCTTGTCCTGCAGCGTCTGCGGAATGCTCGACGGATCGGTGTTATCGATCCAGAATTGCGAATCGCGGCGCTGGCTCAGGCAGTAGTGCATCTTGATGAAATCGATGATGCGGTCGTAGCGCGCAATCATCATCTCGTTGAAGTGGCGCGCCGCCTGCTCCATCGCATCCGTGTCGCTAGGCAGCAGGTGCGTCAGCAGATACGTCGCCAGTTCGATCAGCGCAATACCGGTGGATTCCAGCGGCTCGACGAAACCACCCGCCAAACCCACCGCCACGCAGTTCTTGCGCCAGTGCTCGGGGCGATAGCCGGTTTCGAACTTGATATGGAAGGCCTTGAGGTCATCTGCGGCGGGGCCGAGATAACGCCGGAATACCGCTTCCGCCCGTGCCGTATCGGTGTGGCGGGACGAGTAGACATAGCCCGCGCCGCGGCGCTTCTGCAGACCGATGTCCCAGATCCAGCCCGCTTCCTGCGCGGTTGAAATGGTGTACGACGGAATCGGCGCATCAGGCCGCTCGTAGGGCACCTGGATGGCGACCGCACGATCGGCGAACAGCACATCCGCGCGGCTGCGAAACGTCGACTGCATGACGTTGCCGATCAGCATCCCCTTCAGGCCGGTGCAATCCACATAGAGATCGGCCGTGAGATCGCCCAGCTCCTTCGTCACGATGCGCGCGATGGCACCGTTCTCATCAAGCTCCGCACGTTCCACCGTGGCGATGTGACGCTTCACGCCGAGTGCTTCCTGGCCATGCTCCGCAAGCACGCGCGCAAAACACGCAGCATCGAAGTGGAACGCGTGGTTCATCGGGCCCTGGTAGTCGGGGTCCTTGAAGCGTTTGGGGCCTTTGGAGTGATCCACCAGCGTGGTCTGCATCGACACGGCGTCGGCAAACGACATGCCTTCCGGCGCCGCGCCCAGCAACCAGTAGGGCAGCAGCTCCGGGCCGCCCGGTCGCTGGCTCGGTGCATTGAAGGGATGGAAGAAATGGTCCGCACCGGGCGTTCCGGGCGGGCGCACCCAATGGCGATAGTGGATGCCCTGTTTGTATGTGGCCGTCGCGCCGACGAGAAAGCGTCGCTCGTCCAGGCCAATGGCGGAAAGCGTGCCGCGAATGGAGGGAAACGTGGCTTCGCCCACGCCGAGCAGGCCGATGTCCGGCGACTCCACCAGATGCACCTGCACGCCATTCGGATCGCGCGCGTTCACGGTTTTGGCGAGATAGCACGCCGCCAGCCAGCCGGCCGTACCGCCGCCGACAATCAGCACTTTCTTCAGACGAGCCATGACATCTCCCGGCTGGCGAGCACGCCAGCGCTTCGCGGCAATTGCATCGCGAATGATTGCATGAAAGAACTGCCGGGCCGCCCCACGCGGACCCGGCAAAAACGCCATTCAAGGGGAGGATCGGCGATGCTCCCCGGAGCACCGCCTGCAGAACGGCAAAACGTGAGCGGCGCGACGATCATGGGGACGCCGCCTGCATCCGATCAGAACCACACGCCCACTTGCACGCCATACGTGCGCGGAGCGAGGTACTGCGACACGTACTCGAGCGAACCGTCCGGCATCAGGAAGCGCGCCGCGCTGGTGCGGATCTTGCCGTCGGAGATGTTCTGCACGTATGCGTTCACCCACCACTTGTCGCCCGGCTCGGTGTAGCGCAGCGACAGATCACCACGCGTGTACGCCTTCTGTTGGTCGCCCGCGCCGAGATTGAAGTAGCTGAGCCACTGCGTGCTCTGGTACTGCGCGCTGATGCGCGGCGTGAGGCGGCCACCGTTGCCCAGGTGGAAATCGTGCTCGTAGATCGCGGTGAGCGATACGTTGGGCGCGTGCGGCAGGTCGTTGCCGGTGACGTTCATGCAGTTGGCGAGGTTCGATGCCGGCGGGCATGCAGGCAGGCCCTGGTAGTCGTTGGAGCCGGCATAGATCAGCGTGCCAAGCTTCTTCTTCGGGATGGCCGAGAAGATCAGGCTGGCCCGGTCGTCCGTCTGCTGGTACGCAAGCTCCGACTCGATACCGAACACTTCGGTCGTGCCACCCACGTTGGAGAAGCCCAGGCCGTGGTTGCCGTCCGGATAGACGATGGGCGCGGACAGCTGGAAGTTCTTGAAGTCTTCGTAATAGATGGCCGAGTTCCACGTCATGTGGCCATCAAGGAAGGTGAACTTGCTGCCGATTTCATAGTTGGTCAGCGTCTCGGGCTTGTACAGCGTGCCCGCGTCCTGCGTACCGCCCGACTTGTAGCCGGTCGACACGCTGGCGTAGAGCAGGCCGTTGGAGCCTACGTCGGTATCCACGCGCAGCAACCAGGTCGGCTTGCTCTTGCTGTACTTGGCGCTGTTTTCCTGCGAGATGGTGAAGCCGTTGGACGGGTCCGGATACACGCCCGGCGAGATTGGCAGCTGCGGCACCGTGGGATCGTAATCCCAGCCCCAGTTGATGCCGCCCTTGTTTTCCTTGTCGTCGTGCGACCAGCGCGCACCGCCGGTCAGGCGCCAGTGGTCGCTGATGTGCCACGTGGTCTGGCCGAACAGCGCATACGACTCCACGGTTTCCTTCGGCTGGATGAAGGAGCCCTGCCAGTTCACGGAACCGTACTTGGTGCCGTTCATGATGGGAATGTCGAAGCGGATGTTGTTGTCTTCGTAGCCGTAGTACGCACCAACGATCCAGTCGAACGTCTGCTGGCCCTTGGAACGAAGATCGACTTCCTGGCTCCAGCTTTCATAGTTGGAGTAGTTGGTGCGGTCGTCCTGGTACACGCCGCCCGTGGTGAAGCTGGTTGGCACGGCGACGCCCACGTCCTGGTCGAAATCGCTCTTGCCGGAATAGCGGTTGTAGCCGGCGATGTAGCTCAGCTCCATGCCGTCATTGATCTCCCAGTCCATGCGGCTGCGCAACGTCTTGGACGTGCGGTCCAGGTACGGCGCGGTGTCGATCAGCGCGGACCAGAAATCCTGGCCCTGGCGCGGCGTCTGCATCAGGCTGAGGTCCGGCGTGCCGCGATCGAGGAAATACTCGTACGACAGGTTCCACTTGAACGAATCGCTGGGCTGCCACAACGCGCTCACGCGTGCGGCGGACTGATCCTGCGAGTTGTACTTCTTGCCACCCTGCACGTACTGGCTGGGGTCGATCGGCTTGAAATTGGCCAGCGAACCGCCCGAGGCGGGCGAGGCCAGGTAGGCCTGCTGCTGCTCGGCCACGCTGGGCAGTTCGCTCGACGGGTTCTGGTAATCCACATAGCCGTCGTGCTGCTCGTGCACCACCGCCACGCGCATCGCGAACGTATCGCTGATGGGCATGTTGAACGCGGCACGTGCGCCCATCTGGTTGTAGTTGCCCGCTTCCACCTGCGCGTTGCCGTAGAAGCCGGCACCGATGTCCGGTTTGGCCGTCTGAAAGCTGATGGCGCCCGCGGTGGAGTTGCGACCCCACAGCGTGCCCTGCGGACCGCGCAGCACTTCCACGCCATCCATGTCCAGCAGCAGGCCCGACGCGGCTTCCGCGCGCGGCGCATAGACGCCGTCGACGAAGGTGGCCACTTCCGGATCGGCGTACTCGGTTTTCGCGCTGTCGTTGCCAATGCCGCGCAAGGTCAGCGTGACCACGCCGTGGTCGCCTTCGCTGGTGCCCTGCAGGCCCGGCACGAGCTTGGTGAGATCCTGCACCGTCATGACGCGCTCCTTGTCGAGCGTGTCAGGCGTGATGGCACTCACCGCCACGGGCGTTTTCTGCAGCGGTGTCTCGCGCTTGGTCGCGGTCACCGAAATGGCATCGAGCTGCTTAACTTTCTTGTCCGCCGGCGGCGCAGTGTTCTGCGAAGGCGCGCTCTGCGGCGCTGCATCCTGATCTGCGGCCAGCACCAGGCCCGGCGCAAGCACCAGGGACATGGCGACGTACAACGCCGAATAGCGCAACTTCATTTGGCTTCCCCTCAATTCAATCGGATTGTTGTATGTCACCGCCCTCGACGGTGACTGAATCTGACGCTCCCCGATGACAGCGCTGTCATTCGTCTGTATGACAGCGCTGTCATGGCGATCATAGACCGGTTGCCCGGCAGAAGCTTGACGCGCGGCAGCAAGTAAAAACTCCCCTTGAACCCCTTGCTGCAGCTTGCTTTGCGCCTCCGTGACGATCGCCTTCACGGATGTTTTTGATGCAAGAGCAAACAGACTTCCAGCCGTCCATTGCCCGTTACCACTGACCTACCCTTGCTGATCGCCGGCCATCCATGCCGGGTTTTCCTGCCGCACAAGCTTTCGAATGCCGACATCAATGAGGGCAATCGACCGCTTGATCGACATCCGTGCCCAAGGCAACGCGTGAAATCGCGATGTCCGTTCCACTGCCCGCGCCCCACGCGAACGGCTGCTCGATGTGATGCATGTCCGCACCGGCAGCGCGGAAGCATTTCAGCGACACGCCGATGCGTGTCCACTGGCCCGGCGCGACCTTCGACAAGGCCTTGCCCAGTGCGACGTGGCCCTGGCAGTTCGCGCCGCAGCCCATGCCAACCCAGACATCCTGCGTCGGCAGCGCATTGACGCGCAGCGTGGTCACCAGCAGCACGTCGCCGTTGGTTTCGCGATCAAGATCGAGCGGCGTGCGTGCGCGAATCGACAGCTGCGCCTTGTTCGACTGCCAGGTGAAACGTCGCGCGTCTTCCTGCGCCTTGTAGTCGAGCGCCACCATGTGGAGGCTGCCGTCGGGCGTGGTGGCCGGCGACACGTCGCCTGCCATCGCCGCACCCTGCGCATCGACCAGCGTGAACGTGTAGCCGTGCACGGCCTTGCCGCGATCGAGATAATTGCCGACCGGTACTTGCTCGCCACTGATGCCCGAGACTTCAGACAGCTTCGGCAGCGACACGCGATCGCTGTAGGTCAGGCCGTATCCCAGCGCGAACTGCGGCTTGCCCTGCCCCTCCACCGCCGAACTCGGCCACGCGTAAGCAAGCTTGCCGTGAAAGTCGTTGGCGATGCTGCCATCGCGCTTGCGCAGCAGCACGTCGGCCACACCGCCGCCTTCGCTGCCCGGCAGCCACGCAGCGACGAACGCATCGGCAGCGTTGATCTCGCGATTCATCCACAACACCCGACCGCTCAGGAATACCGCCACCACCGGAATGCCTTGCGCATGCAGGTGACGGAGCAACTCCAGATCGTGATCGTCGCCGGGACGGAACATCAGGTTGGGAATATCGCCCTGGAATTCCGCATACGGATCTTCGCCGAACACCACCACGGCGACGTCCGGCTTCTGCGTGAAATGGCCGTCCGCATCGATCTCGGCGCTGCCGCCAGCCGCTTTCACCTGTTCCGCGATGCCTGCACCGATGGACTGCGCACCGGGGAAGTTTTCGTTCTTCAGGCCCGTGCCCTGCCAGTTGAGCGTCCAGCCGCCGCTCTGGCGGGAAATATTGTCGGCGCTCTCGCCCGCCACCAGGATGTGCTTGCGCGGATCGAGCGGAAGCAGGCCGCCGTTGTTCTTCAGCAGCACCAGCGATTCGCGCACCGCGCGCCGCGCCACGGCACGATGCGCCGGGCTGCCGATCACCTCGCTGGCGTGCTGCACGATGGATTGCGTGGAAGGCGCACCACTCTCGAACAGGCCCGCGCGGAACTTCACGCGCAGGATGCGCGCCACGGCATCGTCGAGCCGCGTCATCGGAATCACGCCGGACTTCACTTCGGCGAGCGTATGTTCGTAGAGGCCGCGCCAGCTGTCGGGCGCCATCAGCACGTCCAGGCCAGCGTTGTACGACGCGGGGCAATCGTCGTTGCTGCAACCGGGCACCTGGCCGTGCGAATTCCAGTCGCCGACGACGAGGCCCTGGAAATCCATGCGCTGCTTGAGCACGTCGGTGATCAACGCCTTGTTGCCCGACATCTTGGTGCCGTTCCAGCTGGAGAACGACGCCATGATGGTTTGCACGCCCGCGTCGATGGCCGGCGGATAGCCTGCTGCGTGGATGTCGCGCAAGGTGGCTTCGCTGATCTGCGCATCGCCCTGGTCCTTGCCGTTCTTCGTGCCACCATCACCCACGAAATGCTTGGCGGAGGCGAGCACATGCGAGCCATCGAGGAACTGCGGCGTGCCGACCTTGCCCTGCAGGCCTTCTACCATCGCGGTGGCGTACTGCGCCACGATGGCAGGGTCCTGCGAATAGCCCTCGTAGGAACGACCCCAGCGCACGTCCTGCGGCACGGCAAGCGTGGGCGCGAAACTCCAGTTGATGCCGGTGGCGCGCACTTCGGCGGCCGTGGCTTCGCCGATCTCGCGAATCAGTTCCGGATCATGCGCGTTGCCGAGCGCCGAATTCTGCGGGAACAGCGTGGCACCCACGACATTGTTGTGGCCGTGCACGGCGTCGATGCCGAACAGCAACGGAATCGCCTGATGACCGCCACTCGTATCCATCGCCGCGCGATAGAACGCTTCGGATGTGGCCTTCCACTGATCCACGGTGGCCGTGACCTTGCCGCCGGGCTTGGAGTTGCCGCCTGCGAGAATGCCGCCGAGACGGTACTTGCGCACGTCGTCAGGCGTCACGCTGAGGATGTCCGCCTGCACGAGCTGCCCGACTTTTTCCTCCACCGTCATCTTCGCCATCAGCGCCGATACGCGCTGTTCGAGCGCTGCGTCTTTCGGAAACGGCCAGGTAGCGCGCGGCCACGCATCCGGGTGCACGGTCGACGCATCGTCGGCGAACGCGACGCCTGCACATGCGCAGGCCAGGGCAACGGCAAGAACCGCGGGAACACCACGCAAACGACGAACGCAAGCCAGCACGGCTCTCTCCATCAGACAGGGGGCCGGCTCCCCCTCGGAGTCGGTCGGTGGGGAGACTGACAGAAATGTCAGCGCTGTCAATTTGCGTCGCAGCAGAGGGGGAAAGCACTCGCGGGGACGAGAGACGCTGGATATTTTGTCGTAAAATTAGTTACTTATGAAAATTATTCGCTAGCCCATTGGCCCGTAAGGCCAATCATTTCCTCACCGTCATCCCCGCGAAGGCGGGGATCTAGCGCCTTCGGTGTTGGGCGAAAGGCACTGGATTCCCGCCTTCGCGGGAATGACGGAGAGGGGTAACGGAGGTCATCGGATACCGTTGCGGCGCGGCGTGTCATGAAGCTTGGTGCCGGCGCCAAATCCCCGGCCGAAAACAAAACGCCCCGAAAAAACCTACGGCGCCCGCGCCGTCGATTCGCGCATCTGCAACGCGTATGGCACCTGCACCAGCAAGCCCGGGCCGCGGCCGCGCAACAGCTCCATGAGCTGCAACGCGGCCAGCTTGCCCATCTCGCGACTGGGCTGGCGCACGGTGGTGAGTGGCGGCCACAGCTGTGTGGCCAGCGGCGTGTCATCGAAGCCGCAGACGGAAAGATCGCGCGGTACTTTCAATCCGCGTTCGTTGGCCGCCCACATCACACCGGCGGCCATGTCGTCGTTCGCCGCGAAGATCGCGGTGGGCAGTTCGGGCAAGGCAAACAGTTCGCGCGCGGCGAGTACGCCGGAACCAAACGAGAATTCGCCCTGCACCACATACTGCGCATCGAACGGAATGCCCGCCGCCGCCAGCGCGTCCTTGTAGCCGGCCATGCGCCAGCGGCTTGCACCGTGATTGGCGATTCCCAGGATGTGGGCAATGCGGCGATGCCCCAGTTCCACCAGCTGCATCACCAGCGCCTTGGCCGCCTGCTGTTCGTCCATGCACACGCCGATGGAACTGTCCCGTTGCACGGGCGAAATGCTGGAATACGGTACGCCGTGTTCCTTCAGGCGCTGGAGCAGCGGCGCGTAGTCGGTGAGCGGCGGCGTCATGATCACGCCGTCGATGTGGTGATCGAATACCAGCGCATCCACGCGCCGGATGAAGTCCTGCCCGCGCATGCGCAGCGGACAGGCCATCATGCTGTAGCGATGTGCATCGCACGCGTCGAGCACGCCGTCCTGCACTTCAGCCAGATAGGTCGACGCGGGGTTGTCGTTGTTGTCGTACAGCATGGCCACCAGGAAGGACCGGCTGCCGGCCAGCCCGCGCGCCGCGGGACTGGGGCGGTAGTTCATGGATTCCATGGCCGCCAGCACCTTCTGGCGGGTGGATTCCTTGACCGAGGATTCTTCGTTGAGGACGCGGGAAACCGTTTTGGGCGAGACACCCGTCGCACGTGCTACATCTTCGAGGCGGACCCGCATGACTTCTCCCAACGACGACCTGCTGCCTGGTCAATATGCCCTTGGCGCCCTTGCGTTTACAAGAACCGGCGATGGCACGTTTCTGCCGCCGCTCGGCTTTTACCCTTTCGTGGGTTGAGGGCGGCGCGATCCCGGGCGCATAGTGGCCAAGGCTGGTCCAGGGGCCAGCCATCCGGTCGGGGGACCGGGTCACCTTGTAGCGAATGCTTTGCCACCGGACACGGCGCCGCGATGCCACATGCCATCGCCTGCCGTGCTGCGTTAGTTCCTGCGACACCACCAAGGAGCGCATTCATGAGCACGCCTCTCGCCTGGTTCACCGCTTTCCACACACTACTCAGCCTTGTCGCCATCGTCGTCGGCTTCTGGGCCATCCGCGACCTGATGGTGGGACGCGTACGGTCGGGCGCCCTCAGCGCCTTTCTGGTCACCGCGATCCTCACCAGCGTCACGGGCTTCTTCTTTCCCTTCCACGGTTTCACGCCCGCCATCGGCGTGGGCATCGTCGCGCTGGTAGTGCTGGCGTGGACGCTCGCGGCGCGCCGTTCCATCGGCCGCTCGGGATTCTGGACCGCGCAGTTTCCGCTGGGAATCGTCATCAGCGAGTACTTCCTGATGTTCGTACTGGTGGCGCAGATCTTCGCCAAGGTGCCGGCGCTGGCTGCGTTGCCGCCTGACCTGCAGAAAAAGCTGTTCGGCGCATCGCAGCTGGTCGTGCTTGTGGTGTTCGTGGTGCTGGCCATCCGCACCACCAGGTCGTTCCGGGTGCGTGCCATCGCCTGATGCACGGCCATCCGTCAAATGGACGGCCAAACCGGCATGTGATCAACGACGCGGCGCGCACCATACGCCGCGTCGTTGCTTAGCGCACTCCAAACGGTGCAGCTTCCTACACGTTTTGCGTGTGCACTTTTGACACGTCCGTTATCCCTCGCTCCGCAGGCTTCAGGGCGAAACACACATCGCCTTCGGACCGGATGCCCGGCCCGCGCCACTACGGAAGCCAGACGAGGGAATCGCCATGTCGCTCATCCTGCTGATCATCGTGCTCGTGCTCGTCATCGGTGCACTGCCCTCGTGGCCGTACAGCCGCGGCTGGGGCTATTACCCCAGCGGTGGCCTGGGCCTGGTGCTGCTGATCCTGCTGATCCTGCTGTTGCTGGGGCGCATCTAAACGCGTGGAACGATGCCGGCAGCGCAGATGATGTCCGCGCTGCCGGCATGCGCATTACGCCACGCCGACGCGTCCTGCCTTGAACGCCGATGACAGCACGCGCTCAAGATCACCGTAGCCAATCGGCTTCACCAGGTGATGATCGAACCCCGCCTGTGCGGTCTGCGCCTTGTCGTGCTCCTGCCCCCAACCCGACTGCGCGATGATGGTGAGGTCCTTGAGGTCGGCATCCTGCCGAAATGCGCGACACACCGCATAGCCGTCCATGGTCGGCATGCCGATATCCAGCAACACCGCGTCGGGCGCAAACTCGCGTGCGGTATCGCGTGCCTTGCTGCCGTCGTGAACCACGCGGTATTCGTGGCCCATTTCGCCGAGCAACCAGCCAATGGTTTCGGCCACGTCGACGTTGTCGTCCACCACGAGCACCTTGAGCCGTGGGCCCGTGTGGCCACCCGCCGTGCGCTCCTCCAATCCGGTTTCCTTGCGCTCCGCGGCAAGCAAGGGCAGCCGCGCGGTAAACGTGCTGCCCTGGTTGGTACCGTCGCTTTTCACCGTGATCGTGCCTTCGTGCATCGACACCAGTTGCTTGACCAGCGCCAGGCCAATGCCCAGGCCACCTTGCGCGCGCGCAAGATGCTCACCTACCTGCGTGAACATGTCGAAGATGGTCGACTGCATGGCGTGGGGAATGCCCATGCCGTTGTCGGCCACGGAGATGACGACGTCCTGCCCTTCCTGATGCGCATCCAGCGAAATCACGCCGCCCGCCGGGGTGTACTTCGCCGCGTTGTTGAGCAGGTTGCCCAGCACCTGTGCGAGGCGCGTCTTGTCGCCGTTCACCCATAGCGGCTGTTCCGCCACGCGAATGTTCAACTCGTGCTTGCCGTTGTCGATCAGTGGACGGCTGGCTTCCACCGCCGACTGAACGATGTCGGCCATGTGCACCTTCTCGCGCTTCAGCACGATCTTTCCTTGACTGATGCGCGACACATCGAGCAGGTCGTCGACCAGTCGCACCAGATGCACCAGCTGGCGATTCATCACGTCATGGATCTGCTTCGCTCGATCGGTTGATGGCTGGCCGTTCAACACGTCCAGCCCCATGCGCAGCGGCGTCAGCGGATTGCGCAGCTCATGCGCAAGGATGGCCAGGAACTGGTCCTTGTAGCGATCCGAACGGGTAAGCGTTTCGGCGAGTGCCTCCAGCTTGTCGCGTTGCGCGGCAATCTGCTGGCGTTGCCGATGCAGCTCGAAGAACACATTGGCCTTGCTGCGCAGGATGTCCCACTCAATCGGCTTCTGGATGAAGTCGACCGCTCCTGCTTCGTAGCCACGAAACTTGCGATGGTTGTCCGATGCACTCGCCGTGAGAAAAATGATCGGCACATGGCGCGTACGCTCGTTGCCGCGCATCAGTTCGGCCAGCTCGAAGCCGTCCATGCCCGGCATCTGCACGTCGAGCAGGCCCAGTGCAATATCGTGCACCAGCATCAGCTCCAGCGCTTCTTCGCCGGAGCGTGCCTTGAGCAGCACGAGCCCTTCGCGTCGCAGCAATGCTTCCAGCGACGTGAGGTTGTCGTCGAGGTCATCCACCAAGAGGAAGTAAACCGGTTCCATGTCGATGCCTGCTTGTCTACAAGTGCTTGAGGTAGGTTGCGATCTGCCCCGGCGATCCCACGCGGGCTCCCGGGCAGGCGTTCAATGTCGCCAGCGGCATCACCGATGCGTAGGCCGACAGCGGGTCTTCGACCATCACGGCGCCGCCTGCATCCTGGATCGCACGTGAGCCGTGAGCGCCATCGGAACTGGCACCCGACAACACGATGCCCACCAGCGCCTCGCCATAGGCATCGGCCGCGCTTTCAAACAAGACGTCGATGGAGGGACGCGAAAACAGCACCGGCTCGTCCGACGACAGCGACAACACGCCGCTGCTTTCCACCAGCAAGTGATAATCCGAGGGCGCGACATAAAGCGTGCCGGGCTGGATGGGTTGCTTGTCTTCCGCTTCGCCAATGGCGATGTCGCAGTGGGAGCGAAGCACATCCACCAATACGTTCCGCTTCTCGCTCGGCGGCACGTGCACGGTCAGGAATACCGAGGGTTCGAAGGCCGCAGGCAGCTCCCTCACGATGGTGATGAGCGACGCGATGGAGCCGGCTGAGCCGCCCATCACCACCGCCTTGATGTGCGCCGTGGTCGTCATAGGTCGCGCTTCTGGTAGATCCGTTCGCCCTGCACGTAATCGAGGAAGGAACCGGATTCGCTGGAAAAACGCAGGCTTTCCTTGGAGCCCAGCCCCAGGAAACCCTTGCGGATCAGCGAATCGCTGAAGAGTTTCAGCGTGCGGTCCTGCAACGCGCTATCGAAATAGATGAGCACGTTGCGACAGGAAATCAGGTGCATCTCACCGAAGACGGCATCGGTGACCAGGCTGTGGTCGGAAAAGACCACGCGGTCGCGCAGCGTACGATCGAACGACGCCTTGCCGTAGGCCGTGGTGTAGTAGTCGGACAGCGACGAGCGGCCACCGGATTGCTGGTGGTTCTCCGTAAAACCACGAATGCGATCGAGGTTGTAGACGCCCGCCGACGCCGCTTCCAGCGCGCCGGGATTGATGTCCGTCGCGTAGAACATCGTCTTCTGCTCCAACCCTTCCTCGCGGAAAAGGATGGCGAGCGAATAGAACTCCTCGCCACTGCTGCAGCCGGCGATCCACACCTTCAGCGACGGATACGTGCGCAGGTGCGGCACCACGTGCTCGCGCAGCGCGCGGAAGTACGATGGGTCGCGGAACATCTCGCTCACCTGCACCGTCAGGTAGCTGATCACCTGCGGAAAGATCGCCGCATCGTGCAGCAGGCCTTCGAGCATGGCGGAGAAATTGCGATAGCCCAGCCGCTCCCGCAGCTGACGCAACCGCCGCTTGATCGACGCCTTCGAATAGCTGCGGAAGTCGTAGTGGAAGCGCTGGTAAAGCGCCTCCAGCAGCAAGGTGATCTCCAGCTCTTCGATCTTGTCGGTCACGTGGCCTCCCTGCCTTATCGCGCCAGCCACACGCGCACAAGCGAGACCAGCTTGTCCACGTCCAGCGGTTTGGCCATGTAGTCGCTCGCACCCGCCTGCAGGCAGATTTCCTGGTCGTCCGGCATGGCCTTGGCGGTGAGCGTGATGATGGGCAACCGCTTCCAGCGCGCGTCATCGCGTATCGCGCGCGTGGCGGTAAGGCCATCCATCACGGGCATCATCACGTCCATCAGCACCAGGTCGATGGGTTTGCCCGCCGATGTGCTGGCTGCATTCAAGGCATCGATGGCTTCCTGGCCGTTGCGCGCAATGGTGAGCACGCAGCCCCTCGGCTCAAGAATGTTCATCAGCGCGTAGACGTTGCGCACGTCGTCTTCGACGATGAGGATGCGACGGCCTTCCAGCACGGCGTCGCGGTGCTGGGCTTCCTGGATCATCTTCTGCTGCTCCGGCGGCAGATCGGTGACTACCTGATGCAGGAACAGCGTCACTTCGTCCAGCAGGCGCTCCGGCGACTTCGCACCCTTGATGATGATGGAGTGCGAATAGGCACGCAGCCGCTCTTCTTCCGCCGGCGAAATATCGTGACCGGTGTAGACGATGACCGGCGGGAACGCATAGGCACCCTCACCGCTCAGTGTCTGCAGCAGCGTAAAACCGGAGGCATCGGGCAGCGACAGGTCCAGCACCATGCAGTCGAAGGTCTGCTCTTTCAGGCATTCCAGGCATTCGGCCGCCGTGCCCGCGCCCACCGTCTCCACATCGGCCGACGCGAGCAGCTGGCGAATGGCGTCGCGCTGCACGTCGTCGTCCTCGACCACCAGCACGCGGCGCACGTTCTGCGCGAGCTTGGCCTCGAGTTTGCCCAGCACTTCGGTGAGTTGCTGCTTCTTCACCGGCTTCAGCATGTAACCCATCGCGCCCATGGAGAGCGCGGCATGCGAGTGGTCGGCGGCTGACACCACGTGGATCGGGATGTGGCGCGTGCGGATATCGCGCTTGAGGATGTCGAGCACCGACAAGCCCGACTGGTCGGGCAGGCCGATGTCCAGCACGATGGCTTGCGGCACGTGCTGCCTTGCCAGCCCCAACGCTTCCTGCGCGCTCGTGGCCACCAGACAGCGGAAGTCCATTTCGTGGGCGAGGTCACGCAGGATCTGCGCGAAGGCTTCGTCATCCTCGATGACCAGGATGGCGCGACGGTGATCGGTCGTGTTCGCGCGATCGTCGGCCACCTTGGGTGCCGATATCGTCTCGATGTTGACCGGTGCGGCAGGGGGCGCTGCAACCACCGGCATGGCGATGGCTGGACGCGGTGCGAGCGGCGGCGCGGCCGGCGGCACCGCAACGGCCTTGCGTGGCAAGGTGAAAGTGAACGTGCTGCCCTGATCCAGCGTGCTTTCCACGCCAATGCTGCCGCCAAGCAGGCGCGACAGTTCGAGCGAAATCGACAGGCCCAAACCCGTGCCACCGTACTTGCGGCTGATGGTGCCATCGGCCTGCTGGAACGCATCGAAGATTTTCTTCTGCTGATCGGGCGCGATGCCGATGCCGGTATCGGTGACGGCAAACACCACGTTGTCGTGCTTGTCGGCAAACACGTCGAGCTTCACGCCGCCGCGTTCGGTGAACTTGAAAGCGTTCGACAACAGGTTACGGATGACCTGCTCGATGCGCTGGCGATCGCTCTCGATCATCGCCGGGCATTCGGGCGACATCGACACGTCGAAGGTCAGGCCTTTCTGTTCGGCGACGGGCTGGAACTGCGGCATCAGATCCTTGAGCAGACGCTCGATGGGCATCGGTTCTGCGTGAATCTCGATGTGGCCTGCCTCGATCTTGGACAGATCGAGAATGTCGTTGATCAGTGTCAGCAGGTCGTTGCCCGAGGAGTGAATGGTGCGGGCAAACTTCACCTGTTCCTCGCTGAGATTGCCATGCGGATTGTCCGCCAGCAGCTTGGAGAGGATCAGTGCGGAGTTGAGCGGCGTGCGCAGCTCGTGCGACATGTTGGCAAGGAAATCCGACTTGTAGCGGCTGGCGCGCAGCACCTCGCCGGCCTTGGCTTCGATCTCGCGATTGGCACGACTCAGTTCGTCGCGCTGGGTTTCCAGCTGCTGCGCCTGTTCTTCCAGGTTCGCGTTGGTCTGCTCCAGCTCCACCTGCTGCTGCTCAAGCTGGTACTGCGACTCGCGCAGCGCGCGGCTCTGCTCTTCCAGCTCTTCGTTGGACACACGCAGTTCTTCGCCCTGCACTTGCAGCGAGTCGGACTGGCGCTGCGTTTCCTCGAGCAAACGACTCAACTCGGCGCGATAGGTGGCCGAGCGCAGCGCCATGCCGATGGCATCGGCACTCTGTTCCAGAAACGCGAGAGTGTCTGCGTCCACGGCGCGAAAGAAGCCGAGCTCCAGCACACCCTTTACTTCGCCATCGGCAACGCTTGGCGACAGCACAAGGTGGCGCGGCTTGTCGTGTCCCAGTGCGGAGCCCACAAGCAAATAGCCGTCCGGCACGTCCTGCACCACCAGCATGCGCTTCTCGGCCGCCGCCTGGCCGAGCAATCCTTCGCTCGGCAAAAAACGTTCGATCATGCCGTGCTCGGCGGGCACACCATACGTGCCGATGCGTTCGTAGAAATTCGCGGTGTTGACGAAGATCGCCCCTGCCTGCGCATCGAGAAAGCGCGCCAGGAAGGACAGTATGTTCGCACCCAGCGGCCCGGTGTCCTGATCGCCGGACATGACGGCGGCGAGTTCGAGTTGCCCCTTCTGCAGCCACGCATCCCGTTGGCGTGCACGCGACGCATTGCGGATCAGGATGCTCACGAAAATGGTGAGGGCCACGCCCAGCAGGCCACTCAGGATGCCGCTGGTGATGGCGCTGCCGTAAGCCGTCGACATCTCGGCCACGCGCTTTTCGCGCAGGTCGAATTCGTCGTCCTGCATGTGGCCCAGCTGCGTGCGGATGGCATCCATGCCCGCCTTGCCGCGGTCGGTATTCACCACGGCCAGCGCTGCCTCAAGCCCGCGTGACCGTCGCAGTTCGATGGTGTCCTTGAGTTCGGCGAGCTTGTCGTCCAGTCGGCCGGACAGTTCCTTGAGTCGCTGCTGTTGGCGCGGGTTGTCGCGCGTCAAGGTACGGATGGTGTCCACGCGCGCCGGAATGCTCGCCAGCGCCGCGCGATACGGTTCCAGGTATCGCTCGTTGCCGGTAAGCAGAAAGCCGCGCTGGCCGGTTTCCGCATCCTGCACGCTGGACAGGATCTCGTTGAGCGCCGTGACGGTTTCCTGCGACTGGATGACCTTCTGGTTGTCATCGCGAATCGTGCGGACGTTCTGGTACGCCACGAAACCGCTGACCACGAAGAAGACAATCACCGAAAGCAGGGCGAACGACGTTCGTTTATCCATGCCCTGCAGGCGGAAGGCACCGGAACTCGGGTGTTGTGGGCTCATGGGGTCCGTGACGGGTTGCCGGTCAAATGGCGGCAAGTTAGCAGCAAGATCCGTCTCAGTGACCAGTCACCCTTTTTCACACCCCCGGACAGGGAAAATTAGTCGTCCCGTCAAATAGTTAGATCGACATCAAGCCGGCTTCCCGGACCCCGCTGTGAAAATTTCGTGCACAAAAAAGGCCGCGAAGCCGCGGCCCTGGCCGACCGGGTGCAGGCGAACCTGTACCCGGCAGCCACCCGGTTCACGGGTCGCGCGTGACCTCGGCCGGCGCCGCGTCACCCACCTTCTGCGCCAGCGGCAGTGCGTCGTTCACCAGGTGCACCAGGAATCGACCCGGCTGCTCCTGCATCATCATGTGCGCGGAATCGGCGAAGACCACCAGCCGCTTCGACGGCGCCTGGATATCGCCGAACCACTTTTCAGCCACCTCGTACGGCGTGGTGTAGTCGTGAGCGCCGACGTAGACAAGCACAGGGCAGCCGAAGTGCGTGACGTGGTCGAAGTCGGTCGTCACCAGCGCGCCGAGCAGATGGTTGAGCGAGTACAGGCTGCCCTTGTCGATGGCTTCCAGGTCGCCCTGGTCGTAATCCGGCGAAAGATGCATCGCGTCGCCGTCGAACTGGAAGTCCTTGCGGCCCCACGCAAGGCCGCCGTAGTACATCTCCCACTTGCTGCGCACGCCGACGCGCTCGGGCGTCAACGGCGCATTGCCCGGATACGGCGCGATGGCTTCCAGCTCGGCGATGGCCTGCGTGTTGTGTTCGGCTTTCGCCTGGCTCAGCGCGAAGTTGTAGCCCACGGCTTCATTACGACGACCATTCACCACCTGGCCCACCGAGATGTACGCGTAGAACCAATCCGGATGCTTCTGCGCCAGCTCCACGCCGAGGATGCTTCCCCACGAATGACCCAGCAGGAAGATCTTCTGCTTGTGGAAGTGCTCGCGCAGGTACTGCGCCACCTGCGCGGCATCGTCCGTCATGCCGGCCACGCTCATGCCCGGCTCCATCGCCTGCTCGGTGTTGGCGCGATAGGTCTTGCCCGCGCCGCGCTGGTCCCATTGCACGACGGTGAAGTAATCCTCCCATGGCGTCTGGAAGGTGTATGCCTCCGGCATGGCCGGCGAGGCCGGGCCGCCATGCAGGAACAACAGGATGGGATTGCGGCGGTCCTTGCCGCGCACGGAGATCCACTGATCGATGCCGTTGATGTGCAGCTTGATCTTCTCGTCGATGCCTTGCGGCGTGATGATCATGCGGTTGCTGTCGAGGATGCGGCGCACTTCGTCGCGCGCGATCATCGACTTGTCCGTCGCGGCAGCGGCGGGCTTGGCGGGTGCATCGTCGGCGCGCACGCGGTCGGCCTGGAACCCGACGGCGAGAAGCAACGTAACGAACATGGATGCACGCAAGATAGTCAAGGCAGCTCTCCTGGCTGGTGTATGCCCGCGAAGCCCCTCAGCTTCGGCGGGTGATTCGGCGACATGCCGCTGTTGATGTCGAAAGAGCAAGCGGCGTGCCAAGCCACGATACGCAGGTGATGCACCGAAGATCAGGCACTTGCGCACAGGCCCGTTGAAAGATCCTGCGTCCGCGGACAACACGGCGGACGTCCGGGCCTGTCCGCCCCACCGGACATCACGCGGGCTACCTTGCCCTTCACTTGCGAGACATCCACGTTCAAGCACACTTGCCGACCTTCGTCGCAAGGTCAGTCGCGTGCCCGTCGCTCACTCCCCACGTCCCGCCATGAACGTGTTCAACCGATCGATCGCCGCGGGCTGTGCATGGCTCGCCGCCGCCCTCGCGCTGCCGGCATGGGCTGAAGCGCCGACGGGCGCCAGCGTAGCCACCAGCACCGGCGGCCAGCTCGCCGTGCAGGTGAACGACGACCGCATGACGATTTCCGTGGCGAAGGTGCCGCAGGTCTATCTCTACGGACCCATCGATGCCGGTGCGGCGCAACGCGTCGAAGCGATGATCCAGTCGCACAAGATTCCCGCGGGCAGCGACATCTACCTCAATTCGCCGGGTGGCGATGCAAACGCAGGCATGGCGCTCGGGCGCCTGTTCCGCGCCAACAACATCGGCACGCACCTGGGCAGCCCGCGACGCGTAGCCGGCCAGCCGGTGATGTCCAAGGAATCGCAATGCGTGGATGCCTGCGCGTATGCGTATGTCGGCGGCCTGTATCGCTGGTCCGCCAGCGGCGCGGACCGCTTCGGCGGACAACCCGTCGCCGGCACCGGCGCCTCGGCGCCAGCCATCCACGACTACCTGAAAGAGATGGGCATCAATCCGCTGGTCTTCGGTAACGCCAGCACCAACGGCACGGTGACGTGGCTCGACGGCGACCTGATGCTGGGCTACGGCGTCGCCAACAATGGCCGGCTGCCACCCAAGGCGGTGAATCAACCCGTGAACGGCATCGCCTCGCTCTCGCTCACGCAGACCACGCGCGATGGCGAGCACAGCCTCACCATGATGTGCCGCAACGACGGCATGACGGTCACTGCGACCTATACCATCGGCGCCGATCACGCGAAGCAGATCGCCGCTCGCGCCACGCAGTATTACTTCGAGATCGACCATCAGCCCGCCACCGAACGCCAGCGCGCCAGCGTCTCGGCCGTGGGCCAGTCCGTCGTGTTCACCCAGCCCTTCACCGAAGCGCAATTGCAGCAGCTGACCACTGCTCGCTCGATCAGCGCCTACCTGTCCGACAAGGGCGGCGCCGTGCGGTACGGGTTCTGGATGGAACTGGACCCGGTGCGCAACGAACTGCTCACCTACACGCGCGGCTGCCAGCAGATCGCCAAGGCGATGGCGGCGCAACCCCACTAAGCGCGCTGCGTTCATCGGCACCCTGAAACGAAAACACCCCGGACCAGCCGGGGTGTTTTTTCATCGATGCCGGTTGATCAGGGCGCTTTCTTCTCGCTGCCCGGATGCGACACGAAGCGCGGCGGCGTGGCTTCGTTGGCAAACTGCCACGTGCTGAGATAAGCCAGCTTGAGGATCTTCGCCATCTTCGGATAGTCGATCTTTTCCGCCGTATCGCTGGGGTGGTGGTAGTCCGGGTGGAAGCCGGTGAACCACCAGAATGCGGGCACGTTGTGCAGCACGAACGGGAACTGGTCGGAGCGGAAGAACACGTTCAGCGCGTACTCGTGGTCGAAGCGGTCATCCAGCACCAGGCCCACGTCGCCGTTCGCCTTGGCCACGGTCTTCTGGTAATCCGGGCTGTAGGCCGCGCCGATCAGGTTGAGGCGATTGCTGGTGTCGGCGGGAATGTCGATCAGGCCTTCGGTTTGCGGACTGGGCTTCTCATCGCGGCCGATCATGTCGAAGTTGATCATGGCGCGCGTGGTGTCCAGCGGACGCAGCGGATGCGCGGCAAGGTAATACGCGCCGAGCAGGCCGCGTTCCTCAGCCGCAAACACCGCGAACAGGATGGAACGCTTCGGCTTGGTCGGGTTCGCGGCAAACGCACGCGCCAGCGTCACCACGCCCACGGTGCCGGAGGCGTTGTCGTCCGCGCCGTGCCAGATCTTGTCGCCGGCCTGGCCGTCGTGATCGTGATGCGCGCTGATGATGATGGTCTCGGGCGCGAGCTTGGGATCGCTGCCTTCGAGCAGGCCCACCGCATTCCACGCGGTGGCTTCGCGACGCGAGCTGTTCTTCAGGTGCAGGCTGACTGTCGTATCCGGCAATGCCAGCGAGCGCGATTTCAGATCCGCATCGATACCCGACTGCATTGCCTTCGGCGTGCTGCCACTGGTGCTCAGCAAAGCATCTTCCACATCAGCGGAGATGACCATGCTGGGAATGTGCACGGGGCTGTCCGCCAGCGCCTGCGCGGGAATCGGGTTCGCCGCGTGTTCCGCCTGGTGGCCGATGCGCTTGCGCACCTCCAGCTGCGAGGGATGGTTGTGCGAGGGTTCCGGCGCCAGCAGCACGGCCACGGCGCCGTGTTCCTGTGCGTTCAATACTTTCACGTAGGCAGTGGCGTAACGCGTGTTGCCGGTGCCGTTGAAGATCGACTTGGGATCGGTCTCTTGCGGCTCGTGATCAAACACCACGACGATCTTCCCTTTCACATCCAGGCCGGCGTAATCGTCGTAGCCAAGCTCCGGCGCGGTGATGCCGTAACCGGCAAACACCACGGGCGCGGAGACATCCTGGTCGGGGGGAAACGCGCCCGACACGTCGGGATCTTTCCAGTCGGTGCTCTTGCCGCCGCGCTTCAGCGTAAGCAACGTGGCCTTGCCATCGGGGCGATATTCGACGAGGGGCACCGCCTGCAGAAAACTGGGCTTGCCCTGTGCATCGGTAGCGGCCGGCTTCAATCCGGCCTTCTCGAACTCGGAGGCAATCCACTGCACCGACGCGTCGTCACCGGGCTGCAGCGACAGGCGGCCTTGCAGCGCGTCGGAGGCCAGGAAGCTGATGTCGGCGTGCAGGTCGCGTTCGCGGATCTGCGCCAGGCCTGGCTGCTCGTTGGCGGGCACCGCGGCCAGCGCGACCGTGGTGAATGTCGCGGCAAGCGCGAAGGCAAGGAACGTGCGAGGCATGGGCACTCCGTCGTGGTGCGGACGGCTGGCCGCCCGGGGGGAATGCAGGTTGCCACGGCCGCGAGAGCCGATCAAACCAGACCAACGTCGCAGCGGCGCGATTACTTGCCCATGAAGTCCGGCTCGCCCGCGGCCGTCCAGGTGAAGGGCATGGCGTAAGGCGCGCGGCGCGCCGTGCACTTCCAGTCGGGACCGCCATTGGCGTGGAAGATGATCCAGTCCTCGCCATCCGGTGTCTTGAAGAAGCCGTTGTGGCCCGGGGCATAGAACTGATGCTTCGTCGAACTGGCGAGCGCCTGCTCGGGCGATTTGTGCCACGACGCGGGATCGAGCAGGTTGGCATGCGCCTCCGCACTCAGCAGCCCGACCGAATAATCGTCGGACCAGCACGCGCTGCCGGAATACGAGAGGAATACCTTGCCGCCCGGTCCTTCGAGAAACTCCGGCGCTTCCAGGATCTTGCGGCCGCCACGCATTTCCCACCATTGCGTGGGATGAGCAATGTCCACCTGCGGCTCGCCCAGCGTCCACGGGTTGGTCATGGGTGCAATGATGAGATCGCTGTGATCGCCCACGTAGGCCGAATAGACGAAGTAACGCCTGTCGCCGTGATCGAACACCGTGCCATCGATGCCGTTGAGTTGCGTCTTGAGCATACCCTTGTCGATCCACTCGCCTTGCATGGGATCGGGCGATGCGTTCTCCAGCACCCACACACGACGATGCGCATCGTCATCGTGCGCCTTGTCCGATGCGGAGTAGTACAGGTACCACTTGCCATCGAGGAAGTGCAGTTCCGGCGCCCAGATGGACGACGAGTTGCCACCCTGCGCCGGTGGCCGCCAGACGACCTCGGGCGCGGCATCCGCCAGATGCGCCATGTCCGTGGTCTTGCGCAGCGAGATGCGATCGCCCTCGGTGCTGGTGTAGTAGTAGACGCCGTCGCGCTGCGTGACCCACGGGTCGGGTCCACTGGGCAACAACGGATGCATGACCTCCGATGCCTGCGCGTGCGCAGCGGATGCGAGCAACATCAAACCAAGCGCGGCAGACAGTCGGTTGATCGTTCCTCGCATGGTTACGGCTTCCCGGTGACCGGCGTGTCGCCGTCCACTTGCAGATAGTCGACGTCCACCACATGCGCACCGCCATCGACGTCGATGGTGTTGAACCCCGGCAACAACGCAGCGGAGACATCAAGCACTTCCCAGCCATCGTCCGCTTTCGACACGCTGCCTTCCGGCAAGCGAGCGCCGTTGACGACCACATCGGGGCGCGCTGCAAGTCCGAGATCGGCAAAGCGCACATGCAGTGCGTGCGTGCCGCCGTTGCTGTTGATCACGAAGCGAAGCCTGCCGTCGGGACCCTGCCCCAGTCGCGCCTTGCGGAAGTTGGATGCCTTCGGATCGGGGACGGCTACCGCGCTGTTGAACTGCGCGTCCTCCGCCTCATAGCGGTGAAAATCGAGCTTCGCGGTGTTGAACAGCACTTCGTTGTGGGCGACGCTCTCCGGCTTGTCCGGCGAGGACGATGTGGTGACATGCAGGAAGCTGCCGTCGTCGCGCAGCAACAGTGCCTGCGTCCAGCCTGCGTGGATGTTGCCTGTGCGCTTCTGCACCGGCGCCCGTACTTCCCACCACGGGCCACGGCCCGAGGCGTTGTTCCAATAGAGATCGCGGCCGCCTTCCTCCGCGCCACCACCGCCACGCTCGGCCGACACCACGATCACGCCTTCCGGGCCACCCACCGGGAACCACTGCGCCACCGGGCACGCGGCAGGCCAGAAGCCGGAGAGCGTCATTACCGGCTCGCCGTGATGTTGCGGATCGCCCCAATCCAGGCCATCGCGGCTGAATTTGATGAACACCTGGCCGTTCTTCGGGCCGTCGATGTTCTCGTACGTCATCGCGTAACGACCATCGCCCAGTCGCGTGACGATGGCCATGCCCGGACGCTGCACGCCACCGGGAATGGCGACGTCCAGTACTTCCTTGCCCCAGTGCTTGCCTCCATCGTCGGACACTTTATGTCCCAACGCCTGGTTGTAGCCCTCGGCTTTGTGCTGCTCGGTGGAGTAGTACGCCACCATGCGGCCGTCATCGAGCACGTGGATGTTCGACTCCCACACGCCCTTGTTGTCCTTGTCTTCCGGATGGCCACCGCCCTTCACGATGGAGCTGCGGTAGTGCCACGTCTTGCCCGCATCGGTGGAGGTATAGACCTGCAGGTCTTCCTCAACGACATGACCCTTCGGATCGTTGCCGGTGGCGTTGGCCGAAAGCACCAGCGTGCCAGCAGGCAAGTCGCCGCTGGCGCGCTGCAACTCGGTGATATGCGGCTGCCAGCGCAATTGCCAGCGCGGGTCTTTCGCATGCGTTTGATCGGTGACGTTCATCAGGAAACGCCAATGATCGCCGCCATCGCGACTTTCCCACAGCGGGACGCCGCCCATGCCGTCCTGCTCGAACGCCATCAACAAGCGTCCCTTGTCTTCGGCTGCGCCGTGCTCGATGAGCGTAATGCTGACATAACCGGAACCGTCGGCGAGATGCGTGCCAACCACCGGTTCGCGTGAATCCTGTGCGTCGGCATGCGTGGAAATCGCAGCAAGCAGGCCCAGGGACAACAGGGAAAGACCGAACGTCGAACGTGTCATGCAAAGGTTCCCGTGTCACGTTGGCGAGCAAGCCGCCGAAAGACATCTCCCAAAAAAATGGCGGGAAGCGGCATGTCACCACCGCCCCCGCCCAGTGGGAGAGATTTACATCTTGAAGCGCACGCCCAGGCCGATCGTCTTGTCCTGGTAGCGGATGTCACGCGGACTGCCGTCGCCATCGCCGAAGTACTGGTGCAGGTTCGCGCCAAAGATGTTGGTCGCGTTGAGCACCACGGTGAAGTACTTGTTGACGTCGTATCCCAGCGAGAAGTCGACCTGGTTGGCGGGCTTCACTTCGTCGTTCACGCCAGCCACGGTCGGCTGGTTGAAGCCGTCGATGAAACGACTGCGGTAGTTGTACGCCAGTCGTGCGGACCAGCCGAACTTTTCGTACATCAACACGGCGTTGCCGTTGTTCTTCGACACGTTCTGCAGCGGCGAGGTGACCACCGGGCCACCGATGAACTGCGGCGAACGCGTGGAGCCTTCGATGTAGGTGTAATTGAACTGCACACCCAGACCATTCAACGGCTCCGGCAGGAAGTCGAAGAACTGCTGGTAGGCGAATTCCGCACCATCGAGATGACCCGAACCCGCACTCTGCGGCGAGCTGAGCTGGTACGGCTGGCCCTGGATGGTCACGTCCGTCACGTAGTTCTGGATGTAGCCGTTGATGTCGCGATAGAACACGCCACCGCTGAGGTAGCCGGCCGGCGCGAAGTACCACTCCAGCGACGCGTCGTAGTTGTTCGAACGGATCGGCTTCAGGTCCGGGTTGCCACTGGCTGCCGCGCCGGCACGGTTGATGGTGCCCGGGTTCAACGACAGCGACGGGTTGAGCTGGCCGAAGTCCGGATAGGTCAACGTCTTGGCTGCCACGAAACGGAACTGCAGGTTGTCCTTGATGTGCAGGTTGAAGCTGAGGTTGGGCAAGTACACCGGTGCACTGGTGCTGTCCGAGAGCGGCGTGTAGATGTTGGTCGACGCGTCATAGGAGAACGCATCGAGATTGCGCTTCACGCGTTCCACGCGCATGCCGGCAAGGCCATCGAAGGGCATGCCCCACAGTTCGTTGCCGTAACCCAGCTGGAAGTAACCGGCGTACGACTTCTCGTCGATCTGGTAGTAGCGACCGGGATTTTCCGGGGCCAGGCCGGTCGGCAGGCCGTACAGCGTGCGGATGGCGTCGGCATTGTTGGTGAGGTAGTTGAAGCAGCCGCTGAGCCACGACACCGGAATCGCCTGCGTGCCCGGCTGGTTGCAGCAATAGCCGCTGGGGAAACGCGCAATCACCTGGTTGGCGGGATTCGGGTTCAACGAGATGTCTCCCGTGCCACCCGGCGGCGGCGTGGAGATCTGCGTGCTGCCCACGTACTCGGCCTTGTGATCGGAATAACGCAGGCCGAAGTCGATGTACTGGAAGAAGCTGCCGTTGAGGTCGTAATTGCCGTCGCCACGCCACGCGGTCTGCGTGCCGCGCTGGTTGTCCCAGTCCTGATAAAGGCCGTTGAGATAGAAGTTGGCCGGATTGCTCGCCGGGTTGCCCACCAGCGACCAGTTGTGGCCGCCGTTCCACACCGTGGTGATCGGCGCCTGCAGGAACGTGTCGATGATGAAGGTCTGCTCGTGGAACGAGCTGGAGTTGAACGACAGGTCGGTCGACAGGTTCAGGCGGTCACCGTGCCACTTGGCACCGATGGCGTTCTGGATGTCGTGACCCCACTCCTGGTGCGCCTGCGTACTGGTGGCCGCGTAGGTGTTGCCCGTCCAGCTGCCGCTGGTCATGTCGCAGATGGTCTGGCCGTAGTACGCCGAACCGGTCAGCTGGTCCGGATAACACGTGTTGCCGACCTTGACGTTCTGCGGGTCCACCGAACCCACCGGGAAGCTGAAGAAGTACGGCTGGTTGTAGTTGTCCGAATCCCAGTCGTACAGGCCTTCGATGTAGATCTCGGTGCTGTCGTTCGGCTTCCACTGCAGCGCATAGTTCATTTCCTGGCGCGTGCGGTCACCGATGTTGTAGTCCGCACCAAAGCCGTTCGGCGCAGCAATCAGGTTGCCGTTGGACGTACGCACGGGGTCGCCGGCGCCGGTGGTCAGCACCTTGGGGAAGTCGTCCCACACGGCGTTGTAGTCGTAGTGCTGCTTGTCGTAGCCCACGTTGATCAACGCGCCGAACTCGCCGATGTCGGTCTTCCAGCGATCACTGAGCAACACACTGCCGTTGGGGTCGGTGTGCGCGGCGTACTTGCTGTTGGTTTCGGTAAACGTCGCGGCGACCTTGGGGCCGTCGAAATCGAACGGACGGAATAGCTGCATGTCGACCATGCCGGCGATGCCGCCATCAGGCAGGCTCGCCTCGCTGGTCTTATAGACCTGCACCGTCTTCACCGCCGTGGACGGCAGGTTCTGGAAGGCGAAAGCGCGACCCACACCGCTGAAAATCTCGCGACCGTCGAGCGTGGTGATCACGTTGGGCAAACCGCGGATCACCACCGAGCTGGTCTCGCCCTGGAAACCCTGCGCCACCTGCACGCCGGTGATGCGCTGGAGCGCATCGGCCACGCTGTTGTCAGGCAGCTTGCCGATGTCTTCGGCCACGATGGAGTCGGTGATCATGCGCGAATCCTGCTTGAGCGTCTGCGCGCTCTGCAGGCTCTCGCGCAACGGCGTTACCACCACGCCGGACAGGTTCACCGCGTCCTTCTGCTGGGCGTCGGCGCTGGTGCCATCCTTCTTGGGCGCGTTGGCCGGCGGCGTGGCATCGGTGGTCGTGGTGGACTGCTGCGGATCGGCGGGCGCGGAAGCCGCCGGTGTATCAGCTGCGTGGGCAACGCCGAACGACGCCGCAATGGCCGCCGCCAGCAAGGTCTTGTGAAGCTGTGTGCGAGTCATGGAAAGCCTCCCCTCAGAGGTCGTTTACCCGCCGGACAAACCGGCGGTGTCGTTATTCAGAACGCCACCGTTCTCCGCGACGGCGTTTGAAGTCGTTGAAAGACGGTGCCTGCTCAGTGGCCGGCACCTGCCGTTTGCATCGGTACGGTAATGGCATCCGCCGGCACGGCGCCGCGCGGCGCGTGCGAAAGCGAGCGAAGAATGTCGATCTCACGCTGGCGATATGGCTTGCCATCCGCGTAGAAAAGATCGTGGAACCACAGGGTCGGCGGCTGCAGCGTGTAGGGACGCTGCCAGGAATCCCATGGCATGTTGGTCTGCGACTTGCCGTTGACGAAACCCCAGTTGACCATGCCCACGTCCGCCTTCTTGGCGATGGGCAACACGCCGTCGATGGTCGATCCGTTGCCGCGCGCCATGTATTCGGTGCAGATCAGCGGACGTCCATAACCCTGCAGCTGTTTCAGGCGACCGACGAACACTTCGGGCCAGCCGTAGTCGTGGAAGCTGATCACGTCGGACTGCTCGACCTGCGTGCGCTCCACGGCGTTGAGCTTCGACACATCGGACCAGTCGTCGTCATGCCACAGGCCGCTGGTGAGCGGCTGCGTGGGCGACGCGCTGCGTGCCCAGGCGAATACCTGCGGCAGCAGCGTGGCGACATGTTCGGTCTTGTTCTTCGGCTCGACCGGATCGTAGTTGCCGCCACCCGGGTTGTCGGGTTCGTTCCACACGTCCCACGCCAGGATGCGCTTGTCGTTGGCGAAGCTGCCCACGATGTCCTTCACGTACTGCTGAAGCCGCGGGTATTGGCTGGCGTCGGTCATCGCCACGCCGGGGCTCTGGACCCAACCGGAGTTATGCACGCCAGGAATCGGCGGACGCTGCGGACCGAGTTTCGGTTCCGGGTCCCAGCACGAGTCGAACAGCACGAAGATCGGTTTGATGCCGTGCTTGTCGGCAATGGCGAGGAACGTGTCGATGCGCTTCTTGAAGCCCGCCGCATCCTGCTGCCAAAGCAGGTCATGCAGGAAGACGCGCATGGTGGTCATGCCCGACTGCTGCGCCCAGCCCAGTTCCTGGTCGATGCGCGCGGGGTTGAAGGTGTCGGCCTGCCACATTTCCAGCTGGTTGATGGCGTCGGACGGAAGGTAGTTGCTGCCCAGCGGCCACGCCTGCTTGGCGTACCAGGCCTTGGCTTCGGCCGGCGTCCAGCGTTGCGTTGCATCGCGCGCATGGGTCGGCGCGGCGATAGTTGCCGCCAGGCCCAGTGCCACTGCCAAAAGTGCGTACTTCATCAGCTCTCCCTCGAAGGCGCCGGACCTCGTCCAGGCGACGCATTGGTTACGCGTGGCCGCTTTTTGAAGACAAAGCGACCCTGAGAGCGCCTTCACAGGCGCCCTTCTCTCGATTGCTCGTCAGGTCAATGCGCTCCGCGCGTCGACTCGGTGGTGAACTCGTACACGATCAGGTTGCGGTACTCATGGCCCGGCTCCAGCCGCGCCGAACCGAACGACGCCTGGTTCGGCGTGTCCGGATAAAGCTGGGGTTCCAGCACGAAGGCATCGCCCTGGCGATACACGTGGCCGCCCGTGCCCACGCTGGTGCCGTCAAGGAAATTGCCCGAATAGAACTGAAGGCCCGGCTTGGACGACTTCAAGGTGAGCACGCGACCGGACGCGGGATCTTCCACGCGCGCCACCATGCGCAGCGCCGGTGCCTCGTCCTTGCTGATGACCCAGTTGTGGTCATAACCGTGACCGTTGAGCAGCTGCGGATCGTTGGTGCGGATATCGCGGCCGATCGGCTTGGCCGTGCGGAAGTCGAACGGGGTGCCAGCCACCTTGCGGATTTCGCCGGTGGGAATGGAGCCGGCATCGACGGGAAGGTAGGCGTCGCCAGCAATGGTGAGCAGGTCGTCCATCACGCTGCCCGAACCCTCGCCCGAAAGATTCCAGTACGCGTGGTTGCTCAGGTTGACGATGGTCACCTTGTCGGTGGTCGCACGGTAATCGATGGAGAGGCGGTTTTCCTCGTCCAGCGTGTAGACCGCCGTGACCGTGAGCTTGCCCGGATAGCCCATGTCGCCATCGGGGCTCACATAACTCAGCGACACACTCGCCTTGCCGGCATCGTGCTTCACTTCGCCAATGGTCCACACCACCTTGTCGAAGCCACGCGTGCCGCCGTGCAGGGAGTTGACGCCATTGTTCACGGGCACGCTGTATGCGTGGCCGTCCAGGGTGAAATGACCCTTGGCGATGCGGTTGGCGTAACGGCCTACCGTAGCGCCGAAATACTGCGGATTGCTCACGTAATCATTGAGCGACGCGTAGCCCAGCGCGATGTTCGCGCTCTTGCCGTTGCGATCCGGCGTGGAAAGGAATTGCACGCTTGCGCCCAGCGCGATGATACGTGCCTGCATGCCATGGGCGTTGCTCAGCACCACGGCATCCACCTTCGTGCCGTCCGGCATGGTGCCGAAGGTTTCGCGCTTTGCGTCCGTCGCATGCGCAGCTGCCGACAGCATCGCAAGGCCGAGAATCGAACCCATCCAACCTGCTCGTTGCATGTCCCTGGTATCCCCTTCGCGTATCACGAGTGGCCGCATGCAATCACATTGTATGATTATCGTGCAAGTGTTCCTGGGCACGAAAATTTTTCTTGATGCATTGCGGCATTACGCGAAGTGGCATGGTCGCCGAAACGAAAAGTGGCGCTTTGATGCGATGTACCGGCAGGATCGCGAACAAGGGCTCATGCCCGGGACGGCGCAAACATTCTGCATTGCGTCATCGCATGTTCCTGTCACGCCGATGTGCCTTCATGTGGACGCACCAAAAAATCCGTGCAAACACCTTGGCATCGGCCAAGCAACTTGCTTATAGTCCGTTTGTATGACAATCGAATCGAGCGCTATCTATATGCGCTCGGGCGCGCACGGAACGCTCAAGGGTCAGTACCGGGGGTCAGAGGATTTCATGAAGAAGCCGATCGCAGTTCGCAGCCTCTATGGGCATGTGATGCACGAAATCGGGCAACGCATTGTCAGCGGCAAGGTGAAGCCGGGCGATGTGCTGCCGCGCGAGGAGCCCCTTGCCGATAGCCTGCAGGTCAGCCGTACCGCCTTGCGCGAAGCACTGAAGGTGCTGTCGGCCAAAGGGCTGATCGAATCGCGTACGGGCGTCGGTGCGCGCGTGCTGGAAGAGCGCTTCTGGAATCAGCTCGATGCCGACGTGCTGGCCTGGCGTTGCGCTTCCATGCCCACCGACGATTTCGTGGACAAGCTGGTGGAGATGCGCGAGATCATCGAACCGGCTGCAGCTGCAGCGGCAGCGCGTCGCCGCACCGCGCCGCAGCTCGCTGTCATCGAAGAAGCGCTCAATGCCATGGATGCCGCGCAGACCCTGGAAGAATGGTCGAAGGCCGACCTGGAGTTCCACGATGCCGTGCTGCACGCCACCGGCAACGAGTTGATGCAGTCGCTGTTCTCGGTGATCGAAACGTCACTGGGTACGTTCTTCACACTGTCCGCGCGCAACGCCACCAACTTCAAGTATTCGCTGCCGTATCACCAGAAGGTATTCGAGGCGATCAAGCGCAAGCAACCGGAAGTGGCGCGCAAGACCATGCAGACGATGATCGCCGACTCGCACGAAAACCTGCAGCGCAACCGCAGCCGCGCACGCAAGAAGGCGGGCGCCTGATGACGCACCTGATCGGACTCGACTGGGGCAGCACGCACTTGCGTGCCTATCGCTATGACGGTCTGGGTCGGGTGCTGGAAAAGCGAGCGCTGCCGTTCGGCATCCGCCAGCTTCCCGATGGCGGTTTTCAGGCCGCCTTTGCGCAAGCCGTGGATCAGTGGCCGGAAGTGCCCGTGCTTGCCTGCGGCATGGTGGGCAGCCGCAACGGCTGGCTGGAAGTGCCCTACCTGGATACACCCACCAGCGTCGAGCGGCTGGCGCATGCACTCACGACCATGGCCACGCCGGATGGCCGCACGCTGCATCTTGTGCCGGGCTTGCGCGATCCGTCGCGACCCGACGTGATGCGCGGCGAAGAAACACAGGTGGTCGGCGTGGTGACGCAGTCGCCCGACGTGGCCCGCCATGGCTGCCTGTTGCTGCCGGGTACGCACAGCAAGTGGGTCTCGCTGCGCGAGGGATCGGTCGCGGGTTTCGCCACCGTGATGACGGGCGAACTGTTCGGCCTGTTGAAAGAGCACTCCATTCTCGGCGCGCAATTGCCGCCGGCTGTCGACGACGACGAAGCGTTTCTTCGCGGCGTCGACATGGCACGTGACAGCGGTGCCGCAGGCGCATTCTCGCGAGTATTCTCGGCACGCACCTTGATGCTCGATGGCACGCTGCCAGCTACTGCGGTGCCCGACTACCTCTCCGGCCTGTTGATCGGCGACGAACTTCGCATGGCCATGGCGGCTGGCTGGGTAGATGCCAACACCCACGTACTGATGGTGGGTGAAGGTCCGTTGTGCGATCGGTATCTGAAAGCTGCCAAGCGATTCGCGCTCGACATCCACGCGGCGCCCGACGCCACCACGTCGCACGGCCTGTGGCGCATCGCCCAGGCTGCCGCTCTCGTCTCCACGCAAGCAACGGCATGACACCATGAAGGCTTGGCTTGAACCGCTTCCCCTTGTCGCGATCCTGCGCGGACTCACTCCCGACGAATCCGTCGACATCGGCCGCGTGCTGGTGGATGCCGGCTTCCGCATGCTGGAAGTGCCGCTCAATTCGCCACAGCCGTTCGAAAGCATTCGCCGCATGGTGGACGCGCTGGGCAGTGATTACCTCGTAGGCGCCGGCACGGTGCTCGATCCCGCGCAGGTGAAGCAGGTGGCCGATGCCGGTGGCCGGCTTATCGTGATGCCGCACGCGGACGTCACGGTGATTCGCGCCGCGAAGCAGGCCGGCCTTTACTGTGTGCCCGGCGTGGCCACGCCCACCGAAGCGTTTGCGGCACTCGCGGCCGGCGCCGATGCGCTGAAGCTTTTCCCTGCCGAGCAATCCAGCCCGTCCGTGCTCAAGGCATGGCGCGCGGTGCTGCCCAAGGATCTCGCGGTGCTGCCGGTCGGCGGCATCGCGCCGGACAACATGGAGCCGTGGCATGCCGCCGGAGCCAACGGCTTCGGCATCGGTTCCTCTCTTTACGCCCCCGGCCGCCCGGCCAGCGACGTCGCCGCGCGCGCCCGCGCCTTCGCCGATGCCTGGCGCCACTCTGTTTCGAAAGGATCGCCTGCATGAAGATCACCCGCCTCACCACTTACCTGGTTCCCCCGCGCTGGCTGTTCCTGCGCATCGATACCGATGCGGGTGTCGTCGGCTGGGGCGAGCCCATAGTCGAAGGCCGCGCACATACCGTCGCGGCCGCCGTGGAAGAACTCTCCGACTACCTGGTCGGCAAGGACCCGCGCCACATCGAAGACCTGTGGAACGTGATGTATCGCGGCGGTTTCTATCGCGGCGGGCCGGTGCTGATGAGTGCCATCGCCGGCATCGACCAGGCGCTGTGGGACATCAAGGGCAAGGATCTCGGCCAGCCCGTGCACCAGTTGCTGGGTGGCCCGGTGCGTGATCGCATTCGCGTGTACTCATGGATCGGAGGCGATCGCCCGGCCGACACGGCACGCGCCGCGAAGGAAGCGGTAGCACGCGGCTTTACCGCCGTAAAAATGAATGCCACCGAAGAACTGCAGTACATCGACACGCACGACAAGGTCGAGCAGGTGCTTGAGAACGTGCAGGCCATTCGCGATGCGGTGGGCCCGCACATTGGCATCGGCCTGGATTTCCACGGCCGCGTGCACAAGCCGATGGCCAAGGTGCTGATGCGTGAACTGGCGCCGTTCAAGCTGATGTTCATCGAGGAGCCGGTGCTGTCCGATCATCTGGAAGCGTTGCCGGAACTCGCTGCCATCTCGCCCGCGCCCATCGCGCTGGGCGAGCGCCTGTACACGCGCTACGACTTCAAGCGCGTGCTGCAGATGGGTGGCGTGGACATCATCCAGCCCGATCCCTCGCACTCGGGCGGCATCACCGAAACGCGCAAGATCGCGGCCATGGCCGAAGCCTACGACGTGGCCGTGGCGCTGCACTGCCCGCTCGGCCCCATTGCGCTCGCGGCCAACCTGCAACTGGATGCGGTGTGCCACAACGCCTTCATCCAGGAACAGAGCCTGGGCATTCACTACAACGCCGGCAACGACCTGCTCGATTACGTGAAGGATCGCAGCGTGTTCGCTTACGAAAAGGGTTTCGTGGCGATCCCGAACGGCCCGGGCCTCGGCATCCAGGTGAATGAGGATTACGTGACCGAACGCGCACAAGTGGGGCACCGCTGGCGCAACCCGATCTGGCGTCACGCCGACGGCAGCGTCGCGGAGTGGTAAGCATGACGTACGCGACTTATCCCAGCCTGGTCGACCGCCACGTGTTCATCACGGGCGGCGCGACGGGCATCGGTGCCGCGTTTGTCGAGCACTTCGCCAGGCAGGGCGCACGCGTGTCGTTCATCGACATCGACCAGGCCAGCGGCGAACAACTTGCCGATGATCTCGCCGCCTGCGCCCACCGCCCCTTGTTCATTCGCTGCGACGTGACGCAAATCGAAGCGCTGGAAGCGGCGCTCGCCACGGCACGTGAAGTGAACGGCCCCGTAGGCGTGCTGGTGAACAACGCAGCCAACGACGTGCGTCACCAGTTCGGCAGCACCACCGTGGCGGAGTTCGACCAGAACATCGCCATCAACCTGCGCCATCAATACTTCGCCACGCAGGCCGTGCGTGAGGACATGCGTTCGCTCGGCGGCGGCTCCGTGATCTGCCTGGGCTCCACCGGCTGGAGGAAGAAGAACGCCGGCTATCCGATGTATGCGATGGCGAAGTCCGCCGTGCATGGTCTGGTAAATGGCCTTGCTCGCGAACTCGGCCACGATCGCATCCGCATCAACGTGCTGGTGCCGGGCTGGGTCATCACCGACAAACAGCGCCGCCTGTGGCTGGACGATGCCGGCAAGGCGGAAATTGAACGCGTGCAATGCATGCCCGGCTATCTGATGGCCGAGGATCTCGCACGCGCCGCACTGTTTCTCGCCGCCGACGACAGCCGCATGTGCACGGGCCAGGATTTCATCGTGGATGGTGGCTGGGTATGAACGCCCGCGCCGCCGTCGCCATACAGGTGCACAACACGCTGGGCGAAGGCATCACATGGTGCGATCGCGAGCAGGTGTTGTACTGGACCGACATCCACGCCGCCACGCTGTGGCGCTACCGCCCGCACGACGGCGCACTGCACCAGTGGAGCCTGCCCGAGCGCCTCGCCAGCTTTGCACTGTGTGAAGCCGATGGCTGGTTGCTGCTTGGGCTTGCTTCACGGCTGGCGTTCTTTCATCCCTCCACGCAGGCCCTGGTGCCGGTGATGGATGTGGAAGCCGATCTGCCGACGCGCTTGAACGATGGCGTGTGCGATCGGCAAGGTCGCTTCGTGTTCGGCACCTTGCATGAACCGGCCACGGGACCCAAGCAACCCGTGGGTGGCTTCCACCGCCTGAATCACGATCTCACGCTGGAACACCTGCCACTGCCGGGCGTCGCCATCAGCAACAGCGTGGCCTTCAGTCCGGATGGCGGCACCATGTACTTCTGCGATTCGCTCACGCGCGCCATCCAGTGCTGCGACTACGGCGACCACGTCGACAATATCCGCACGTTCGTGACGCTTGATGACCGGCGCGGCGAGCCGGATGGTTCCTGCGTGGATCGCGATGGCGGCTTGTGGAATGCACAATGGGGCCTGGGTCGCGTCGTGCGCTACACGCCCGATGGCCAGATCGATCGCATCATCGACGTGCCCGCTTCGCAACCGACCAAGCCCGCGTTCGGCGGCACGGATTTCTCCACGCTCTACATCACCAGCGCACGTGACGGGCTGGGCGATGGCGCGCTTGCGTCGCAACCGTATGCCGGGGCATTGTTCTTCGCTGAACCGGGATTCCGGGGTTTGCGGGAGCCGCGATTCGCGGGCCCGCCGCCACACATCATTGCCGCAGCGTAGGGGCGCAGCGGTTTACCTAAACGCCCACAGAGGCAACATCATCGCTAGCGGGGGAGCTTCATCCATGAATGCCCAAGTCATCGCGTCGACCTCGGCGCAATCGAAAACCACCGTCGTGTTCGTCTGCGTGCTCGCCGCGCTGGCGGGCCTGATGTTTGGCCTGGATATCGGCGTGATTTCCGGCGCCGAGCAGTTCATCCAGACCGAATTCGCCATCAGCGACCACACCATCGAGTGGATCGTCAGTTCCATGATGTTCGGCGCCGCCGTAGGTGCCCTCGGTGCCGGCTGGTTGTCGGGACATTTGGGCCGCAAGCGCTCGCTGGTGCTTGGCGCCGTGCTGTTCGTGATCGGCTCGCTGCTCTCCGGCTTCGCCTGGTCGCCGGAGACGCTGATCATCGCCCGCGTCGTGCTGGGCCTGGCCATCGGTATCGCCTCGTTCACGGCGCCGCTCTACCTGGCCGAAGTGGCGCCGGAACATATTCGCGGCGCGATGATTTCCACCTACCAGCTGATGATCACCATCGGCATCTTCGTGGCGTTCCTGTCCGATACCGCCTTCAGCTACAACGGCGCATGGCGGTGGATGCTTGGCATCATTGCGATTCCCGGCGCGCTGTTCCTGCTGGGCGTGATGTTCCTGCCCGACAGCCCGCGCTGGCTGCTGATGCGCGGCCGTCGCGACGAAGCCATCGACGTGCTGCAACGCCTGCGCGGCGACAGCGCCGTGGTCGCGCGCGAAACCGCCGACATCGAGGAACAGCTGAAGACGCCGCAGCGCGGCTGGCACCTGTTTCTCGAGAACCGCAACTTCCGTCGCTCGGTGTGGCTGGGCGTGCTGTTGCAGCTGATCCAGCAGTTCACCGGCATGAATGTGGTGATGTACTACGCGCCGCGCATCTTCAAGGAGATGGGCTACGACACGTCGGCGCAGATGTGGTTTACCGCGCTGGTGGGTCTCACGAACGTGCTGGCCACCTTCATCGCCATCGCACTGATCGATCGCTGGGGTCGCAAGCCCATCCTCTACACCGGCTTCACCGTAATGGCGGTTGGCCTGGGTGTGGTCGGCACGATGATGCACAACGGCATCCACGACCACGGTTCGCAGATCTTTACCGTGGCGATGCTGCTGATCTTCATCGTCGGTTTCGCCATGTCGGCCGGCCCGCTGATCTGGACGCTGTGCTCGGAGATCCAGCCGCTCAAGGGTCGCGACTTCGGCATTGGTGTGTCCACCTTCACCAACTGGATCTGCAACATGATCGTGGGCTTCACCTTCCTGAGCCTGCTCAACGGCATCGGCAATGCAGGCACCTTCTGGATGTACGGTGCGCTCAACGCGGTGTTCATCCTGTTCACGCTGTGGCTGGTCCCGGAGACCAAGGGCGTGACGCTGGAGCAGATCGAACGCAACCTGATGGCAGGCAAGCGACTGCGCGATATCGGCCGCTGATCGCTGTTGTTTGGAATCAAGAAGGGTTGCCACCGCGAGGTTGGCAACCCTTTTCGTTTTTATGTCCCGCGTGGCTTGGCGCGGTGCGTGGGTACCGCCGTCCACGGATCGTCCGGCCACGGATGGCGCGGGTAGCGGCCCTTCAGTTCCTTCTTTACCTCGGGATAGGTGCGCTCCCAGAAGCCTTTCAGATCCTGCGTGACCTGGATCGGCCGGCCGGCCGGCGACAACAGGTGCAGCGTCACCGGTACACGGCCGTTCGCGACGCGCGGCGTATCGGCAAGACCGAACAACTCCTGCAGTTTCACCGCCAGCACGGGCGGCTCACCCTCGGCGTATTCCAGGCGGCGCGTCATGCCGCTGGGCACGGTGAGGCTTTCGGGTAGCTGCGCGTCGAGCTGACGGCGCTGTTCGTAGTCGAACAGCGTGCCCAGTGCCTGCGAGAGTTCTTCCGCACTCAAGGCATCGATACGGCGCTTGCCTTCGAGGTAGGGCGCCAGCCAGTTTTCCAAGGTGTCGATCAACGTGGCATCGGACACATCAGGCAGCCCCAACTCTGGCATCCAGCCACGCAACGCTTGCATGCGCGCACGCAGGCGTCGCGCGTTCTCGCTCCATGGCAACACGTCGATGCCTTTCGCACGAATGGCGGCGAGCAAAGCCGGCAACGCATCTTCCGCCTTCACCGGCACACTGCGCCGCTCGATCACGATGCTGGCGAAGCGGTGTTCGTCGAAGGCTTCGACGGCGTTGCGTTCGTCGTTCCAGCGCAAGGCACGTTCACGCTTGAACTGGCTGGCGTAGTCGCGCTCAAGCACACGCGAGTCGATGGGTGCCGCGGCGAGGATCAAGCTGTCGCGTGCCTCGAAGCGCACGTCCAGCGCCACAAGCCAGGGCTCACCGTGCAGCGCGGTGCTTTCGTGCAGGCGCGCGCCACGACCGTTGGCCAGTGTGTAGCGGAGCGGGTTGTTGTCGTCGCGACGCGCCACGCGATCAGGAAAGGCATGCAGAAGCAGATCGCCCACCGCATGGCTGTCCGGCACGCCCGTCGCGGCCGTGCGTATGGCCAGTCGACGGCGCCACCCCTTGCTCGCCTGCTCGATGGCGGCAAGCGCACCGGCATCGGCGCCCCCACGCGCGCCCGCCGTCTTGCGGTCACGCCACACGTGCAATGCACTGACGCGCGCGCGGAAGTCATCGGTGCGTGCCTGTTCGCCTCGCAACGGCGAGCGCGCTTCCATCAAGGCAAGAAGATCCGCCACCAGCGCGCGGCGTTCGGGTTCCGCGCGCAGCGCTGCGGCGCCGAGTCGCGGCGTGGCACCGAGTTCGAGCATCTCCCGGCCCAGCGCCGTGATGCGCCCGCCACTGGCGAGTGCGCCAAGTTGCGATAGCAACTCGCGTGCTTGCGCGAGTGCGCCTTGCGGCGGCGCATCCAGCCACGGCAGGTCGCTGCCGCTCTCGGCGGTAATGCCCCACGAAGCGAGCTCCAGTGCGAGACCGGAAAGCTCGGCCTGTGCCATTTCCGCAGTGCGCGATGCGTCCAGCCGCTTGCTCTGCGGCCACAGGCGATACGCGGCGCCTTCCGCCACGCGTCCCGCGCGTCCCGCGCGCTGATCGGCGGATGCCTGCGAAATATTGACGGTTTCCAGCCGCGTAAAACCGGAGTTGGGATCGAAGCGTGGTTCGCGCGCCAGCCCGCTGTCGACCACCGCGCGGATACCCGGCAAGGTGACGCTGGATTCGGCCACGTTGGTGGCGAGCACCACGCGACGCGTGCCTGGCTCTGCGGGGCTCAACGCGGCCTGCTGCTCTGCCATCGACAGCTCGCCGTGCAACGCAACGATGCCGATGTTCTCGTCCAGCGATGATTCGAGCACCGATTGCGTGCGTGCGATTTCGCGACGCCCCGGCAGAAAGGCGAGCACGTCGCCGGTGTTTTCATCCAATGCCTGGCGAACGACACGTGCAAGATGATGCTCCGTCGTTTCCTGGGTGCGTGCGGCGGGATATTCCACGCGCACCGGGAAACTGCGTCCAGGGCTGCTGATGCGCGGCGCATCCAGCCATTGCGCGATGCGTTCGCCATCGAGCGTGGCGGACATCACGACCATGCGAAGCTCGGGGCGCAGCGTGCCTTGTACATCGAGTGCAAGCGCTGCGCCCAGATCGCCGGCGAGGTGCCGTTCGTGGAATTCGTCGAACAGGATGGCGCCGATACCGCTGAGTTCCGGATCGTCCTGGATGAGGCGCGTCAGGATGCCCTCGGTCACCACTTCGATACGCGTCGATGCGCCAACCCGCGATTCGAAGCGGATGCGATAACCCACCGTCTGCCCGACCTCCTCGCCCAGCTGCTTCGCCATGAACTGTGCTGCCGCGCGGGCTGCGATACGGCGGGGCTCAAGCATGAGGATCTTTCCACCCGCCAGCCAGGGCTGGTCGAGCAACAGCAACGGCACTTGCGTGGTCTTGCCCGCACCGGGCGGTGCTTCGAGCACGAGACGTGGATGCGTGGCGAGTGACGCGCAGATCTCGGGCAGGATCGGCGTGATGGGGAAGGACAGCGGGGTACTCATTGGGGAATGATAGCTGGCGCGCCTTTTAGCGGCATTCGGCGCATCGGCGCTGACTTTTTTGCGGCGTTATCGCGAGCACCCGCCCTTTATCCCCTTTTCGGGACTCACCCCAACCCTCTCCCCGGAGGGGAGAGGGAGCAACATCCCGCTTACGGGTGCGCTGTCGTTCCCGTCGCGCCGGCAGCACCGCTGGTACCGTTGGCATTGGCTGCCCGCAACGGTGCCAGCGACTCGAACTTCCGCTGGTACTCGTCCGTAATCTGCTTGGCATCCTCGCTGCTGGTGACCACGCGCGGCGTGATCAGCACGATCAGCTCGGTGCGGTTGCGGCTGTGATTGGTGGTGCCGAACAGGCGTCCCAGGATGGGAATGCGGTTGAGGCCGGGCACGCCGGTGTCCGTGTTGTCTTCCGCCTGCTGGATCAGGCCGCCGAGCAATACCGTCTGCCCGCTTTGCACGGCAATCTGCGTGCCCACCGCGCGCTGCTGGATGGTGAAGTTGCCCTGCGAGTTCGCCGCGCCGGTGGTGTTGCTCACCTGCTGCTGCACATTGAGGTAAACGAGGCCGCCGGGATTCACGCGCGGCTGCACATCCAGGATCACACCGGTGGGGATGTAGCTGACGCTGGTGGCGGTGGAACCGGTAGTGTTGAGGCCGGTGACAATGGACTGCTGGTTCACCGGCACCTGGTCACCCACGGAGATGTGCGCCACCTGGTTGTTGAGCACCACCAGCGACGGTGCCGACAGCGTCTTCGTGTTGCCGTTCGTTTCCAGCGCGCGCACGGCCACCTGGAACTTGCCGTTGCTGCTCAGGAACGAATAGAAGAACGGTTCGCCAGCGTATTGGTTACCGCCGGAGCCCAACGAAATCTGTCGATGCGCACCCGGGTATGCGCTGGTTGCGCCGTTAACGTTGCCGCTGCTGTCGTAAGTCGGCGTGCTGTTGGCGAGGCCCTGCAGATACCACTGCACGCCAAACTCAAGCTGGCCGGTGAGATCCACTTCGAGAATGCGCATCTCGATCTGCACCTGCAGTGGCACATTGTCCAGCCGCTTCACCGCCTGCTCGATTTCACTCCACTGCGAAGGGCGCGCGCGCACCAGCAACTGGTTGCTGGAATCCACCGAGCTGATGCGGATGCTGCCGTCTTCGGACACGTACTGCTGGCCGGCGCCATTGGTGTTGTTGTTGCTGTTGCCGAACGACGACATGCCACCGGCTGCGCCGCCCGAGGTACCGGTACCGGTGCTGCTGCCAAAGCCGCCGCTGGTGCCCGTGCTGCCGATACCACCGGACGTGCCACCGCTCCTCAGGCCACCGGCGCTGCCAAAGCCGCCACCGACACCATTGACCGTGGTGCTGCTGCCGAAACTGCCGGCGGTGCTGCCCATGCCGCTGGCCGAACCGTTGGCGTTGTCGCTAGCACCCAGCGTGCCGCCATTGAGGCCCGGGCCGACCTTGCCGGCATTACCGCCGCCACCGCCGCCATTGGTGTAGATGCCGGCGAGGTATTGCGCGAGATCCGACGCCTTGAGGTTGCGCACGTCGTAGACGAACAGCTCCGGTTCGTTGCCGCCGCCGCGATCGATCTTGGTGATCCAGTCACCCACTTCCTGCAGGTAGCTGGGCTGGCTGCTGATCACCACGATGGCATTGGTACGCTCGATAGGCAGGAAGCGCACCATGCCGGCCAGCGGCGTGTCGCCCTTCGGGCCGAACATCTGATCCAGCTGCGGCCCGAGTTCACCGACATTGGCATGCTGCAGGCTGAAAACGCCCACCGACATGCCGCGCAGCCAATCCACGTCGAAGGTGTGGATGGTGCGCTGGTAGTTGTCCAGTTCCGCCGACGTGCCCGACAGCACGATGACGTTGCGTGACGGATCGGCCAGCAGCACGGAATCGGTGCGCGCGAACGGCTTGATCAGCTTCTGCATCTCGTTGGCGGAGATGTAGCGCAGCGGGAACAGGCGTGCCTGCAATCCGCCCTGCGGTGCCACCGCATTGAGGCTGGGCACCAGGTTGCCCGCCACCGCATCCTTCGCGGGCATCACTACGTACTGGCCGTTGCGCATGACCAACGCGTTGTTGGTCCACGACAGCAACGTTTCCAGGATCGGAATGGCCTGGCTGCTGTCCACCGGTTCGGAGGTGGAGAACGACACGTTGCCCTGCACGCCCGGCACGATGGTGTAGTTCTGCTTCAACAGGTCGCCCAGGATGGCTTTCACCACCGCCTGCACCGGTTGGTTTTCGAAGTTGAAGGTGACCGCGCCATCGCCGGTGGCTGCACTGCGAGGCTGCGCGAGTCCGGTGGCGCGTACGAACTGGCCGCTGCCTTCGCTCAACTGCGGCTTCGGCGTGACGTTCTGGTCAGCCGTCTTGTTGCCGGTGTTGAGCGGCAGCGGTGGCGGCACCGGTTTTTCCGTGCCGGCCATGGCCTCGCGTTGAAGGGCGCCATCGTCTTTACTCGGCGGAGGCAGCGTCTGGCAACCGGCCAGCCACAAGGCGAGGGTGAGCGTACTGATGCGACGAAGCCGCGGCGTGCGCTGAATGGACATGGGTCAATGAGCTCCCTCGGGGGCCGCTGCCTGCTGTTGGGCGCGACGTTTTTGAATCGCTTCTTTCAACAAGCGAATGCGATCGGCCTGCGAGTCCACGCCATTGGGGGACTGCAGGGCCGGGTTGGGTGTATTGGCCTGGTTGATCATCGGTCCGCTCTGCGCCGGCACGGGCGCAGCAGCCATGCCCGGAGCCGGCGGAGGGGCATTCGGCGGCGGATTGCCGTCCGGCTTGGGCATGTCGATGGGCGCGCCCGCCGGCAACTGCAATTCGGTGCGCCCGCTGGACGATTCGAACACGGCGGAACGCGGCTTCAGTTCAACCAGGCGCCAGCTGCCATCGGGCAGCGTGTCGCCTTCGCGCACGCGCACGTCGTGCTCGCCGCTCTTGTCACGCAACAACGCCATGTGCAGCGGCGACGTGAGGATGATGCCGGTGAGCTGCATGTCGCCAATGCTGGCGCCGCCGCTGGCCGCATGCATCGCCGGCTTGCGGTCGTTGCTGAACAACGGTTGCATCCACACGGCGGAGAACTGCGCGAGCGGCACGGGCGGCGGCAGGCCTTGATCGTGCGCGGCGGGCAATGGCGTCGGCGGCCTGTCCGGACCCCACGACACGCCACGTCCGACACCGGCAAGCAAGGTCAGGAACAACGCGCCGAACACGGCAGCCACGCCGCCAAGCAAGGGTGTCATGCGACGTTGGGCGGCAGCATTCACGGCGCACCTCCCTGTGCATCGCCATTCGTGACACGCGGCTGGCGTACATAACCCGACAGCGTGAACTGCACTTCCAGCGGTGCCGCCGCCTGCTGCAAGGCAGCGACCGGATTGCGATAGATGCTGAGATCATCGACGAACAGGTAAGGCGTGCCTTGTTCCAGATCGTGCAGCGTCTCGGCCAGCGGCTGCACGTCGCAGCGCAGGCTGATGCTCACGGCGACCTTGCGATACGGCTCGTCCGGCGCGGCGGGCGGATTGGTCACGGGCATTTTCTGCGTGACGTCGCAGGCGCCGCCTTGCGGATGGGCTGCCACCGCGTCGACCACGCGTTGCATCAGGCCGGCGGCGGCAGCGTTCGGGTCGTCTTCCGGCAGGAACGCGTGGCTGGCCGCCTGCCCTGCACCCATGGCGGCGATGCGCTGTTGCAGTTGCGGTTTCTCGGCAATGGCGGCGGCAAAGCGTGCATGCGTGTCGCGCAGGTCATCCATCTCCGCATGGATGGATTGCAGCGGTGCCACGAACCACCAGTGCAGCAGCACGAAATACGCGATGACCAACACCGCGAGCAGCAGCAACACGGCGGCGATGCGGCTTTCGCGTGGCTTCAGCGCCGTCATCTTCATGGCGCGCTCCCTGCGTTGGCAGGTGCCGCCTTCGGCTTGGCGTCGTTGGGCTTGCGCAGCTGCGCCACCATGTAGAAGCGCTCCTTGCCGGTCGAAGGATCGACCTGGATGGTGCCCTGGAAATTCGCATCCGTGATGACGGGCGAGCCCTTGAGCGCGTCGACCAGTCGCGCCGCCTGCGGGCTCTGGCCCTGGAAACCGACCTGGCCACTGTTGTCGATGCTCAGGCGTTCCAGCCATGCCGTGGTCGGCAAACGCTGGCTGATGTCCTGCAATACGGCGAGCGCGGACACAGTGCGCTTCTTGCGCTCCGCCAGAAAACCCGCGGCGCCGGCGTTGTCCTGCAGTTGCTGCTGCAACGCGCCAACCTGCCGTGCATCGGCACGCATGGATTCCACGTCGCTGCGCATCTGCTCCAACGCACTCTCGCGGTTGTGCAGAAACTGGAACAGCGACAGCACCAGCAGCAGGATCGCCGCGACACCCAACGCAAGATTGAGACGCTGACGCGGGTGCTTGCGTCGCGGCGCAAGTTCAGCCGGCAAGAGATTGGCACCAAGGCGATCGCTGCCCGTGGACACATCCACGGCATCCACCTGCAAACCGGATGCGGCAAGCCTTGCCAGCAAGGGGTCGAGCGTCTGGCGAGGCACAACCACCAGTTCCGCGGCGAATCGCCCCGGCGGTGCAGGCGCGCGCAATTCACGCACGTCGTAGCGAACCTGTTCGACACGGAACGGCGTCTGCCGGTCCATTTCGAACGTACCGATCTGCTGAAGGTTGTCGCGCGCGGCCAGCGGCAGGATCAAATGCGGGCGCAACACGGCACCTGCATCCAGGCACAGCGCGATGCGCAGGTCTTCCACATCGACACCGCGCAAGGCATCGGACAGAGCCACCTGCTGGCTGGTGGCATCCAGCTGGCTACTCCAGCGGGCAAACACCACACCGCCTGCCTTGCGCACCGTCCACTCGTCACCATCGAGCTGCAGCAGATACCAGGCCAGGCCGCCGCCGAAACGCTCGCGCCAGCGCACCGGCAACATCGCCTGCAGCTCGCCGCCCCACCACGCAAAAAAGCGCGGCATGGGCGAGCCATGCCATGCACGGCGCACACGATCGAACTGCAGTTGCAGTGGCTGCGGTACGGTACTCACTCGCCCTCTCCCTCCTGCCAACGCAGCACGGTATATGGCAGTGCGCCCGGGCGTAGGCCCTGTAATCGCACCGTCGCACGTAGGATCGCGCGCGTACCGTCAGCCAGCGTGGCCTCCGAGCGAATACTATGCGTTACTCCCTGCATAGCGGCTAGGCCCGGTTGCACGGGCCCGGCGCCGCGGGATGCGGCGATGGCCTGGGCCTGCTGCGGGGTCATGCCCGGCACGGCGGCCAGCGCCAGCGGCGGCGCGGTATTGGGGTCGGGCGACGGGCGACCGGACCACAAGGTGACCTGCGAAGCCACCGCGCGATACACCTTGGGAGTCATGCCCAGCACCATCTGCAACTCCTCGACGGTGCCGAACGGCCCGTGCCGCGGACCGTAATCCAGACCGGCATTGGCGTACGTGGCATTGGGCACCGTACCCGGTGGTGAATAGGAAAAGCTGCGCCAGTCCACGATATTGCCCGCGACGGATTGCGCATCCATGTCGGACATCCCCGCGGCGCGAAACAGGCCCTGCAAGACGTCCGGCGAGGCGGCATTGAGATCCACCTTGCCCGATTCGCTGATCACGCTGATGGTGACCTTGGCGCCGTCGAATGCGAACGGATAAGGGCGGCCGTCCGGCACCCAGCGTTGATCCTGTTGCGGGTCCTGCAGCGCATAGATGGCACGCATCAGACCGGCTTCGGCAGCGTAGTGGGCTTGCGTCTGCGCAAACTGGTAACGCGCCTGCAGCCCTTCCGTTCGCGCCAGCACGGCGTAGCCACCCACCAGGATCGCGAGCAACGTGCACGCCCACAGCACGACGAGCAGCGCGACACCGCGTTGGTGGCGAATGGCGGTGCTCATTGCACGCTCCGGCGTTGCAGGCCCTGCAACAGATCAGCCGCCTGCCCCTGCACCGCGGTCACATCCACGCGCAGCGGTGCATCCAGTTGTGGCCACTCGGCGTTGCCGTCCAGCTGCAACGCAATGCGCACGATGCGCGGCATGGCGCGCGTGTCGTCCCAGTGATCACGCCATTGACCGGCATGATCCTGCGCGTCCGGTTCGCGATAGCTGAAACTGCCGCCACGCACGCGATCCACCAGCACTTCCGGATCACCCAGCGATTTGGGTGGCGTGCCGTCCGGCGGCATTACGGCAAAGCTGGCTTCCAGCCTTGACGTGCCATCGCCATTGGAGACCAGCTTCAATTGCTGCAACTGCGGACCCAGCTTGCCGAGATAGCCTGGCAGCGGCGCCACGAACTTCAGTTCATGGGCATCGCCCTTGAAGAACTGCGGATCACCCTTGTCGGTATGCGACAGCGGCACGGCCCGTGCCTGCGCCAGCTCGCGTCGCAGGAACTGCTGTGCCGAACGTACTTCGTCCGCACGCTCGATGGATGCCTCACCCGAATGCACCGCATGCGTGGCCGCACGCACGCCGGAATACACGCCCAGCAAAAGCAATGCGAACAACGCGAGTGCGCCCAGCACTTCAAGCAGGGTAAAGCCGCGCACGTGCTGGGGCGTGCTTCGACTCATGGCGATTTCGCTGCTCCGAGCACACGCAACGTACTGAAGTGCGCCGAACGTTCGCGCAGCGACGGACCCCAGATCACATCCAGGTCCAGCTTCACCACGCGCATGGGGTTGTTTTGACCCGGCGTCACCGCCGGACTCCACGGCGTCACCACAAGACGCCAGCGATAGGTGGCATCGAAGCGGCCTTCAGTGCGTCCCGCCTGCAGGGGCGTGGTGATGTCCACGGTGTCGAGCAACGAGCGAGCCCACAGCGCCGCCTGGCTATGGCCGTCCGCGTTGCGCGTCAACTCCATGGCGCCGCCCGCCACCTTGAGCAACGCGGTGAAGGCAATGGCGAGCAGCAACGTGGCTGCCACCACTTCAAGCAGGCTGAAACCGCGCGTGGCGTGCTTCATCGCTTGACACTCACATCAGCCACGCTGACCGCACCGGTAAGCCACGACACATTGACGCGCCACTGACGCTGTTCGCGCTGCAACGTGATGTGTCCGCCGGTGGAACTGCCATCCGGAAAAAAGCGGATGCGCCCGGTATAGCTGTTGACCTGGTCTTCCTTCGCGCTGGTGATGCCGATGCGCATGCCCGATGGCAGGCGCACCGAGGGACCGTTGTCCGCGCGATAGGTGTTGTCACGCGTGTCCACGTCGAATGTATGTTCATTGCCGTGCACGATGGCCTGCGTGCGCACGCCACGCAGCGCGGCGGCGAGTTCACCACCCGCCGCACTCACGCGTGCACTGGCCAGCCCTTGCGTCACCGATACGGCGACGGCGGCCGCCGCAATGCCGATGAGCAGGATCACGGCGAGCATTTCGAGCAGCGTGAAACCCGCCTGGGAAGTAAGGCGAGCACGCGAATCCACCGCATCTGGACACACGGCTGGGCGCCGGTGTTCGATGTTGGCGTAGCCGCGACTCACCATGCCTCCGTATTACTGCCAGTTGCCGACGTCGGCGCTGTAGCCGTCGCCACCGGGCTTGCCATCCTGGCCGTAGAAAATCAGGTCGAACGCACCGTGATCACCCGGCGCCTTGTAGCCGAAATCGTGACCCCAGGGATCCTTCAGTTCCGATTCCTTCGCATACGGACCCTGCCAGTTGCGTGCGTTGGCCGGCTTCACGAGAAGGTCCTGCAGCTGCTGCGGCGGCGAGCCGTTGTCGAGCGCGTAGTTCTCGATCTTCTGGCTCAACGTGGTGAGCTGCGCCTTGCCCGCACCGTACTTGCCCTTGTCGACGTTCTTGCCGACCTGCGTCACCACCACGGCGCCGATGATGCCGATGAGCACGATCACCGCCAGCATTTCCAGCAGGGTGAAACCGCGCGCCGCGTGGTGACGGCCAAAAGTCCTTTGTCGCATGGGGTACCTCATCGTCGTTCGAAGGGGGTTACTGGATGTTGCTGGTGAGATCGAGCATGGGCAGAAGAATGGCGGCCATGATGATCGCCACCATCACCGTCATCACGATGGTGAGCGCAGGTACCAGGGCCGCCAGCAGGCGATCGATGGCGCGGCGGCTTTCCAGCTCGAAGGTATCGGCCACCTTCAGCAGCATGGTGTCGAGCTGGCCGGCTTCTTCGCCCACCTGCACCATCTGAAGCGCGAGGCGGGGAAAGCGCTGCGACTGCGCCAGTGCAAACGAAAGGCCGGTGCCTTCCTTCACCTGATCCGACGCCTGTGACAACGCAAGGTCCAGTGCCTTGTTGCCGGTGACCTGGCGCGCAATGCCCAAGGCCGTGAGCAGCGGCACACCGTTTTTCAGCAAGGTGCCCAAGGTGCGCGCGATGCGCGCCGTCTGCACCTTGAGCATGAGCGGGCCGACCACTTTCATGCTCAGCAGGCGCGCATGCCACGCCAGCTGCGTCACCGGGTCGCGCAGTCGCGCCCGTGCGATGAGCACGCCCAGCACGAGCAGGATGGCGATGGCCCACCACCATGTCTGCAACGTGCCGCCCACCGCCAGCACGATCTGCGTGATCAACGGAATCGGCACCTGCATGTCTTCGAAAATCGGCACGAACTGCGGCACGACGTAGGCCAACAGCAACAGCAGCGAACCCAGTACGCCCACCATCAGGAACGCCGGGTAGATCAGCGCGTTGATGATGCTGCCGCGCAGCTGCTGCGAGCGTTCGAGATAGTCAGCGAGGCGACGCAAGGTGTCTTCCAGCGATCCGCCCGCCTCACCCGCGCGTACAAGGCTGATGTAAAGCTTGGGAAATACGCTGTGCTCGTCGTCCAGCGCCTGCGACAACGGCGTACCGCCGCGCACGCGATCACGCACGCGCTCGATCAACTGCTTGGCGCTCGCGCCTTCGGGCAGATCCATCAGGATGCCGAGCGCGCGATCCAGCGGTTGGCCCGCGCCAAGCAACGTGGCGAGCTGATGCGTGAACTGCGCCAGCTGATCGCCCGTGAACGGACCCCGCTTGAACCAGCCCGCAATGCCGCCGCCACCGGCATCGCTGTCGGCGGTGCGTGCATCGAGCGGCGTGTGGCCCTGGTCCTGCAGACGGCTGACGACCTCCTCGAGGCTCGAGGCTTCCATCTGGCCTTGCAGCACTTCGCCAGCTGCGCTGACGGCGCGATAGCGGAACTGGGTCATGGCAAGGCCTGCAGCGAGGGCACGAGCGCTCCGATGTACAACGCCCCTACATCGCCGTCATCCCTGCGAAAGCAGGGATCCAGCGACTTTTGCTCTTGCCCAGCGCCAGCACACGAACCGAAAGACACTGGATCCCTGCTTTCGCAGGGATGACGATCAAAGACCAGTGACGTCTTCGGCACGTTGGCATCAGCCTTCCTGCGTGACACGCAACACCTCCTCGATGGTGGTGATGCCCGCCACCGCCTTGGCGATGCCGTCCTCGTACATGGTTCGCATGCCTTCGGCGCGCGCGGCGCGTTCGATCTCGCCGGCATCGGCGCGCTGCATCACCAGGCGACGCAGCGGGTCGGTCATCACCAGGAATTCCATGATGGCGCGTCGACCGCGATAGCCTGTGGGATTGGCCGCACTGCTGCCCGGCTTCCACAAGCGGATGGGACGTTCGTTGGTGTACTTGTGCAGCTCGAACTGCTCGATCACTTCCGGCAACGCTTCATACGGCGTCGCCGTTTCCGGATCGAGGCGGCGCACCAGGCGCTGCGCGAGAATGCCGTTCACCGTGGAACCCAGCAGGTAATCTTCCACGCCCATGTCGAGCAAACGCGTGATGCCGCCGGCTGCACTGTTGGTGTGCAGCGTGGAAAGCACCAGGTGGCCGGTAAGCGCGGACTGGATGGCGATGCGGCACGTTTCCAGATCGCGCATTTCGCCGATCATGATCACGTCCGGGTCCTGGCGCACGATGGAGCGCAGGGCGCCGGTGAAATCCAGTCCAATCTGCGGCTTCACCTGGATCTGGTTGATGCCCTCGATCTGGTACTCGACCGGGTCTTCCACGGTGATGATCTTCACGTCCGGCGTGTTGATCTTCGACAGCGCGGTGTACAGCGTGGTGGTCTTGCCCGAACCGGTGGGACCGGTCACCAGCAAGATGCCGTGCGGTCGTTCGAGCACGTCGACGAAGCGCTGCTCGAAGTTGTCCGTAAAACCCAGTGACGCGAAGTCGAACACCACCGACTCGCGATCCAGGATACGCATCACCACCGACTCGCCGAAGCTGGTAGGCACGGTGGACACGCGCAGGTCCAGCTCCTTGCCCTGCACGCGCAACTGGATGCGACCGTCCTGCGGCAGGCGGCGCTCGGCAATGTTGAGCTTGGCCATGATCTTCACGCGGGAAATCACCGCCGCGGTGGAGCTGGACGGCGGCGCCTCCACTTCATGCAGCACGCCGTCGATGCGGTAGCGCACCTTCAGGCGGTTTTCGAACGGCTCGATGTGCACGTCCGATGCGCGCTGTTCCACCGCGCGTTGCAGGATCAGGTTCACCAGGCGGATCACCGGCGCCTCGGAGGCGAGGTCGCGCAGATGCTCCACGTCGTCTTCCACGGCGGCGCTGCCGTCGAGGTTTTCCACGATGGTGCCCATCGCCGAACGACCGGAACCGTAATAGCGCTCGATCAGGTCGTCGATTTCCGAACGAAGGCCAATACGCAGCGCCACCGGACGACCAGCGGCCAGCTGCATGGCCTGCAGCGGATAGGGATCGGCGGGATCGGACACGACCAGCGCCAGCCCGTCCTCACCGACGCGGACGGGAACCACGTGCAGCTGCTTGAGGAAGCGCACGGAGACGTCCAGCTCGGCCGGCGGCATGTCCGGTGCTTCGCGAGCCGCCAGCAGCGGGGTGTCCAGCAATTCCGACCAGGCTTCCGCCAGGTCGCGCTCCGACACCAGGCCCAGCCGGGCCATCAGCGCCGTCAGGGTGCCGTCGGGCGACTCGTCGTGCAGGCGGCGCGCGCGCGCGAGATCCGTATCCTTAAGACGCCCACGGGAGACCAGCAGCGCACAAACCGCCGCCTCGCGGCTTTCCATGGCCGCTCCCTCCACATTGGCCGCCGGCTTTGCGACTGCCGACATGCTTCACCCCGTTTCCTGGCTGCACCAACTCCGCAGATGCCGCCCCCAACGGCACCGGAGGCGCATTGTTAACACACCCGCCTGTAGACGCGCGAGCACGGTTTCTCACAACGGCTCACGGTTTCGGACCTTTCAATCGAGCCAACGTTCCGCAGCGAAAAGTAAAGATCCCGAGACACGTGGAGCTCGGGACCCAGCCCAGTCCCCAACCCAAAGACTGCCGCGATATCTTGCGAATCGGCCCGTCATGCCGTTTCCCCCGTACGTCAACCCTGAGACAATGCGCCCTTTGGGTAGTCCGCCATATGCAACTGATCGACATCGGCGCCAATCTCACCCATGAGTCGTTCCACCACGACTTCGATGCCGTGTTGCAGCGCGCCAGGGATCACGATGTGGCGCAGCTCGTGGTCACGGGTGCGTCGAGCGATGGGAGCAGGCATGCGTTGGCGTTGGCGCAGGCGCATCCCGGGTTCCTGTATGCGACGGCGGGCGTGCACCCGCACCATGCGATCGACTACGACGATGCCACGGACGCGCTGTTGCGCGAGCTGGCGGCTCACCCTGAAGTGCGCGCCGTGGGCGAGACGGGACTCGACTACAACCGCAATTACTCACCGCGTGATGTGCAGCTGGCGGTGTTCGAGCGGCAGCTGCAGATCGCGGTGGATGTGCAGAAGCCGCTGTTCCTGCATCAGCGCGATGCGCACGACGACTTCGTCGCCCTGCTTCGCCGCTACCGCGACAAGATTCCCGGCGCCGTGGTGCACTGCTTTACGGACACGGGCGAAGCCTTGCGCGATTACCTGGCCTTGGACTGCCACATCGGCATTACCGGCTGGATCTGCGATGAGCGGCGCGGCACGCACTTGCGTGAGCTGGTGAAAGAGATTCCGACCAACCGGCTGATGATCGAAACTGACGCGCCCTACCTGCTGCCCCGCACGGTGAAGCCGCAGCCGTCGCACCGACGCAACGAACCGATGTACTTGCGGCACATCTGCCACGAGATTGCGCGCGACCGTGGCGAGGCCGTCGAGGTTACGGCTTCGCACACGACAGCCACGGCCCGCGCGTTCTTTTCCCTGCCCACGGATTGAGGCAAACCCAACCACCGTTGGGTCAACCGACGACGCGCGTGGTTCCCGGGGCCAGCCCGTCGAGCGCATAGGGCCCGATGCGCTCGCGGATAAGCCGTAGCGTGGGAAATCCCACCGCTGCCGTCATGCGACGCACCTGGCGGTTGCGGCCTTCGCGCAAGGTGATGCGCAGCCAGCTGGTGGGTATCAGCTTTCGAAAACGTACCGGCGGATCGCGCGGCCACAGCCATTCGGGTTCCGTGGCGTGTTCGGCATGCGCGGGAAGCGTGGGTCCGTCGTTGAGCACCACGCCGCGCTTCAATGCGGCGATGGCGTCGTCGGTGATCTGGCCATCCACTTGCACAAGGTAGGTCTTGGGTTCCTTGTGCTTCGGATCGGTGAGCTTGTGCGCGAGGCGGCCGTCGTCGGTCAGCAGCAGCAGGCCTTCGCTGTCGTGATCGAGCCGGCCCGCGGGATAGACGTCTTTTTGCCTGACGAAGCCTGCGAGCGTAGGACGACCATCGGCGTCGCTGAACTGGCAGAGCACGCCGTAAGGCTTGTTGAGTGCGATGAGCATGCGACAACTTTAGCGCCCTGCGTCGCGCAGGGCGCCCTAATCAATGCGCCGAGGACGCGGACGTGGGCGCGTCGGGTTTCACGAAGCGCAGCGTCATGCGGTCCGATTCGCCGATGGCGAGGTATTTGGCGCGATCCTGATCACCCAGGGTGAGCGTGGGCGGCAGCGTCCACACACCTTTCGGATAGTCCTTGGTGTCCTTCGGATTGGCGTTGATCTCGCTCGACTCCTGCAGGCGGAAGCCGGCATCGGTGGCGAGCTTGATCACCACATTGGTGGGCAGGTAACCGCTGCTCTTTACCGATTCCAGGCTGGCGTTGTCCGCCGCGCGGTGATCTTCCACACCGAGCACGCCGCCTGGGCGGAGCACCGTGAAGAACGCCTTGAACATGGCCGGTGCGGTATCCGCCTCGACCCAGTTATGCACGTTGCGGAAGGTGAGCACCATGTCGGCCGACCCGGGCGCACCGAACGACGGCGCCTTGGGATCGAATTCCACCAGTTGCGCCTTGCCGTAGTGCGCGGGGTCGGCTGCGAACTTGGCCTTGAGGCCGTTGAGGTCACGACTCGCCTCACCCTCGGCGGAGGGCTTGGCCGCGGCGGCAATGTAGTGGCCGTTGTTCTTCAACAGCGGCGCAAGAATCTCGGTATACCAGCCGCCGCCAGGCGTGATTTCGATGACGGTGAGATCGGGGCGGATACCGAAGAACTGCAGCGTCGCCTTCGGGTGGCGATAGACATCGCGCGCCTTGTGGTCGACGGCGCGCCAGTCGCCCGCGATCACCTGATCGAGCTGGGAAGCCGTGAAATCGCTGGCGCTGGTGGGTGGCACGAGGGCGGCGGGCTGATCCTGCGACTGCGCATCGGCAGGCGCGGAATGGCCACTGCAAGCCACCAGCAGCGTTGCTGCCAGCCCCAGGAACACACGGCTTTTCATCGAGAAACCCCTAGCAGGAACGTCCGGAGAACGGTATCGGCACGCTCGTTCCAGCTTGCCGTCCGAAATGTATACAAGGTGTGGAAAGGCGAGGGGTTTTCCCCTCGCCGCCGGCACTATCCAAACACGCCAGGCTGGAGGCCATCTTTCACGAAAGCGGCATCGCTGGACGATCTCAGTAGTGGATGACCGACCGGATCACCTTGCCTTCGTGCATCAGGTCGAAGGCTTCGTTGATACGCTCCAGCGGAAGCACCTTGGTGATCATCTCGTCGATCTTGATCTCGCCGGCCATGTAGCGGTCGACGTAACCCGGCAGCTGCGAGCGGCCCTTGACGCCACCGAACGCAGAACCGCGCCACACGCGCCCCGTCACCAGCTGGAACGGACGCGTGCTGATTTCCTGGCCGGCACCGGCCACGCCGATGATGATCGACTCGCCCCAACCCTTGTGGCAGCACTCCAGTGCCGAGCGCATCACGTTGACGTTGCCGATGCACTCGAACGAATAGTCGACGCCACCATCGGTGAGATCCACGATGACCTGCTGGATCGGCGTGTCCGGGTAATCCTTCGGATTGATGAAGTCGGTGGCGCCCAACGCACGCGCCATCTCGAACTTGTCGGGGTTGGTGTCCACCACCACGATGCGTCCGGCCTTGGCCATCACCGCACCCTGCACCACCGAAAGACCGATGCCGCCCATGCCGAACACGGCCACGCTCGCGCCCGGTTCCACCTTCGCAGTGTTGAGCACGGCGCCGATGCCGGTGGTGATCCCGCAACCAAGCAGGCACACCTTTTCCAACGGAGCGGCCTTGTTGATCTTTGCCAGCGAGATTTCCGGCAGCACGGTGTATTCGCTGAAGGTGCTGGTGCCCATGTAGTGCAGCAGCGGCTTGCCGTTGAGCGAGAAACGCGACGTGCCATCGGGCATCACGCCCTTGCCCTGCGTCAAGCGGATTTTCTGGCAGAGGTTGGTCTTGCCGCTGAGGCAGAACTTGCACTCGCCGCATTCGGGCGTGTACAGCGGAATCACGTGGTCGCCAACCTTCAGCGACGTCACGCCCTCGCCCACTTCTTCCACGATGCCACCGCCTTCGTGGCCAAGAATCACCGGGAACTGGCCTTCCGGATCGGCACCGGACAGCGTGAACGCATCGGTATGGCAGACGCCGGTGGCGACGATGCGCACCAGCACTTCACCCGCCTTGGGGCCGGCGACGTCAACTTGCTCGATGGAAAGGGGCTTGCCTGCTTCCCAGGCGACGGCGGCGCGCGACTTCATGGCGTTCTCCAGTGGGGTATATGGGGAAGCGTGAATGATGACGGTTCAAGGCCGGATGTGAAACCGTTTACGCGATCGACTTTGGTGCGAGGCGTCTTGCAGAACGTGTGCAAAGCACCTTTGTAGGAGCGCACTGGTACGCGACCGCCGTGCCATGCGACGGCCACGAAGGGGCGCTGTCGCGCACAAGTGCGCTCCTACAGGGTTTTCTGCCACTTTGCTGGGAAACCACCCTGTGGGCGACATTCAACGAAGCGACGACCTGGGTTGCCCACGTCGCGCACAGGGTGCGCTCCCACAGGTTTTCTCTTGCACGAAGCGCTTACTTAATCTTGCACCAAGCGCTTATGTAGGAGCGCACTGGTGCGCGACCGCCGCACCATGCCCCGCGGTCACGTGGAGATGCTGTCGCGCACAAGTGCGCTCCTACAAGGGGTACTGCCACTTTTGTGGGAGCCCACCCTGTGGGCGACATTCAACGAAGCGATGACCTGGGTTGCCTATGTCGCGCACAGGGTGCGCTCCCACAGGTTTCCTCTTGCACGAAGCGCCCATTTACTCTTGCACCAAGCGCTTATGTAGGAGCGCACTTGTGCGCGACCGTTCTAGCTCGCGGCGACCATGAGGTGATGCTGTCGCGCACAAGTGCGCTCCTACAGGGTGCTCCGCCACTTTTGTGGGAGCCCACCCTGTGGGCGACATTCAACGAAGCGACGACCTGGGTTGTCCATGTCGCGCACAGGGTGCACTCCCGCAGGTTTCCTCTTGCACGAAGCGCCTACTTAATCTTGCACCAAGCGCTTATGTAGGAGCGCACTTGTGCGCGACCGCCGTGCCTCGCGACGGCCACGAAGGGATGCTGTCGCGCACAAGTGCGCTCCTACAGGGTGCTCCGCCACTTTTGTGGGAGCCCACCCTGTGGGCGACATTCAACGAAGCGACGACCAGAATTGCCCATGTCGGGCACAGGGTGCGCTCCCACAGGTTTCCTCTTGCACGAAGCTCCTGCCGGTGTTTCTCGCCCGTGATGGTTACGAAAAGCGCGCTTCATGACGCCGCATTTCCGGTGGCGTACGACATCGTCTCTGCGTACTTGCCTGCTTCGCACAACAGCCATTCGCGGAACGTGCGCAGGCCGGCGTGATCTTTCGCGTGCTCCGGATACACGAGGAAGTAGGCCTCAGGGATCTGCTGGTAGCGATCGCCCAGCACCGTGAGCAAGCCGGCTTCGATAAGCGGACGGGCCATGACCATGCGTCCCAGCGCCACGCCCATGCCTTCCATCGCGCCACGCTGCAAGGCGTCGGTGTTGTCGAAATGCGCCACGTAGCGACGCGGCGACGCCCCTTGGTCATCGGCAAACCAGTCGCGCCAGCGGTCGCCCGGATCGCCCAGCAGTGGCCACTGCGCAAGGTCATTGGGGTCTGCATCGCGCATGCGTTCAAGCAAGGCAGGCGACACGACCGGCGCAATCCATTCGCCGAACAGGCGCTCGGTGACCAGACCCGGCCACGGACCGCGCCCGTAGCGAACGGCGGCATCCACCGGATCGCGTTCGAAATTCACCAACTCCACGCTCGATTGCAGATTGAGCTGCAACTCCGGATGCGCCGCGACGAGGCGCGCCAACCGTGGTACCAGCCAACTGGACATGACACCGGGAATGGCGCTGAGCGTGAGCACGTCATCGCGCCGGCAACGAAAGGCCGCCATGGCGCGATCGATGCCTTCGAAATGGTGTCCCACCGCTTCCATCAAGCGACGCCCTTCCGCCGTGAGCTGCACGCCACGTGGTCCGCGTTCGAACAATTTGCGTTCCAGACGCTGTTCCAGCTGCCGAACCTGATGGCTCAGCGCGCTGACAGTGAGGTTGGCCTGCTCGGCGGCGCGGGACAGGTTGCCCAGCCGGGCCGCCTGGACGAACTGTTGGAGAAGATCCAGCGAGACGCGCGCCATCTTGAATGCTCCTCAAGTCTGGCTTGCAAATATATCGCTTTTTGGCCATTTGCTACGGGTCTATGTTGAACAAACACTCAAGCAATGACACGAAGGGAGGACGTCATGAGCTCGATCTTCACCAACCTGTTGTTCCTTCACGGCCACATCGCCGATCCCGAGCTGGCACGTAGGCTGGCGGATGCGCAGAACGAGCGCCCGAAGCAGAAGGGCAAGAGGGAGCGCGCTCCCATGGCGGCGCAAACGACGCGCAAGGAAGTGGTGTTGCCCGCTGGACTCGCACACAACGGCTGCGGCTGAAACGAAAACGCCGGCCTCAGGGCCGGCGTTCTGCGCTGTCAGAGCTTGCCGGCAGGTAATTGGACTGACACAGGCGACCCAAGGTCTTCGGAAGAAGGACCTTCGGAAACGCTGTACTGGCCACCGCGAATCACCCAGCCATGCTTGGCCACGTCGAAGTCCGCCAGCAGACGGGGCTCCAGAGGAATGGTGAGCGTGCGGTGTTCGCCGGGCTTCAGGAAGACCTTGGCGTAGCCGGCAAGACGCGCTGATTTCGCGCCCGGCACATGCACGTAAACCTGGGCCACGTCGGCACCCGCACGCGCGCCAGTATTGGACACGTTCACGGTCGCCTGCAGCTGGTTGCCGTGTGCGTCCACCTTCAGGCCATCGTGCTTGAACTGCGTGTACGACAAGCCATAGCCAAACGGAAACAGTGGCTTGATGCCCTTGGCCTGGTACCAGCGATAGCCGACATTGGCGCCTTCGATGGCGTAATCGACAGACTCCGGCGGCGTACCGCCCGTGGCACCGGGGATGTCCTTGCGTGGCGGCTGGGAAAGATCACGCGGCCAAGTTACCGGCAGTCGACCCGAGGGGTTTACCTTGCCGGTCAACAGGTTTGCGATCGCCTTGCCACCGTCGCCGCCGGGATACCAGGTTTCCAGCACGGCGCCGACCTGATCGAGCCACGGCATGGCGACCGGGCCGCTGTTCTCCAGCACGACGACGGTGTGCGGATTCGCCTTGGCGACCGCTTCCACCAGCGCGTCCTGATTGTCGGGCAGCGACAGATCCGGCGCGTCGACGGACTCGGCCTGCCACTTCTGCACGAACACCACGGCCACCTGCGACTTCGCGGCGAGCGCGGCGGCAGCGGCAATGTCGTTGCCCTCGGCGAACTGTACGTTGGCCTTCGGCGCCGCATCACGCAATGCCTTCAACGGCGCGTACGGGTGATACATCACCGGCCCCGGCCACGTGGTGGGCGCAATGCCCGGCACGGCGTTGCCACCCATCGCCGTCACCAGCGATGAACCGCCGCCGGCCAGCACACCCTTGTCCGCATGCGCACCAATCACCGCGACGGACTGCAGCCTGGTGACATCCAGCGGCAACGTGTCGTGCTCGTTGCGCAACAACACAGCGCCGGATTCCAGTGTTTCGCGCGAGACCTTGAGGTTCGCCTGCGCGTCGATGGGCGCCTTGCCCGCGGGATACTGGAACACGCCGACGGCGAACATGCTGCGCAGGATGCGCTGGACCATGTCGTCGATGCGCGACTGCTTCACTTCGCCCTTGGCAAGCGCGGCACGCAACGGCGCATCGAAATACACCTCCTTGTCGAACACTTCGCCCGCCGACTCTTGATCCAGGCCGGCATTCACTGCCTTGGCCGCGCTGTGCGCGCCGCCCCAGTCCGACATGACGAAACCCGGGTATTTCCAGTCGCGCTTGAGCACCTGGTTCATCAGGTAATCGTTCTCGCACGCCCAGTCGCCGTTGAGCTTGTTGTACGAGCACATCACCGACGCGGGCTTGCCGCGCTCGATGGCGATCTCGAAGGCAAGCAAGTCCGATTCACGCATCGCCTGCTCGCCGATCTGCACGTTGATCGCGTTGCGGTTGGTCTCCTGATCATTCAACGCGAAATGCTTGATGGTGGAGATGACGTGCTGATCCTGGATGCCCTTGATCGCCTCGGCCACGATGGTGCCGGCGAGCAGCGGGTCTTCACCCGCATATTCGAAATTGCGTCCGTTGCGCGGCTCACGCGTAAGGTTGACTCCACCCGCAAGCAGCACGTTGAAGCCCTTGCTGTGCGCTTCGCTGCCGATCATGGCGCCACCGCGATAAGCGACCTGCGGGTCCCACGTGGCCGCGGTTACCGGGCCGGCCGGCAACGGCGTGGCATGGTCGCCGGGGCGCATGCGATCGGAACTGGCCACGCCAAGCCCGGCATCGCTTTCTTCCAGCGCCGGGATGCCAAGACGATCGATGGGCGGCACGTAACCTGCCGATGCCAACGCGCCCTTGGGAAACGGCACGTTGGCGGGGCGATCAGGGCCACCGTAATAGCTGCGGATCAGCTGGAATTTTTCGTCCTGCGTGAGCTGCGCCAGCAACAGCTTGGCGCGTGCATCCGGCGATAGCGTGGTGTCGTTCCACGGGCGTGTGGTTGCCTGTGCAGCAGCCATACCGGCCCACGTGCACAAACCCATCACAATCGCGCCACTCAGAACCGCACACCGCAGTGCTGCTGCCTTGCTCTTCATTCGTGTCTCTCCCATGTGATCACGTGCTCGCCTCGGCATCACATGGGCGGCGCGTATACTCCCGAGTATGCACGAACCTCCTCCCCATCACATCGAACACGGAGCACATCCATGCAATTGCGTCCCCTCGGTCGGTCCACGGTTTCCGTCGCGCCCCTGGCTTTCGGCGGCAACGTTTTTGGCTGGAGCGTGGATGAGCAGCGCTCGTTCGAACTGCTGGATGCGTTCGTGGACGCCGGCTTCAACCTGATCGATACGGCGGACGTGTATTCGGCGTGGGTACCGGGCAATCGCGGTGGGGAATCGGAAACCATCATCGGTAAATGGCTCAAGCGCAGCGGCAAGCGCGACAAGGTGGTGATTGCCACCAAGGTCGCCAAATGGGCGGAACATCCGGGCCTGTCGCCGATGAACATCAACCAGGCGGTGGAAGGTTCGCTCAAGCGGTTGCAGACCGACTATATCGATCTCTATCAGGCGCACGAAGACGATGCGACGGTACCGCTGCACGAAACGCTGGGTGCATTCGGCAAGCTGATCGAGCAGGGCAAGGTGCGCGTGATCGGCGCTTCCAACTATGTCGCCGACCGTTTTGCCGAAGCGTTGAAGGTGTCGGCGGAATACAAGCTGCCGCGCTACGAAACGCTGCAACCGGAATACAACCTGGTGAGCCGCAAGGGATACGAGCAGGATCTGGAACCGCTGGTGGTCGCCGAGGGCGTGGGCGTCATCAATTACTACGCGCTGGCCAGCGGTTTCCTCAGTGGCAAATATCGCACCGAGGCGGACTTCGCCAAGAGCGCGGCACGCGGTGGCGCCGTGCAGAAGTACCTCAACAAGCACGGCCTTGGCGTGCTCGCTGCGCTGGACAAGGTCGCTGCTGCACACAACGCAACGCAGGCTCAGGTCGCACTCGCCTGGTTGATCGCGCGCCCGAGCGTGACGGCACCGATTGCCAGTGCAACCACGCTGCCGCAGCTCAAGGAATTGCTGGGGGGTGTGAGCTTGCAGTTGAGCAAGGAAGACATCGCTGTACTGGACCAGGCGAGCGCCTGATTCAACACGAGTCAAGGCGGCAATGACCTACCGTCACCCCTGCACGCCCGGGGGTGACGTGATCATTCAAATGACCGGCAAGCTCGGGCGCACTTATGGCGGTGTCGCCACGCCTTCCGCATCGCTGCCATCCGGCGCTTCCACCTGATAGCCCTTTGCCTTCAATTGGGCGATGAGGCCCTTGGGCGACAGCACTTCCTGCATGGGCAACATGGCGAAGGTCTGCGCGTTGGTGTTCAACGCCTGCTCCGCCGCACCCATCCACATCGATTCGGCCTTCTGCTGCACGTCATTGAAGCCAAGCTGCCTGGCAAAACCCGCTTCCGTCACGGCGGAAATGCAGGCTTCGCGCTGGTCGTTCATCGGCAGCTTGCGCAACTCATCGATATCGCCGGTGGCCCACGCATTGGCGCGTTCGGTGATGCGCCCCATGTCGCGCTCCACCGTGTCGAGCGTGCGACCGAAGCATTCGCGATCATCCATCGGTGAGGACTTGAACGTCTTCACCGCGTTGCGCGGCTCGTCGATCATCATCGTATAGCGCGAGGTGACGAAGTTGACGTTGTGCTTCTTGGCGAGATCACGCACGGAGTCCTTCACGCCGCCGGAGGCGGTGAGGCCGTAGCGCTTGATGGCCTTGTCGTACAACTCCACCGCCGCAAAGATCGGGCGCCAGCTTTCGATGCCGCTGTCATTGCCGATGTACTGTTTCTTCAGCGTCAGCCAGCGCGCGTAGTCGGGTGCGGGCACCATCTGCTGCAAGGTCTGGCCATCGGGGTTCTTGCGCGCGCCCACCAGCGACGGCAGCAGGAACAATTTGCCGAAGAAATTGGTTTTCGGTTTCAGCGCAATGGAGGGTGGGCCGAGCACTTCCTGCGATTCGGCGATGGTCTGCTCGACCTCGTCGGTCTTCCATTGGATCTTGTCCGGCAGCGGCGACAAGGTACCAAGCACCCACATCACGTGATCGCCCTTGCTCACCTTCCACAGACCCGGGCCTGGCTGGATGCCGCTGACGGTGACCGCCTCCAGGTTCTGCACCTGACCTGGCGCGCTGCTGGCCGGCGCCGGTGCACTCTGCGCAGCGACCAAGGCGGGCGTTGCCAACGTTCCTGCCAGCAAGGCCACGGACAACGAGCGTGCAAGACGAGTGGGGATCATGGCTTCAGATTCCGTTGAGGGCAGCCTTGAGACACGCGCGCCATGTGCCGGTTCCTTGGGCTGGGCATCGCGTTCAGCGAACTGTCGCTGCGTTTCGGGGCTCATTGTAAAACGGCCGCGCAGGCCACCAGACGACACGCACCGGCGCTTCGTGCAGCCGGCGTTTGGTTTCGCAGCGACGCAAGGCGCACTCAGTCAGTGCACGTGGGTACGAAGGCAAGGCGTGATCACGCGTTTCAAAACCGCGTTGTCGTCGGGCCAGCGAAATGTCGCTGTCATCGGCTTGCCTCCCGCGTTGGCGGGAACTTCGATCGTCACGACTTGCCCGTGCGCGCTTTCGGTCGCTCCTTGTTGCGCGACGGCGCTGATGTCTCCCGACGATGCTCCGAAGATGAAGGGTGTGCCGACATTGAAAGCGCCGCCATCCCCGAACCAGCCTGACACCTTGAGCTTGACCGCATCGCTGCCTGCCGTGGACACCGTGACGGGCCCATGCGCCATGGCATCCGGCCCCTCGTAGGGATCGGTATCAAACCCCAGCGCCTTGGGATCGATCACCAGCTCCATTGACAGGCTGCCACCATCGGCGCGGCAGGCGAACGCGAGTGTGGCGTTGCCGGTGTATGGCGGGTAAGTCGCCGTGCCGGCGATGCGTGCGCGATAGAGCGGTGCCGCTTGCACGGGCTGTTCGAACAACCAGAGGTTGGCAGCCCCGGATGGAATGGCGCTTTGTGCGCTTGCCATGGACAGCCACAGAAACATCGGTGCTCCCAGGATGGCGGGCACGGCCCTGCAGCGATTGCCCTTGTGGGAGCGCACCCTGTGCGCGACGGTTCGAGGTGAAGGCAAGGCTACCGTTTGACCGTCGCGCACAGGGTGCGCTCCCACAACGACGTTGGTAATGCGCGACGTGATCGACATGATGACTTCCTCATCGCCAGCTCGCTGTCGTTGATTATCACTCCCCACGCGCTCACTTGTACGGCTCGGAAAAGGCAAAAAAAGGGGCGCCGAAGCGCCCCTTTTCCAGGACCGATGCTTATCGCAATCAGCGCGACAGCGGCGCCAGCGCGTCGTTGAGCGTCTTGCTCGGGCGCATGGCCTGGGTCACCAGGTCGGTGTTCGGGTGGTAGTAACCCTTGATGTCGACCGGCTTGCCCTGCGCACCGTTGAGCTCGTCGATGATCTTGGCTTCGTTCTCGGTGAGCGCCTTGGCGATGGGCTCGAACTTGGCCTTGAGCTTGGCATCGTCGTTCTGCGCGGCGAGGGCCTGCGCCCAGTACATGGCGAGGTAGAAGTGGCTGCCGCGGTTGTCGAGTTCGCCCACCTTGCGGGCCGGCGACTTGTTGTTGTCGAGGATCTTGCCGTTGGCTTCATCCAGCGTCTTGGCCAGCACGCGGGCGTCGGCGTTGTCGTAGCGGTTGGCGAGATGTTCCAGCGATGCGGCCATGGCGAGGAATTCACCCAGCGAATCCCAGCGCAGGTAATCCTCTTCCACGAACTGCTGCACGTGCTTGGGCGCCGAACCGCCCGCACCGGTTTCGAACAGGCCGCCACCGGCCATCAGCGGCACGATGGAAAGCATCTTGGCGCTGGTGCCCAGCTCCATGATCGGGAACAGGTCGGTGAGGTAATCGCGCAGCACGTTGCCGGTCACCGAGATGGTGTCCTGGCCCTTGCGGATGCGCTCCAGCGAGAACTTGGTGGCCTCTTCCGGCGCGAGCACGCGGATGTCCAGACCTGACAGGTCGTGATCCTTCAGGTAACGCTCGACTTTCTTGATCACCTGCGCATCGTGTGCGCGGTTGGCGTCGAGCCAGAACACGGCGGGCGTATTGGAAAGGCGCGCGCGCGTGACGGCGAGCTTCACCCAATCCTGGATCGGCGCATCCTTGGTCTGGCACATGCGCCAGATGTCGCCCGCTTCCACCGGCTGCTCCAGCAGCACCTTGCCGGCGTCATCAATGACCTTGACCACGCCGTCGCCAGCGATCTGGAAGGTCTTGTCGTGCGAGCCGTATTCCTCGGCGGCCTGCGCCATCAGGCCCACGTTGGGCACGCTGCCCATGGTGGCCGGATCGAATGCGCCGTTCGCCTTGCAGTCTTCGATGACCACCTGGTACACGCCGGCGTAGCTGCGATCGGGGATCACCGCCTTGGTGTCGGCCAGCTTGCCTTCGGTGTTCCACATCTTGCCGGAGTCACGGATCATCGCCGGCATGGAGGCGTCGATGATGACGTCGCTCGGCACATGCAGGTTGGTGATGCCCTTGTCCGAGTTCACCATCGCCAGCGCGGGACGCTTGGTGTATTCGGCCTTGATGTCGGCGAGGATCTCGTCCTGCTTGGCCTGCGGCAGCTGGCCAAGGCGCGCATAGAGATCACCGATGCCGTTGTTCGGCTCGAAGCCCACGCCCTTCAGCGTATCGGCGTGCCTGGTCAGCACGTCCTTGTAGAACTCGTTGACCACGAAGCCGAACATGATGGGGTCGGAGACCTTCATCATGGTGGCCTTCAGGTGCAGCGAGAACAGGATGTCCTGCTTCTTCGCGTCTTCGATCTGCGCGTCAATGAAGGCGGCCAGCGCCTTCTTGCTCATCACGGCGGCGTCGATGATCTCGCCATCCTTCAGCGCGGTCTTTTCCTTCAGCACCTTGCTGGTGCCGTCCTTGCCGAACCATTCGATCTTGACGTTGGTGGCTTTCTCGACCACGGTCGACTTTTCGCTGCCGTAGAAGTCGCCGCCGTCCATGTGGGCCACGTGCGTCTTCGAATCCTTGCTCCACGCGCCCATCTTGTGCGGGTGCTTGCGTGCGTAGTTCTTCACCGAAAGCGGTGCGCGGCGATCGGAGTTGCCTTCGCGCAGCACCGGGTTCACCGCGCTGCCCTTCACCTTGTCGTAGCGCGCCTTGACGTTCCACTCGCTGACGTCTTTCGGGTCTTCCGGGTAATCCGGCAGCGCGTAGCCCTGCGACTGCAGCTCCTTGATCGCGGCCTTCAGCTGCGGCATCGAGGCGCTGATGTTGGGGAGCTTGATGATGTTGGCATCCGGCGTGGTCGCCAGCTGGCCAAGTTCGGTGAGGTCGTCGGCGATCTTCTGGTTGTCCGGGAGAACGTCCGGGAACTGGGCAATGATGCGGCCGGCGAGCGAGATGTCGCGCGTTTCCACGGTGATGCCAGCGGTGGCGGTGAACGCCTTGATGATGGGCAGCAGCGAGTGCGTGGCGAGGTACGGCGCTTCGTCCGTGAGCGTGTAGATGATCTTGGGCGTGTTCGACATTGTTGCTATGACCTCGCTGCGACAGCTTTATCGAATGGGGAGGCGCGCCCGCTGGCTGCGCCAGGCTCGGGCGAATACATCGCCCGGAGCCGAACCACATGGGGGCGGAACGGGCGGACGAAAGCCCCTCATTGTCACGATTTCGCGGAAGGGGGGAAAGCGCAGGGCTGAAACAATGCGCAAGGGTATGGTGCAACAGGGCTTTTTGTAGGAGCGCACTTGTGCGCGACCGCCATGCCTGAGGCCGCGACCTGGCGGGTCGCGCACAAGTGCGCTCCTACAAAGGGGTTACGCCTCAGGCGCCTTCGCTTGCAGTCAGCCGCTTCGGCACCCGCCGCCTTGCCCGCCACGCGGCGAACCGATCCGCCAGGCACGAGAAGATCACGTACAGCGCCGGCGTGCTGAGCAGGGTCAGGCTCTGTGAGATCAAGAGGCCGCCGATCAGCGCGATACCCAGCGGGCGACGCAGATCCGACCCTTCGCCGAGGCCGATCGCGATGGGCACGGCGGCGAGGATCGCCACCATCGTCGTCATCATGATGGGACGGAAACGCACCATGCTTGCCTCGTACGCGGCATCGGCGGGACTCAGCCCGTGCTCGCGGCGCGCGACCAGCGCGAAGTCGATCATCATGATCGCGTTTTTCTTCACGATACCGATCAACAGCACCAACGCAATTTGCGCGATCACCGACAACTCGGTGTCGGTGATCCACAACGCGAGCAACGCGCCCACGCCCGCCGCAGGCAAGGTGGAAAGAATGGTGACCGGGTGGATCAGGCTTTCGTACAGCATGCCCAGCACGATGTAGACCACCACCACCGCGCCCAGCAACAGCCACAGCATGCCGCTCTGCGATTGCTGGAAGCGGCGGAAGTCACCGCCGATGTTGATGCGGATGTCGCCCGGCAAGCGCATCTGCGCACCGGTCTGCTGAATGATCTCCAAGGCTTCGCCCATGCTCACGCCGGGCGCGAGGTTGAAGCTCATGCTCATCACGGTGTACTGGTTTTCGTGCGAAATCTGCGTCGGCGCAAGTCCTGGCTCCTGATGCGCGAACGCGGTGAGCGGCACCATCTTGCCGGCCGTGCTGGCCACATAGACCTGGTTGATCGAGTCGGGCGTTGCCGTCTGGTTGGGCAGCGCATTCACCACGACCTTGTACTGGTTGAGGTCGGAATAGATGGTGCTGATCTGGCGCTGGCCGAAGGCGTTGTACAGCGCGCCATCGATGGTGCCGATGCCCACGCCGAGCCGTGCGGCCTTGTCGCGGTCGATCACGATGTTCTGCTGCAGGCCCGCATCGTCGACGTCGCTGCCGACGTCCTTGAGCTTGGGGTTTTTCTTCAGCTCGGCCACCAGCTTGGGCAGCCACAGAGTCAATTCTTCCGGATCGTCGCCCTGCAACGACACCTGGTACTGCGCGCCCTGACTGGTGCCACCACCACCGCCGAAGCTCGGCAGATCCTGGATGGGGCGCAGGCGCACGTTGAGGTCGGGATAGCGCGCGGCCTTGGCACTCAGGCGGGCGAGCACGGCGAAGGTGTCGTCCTTGCGGCCTTGTGCGTGGGTCTTCAGTTCGATATCGAACGTGCCCGACGAACCCTGGCGACTGGTGCCCAGGCGCGAACCCACGCGAGCCACGTCGTGGTCCTTCAGCAGCATGTCGATCAAGCGCTGCTGGCGCGCCACGGCATCCTGGAAGGACACGGTGGCGCCCGAGGTGGCGCGGCCGCGAATCAAACCGGTGTCCTGCGGCGGGAACAGGCCGGTCTTCACCTGGCCGAACAGGAAGATGGTGATGACGATCAGCACCAGCGGCGTCAGCGAGAACGCCAAGGCATGCTTGATGGAGAACTTCAGGCAATGCGAATACGCGGCGAGCATGCCGGCCTGGAATTTCTCCAGCGCGATGCCGATGCGCGTCGTGGGCTTGTCCTGCTCGTGGCCCGAGAGGAACTGGCCGCACAGCGATGTGGTGAGCGTGAGCGACACCAGTGCCGACACAATGATGGCCGCCACCAGGGTGATGGTGAATTCCTTGAAGAACAGGCCCGTGATGCCAGTCATGAACAGCAACGGGATGAACACGGCCACCAGCGAGGCGGTAATCGACACGATGGTGAAGCCGATTTCCTTCGCACCCGCGAGCGCCGCCTCCATGCGCGTCATGCCCTGGTCGATATGGCGCACGATGTTCTCGATCACCACGATGGCATCGTCCACCACGAAGCCGATCGCGATCACCAGCGCCAGCAGCGTCAGGTTGTTGAGCGTGAAGCCAAGGACATACATCACCATCGCCGCACCCGCGAGCGACAACGGCACGGCAGCGGTGGCGATAAGCGTGGGTGCAAGGCGGCGCAGGAATAGCGCCATGGTCAGCATCACCATCAACAGGCTGATCACCAGCGTGGCCTGCACTTCATGCAGCGATGCGCGAATGGTGGGCGTGCCATCGAAGTACGGCGTGAGCGTGGTACCCGGCTGCAGGTAATCGCGCAGCAACGGTACGGCGTCCTTCACGCGATCCACGGTGCCGATGATGTTGGCCGTGGACTGGCGATACACGTACATCAGGATCGCCGGCTTGCCCTGGAACCATGCGGCCTGATACGCGTCCTGCAGGCCGTCGTACACCTTGGCCACATCGGACAGGCGCACCGGCGTGCCGTTGTTGGAGGCAATCACCAGGTTGGCGAAGTCGGCAGCGTTGTGCAGCGAATCGTTCGCCGTCACCGCCATGGTGGTCTTGCCGTCGCTGAGGAAACCCTGCGGCGAGGTGACGTTGGCGGCGGTGAGCGCGTTGCGCAGCTGATCGGGCGAGAGACCCAGCGCATTGAGCTGGCGCAGGTTCACATCCACGCGAATGGCCGGCGTGGCGGCGCCGAGGATGTCCACTTCCGACACACCTTCGAGCTGACGGATGCGCTGTGCAAGCAGCGAGTCGGCAATGTCGTAGAGCTCACGTGCCGACTGCGTTTCCGAGGTCAGTGCGAAGGCGATGATGGGATCGTCGTTCGGGTTGGCCTTCTGATAGCTCGGCGGAGCGTTGAGGCCACTGGGCAGATCCGACTGCGCGGCATTGATCGCCGCCTGCACGTCGCGCGCGGCGGAATCGAGGTTGCGCCCCGTATCGAACATCAGGAACACCTGCGTGCTGCCCAGCGAGCTGGACGAGCGCATGGTGTCGATGCCCGGCACCTGGCCGAGATGGCGTTCGAGCGGCGCCGCCACGGTGGATGCCATGGTGCTGGCACTCGCGCCCGCCTGGCTGGCCTGCACGAAGATCACCGGGAACTGCATGTTCGGCAGTGCGGCCACGCCCAACAGCACGTAGCAGATCAAGCCCACCGCGAACACGCCCATGGCGAGCAGCGAGGTACCGATCGGGCGGCGGATGAAGGGGCCGGAAATATTCATGCCGTCAGGAAACCAGAAGCAACGCGCCGGGCGCGAAGGTATTCAAACAAGCCGCTCGCCGACGAAGGCGCGCGCACGAAGCTACGTATATACCGCACATTCACGCAAGAACGCATGACGGGCGGTTTGGTTGATGGGGCTGTCGATGCAATTGCGCAGGCTTCAAGGCTCGCTGTCATGCGTGCTTAGCCTCACCGTCATTCCCGCGAAGGCGGGAATCCAGTGCCTTTCGCATTCCCCCAGCGTCCGAGCAAAGTCGCTGGATTCCCGCCTTCGCGGGAATGACGGTGAGGGATAGGGAGGTTGCGTGGTTGGACACGGTGTCGACTTAGACGTCTAAATGCTACTCAACGACACACCCAATCCCAGTGATCTGAGTTGCGCCTCCAGCGCCGCCACGGAATCCCACGGCAGGATCGGCGAATTGCCGCGTTCATCCGGCGGGTTGTCCAGCAGGCCGTCGGACCAGCCGCCGCAACCCGTCAACGGCAGCAGCGGACGGCGATGCAGCCACGCCAGGCACACTTCCGAGATGGTGCCGGCGCGTCCGCCGATGACAAGGCAGGCATCGCCAGCCAACGCCATCAACAGATTGCGCGCATCGCCCATGCCGCACGGCACCACCGTCGTGGCAGGCCAGTCGGCGGCGGGCATTTCATCCGCGGGAATGATGCTGAGCACCTGCCCGCCCGCATCGATGGCGCGCTGTGCGGCATGGCGCGTGGCCGGGCTGCCGCAGCCGCTCACCACCGTGATGCCCGCCCTGGCAAGCAACGCGCCGGCTTCGCCGGCAAGCTCATAAGCCTTTGAACCGGGCTCGGCACTGCCAAGCACGCATACCTGGGGTTTTCTCGTCATGGTCCTGTCGTTGCCTTGTTCGCAGGGATGGCAGCAGATGGTTCAAGCGCAGCGCTGCACCCTGCCCGTCGAAAACGCCGAAAGGGGCGCGCCGTGTCGGCCGCGCCCCTTTCGTGGTGTTCGGCGACCCGGCGAACACCGGATCGTCGTTGTTTCATCACATCGCGCCCCGCGTCTGCGCGCGTTCGAGCGCACGACGCTCGCGGCGTTCGCGCAGCCAGTCGGAGAAGCGCTCCATGTACAGGTAGATCACCGGCGTGGTGTACAGCGTCACCAGCTGGGAGAGCAGCAGGCCGCCCACGATGGACACGCCGAGCGGGCGACGCAGTTCCGCGCCGATGCCGTTGCCCAGCGCCAGCGGCAACGCGCCCAGCATGGCCGCCGCGGTGGTCATCATGATCGGACGGAAACGCAGCAAGCACGCGCGACGGATCGCTTCGTGCGGCTTCATGCCTTCGCGCTGCGCCTCGATCGCGAAGTCGATCATCATGATCGCGTTCTTCTTCACGATACCGATCAGTAGCACGATACCCACGATGCCATCCACCGACAGGCTCATGCCGCACAGGATGAGCGCCAGCAAGGCACCGACGCCCGCGGGCGGCAGCGTGGAGATGATGGTCAGCGGGTGGATGTAGCTCTCGTACAGCACGCCCAGCACGATGTAGATCACCACGATGGAGGCGATCAGCAGCAGCACTTCATTGGTCAGCGAGGTGGAGAACTCCGCTGCCTTGCCGATGAACTGGCCACGCACCTGCGGCGGGAAGTTGAGCTTCTGCTCCACGCCGTGGATCGCTTCCACCGCTTCGGACAGCGAATAGCCCGGTGCAAGGTTGAAGGAGATCGTCACGGCCGGCAGCTGCTGCTGATGGCTGACCACCAGCGGCGCCGTGCTGATTTCCGCCGTCGCGAGCGACGCCAGCGGAATGGTGCCGCCGCCACCGATGATCACGCCGGTGTTGGAAACACCGATGCCCGTGCTGGTGGACGAGTTGCTCGACGCCACCTGGCCGAACGCGGTGGCGTTGCTGCCCGTCAGCGCACCGCTGCCGTTGCTCTTCACCGTGAGCTGGTTGAGCAGCGCGGTGCTGGTGCGGAACTGCGGCGCCACTTCCAGCACCACGCGGTACTGGTTGAGCTGGGTGAAGATGGTGGAGATCTGGCGCTGGCCGAACGAGTCGTACAGCGTATCGTCGATGGTCTGCACCGGCACGCCGAGACGGCTGGCCTTCTCACGGTCGATGGTGAGCTTGAGCGAGGTGCCCTGGTCGGCGAGGTTGTTGTCCACGTCGGCCAGTTCGGGCAGTTCGCGCAGCGCTGCCGTCATCTGCGTGGCGTAACCGGAAAGCTCCGTCGCGTTCACGTCGGACATCGAGTACTGGTACTCGGTGGCGGACACGCGGCTATCCAGCGTCACGTCCTGCACGGGCTTCAGGTACAGCGCCACGCCCGGAATGCCGGCGGCCTCTTTCTGCAGGCGCGCCACCACTTCGTCCAGGCCATCGCGGTCGCCGCGATCCTTCAGCACGATGCTGAGCTGACCCTGGTTGAGCGTGGGATTGATGGAACCGGCACCGATGAACGCGGCCACGCCGGTCACCGCCTTGTCGCGACGAAGCGCGTCAGCCACGGCCTTGGTGCGCTGCTCCATCTGCGGGAAGGCGACGTTCTGGTCGGCCGCCACCACGCCGGTGATCAGGCCGGTGTCCTGCTCGGGCAGCAGGCCCTTCGGAATCACGATGTAGAGGAACACGGTGAGCACGACGGTGGCCGCCGCGATCAGGATGGTCAGGCGCTGATGGCCCAACACCCAGTCGAGCGAGCTCTCGTACACATTAACCAGGCGCGACCACCAGGTCTTCTTGCCGGCGGCGGCGTGGCGCTCGTGCGCGTCGTCGCCTTCGGGCAGCGCATCGGGTCGCAGCAGGTAGGCGCACATCATCGGCGTCAGCGTCAGCGACACCAGCATGGAGATGGCCACCGCAATGGTGAGCACCCACGCGAATTCGTGGAACAGGCGACCGGTGACGCCCGGCATCAGCAGCAGCGGCAGGAACACGGCAATCAGCGAGACGGTCAGCGACAGCACCGTGAAGCCGATTTCCTTCGCGCCGATTTCAGCAGCTTCCTTGCCCTCCTTGCCCTGCTCGATGTAGCGCACGATGTTTTCGATCATCACGATCGCATCGTCCACCACGAAGCCGGTGGCCACGGTCAGCGCCATCAGCGAGAGGTTGTCCAGCGACATGCCGGTGAAGGCCATCACGCCGAACGTACCCATCAGCGACAGCGGCACCGCAACGGACGGAATCACCGTGGCCCACAGGCGGCGCAGGAACACGAAGATCACCGCCACCACCAGGCAGATGGTGAGGATCAGCGTGAACTGCACGTCTTCCACCGACGCGCGGATGGTGATGGTGCGGTCGGCGAACACATCCAGGTGCACGTCTGCCGGCAGCACGGCCTGCAGCTGCGGCAGGATCGCGCGGATCTGCTGCACGGTCTGCACGATGTTGGCGCCCGGCTGGCGACGGATGTCGAGCAGCACGGCGGGTTTGCCGTTCGCCCACGCGGCGAGCTGGTCGTTCTCCACGCCGTCGACCACTTCGGCCACGTCGGACAGGCGCACCGGCGCGTTGTTCTTGTACGCGATGATGGTGCTCTTGTACTCGGCGGCGTCGGCGAGCTGGTCGTTGGTGCCGATGCTGTAGGACTGCGTGGCGCCGTTGAGCGTGCCCTTGGGCGCGTTCACGTTGGCTTCGGTGAGCGCGCTGCGCACGTCTTCCATCGTGAGGCCGAGATTGGCCAGCTGCGACGGGTTCACCTGCACGCGCACGGCCGGACGCACGTTGCCGGCGATGGACACCAGGCCCACGCCCTGCACCTGCGAGAGCTTCTGCGCGAGGATCGAGTCGGCGTAGTTGTTCACGTCACGCAGCGGCAGGCTGTCGGACGTGAGCTTGAGCGTGATGATGGGCGCATCGGCCGGATTCACGCGGTTGTACACCGGCGGATACGGCAGCGTGCTGGGCAGCGTGCCGCGCGCCTGGTTGATGGCGGCCTGCACGTCCTGCGCGGCGATGTCGATGTCGCGATCCATGGCGAACTGCAGCACGATGGTCGAGAGACCGGCCGACGAGTCGGAGGTCATCATCGCCAGGCCGGAGATCTGGCCCAGGTTGCGCTCCAGCGGCGTGGTCACCAGCGACGCCATGGTCGAGGCGCTGGCGCCCGGATACTGCGTGGTCACCACCAGGCTGGGCGCGTCGATCTCGGGCAGCGCCGATACCGGCAGCTGGCGGTAGCCGAGGATGCCGAGCAGCAGCACCGCCACCATCAGCAGCGAGGTGGCGATCGGTCGACGAATGAAGAGTGTGGAGAAGCCCATAGGTTTGCCGTTGGTTAGGTGAGCGCGCCTGTTCCTGTAACGCGCGTTGCCATGGATGCAGGGGTAAGAGGCGAGCAGCGAGGGCGCAAGCCCGCGCTACTCAGCACCATGGATGGTCGGCGAACGGCTTGGTCATCACGCCCTCGCTACTCATCCCTCGTCTCTCATCCCTCACAAATCAGCCGCCGCGGCGACCGCCGCCGCCCTGCTGCTTGGCGTTCTTCTTGGCCTTGTCCATCTCGGCCGTGGTCGGTGCCGTCGGCACTTCGCCCGGCTTGAGCGCCTTGACCTTGCTGCCCGGCTTCAGGCGGAACTGGCCTTCCGTCACCACCAGGTCGTTGAGCGCGAGGCCCGAGGAAATCATGACGTGGCTGTCGCCCACTTCATTGGCCACCTTGCCCGGATTCATCTTGACCGTCTGGTCCTGCTGCACCAGGTACACGTAGTCGCCATCCGGACCACGCTGCACTGCCTGCGCCGGGATCACCAGGCCGCCCTTTACCGTGCTCACCTTCAGGCGCGTGTTCACGAACTGGCCCGGCCACAGGTCGCCCTTGGCGTTCTGGAACACCGAGCGCAGCTTGAACGTGCCGGTGGTGGTGTCGATCTGGTTGTCGACCACGTTGAGCTGGCCGTCGTCGGCAATGGTGTGCGAGTCGGAGCGGTCCAGCGCCAGCACTTCCAGCGGTTCACCGCTGGCGGCTTCCTTGCGCACCGTCTCCAGGTTCTGCTCCGGGAGGGTGAACATCACGTAGATCGGGTGGATCTGCGTCAGCGTGACCACGTTGGTGGTGGTGGTAACGACGTTGCCCGGATCAACCTGGCGAATGCCGGCCACGCCATCGATGGGCGAAAGAATGCGGGTGTAGTCCAGGTTCACCTTGGCAGCGCGCACGGCAGCCTTGTCGGCGGCCACGGTGGCAACGAGGTTCGCCACGTTGTTGCGGTAGGTGTCCATGTCCAGCTGGGCGACATAACCCTTCGCCACCAGCGCATCGTTGCGCTTGAGCGTGCTCTGCGCGGTGGCGAGCTGGGCTTCGTCCTGCTGCTGCTTGGCGGCGGACTGGTCATAGGCGGCCTGGAACGGACGCGGGTCGATCTGCGCGAGCAGGTCGCCCTTCTTCACTTCCTGGCCTTCCTTGAAGTTGATGCTCAGCATCTGGCCGCTGATCTGCGGATTCACCGTGACCGTGTTGAGCGCCTGCACGGTGCCCAGCGCGGTGAGGTACACCGGCACATCCTGCTTCACCACGGGCTCCACCGTCACCGGCACCGGTGCGGCGTCCTTGTCCTTGTCCGAGGCGCCGCCGGCTGGGGCGTCACCCGATGCTCCCTGTCCCCTGTGCTGACCGCGGTGCTGACCCTGTGCGCCTTCCTCGGCAGCGGGCTTGTGCAGCAAACGGAAGCCCACGGCTCCCACCACGATCACGGCCACAACGATCAGCGCGATCTTCCAAAAACGCGACATGAAAAAACTCCCAGAAAGAAAGACAGGTCACCCGACCCCTCGGTGCGCTCCGCGCGCCCAGGGATGCTCTGAACAATTTTGCGCAGCCGCCATGATGTCTGGAAGGCCCGCTGCCGGCGCTGCACGGCGCAGGGAAGACGGGCTGTCTTGCCAAGCCGAGCGGCGCCGGCAGCGGGCCTTCCAGACATCACCAAAAACACCAGAACTTGCTGCTATGGCCGGCTCTGTTTGCCCGCAACTCTTCGGGAAGCCGGCTCGACAGACGTCCAGTCTGCCTTCGCTGACTCCCCTGCAACCTGCGAGCAGACAGAGCCGGTGGCGGCTGCGCAAAATTCCTCAGAGCATCCCAAGACCTATGTGTCGAGTGAAAGGATAGGGTCAGATCAACGGGAATAGACAATGCCAGTTGACATGGGTACCCCATGACCGATGGCAGGGTTTTGCCAGCCTATCGCGTCAAAATGAAGAAATTTGCATGAAATAGTGTGGTCATACCGCGACATGGCGCCGCTATCGGAGCAACTGAAACTTGGCGCGGCCTTCGTCTATACTCGGCCAATTGTTGCCTGAACCAAAGCTAATCCGGCCCGCGACATCCCTTTGGGCCGTCCATTGATTTGTCCATTGAATTGGAGTCATTGCGTGAGCGGTTCCTTGACGAAGTCCGACCAGAGTTTCATGCGTAGCTTCTCGCTGCTGATCGTGGGCCTGTCTGTACTGACCCTCCTGCTGATCGGCGGCGCCTGGTTGATCTACGACCACGAGCCGAAGGAAGTGAATCCGCAAACCACCGCCCAGACCGAAGCGCGTATCGCGCCGGCCGGCGGTGTCTACGCCGGCGACACCGGCCGCGCCGCCATGCAGGCCGCGCAGGAAGCCGCCGCCAAGGCCGCCGCCTCGCAGGTCGCCTATGGTGGCACGACCGACGGCAAGACCATCTACGACAACCTCTGCCACAGCTGCCACACCGCAGGCATCGCCGGCGCACCGAAGCTGGGTGACAAGGCCAACTGGGGTCCACGCATCGCCGAAGGCATCGACACGCTGATCAAGCACGCGACGGATGGCTACAAGGGTCCGGACGGCAACATGATGCCGGCGAAGGGTGGCAACCCGGCGCTGACGGATGATCAGGTGAAGGCCGCGGTGCACTGGATCGTGGATCAGGCGAAGTAAGCCTTCTTCGTACTTCGTATTTGAAAACGCCGCCTTAGGGCGGCGTTTTTCGTTGGGCGATTCGCGATGCCCCGCACTTCTCCCTCTCCCCGGCGGGGAGAGGGCCGGGGTGAGGGGGGGGTGCTCGAGAAAGAGCCACCAAGCCGCGCGGTTGG
>NZ_QAVX01000019.1 GCF_003121485.1 Dyella sp. C11 | reverse complement strand
TTACGGCGCATGGCCATGGGCAACACTCCTCACGCTTGCGCGTCTATAGTGTGTTGCGTTGACCGGCTGAAGTCGCAGTCGAAAGCGGACATGCTGACTGGTGACTTCATCCCGACTATATGTAAGGGGATTTGGCACGTAAGCGACCGGCCACGCCGCTTGCATCCCATCATCCGGACCGTCGATAAAGTTCAGCCCAAATTAGTCATCCTAAGTCACGCGCATCTATGCATTTGCGGTCTTCTGTTGCTCCGCAGTGGCATTTGACAAATTTGTCATATCAGGGCGCGATAAGGTCTTAATCAATGCGGGTGTCGCGGTTCAAGGGGGCAGATCATGATTTCCTGTCCCATGGAGCCCTTGCGTCTCGTCGCACGCATACTGCAGGAAGGGAGTACAGATGGCCTATCGCGGGCGCAAGCCTTGCTCGCTGGGCATATCCTCCGGGATGTAGCTCGGGCAGTGGAGGACGATAGCCATGGAGATCTGTCAGCCATACTTAATTCCATGGCTTGTGTTATGGGCGATGGAGCCATCTCACCCTCCCTGGCCTTCCTGCTAGAACGTGCTGCTCTGGATGCGCTTGTTCAAATGGATTCGCTGTCTGCGGAGGTGAGCCCGATTTCTGCTGGCTAAGAAATTCGGTGCCGTAAATGACACGGGTCCCAATCCATGACGTCGCTTGTGGCTAGCCTAGAAGAGCAACAGCAGCGAAAGTGACTCTGTTCTACTCCACCGGGGACTAAGCCCGTTTGGCTGGGGCTTCGACGCGTGAGCTAGTGACAGATTGTCTCCTGCGCGTTTTCCGTGGCCTCAGATATGGCATGATCCCTGGACCCTGGTCCAATGTTTGCCAGGTAACGGAATTCCGCTTTGCACCTCAGACGCTTCCAGCATCGGTTGATCACCTGGCTGGCCCTGGTTGCCCTGGGGTTGCTGCTGGTTGCGCCCGCGATTTCGCAGGTGCGGATGTCGATGGAGCCCATGCTGGATATGGGCGCGTCGTGTGCCGGACACGGCATGGACCACGCGCACGGCATGCCTTCCATGCCCAAGCATCCTGGCAACGGGGAGGCGTGCGGTTACTGCGTGCTGCTGGGCCAGAGCCCGGCGTTGACGGCGACGTTTGTCGCGATGGTTCATCGCGTTGGGGCAATGCTTCCCGAGCCTGCCGCCTCGTTGGCGGCTTCCCCCCTGCTCAGATCGCTGCCGCTGCATGTGCGCGGCCCTCCTGCCTTGATCCCGCTGTGACCTAAACACCGCTACGGCGGAACACAGTGCATTGAGACGGCACTCCGGTGTCGTCTGAGCGTGCGCGCTATGGGCGCGGCGTTCTTCATGGGATTGCCAACATGTATCGCCTTCCACGCCGCCTTGCGCCACGCGCGCAGAGGCGCCCTGCGTCATGGGTATGTCCATGACGCGGACCCATCGCGCTGACTCACACCGCCGCAACGCTTACCGATTGCTGTGGCGCTGGCACTTCTACGCGGGCGTATTCTGCCTGCCTTTCGTGTTGTGGCTTGCCTGCACGGGCCTGATCTATCTGTTCAAGCCGCAGGTTGAGCCCTGGCTGGATCGCGCGTATGCCCACGTCACCGATGCTCCGGCCAAACCCGCGTCGGCGCAGGTTGAAGCCGCGCTCGCAGCTGTCCCAGGCACGGTACTCAACGCGTACGAAGCTCCCGCTTCACCTCATGCGGCGGCCCGCATCCTGCTGGGTAAAGGCAGCGAGTTGACGCGCGTCTACGTGGACCCTTCCAGCCTTCGCGTGCTTCATGTCGTGCGTGAAAGCGATCGCTTCATGCGGATCATTTTCTACCTGCACGGCGAGATGATGCTCGGCACTACGGGCTCCATGGTGGTTGAGCTGGCCGCCTCGTGGACCATCCTTCTGCTGCTCACTGGTTTGTATCTGTGGTGGCCACGGGGGCGTCGTCTGGCCGGCGTGTTCTATCCGCGGCTGGGACAGAGCGGGCGCGTGTTCTGGCGCGACCTGCATGCCGTCACGGGTGTATGGGTTTCCTTCTTCGCGTTGTTCCTGCTTGTCTCGGGACTGCCGTGGGCCAAATCCTGGGGCGGGCTGTTGCGCGACGCACGCCAATACATGGCTCACGCCGCCGTGGTGCAGGACTGGACCATCGGCAGCGCGGATGAACGCAAGCGCATTGCCGCGTCGAACGCACCGCCCGACGAGCACGCGATGCACATGGGCATGGGTGCCATGCACGTTGGCGTGAGGCCGATGATCGACTACACGGCGCTGGATCGCGTGTTGCCAGCGGTGATCGCAGAGCGGCTCGCACCGCCGGTGCTTATCGCGCCGCCTTCGGCCAAGAAGCCGGTGTGGTCTGCGCGGTCGGATGCCGACAATCGCTCGTTGCGATCGGACCTGACGCTGGACCCGGTGCAAGGCCGCGTCATCCAGCGCGTCGATTTCGCGCAACGTCCGCTGTTGGATCGCCTGATCGGTTACGGCGTCGCCGTGCATGAAGGCGTGCTGTTCCCGCCACTCAATCAAATACTCAGTGCATTCACGGCATTGGGGCTGATCACCATGACCGTGAGCGCCACCGTGCTCTGGTGGCGGCGACGCCCCGTCGGGACCCTTGGCGCACCAGCCACGCAACATCCGCCGCGCTACGCAGGCGGTTTCGTCTTGCTGCTTTGTCTGCTGGGCGTCGTGCTGCCACTGCTCGGCGCCTCGATGCTGTTGGTCCTTTTACTGGAACGCGCTCTCTTGCGACGCCTGCCGGGGCCACGCCATTTCCTCGGACTCACACCCGTTGCCGAACTCAAGGCGACGCCATAGCGCGCCAGTCGCCATGAAACCATTCCCTATTGCCATACCGCCTTTGGATCACGCAACCATGATCACCCACGCTGCTTTCAACGCCAGGTCCAATCGCACGCGGATGCAACGTGCCGCGATAACCCTACCGCTTCTGCTCACCGCTGCCTTCGTGCCGCAGCTGGCCCTTGCTTGCGCAACATGCGGATGCACGTTGAGCACCGATGCTGCCACGGGCTATTCGACGGCCAGCGGATGGCGCGTCAATGTTGACTACACCTTCATCGACCAGGATCAACTGCGCCACGGCAACAGCAAGGCGACGCCTTCGCAGGTGGTCAACCAGCCGTCCGATCCGTCGCTAGGCGGCGGCGAAATCGAGAAGCAGACCATCAACCGCTACATCAACGTGGGCGCCACTTATCGATTCAACGCCGATTGGGGCGTGAGTTTCGTGGTGCCTTATGTGATGCGCGATCACGATACCTACGGCACGCAGCTGGCGCCTTACACGCCCGATGAGACGGCCCCCGATCAGGTCAGCAATGCGCACGTCGCTGGCCTTGGCGACATCAAGGTCATCGGCAGCTACCAGGGGTTTCTACCGACGCATAACCTGGGTGTGCAGTTCGGCATCAAGCTGCCGACCGGCCACTACGGCGGCGAAACTGACGATGGCGATTTCGTGGGACATCCCACGACATTCCACTCGGGTCCTGGTCTTGGTCAGTCACTGGATAGCAGCCTGCAAGCCGGCACGGGAAGCACCGATCTCATCGTCGGGGCCTACTACTACCAGCCCGTCAGCCAGAACTTCGACATGTTCGTGAATGGACAGTTCCAGGCAGCCGTGAGCGAGCGCATGGATCAGCCCGGCGCGAACTTCCGGCCCGGCAATCTCGCTTCTGCAAGCTTGGGTTTGCGCTATGAGGCGCACGCTAACTGGGTTCCGCAGGTGCAGATCAATGTCTTTCATCGGAGCGCTGACGATGGCGCCTTTGCCGATACGCCGGACACGGCCGGCACCGTGGCCTATGTGAGCCCCGGCATCAGTGCGAGCCTGACCAAGACGCTGCAGTTCTATGCATTCGTGCAGGTGCCGGTTTACAGCCATCTGCAGGGATACCAACTGTTCCCGCACTGGACGGGTACGGTCGGACTCAGCATGAAGCTTTGAAGGCGTAACGCCGTGCCAAGCCTCTCTACCTCCGTGCCACGCTGATCGATCTGACGGGTTCAATGCCGATGCGTTCCATGTACTTCTTGCGTCACGCCGTGCTTGCCTGCCTGGTGCTTCTGGCAGCGATGCCAGCTGCACGCGCCACTGATCTTCGCGTCGGTCAGCCAGCGCCCGCCATCACGCTCGACACGCTGGACGGCCAACACATTTCACTGGATGAACTACGTGGCAAGACGGTGATCCTCACCTTTTGGGCGACATGGTGCGAGCCATGTCGCGAGGAGCTGCCGCTGCTGTCCCGCTACGCGCAGGAGCACGAAAAGGACGGCCTGGTGGTGCTTGGCTTCAGCCTCGATACGCCCGATACGCTCCCTGAGGTCAAGCGCATCGCGGCGACGCTGAACTTTCCCGTGGGTTTGCTCGGCGATGCCCACGTGCCCGGATACGGCCGTATCTGGCGCTTGCCGGTGAGCTTTGTCATCGACAGCCGCGGCTTTCTCGTGCACGACGGCTGGAAGGAAAAAACACCTGAGATGACCCGGGCGCGACTGGAGAGCGTGGTCACCCCGCTCCTGGAGCGGAATTCCCCGTGAGACACCCTGGTTTATCTGCGTGCTGGCAACGATGTATGTGCGAGACCGCCTCCGCGCACGCATCTGACATGGCGCTATGCATGTTCCGCACATCCGGGCGGGTGAGTGTCCATGCGCCAGGAACGTTGCACCGGGAAGGTGCGGTTTGAACCGATCAAGCCGCGCCGGCCGGTATGTCGCATGGATGGCCTGGTGTGCGCTGGGCCTGATCGTGTTGGCGTCACCGCTCAGTCGCTTCCTCGAAGCCCATGCTGGACCGGCGATGTCGGCCGATTGCCCCATGGAGGGCATGGGCGACATGCCCAGGCCCCAGCATCCGCACACACCCGATTCGCTGGATCCCTGCGGCTATTGCGCCTTCTTTATTCATAGCCCGGCCCTCACCGGGTTCGCGGTCATCCATGTTTTGCCTGTAGATGCGCCTCACTTGGCGATGGTGTTCACGCCCTCCTCGACGCGGGCTGTGCACACGTTGCCTTGGCGCTCGCGCGGACCACCCCTGATCGGTTGACGACGGAAACAACGCAGCTTTCTTGATCGGGCTTGGCGTGCGCGTGGCGCGCACCGGCTTGGTTGGGGCACGCCTTCTCTTTCAAGTATCAGGGTTCAACATGTCTCAACCTTATTTTCCCTTGCGCACGGCATCGGCCGCGCAGCAGCTTTCTCTGGCTGATCGTTCATCGCCTTCCCATGGCACCCACCCGCCTATCTTCCGAAAGCCTGCGGCAAAAACGCTGCTGGGCCTGAGCGTCGCCGCCGCTTTGACGGCAGGCTACGGTTCCATCGTCCACGCCGCCGATGGCGTGCCTTCCGCGGACCAGACGCAACATTGCGCCTCGGCGAAAACGGACGACACCACTTGCCGGGGCAACGCGTCCACCGCCGCCAATGCACCCAGCGATAAACGGGTGAGCTGGACGAGTGAACCTGTCGTCGTCACGGCGACGGTCGGCAGCTACGCCGCGCCGGATTCCACGGCAGCGACACGCACGAACACGCCGCTTATCCAAGTACCGCAATCGGTGCAGGTCATCACGCAGTCGCTGATCGAAGACCAGGATCGCCACACACTGAGCGATGCCCTCGTCAACATCTCAGGCGTGACACCCACGCGCTCGGACGAGGTGCTGTTCATCCCGCCGATCGTGCGTGGATTTCCCGCCGAGGTTTATGTGGACGGCCTGCCGATCTTCGCCGGCAACCAGCAGGCGTTTGATCCCAATAGCCTGGTCGGCATCGAGCGGATCGAGGTGCTCAAGGGGCCCAGCGCCACGCTCTACGGCGGCGGCCTGGGTACGCCGCTCGGCGGCGTTATCAATCTGGAAACCCAACGCCCAAACGACACGCTGGGCGGATACGTGGCGATGCGCGCAGGCAGCTTCTCCACCTGGAATCCCTATGGCGACATCAACGTGCCGCTGGCGCAGAGTGTCGACGCCAGGTTGGCGGCCGACTATCAAAGCAACGACAGCTGGATCGACAAGGTCCATGGCAAGCGCTGGTCGTTGCAGCCCAGCATCTTGTTCAAGATTGACGACGCGACCGATCTGCTTCTGCAGGGACAGTTCAACCATCGCAGCGGCCTTGAATATTCCGGCCTTCCCGCCGATGAGGCGCTTCCGGGAAAGCTTGATCGCGATGCTTTTCCCGGCTCGCCGATCAACCAGCCCCTGACGAAAAACGATAGCCAGATGGGCACCGCTACGCTGCACCACGCCTTTTCCGATCGCGTGAAGCTGACCGTCACCGGGCGCTATTACACAAGCAAGGTCGATGAGAGCGGCAGCTTCGTCTACCCCGGCCTGGTGCCATCGGACGCCGTTCCGCCGATCTACGATGTCTTTCCCATATCAATGACTACCCGTACCGACGAGGCCACCCTCGACGCCAATCTCGCGGCCGAGGTCGACATGCTCGGCGGCACGCATGAACTGCTTGGCGGCGTGAACTACGACCGGACAACCTTCTACAGCGGCATGGGTCTGTTCGTCAGCGACAGCCCGTCGGGCACGATCAACCTGGCCGATCCGCAATACGATCTGAGCTATACGGCCCAGCTTCCGGTCAATTCCTTCGAGGATGATCGCTACGAAACCACTGCTGCTTATTTTCAGGATCAGGCGACGTACGGGCGTCTGCACCTGACCGGCGCCTTGCGTGTGACGTCGTTGAAATTCCTTGAAAACAGCAATATTGGCGTCGCCAACGATTCCACCTATACCCATGTCTCGCCGCGCATCGGCGCAACGTTCGACCTCGCGCGTGGCGTGGCGTTGTTCGCTGATTACGCCACTGCATTCCGCGCGCCCTTCGGGTTTATCGGCTTGCAGGTGCCCAAGCCGGAAACCTCCAGCAATGTCGAGGGTGGCATCAAACTGGCTCTCCCAGAAAGCCATCTGTCCGGCACGGTTGCGCTGTTTCGCCAGACGCACGATAACGTCGTGACGTCCGATCCCAATAACCCAGGCTTCTATCTGCAGAGCGGACGTCAAACGGCGCGCGGTGTGGAGGCGGATCTGGTGTGGGAGCCGACGCCGGCCTTCTCGCTGCTCACCAACTATGCGTATACCGACACGCGCGACGATGGGGTGGCCCCTGGTGATCAGCTCGCACGCGTGCCAAGGAACAGCGGACGCATCGCTGCGCGCTATCGGTTGCTCAACGGTCCAGCGAAGGGGCTTTCTTTCGGCATGGGCATCACTGCGTTCAGTTCGCGCGAACTGACGCTGCCCAACACCATCGCAGTGCCCGGCTATGCCGCGGTCGACGCACAAGCGGCATATGACATCGGCCGGTTCACTTGGGGTCTTTCCGTGGTCAATCTCACCGGGCGACGGGCCTGGGACCCTTATTCCTATATGGGTTACCCCGTGATCGCGCCCAATCAGCCGCGATCGGCTTATGTCACGCTCAAGGTGGGGTTCTGACGATGAAGACAATCATGAAGCAGTGGGCCGCGATGGCGAACCTCGGCGTCATCGCAGCGGTGTTGTCGACGGGAGCGATCGCGCAGACGACAAGCGATCAAGGAACGATCATTCCGCTCTACGCAAAGGGGCAAGTCACGCCGCTCGGCGTTCCGGAGACGCGGGACACGTTGGCTGAAACAGGCGAAACCATGATCTTCAACGTCAGCGACCCCACGCTGGAATTGTTCCGCCCTTCGCCGGGGCGCGCCAATGGTACGGCCATCATCATCGCTCCCGGGGGCGGCTTCGTCGGGCTGGGTTACGTGGGCGGCGGCACGGACATCGCGCGTCAGCTTGCACAGCGCGGCATCACTGCGCTGGTGCTCAAGTACCGCACGATCCGCAGTCCCAACACTGCGATGCACATGCCCGACGTCCACATGAAGGAGATGGAGACGATCATGGCCCGCGCAAAAAGCGGCCTGCCTGTGGAAGTGCCCACCTTCGCAGGCGAAAAGCATGCGGTGGAGGATGGCGAGCGTGCCATGACCATCGTGCGCAGCCACGCAGCCCAATGGGGTATCGATCCCAAGCGAGTGGGGTTTATCGGCTTTTCCGCCGGAGCGTTTCTCGCCGCCGATCTTGCCATCGGCGACAAGGCGACCCGGCCCGACGTCGTCGGTCTGTTCTATGGCGGACTACGCACGCCCGTGCCTGCCGACGCATCGCCTGCATTCATCGCAGCCGCCGCCGATGACGAATACATGCCCCACGACAGCGTGCAGATCTACACCGCGTGGCGCAAGGCAGGCGCACCTGCCGAACTTCACGTGTACGAGCACGGCGGTCATGGGTTCGAGCTTGCGTCCAAGGGAACCACGAGTGACCACTGGTTCGATGAGTTCATCTGGTGGATGCAGGCGCGCGAACTCATGGGGTTACCAGCGAATCAACCGAGGTAACGCGAAAACTATAGCGAAAGTACATCCTGGTCGGCGTTATGTCCCGGGTTGCTCCGCAAGGGTTTTCTAGCCAGTGCAATGCATCACAAATCATGGAAGCGGCATGTGATCTGCCGCTTCCATCGATTTGCGCTACTTGAAACACCGGTGGCGGCCTTAGGCCGAGAGTTCACGCCGAACAATTTCCGCACCGGCACTGAGAGCATTCAGCTTACCCCTTGCCACGCGCCGAGATAAGGGCGCCATGCCACAGTTCGTGGAGGGATAGAGCTTGTCGGCATCCACAAACCGAAGCGCCTTCCGCAAGGTATTGGCGACGTCATCCGGCGTTTCAATGCTATCGGTTGCCACGTCAATGGCACCCACCATCACCTTCTTGCCTCGAATGAGTTCGATCAGGTCGATGGGAACGTGCGAGTTGTGACATTCCAGCGAGATGATGTCGATGTTGGATTTCTGAAGCTTGGGAAATGATTCCTCATACTGGCGCCATTCGGACCCAAGCGTCTCTTTCCAATCCGTATTGGCCTTGATGCCGTAACCGTAGCAAATATGCACGGCTGTTTCGCATTTGAGGCCTTCGATAGCCCGCTCCAGCGCAGCAACACCCCAGTCATTCACTTCATCGAAGAACACATTGAAGGCGGGCTCATCGAACTGGATGATGTCGACGCCGGCAGCTTCCAGCTCCCTGGCTTCCTGGTTGAGAATTTTTGCGAACTCCCAGGCTAGCTTTTCGCGACTCTTGTAGTGGCGATCAAACAGTGTATCGATCATCGTCATCGGGCCCGGCAGAGCCCATTTGATGGGCTTTTTGGTTTGCTGCCGCAGAAACTTCGCATCTTCAACAAACACTGGCTTCTGGCGACTCACCGCACTTACGACGGTCGGCACGCTCGCATCATAGCGGTCACGAATCCGGACGGTCTCGCGCTTTTCGAAATCAACGCCTTCGAGATGCTCGATAAACGTGGTGACAAAGTGTTGGCGTGTCTGTTCGCCATCACTGACAATGTCGATGCCGGCCTGCTCTTGTTCGTGCAAGGAGAGGCGCAAGGCGTCCTGCTTGCCGTCAATCAATTCTTCGCCCTGCAATTTCCAGGGCGACCAAAGTTTTTCAGGTTGTGCGAGCCAGGATGGCTTGGGCAAGCTACCGGCCGTTGACGTGGGCAGTGTCTTCTTCACAGTGGATAATTCTTCGCAATTGGGTTGATCAGAGAGCGTAGTTCGCCGCCCATTGTTCGAGAACGCTTTTGTATGGCTTGATAAAGTGTTCCTCGGTAAACCGCCCTTGCTTGACGGCCAATTGGCTGCGCTCTTCCCGGTCGTAGACGATCTTCGTCAAGGAATAGTCCTGGTTGGTCAAGCTTGGCTGATAAACCGCGCCCGCCGCGGCGTTGGCGTTGTAGATTTCAGGGCGGTATATTTTTTGAAACGTCTCCATCGTGCTGATGATGCTGATCAGCTCGAGATTGGTGTAGTCGAAAAGCAGATCGCCAAGAAAGTAAAAGGCCAGCGGCGCGACACTGTTTCGCGGCATGAAGTAGCGAACCTGCAGGCCCATCTTTTTGAAATACTGATCCGTCGAAGAAAGCGCGTCCTGCTGATACTCAACGCCAAGGTTGGGGTGACGGTTCTCGGTGCGGCTGTAGGTTTTGCTGCTCGATGCGCTTATGCAGATAACGGGCGGCTTGTTGAAATTCTCCCTGTAGGCACTGGAATTTACGAAGTGCCTGAACAGCTTCCCATGCAGATCGCCAAAATTGCCTGGGGTGCTGAAAGTGGGCTTGCCGTTGTTGTGCTCTGGCAAAAGCACACTGAAGTCATAGTCGCGCACGTACGATGAAAAATTATTGCCGACGATGCCATCGATCCGCCCGCCGTTCTATCTATCAACGATGCTTGTCTTCAGTATCTCAATCAACGGAAACACATCATCGCCGCCGTTGGCACCGATGTTCATCTCAACGGAAATGATGTCGAGCTCGACGGCGTAGCGGTTACCTTTGGGGTTGTCCCAGTTCGCCAAGTCATTAAAGCGGTTGTCAATCATCCTGAGAGTGTTGCGCAAGTTCTCCTGGCGACTTTCGCCCCTGGCCAGGTTGGCAAAGTTGGTCGTCAGGCGTGTGCTGTCGGCCGGGCGATAGTTTTCGTCGAAACGAAGACTCTTGATGTGGAAGGCGAACTCGTTATTCATCGTGATCTGGCACCGTAAATTTCGCGAAAAAATCTGTATCCGATACCTCGTCGGATCCAGTGGCTTCAAATTTCTCCCTTGCCCTCCCGTTGGTAGTTCCAGCGGGTTCTCAAGGATCTTGCTCAGTGCTGCGCCCATTGCTCACGCGGGATGGGAGTCAGCCTTGAGCATGTCCCGAGCGCTTTGCCACCTCGACGATGGTCCGAATGCAGCGGTCTCTTATCGGCGCAGGCTGTTTGCTCGCGTCACGTTTGCCGAAACCATTTTTCAGGCCGAGACCGCGTTTTTGGCGGCTGTCGATCTTGGGTGGGGCGCCATTGGCAACATCGGCAAGGCGCGTTGAACCGCCAATTCGGCTCTCTGGATGAGCGCCTCGTTCTGCAACCGGTGTTCGACGTAATCCCTATCGGTCGCATAGACACCTAACGGCAAAGTACGAGCCTGGAAAAAACTGAAAAGCGGTCTCAACTGGTGGTCGATCATCAGGGCATGGCGCTCACTGCCACCCGTCGCCGCCAACAAAACCGGCTTGTCGATCAAGGCGTCCTGATCGATGAAGTCAAAGAAGTGCTTGAACAGCCCCGTGTAGGAGCCGCGGTAGACCGGGGTTGCCACCACCAGAACGTCGGCTTGCTCAACGGCCTTCAGCTCCTGCTCCAGTGATTCGGGCAGCTGGGAGCGCCAAACCGCCCCGGCCAGTCGTGGTGCAAGCTGTCCCAGTTCGATCAGGTGCTGTTCGCACGGGATTTCGTCGGCGATCAAGCTCAGCAGGTATTCGGCCAGGACGGCAGCCTTCGACGGCTGCTGCAGCCCGCCAGAAACAGCGACGACACGGAGGGGACGGGTCATTTTTGCTTTCTTATAGATGGATGTGCGTGGTGCCAAAACCCCAGAGGGCACCAAAGAGGCGCGGATAGAAGCGCGGTCTGTACCGACCAGGCTGATCCGCTGCGATTGCCCGAGTGGCCGAAGCTGGGTCGCTTTGGCCACTGCAACCGAGCAATCCGAATCGATCGTAGGGAGGAGCATCGATGAAGTACAATGGTTTTATTTCACCGATCCATGAATGTGAGTCATCTGAATGCTTGAGCGAATTCACCTCAGCATCGTCCAACAAGTCGAAAAGCAAGGGTCGTTGACGGCCGCGGCGGGCGTGCTCAACCTGACCCAGTCGGCCCTGAGTCACAGCATGAAGAAGCTGGAACAGCAGCTGGGTACGGACATATGGCTGCGTGAAGGCAGGAGTCTGCGTCTGACGCAGGCCGGCCAGTATCTACTGGCGGTGGCCAACCGCGTGCTGCCACAACTTGACCTGGCCGAAGAGCGCCTTGGCCAGTTTGCGCAGGGCGAGCGCGGCGCGCTGCGCATCGGCATGGAATGCCACCCCTGCTACCAGTGGCTGCTCAAGGTGGTGTCGCCCTATCTCGCGGCATGGCCCGACGTGGACGTGGACGTCAGGCAAAAATTCCAGTTCGGCGGCATCGGGGCACTCTTCGGCTACGAGATCGACCTTCTGGTTACGCCCGACCCGCTGTTCAAGCCGGGCCTGCGATTCGAGCCCGTGTTCGACTACGAGCAGGTGCTGGTCGTAGCCAAAGGCCATGCCTTGGCTTCGGAGGCATACGTAAAACCCCAGCAGCTGACCCGAGAGGTACTCATCAGCTATCCCGTGGACATCGAACGCCTGGATATCTACAGCCAGTTTCTTCTGCCAGCCGGTGTCACGCCCAGGCGCCATAAGGCCATCGAGACCACCGACATCATGCTGCAGATGGTGGCAAGTGGTCGCGGCGTGGCCGCCCTGCCGCGCTGGCTGGTCCAGGAATACGCCGTGAAGATGGACGTGGTGCCCGTGCGTCTTGGCTTGAACGGGATTGCCAAGCAGATCTTTTTAGGGGCGCGTGAGGCGGACATCGCCATCGACTACGTGCGCGCCTTCGTGGAAATGGCCCGCGAGCCTGCCGCCGCCATCGGCATCGCTTGAGGAATCGGCCTGATGAACACCCGCTTGGAACGCAAGCCCATGCCATCGCTTGGTGATGCTGATGTGGATTCTGCGGCTGCATCGACTCGCTTTGCGCGCAACATCATCGACGCGTATTCGTTAGAAGTGAGTGCGAAAAGCATCCCTGCGTTGACCGCAGTGGCTTCCCGCATCTTGCCCGCGACAGCGATTTCCATTCCCTATCTGCCGGGCGAGAGCGATGAAGCACGACTTGCCGCGGCGCGTGCCGTGCGCGAACTCGGCTTTGAGCCCATGCCCCATCTTTCCGCACGCCGTATTGCCTCTCGTGCCGAGTTCGAGCTGTTTATCGAGCGAGCGGTCGCCGAAGCCGGCGTTGAGCGTTGTCTCGTGATTGCTGGGGATTCGCCCCACCCCAAGGGGCCGTTTTCCGACAGTTCGTCGTTGATAGAAACGGGCGTGTTCGAACGCGCAGGCATGAAAGTCATCGGGATTGGCGGCCACCCGGAAGACCATGCCGTCATGAGCGCACCCGATCGCTGGAATGTACTCGAGCGCAAGTGTCACACCATCGAGAAGCGTGGCATGACGCCCCTGATCGTTACCCAATTTGCATTTGATGCTGACCCCTTGTTGGCCTGGGTGAAGACGTTGCGCGAGCGCGGCATGGAGCATCCCGTGCGGATAGGCGTACCGGGCCCCGCGGGCGTCGCAGTGCTTGCGCGCTATGCCGCGTTGTGCGGCGTGAGTGCGTGCGCTTCGATGTGGTCCAAGTACGGCATATCCATGGGCAAGCTGCTGGGAACGGCCGGGCCGGATCTGCTTGTCGATCGCCTGGCTGCCGGCCTGACAGAAGCGCATGGAGAAGTGAGCCTGCATTTTTTTCCATTCGGAGGCATCTCGCCATTCGTGAAATGGATTGAGCAATATCGCGCGCACGCCGCGCGCGCCATCGTCATGCCTACTTCCGCATCGTGACATCCTGCCAGCTGTAATCCGATAAAAGCGGCAGGCTCGGAACCGCCACGGCTTGTTGCCAGCATGATGGGCCACTTGGTTACGACCAAGCTGATGACCAAAGCTGCCTTCGCCCGCCATGCTGGCAGCTCTCTCTCGACGCCTCCAACAGGTCGGCCAGTTCCGCTCGCCATCTTTCGATTGCCTGATTGAGCGGCTTTTCAGAGGCCAATCGGGCCCCATGCTTGACGCCTCCACGCCATAGGACTATTTTCAGTTCGCTGGTGGTTAATATCTCTATATCTCGATATAGCGATATTATTAAAAGGGAAGCCGGTGCGGCCTGTATGGCCAATTCCGGCGCTGCCCCGCAGCGGTGTGTGGAAACGACCTTCGTGATGAGCACTGGCCCCTCAGGGTTGGGAAGCGACGAACAGTAGGCGAGCGGCGCGAGCCCTCATGTCCACGAGCCCGAAGACCTGCCCCAGCCAGGAAGCGAGTGCTTCCTGCTTGACTTGGAGCCTCCGCGGGGAGGCGGCCGGGGCTGAGTGCCACGCCTTCCCCGTGGTGCGATGTTCTGTGCGTCTGCCCGCCTGGCTTCGGTTCGCCCGCGGGGGCGAAGGTCGCTCGTGCGCCACGGCCCCTCCAGGCCGACGCACGATTCCTTCGTTCCTCATTCATCACGAATCGAGGAAACGCAGCAGATGACTATCGTTACCAATCTCGGCTTCCCACGCATGGGTGCCAAGCGTGAGCTGAAGCAAGCCTTGGAGGCGTTTTGGCAGGGTGACGTCCCGGCCTCGGCGCTGGAAGAAACGGCACGCGAACTACGCCATCGGCACTGGGAACTTCAGCGCAAGGCCGGCGCACACGTCGTCCCCTGCAATGACTTTTCCTTCTACGACCATGTGCTGGACACGGCCTATCTGGTTGACGCCATTCCCGACCGCTATCGCCATCTGGCCGATGCCGAACCCATCGCTGGTTACTTCGCGCTCGCACGCGGAACCCAGGGTGCGGGCATTGATCTGCACGCACTGGAGATGACCAAGTGGTTCGATACGAACTACCACTACATCGTGCCGGAGCTGCATGCGGATCAGACCTTCCGGCTGCGCACCAACAAGCCGGTGGACGAATTCCTGGAAGCGAAGTCACTAGGTTTCGACGCGCGCCCCGTACTGCTTGGACCGGTCAGTTTCCTGCTGCTCTCCAAGACCGTGGACGGCAGCGATCGGCTCCTGCTGCTGGATCGCCTGTTGCCGGTGTACGTCGAGATCCTCGCGCGTCTGAAGGAGGCCGGTGCCGAGTGGGTGCAGATCGACGAACCGTGCCTGGTGCTTGATCAGGATGGCGACGATTACGCGGCCTACCGCAAGGCCTACGCGGCCTTTGCATCGGCGGATCGCCCCCGCATTCTGCTGGCGACGTACTTCGGCGGCCTGGATGACAACCTGGCGCTGGTCAACGAACTTCCGGTCGATGGCCTGCATGTAGACCTTGTGCGCGCACCGTCGCAGATCGATGCCGTGCTGGACGCGCTGCCTGCTGACCGTGTCATTTCCATTGGCGTCGTGGACGGTCGCAACATCTGGCGTACGGATCTGGACCAAGCCTTGGCCGTGACTCGCAAGGTGCTGGAACGTGTGGGCAAGGATCGACTCTGGGTCGCTCCTTCGTGTTCGCTGCTTCATGTGCCTGTGGATGCTTCCCTCGAAAAGACGCTTTCGAGCGACATCCACTCGTGGCTGTCGTTCGCACGGCAGAAGATTGAAGAGCTGCGTACCGTCGTTGACGTCAGCAAGGGCCTGGTGACCGCCTGTGCCGCGCTCGATGTCGCCCGTGCTGCCGTGAGCGCCCGCCGCGCTTCGGCCAAGGTGCATCGTCCGGAAGTCAGTGCGCGTCTTGCCGCGCTGGCGCAGAAGGACACGCATCGCCAGTCCGCATACAAGGTTCGCCGCGATGGCCAGCAGACGCGTTTTGCCCTGCCGTTCTATCCCACCACGACCATTGGCTCGTTTCCGCAGACCAAGGAAGTACGTGAAGCGCGTTCCAGGCTGAAGTCCGGATCATGGTCGGTCACCGAATACGACGACTTCATCGCGCGCGAGACCGAGCAGTGCGTGCGTTTCCAGGAAGAGATCGGTCTGGATGTGCTGGTGCATGGCGAGTTCGAACGCAACGACATGGTCGAATATTTCGGAGAACAGCTCGATGGCTTTGTCTTCACCAAACATGGCTGGGTGCAGAGTTACGGTTCGCGCTGCGTCAAGCCGCCCATCATCTACGGTGACGTGCAGCGTCCGGCACCGATGACGGTGCGCTGGTCGGCCTATGCGCAGTCGCTGACCGAGCGTCCGATGAAGGGCATGCTCACCGGCCCGGTGACGGTGCTGCAGTGGTCTTTCGTTCGTGACGACCAGCCTCGCTCGACGACGTGCCGGCAGCTCGCCCTTGCACTGCGCGATGAAGTGCTGGATCTGGAGGCCGCGGGCATCGGCATCATCCAGATCGACGAACCAGCGCTACGCGAAGGCCTGCCGCTGCGCCGCAAGGACTGGGCGAACTACCTTGCCTGGGCAGTGGAGAGCTTCCGCATTACCGCAGCTGGCGTGGCGGATGACACGCAGATCCACACGCACATGTGCTACTCGGAGTTCAACGACATCATCGAGGCGGTTGCCGCCATGGATGCCGACGTCATCTCCATCGAGACTTCGCGTTCGCGCATGGAACTGCTGGATGCATTCGTGCGGTTCCAGTACCCCAACGAGATCGGCCCGGGTGTGTATGACATCCATTCGCCACGCGTGCCGGACATCGCGGAAATGGTGACGCTATTGGAGAAGGCCAGCGAGGTGCTCCGGCCCGAGCAGCTCTGGGTCAACCCCGATTGCGGCCTGAAGACGCGTGGATGGGACGAAACCCGCCAGGCGTTGAAGGCGCTGGTGGAATCAGCCCGGATTCTTCGAGAGCGGGTTGCGGTCGCTGCGTAACCCAAGACGAAACCGCCCTCGCCAGAGGGCGGTTTTCCTGCCTACGACGAGGCCTTGATGGCGTCGTCGAGCACCAGATGGTCTGGATACTTGCGCCTGACCAGGATGAAAGCTTCCCTTCGATTGCTGGCCCGGATGGGCTCCACGAAACCGATCTCGTTGGGATAGCCACCAGGCAATGCGCCTCGCTTGCTCAGTGCCTGATAGTCACTCTCACGTCCCTTGTGGACGACACTGACGAAATAAACGGCCTTGCTCATGTGCTCACTTCTGCTTTCGTGTCCCCTGGACTACGGCGTGCCCGGGTCATCATCGCCGTAGAACTTCACCCCGAGATGGATGCGCTCGCGCCCCTGGTCACGGCGATGGCGATTGGTGTCCCTGAGGGAATAGACGCAGCCGCAGTATTCCTGCTGATAGAAGCGCTCACGCTTGCTGATCTCGATCATGCGCTGGCTGCCGCCACCCTTGCGCCAATTGAAATCCCAGTAGACCAATCCCTCGTAAGGCTTTGCGGCGCGGTGGCCGCTGTCATTGATCTGCGCCATGTTCTTCCAGCGCGAGATGCCCAGCGAACTGGTGATCACGGGAAAGCCATGCTCATGGGCGTAGAGCGCCGTCCGCTCGAAGCGCATGTCGAAGCACATCGTGCATCGAATGCCACGCTCGGGTTCGTTCTCCATGCCCTTGGCGCGCGCGAACCAGTTGTCGGTGTCGTAGTCGGCGTCTATGAAGGGCACGCCATGCTTTTCGGCAAAGCGGATGTTCTCGTCCTTGCGCAGCAGGTATTCCTTCAAGGGATGGATGTTGGGGTTGTAGAAGAAGACCGTGTAGTCGATGCCAGACTCGACGAACGCCTCCATCAATTCGCCCGAGCACGGCGCACAGCACGAGTGCATCAACAATTTCTGGCCCGCGTTGGGCAGGACCAGTTTTTCGCGTGTCGTGCTCATTGATCCGGCGCCACCAGCTTCACCACGCTCGAAAAATCCAGGCCGCCACGCCCTGCCTTGCTGTTGAGGGCATACAGGTTGCGAGCCAGTTCGCCCAAGGGAATCGACGCGCCTACGCCCATGGCCGCTTCCGCGGCGAGACCGAGATCCTTCAGCATGAGGTCGTTGCCGAAACCGCCTGAGTAGCCGCGCGTCGCTGGCGCGTTTTCCAGCACGCCCGGCCAGGGGTTGCAAACCTCGGTGGCCCAGCTTCGACCGGTGCTGACCGCCATCATCTGCGAGAGCACGGCAGGGTCCAGGCCGTGAGCGGCGCCAAGTGCCAGGGCCTCGCCGGTGACCGCCATGATCACGCCGAGCGCCATGTTGTTGCAGAGCTTGGCGACCTGGCCGGCGCCGCTTCCACCCACATGAAACACGTTCTTGCCCATGGCCGAGAGAATCGGACGCGCCTTTTCCAGCGTTTGGGTATCACCGCCCACGATGAACGTCAGCGTGCCTGCTGCTGCGCCTGCCGTGCCGCCCGATACCGGCGCATCGAGCATCGCCAAACCACGGTCTGCTGCAGCCTTCGCAACCTTTTGGGCTGACGCAGGTGCGATGGTGCTGCAGTCAATGACAAGCGCACCGGCCGGGATGTGGGCCAGCAATGCGCCGTCGCCCAAGTAGAGGCCCTCCACATGCCGGCTGGCCGGAAGCATGGAAATGACGACTTCGGCGTTCGCTGCGGCGGCATTCGCGCTATCAGCGGCGGTCGCGCCGAGACCCACGGCCTGTTCGACGGCCGATGCCACCAGATCGAAAACGCGTACGTCGTGACCCGCCTTGATCAGGTTGGCCGCCATGGGGCCGCCCATGTGACCCAGGCCAATGAATGCAATTCGGCTCATTGTTTTTGTGCTCCATGATGTTCATTGCCGAGATTGACGAGCGGATGCTCGCCTTCCGGCCAAGGGGCTTCGAAAAAAGTGCTGGCCCATGTCGTCGTTGCCTCGGACAGTCCAACCGGGCGCCAATGAGGGTGGCGATCCTTGTCGATCAGCAGCGCCCGAATGCCTTCCGCGAAGTCGCCATGTGCTGCGCAATGAAGCGAGGCGATGTACTCCATGCGGAACACGTCCGCCAATGTCAGCGAAGCGGCACGGCGTTGCAGTTCAAAAGCCAACCGTGCCGATCCCGGAGAACCGGCAGCCAGCGTGTCGCGGGCAGAGACCAGCCAGGGATCATTGGTCGCCATGACTCGAATCGCGCCAACAACCTCGTCCAGGTCGTGCCAGGCGCACATGGCCTGGACCTGTTCCCTGTGTTGCTGCAGAGGGCCCGCGTCGAGCGATGTCGTCCGTGCTTCAAGCAACTGCGTCAGGGTCTGGGCATTGGCGGTGCTGTCGTTCGACCAGTCCGTGCTCAACAACGATGCGAACACTTCGTCACGCTTGCCGCTTTCGACATATACGTCTGCGAGGCCGGCATGGATGGCATCGCTGGCGTTGAGCGGCGCACCCGTCAGGGCAAGGAACAGACCGACGCGGCCGGGAATGCGCTGCAGCAGCCAGCTGCCGCCGACGTCCGGGTAAAGGCCAATGGTGATTTCCGGAAACGCCAGCTTGGAGCGTTCTGTCACCACGCGATGGCTGGCGCCCGCCATCAGCCCGATACCGCCGCCCATCACGATGCCGTGCCCCCAGCACAAGATGGGCTTGGGGTAGGTGTGGATACGGTAGTCGAGTCGATACTCGACGGCGAAGAAATTGGAGGCGTAGGCATTCTCACGAATGTCGCGGCAACCCGCTTCCCGATAATCGACCATGGAACGGTAGAGGCTGTGCAGGTCGCCACCCGCGCAGAACGCCTTCTCGCCCGCGCCTTGAAGGACAACCAAGGCGATGTTTTTGTCGTCTGCCCACGCGTGAAGCTTGTTGTCGAGCAGACGGGCCATGTCGAGCGACAGGCCATTGAGCGTCTTGGGCGAGTTCAGCGTGGCGATGCCAATACGCTTGCCGTTGGCGGTCTCCCGTTCCTCGAAAAGCACGGGAGCTTCGTCTTGAACGATCGGGTCGGCGGCGTTCATGCGTTTTTCCATGCCGGCGCGCGCTTTTCGAGAAACGCGTTCACGCCTTCGCGTTGGTCCGCACTGTCGAAGAGATCGACGAATGCTTCGCGCTCCTGCACCAGCGCAGTGGCATGTGTCTGGTGGCGCGTGGCCTGAACCAGCTTTTTGCAGGCCGCCAGGCTCATGGGGCTTTGCTTCTCGGCCTGGTGTGCCCAAGCGATGGCTTTCGCCTTGCCTTCGCCCTTGGGAACCACTTCCTCGACCAGCCCGATGCGCTGGGCAGTCGTGGCGTCGATGCGCTCGCCGAGCAGCATCATGCGCTTGGCCCAACCCTCGCCAACCAGCCGGGCCAGGTTCTGGGTGCCACCGGCACACGGCAGGAGACCCACTGTCGCTTCCGGCAATGCCATCTGCGCGTGTTCCTCTGCGATGCGCAGATCGCATGCCAGGGCGCACTCAAGGCCACCGCCCATGGCATAGCCGTTGATCGCGGCAATGCTGACGCCACGAAAAGCGGATAGCGTTTCAAATGCCTCGCCGAAACGGCGCGCGGCCTCGCGTGCCACCGCCTTGTCGCCATCGGCAAACTGCTTGAGATCCGCACCTGCCGAGAAGAACTTCTCGCCGTCGCCCGTGATCACCATGGCGTAGATGTTCCGGTCGGCATCCAGGTCACGCACCAGATCCCGCAATGCGGAAAGGCTTTCGCGTGTCCACGTATGGGCCGGAGGGTTGGTCAGCGTGACGACGGCGACGTGGCCGTCAATGGCCAAATGCAGTCCGGTGTAGTGCTTGCCCGCGTGACTCATCGCAGTTCCTCTTCGGTATTGAGCAGGTGGCGCGCCACGATGACGCGCATGATTTCGTTGGTGCCTTCCAGGATCTGGTGCACGCGGCAGTCGCGCAGAAGACGTTCCACGGGGTATTCGCGGATGTAGCCGTAGCCGCCGTGGATTTGCAGCGCGTCGTTGCAGATCGCGAAGCCTGCATCGGTGGCAAAGCGCTTGGCCATGGCGCACCAGATGGTGGCGTCGTGGCTGCCGGCATCGAGCTTGCGTGCGGCGGTATGCACCATCTGCCGTGCGGCGACGAGATCGGTTGCCATGTCCGCCAGCTTGAATTGCAGTGCCTGGAATTCGGCCAGCTTCTTGCCGAACTGACGACGCTCGCCCATGTAGCGGCGGGCGGCGTCCAATGCGCCTTGCGCTGCGCCCAGCGAACACGCAGCGATGTTGAGCCTTCCGCCATCCAGACCCTTCATGGCGATCTTGAAGCCATCGCCTTCTCGGCCAAGCAGATGATCTGCAGACACGCGTACACCATCGAACGAGACGCTGCGCGTCGGCTGGCTATGCCACCCCAGCTTTTCCTCGTTGCGCCCATAGCCGATGCCTTGCGCATCCGCCGGCACCGCGAACGCTGAAATGCCGCGTGGCCCGTCTTCGCCCGTCCGGGCCATCACCACCAGCATGTCCGTGGCACCCGCGCCCGATATGAACGCCTTGCTGCCCGACAGCACGTAGTGATCGCCATCCTTCATGGCGCGTGTCTTGAGCGATCCTGCATCGGACCCTGCGCCGGGCTCGGTGAGGCAATAAGAAGCAAGTGACTGACCACTGGCGAGCTTCGGCCCCCAGTGATCTCGCACAGCGCTCGTCGCATGACTGGTCAGCATCCACGTCGCCATGTTGTGGATGCTGATGAAGGCAGCGGTCGATGGATCGACGGCTGCCAATTCTTCAAACACGATGGCCGCATCGAGCCGTGTCAGGCCCGTGCCACCCGCGCGCTCGTCGGTGTAGAGGCCGCAAAAGCCCAGTTCGCCCGCCTTACGAATCGCTTCGCGGGGAAACTCGCTCTCGGCATCCCAATGCGCCGCAAACGGCGCGATTTCAGACTGGGCAAAATCCCGCGCGGCCTCGCGGAACGCCTGCTGCTCGTGCGTCAAGTCCGGAGAGGCCACCGGCATGGCTTTGATGTCCATGGCGGTGCTCCATCACTTGAGCGTGATCGTGGTGTTGACGCCGACGTGCAGCGTGTCGTCGTCGAACCAGCGCTGGGTGACGGTCTTGGTCTGCGTGTAGAACATCACGACCTGCTTGCCGTAGGGGCCAAGATCGCCGAGCTTCGACGCACGCGAACCGGTGAACGAGAACAACGGTACCGGCACGGGAATCGGCACGTTGATGCCCACCTGTCCCACGTCGATGTCTTCCTGGAAGCGTCGCGCCGCTGCGCCACTTTGCGTGAACACGGCCGTGCCATTGCCGTTGGGGTTGGCGTTGACTAGATCAATTGCCTCGTCCAGCGAATCCGCCGAGAGAATCACCAGCACGGGGCCGAAGATTTCCTCGTCATAGATGCGCATGCCGGGCTTCACGTTCGAGAAGATGGTGGGGCCGACGAAGTTGCCGTTCTCAAAGCCTGGAACGTTCGGTGAACGACCGTCGAGCTCCAGCGTGGCGCCCTGGGCAACACCGGATGCGATCAAGCCTTCAACACGTTCACGGGCACCACAGGAAATCAGCGGACCGACATCCGTGCCCACTTCTGTTCCTGCGTTGACCTTGAGCGTGCGTGCTTTGGCGACAAGCTCAGGAATCCACGACTGCGCCTCGCCCACCAGCACGGCGGTGGATGCGGCCATGCAGCGCTGGCCAGCGGCACCAAAAGCCGCGCCAGCAAGTGCATTGAGCGTCTGCTCCTTGTTCGCATCCGGCAGCACGACGGCGTGATTCTTCGCCCCCATCATGCACTGCACGCGCTTGCCGGACTGCGAAGCGCGGTGATAGACGTGCGTGCCGACGCGCGTGGAACCCACGAAGGACACCGCCTTGATGTCCGCGTGATCACAGATGGCGTTGACCACGTCTTCACCACCATGCACCACGTTGAGCACACCTTTGGGAATGCCGGCTTCCAGCGCCAGCTCCACCAGGCGCATCGTCACCATCGGGTCCTGTTCAGAGGGTTTGAGCACGAACGTGTTGCCCGTGGCGATGGCCATGGGGAACATCCAGAGCGGAATCATCGCCGGGAAATTGAACGGCGTGATGCCTGCACAAACACCCAGCGGCTGCAGCAGTGTGTAGGTATCCACGCCGGTGGCGACGTTGTTCGCCAGCTCGCCCAGTTGCAGGTTGCCAATGGCAGCGGCGTGCTCGACCACTTCGAGTCCGCGAAACACATCCCCTTCGGCATCCGGCAGCGTCTTGCCCTGCTCGGCGGTCAACAGTGCCGCCAGTTCACCCATGTGCTCACGGATGAGCTGCTGGTATTTCAGGAAAATGCGCGCACGCGTGCCAATAGGCGTCTTGCGCCAGCTCTTGAACGCTTCCTTGGCGGCAGCCACCGCCGCGTTCACTTCGTTCGTCGTCGCGAAAGGCACGCGTGCAAGCACGGCCTGCGTGGCCGGGTTGACCACATCGCGCCATTCGTTGGTCTTCGATGCGACGAACTCGCCGTCGATCAACAGTTTGACGGTCGCAACGTCCGTCGTGACGGCACTCAACTTATTCATTTGTCTGTCTCCGAATCGCACACCCGCGAGATGGGGTTGCGGAGCACAGACAAGACGACACAGAACGGCAGGCAGCCAGATCCGAATCAGCTCGCCTGGTTGCCCTCCGCAACGCCCGGGAACGACGCACCGATGCGTCGTACACAGGCCGGTCTCCGGGCTCACGAGCGAAGCGGCTGCTTCACCCCGGCACCTTCCCGCGCTTAGCGCAGTGGTTTCCTGCCGGGCTTTCTCGTCTACCGTTGCGGGGGCAGCGTCGGAATGGGGCATACCTCGCCCGCACCGACTTCCCGTTTCACCCTGCGCACCCATGGGGGGGCAGGACACCTGTGACCGGGCGAGTGTAGCGCCTGCAGCGTGACCGGCAAGCTGCAGCGCGGAATAGCTGGGCTTGTTAAATAATTGGAAGACGTTATGGCTTCGCTGTGGATCACAACTGCGTTGCACCGCCTCTTTAGACGACTCGCGAGGCGTGCCCCGAAATACGTTCCGCCCGCTCCACGCGAAACTCCCCGGGCGTGATGCCCGTCCAGCCCTTGAACGCCCGCAGGAAGGAGTTCGCGTCCTCGAAGCCGAGCAGGTAGGAAATCTGACCCGGCGAGAGTTCGGAATGCAGCAGGTAGTGGCTGGCCAGTTCGTTGCGCACGCTGTTGAGCAGGTCGCGAAAGGCAATGCATTCCTTCTCCAGTTGGCGCTGCAGGGAACGTCGGCTCATGGCGAGTCGGTGCGCCACCTGGTCGATGGATGATTGCCCGCTGGGAAGCATGTCCAACAAGGCCGCGCGAACGCGCTCACCCAACGTGGCTTCCGTGTCCAGCTTGGACAGACGCGCGCGCAGGCCGGGTTCGAAGAATTCCCACATCGCCGCGTTCTCTGTAAGGAAGGGGCGGGCGGCATCCTCCGCGGAGAATCGAACGATGTTGGCATCACCAAGCTGCATCGGGCATCCCAGGAAGGCTTCGCAGGCTTCCGCCTCTGGCGGCAGCGTCATCAGTTGGCAGAGCGTTGGGCGTATGTCGAAGCGCGTGGCCAGTCGCGCAAGGTGGGTAAGGAAGATCGCTTCGAATGCGCCCAGGCTGCTCGGGAGGGGTTCGTCCCATCCGTAACAGGTGAGCGTGACCTGCGTGAATGCCGGGGTTACTTGTACGTTGCAGGTCAGCGGTCCGATCAATCGCTTGTATTCGGCCAGCCGCGACAGCGCGACATTGAAGTTGGGGCTGCAAAGGCTGGCGAAGATCGGCGGATCAAATGCTTCCACCGACGTGGCACGCACCAGCGTCAACGCGACATTGCGACCGGCAGCCGCCGCCTCCATGCCATTCCACAGGCGGAAATATTCGTTCGGCGTGAGAGAGGCATCCTTGCGTGCAAACAGATCCGCAGGAAGCCCGGCGTAGGACAGCGCGTGTGCGACATCGATACCGGCATCGCGCATCACCAGGCGCCAGCCTGGGTGTACTGCAAAACGAGTGGCCTGTTTGCTGGTCATCACATCCCGAATCATGCCGTTGCCGAGTCACGCTGCCTTCGAGTGCAAAGCATGCGGCATTACCGTCGAAAAGGCTTGTTGCCGTGCCGGCTAGGCTTTGGTGAAAACGCCACGCTGAATCATCTGCTCGAACATGTCGTTCATCGACACGGCGAGTGGCCGGTAGGTTGTTCCAAGCTCACGCACGCTACGGCCATGGTCCGCCTTCCAGGGAAGGTTCACATTCTTCGCCACGGCCTGGCGCGTCATGCCGCCGCCTGCCAGCGGCGCGACCAGCCATAGCAGCCATTTCGGCATGGTGCGACGGGGAATGGGGTAGCGGTCGCCATACGTGGGAAGCAACAGCCTGGCGGCCTCGTAGAGGTCCGTGTTGTGGCCGCTGATGATATGCCGCCCCGACGCGCCGGGCGTGAAAGCGGCCGCCAGATGAGCCTTTGCCAGATCGCGCACGTCCACCATGCCAAAACCCCAGCGCGGCGCGCCCATGCGCAGCGTGCCATCACCCATCTGCTTCACCATCGCAAAGCTCTCCGAGGTCGGGTGATCATTGAGCGAGGGTCCCACCACCAGCGATGGATTGAGCACTACGAGCTGCCAGCGATGCTGCTTGCCGGCGATGGACCACGCTTCCTTCTCCGCCACCGTTTTGGAATACGAATACGGGTTGTGCTGCAGCGTGGAGCTGGTGTTCCAGATGTCTTCGTTGAAAACACCGGCCGGTGTGTTCAACAGATCGGCATTGTCCCCATAGATGGCGGCGCAACTGCTGGTGAGCACCACGCGCTTCACGCTGCTCGTGCGATTCGCTTCTTCCAGCACATTGCGTGTACCGAGCAACGCAGGATCGACAAGTTCCTTCTGCGCATCTTTCACATCGATCTTGAAAGGCGACGCCGTGTGGAAAACCAGCTCGCATCCAGCCATGGCTTCACCATAGGAACCCGGTTCAAGCAGGTCCGCCTTGAAGAACCGGATGGCACCTTTGGAACTGGCCGCCAACGCTTTCAGGTGCGCCACCTTCGCGTGATCATCCGGGTTGCGCACTGGCGCATGCACCGTCAGGCCGGCATCGAGAAGTTCCTTGACGATCCAGCCGGCAACGTAGCCGGTGGCACCCGTGACCATCACCGGTGCGGTGGTTTCGATGTTGACCATGAGCCATGCCTCTTCCGCGGTGGTTTTTCGCAATGATGGCGCTGAAAGGCGGTGCCGTAACTAGCAAACCGTGCCAGAGGGGATGCAAACGGTGCCAGGCGACGGGGCGGCCCCGCAGGCCGTTCTGCGCCTGGGTTGGTCAGGCCATAGTCGGCGGTTATGGCTCCATAGCGAACCAGTATTTTTCAAGCGCCAATGGCGGGAGGACACTGTTCTCCAAGGAAGGGCGATGAGTTGCTCGCTGACCGGGCAACGCGAATCCAAAGGCGCTCCTCCTCCACTTCATAGCCACTATTGAGCTAGCCGATGCGGGCTGGCGGGGAGAAGTCATGCTTGCCATTAACGAAAGCGTCAATCGCGACAAGGATCTGGCGACTGCTGCACTGTTTTCCGCAGGTGATCAGCGGGAGATGGATGTGCTGGTGATGCTGGGCGCCCTGATCGTGTGCACCTTTCTTGCCGATGTGATTTTCCTGGTCGCTTCGTTTCTGAACTGAAGATGGGAAACCATCGATGCTGGTGGCATCGCCAGCAATCGCCGGACGGCGCCCAAGCGCGTAGAAGCATGCCAGACCGTCTTTCGCGTTCGTCATGATGTCGACCCTGGTTGGGGTTTCACGTGGGTATTGAACACCCGGCAACGTGACGACTTGCGGTGGCTTGCGTTTGTACCCGGCACATCGGCCCGGGGAGTAGAAATACTTAGATTGGCAGCGTGCTTCTACGGATGCAGCCGCTTCGCCTGCGGCGACATGCTTTGCGTGTTGATTGCCCAGAGGAGGCCCCCGTGAAAACGCATCGTTTGTCGCTTTCGCTTGCTGCTGCATTGGTTGTCGGCCTGGCACAGAATCCGGTGCATGCCGAGGGAGCTCAGCCAACCCATACGTCGATGAGCCCTGAAGAGCTTACGCAGCGAAACATCGAGCGCCGCGCGGTGGATGCCTTTGTGTGGGGCATGCCGGCGGTGAACTTCCAGTTGATGCTGGATGCGTTTGTGGGTTTGGGCGGCGGACCCAACCAGGTGATCTTCTGGTCACGGCCGTTGAACTGGAAAAACCAGACGCTGACGCCCAACCCGGACACGATCTATTTCACCCCGTTCTACGACACGCGAAACGGGCCGGTGGTGCTGGAGATTCCCCCTGCCGGCGAAGGCAACATCACGGGAAGCATTGACGACGGATGGCAGAATCCGCTGGAAGATGTCGGACCGGCGGGCCTGGACAAAGGGAAGGGCGGCAAATACCTGATCCTCCCTCCGGGCTTCAAGGGCACGGTGCCGCAAGGTTATTTCCCGCTGCATTCGGCGACGTATCAGGGCTACGCCATTCTTCGTTCCAACCTGAAAAGCGGCAGCGACGCGGACATTGCCAGCGCTGTGGCGTATGGCAAGCGGATCAAGTTCTATCCGTTGCCGAGTTCGGGCGCGGTGCCGGGCGATACGCATTTCGTCGATGCCTATGACAAGCCATACGATTCGACCATTCCGTACGACTCTCGCTTCTTCGACGCACTCAATCGCTTCGTGCAGGTGGAGCCGTGGATCGAGCGCGACAAGGCGATGATCGATCCGCTGAAATCCCTGGGCATCGAGAAGGGCAAAGCTGGCGATGCGTTGGCGGCGAACAAGGCTACGTTCGACAAGGCCGGCCCTGAAGCCAAGGCGTTGATCGAGCTTTGGACGGAACACGCCTTCGTGCCGCCGTTCAACGAAGGCACGCACTGGGCATTGCCAGTGCCGGCCACGTTCCCCGGCGACATGGCCAGCAACTTCGCCGATCCCAATCGTTACCCGATAGACGCCCGCGCCGTGGGTTACGCCTTGGCGTACTTCTCGGCCAAGCACCTGGGGGCGGGGCAGTTCTATCTGGTAACGATCAAGGACAACGCTGGCAACCTGTTGTCAGGCGCCAGTACCTATCGCTTGCACGTGCCGGCCAATCCGCCTGTGAAGCTGTATTGGTCGGTGACGGCGTACGACCACGACACGCACGCACTGATCAAGGACGTGCGCTGGGCGAGCCGGGGTTCCAATACGCCGGGGCTGGTAAAGAACGCCGATGGTTCGGTCGACATCTACTTCAGTCCTTCTGCACCTGCCGGCAAGGAAAGCAACTGGGTGCCCACCGATGCGCATGGCAAGTTCGAATTGCTGTTCCGTCTGTACGGCCCCGAAAAGCCGTTCTTCGACAAGGTGTGGAAGTTGCCGGATCTTGAGTTGCAGCGGTAACGTCCGGCCCCGGAGCGAGGCCGGACGTGGGTCCGGTTTCGCTCAGTTCACGCGCTGGATAGAGGGCGTCTTCCATTGGCCATTGAGCAAGCTGGCTTTCGGCCAGTAGTAGCGCATGAAGGCGACGAACGGCCCCTTCGGTGCCGGCAGCCAGTTGGACTCCTTGTCCTTGCCCGGTGAATCGGCCTGGATGTAGATGGTCAAGCCACCATCGGCATCCGTCTTCAACTGCGGCAGCATGGGCGAATTGATCAGGTAACGATTGATCGGGTTCTTCACCAGCAACTGCTTGGGCAGGTCGTACATGGTGATGGACCAGAACGCATTCACCGGCGGCAGCTGGCCCTTGGCGAAATGCAGCGTGTAGTTGTGGGCGCTGCCATCCAGCGGCTGGCCTTGCGCATCCTTTTCCAGGATCGGGTACAAGGCTTCTTCGCGCGAGTTGGCGCCGATGCCTACCTGCGTCCCTGTGGCGCGCGCCACGTAATCGTTCTTGAGAAACGCGCGGTCGCCGAACAGCTGGTCGGTTTTTCCACCCAGCGATGCGCGACGATCATCAATGGCTTTCTGGCCGTCGAGCATGCCTTGCTTCATCGCGGCCTGCACATCGGCAGGGAATGCCGATGCATCGAACGGCTGGCCCGCTTTGATGCCGATTTGTGCAAAGCGATGGAGCAAGCCCACTTCGCTGGGATGCGGCGGTTGGCAGAACTGCAGAAGGAAGGCCAGCTCGTTGAAGAAGGCGAGGGATGTGCGAGTGTCTTCGTCTGACAGGGGCGTAATCCAGTGAATCTCGGGGGCTGGCTTGGGCGCCGCCGAACCTTCAAAGGCCGACAGCGGTTGCGCCTTGTAGCCGGCCTGGATTTTCTTGACGTTGTCCAGGTCGTCCGGGTTGAACAGCTGCGTGCGGCCAACCACGCTGACGAATTCGGTTTCCGCATGGAAAACCTTGGTGATCCCCTTGGGCGTGCCACCTTTCCACTCGGGGCCCGCAATAAGGTAGTTGCCGCCGTTGTTTCCGGTGGCGCGCGTTCCGATGTACGCAAAGTTGAACGTGTAGAGATCCAGCAGCTGGAAGACGAAGTAGCGATTCTTTTCCATCTTCGGAACGGTGATCACCATGGGCTCGGCACGCAGATCCAGGCCAATGAAGGTATAGGGCGTGTCGGAGTTCGGCGTGACAAAGGCCGTGTCATCGGGCGTGAACACGCGTGCGATGTTGAGAATGGAGTTGAACGGTCCTTTGTATTGCGGTGTGCCTTTGGCGACGGAAAAGGCGTACATGGTCTTGTATTGATCAACCAGCGGCACGCCGTAGACATACGCGTCTCGCGAAATCGCCTGTGCTTGAGAAGGGGAAATCGTTGATTCGGCCGCGCTTGCCGATAGCGTAAGCCCAAAAAGAAGCGCAACGCCGATGACGATTTTCGTGAGGGATGCGACTGACATGGGACACCCTTTGGCACGCAGCCTTGATGAACGCTTGGCTAGAGTGCGCGGCGGGCTGCTTCACGGCGAGCGCAAATTTACGCAGCAAAAGTCGGTAGTTCTACTTAGCGGCAATGCCTGGTCTGGATGGCACAGACGCGCTGTGGCCGGGGAGCAATGGAGCTATCGCGGTCCGGCGTAGACGCCGACCTGATCTCCCGTTTGCCGCGCCCTTGTACGCACCACACCGTGCGCAACCAAGCTGTCTCGAACGGTCGGTGGTGGCGATGGCGACTGCCGACAAGCCGAGGCAAGCATCTACGCCTTCGTCATGGCGCCTGCCCTATGAAAGTCGATCTTTCAGGAGGCGACCATGGCGGCAAACGTGCGCGTTGCAAATTCAGGCGACCTGGACCAGGTGGCGGTGTTGTTCGATGAATACCGGCAGTTCTATGAGCAGGATGCGAATGCCGAGCTGGCGCGCCGCTTCATGGCGGCCCGATTGTCGGAGGGTTCGTCGCTGGTACTCGTCACCGAAACCGACGACGGTGACATCGTCGCTTTCACCCAGTTGTATCCGCTGTTCGATTCGGTGGGCGCGGTGCCCAGTTTCATCCTCTACGACCTTTACGTGGCCAAGCGGGCCCGTCGACAGGGGATCGCGCGGGCCTTGATGATCGAGGCGGTGAACGAGGCGCGTCGCCGGGGTGCAGGGCGACTGGAATTGCAGACGGCCCGCGACAACGTGGCCGCCCAGAAACTCTACGAGGGATTGGGCTGGCAGCGGGACAACGACTTCTATGTCTACGCGATTCATCCCTGAGATTTACGTGTCGTAGCCTCATGGCTTGGCGTGAAAACGCTTTCTCAATTTTCTCCGGCAACCGCCGATAAGCGTCTTGCACGGAGACATCGGCTCCGTATCCCGGAGCGAATATGTTGGTCCTGATCGGAGCGGTGGTGGTGGTGGTGTGCGTGCTTGGCGGCTTTGTGCTGTCGCACGGCCAGATTGCGGCGCTGTGGCAACCGTACGAGCTGCTGATCATCGGCGGCGGCGCGCTGGGCGCGTTTCTGTCGGCCAATTCGCCCAAGGTGGTGAAGGGTGCCGTGCGCGATGCGGTGGGCCTGCTCAAGGGACCCAAGTACAAGAAGCAGGATTACATCGACCTGCTGTCGATGCTGTACGACCTTTTCAGCCTGATCCGCAAGGAAGGCCTGCTCGGTGTGGAAGAACACATCGAAGATCCGCAGAACAGCTCACTGTTCTCCGCCTATCCGCGTCTGCTGCGCGAACACCACCTGATCGAATTCACCACCGACTGCCTGCGCCTGATGGTGGGCGGCAGCATGAATCCGATCGAGCTGGAACAGCTGCTGGAAGTAGAGCTGGAAACCCATCATCACGAAGCCATGGCACCGGCGACGGCGGTGACCAAGATGGCCGACGCGCTGCCGGGTTTCGGCATCGTGGCGGCGGTGCTTGGCATTGTGGAAACCATGTCGCAGCTCGATGGCGATACATCGAAGATCGGCGCGCACATTGCGGGTGCGCTGGTCGGTACGTTCCTCGGCATTCTGCTGTGCTATGGCTTCATCGGCCCGGTGGGTGCCGCCATGGAAAACCGCGTGCAGGAAGACGGCAAGGCATTCGAGTGCGTGAAGATCGCCTTGCTCGCCAGCCTGCGCGGCTACAACCCCAAGGTGTCGGTGGAGTTCGCGCGCAAGTCGCTCGCCACGCATTCACGACCGGGCTTCCTGGATCTTGAAGAACACTTGAAGTCGGCAGCGCCCCGCGCCAAGGCGGCCACGTGAGCGAGCAGGGCGAAGGCCAGGCCCCGGCGCCTATCGTCATACGCCGCATCAAGCGGCATGCGCACGGACATCATGGCGGCGCGTGGAAGGTCGCTTATGCGGACTTCGTGACCGCGATGATGGCGTTCTTCCTGGTGATGTGGCTGATTGGCGTGGGCACGCGTGAACAGCGCGCGGCCATTTCGGAATACTTCAAGAACCCGAGCATGACGCACGGCACGGCCACCATGGCGCCTTCGGGCACGAACGGGCCGGGCGGTGCCAGCAACGCGATGATCAAGCTGGGCGGCGCGATGGATTTGCCGCATGGCCCCGGGCACGACAAGGCCAACGCCGCCGTGGCCGCCGATCCGAAGGAGATCGAGAAGGAAGCGCGCAAGCAGGAACGCGCGCGGCTTGAAGAGCTGATGCAGCAACTGCAGGCGGCCATTCAAAGCAGCCAGGCGCTGGAGCCTTTCAAGGATCAGCTGCTGCTGGACATTACGCCCGAAGGCTTGCGCATCCAGATCGTGGACAAGCAGAACCGCCCGATGTTCGACCTGGGCAGCGCGCAGCTGCGGCCATACACCACCACGATTCTTCAGGAGCTGGCGGGCTTCATCAATCGCGTGCCCAATCGCATCAGCCTGTCGGGTCACACGGACGACGCGCCGTATACCAGTGATCATCAGTACAGCAACTGGGAGCTTTCCGCCGACCGCGCCAACGCCGCACGTCGTGCCTTGCTCACCGGTGGTTTGACCGAAGACAAGATCGCGCGCGTGGTGGGCCTGGCGTCGTCGGTACCGTTTGATCGCGCGAATCCTGGCGATCCGATCAATCGCCGCATCAGCATCATCGTGATGAACAAGCAGGCCGAGGCGAATTCGCTTTCGCAGGAAAGCGGTCCGGTCGATGAAAAGGCGCCCACGGCGATGCTGCCTGCCGTTACGCCGGTGGTGGCTGCTGCGCCGGCGATCATTACGGTGTCACCGGGCCAGCCGGCGAGTGGCGGCGATGCGGACAACGTGGCGCAGAGTCCGCCGAATTCGCCTTGAGGCGGTGCGTGAAGTGATGTGCGGGGTTGGACACCAGGTTGATGATGCTTCGCTTGGCCTCGTTGCTGATTAAAAGAATTCCCCGCGGTCTTCATTTTCCTCACCGTCATTCCCGCGAAGGCGGGAGGTACTTTTCAACGGCCGCAGGGCCGGTCATCCAGTGCCTTAGTGCAGTGCGAAAAGTCACTGGATTCCCGCCTTCGCGGGAATGACGAGCAAGAGGCACGGCTTTCCAGCAGCGCTGCGAGCATTGATGACGCCCCTCAGCCACGCGCATCGGCTGGCCATCTACCCGCCCAGCCGCTATGCTGTGCATGCTGCATCGCACCAATGCGCCTGATCCCCTCGGCCGAGTCCCCTCATGTCCGCTTCTGCTCCCGCCCTCGATCCGGGCACGCCGCCCGTTCGCGTTCCCCATGTGGGGCTAGTCATCCTTGCGCTGGCTGTGGGCGGTTTCGCCATCGGCACGACGGAATTCGCATCGATGAGCATGCTGCCGCTGTTCGCGCAGGGGCTGGGCATTGATGCGCCGACGGCGGGCCATGCCATCAGCGCCTATGCGCTGGGCGTGGTGGTGGGTGCGCCGGTGATCACTGTGCTGGGCGCGCGCATGCCGCGCCGTCGGTTGCTGTTGATGCTGATGGCGATGTTCACGCTGTTCAACGGACTCACGGGCCTGTCGCCGAACTACCACTGGATGCTGGTGTTTCGCTTCCTCAGTGGCCTGCCGCACGGCGCGTATTTCGGTGTGGGCGCACTGGTGGCCAGTTCGCTGGTGCCGCCGAACCGGCGCACGCGCGCCGTGGGGCAAATGTTTCTTGGACTGACCTGCGCCACCATCGTGGGCGTGCCACTGGCCAGCTGGCTGGGGCAGGCGGTGGGTTGGCGCTGGAGTTTCGCGTTGGTGGCGATGCTGGGCGTGGCCACCATGAGCGCGGTGCTCGCCTTTGCGCCGAACACGCCCGCCGATGCGAACGCCAGCCCCTTGCGTGAGCTGGGCGCGTTGAAGCGTTCGCAGGTGTGGTTGACATTGGGCATCGGCGCCATCGGTTTTGGCGGCATGTTCGCGGTGTACACGTATCTGGCGGACATCCTGCTGAAGGTGACGCACATGTCGCTGGATGCCGTGCCGTGGGTGATGGGCGTGTTCGGCGTCGGCATGACGCTGGGCAACATGGTGATTCCGGTGTTCGCCGATCGCGCATTGATGCGTACGGCGGGCGGCCTGCTGGTGTGGAGCATGGTGTTGCTGGCGATCTTTCCGTTCACCGCGGGCAACGTGCTGACACTCAGCGCGGTGGTGTTCCTCATCGGCGTCGGTGGCGCACTCGGCACGGTCTTGCAAACGCGGTTGATGGACGTAGCCGGCGACGCGCAAGGCCTCGCGGCGTCGCTCAACCATTCCGCGTTCAACACGGCCAATGCGCTGGGTCCGTTCCTTGGCGGGCTGGCGATTGCCAACGGCTACGGCTGGACCTCGCCCGGCTGGGTGGGTAGTGGCCTCGCGTTGGGCGGACTGCTGCTGTGGTTTGTGTCCATTGCCATGGATCGCCGCGGCGAGGCAACGGCAGCGGTTGAACCGTGCTGATGCGCCGGCCCTAAGCCTGCATCCGATCCTGTGGCGTCAGATGTGTTTGACCATCGGCACACAGGTAAGCGTGACGCCCAGCGACGAGGTGTAGCTGGAGCGGCCTTCGCCTTCGAAGCCCAGTGCGCGGTAGAAGGGCGCCGCGTTCAAGGTGGATTCCAGGCTGATTTCCCGAATCCCGGCCTCGCGCGCCATCGCTTCCAGGTGATCGACCATGGCGCGGCCCACGCCGCACCGCATGTAGGCAGGCAAGACGAAGATGGCGTCGAGCTTGCCCGTGGCAAGGTCGATCATACCCGTCCCGACAATCTGCCCATCGACGATGGCAACCTGGAAATGCTCGGCCACGCGCCGGGCGAATACGTGCGACATCTCGCCGGACGTCCATACATCCAGCTCGCGTTGTGCATAGTGGCCATGGCATTGCGCGCGTATGGCTTCGCGGCGGATGGCGAAGCTGGTGGCAGCATCGTCGATGGTGGCCTTGCGGATGTGCATGGTTGCGGCCTGCTGGTCACGACTCCACGTTTGCCATGACCGGCAACGCCTTGGTCAAGGCATAGCGGGCGCCGCCAGGCGGAAAATCGGCGAGACGGCTGAACACGGTGTAGCCGCGCTTCTCATAGAACGGCAGCGCCTGAAAGCTCAGCGTTTCCAGGAAGGCATTGGCGCATCCCTGTCGCGCGGCGGCGTCTTCCACCAGCGCAAGCAGCTGGCTGCCGTAACCGTTGCCGCGCAACTCGTCGGCCAGCCACAGCGCGCTCACCTGCAGCCAGCCCAGGTAAATCGCAGCGACCACGCCGCCGACGACGGTGCCTTCCTCGTTCCTTGCGGTAGCGACCAGGTATTGCGGCGTATCACCGTTGGCCTTGCTCTGGTTGTAGGCGGTCAGGCCCTGGATGATGGTGTTGATGTCGGTGTTGTTGGGCTTTTCTTCCAGCGCGATGCGATACGACATGCCGTGATGCTCCATGCGGGTGATCGGGAACGGGGGGCCAGGCCTGCGACATCGTCGGTGGCGCTCCTTGGTGGGAGCAGGTTGCTTAAGTTTAGGCGCAGCTTGTGGTGAGAAGAGTAGGGTGGTGGCATCGCATGCCCATTCGGGTAACCCAGAAGGGGTGTCGAGCGAATAACCTGATGACCCCGCCCGGCATCCTCACCCGGGCGTCCCCGATATCAACTCCATGGGAGACACCATGACGACGCAACGCGAAAAGGCCATCCTTGCGGGCGGCTGCTTTTGGGGCATGCAGGATCTGATCCGCAAGATTCCTGGCGTGATTTCCACGCGCGTGGGTTACACGGGCGGTGACGTTCCGAACGCGACGTACCGCAACCACGGCACGCACGCCGAGGCCATCGAGATCGAGTTTGACCCGAGCCAGGTCAGCTACCGCCAGATTCTTGAGTTCTTCTTCCAGATCCACGATCCGAGCACCAGGAACCGCCAGGGCAACGACGTGGGCATGAGCTACCGCTCGGCCATCTATTACGTCGACGACCAGCAGAAACAGGTGGCGGAAGACACGGTGGCCGATGTCGATGCCTCCGGCCTGTGGCCCGGCAAGGTGGTGACCGAGATCGAGCCGGCGGGTCCGTTCTGGGAAGCCGAACCGGAGCATCAGGATTACCTGGAACGCATCCCGAACGGCTACACCTGCCACTTCATCCGTCCGGGCTGGCGGTTGCCGCGTCGGCAGGCGTGATGCTTTGGGTGCCTGCGGGGACGTAGGCTGATTTGCTGACCGTCATTCCGGCGCAGGCCGGAGTCCAGTTACCTCAGTATTTGTTCTTGCCTCTAGGCGCCAGGCGTCTAGCGCTCGGCGAAGACCGATACGAACGTCACTGGATTCCGGCCTGCGCCGGAATGACGAGAGGGGTAGGGGGTTCTCGAAATTCTTGGGCGGCGTGTTCAGTGCGCCGCCGGTTCGGCCATCATCAGAAGGCCTCGCAAGCTGTCTTGTCCCACATCGATGAATCCCGAGAAAGGCGACGTCAGGTCGGCAATCAAGGCGAGTGACGTGGCGATCATCAGGATGATCATGGTCTCGGTGAAGCCCATGCGGAAGGGCAATCCATAGGCGCCAATGGCGACCACCAGCACCGAAAGCGCCATCAGCAGCGCCCACATGTCCACGGGAATGCGCTGGTCGTTGGCCGCCCGTTGTTCCACCGCACGATTGAACATGGTGCTCAACGCCATGCCGTAATTGCCGGCGATGGGTGACGCCGATTCGTGCGCTTGCGCCTGGGCGTCGTCGAGCAGTTGCTGGCGGATGGCCAATGAACGCTGCCGTGCGGCGTTGCGCGCATCCGTGCCGGGATGCTCGGACAGCGCGATGATGCGCGCCTTCGCATAGTCCTGGAATACCGACATGGGCATCGGGCGTGGCATCAGGCGCGATTGCTCGAAAGCCGTGCGAATGGCGTTGGCTTCATCCACCACCAGCTGGCCGCGCGCGTTGTAGATGTTCAACGCCATCGACATCGAGAAACCCAACAGCAGGCTCAGCAGCAGCGCGATCTGGTTGCGCACGTCGCGCAATTCCGAATTGCGTTCCCCTTCGCTGCGATGCGTATCGCGCCGGCGAAGGCGAAAGCCCGCTTCGTGCGCGATCAGCAGTCCCACGGTGGTCGCGGCAAAAACAGCCAGCGGATAGTCGAAGAATTCCATAACCTCGCCCCTGTATCGTGATCCTGGCTGGCATGCCGCGCCTTGGCGGCGCTCGAAACGAAGCCGCTAGCTCGTTGCGCCTGCCGTGTATGACGGCGGGTTGTCGAGGAATGTCGCGGACGGCACGAAGTACAACGAGCCCGTCACCGCCTTGCTGAAATCCAGGATGCGGTCGTAGTTGCCGGGCGGATTGCCGATGAACATGTTGTCGAGCATGGTTTCGATGCGGGCAGGGGAGCACGCATAGCCGATGAAATACGTACCGAATTCTCCCTTGCCAATTTCACCGAATGGCATGTTGTCGCGCACGATCTGCAGCTGTTCGCCGTTCTCTTCGATATTGGTGAGCACGTTGTGCGCGTAGGGCGGCTTTTCTTCTTCGCGCAACTCGACGTCCGAGAGTTTGTGGCGCCCAATGATTTTTTCCTGTTGCTCGACCGGCACCGCGTTCCACGCCGTCAGGTCGTGCAGGTACTTCTGCACGACGACGTAGCTGCCACCCGCAAAGGCCGCATCCTCGTGGCCGACGATGGTGGCATCCACGGCGGCTTGTTCCGCCGGATTTTCCGTGCCGTCCACGAAGCCCAGCAGGTCGCGTTCGTCGAAATACTTGAAACCGTGCACTTCGTCGACCACGGTGGCCACGTCGCCGATGCGCGACATGATCTGCGCCGCCAGCTCGAAACACAGGTCCATGTGCGTGGCGCGGATATGGAACAGCAGGTCGCCTGGCGTGGAGGGTGCGTGGTGCACGCCCTTGATCTCGCGGAAGGGATGAAGATGGGCCGGCCGCGGATGGCCAAACAGCTGGTCCCACGCCTCGGAACCGAAGCCCATCACGCATGACAGGCGCCGCAACGGATGGCGAAAACCGATGGCGCGCAGCAGCGAGGACATGTCGCTGCACAACCCCGTCACCGTATCGCGGCACTGCGGTCCAGGTTTCAACGTTACGACCAGGAAAATGGCCGAATGGGTCAGCGTGGTGGCAACCGGTTGCGGCGGGGCAGGCACGATCCATTCCTTGCGGTGGGGTTGGACACTGGAGTGTGGCGCCAAACTACCACGCCGGCCGACAAGCCCATCTTCACGCGTGCCGGCCGGTGTGCGACTCAGAAGCGATCGACGTCAATCACGGCCTTGGCGAAGTCCTGGGGTGCTTCCTGCGGCAGGTTATGGCCAATGCCGCCGGTGACGAGACGGTGCTCGTACTTGCCGGTGAAGCGCTTCGCATAGGCCGCCGGTTCCGGGTGCGGTGCGCCGTTGTCGTCGCCTTCCATGGTGATGGTCGGCACGGCGATGCTGGGCAGCGCGGCGAGCTTCTTTTCCAGGTCGTCGTATTGCGACTCTCCCTCGGCCAGACCCAGCCGCCAGCGATAGTTGTGGATGGCGACCGCCACCTGGTCAGGATTGTCCAATGCGGCGGCCGAGCGATTGAACGTGGCGTCGTCGAACTGCCACTTCGGCGAGGCGAGCTGCCAGATCAGGCGCGCAAAGTCGTGGGTGTACTTGGCGTAGCCCGCCTCGCCGCGTGGCGTGGCGAAGTAGAACTGATACCACCACTGCAGTTCGGCCTTGGGCGGAAGCGGTGCGCGATTGGCGTCCTGGCTGCCGATCAGGTAGCCGCTGACCGAGACCAGCGCCTTGACGCGCTCCGGCCACTCGGCGGCGAGGATGTCCGCGGTGCGTGCGCCCCAATCGAAGCCGGCAACAATGGCCTTGTCGATCTTCAACGCATCCAGCAGCGCAATTGCATCTGCTGCCAGCGCCGCCTGCTGGCCGTTGCGCTTGGTGTCCGACGAAAGGAAGCGTGTGTCGCCATAGCCGCGCAGCCAGGGAATGATCACGCGATAGCCGGCGGCGGCAAGGATGGGTGCCACGTCGACGAAGCTGTAGATGTCATACGGCCAGCCGTGCAGCAGCAATACCGGCTTGCCGTGCGCGGGGCCGTCTTCTGCATAGGCCACGTCGAGCACGCCCGCTTTGACATGCTTGATGGCCTTGAACGAGGTATGGCCACCGCTGGCGGCGCGCTTGTTGTCCGCCGTTGCCGGCGTGGCGCCTTGTGCGTGGGCGAATGCGCCGAAGGCGAAGGGTGCGGTGGCGAGGCCAATGGCCGCCGCACCGAGGAATGAACGTCGCTTCTGATCGATGGGGTCTGACATGGCACGCGTCCCGGTGGTTGGAAGGCGCTTAGGAGACCATGCGGATGTGTTGGCTTTGTGTGCAGGCGGGCCGGGTTTGCAAGGCTGTGTAACGGGAGCCGGGCCAGATACACAGGGATACAAAAGCCGTGCCGGTAAGGCTCAGTCAGCCGCCAGTCGATCGATCACCAGGTCGATCAGTGCACGCAGCCGGGCCAGTCGGCGCAGGTCGCGGTGGTAGCCGATCCAGGTGTCGCGCGAAGGTGGTTCTTCCCTGGTCTCGATGCGCTCGATGCCCGGGGTTGCATCGCCCAGCGGTCGAGGTAGCACGGCCATTCCCGCGCCCTGAGCGCACAGGCGCGCGTGCACCTCACGGGCGTTGCTGCGAAACGCCACGATGGCGTTGGGGTAGTGCGCTTGAAGCCATGCGACATCCGGCATGTCGCCGAATGCCTGGTCCATGGTGATGAGCGATGCACCGGCGCCATCCCCCGCCTTCGGCGGCGGCATTCCCTGCTTGATGTAAAGCCCGTAGGGCATGCGCAGCAGCTTGCGCGACACCACGTCGGGCTCGTCGAACGGCCGGATGCGGAAGGCGAGATCGGCCTCGCGACGGGCAAGGCTGAGGAAGCGCGTGTCGGTGAGCAGTTCCAGGGTGACGCGCGGATGCGCGCGCGAAAACTCGGCAAGCACGGGTGGCAGCACGTGTGCACCGAACCAGTCGGACGAGGTGAGCCGAAGCAGGCCCTCAAGCTCCTGGTGCTGCCCGGCCAGTTCGCGCTGGAAGGCCAGCACTTCCTGCTCCATGCGCTCGGCGTGCCGCACCACCAGCGTGCCTTCTTCGGTAAGAACGAAGCCGTCGCTGGTGCGCTGGAACAGCGTTTGTCCCAGTGCCGATTCCAGCGCGCGAAGCCGCCGGCCCATGGTGGGCTGGGTCTGGCCGAGGGATCGGGCGGCAGCGCCCAGCGTCCCCTCGCGGGCGATGGCGAGGAGGATGCGCAGGTCGCTCCATTCCATGCATTGGCTCCGGCGTGGTCATGCAAATTTGCATGAGTATGGTGCATTTTCTTTGGTTTTCATGCAATTTATACTGGCGTAGCTTGTTGGTTATCCGAACCTAACGAGAGAGCGCCATGAACACCTCAGCCACCATGCAAGCCGCCGTGCTTGAGCAATATGGCAGCGATTTCCGCATCACCACCGTGGCCCGCCCGGTGGCGGGACCCGGGCAGGTGCTGGTGCGTGTAGCGGCCAGCGGCGTCAACCCGCTGGATCTCAAGATCCGCGCCGGCAAGGCGGAGCACGCCCGGCATCCGCTGCCCGTCATCCTGGGCATCGACATGGCCGGTGTGGTGGAAAGCGTGGGTGAGGGTGTCACCGGGTTCCATGCCGGTGACGAGGTGTACGGCATGACGGGCGGCGTGGGTGGCGTGCAGGGTTCGCTGGCCGAATACGCCGCCGTGGATGCGCGGCTGCTGGCCATCAAGCCGGCGCACTTCAGCATGCGCGAAGCGGCGTCGCTGCCACTGGCCTACATCACCGCCTGGGAAGGGCTGGTGGATCGCGCACAGGTGAAGGCCGGCCAGACGGTGCTGGTGCAGGGCGCGGGTGGCGTGGGCAACGCGGTCATCCAGCTGGCGCGTGCCTTCGGTGCCCGCGTGTTTGCAGTGGATGCCGCGTCCAAGTCCGCGCAGATCGAAGCCTGGGGCGCGACCGCGATCGACCGCGAGCTGCCCGTGGAACGGGTGGTCGCCGACTACACCGATGGCCGCGGTTTCGACATCGTCTACGACACCGTCGGCGGTACGGGTCTGGATGCCTCGTTCAAGGCCGTACGCCGGTTCGGGCACGTGGTGAGCGCACTCGGCTGGGGCACGCATGCGCTGGCACCGCTGTCATTTCGGGCGGGTACGTATTCGGGCGTGTTCACCTTGTTGCCGCTGCTTACCGGCGAGGGGCGCGAGCATCATGGCGAGATCCTGGGCGATGTCAGGCGGTTGGCCGAGACGGGGAAGATCACACCGCTTGTCGACCCTCATCGCTTCGGTCTGGTTGCCGCTGCCGCCGCGCACGCGCTGGTCGAACGCCGCGAAGCCAGGGGCAAGGTCGTGATGGATATCGGGGGCTGAAAACGAAACTGCCGGCTTCAGGGCCGGCAGTTCGCGTGACAGGGGAGCGGAGCGATTACTCGCCGTCTTCCTCGTCTTCTTCTTCCTCGTCGCCTTCGTCTTCGAAGGTTTCGAGTTCTTCAACGCGCAGGTAGTTGGGTGCGGCGTCGGCAAAGCTGATCTCCTTGCCATTCACCAGCATCGGGCGCACGTCACGGCGCGTGGTGCCGTTCTGCACCGATTCCACCAGCGCAAAGCACACGAGCGCCTCGGCACTCTCGTCGCCGTTCTCGTCGAACACGGCAACCCAACCCGTGGCGGGCATGATCTGGATGATGGTCTCTTGCTGGGACATGGGAACTCCGGTTGGCAAAACGCGGAAGCTTGCCCACTGCCAGCCGCGACTGCAAGCGACGTTTCAGTGACAGGAGAACGTGACGTGACGCGGTTCCGTTCGCCTGGTCATTCGCGCCACATCGCGTCTTCGTCGGCAGACACCTGCCGAAGCGTGATACCCGTGACGCAAGTGGGTAGTCCCAGCCGCTCTGAATATCCTTCGATGCCTGCCGCGAACAGGCCCCATGGCATGCGCCTGTACTTGGCGTAGCGAAAGGGAATGGGTTCGCTGGAAAGGGCGTAGCCCGCGGCAGGCGGTGCGGGCGCGGGTTCGCCATGGAAACCTGTCAAGGCGTAGCGCGAAACCAGGGCATCGGGAGCCACGCAGTGCTTCGTGTCGAGGCTGATGTGGATGCTTCCGATGGACGGGTCCTGATGGGCGTAGACCCGCAACTCGACGTGGTTCACCTGCACGCCGTCGGCGAGCTCCAGCGCGTCGCTGGACCACGACCTGCCGTCAGGCCCGGGCGAGGGGAAGCGGATGCCCGTGACTTGGAAGACGCGAGCCGGCGTGGTGGGAACCACCGTGCCAGTAGCCAACAGGCGATCGATCAACGTGGGAAGCGTGAGATCGACACGAGTGCCCGCGAGCACACCGGGCGAACACGAAAGGGCGGCAACCAGCATGGCTGTTCGAAACGTTCGCATCCGTGCGTCCTGTAGCGTGCGAGGGGACCGTGCACTGTGTCGACGGGGCGCTGCAAACGCAACCCGCCTGCATCGCCCGATGGTGGACAACATCCCTGCGTTGGGCCTGTCTCTCGGCCAGATGGCCAAGGCCTGTTTCCGACGGGCTGAACCGGCGAAACCTCAGGCGCCTCGGCACGAGCGACAGGTTGGGGAAGGCGCCGGTTCGCCAATTGGTCATATGTCTCTTGGCGCCCCCGCACGTGGGAAATTGCCCTACTATCTGCGAATGACGATGCCTACGACCCCCATGCCGAGCCGTGCCAGCCAGGGCAGCCTCGCCTGCGTCGGTTTGGGCATGACCCTGGGTTCGCATCTCACGCCGCTGGCGCGCAGTCACATCATGCAGGCGGATGTGGTTTTCGCCGGGCTTTCCGATGGCATCGTGGAAATGTGGCTGCAGCGCATGCATCCGGACGTCCGCAGCCTTCAGTCGTACTACCGCGAAGGCAAGTCGCGGTTTACGACCTACCAGCAGTGGGTCGAGCTGATGATGACCGAGGTGCGCGCCGGCAAACGCGTTTGCGGCGTGTTTTACGGGCATCCCGGCATCTTTGCGTGGTCGCCGCACAAGGTCATCGAGATCGCCCGCGCCGAAGGTTATGCGGCGCACATGGAGCCTGGCATTTCTGCCGAGGACTGCCTCTATGCCGATCTGGGCATCGATCCGGGCCGCTTCGGCTGCCAGCATTTCGAGGCCAGCCAGCTGCTGTTGTTCGAGCGCCGCATCGATCCCACTGGCTACCTGGTGCTGTGGCAGGTGGGACTGGTCGGCGACCGTTCGCTGGCACGCTTCCAGACCGGGCCGGCGTATCGGCAGGTGCTGGTGGATCTACTCAGCAAGGACTACCCGCTCGATCACGAAGTGATCGTCTACCGGGCGGCCACGTTGCCAATCCAGAAGCCGCGCATTCGCCGCGTTGCATTGCGTGACTTGCCGTCGATTGAATTGACCGCCGAGGAAACGGTCGTGTTGCCGCCGGCGCAGCGTCTGAAACCCAACCTCGCCATGCAGGCCAGACTGGCCGCACTGGACGAGCAGGAGAACGCCGGCGTGCCGGCGTAAAGCAAGGCGATCGCCGCACGCCTCGGGTTTAGAGGGCCCGCAGGCAGGCGGCGTGGTGAAAGGAACCGATGGCGACCGTCATCATGTTTCATCATGCTGTTGCATCACCAACACCACAGGGGGATGTATGACCGACACGATGGATTGGCTGGAGGCCATTGGGCAGGACGCAACGCTGCGGCATGCCTCGACGGACGAACTCACCAGCACGCTCGAAGCCGCTGAAGCCTCCGAGGCATTGCTTGCCGCGGTGGCGTCGGGCGACAGCGCGTGGCTTGCGCAGGAGTTCGGCTATCGGCCAATGATGTCGCCGCAAAGCTCGCAGACCTTTCCCGAGGACGAACCCGAGCGCGAGGACGAAGAGGAACCTGATGCCGAGGTTCGTCTGGCGCTGTCGCACGACTAAGCGGAGGCGACATGCTGCATCGCTGGCGTTGCAGGACACTGGGGCCCGCTTTGGCGGGGCTGGTGTTCTGCGCGTTCGCGCTGGCCGGCCAGGTGCGCGCGGCGAACGTCGCTACGCCTGAACCGCTGGACCCGCTTGACCAGATCGAGCGCGTGCGCACGCTCGATCATCCGCTGTTCCTGCGCATGCTCACCCAGATCCACGATCAGGCCGCCCGGCTTACAGCGGCGCAGCAGTGGCATCTGCGTTACCTCGACGCGTGGCAATCGGCCTTCCAGGGCGACACCGTCAAGGCCAACGCCATGCTGCAGGATGTCATCGACCATTCCGGTGACAATGCGCTGGCGGCCAAGGCCACCGCGCTGCTGATGAACAATCTCGGCCTGAGCGGCCGTTACGAAGATGCTTTTACGCTGGCCAATCGGCTGGCGTCCGACCTGCCCAACATCAAGGACAACCTGGCGCGCTTCACCGTGCTGGCCAACCTGTCGCAGCTCATGACGTTTTCCGGCCAGGACGACCTGGGCGTGAAGTACGCCAAGATGATGGAGGACAGCCTTCCTCCCGGGGAATCGCTGTGCAATCCGCTCTCCATGCAGGTCAGCGCACTGGAGGACAGTCATCGCATCGCATCGTCCAGTCCGCTGTTTGCGCAGGCGATCGACACCTGCCTTTCTGCCGGGCAGCCGGTGTTCGCCAACACCATGCAATTGCTTCGGGCCAACCTGTACATGGTCGAAGACCAGCCCGCGAAGGCGCTGGAATTGTTTACGCGCATCGCTCCCAGCATCGAGGCGAATCGCTATTTCTATCACCAGCGCGCTGTACAGGCGGGGTTTGCGCTGGCGTACGAAAGGCTCGGTGACGACAACAATGCGCGCAAGGCCGCGCTGGCCGTGGTCAGCATGAGCGACAAGCCCGACGTGAACTTGTGGCTGCGCGATGCCTACAAGGTGCTGTACAAGATTGAACAGCGTCGCGGTAATGCTGTCGCCGCGCTGGCGTATTACGAGCAGTACGTGGCGCAGGACAAGGGTTATCTCGACGACGTCAGCGCGCGCAATATCGCCTATGCATCGGTGCAGCAGCACCTGCTGGCGCAGCGACTGGAAGCCGAAGGGCTGAGCAAGCAGAACAGCATTCTCCGTCTGCAGCAGCAACTGGACACCAAGGCGGTGGAAACCAGTCGGCTATATATCGCGCTATTGCTGGTGGTGGTGATTTCCATCGGCTTGTGGCTGCTGCGCATCAAGCGTTCGCAGCTGCGTTTCCAGATGCTTTCCCGTCGCGACGGTTTGACCGGCATCTACAACCACCAGCATTTCGTGACCGAAGCCGAGCGCGTATTGCGTTCGCTGGAACGCAAGGCCGGTGGCGCATGCCTGATCTCCATCGACCTGGATCATTTCAAGCAGATCAACGACACGCACGGTCACGCGGTCGGTGACGAAGTGCTCAGGCATACGGTGGCGTTGTGCCAGCGCCAGCTGCGGCCGACCGACCTGTTTGGCCGGCTGGGCGGCGAGGAATTCGGCATCCTGCTGCCCGAATGCACGCGCGAGCAGGGCATGGCCGTAGCGGGTCGCGTCAGGTCGGCCATCGAAAGCTCGCCCGTGCAGGCAGAAGGTGTTGTCGTCACGTTTTCCGCCAGCATTGGCGTGGCCTGCACGGACACCTTCGGCTACGGGCTGTCGCGCCTGCGCCGCGAGGCGGATGCCGCGCTTTATCGCGCCAAGCGCACCGGCCGCAATCGCGTGATTGCCGATATGGAAAACGACGGCCTGATCAGCGTCTGACGGCCGACATCAAAACGCGTGCACGCTCGAAGCAATGCACGCAGGGCGGGTTGATCGCTTCGCCATGTCGATCCGTGAGACTCCCGTTCGTCATTCTCATGAACCATCGCGCGGCAACCTCGGCGCGGTGTTCCAAGGATGGCCCGGATGGCGATGGCGCGACAGCGCGGCACGCCTATCGAAGGCTCTCTGTCCCCACTCAGCAGGAGTAGCCCTTATGCAATTCATTCCCTATCTCGATTTTGATGGCAGCGCACGAGAAGCCTTCGACTTCTACGCCAAGGCGTTCAACGGCAAGGTCACGGCGCGCATGAGCTATGGCGAGTCGCCCATGGCCGCGCAGATGCCGCCGGAAACCCACGGCCGCGTGATGCATTCGCAACTGGAAGTGCCCAGCGGCATCCTGATGGGTGCAGACGGCCCGCCGGGCAGCACGCGCAGCACCGGCTGCGTGAACGTGAGCGTTGACAGCCCCGATGAAGCGGAACGCGTGTTCGCCGCGTTGTCGGAAGGCGGCGAGGTCACCATGGCGATCGGCGAGACGTTCTGGGCGCACCGCTTCGGCATGCTCACGGATCGGTTCGGCAAGGGCTGGATGGTGAACTGCCTGAAAACCCCGGGCCAATGACACCAGGGACGGGCCGTCCGCGGGCGGCCCGTCGCCTTGATCAGCGTTCGTAGTCCAGCTTGGGATACCAGTTGCCGCCACGGCCCTCCGGCACGCAGTCGAGGATGGTCCAGATAGGCATCAGGTCGGGCGCGCCGCGCGGGTCCTGCCCGGGGTCGGCCGTTTCCATGCCCATTTCGCCGGCCCAGAACAGCCGGATGTGGCCATCGCGCCGGGTGAACACGCAGAACGCCGGGTTGTCGCCGCCGTCGTCGCCAATGGCGTAGTAGTCGCGGCTGAATTGGCCGTTGATGTCCTGGTACAGCGGCAGGTCGTTCCAGCCGCGTTCCTTGCGGAAGGCGAGCAGCCGTTCGATGGGCGAGCGGGCGATGACGGCCAGGGCCACGCGTTGCTGGATGTCACGAGCCTCGCCGTTCCATGCGCCCAGCAGCGACGTGCACATGGGGCAGGGGCGCTCGCGTTGCGGGCCGAACATATAGCTGTAGGTCACCAGCGTCTGCTTGTCGCCGAACAGGCCTGCGAAATCGACCGCGCCGTGTTCGCCCTCGAAACGATAGTCGCCTTGCACTTCGGGCCCGGCGGGCAGGGCGCGGCGCTGTTCGGCCACGCGTTCGATATGCCGGCGCAGCTCGATTTCCTCGGCGAGCAGGGCGTTGCGGGCGCGCCGGTAGTCGTCGCTTTCCCGCGCGAATGTGACGCCGTTGCGCCTGACCAGTTCGGGCGCGGGAACGAGGGGAGGAGCCTGGCTCATGTCGGATGACCTCGGACGCTGTGGACGGGGACGCAACGCATGTTCGGCCGGACCGGGCGAATGCCGCGTCTATCTCAGCGACGAACGGGCGAGCGGGTTATCGACATCCCGCCCTGGCGCGAGACAGGATCCCCGGCGTGTTGCAAGTGGCCACTTTCACCCTGTTGTCACATCCGCCCATTGACGTAGGCTAGGGCCAGCCAAGCCAATGCGAGGACGTCGTCGTCATGGATCATCGGATCGTGTCGTTGCCTGCCTTTACGGTGGTCGGGATGGAGCACATCGCACGCACCCCGAACGACATCGGGCCGCTGTGGCGACGGTTCCTGCCCCGCGAACACGAGATTGGCCACCGCACCGAAACGGGCGTCTCCTACGGCGTATGTACGCCACAGCCAGACGGCATGCTGCGTTATGTGGCCGGCGTGGCGGTGGCGCACGATGCGGCCGTGCCCGAGGGCATGGTGAAGTTCCAGGTGCCCGCCCAGAAATATGGCGTGTTCACCCACCGCGACGTGGTCGCCCGCGTGGGTGAAACCTTCCGCACCATCCACACGCGCCTGCTGCCCAAGCTGGGGCTGCGTGCACAGGCGGGAGTGGAGTTCGAGCGTTACGACGAACGCTTCATCGGGCCAGACGATCCGACCTCGGAAACGGACATCTATATCCCGGTGGAATGAATCAGGCGGCCAGCTGGGCGCGCGGGAACGAGGCGAATGCCTGGTTGAGCGTGGCGCACATCTGCGAGGCCAGTTCGCCGTAGCTGCGCTCGCGCGGTACGCGGACGCGCTTGGGTGCTTCTTCCAGCAGATCGACGAAGCCGTGGGTGGTCGCATCCGCCGCATGGGCGAAGAGACAGGCGCGCGGCGAGTCGAGGAAGACGCGCATTTCCACGCGCACGTTCACCTCCGGCGCCGCGCCGTAGGCAGGCTGGATGAAGATGGACAGCGAGCGGTGGCCACGGCGGCGCAGCAGACGCAGGCAATCCTCCAGTTCGATGACCAGTTCGTGACCCTCCGGCAGGGTCAGGTCTCGCCACAGCACTGCTTCGATCTCGCCCACTGCCTTGCGCACTTCGTTCTCGATGCGCCCCAGGAAGCCCACGCGCAGTTCGTGTCGCGTGTAGTGGTTGGGCATGGTGGACACCTGCACGTCGCCCTTGCGCACCAGGGTGGAGTGGTTGATGCGCGTGAAGCTCAGGCCCGCCGCCTCGTAGCTTTGCGTGGCGTTAGCCCCGCTGATGCCGGCGAAAGCCGCCCAGGCGGCCTTGAGGTAAGCGATGTTCGGCGACGTTTGCAGCATGGTGTCCCGCCATGAAGGGGTGTGACGAAGGGTTTATCGGCGCTGGCCCGGGAAACTTCAGTCCGCCGTGGCCCGATGGCCGGGATGTGCGCCAGGTCACGCGGTCGACACGTGGCGATGATGGAATGCAGACATCCCACGCGGCGAAATGGCCGCATCCCTCGCGATGCCCAAGGCGGCGCCATGCCCACTTCGAAAGCGAACCGGTTGTCGGCGATCAATCACATCGTGGTGCTGATGCTGGAGAACCGTTCCTTCGACCACATGCTGGGTTTTCTCTACGCAGACACCGGCAACGTATCGCCCACAGGGCAGGCGTTCGAAGGGTTGACCGGCAAGGAGAGCAACCCCGGCGCCAACGGCGGCGCGGCCGTGACGGTGTTTGCCATCGAGCCGGGCACCACCAGCACTTATTTCATGCCCGGCGCCGATCCCGGCGAAGGCTACAGCGCCACGAATGCCCAACTGTTCGGCAGCACCACGGCGCCGGTGCCGCCGGTGGCCACCAATGCCGGCTTCGTCAGCGACTTCGACTACACGCTGGGATGGGAGACCAAGGAAAAACGTTCCGTCCTGGCCGGTACCACCGCCTCGGACATCATGGGCGTGCACACGCCTCAGACCTTGCCGGTGCTGTCGGCGCTCGCTCGCGGTTTTGCGGTGTGCGATCACTGGTTCGGATCGGTGCCCACCGAAACATTGCCCAATCGCGCGTTCACGCACGCAGCGACATCGCAAGGTCACATGGACGATGCGACCAAGTCGTTCACCGCGCCGACCATCTATGCGTCGCTCACCCAGAAAAAGGTGTCGTGGGCCGTCTACGGCTACAACGCTGATCCGCTGACGCGCATGACCTATTCGGATCTGGTAAGTGCGCCCGATGCCAACTTCGGACAGTTTGCAGACTTCCAGAAGGCTGCGGCGAACGGCACGCTCGCGGCGTACACGTTTCTGGAACCCAGCTGGGGTTCCAGCGGCAACAGCCAGCACCCGAACTACGATGTGTCGCTGGGCGAACAGCTGATCCATGATGTCTACACTGCCTTGCGCAGCAGCCCGCTGTGGAACGAAACGCTGCTGGTCGTGACCTACGACGAACACGGCGGCTGCTACGACCACGTGGCGCCGCCGACCAATGCGGTGCCGCCTGATACCACCGCCGGCGAGTACGGTTTCGACTTCAAGCGTTTCGGACCGCGTGTGCCCACGTTGCTGATCTCTCCGTTGATTGCGGCCGGCACGGTGTTTCGGGTGGCCGATGGCGGCATGCCGTTCGATCACACATCGATACTCAGCACCGTGGAAAAACGCTGGGACGTGCCGGCGCTCACCGCACGCGATGCCGCGGCCGTCGATGTCGGCGACGTGCTGACGCTGGCCACGCCGCGCACGGATGATCCGTTGGCGGGCGTGATTGCGCCGACCAGCAAGGGCAGGAATCCGGCGGCTGGCGAACCGTCACATCTGCAACTGGTTTACGCCGAGCTGGTATCGCGGCTGCCCGTGCCCGACGCGCAGGGCGGCACGTACCACGTCATGCCGTCCTTCCAGAGCGAAACGGACGTCCAGGACTACATCGATCAGCGACTGGCGGCCTGGAAGGCATCGCGGGCCACGTCCGCACCCTGAAGGCGGCCATGTGCCGCAAGCATGACCTTTGTCCTACGCGACAGCAGCAGGGCAGGCGGTATAAGTGTCACGACAGCATTGAAAAAGCCGACGCGAAGGGAGCGCGCGCCGGCATCCATTCGCTAACGCTGGGGAGAGACAAAGCATGACTCGTTTGACGATACGGCCGCTGCTGGCAGCGTGCCTGCTGGCCGGCATGGGCAGCGCACTGGCTGCGGATGAAACCACGCACGGCGACCAGGGCATGCGTGGCTTCACTGCCGACGGTGCTGCCGCACAGCAGAGCCTTGAGCAGCGTTTCGATGCCTTGCTCGATCCGGCTGACCAACGCGAATGGCTCAAGCAGATGTCGTCGGCGCCGAACCAAGTGGGCTCGCCGCATGACAAGGCCAACGCCGAGTTCATGCTGGCGAAGTTCAAGGAGTGGGGCTGGGACGCGCACATCGAAACCTTCAACGTGCTCTATCCCACGCCGAAGAAAGTGGCGCTGGAGCTGAAGGGCCCGCACCCGTACACCGCCAGGCTGCATGAGCCGGCCGTGCCGGGCGATGCCACTTCCAGCATCAAGGAGGGCGTGCTGCCTCCGTACAACGTCTACGGCGGCGATGGCGACGTAAGCGCGCCGCTGGTGTACGTGAACTACGGCATGCCGGACGACTACAAGGACCTCGCGCGTCGCGGCATCGACGTGCGCGGCAAGATCGTGATCACGCGCTACGGCGGCGGCTGGCGCGGCCTCAAGCCCAAGCTCGCGCAGCAGCACGGCGCGGTGGGTTGCCTGATCTATTCCGATCCGCGCGATGACGGCTACGCGGAAGGCGAAACCTATCCGCAGGGCGGCTGGCGCCCGGAAGACGGCGTGCAGCGCGGCTCCGTCGCCGACATGCAGCAGTACCCTGGTGATCCGCTCACACCCGGTTACGGTTCCACGGCCGATGCCAAGCGCCTGGACCTGAAGGACGCCAAGACCATCCTGAAGATCCCGGTACTGCCCATTTCCTACGCGGACGCCACGCCGCTGCTGAAATCGCTCACCGGACCGGTGGCACCAGGCAACTGGCGAGGCGGGCTGCCGATCACGTATCACATCGGCCCCAGCTCGGCGCCCGTGCACCTGACCGTGCTGTCCGACTGGACCCAGAAGCCGGTGTACGACGTCATCGCCACCATCAAGGGCTCCACCGAGCCGGATCGCTGGATCGTGCGGGGCAATCACCACGATGGCTGGGTGTTCGGCGCGTGGGACCCGCTTGCCGGCAATGTCGCGTTGCTCGCGGAAGCGAAAGCCATCGGCGCTCTCTACAAGCAGGGCTGGAAGCCGCAACGCACACTGGTTTACGCCAGCTGGGACGGCGAAGAGCCCGGCCTGCTCGGCTCCACCGAATGGGCCGAAACGCATGCGGACGAGTTGAAGCAGAAAGCGGTGCTTTACCTCAACTCCGATACCAACGGACGCGGCTTCCTCGAAGCCGGCGGCAGTCACTCGTATCAGCATCTGGTGAACCAGGTGGCGGGCGGCGTGACCGATCCGGAAACCAAGGGCAGCGTGCTGGAGCGCATGCGTGCGCACGTGATGGTGAGCGGCAGCGCGAAGGACGCCAAGGCCGAAGCCAAGGAATTCGCCAAGCTGGCATCGGCGGGCGGCGATGTGCCGATTACCGCGCTCGGCTCCGGTTCCGACTACAGCGCCTTCCTCGAACATCTGGGCGTTGCGTCGCTGGACATCGGCTTCAGCGGCGAGGACGACAACCCCGGTGTCTATCACTCCGCGTACGACTCGTTCGATCACTACGTGCGCTTCGGTGATCCGGACTTCCAGTACGGCGTTGCCTTGTCCAAGGTGGCGGGACACATCGTGCTGCGCACCGCTGATGCGAGCGTGCTGCCCGTGCGCTTCGGCGATTTCAGCGACACGCTGGATCGCTATGTCGACCAGCTACACAAGCTGGTGGAGGACACGCGCAAGGACACCGAGCAGCAACACCAGCTGCTCGACAAGCACGCCTACGCGCTGGTCTCCGACCCCACGCGCCCGGTGTTGCCGCCGGAACGCGATTCGGACGTGCCGGACATCAAGCTGGCACCGCTCGATGATGCTGCCAAAAAGCTGAAGAAAAGTGCGCAGGCGTTCGAGGCGGCCTACAGCCAGCGCGCCGCTGCCGGGTTCAACTTGTCTGCCACGCAACAGCAGCAGGTGAACGCGTTGATGGGGCAGATGGAGCAGTCGCTGACGAATGCCTCCGGCTTGCCGGGACGCCCCTGGTTCCAGCACATGATCTACGCCCCCGGCATGCTCACTGGCTACGGCGTGAAGACCGTGCCGGGCGTGCGCGAGGCCATCGAGGGACGGCGCTGGGACGAGGCCAACCAATTTGCCGAAGTAACCGCGAAGACGCTCGATGGCTATCGCGAGCAGCTGGACAAGATCACGGCGATGCTGAAGAAACCGTCCTGATCGAAAGCCGCAGGAACGCCGTCATGCCGGGGAGGCTGGCATGACGGCGTTTTCGTTGGTGGTATCGGCCGTCAGGTACGCCATCTTCCGATGCTTGGGCAGCTGCTTGATTTCCCATTCCGCCCGTGACGCCGCCGCGCGATTCTCATAGGCGCGTGAACCGAGCAACCGAAGCGGCGGATGCGACCGCGTGTAACGTGCGCCCTTGCCGCTGGCATGGGCCTGATAACGCGATGCAAGATCGTTGGTGATGCCGGCGTAATACGAGCCGTCACGGCATTCGATCAAATAGAGGCACCAGCCGGGTCGGTTGGCAGCCATGTCGGGGTTGTCGTCCATCATTCAGGCAGGCGTTGCGGCGTTGCCAGTGTGCCTCAAGCGACTGCGCAACTGTAGGATCGCAGCAGGACTCAGGCGAGCCTGTTGCGCGTGAACAGCGCGATGATCCAGCCGAACAGCAGCATGGCTGCCAGGTTGGCGATGAAACTGAAGGTGCTGAAGTGCGGCATCCGGTGATGGGCGGACAGCGGCACCACCACGTAGTTCATCACCGCGAAGATCACCACGCCGTATGCGACACCCCACACCGGCCACTGTCTTGTCGCCGCCACGCGGCGGCCCACGACAAGCACGAAGATCGCGGCGATGATCAGGGACATGGCCCATTGCAGTCCCAGGCCGAGCGCGGCCTCGTTCATGCCACCCGTCAAGGCCGCTTTACCCAGCAATCCGCCGGCGATGTACCTGAGGATGATGAGCGGGTTGTAGCCGCTGATGAGGGATGCGGCGCCAACGTCCAGCGTGCCGGCGACAAGGCCGCCCCAGAGAATGGCAGCGAGTACGGGATGACGCGAACGGGCCACGGCGTTCTCCTGGTATCTGGCGCATGCCACTTTAGTGGCGGGCAGCATGGCAGGCGACATGACTTTCCGCAGGGGCGGCACCGGGCTTCGTGCAGCCGCTACCATCGGCAGATGCTTTTTTCCGATGCCATGGCGGGCCCCGCCGAAACCCTGGTGGCCGAGCTGCGCGACTACCCCGAGTGGCGCAAGGGGCGTGCGCGTTACGGCGTGTGGGTGGCGCCCATCGACGATCCCGCCTTGCTCGACTATGTCGACACCGCCCGCCGACAATTGGCCGATCTGATCCATCCCAGTCCACGACGACAGCCGCATCTGACGGTATTCGTTTGCGGATTCCACGGCGCAGGGAATCGCAACGATGACTTTTCGCCGCAGCAGCTGGAGCATCAGTTGGCAACGCTGTTACGACATTCGAGTACTGCCTGCGATCTACCGTTGGCCGGTCTCGACAGCTTTGCGAGCGCCGCATTCATTCCCGTGGGTGATCCGCAAGGGCGACTGGCGGGGTGGCGTCAGACGCTTGGCGAGACGAGCAGGGAAGTACGACAAGGGCCTTACGTGCCGCACATCACGCTCGGGTTGTATCGGGTGCGCGTGAGTGCCGAGGTGGTGCGGGAGCGCCTTGCCGGTGTTCCACCTTCCACGCTCACGCTGCGGGTAAGCGAGCTGCACTACGTGACCTACGACGCCAGCGATCAGCTTGGGGCGCTCGACACCTTGCATTGCGTGCGGTTGAGCGGCGACATGCACGTCCGGGAATAAAAAAAGCGGCACGACTTGCGTCGTGCCGCGTTCGGTTCAAGCACTTTCGCTCAATGCACGCTCAATGCGTCGCCGACGATACGGCGGTCGACGAACTCTTGCCCTTGCGCGGCGCGCCCGGCGCCTTGCCGCGATACATCGCGTCGGCAATCTGCTTCTGGTCCGGCGACAACACGTCATACAGATCACTGAAGGACGATGACAGCTTCTTCATGTTGTCCGCGTGCGTTTCCGTGAGGTCGGCGTACGACTTCATCGCATCGGGCGCGCTCATGGTCGGCAGCTTCTGCGCGCGTTCGCGGAAGGCCTCATCGGCCTTGCGGGCGTTGTCGCGCATGGTCTGCGCAAACGCATCCCATTGCTTGGACTGCTGATCGGTGATCTTCAGCTGCGCGTGCAGGTCGGCGATGCGTTGCTCCACCGCATCCGCATGCTTCTGACCATGATCCTGCGCCGACTTCGGCGTGGTGGTGGGTGGCTTTTGTGCCGCTGCGGCAGGCGGCGCGGTTTCGGGCGTTCCCTGCTGCGCCATGGCCGGGCCGGCTGCCAGCGCGAACGCGATCAACGCCGGCAACGTGAGACTACGAAGCGTGGTTTTCATCGTCGGTATTCCCTTGGCAGAAAGTGGCGGCAGCGATCAGTAGCCGTTGTTGTAGTAAACGACGCCCGGCGGAGGCGGGGGCGGCGGCGACGTGTAGACCACCGTCGGCGGCGGCTGCGGTTGGCTGCTGGAAATGGCGACGCCTGCGGCAACGCCCAGCAATGCACCGGCCACGATGGCACCGCCATCGTCATGGTGATAGTGGTCGTCGTGGTGGTAGTCGTAGTGGTTGTAATGCGGCGGCGGGGGCGGGTGGCCGTGCGGATCATGGTGGTACTGAGCCAACGCCTGCATGGGCAGCGCCATCCACGCCACGGCAAACGCGGCGGCAGCGAGCTGGTGGCGTAGAGCGATGCGCGAATCGTGTTTCATCGACGTTCCTCCTGCAGTGCGGTGGGTCGCACGGGAGAAAGCGTAGGTCTGGCTATGTGCACGCCAGCACAATAATGCGCCGCATTTTCATGCGCCTTTCGGAACGGTTTGCCTATGTGGGGAACATGTGATGGCGACGTTTCCGCGATCTCCACGAAGGCGCCTGGGCACCTTCGTGGAGATGCACGGGCATGACGTCAACGTGACGCCATGAAGTCGATGTGCTGCAGCCCTTGTTCCTTCGCTTCGGCAATCACGCCCGCCACAGTCTGGTACGAAACGCCATCGGCAGGGTCGATCACCAGGTGCACCGGCTTGCCCTGGTGCCCCGCGATGGCGAGTTGGCTCGACAGCATGGCGGCATCGAGTGGCACATCGTTCCATACCATGGTCCCGTCGGGGCGAATGGACAATTGCACCGTGTCCGCCGGTGTCATGTGATTCGTGATACCGGGTTGCGGAAGGTCGAGCTTCAGTTTGTGGGTGAGCACCGGCGAGGTGATCATGGTGATCACGAGCAGCACCAGCAGGACGTCCACCAGCGGCGTCACGTTGATCTGGGCGAGGGGAGCTGCGGAAACACGTGCAGAGAAAGCCATGTTCTTCCTCCTTGCGGCGTGGTGTTGCTTCGATGTGGGCGCCGGGCCTGGGGATGCTTCCGGCGATGCCAGCTTGCTCCCGCAAGCGGCCATCGCGCAATCCTGCGCCGTGAGGCGGAATCGGCTGGATGTCGGCCGCAAGTCACGCTGTCCGGCGGACGGCCGAAAGGACATACTCACGGCACCTTTTCCGTTGTCGGTGACCTGTCCATGCTGAAGCCCTTGCTTGCCTCCCTGCTGACCTGCTCGGTCGCGCTTCCCGCCATGGCGGCCACGCCCGATGCCAACCAGGTCCAGGCACGGGACATCTTCAGCCACCTCATCGCGTTCAAGACGGAGATCGGGCAAGGGCAGGTACCAGTGATGGCGAACTACCTTGCCGACCAGTTCCGCGCGGCAGGCTTCCCGGATGCGGACATCCATATCATCCCGCATGGCGAAACCGCTGCCATGGTGGTGCGCTATCGCGGCAATGGCACGGGCGGCAAACCCATTGCGCTGATGGCGCACATGGACGTGGTCACGGCCAAGCCGGAAGACTGGCAGCGCGACCCGTTCAAGCTCATCGAGGAAGACGGCTACTTCTACGGACGCGGCACGGAAGACATCAAGAGCGGCGTCACCGTGCTTGCCGCCAACTTCATCCAGTTGAAGAAGGCCGGCTTCGTGCCTACGCGCGACCTCATCATCGTTTACACGGGCGACGAGGAAACCTCGCAGGACACCATGGACGACCTGGTGAAGAACCACCGCGATCTGGTCGATGCCGAGTTTGCGTTGAACACGGACGCCGGTGGCGGCGTGCTCGGCGAGGACGGCAAGCCGCTGGTGTTCGGGCTGCAGACGGCGGAAAAGGCCTATGCGGATTTCGAGTTGACGACACGCAACCCGGGCGGCCACAGCTCGGAGCCACGACAGGACAACGCCATCTATGAGCTGGCGGATGCGCTGAAGAAAGTCCAGGCGTACCAGTTTCCGGTGATGTGGAACGACACCACGCTGGCCCAGTTCAAGGCCGAAGGCGCCACGCGCGAGGGCAAGGTGGGGCAGGCCATGCGTGACTTTGCCAACAATCCGCACGATGCAGCCGCCATTGGCGTGCTTTCCACGGAATACGCCGAAGTGGGCAAGACGCGCACCACCTGCGTGGCCACCATGCTGCACGGTGGTCATGCCGACAATGCGCTTCCCCAGTCCGCCACCGCCAATATCAATTGCCGCATTTTCCCTGGCGTCGCGATCGACACCGTGCGCAAGACGTTGCAGGACGTCGTTGGCTCGAAGGTGGATGTAACCCTGGTGGGCAAGGCCATCGCCAGCGATCCGTCGCCGCTGCGCCCCGACGTGGTGGCCGCGGTCACCAAGGCCGTTCACGCTATTCGTCCGGGCGTGAACGTTACGCCGGAGCAGGAGTCGGGCGCGACGGATGGCATCTATTTCCGCGCTGCCGGCATTCCCACCTATGGCGTCAACGGCATGTTCATGAAGGACAGCGATTCGTTCGCCCATGGCCTCAACGAACGCGTGCCGGTGAAGGGCTTCTATGACGACGTCACCTATTGGCACGTGCTGCTGACCACGCTGGCCGGCCCGGGTAAAAGCAAATAACGCGACGGGGGACCGTGCCGAAACGCATGGCTGCGGTTTATTCTGTGGGGGCGCAGAATTGGCGCCCCACACCCATCACACGGAGTACGTCATGCGTCCGACCGTTCTTGCAGTGCTGGTAGCCCTTGCTTTCCCTGTCACCGCTGCACTGGCGGCTTCGACAGAAGTTCCTTCCTACGTCACCGCCGCCGTCAACGATCCCGCCCGCAAGGACGACACGGCGAACGACGATCGCCGCAAGATTGCCGACCTCATGACGTTCGCGCAGGTGAAACCGGGCCAGTCCGTGGTGGACCTGATCCCGGGCAGCGGTTATTTCACCCGCGTGTTCAGTGTCATCGTGGGCCCCAAGGGCAAGGTATTCGCCGTGTGGCCGAACGAATACGGCAAGGAAGCGCAGTCGGACGTGCAGGCGACGAAGGCGCTGGTGGCCAATCCGCATTACGCCAATGTCGGCGTATTGATCGAGCCGGCCAATGAGTTCAAGACGCCGGAAAAGGTGGACCTGGTCTTCACCTCGCAGAACTATCACGACTATCCGGACAAGTTCATGGGTGGCGTGGACCCGGTGACGTTCGACAAGCAGGTGTTCGATTCGCTCAAGCCCGGCGGCCTGTTCGTGGTGGTCGATCACGTGGCCGAAGCGGGCTCGGGCATGCGCGATACCGACACGTTGCATCGCATCGATCCGGCCATCGTGAAGAAGCAGGTGGAGTCGGTCGGTTTTGTGTTCGACGGGGAAAGCGATGTGCTGCGCAATCCGAAAGACCCCCACAACATCAAGGTATTCGACAAGTCGATCCGTGGTCACACCGACCAGTTCGTCTATCGATTCCGCAAGCCCGGTTGATTTCCCAGTGGTGCACTCCGTTTGACCGACTCAACGCAAAACACCGTGGAGGGCGCACCCGCGCCCTCCAACGATCCACCACCCACGCCACCGCAGCGCCCTGACGACGAAGACTGCTGCGGCCAGGGCTGTGTGCCCTGCATCTTCGATTTCTACGATGAAGCGATGGGCAAGTATCGCGAAGAGCTGGCGGCGTGGAAGGCGCGCCACCCTGAGGCGTCAGCCAGCTAGCATCCCGGCGACTTTCGCCGCAGGAAAGTTGCTTCACCACGACTAAATCCTTTGTAGGAGCGCACTTGTGCGCGACCGCAGCATGCAGGGGCGCGTCGGCTTTGGGATATGCAAAAGCGCGCACCACCATTTGACTGAAGCAGCGACACGGCGTTGCTGTCGCGCACAAGTGCGCTCCTACAAGGAGCACGCTACCGCTCGGTTTACGACGCCGGCGCAGGCATGAATTTGAATGAAGGCGTTCCGAGGCGTCATCCAGCTAATAGCGCGTCATTTTCCTTGTGGGAGCGCACCCTGTGCGCGACTGCGAAAGGCCACGTGAAGAACGGTGGCAAACACCTTCCACTGCGTATGGCGTGATAGGTGCCAGTCGCGCACAGGGTGCGCTCCCACAAAGTGCATCGGCATTCGTAAGGGTTTTGTTTTACGGCGCTGGCGCCGGCATGAACTTGAATGACGGCGTTTCCACGAATTGTCCCGATACTTCACCCGAATACACACGGCCGCCCGCCATGGTGAGTTTTTTCACCGGGGCGCCAGGTTTCAGGTCGAGCTTGTGCAGGTCTACCCAGAACGTGTTTGGCGTGGTGGCCGAATCGAAGTAATAGGTGAGGTTCTTCTGGTCCGCCACGGTGTGCCAGATCGTTGACGACAGGTTGGGTTGATCCGGCGTGGAAATGCCTACCGGCACGCTTACCGCGCGCTGCACGCTCAACACTTCGGCCACGGCCTGGAATTGATAGTCCTGGTTGGGCACGCCCTTGATGTAGTTCGGATCGGGTTTCTTGGGCACGGCGTCGAGCAGGAACGACGCGCGCGCGAAGCGATCCGCCGCACGGTTGGTGCCGGGCAGGAATTTCAATCCGCCGATGCTTTCCCAGTATTCGTACAGCGCAAGCTGCTTGTCGTAGATGGGCGAGTTCGTCATCACCTTGTACTGGCGACCGTGATGGATCACGAGCTTGCCATCGATGTATTCGAAGATCGCCGAGTCGCCTGTGGCGTCGGATATCGACATGTGGATGGTGAGCGGTTTTCCGTTGGGTAGCGGTGGAGCGATGATCTGGAATGGCTCCTTCGCCAATGCTCTCACCGCTTCATCCACGTTCGGGAAGTTGTCGAGGATGTACTGGCCCCACAGACTGATCGCCATGTGCGGGCGCTTGGGATTGGGCTTGCCGAAGTCGGTCTCGGCCAGGTAAAGCGCATTCATCACCAGGCCTTTCTCGTTGATGCCATCGACGCTGCCGATGTCATAGCCGGCGATGATCACGCTGCCGTAGCGCGACGTCCATTTCGGTGAATTGGGCCCTGCATTGCCGTCGTGATGGATGCCGGCGGGGAAGATCCACATGTTCGAACCCATGTCTTCCGACCAATCCATGTTGCGGCCGGTGATGACGGTGTTGTCCTCGCCGACATAGAGCGTGCGCGTGCACGCGTAGGAGGAGAGCGTGGCAACGGAGGAGGAAAGGGCGACACCGAGGGCAAAGAGATGGCGACGCATGGCGGGCTCTCTGGCATCAGCAGGGCAATTCCCCTGGCGCGGAACAAACCACGGGGCGGATGAAAAGCCTGTATAGCCCTTGAAACCCAGCGGCGACGCGCCCTCCGGACGATGGAAAGTGACTGTGGCACGCCATGGCGTGAAGGGTGCGCTCCCCCCATCGTGGCTTTACACTTGGCGCCTGGTTTTTCAGGACGATCCAATGCCTTACCCGTCGTTGCGTGCCCTTGTTTGCGGGCTGTTGCTACTGAGCGCTTCAGGCGCCTTCGCCCAGACACCCCGCACGGTGCAACTTCAGGACCTCACGTGGACCGAGATCCGCGATCAGGTCCAGGCCGGCAAGACCACCATCATCATTCCCATCGGCGGCACGGAACAAAGTGGTCCGGGCATTGCCGTGGGCAAGCACAACGCACGTGCGGCGTTTCTTTCGCAGAAGATCGCCGAACGCCTGGGCAATGCACTGGTTGCGCCGGTGGTGGCCTACGTGCCGGAAGGCAACACGGCGCCGCCCAGTTCGCACATGCGCTTTCCCGGCACCATCACCATTTCCGATGCGGCCTTCGAGGCCATGCTGGAATCGGCCGCGCAGAGCTTTGCCGTGCACGGCTTTCGCAATGTGGTCTTTCTTGGCGATCACGGCGGCTATCTGAAAGACCTGGACCGCGTCGCCGCGAAATTGAACAAGGCTTGGGGCGGCAAGGCCCGCGCCATCGTGCCGCCGGAGTACTACGCCACCTCGTCCGAAGGCTTCGACCAGATCCTTCGCCAGCACGGCATCAAGGACGACGAGATCGGCACGCATGCCGGGCTCGCCGATACCTCGCTGCAGCTCGCCGTCGACCCGCAGATGGTGCGCCTGGATCGCCTGCAGCACGGCCCCAGGCTGGGCGCGGCCGACGGCGTGTATGGCGGTGATCCGAAACGTTCCTCGGCTGATCTCGGTCAGCTGGGCGTGGATGCTATTGTGTTAAATACCGTCAATGCCTTGCGTCGCGACACGCAGGCGCACTGACTTTCCCCGAATCACTCAAACAAGTTGTGACCCATGGCCATCGCTAAATCCCTGCGTTCCTCCCGCCTGTTCCGTCTCGCACCGCTCGCGTTCGCCGCAGCGTGCCTGGGCGGCACTGCACTGGCGGCTTCGTCCGTGACCACCGTGCCTGGCATGCCGCCGGTGATCAATCCGGCCAACATGTACACCGAGTCGGGCGCCGGCCACCTGAGTCCGGCAGTGAAGAACGACCTCGAGCGCATCTATGTGCCGAACCTGCGTTCCAACGACGTCTACGTGATCGACCCGACCACCTACAAGGTTGTGGACAAGTTCAAGGTGGGCGAGGGTCCGCAGCACGTCGTGCCGTCGTGGGACATGCGCACGCTGTGGGCGACCAACAACGCCGAGCGCAAGAAGACCGGCAGCCTGACCCCGATCGATCCGCGCACGGGCAAGCCCGGCACGGCCATTCCGGTGGATGATCCGTACAACATGTACTTCACGCCGGACGGCAAGGAAGCCATCGTGGTGGCCGAGGCGTTTGCGCGCCTGGACTTCCGCGATGCGCACACCATGGCCGAGCACTCCAGCATCAGCGCGCCGGAGTGCAAGGGCATCAACCACGCCGAGTTCTCCATCGACGGCAAGTTCGCCATCTTCACCTGTGAATTCACCGGCAAGCTGGTGAAGATCGACATGGTCAACCGCAAGGTGATGGGCTACCTGGACCTGTCCAAGAAGGGCATGCCGCAGGACATCCGTTCCTCTCCGGATGGCAAGACCTTCTACGTGGCCGACATGATGGCCGACGGCGTGTACCTGATCGACAGCGAGAACTTCAAGCAGATCGGTTTCATCAAGACGGGCGTGGGCACGCATGGCCTGTACCCCAGCCGTGATGGCAGCAAGCTGTATGTCGCCAACCGCGGTTCGAACAAGGTGCATGGTCCGCGCGGCGGCAAGGGCAGCGTGTCGGTGATCGATTTCGCCACGCAGAAAGTGGTGGCGAACTGGCCGATTCCCGGTGGTGGCAGCCCGGACATGGGCAACGTGAGCGCGGACGGCAAGGTGTTGTGGCTGTCGGGTCGTTTCGATGACGAGGTCTATGCCATCGACACCAGCACCGGCCAGGTGCGCAAGATCAAGGTTGGCCAGGAGCCGCACGGCCTCGCGGTGTGGCCGCAGCCGGGCCGCTACTCACTGGGCCACACGGGCATCATGCGCTGAGCATGAGTGTTCCTTGCGGAACGGACGATCCAGCTGCCGTGGTTCAACGGCAGCAGGAGGCGTACAACCGCAAGGACGTGGACGCGTGGCTGGCCACGTACGCTCCGGACGCCGAGCAGCATGTGCTGCACGGCGAACGGCTGGCTCGCGGGCAGGATGAGTTGCGTCAGCGCATCCTGGTCCGCTTTGCCGAACCGGATCTCCATGCCCGCCTTGTCAGCCGCACGGTGATGGGTGCGTTGGTCGTCGATCTGGAAGAGATCACGCGGAATTTCCCCGAAGGCCGGGGAACGGTAGAGATGCTCTGCATTTACGAGGTGGCGCAAGGCCGCATCGTGAGAGCGTCGTTCGCCACCGGCCAAATAGTCAGCGGCTGACTTTTTTCGTAACTTTGTTGCGTTATTTTCTGCATTCCTCGACGCCACCACCGCTGGCGGCATGGGGCGTCTGGCGGCTTGAAAGTCAGTCTTGTGCAAGCTTTGGCTTGTCACGGTTCCGTAGTCGCCTTTCCTGAACGCTACTGTTAAATTGTGACGTAGAGCACAATTTAATTGATGGCTTACGGAGCAGGGAATGAAGGGGAATCAGTGGCTCGGGCGGCTCATGTGCCGCGTTTTCAAGCACCGATGGGTTCGACCGGAGCCGGGACGCCGTGAATGCGGCCGCTGCGGCCGCGTCGAAGAACGCACCTGGCGTTACGGCTGATTCCTCGCTTCACACTCTGGCATTTGCGGGCCTCGGCCCCACATCGGGGCTTCCTGCATGAGGAAGCCCCATGATTCCGTTCTCCGTCCTCGATCTCGCGCCGGTTGCTGAAGGCAGCACGACCTCACAGGCGTTCGCCAACTCCCTGGACTTGGCGCGCCGCGCGGAAACGCTTGGCTACACGCGGTACTGGCTGGCCGAGCACCACAACATGCCGGGCATTGCGAGCGCGGCAACGGCGGTTTTGATTGGATATATCGCCGGTGGCACGTCCACCATTCGCGTCGGTGCCGGCGGCATCATGCTGCCCAACCATGCACCGCTGCAGGTGGCCGAACAGTTCGGCACGCTGGCGTCGCTGTATCCGGGGCGCATCGACCTGGGCCTGGGGCGTGCACCGGGTACGGACCAGCCGACGGCGACAGCCTTGCGCCGCTACTTCGACAGCGCCGATGCCTTCCCGCGAGACGTTTCGGAACTGCTGGGTTACTTCGAGCCGGCGACTCCCTCGCAGCCCGTGCGCGCGGTTCCCGGCGCCGGCATAGACGTGCCGGTATGGCTGCTGGGCTCGAGCCTGTTCAGCGCCCAACTGGCGGCAGCCCTGGGATTGCCGTTCGCTTTCGCCTCGCATTTCGCGCCGGACTATATGGATCAGGCGCTCGCGATCTATCGCCGCGACTTCAAGCCGTCCAAGCGTCTGTCAGGGCCTCACGCCATGCTCGGTATCAACGTCGTGGGTGCCGCGAGCGACGCCGAGGCGAAGCGCCTGTTCACCACGCAGCAGCAGAGATTCGTGAATCTGCGTCGCGGTCGTCCGGGCCTGATTCCGCCGCCCATCGACAACATCGAGAACTTCTGGTCGCCCACCGAGAAGTTTGGCGTGGAGCGTGCACTGGCCTGCGCCGTGGTAGGCAGCCCGGAGACGGTGAAGGAGGGCATCGAGGCGTTCGTGGCCCGTCACCGCCCCGACGAGCTGATGGTGACTGCCAACGTGTTCGACCATGAAGCGCGTTGTCGTTCGTTTGCCATTGCCGCGGAGGCGCGGGAACGCATCATCGCCGGTGAGTAATGCCCCGCCTGATCAGGCGAAGCTTTGCCGCAGATCCTGCTGGCAGCGCGCCAGCAATTGGGGCGGAAACGTCGCGATGGGATCGCTTCCGTAACCGGGATCGCTATCGCCATCGAGCAGGCCCTGTTCGGACAGCAGCTGACACATGGCCAATCGCTGGGCGACGTGAAGTACGCGGCTCATGGGTTGCGTCAGCGCCGCCTGGCCGTGCTGGGCGTGCTCGACCAGGGCCTCCTGCACGGCGGCAGGCAGATCCCAGTGCTGTCCGGCCTGCACGGTGAGCTGGGCGGCAATCTGCACGCAGCCCTCGACGAAGGCGGCGGAGCTGGCCGGTAGTTCGTTGTTCTGCAGCTCCTTGTCCAGTAGTCGTGCCACGGCGCCGAGGCCGCTGTAGCCGACGAGGGCGATCAGGTAGGCCTCGAACGCATCGCATTGCCCCTTGCTGAGATACACCGCGGCATGCCCGCAACGCTCGGCGTGGTCCCATAGGCGCTGGCCCACGATCTGCCCGTTGGCGCCGGCGCTGGCCATCAGGATGGGCTTCATCACGTAGGAGGTCACCACGTGACGCAGGCCGATCTGGCCCAGCAGTACCACGGCGTGCTGCAGGCTGCCGATGGGATGCGCCGTGCGATAGGTGACGCTGCCGGTGACACGCATCACTTCGCCCACCAGCACTGGATCGCGCTTGATCAGGTCCGCCAGCTGGGCGCCGCTGAGCTGATCGTTCTTCATCGCGCGCATCAGCTGCGGCAGCACGGTGGGCATGCGAGGCAGGCTGCGTACGTCGAAGCGACCGTTGTCGCACTGGTCCCGCAGGCGCTGCAGAATGGCCTGCTCGCGGACCTTGTTGGGTGCGTCGCCCGCACTGACGGGCTGGTTGAGGATGAAGCGGAAAAAGCGCTCGGCGATCACGTCGACCGACACCGTGTCGTGGGCGGCGGCGTCGACGGGAAGCTCCGGTTCGGGCGCAGCCGAGCGCGGCGCGGAAGATGGTTCCACCGCACGCTCACGTCCGAATACTCGCCACCAATTCCCCATCATCGTGCTGCCAGCTCCCTCGTGTGGCCCCCGCTACGCCGGGTGTATCGGCCGCTGGCGGAAAAAATGTAGAGCGGCGCCGCCGCATTGCGACGCCTTGGGATGCCCTGAACAAGTCTGCGCACCCGCCACCGGCACTGTCTGCTCGCAGATCACAGGGGAGTCGGCGAAGGCAGACTGGCCGTCTGTCGAGCCGACTCCCCGAAGAGCTGCGGGCGGACAGTGCCGGCCATTGCAGCAAGCTTTGGTGATTGGTGATGCCTGGAAGGCCCGCTGCCTGCGCCGCACGGCTTAGCAAGACGGCCAGTCTTCCTGGCGCCATGCAACGCAGGCAGCGGGCCTTCCAGACATCATGGCGGTTGCGCAAACTTGTTCAGGGCATCCCTTGCTCAGTTATCGGCAGCAGAGGGTTATTGCTTGATCCAGCGCGCTGCGCCCAACCCGGCGCGACGTCCGCTGGCAAAACACGCGGTGAGCAGATAGCCGCCGGTGGGAGCTTCCCAGTCCAGCATTTCGCCGGCACAGAACACGCCGGGCAGGACGGTGAGCATCAATTGCGCATCGAGGCTTTCCAGCCTTACGCCGCCGCCACTGCTGATGGCTTCCTCGATGGGACGCGCGCGCACCAGATGCAAAGGCAGGCGCTTGATGGTGCGTGCGAGCGTTTCCGTGTCATGGAAGGCATCGCGATCCAATACTTCATGCAGCAGGGCCGCCTTCACACCGGAAAGCCCGGTCTGGCGTCGCAGGTGATCGCTCATCGAACGGCTGCCGCGTGGCTTGGCCAGATCCTTGCGCAGCCGATCGAGCGTGCGGTCGGGCGACAGGTCCAACTCGATGACGGTGGAACCATGCGCAGCAATGGCGTCACGCAGCACGGCGGAATACGCGTAAATCAGGCTGCCTTCGATGCCGGTGGCGGTGATGACGCATTCGCCCTGGCGCGCATGCTCATGGCCATCCTTGTCGTGCAGATGGATGACCACGGGTTTCAACGGTGAACCGGCAAAACGGCCGGCAAGGTGTTCGCTCCAGCCAATGTCGAAACCGCAATTGGAGGGAACGAGTGGCGCCACATCGACACCGCGGTCCAGCAGCATGGACTGCCACGCGCCATCCGAACCCAGTTCCGGCCAGCTGCCGCCACCCATGGCGAGCACCACGGCATCGGCATGCACAAGATGCTCGCCATCAGGCGTGGCGAAGCGCAGGGCGCCATCGTCGGACCAGCCAAGCCAGCGATGCTGCACGTGGAAGTGCACGCCACTCTCGCGAAGGCGACGCACCCAGCCGCGCAGCAAGGGCGCTGCCTTGAGATCGCTGGGAAATACGCGGCCGGAGCTGCCGACGAACGTTTCCACACCAAGGCCACGTGCCCATTCGCGCAACGCGTCGGCATCGAAATCGTCCAGCCATTCGCCGACTTCCCGCGCGCGCGCGCCGTAGCGCTGCACGAAATCGGCCTTGGCTTCGCCGTGCGTCAGGTTCATGCCGCCTTTGCCGGCAATGAGGAACTTGCGCCCCACGGAACCCTTGGCGTCGAACACGTGAACGGACACACCCGCGGCATGCGCTGCTTCGGCCGCCATGAGTCCGGCGGGGCCGCCGCCGATCACGGCGAGGCTGACATGGGTGGGCGTGCTGGACATGGCGGCGCCATTGGCGAAAGGCGGGCCATTGTACAGGGCAGCCGTTCGCCCTCCTGACGCTCACTGCCGTGGTGATGAGAGAGCCGCATGGCTGGGCATCCGTGGGGCGATGCCACTTCACCTCAGTCGTCCGATTTTCTCTCCAGCAACGGCTTCAGCAGATCCAGCGGCAACGGAAACATGATGGTCGATGTCTTGCCGCTGTTGGCCATGTCGGACATGGTCTGCATGTAGCGCAGCTGCAGCGCCTGCGGCTGTTGCGCGAGCAGGCCGGCGGCGTCGCGCAGCTTCTCGGCGGCCTGCAGCTCGCCGTCGGCATGGATCACCTTGGCCCGGCGTTCGCGTTCCGCTTCGGCCTGGCGGGCAATGGCGCGCACCATGGTTTCGTTGAGATCAACGTCCTTGATCTCGACGTTGCTGACCTTGATGCCCCAGGGATCGGTGGCCTCGTCCAGGATCTGTTGCAGGCTGTGATTGATCGAATCGCGCTGCGAAAGAATGTCGTCCAGCTCGTGTTGGCCGAGCACCGAGCGCAGCCGCGTCTGCGCCAGCTGGCTGGTGGCCTGGAAGAAATCGGCCACCTGCAGGATCGCCTTGTCCGGTTCGACCACGCGGAAGTACACCACCGCGTTGACGCGCACCGAGACGTTGTCGCGCGAGATCACATCCTGTGGCGGTACATCCATCACCGTCACACGCAAATCCACGCGGATCATGCGCTGCACGACGGGTACCAGCACCACCAGGCCCGGCCCTTTCGTGCCCGTGTAACGACCCAGCGTCAGCACCACGCCACGCTGGTATTCGGGCAGCACCTTGATGGACAGGAACAACAGTGCCAACGCCCAGATGACGATTACGCCCACGAAACCGAACATGGATGGCCTCCGTCGCCAGACTCAGGCACGCGTTACACGCAGCAACAAGCCGTCGCGTCCCACGACCCGCACGCGCGTGCCCGCGGGCAGGCCAGCTTCGCAATGCACACGCCAACGCTCGCCACCGATCCGTGCCCAACCTTCGCCGCCGGCGTCGATGGGCTGGGTGAGTTCGCCGGTGACCAGGAGCATTTGCACATCCCCGTTGAAGGTGCGTGCATGGCGCGAACGCGCGACGAGCCGCAGCAGAAGCACCAGCGCGACGACGCCACATAGCGCCACGCCCGCGATCACGCCCAGGTTCACCGCATAGCCGGGAACGCCGGCGTCGAACAACATCACCGACCCGATCACGAACGCCAGGACACCGCCAATGCCAATAGCGCCCACGGTGGGCATCAAGGCCTCGGCGAGTATCAGCGCCACGCCCAGCAGCATCAGTGCAAGGCCCGCGTAGTTCACCGGCAGCAACTGCAATGCATACAGACCGACAAGCAGGCAGATGGCCCCGGCGACGCCGGGGAGCAGCGCGCCGGGATGAAACGCTTCAAGCACCAGGCCGTACATGCCAGCGAGCAGCAGCAGATAAGCCACCGTCGGATGCGTCACGAGTCCCAGCAATTGCGTGCGCCAGTTCGGGGCGTAGTCGCGTACCGGCAGGCCGCCGAGATGGAGGGTGACATCGTGGCCATCCACGTGGACACGCCTGCTTTCCAGGCTGGCCAGCAGGGCGGGAAGGCTGGCGGCTGTCAGGTCCACCACGTGCTTTTGCGCGGCTTCGTCGGCCGTCAGCGTTGCCGCGCCGCGTACGGATTGGCCTGCCCAGTCGGCGTTGCGATCATTGAGCTGGGCGAGCGAGCGGATCGATGCCTCGGCATCGTTGAGCACCTTGGTCGATTCGGCGTCGTCGGGGGTGGATGGCCTGGCGGCCGAATCTGCCGACGCGGGCTCGGGCATCGTGCCGCCACCGTCCAGCGACACCGGCGTGGCGGCGCCCAGGTGGGTGGCTGGCGCCATCGCGGCTACGGGGCAGGCATAGAGAATGTATGTGCCGGCCGATGCGGCTCGCGCGCCCGCTGGCGCCACGTAACCGATCACGGGTTCGTGCGAGGCGAGAATGCTGGCAACGATCTGACGCATCGACTCGGACAGCCCGCCAGGCGTGTCCATTTCCAGCACGACGGCCTTGGCACCGTCACGCGTTGCACGTTGCAATGCGTTGTCCACGTATTCCGCGGCGGCCGGGCCTATCGGGCCGGTAAGGTCGATGCGGGCGACAAAAGCACCAGGCTGTGGTGGCGTGGCGGCACCATGCGCGGCTGCAGTGATGGCCAGCATCGCAGCGCAGAGCGCACTGGTCGCGGTCTTCAGCCTGGGCGTCACGAACGGTCTCCCGATGGACGCAATCACACTGCGCCCGGGAGTGTTGTGGCGATGTGAGGCAAGAGCGAGGTTTTGCTTTGCCGCGTGGGCCGCTTAGCGGAAGACGGGGTGTCCGTCAGGTGACAGCAAGTGATGCTCGACCAGCCATTGGCGGGCGTTGGCGGCGTCTTCGCCGAACCATGCCTGCGCCGAACCGAGCCGGAAGGTGTAACCCCAGGCATCCATGTCCGCCATCAGGCGCTCGCGTCCCACGCCGGGCAGTTCGTCGGCAAGCACGATCTGCAGGTAGCAGGTGGCATCTTCTTCGTCGATCGAATCGGTGGCGTCGGTGTGCACCGCTTCGCGGCGGTCCGGCGGCAGCACGATCAGGTGTCCAGCTTCGTGCAATAGCGAGTGCACCGGCGTGTCGTCGCGTGCATACACGGTGGTGCCGATGATGCCGGCTTCCTCGTCGCCCCAGAAGCTGCCGGGAATGGGCGTACCCGGCTCGATGCGTTCCAGCGCCAGTCCATAGCGGGCAAGCAGCGTCGAGGGCGCCTCGAAGCCGATCTCGGCCAGGCGCATCACGCTTGCTTCGTTGACGTGGGAAGAGGGGAGTGACATGACGTGAAAATCGCCGCCGGGCAGCGGCGATATGCAGATGCAGGCGTGTGGCGCGACTTGGCCGCGCCACACCGATCAACCGGTCTTTGCTCCGGCGGTTTCCGGCAGGGCCACGGAAAGCTCGAGGATTTCGTGGCCGCTGTCGCGCTCAACGTTGATGTTGATGGCTTCGAGATCGACGTTGACGTATTTCTTGATCACTTCCAGCAGTTCATTGCGCAGCAACGGCAGGTAGTCAGGTGCGCCCCGGCTGGAGCGCTCCTGGGCCACGATGATGCGAAGACGCTCCTTGGCGACGGTGGCGGTGGGCTCCGGCTTGCGCTTCAGGAAATCAAGAATACCCATCGCGATCAGCCTCCGAATACGCGCTGGAAAAAGCCCTTCTTGGGCGCGTCGAGGAAGCGCATCACGCGCTCCTCGCCGAGGATGCGGGCCACGGTGTCGCCGTAGGCCTGACCGGCCAGCGAGTTGTCATCCAGGATGACGGGCACGCCGGCATTGGACGCGGCCAGCACGTTTTCCGATTCCGGAATCACGCCCACCACGTTGATGCCGAGGATTTCTTCCACGTCCTTCACGCTCAGCATTTCACCCACGGCCACGCGGGCCGGGTTGTAGCGCGTCAGCAGCAGGTGCTGCTTGATGGCGCCATCGCCGCGCTCGGCGCGACGCGTCTTGCTGGCGAGCAGGCCCAGGATGCGGTCCGAGTCGCGCACCGAGGACACTTCCGGGTTCACCACCACCACGGCGTGGTCGGCGAAATACATCGCCAGGTGCGCACCCTTTTCGATGCCGGCCGGCGAGTCGCAGATGACGTAGTCGAAGCCGTCGTTGCTCAGGTCGTCGAGTACCTTCTCCACGCCTTCCTGAGTCAGCGCGTCCTTGTCGCGCGTCTGGCTGGCGGCGAGCACGTAGAGGTTCTCGTAGCGCTTGTCCTTGATCAGCGCCTGCTTGAGCGTGGCTTCGCCGTGCACGACGTTGACGAAGTCGTACACCACGCGACGCTCGCAGCCCATGATCAGGTCGAGGTTGCGCAGGCCGACGTCGAAATCGATCACCGCGACCTTCTTGCCGGTCATGGCAAGGCCCGTGGCAAGCGAGGCGCTGGTCGTGGTCTTGCCCACGCCACCCTTGCCCGAGGTGACAACGATAATCTCAGCAGTCAAGGCTCATCTCCGCGTGATTCTTTGTAATAGTCATGGCTGTCGTCAAAGCTTGGCGATCAGCAATTTTTCCCCTTCGAGCCAGCATCGCACAGACTGGCCTTCCAGGTCCTTTGGAATTTGTTCGAACACGCGGTAGTGGCCGGCAATGGCCACCAGCTCCGCGCGGAAGTCCGAAATGTATATGCGCGCTTTCTCATCGCCCTGTGCGCCTGCCATCGCACGGCCACGCAGACTGCCGTAGATGTGGATGCTGCCGTCGGCGATGACTTCCGCGGCATTGGCGATGGTGCCAGTGACGACGAGATCGCGATCACGCGCGTAGACCTGCTGGCCCGAACGCACCGTGCCATCGACGTGTTGTGCGCCGAGTCCGGGTGCGGCGGGTGCTTCCTCGCGTACGGGTTCGGCGCGACGCGCCGGTTCCGCAGCGGGCGCCGGTGCGGGCGCAGGAGCGGGCGGTGCAATGCTGCCGCCATCGGCCGGCTCGTAGGCGGCACGGAACTTGGCGATCAGCGGCAGGCCCATGCGCTGCGACAGTGCATCGACTTCGCTGGTGCCGTAGGCCAGGCCCACGGGCAACATGCCGGCGCTGCGGATGGCTTCGAGCAGCGCATCGACTGTCCCGTCGTCGGGCAGGGTGAGCAGGTGGCTGAGGTCCAGCACCACGGCGGCGCGGGAGAACAATTGAGGCGCGGTGCGTACGCGGCGTTCCAGCTCTTCGCAGAGGGCCGCGGCGTCGACGCGCTTGATGCGCACGTTGGCTATGCCGACCTGGCCGAAGCGCAGGTCACAGGCGTCTTGAGTATCCATTCTTGCATTCACGGGCGCCGCTCTCCCGCGAGGCGGCGCTGGGGGGTGTCAGGGGATGATGGACGCAGGCGCTCGGCCAGCCACGGCACATCGGGCAGGCCGTCGTGGTCCAGATAGGTTTCGCGCACGAAAGCGTAGCTCGGCAGGTCCTTGGCGAGAAGGCTCACCTGGGGACCTTCGTCGCCCATGCGCTGCTGGCCCACTTCCTGGAAGCCATAGGTGCCGTGGAACAGCACCACCACGTCGTCGCGCGGCTCCAGGAACACTTCGCACGTCAGCAGCGGCACGCGCACTTCCGCGTAGCTGGTGACATCGCAATAGAAGATGCGTCCCAGGCCGTGACGGCGATAGGCATTGGCGATGACGATGCGGTCGATGTAGGCGAACTGCGGATAGTGCGCGGAAAACCAGTGGTAATTCGGACTGTCGTAATTGCGTCCTTCGCGCAGGGCAATAAGGAACCCTGCGAGATGGCCGTCGATTTCGGCCACGCGGAAGTAATCCGCATGTTCGTAGAAGTAGCGCAGCTGGGCTGCGTCAAGGGCGAGGATGGTGCGGCCGGCGGCGTTGTTGAGCGCCAGTACGGCATCCAGGTCGTGCTCTCGCACGTCGCGGATGGCAAGGGCCATTCGTTGCTCCGCTTTGTGTGGTTCGAGGACAAGACCGACGATTCGGCCCCGCGTGACGGCGCGCATTATGACATGCACCCGGCGGCCGCACATATCACGGCGCACCATGTAAAACCTTCGTAAAGCGGCAGCGGTCGTGCCTTATGGCAGGGGTGAGGGAGTGACTTCTCACGCATTGCACCAAGCCTGCCGCTAGCTAATGATGCGCGCATGGCCTGGTCAAACATTAACCACATCCGGCTGCTGCGGTACGCCGGTCTGTTCACGTACCTGTGTATTGCGCTGCCCCTGCTCTCCGGTCCCGGCGGGCTGGCGGAAGTCAGTGCGTGGTGGAGCAACCCGAACATCACGGGATGGATTCTGTCGTACCTGGTCTTCGGGGTGACCTACCTTCTGCTGACGCGCCGCTCGGCGATGACACGCCAGACCGGTTATCCGTCGATCGTCCAGCTCATCAGCCTCGCGGTGCTGACCGGGTCGGCGGTGGCGATGGGCTGGTTCAGCCAGAGCGGCCTCTCGGCCATGCTGATGCTGGTGATCGCCGTGGTGCTGCCGTGGCAGCTGCCGGTAGGGGCGGGACTGGCGTGGATGCTGCTGCAGAACCTGATGCTCATCCCCATCATTGCCAGCTACATGGGCTGGACCATCATCACGGCCTTCCTCCAGGTGGTGATGTACCTGGGCATTTCGGCGCTGGTCTTCTTCACCTCGATGATTGCCAGCCTGCAGGCGGAAGAGCGCGAGGCGCAGCGCCGGCTCAATTCCGAATTGCGCGCCACGCGTGCCTTGCTGGCCGAATCCACGCGCATTGCCGAGCGCATGCGCATTGCCCGCGACCTGCATGACCTGGTCGGTCATCACCTCACCGCGCTCAGCCTCAATCTTGAAGTGGCGAGCCACCTGGTGAATGCGCAGGCGGCCGAGCACGTGAACAAGGCGCAGGTCACGGCCAAGCATCTGCTTTCGGACGTGCGCGAAGTGGTGAGCGAGCTGCGGCAGGACGATGCCATCGACCTTACCGTGGCCTTGCGCAGCCTGGTCGAAGGCGTGCCGGGGCTTGGCGTGCATATGGAAACGCCGCCACGTTTCAGCGTGGAAGATCCCCGCCGCGCGCAGGTGCTGCTGCGTTGTGCGCAGGAAATCATCACCAATACCGCGCGTCACGCCGGTGCCCGGAACCTGTGGCTGCGCTTCAACTACATCAACACCAACCTGCTGGAGCTGTATGCGCGCGACGACGGCCGCGGCGCGACGAATTTCCGGCCGGGCAACGGTTTGTCGGGCATGCGCGAACGCCTGGTGGAATTCGATGGCAGCGTTACCGTGGACCCTACGCTGCACCAGGGGTTTGCGCTTACCGTGCGCCTGCCGCTGGGCGAGGTCCAGGAGCTTGCGCACACACCGTCACGATTCGAGCCTCCCGCGCTGGGCATGCTGTAGCCTTGTCGCGAGACCGTGTAAAAATGTGCCGCTTGGGAGCCTGATCATGGGTTGCGCATGGCTCGCGCTGGAAGCTGTTTGTTCGTCAGACAAGGAAGAACGAGGGAATGTATGTCGATACACGACCGAGTGATGACGCGGTATGGCGGACAAACAGATCCGGCCCGAAGGGTTGTTCGCCAGCGCCCGCTAGGAAGCGACGCACGGCTTGGCCTGACGGCCAGTCAGGCGCTGCGCCATGCGCCACTCCCTAGCGGGCGCTGGCGAACAACGCGAGCCATGCGCAACCCATGATCAGGCTCGAGCAGCATCGTTCTCTCCGTTGGCCGCGGGCATCGCACGCTGGCCACCAACGTTTCGAGGATCCGCGATGATTTCCGTCTGTCTCGTTGACGACCAGAACCTGGTGCGCCAGGGCGTCCGTTCACTGCTGGATCTGGCGGAGGACATCCGCGTGGTGGCCGAATGCGCCGACGGCGCCCAGGCCGTCCAGGACATCCCGCGGGTGAAGCCCGACGTGGTGCTGCTGGATCTGCGCATGCCCAACATGAGCGGCCTGGAAGTGTTGCAGGCGCTGTCTGCCCGCAACGAGCTGCCGCCGACCATCATCCTCACCACTTTCGACGACGACCAGCTCGTGCTGCAGGGCCTGAAGGCCGGCGCGCGCGGCTACCTGCTCAAGGATGTCTCGCTGGAGCAGCTGGTGGAGGCCGTTCGCACGGTGGCTGCCGGTGGCTCCCTGGTGGCGCCCATGGTCACCCAGCGCCTGCTGGCCGGCGTGGGCCGCATGCAGAACCAGTTCACCAGCCTGGAACAGCCCGACCCGCTGACCGAGCGCGAGACGGAGATCCTGCGCCTGCTGTCCGGCGGCTACAGCAACAAGGAGATCGCCAACTCCCTGAAGGTGGCCGAGGGGACGGTGAAGAACCACGTTTCCAACATCCTCTCCAAACTGGGCGTCCGCGACCGCACCCGGGCCGTGCTCAAGGCACTGGAGCTGGGCATCGTTTGATCGCCCGCGAGGCCTTGCGGGACGCCATTCGCGGGCGTCTGGAAGGCCAATGGCGAGAATCCTTACAGCCGGATGGCGTTCAGGCGCGCGAGCAAGTAGTATCGGTGGCTTCGGCGCTGGCCGACCCCCGTTCATGCAGTGATTCTTCGGGAATCTCCCGTGGCGGGCCGGTCTCCGGCGACTGCCCTTGTGCCGTATACAGAGAGACGTGCGGAGAATCCCGGAATGATGCGTGTTCTTGAATTTATTGTGGCCCTGATCATCGTCATTGTGGCGGCGGTGATTGTGGGTGTTGTGATGCCGAGCAGCGGCCATATCGAAAGGCAGCTGGTGATCGGCAAGGACATGCGTCAGGTCTATGACGTGCTGAACAACTTCCGCCGCTTCCCGGAGTATTCCGAGCAGCGCGACGCCGATCGCAACATCAAGTTCGATTTCTCGGGCAAGGCCTATGGCCCGGGCGCCGAAATCAGCTGGGCCAGCGATGACGGCAAGGTCGGCACCGGCAAGTACACCATTGCTTCGGCCGATCCGAGCTTCGACAAGGTCGACGCCACCGCCAAGAAGGCGACCGTGGTGTGGAACGTCGACAACGACTGGCGCGGCAACGACAAGCACTTCACGATCGACCTGGAGCGCAACGGCAGCCGCGGTCAGCTGACCAAGGTGACCTGGTCGTATGACGTGGACTACGGCTTCAACCTGATCAACCGCTACTCCAGCCTGTACATTCACGGCGACCCGGACGTGTTCGTCCAGTCCACCCTGAACAACCTGCAGAACGTGCTGGCCTCGGTCCAGAACGTGGACTACACCAAGCTGATCCCGTACATCGAGCAGACCCAGGCGACGCCGGTTCTCGTGGTGTCCTCGTCGATCGAGCGCAAGGGTGGCCTGGAAGCACTGGACGACGCCACCAACAAGGCCATCGGCCAGATCCAGGCGGCTGCCAAGAAGCTGGGCGTGACCACCACCGGTCCGCGCATCATCTACACCACCAACTGGGGCGACCAGACCTACTCCTTCGACGTGGCGATGCCGATCAGCGCAACCAGCCTGAACGTCGGTGGCCAGTCGGTTGAACTGACCCCGGCCAAGTCGCCCGACCTGAACGCCGCTGCCGCCAGCACCGCCGCTGACGCTGCGACCACCGGTGGCGACAACACCCCGGGTGGCCATGACCGCTTTGGCCGTCTGATCGACGACAACGATGTGCGCGCTTTCCTTGCCTTCGGTGGCCCGGCCCTCAAGGCCGTGTGGAACGGCACCGCCGCCGGCGTGCCGCAGACCCGCGCCCTGATGAAGGCCTACGCCCAGCCCCACGGCTACAAGTTCGACGAAGTGGTGAACCGCTTCTACGACATCGAAGCCAAGCCGGAAGTGAAGCAGGGCGACGAAGTGAAGCAGTACGCCGAATACGACGTGTACCTGCCGCTGAGCTGGGCTCCGGACCAGACTCCGGAACAGGCTGCCGGCATCAAGCCGCCGTCGCTCGACGACAACAGCGGTGACCAGGCTCCGGCCTCGTCGGGCACCGCTGCCGCTCCGGCCGCTGCCGCCAGCGCCCAGTAAGTCGCCACTACGGCAAACATCGAAAAGGCCCTTCCTCGGAAGGGCCTTTTCATTTTCGGGCCTTGCCTGGCCCGGCACCGGCGAACTTTCAGTTACAGTGCGGGTCGACATGGCGGGTGGGGCCCGCGACGCGCGCGCAGCAACTGCACGCCACATGATTTGCACAGGACATGATCGAAACCGAACAGCTCACTCGTCGCTATGGCGCCCTGACGGCAGTGGACTCGTTGAGTTTCCGCGCCGAACCCGGGCAGGTGCTGGGCCTGTTAGGCCCCAATGGCGCAGGCAAGACCACCGCCATGCGCATGATCGCCGGCTTCCTGGCGCCGAGCTCCGGCACGGCGCGCGTCTGTGGCTATGACGTGCTCAAGGAGCCGCTTAAGGCCAAGCGTGCCCTGGGTTATCTGCCCGAAGGCGCGCCCAGCTACGGCGAACTGACGGTGCGCGAGTTTCTTTCCTTCATCATCCGCATGCGTGGACTCCAGCGCGACGAAGGCGCACGGCGCTTCGAGCGTGTGGTGGGCGGCCTGCAGCTGGAAGGCGTGCTGGATCAGTGCATCGACACCTTGTCGAAGGGTTTGCGCCGTCGCGTGGGTCTCGCCCAGGCCATCGTGCACAACCCGCAGGTGTTGATGCTCGACGAGCCGACCGACGGTCTCGATCCGAACCAGAAGCACACGGTGCGCCAGCTGATCGACCAGATGGCGCGCGACCGTACCATCCTCATTTCCACGCATCTCCTCGAAGAGGTGCACGCGTTGTGCAACCGGGTGGTGATCATCGCCAACGGACGCCTGATGGTGGATGCCACGCCGGCGGAGCTGGAATCGCGATCGCGCTATCACGGCGCCGTTTCCTTCAGTGCGCCGGGCAGCGGCGTGTCGCAGGAAATGCTGGGGCGTTTGCCGCAGGTGCAGTCCATCGAGGTCGACCCGATGGATGGACGCATCACCGTGTTCCCGCGGACGGGCGAACGCATTCTCGAGCCGGTGGAAGACCTGCTGCGCCAGCAGGGCCTGGAGGTGTCGGAGATTCAACTGGAACGCGGGCGCCTGGACGAAGTCTTCCGGCAGATCACCACCGGCGCGGAGAGCAAGGGATGAGCCCCATTGCAGCGGTGATGCGCCGCGAGTTGCGCAGTTATTTCGTGACGCCCGTGGCGTACGTGTTCCTGGTGATCTTCCTGGTGCTGTCGGGCATCCTGACGTTCTACGCGGGCGATTTCTACGAACGCAACCAGGCCGACCTGCAGCCCTTCTTTGTCATGCACCCATGGCTCTACCTGGTGCTGGTACCCGCGGTATCGATGCGCATGTGGGCGGAAGAGGCCAAGGGCGGCACGCTGGAATTGCTGATGAGCCTGCCGTTGTCGCTGGCCCAGGCCATGCTCGGCAAGTTTCTCGCCGCGTGGCTGTTTATCGGGTTGGCGCTGGTGCTGACCTTTCCGATCTGGATCACGGTGAACTACCTCGGCTCACCGGACAACGGCGTCATCCTGGCCGGGTATATCGGCAGCTGGCTGATGGCCGGTGCGTTCCTTGCCATCGGTGCATGCCTGTCGGCGGTGACGCAGAGCCAGGTCGTCGCGTTCGTGCTTACGCTGGTGGTGTGTTTCCTGCTGATCCTGGTGGGGCAGCCGCAGGTGATGGAGTTTTTCCAGGGTGCGTTGCCGCGCAAGATGGTGAATGGCCTGGCGCACCTGAGCATGGTGAGGCACTTCGAGGCGATCTCGCGCGGCGTGCTCGACCTGCGTGATTTCCTGTATTTCATCCTGAGCATGGCGACCTGGCTGACTGCCGGTGTGCTGACGCTCGACCTGAAGCGGACGCCATGAGCATGAAGCGCATCCACTTCAGGCGCCGCACGGTGCTGCTTGCTGCACTGGCCTTGCTGGCGGTGTTGTTCGTCGTGATCGTGCTGGCCAGCAGCCGCTGGCGCATGGGCCGCATCGATCTGACCTCCGATCAGCTATACACGCTGACGCCAGGCACGGTGCACATCGTGGAAGGGCTGCATGCCCCGCTGCGGCTCACGCTCTATTTTTCCAGCCACGCCACGCGCGACCTGCCGCAGCTGCGCAGCTACGAACAGCGCGTTGCGGAAATGCTGCAGGAAATGGTGGCGCGTGCGCACGGGCGCCTGCGCTTGCAGATTGTCGATCCCGTGCCGTATTCGGATGACGAGACCAGCGCCGAAGGTTACGGGCTGTCGCCCATCAACGGCGGCACCAACGGCGAACGTGTGTTCTTTGGATTGGTGGGCAGCACGCTCCCGTCCAATGTCGATGCGGACAGCGACGGCGAAGAACACCTGCCGAAGAACGTGCAGGCGATTCCGCTGTTCGACCCCTCGCGCGAAACGTTTCTCGAATACGACATTGCCAAGCTGCTCTACGAGCTGGACCAGCCCTCGAAACCGCATATCGGCGTGATCAGCAGCCTGCCGGTGCAGGGCAATCCGGTCATCGGCGAAGAGCCGTGGACGGTGATGCGCCAGTTGGCGCAGCAGTTCGATGTGCGCACGCTGGACCCGTCCAGGCTCACGCGCATCGACGGCGACATCAAGGCACTGCTGGTCATCCATCCCAAGCATCTGCCGGCCGATGCGCTGTACGCCATCGATCAGTACGTGCTGGGCGGCGGTCACCTGGTGGTGTTCGTGGACCCCGTGGCGGAGATGGACAACACGCCGTTCATCGACAGCAACGGCGTCACCGACGACCACAACTCGAACCTCCCGCGCCTGTTCCAGGCGTGGGGCGTGCAATACGACCCGCAGAAGGTGGTGCTGGATCGCTCCCGAGCGTTGCGCATCGAGCTGGCCGACAACAGCTCCAGCAGCCATCCGGCCATGCTTGGCCTGGGGCAGCAGGAGCTGAACCACGACGACGTCACCACGGCGAGCCTGCAGCGCGTCAACGTCTCCAGCGTGGGTTACTTTGACCTGGCGCCCGGCACTGCGTCGCGCCTGCAACCGCTGATGCAGTCGACCACCGACGCCGAAGTGGTTTCCAGCCAGCGTGTGCGCGAGTCGCTCAACAATCCGGCTGAATTGCTGGACAACTACAAGCCGGACAACACGCACTACGTGATCGCTGCGCGCGTGCGCGGGCAGTTCCCCAGCGCATTCCCGGAACGCTCCAACGAGAAGGGTTACGTGGGGCAGGCCACGGGCAACGCCGAAGTGATCCTGGTTGGCGATACCGATTTGCTGAGCGATCGCCTATGGGTGTCCTATGCGCAGAGCCTGCTGGGCCAGCCGCAGCTCAGCGCCATCGCCAACAACGGTGATTTGATCACCAATATCGCCGACAACCTGAGTGGGTCGTCCGCGCTGCTTTCCATTCACGGTCGCGTGAGTTCGCAACGTCCGTTCACGCGCGTGCTGGCGCTGCAAAGCGCGGCGGACCAGAAATTCCTGGCCAAGAAGCAGGAGCTCCAGCGCGAGCTGGCGGTGACGCGCACGCGCCTGAGTGAGCTGCAGCCCGCGAAGACAGCGAGCCATGGCGATAGCGCATCGCCTGAGCAGCGGGCCGAGATCGAACAGTTCCTGCAACGCCAGCTGGCGATCAACAAGGAGCTGCGTGACGTGCAGCACCAGTTCAATGCGGAGATCGATGCGCTGGGGCTGCGCCTGAAGTTCATCAATATCGTGCTGATTCCCGTGCTGGTTGTGATGGTGGGCCTGCTCTACGGCTGGCGTCGCTCTCATCGCAACCGGCGGCGCCTATGAGTGGCGGCGATGTGTCGCGGGTGGCTGCCGTGGATGCGGTCGCCGCGCGTATGATGGGCGGTCGCCGCTGATCCGGGCCGGGTTTGTTCGATGATGGCAAGCGTGCTCAAGTGGATCGTGCCCTGGGAGTTCTCCTGGGTGTTCCTGCTCCTCTTCGTCGTGTGCAGCGCGCTCTATGTGCGTGGCAGCCGGCGTTTGCGCGTGAGCATGGGGCGGCGACTGTCGTTCTGGATCGGCATGGTGCTGATCTACGTGTCACTGCACACGTACCTGGATTATTTCTTCGAGCATGAGTTCTTCATGCATCGCATCCAGCAGATCGTGCTGCACCATCTTGCGCCGCTGCTGATCATTGCCTCGTATCCGGGAACCGTGTTGCACAAGGGTTTGCCGTTTGCCTGGCGCTTGCGCGTGTTGCGGCCTGTTCGCCGGTCGTGGCCGTGGCGCGTGGCGAGTGCGGTGTGGTGCAACCCGGCGGTGGCCACGGTGCTGTTCGTGGCGTTCATCCTGATCTGGCTGGTGCCTTCGATGCAGACGCTGGCCATGCTGGACTGGCGCGTCTATCGCTTCATGAACTGGTCGATGCTGGCCAGCGGCTTCACCTATTGGTGGCTGGTGCTCGACCATCGCCCGCGTCCGCCAGGCCGGATGACACCAGGCGTGCGCGTGCTTTCGCCGGGTATCACCATGACACCCCAGATTCTCGCGGGCGCCATCGTGACATTCTCCAAGGCGGATCTTTATCCGATCTTCGAAATCTGCGGTCGCGCCTTTACTTTCAACGTGCTCACGGCGCAGCTGGTGGGCGGCGTCATCATGTGGGTACCGGCAGCGTTGATCGAATCCGTGGGCGCGTTGCTGGCCATGCGCCAGTGGCTGCGTCTTTCACGTAACGGGCGCATTCGACGCAAGCCCTGGCCATCGCGGCGCACCGCCGCCGCGGCACGCCGACAAGAAGAACTTCGCCAGGCTTGATGGGGTGCGCGCTTAACCGCCTGCGCCCGCCGCGTTGGCCGGCTGGGCGGTGAAGTCGGCATCGAGCGTGCTGCCATCGTCGAACGTAAAGCTGACCTTGATCTTGTCGCCCACCTTCACCGGTGCCGTCGGGCTCATCAGCATGAGGTGATAGCCGCCGGGCGACAGTGCCACCTTGGCATGGGCGGGGATGGCGAGGCTGTCAACCATGGACATGCGGCTGACGCCCCCTGCATTGCTGCTCTCGTGCAGCATCGCGCTGCCGTAGCGAGCGGACTGCACGGCTCTCACGTTGATCGGCTGATCGCTGATGTTCTCCAGCACGACATAGCCGCCGGCCGGCAGATCGCCGGGCAGCACGCGAATCCACGCGTCGCGGGCCTGCACATGGGCGGCCTCGGTGGCGTGCGCCGTCAAGCTGGCCATGCCGGCGAGAAACAAGGGCAGGGCGCGTACGAGGCGAAAATTCACGATGGATGTCCCAGGCTCAGCAGGAGGTGCAGGTCGTGAACCATGTCGTCCTGCGATTGGTTTGGCGTGGCGAGCAGTCGGGCCTTGCCGTTGCCGTCGAAAACGTAGATGGCCGAGCTGTGGCTCACTTCGTACTGGCCATCGGCACGATCGGGCTCGCGGGTAAAGGCGGAGCGATAGCGCTTGCTGAGCGTTTCGATGTCGCGTGGCGAACCCGTCAGGCCCACCGCACGCGGATCGAACGCGTTGACGTAGGCATGCATGATGTCCGGCGTGTCGCGGGCTGGATCGACGCTGACAAACAAAATGCGCGCGCCATCGGCCAGCGGCCCCAAACGCTGCATGACCACGTGAAGCTGGGCCAGCGTGAGCGGGCAGACATCGGGGCAATGCGTATAGCCGAAATAAAGCAGCACGACCTTGCCGCGATAGTCTTGCCCCGTGACGGACTTGCCGTGGTCGTCCACCAGATGGAAGTCCAGGTCCGGCATGTGACCCGAGATGTCGTTGAGATGCCAGTCAAGCCCATCGTCGCGATGACAGCCGCCGAGCAGCCCTGCGCCCAGCGCCAGCATCAGCAGCATCAGCCAGTGACGGGTGCGACAACGCTTCGTGCGAGAATCGGTGGGAATCATCGCGCCAGCATACGACACTGACTGCCGGGCCGGAGCACGGCGAGCCGAGGAACGATCCGCATGCGACAACCTGCCTTGACGACTGGCGTGCTTGTGGGCCTGGCCGGCGCGAGTGCCGTCGTGCTGGGTGCCTTCGGCGCGCATGCCTTGCGCGATGTGCTGGACTCGCGCGGTACGGAGTTATGGCACACGGCGGTGAGTTACCACTTCTGGCACGCCATCGCGCTGGTGTTGGCGGTGATGCAAGCCGACGGTCGCTCACGGCGCGTGGCCGTGACAGCCTTCGCCATCGGCATCGTGGTTTTCAGCGGCAGCCTCTATGCGCTGGCCCTGGGCGCACCTCGCTGGTTCGGCGCAATCACGCCGCTGGGCGGCGTGGCGTTCATCGTGGGATGGATCGCGCTGGGCATCGCGTTGACGAGGCGGAGCGTGCGCGAATCCTGACCGCCGTTTCAGGCACGGTCGATGCGCGCAACGTAGCAGCCGTATTTCGCCGAGTGCACGTGCACGTAGGCAATGTCAGCGTTGCCAAACATGCGCTGGATCATCGTTTCCATGGCAGTGCCTGGCACCACATCGGCATCGCGAATCATGCCCCGGCTGTCGAAACCGCGCAGCGACAACAGGCGGCGACGCAGCTGATCGGGCACTTCGTCGACGCGATCGTATTGTTCCTCGCCTTCGCGGATGTAGATCGCGTGCGTGGCGCGATACGGCGAATTCGCGGGCTGATGCTCGTAGTTGAGCAGGATCAGCGTCTGGCCTTCCTCGGCATCGGTCAGGCTGATACGGCAGGGATAGCTGTGCGGGCTGTCGGCCACCACGCGCATGGCACGGCGTTCCAAAAGATCCTGGTCGGACATTGAAAACAGGCCGGCGAACGGCTCGGCTGGCAGGCCAGAGATGCGGAAATGCATGGCTAAGACTCCGTCTGACGGGAATGTCTTCAGCTTGCCGTCGCACTCCTGCGCCTGCCATCCGGTTCTTGCGCTGCGATGGTCTGCGCGCTCAATCCACGCGGAATACGGACACCGATTCGCATTCGGGGCAGCGATAGCTCTGCAGTTCCGTGTTCTTTTCTTCCGACCACTTCAGTGCCTCGGCCGGCAATGAATCGTCGCGTTCCATCTCGATACTGGAGCCGGTGCGTGTGCATGCATCGCAGAGCACGGGGCCATCGGGTAGCAGGCGGTAGGTTTCGGTCTTGGCCATGGTGGTTCTCCAGTGCGTGGCATATCGCAGGAGAGCAAACGTAGCGCCGGGATCGTGCAGGTCGCGTCGAAGTGGAATCAAGGGTTCACGCGTCTGGGCGTCAGTCCGTTTCGTCGTCCTGTACGGGCTCCGAGGCGTCGCGCTTCAACCGGCCTTGCCTGCGTAACGCTTCACGCAGCACGAATTCGATCTGCGCGTTGACGCTGCGCAGATCGTCGTCGGCCCAGCGCTGCATGGCTTCGAGCACGGCAGCGCTGATGCGTAACGGGTAGGCTTTTTTCTCAGCCGCCATAGAGCGTGCCGGTGTTCACCACCGGTTGCGTGGCACGGTCGCCGCACAGCACCACCAGCAGGTTGCTGACCATGGCGGCGCGGCGCTCTTCGTCCAGTTCCACCACGCCTTGCGCCTTGAGCTTGTCCAGCGCCATGGCAACCATGCCGACGGCACCTTCCACGATGCGCTCGCGCGCGGCGACGATGGCGTTGGCCTGCTGTCGTTGCAGCATGGCCTGGGCAATTTCCTGGGCGTAGGCGAGGTGGCTGATGCGTGCCTCGACCACGCGAACGCCGGCCTTGTCCAGGCGCGCCTGGATTTCGTCGCGCAGGTGGTTGTTGATCACTTCGCCGTGGCTGCGCAGCGCGGGCTTGCCGTCGTCGTGCGAGTCATAGGGGTAGTTCTGGGCCATCTGGCGCAGTGCCGATTCGCTCTGGATGGTGACGAAGTTTTCGTAGTCGTCCACGCAGAACACGGCTTCGGCGGTGTCGATGACCTGCCACACCACGACGGCGGCGATTTCGATGGGATTGCCATCGCTGTCGTTGACCTTGAGCTTGCCGCTTTCGAAGTTGCGCACGCGCAGCGAGACACGGCGGCGGGTGCAGAACGGGTTGGTCCAGCGCAAGCCTTCCTCGCGCACGGTGCCGTGATACTTGCCAAACAGCTGCAACACCTGGCCTTCGTTCGGGGCCACCTGGAAGAAGCCCTTGGACATGAAGACGGTGACCAGGTGCACGAAGATGCCCAGGGCCACGGCGACCAGCACCGGCGCCTGATGGGTCAGGCCGTAGCCCTCCAGGCCGAAACCGATCAAACCGAGTACGAAGACGAGGACAACGGTGGGAATGCCTGCGGCCGAAAAGCCTTGCTGCTCGTTCATGGTGGTTCCTCCCTGGGTATGAAAATTAGATATCACTTTGATATCTAATTTCAAGGGGAGGGTGTCACCAGTCACGCGCGGCCACGGCGCCGCCCATCACCGTCGGCGCCAGTTCGGGGGCTGTGCCGACCTGGGCGATGCGCATCTGGCCAAACAGGTTGGACATGTTGAAGAAGTGCCAGGGGTCGCCGTCGCCGCTGTCCAGCGCGATGTGCGTGCTGTCGAAATGCCCCAGGGCGGCATCGAAGCTCTGCCAGCGGCCGTCGACCCACGCCTGCACCCACGCGTGTGGCACGAACACGCGTGTGCTGCCGGCGTAACGGTCGGCATAGACCAGGCCAGTGACCATCCTGGCGGGAATGTGCTCCGCGCGCGCCAGTGCCGTGAGCAGCACCGCGTATTCCTTGCAGTCGCCGCTGCGCAGCTTCACCACTTCGAGGGCGGAGGCGTAACCGATGTCGCGCCCGTTCGGCGGGATGTACTCACTGACGAAGTCGCGCAGCTGCACCATTTTCTGCCGGTCGCCTTCGGCGCCGGTGATGGCCTGGTCCGCCAGCGCGCGGATGTCCGGCGCGTCGGATTGCACCCACGCGTTCGCTTCCGTGTCCTGTGGCCTTGGGGGAGGCTGGCCGCCTGCCACGGCATTGCCCACATCCACCTGCCAGTCGCCGTGCTCCAGCCGGGTAACACGTTGTTCGTCGGTGGTGATCGCGGGTTGCGCGTCGCCATCGTTCACGTGGATGACGTAACGCAGGTCGTTCCTGCGCATGGCCGCGGAGAGCGCCTGCGGCGCGTCGATCATGGCGGCACGCAGCATGTCGATGTCCTGCGTGGGCGCCATCGCGCAGGCCTGGCTGCACGCCACCATGTCCAGTTCATGGCCCAGCATTTCCAGTGAGCCTTTCCGGGTTTCGCCACGCTCGTTGATCCACAGGTCCATGCGCTGCACACCGCGCGGTGTCTGCAGGACTTCGCGCTGGTGGTTCAAGGATTCCGTGCCTTCCGGCAGTACGACGCGCTCATCACCGAGCACGTCGATATCCACCGCCGCCACGTCCTGGCTGGTCGTATCGAACAGGTTGATGAGGTAGTGCCCCGCATGGCCGGAAGCACGGGCCATAGCCTGCCGCTGTCCATCGCTCAGCAGGGCACCGGCGGGCCACTCCAGCGCCGTGCGACTGGCGACGCCGGCCACGGTGGTGGTGACCAGGTAGGTGCCATCGGCCTGGCGCTGGCCATCCACGATGCTGTCCGAGGCGGAGAGCGTGCTTCGCGAATAGAACCCGAGCGGCTGGCCGTCCAGCGTCTCCACGCTGCGTGTGAGCACGGCCATGGGGATGGTCTTGCCGCTGCGGTTGAGTTCGAGCTGCAGATCCTGCGTGGTGGTGACCTGCGCGCCGTCGACCTGGCGATCGATCCGCAGGTGGCCAATCTTGCGGCCAGCCAGCGTCACCGCCATCCACGTCGTGTCCGTTACGGGCGCAGCACCCGGTTCCCGGGCGAGCACGCCGGGAGCCGGGCTCAGTGCGAGCGCCATCGCCAGCGCTGCAGGCCACTTGCGCATAGTCGCTCCGTGGGGACGGTGACAAGTCACAGTCAATGCCGGTCGCTGTCGTTCGTCAATGGAATTTGCGTGATGACGAAGTGACATCTGGCGTAGTTCGACTAGGGTCTGTTAACGCTACTCGCGTAGCTCGCGTTGTTTGTCTGTGGCTGTCCAGTGGCGGTGCGTGGCGCCGGCCTGGCTGGTGGCCAGGTCAAGACGCGCGCTGCCGCTGGGCGGCCACAGACAAACAACCCTTCGGGCCGGGTCTTTTGGCCCGCCATACCGCGTCATCACTTAGTCGTGTACGGACGTACACTCCCTCGTTCTTCCTTGTCTGACGGGCAAAAAGATCCCGGCGCGGGCCACGCGAGTAGCGCTAACAGACCCTATCACCCGCTTACAATGTCGCTTTGCCATCTCCGGAGACACCGATGAAGCCCTTTGGCACGCCTTATTCCAACCACGCGCTGCGCGTCTTGCTGCTGGGCTCGGGCGAACTGGGCAAGGAAGTGGCGATCGAGCTGCAGCGCTACGCGGTGGAGGTGATTGCGGTGGACCGGTACGCGAACGCGCCCGCCATGCAGGTGGCGCATCGCAGCCACGTGATCGACATGCTCGACGGCGCTGCGCTGCGCGCGCTGATCGAGCAGGAGAAGCCGGACCTCGTGGTGCCGGAGATCGAAGCCATCCACACGCCGACGCTGATCGAACTGGAGAAGGGTGGCCTGCGCGTCATTCCGACCGCGCGTGCCGCGTGGCTGACGATGGATCGCGAGGGCATTCGCCGCCTCGCCGCCGAGGAATTGAAACTGCCGACGTCGCGCTACCGTTTCTGCGAGACCGAGGCCGAGTACAAGGATGCCGTCGCCGCCATTGGCCTGCCGTTCGTCATCAAGCCGGTGATGAGTTCATCCGGCAAGGGTCAAAGCGTGGTGCGCACCGACGCCGATCTGCAGCCCGCGTGGGACTACGCCCAGTCGGGCGGTCGCGCTGGCAAGGGCCGCGTCATCGTTGAAGGCTTTGTCGATTTCGACTACGAAATCACCTTGCTCACCGTGCGTCACCGTGACGGTGTCAGCTTCTGCGCACCCATTGGGCATCGCCAGGAAGACGGCGACTATCGGGAATCCTGGCAGCCGCAGCCGATGAGCGAGTTGGCCCTGAAGGAGGCCGAGCGGCAGGCGGAAGCCATCACCGGCGCGCTGGGTGGCTGGGGCGTGTTCGGCGTCGAGTTCTTCGTGAAGGGCGACAGCGTGATCTTCTCGGAAGTGAGTCCGCGTCCGCACGACACCGGCCTGGTCACGCTCATTTCGCAAGACCTTTCGGAGTTCGCATTGCACGCGCGAGCCATCCTTGGCCTGCCGATTCCCGCCATTCGCCAGCTTGGGCCGTCGGCCTCTTGCGCGGTGCTGGTGGAAGGCGAAGGCGATGCGCCGCGTTATCACGGTATTGCCGACGCGCTGAAGGAGTCGGACACCCAGCTGCGTATCTTCGGCAAGCCCACGGTGAAGGGTCGTCGCCGCATGGCGGTGACGCTGGCGCGAGATGAAAGCGTGGAAGCGGCGAAAGCCAAGGCCATTCGCGCCGCCAGTGCATTGCGCATCGAGCTTTGATTCTGGTTTCCTCTCCCCGCCGGAGAGGATGATGGAGCGGTTCGCGAAAGGCACTCGACGGAGCACGCGTCGATGATGTGTTCGTGAGGGATCGCCACCGTTTGCCTCCGGCGTCTGGAGGCAAACGCACTGCAGTGACAACGGGAGGAAGTGATGGAATCGTCGGGATTCGCGCATTGGCTGGTCGTGGTTATCGAGACGTTTGCGGCGCTGTTTCTCCTGTTCCTGGCGTTGCTGGTGGTGGTGATCGGCGTGGTCTGGCTGGTGGATCGCAACCAGACCAGCAATTCGGTACTGCGCAACTTCCCGGTCATCGGGCACTTCCGCTACTGGTTCCTGCATCTGGGTGAGTTCTTCCGCCAGTACCTGTATTCCAGCGACCGCGAAGAACTGCCTTTCAATCGTGCGCAGCGCATGTGGGTGTATCGCGCGGCCAAGAACGTGGACAACACCAACGCGTTCGGTTCCACGCGCGATCTGCGTGGCGAGGGCGTGCCGTTCTTCGTCAATGCGCCGTTCCCCGCGCTGGGCGAGAAGCACGTGGAGCCACTGCCGGTAACGCTGGGGCCTTACGCACGCGAGCCATATCAGCACGCGGCGTTCTTCAACATCTCGGCGATGAGTTTTGGTGCGCTGTCCGCACCGGCCGTTCGCGCGCTGTCGCACGGTGCGAAGAAGGCGGGCATCTGGATGGATACCGGCGAGGGTGGTCTGGCGCCGTATCACCTGGAAGGCGGCTGCGACATCATCTTCGAGATCGGCACCGCCAAGTACGGCGTGCGCACGCCCGATGGCAAGCTCGATGACAACAAGCTGCAGGCCATCTGCGCGCATCCGCAGGTGAAGATGGTGAGCATCAAGCTGGGACAGGGTGCCAAACCCGGCATGGGTGGCTTGTTGCCCGCGGCGAAAGTCACGCCGGAAATTGCCGCGATTCGCGGCATTCCCGTGGGCCAGGATTCGCAGAGTCCCAATCGTCATCTCGACATCGGCAACGTGCAGGAGCTGATGGACTCCATCCATCACATCCGCGAACTCACCGGCAAGCCCACCGGTTTCAAGGCCGTGTTCGGCGGCATGGACTGGATCGCCGACCTGTGCGCCGAAGTGCACAAGCGTGGCATTGAAAGCGCACCGGATTTCATCATCGTGGATGGTTCGGAAGGCGGCACCGGCGCCGCACCGCAGACCTTGATGGAGGGTGTGGGTCTGCCTTTGCACGAGGCGTTGCCCGCGCTGGTGGACATGCTCGTGGTGAAGGGCCTGCGGGAACGCATCAAGGTGATCTGCTCGGGCAAGTGCATTGCGGCGTACGACGTGGCATGGGCACTCTCGATGGGCGCCGACTTCGTCAATTCCGCGCGCGGTTTCATGCTGGCGCTGGGTTGCATCCAGTCGTTGCAATGCAATCGCAACACGTGTCCTACCGGCATCACCACGCAGAACCCCAAACTGCAGCGCGGATTGGTCGTCGCCGACAAGAGCGAGCGCGTTGCCAACTACGCGACCAACGTGATGCACGAGGTCGGCATCATCGCGCACAGCTGTGGTGTGGATGAGCCGCGACAGCTCAACCGCAATCACTGCCGTGTGGTCGGCGACGATGGCATTTCGGTGCCACTGGTGAAGCTCTATCCCTATCCGGTGGTGCCGCACGCGGCCAAGCACGCGTAACGGTTTGGTGCATTGATCCTGGTCACCCGCCCATCACGCGATGGGCGGCATCTTTGGTGGCTCATCCCCGACGTGCGCCTGCGCCGCATGATGTGGCGCGAGTGGCGTGCGTCCCGCTACCGGAGATCGCCTCATGGCCCCCAGGACGATGAAAGCCGCTGTTGCGCACCGCTTCGGCGAACCGCTGCGCATCGAGGAAGTCCCGGTACCCGTGCCCTCGCGCGGCGAGGTATTGGTAAAGATCGTCTGTACCGGCGTGTGCCATACCGACGTGCATGCCGTGGATGGCGACTGGCCGGCGAAACCCAATCCACCGTTCATTCCCGGCCATGAAGGCGTTGGTGTCGTCGCCGCACTGGGCGAGGGCGTTGAAAACCTCAAGGTGGGTGATCCCGTGGGCATTGCATGGCTGCACGACGCCTGCGGCCATTGCGAGTACTGCATCACCGGTTGGGAAACCCTGTGCGAAACGCAACACGACAGCGGCTACAGCGTGGACGGCACGTTCGCCGAATACGCCATTGGCAACGCTGCCTACGTGGCTCGCCTGCCGGACGGCGCGGACTTCGCGCAGATGGCGCCCATCCTTTGCGCGGGCGCGACAACCTACAAAGGCATCCGCGAAACCGAAGCACGTCCCGGTGAATGGCTAGCCGTGTCTGGCATTGGTGGCCTGGGCCATTTAGCCATCCAATACGCCACCGCGATGGGCTTGCAGGTGGTGGCGGTGGATGTGGCAGACGACAAGCTCGCATTGGCTCGCGAACTCGGTGCAGTGGCTGCGATTGATGCACGCAGCGCCAACGCCGTGGAAGAAGTGCTCGATGTCACCGGCGGCGGCGCGCACGGCGTGCTAGTCACTGCGGTATCGCCACCGGCGTTCTCGCAGGCCCTGGGCTTCACGCGCCGCCGCGGCACGATGAGCCTGGTGGGATTGCCGCCCGGCGATTTCGCCACGCCGATCTTCGACGTCGTGCTCAAGCGCCTCACCATCCGCGGTTCCATCGTGGGCACGCGCAAGGATCTGGCCGAAGCCGTGGCGTTCGCCGCCGAAGGCAAGATCGTGCCCACCATCGAGCGGCGCAAGCTGGAGGACGTCAACGACGTGCTTCAGGGATTACGCGAGGGGCATATCCAGGGGCGCGTGGTGCTGGACATCGGCCAACCCTGAGCGCGAGTTTGCTTCAGGGGTCCTGCATGTCCGTCCAGCCTTCGCTGGTGCGGACCTGCATGGGACGGAACTTGCGCTTGTAATCCATCTTCGGATGGCCGGCGATCCAGAAGCCGAGATAGATCCACGGCAGGCCGCGCCGTTTGGCCAGCTCCACCTGCTGAAGAATGGCGTATGTGCCCAGGCCGCGCGCGGTTTCGTCGGGATCGTAGAACGTATAGACGGCTGAAAGGCCTTGCTGGCAGACATCCGTCACGGCCACGCCGAGCAGTCGCGCGCCCTGACGAAATTCCAGGAACATCGTGGGACTCCACGGCGCGGTCAGGAACCGGCGGAAGTCGCTGGCATCCGCTTCGTCCATGCCGCCGCCGGGATGGCGCTGGCGCAGGTAGCGCTCGTACAGCGCGTGGCGTTCGGCGTTGTAGCCGGCCATGGACTCCACGACCTGCAGGTCCTCATTGCGCTTCAGGCATCGGCGCTGGCTGCGGTCGGGGCTGAAGCGTTCCACGTCGATGCGACAGGGTGTGCACGCCCGGCAGCTGGTGCAATACGGGTAGTAGAGGTGCCCGCCGGCGCGTCGGAAGCCGCGTTCCAGCGCCGGGCCATAGAGCTGGTCCAGCTGTGGGGCCGCCGGATCGATCACCAGGTTCTGTGCCGTGCGCTCGCCAAAATAGCCGCAGGCGTGCGGCAGGGTTTGGAAGAGGCGGACACGATCGGAGCGCATGACCCGATTCTATGTCTGGTTTGGCTCACATTGTCAGTAGGGAAAAGCTGATATGGCGCCTGGCCGACCCGGCCGGTTCAGATGACACCCATGTACCGGAGCATCAGAACCACGAAAGCGCCGGCCACGGCCAGCATCACGATGCGGCGCATGCGGGTCGCCACGCTCTGGCGCTTCATCTCCGGGGTGGGGTTGCGTGCCAGGGCCAGCTCCTCGCCATGGCGTACCACCGGCTCAATGCCCAGCTCCTTCAGCAGGGCGCGGGCGCGGGTGTAGTCGTCGGCGCGGGTCACCCAGACCTGGGCCCAGTTATCGCGATTGTCCTGGCGCTGGGAGTAGCTGAAGCGCTGGTAGGTTTGCCGCTTGTAGTTGGAGCGGTTCTCGATCGTGCAGTCGATGCCGCGCTCGGTCAGCAGGGCGGCCACGCGGTCGATGTTTTCCTGGCGGGGCGAGGTGTAGAGCTGACGCATGGGGAAACCTTGGATTCACGCCGGGGCGGGCAGGCCGGGAACGGCCTGCGTCATGGTACTACGCGGGTCCGGCGACTCAGCCGCGCAGGCGGATCAGGCCTTCCTGAGCGGTGGAAGCCACCAGGCGACCGTCGCGGGTGAAGATCTGGCCACGGGCAAAGCCGCGCGAGCCCTGGGCGGTAGGGCTGTCGAAGGAGTACAGCAGCCATTCGTCGGCGCGGAACGGGCGGTGGAACCACAGCGCGTGGTCCAGGCTCGCCATCTGCACGTTGTGCGTGTAGTACGAGATGCCGTGCGGCAGCGTGGCCGTGCCGATCAGGTTGAAGTCCGAGGCGTAGGCCAGCAGGGCGCGGTGGAGGTCCGGCGAATCGCCCACCGGTGCGCTCAGGCGGAACCAGATGTGCTGGATCGGCGGGCGCTTCACCGGATGCAGGCGGTCCTGCGGCCAGACGTGGCGGAATTCGAACGGCGAATCCACGCCCAGCCAGCGCTGGAGCTTCTCCGGCAGCTTGGCCAGCTGTTCGGGCGGCATCGGCTGCATCGGCTCGATGTCCTCGGGCATGGGTACTTCGGGCATCGACGACTGGGGCTCGAAACCCGGCTCCGGCACCTGGAAGGAAATGGACCCGTTGAGGATCGGCTGGCCGTGCTGGATGGCCACCACGCGACGCGAGGAGAACGTGCCGCCGTCGCGCGTGCGCTCCACGCTGTAGACGATGGGCGCGTTGATGTCGCCGGCACGCAGGAAATAGGCGTGCAGCGAATGCGCTTCGCGGCCGGTCTCCACGGTGCGCTGGGCGGCCGACAAGGCCTGGCCCAGCACTTGGCCGCCGAACACGAAATGCGTACCGATGTCCCGGCTCTGGCCGCGGAACAGGTTGTCCTCGAGACGCTCGAGTTCGAGCAGGTCGACGAGTTCGCGGACGTGGGTTTCCCTCATGGAAAAAGCTCGGCGGATTGGGATGGCCGGCAATTATAGCGATTGTGGACGCCCGTCTTCGGGGGCGACCAACGGACCCGGCTTGTGGTTGCATCAGCCGCCCGCAGGCGTCCATCGCCCCAGGCCGCTACCTTCGATGACTTCGGGCCATGGGAACAGCGGACCGGGATCGAGCTTGCGCGGTACATCGAGCGACGGATCGTCGGTGGCGGGCAATCGGGCCGTGGCCAGGTCTTCGTGGCCCGCAAGGCGGTGCAGGTTGGGGTACTGCCGCTTTAATTCGGCCAGCAGGGCAAGCAGGGCGTCGATCTGGGCGCGGGTATACGGTTCGGTCATGGCCTGGCGTCGCGAATCCCACCAGTCCGGGTAGCGCCCCAGGTTCACCAGCTCGATGCCGATGGAATGGGGGTTATGCCCCCGCACGTGGTTGGCCACCCGCGTGCCCGGCACGTATTGGTGAACGCTGCCGTCGCGGTCGATGTAGAAATGCCCGCTGGCACCCGCGCCGCTCTCGTAAAGCACCCGTTCGCCGTATTCCCGCGCCATGGCGAGGTCGGGCAGTTCGGTGCAGTGGATCACCACCATTTCCACGGCGCCGGCAGGGCGCTCGGGCAGCAGGGAAACGTAGGGAAGGGGCTGATCGACGATGGTCAATGACATGCCGGGAGTCTAACGACCGTCGATTGAGACGTCGCCTGTTACGATGCGCGGCCTGAAAATGTCGTAGCGGAGTCCGCAATGGGCGGCCAGATCATTCTTTCGCATGGCTCGGACTCCGGTCCGGATGCCACCAAGGTCAGCGTCCTGGCCGCTTTCGCCGAGTCCCTGGGCTGGAAAACCCAGCGCCCCGACTACCGTGCGGACGACGCGCCGGGTTACGCCGGTTCGGTGGATCCGCGCCTGCAACGCCTGGTGGCGGCCATCGACGCGCTGGACGCGCCGCCGGTGCTGGTGGGGTCGAGCATGGGCGCGTTCGTGTCCGGGCTGGCCTCGCTGCAGCGGCCGGTGGCTGGTTTGTTCCTGCTGGCCACGCCCAGCGAGATTCCCGGTTATCGCCAGGCTTTTGACGTCGCCGAGGGCGTGCCCTCCGTGCTCTATCACGGCTGGCGCGATGACGTTTGCCCGCCGGGAGGCGTAGTCGCCTTCGCAGGCCGTCGTCGCCTGCCACTGATCGTGGTCGATGACGACCATCGCCTGGGAGACAGCGTGGACCGCATCGTCGAGCAGTTCGGCCTGTTCCTCACCGGGCTGGCCGCATGAGCGCCTTCTTCGCCACCTGCCCGAAGGGCCTGGAATACCTGCTGCGCGACGAGCTGGTTGCGCTGGGCGCCGCCGACGTGCGCGAGGCGCTTGCCGGCGTGCATTTCTCCGGCACGCTGGAAACCGCCTATCGGGCCTGTCTGTGGTCCCGCCTGGCCAGTCGCGTGCTTCTGCCGCTGGCCGAGTTCGACGCATCGACTGACGACGCGCTCTATGCCGGCGTGCAGGCCATCGACTGGTCCCAGCACCTCGGCCCGCGCGCCACGCTGGCGGTGGACGCCAACTCGGCGCAGAGCAAGCTGACCCACAGCCAGTTCATTGCGCAGCGCGTGAAGGACGCCGTGGTGGACCAGTTCCGCCAGCGCGACGGTTCGCGCCCCGACGTGGATACCGACGAGCCGGACGTGCGCATCAACCTGCGTTTGCGCCGCGATCGCGCCACGCTGTCCATCGACCTGGCCGGTGCGCCACTTCACCGACGTGGCTGGCGCGAACTGCAAGGCGAAGCGCCGCTGAAGGAAAACCTGGCGGCGGCCATGTTGATCCGTGCCCGCTGGCCGGAGGTCTATGCCGAAGGCGGCGCGCTGCTCGATCCCATGTGCGGTTCCGGCACGCTGTTGATCGAAGGTGCGTGGATGGCCGCCGGTGTGGCGCCGGGCCTGCATCGCGACTACTACGGCTTCCTGGGTTGGGCGCAGCACGACATCGCGGTGTGGCGCAGCCTGCTGGACGAAGCGCGCCAGCGTGCGGAAACCGGCCTGCGAGCACTGCGCGCCTGCTTCTTCGGCAGCGATGCCGACCCGCGCATGGTGCAGACCGCCAAGCGCAATGCGCAGGAGGCGGGCGTGTCCGGCTTCATGACGCTGGACAAGCATGACGTGACACATGTGTCGCCGCCGCCTGGCTACACGCGTGGCCTGGTCATCACCAATCCGCCTTATGGCGAGCGCCTGGGCGACCGAGCCGAGATGCCACGCCTGTACCGCTCGCTGGGTGAAACCTTCCGCGAGCGCTTCGCCGGCTGGCGTGCCGCCGTGCTGGCGGGCGACGTGGAACTGGGCCAGGCGATTCCGTTGCGGGCGGAGAAGAAATACGCCCTCTACAACGGCGCACTGGAAACCGTGCTGCTGATCTTCGAACTGCACGCACGCAGCGAGGCGCCGCGGGAAGCGAAACCGCTGTCGGAAGGTGCGCAGATGTTGCGCAACCGACTGGAAAAGAATCTGCGTCACCTGCGCAAGCGCCTGGAACGCGAAGGCATCCACTGCTGGCGCGCGTACGACCAGGATCTGCCCGAATACGCCGCCGCCGTCGATGTCTATGGTGGCGACAAGGGCCAGCCCTGGCTGCACATCCAGGAGTACCGCGCACCCGCCGAGATTCCCGTGGAAACGGCCCGCCAGCGCCTGCGCGAAATCGTTCGCGTGGCGGGCGAGGTGCTGGGCGTACCGCGTGATCGCATCGCGCTGAAAACCCGTGAGCGGGGCAAGGGTGGTTCCAAGTACGGCCAGTTCGACCAGCGAGGCGAGTTCATCGAGGTCGCCGAAGGCGGCCTGCAATTCCTGGTGAACCTGACCGATTACCTGGACACCGGCCTGTTCATCGACCACCGCCTGGTGCGCGCCAAGCTGCGCGAACTGGCGTCGGGCAAGCGCTTCCTCAACCTGTTCGCCTATACGGCCACGGCCAGCGTCTATGCCGCCGACGGTGGTGCACGCGACACCACCAGCGTCGATCTGTCGGCCACCTATCTGGACTGGGCGTCACGCAACCTGGCACTGAACGGATTCACCGGCGGCAAGCATCGCCTGATGCAGTCCGACGCGCTGACCTTCCTGCGCCAGGAGCGCGAGCGTTACGGCGTGATCTATGTGGACCCACCGACGTTCTCCAACTCCAAGCGAGCGGAGGATTTCGACGTCCAGCGCGATCACGTCGCGCTGCTGCAGGCCTGTGGGGAGCGGCTCACCAGCGACGGCGTCATCGTGTTTTCCAACAACTTCCGGCGCTTCAAACTGAACACCGAGGCACTGGCCGAACAGTTCAGGATCGAGGACTGGAGTGCGCCCAGTATCCCGTTCGATTTCACCCGTCGCTCGGACATTCACGGCTGCTGGCTGCTGCGCCTGCATCCCAAGGAATCGACCGGCGATTCGCCCTGGGGCGACAGTGTGAACCACGTCAGGAACCAGCGCCGCCGTTAAGCATTTTCACGGTTTCTACTCAGTCCGGATTCAGCGCAAAAGTCACAGCATTGATCCCGGCAAAGAGCGATAGGGGAAGAAGCATTCCCTGTCGGAATCAAGCCTCCCTTGGGAGACAAACCTTATGAACAAGAAGATTTCCACCATCAAGCGTGTTGCATTGGCCACGGCCATGCTGGTCGGCTGCGCCGCCGTTGCCCCGGCGTTCGCAGGCCATGTCAGCTTGAACGTGGGTATCGGTCTGCCGGCCGTGGGCGTGGGTTACTACGCACCGGCTCCGGTGGTTTACGCACCGCCCCCGCCGGTCGTCTACGCGCCGGCTCCGGCGCCCGTCTACTACGGTGCTCCGGCACCGGTGGTGTACGGCCCGGCCGTGGGTGCAGCCGTCGTGGTCGGCGGCCACCCGGGCTACTACCACCGTGGCGGCTACTACTATCGCGGCGGTTACCGTTACTACGGTCACTAAGCGACGTCGCACGTCGACATGAAGAAGCCCGGCCTTTGTGCCGGGCTTCTTTTTTTGTGATGCGCTGCGTCGTGAATGGGGGCGGGTGCTGTCAAGTTTTCGCCATCCCCACATCACACGGACTGAACGCTTCCTCCGGCATGGTGCCGGCATGTCAAAACGCCCCTCCCTCAGAACGAGTCTTGCCGGTCCATATCGCAAGGACGGCACCCGCGTATCTGGACGCCGGGGGCAGCGATGACCCTGGCGCAGTCGGCCACCCAAGCCGAGGCGCTGATGCTGCGATACCGGAGAATCCGCTCCCGCAGCAATGCCCTGTGCGCGTCGCTCACCCCCGAAGACATGATGGTGCAATCGATGCCGGACGCCAGTCCGACAAAGTGGCATCTTGCGCACACCACCTGGTTCTTCGAGCGCTTCGTGCTGGAGCGCAATCCGGACTATCGCTCGTCGCATCCGGAATGGAATTACCTGTTCAACTCTTACTACCAGACGGTCGGGCCGATGCATGCACGCCCGCGTCGTGGCCTGCTTTCGCGTCCGGGCGTCGCGCAGATACGCGACTACCGCGAACGGGTGGACGAGGCGCTGTGCGAGTGGCTGGCGCGGGGCGTGGATGCCACGACGGTCGACGTCATCGAGCTGGGCCTTGAGCACGAACAGCAGCATCAGGAGCTGCTGGTCACCGACATCAAGCACGCCTTCTTCAGCAATCCGCTGCTGCCCGCGTACACGGCGCCGCTGGTGACGTCGTCGGCGACGTCGTCCGTGCCGCTGGAGTTCATTCCGGGCCGCGAGGGCGTTGTGGAGATGGGGCATCAAGGCCCCGGTTTTGCGTTCGACAACGAGTTGCCTCGCCATCGCGCGTTGCTGCAGCCGCATGCGCTGGCCAATCGCCCGGTGACCAACGCGGAATACGCCGAATTCATTCGCGACGGCGGCTACGACGAGCCGTCGCTGTGGCTGTCCGAAGGTTGGGACACCATCAAGCGCGAGCAGTGGCAGCGCCCGTTCTATTGGCAGGAAGACATGTCCAGCGAATTCACCCTGGCGGGCGTGCAACCCATCGATCCGGACGCGCCGGTCAGCCACGTCAGCTATTTCGAAGCCGACGCCTATGCCCGCTGGGCGGGTGCGCGGTTGCCCACCGAAGCCGAATGGGAGAACGCCGCCGCCTCGTTGCCGGTACAAGGCAATTTGCTGGACGCGTTGACCTTCCATCCTCAAGCCGCCACGGCAGGCGAGGGGTTGCTGCAAATGTTTGGTGATGTGTGGGAATGGACCGCATCGCCGTACGTCAGCTATCCCGGTTTCAAGCCGCTTGCCGGCGCACTGGGCGAATACAACGGCAAGTTCATGAATGGGCAATGGGTGTTGCGCGGTGGCTCGTGTGCCACGCCGCGCGAGCACCTGCGTGCCAGTTACCGGAATTTTTTTCCTCCCCATGCGCGCTGGCAGTTCATGGGGATTCGCCTGGGGCAGGATCGATGAGTGTGCAAGCCTGTGAAATTCGCGACGACGACCGTCGCCCACCCGTCGACGACCTGGTCGGCATTGTTCAACGTGGCCTGCGTGCCAAGCCCAAGCGCCTGCCGTCGTGGTTGTTCTACGACGAGCGCGGCTCGCAGTTGTTCGAGGATATCTGTGAACAACCCGAGTACTACCTGACGCGCAGCGAGATCGCGCTGATGGATGTCCATTCGGGCGAAATCGCCGATGTGCTTGGCGCGGACGTGCGCCTGGTCGAATACGGCAGTGGCAACGCCATCAAGACCCGCATGCTGCTGGAACACCTGCACGCGCCGGTGTCCTACGTGCCGGTGGAGATTTCCCCTGAGCCGCTGCGCAACAGCACGCAGGCGTTGAATACGCGCTTCCCCAATGTGCCGGTGCAGGCGCTGCATGCCGACTTCACGCGTCCGTTGCGCTTGCCGATTCCACCGCGCGCACCGCGCCGCACGGTGATCTATTTCCCGGGTTCCACCATCGGTAATTTCGAAGCGCGGGAAGCCGCCGAACTGCTGCGCAAGATGCGCGGCGAAATGGGCGACAACGGCGGCATCCTGATTGGCGCGGACCTGAAGAAAGACACGGCGACCATCGAGGCGGCGTACAACGACAAGGCCGGTGTCACCGCCGAGTTCACGCTCAACATGCTGGTACGCCTGAATCGTGAAATCGGCAGCGACTTCGACCTGTCGGGCTTCCGCCATCGTGCGCACTACAACGCGATGATCGGACGTATCGAAACCTTCATCGTCAGCACGCGCGATCAAAAGGTTCGTGTGGGCAAGCAGCAGGTGAGTTTCGCTGCGGAAGAGGCGATGCAGGTGGAATACAGCTGCAAGTATTCGCCCGAGGATTTCGCTGCGCTTGCCGGCAAGGCCGGGCTGTCCATCGCCCACGAGTGGACCGATCCGCAGGGCATGTTCGCCGTGTATTACCTTGTGCGCGCTGGCGCGAAGTCAGCATGAGCATTTGCCGGACGTGCCCAAGGCAGGCACGCCCGGCTGCCAGTGGCGCTAAGGGCTGAAGACCAGCACCAGAAACACGGCAAACATCGACAGGTGCACCGCGCCTTCAAGCATGGTGGTGCGCCAGCCGGAAAACGTCAGCGTGCTCAGCACCAGGGTCGAGGAGAGCAGCACGATGCTCGCCGATGGCAGGCCCAGCACCACGGGTTTGCCCGTGAACAGGCCAATCGCCAGCACCGCAGGTACGGTAAGGCCCACCGTGGATGCCGCGCCGCCCAGGCACAGGTTGATGGCGCGCGTGAGCTCGTCGCGACGAATCGCGATAAGTGCCGAAATGCCTTCGGGCGTGAACACCAGCATGGCGATGATGATGCCGCCCAGCGCATGCGGCGCGCCGGTGGCGGCAATGCCGTAATCAAGCACCTTGGCCAGGCTCTTGGACAGGATCACGATCGGCAGGATGTTGACCAGCAACAACACCAGGTGGATAGCCATTTCGCCCTTGCGCGGACGCGGCGGCGGTGGCGGCACCTCTTCCGGCACGTTGGCGTCGGTATCCGAACGTGGCGCGATGAAGTAGCCCTTGTGGCGACCTGTCTGCAGCCACAGGAACAAGCCGTACAGCCCGATGGTAAGAATGGAGAAGCACACCGCCTGCACGGGTGTGAGCGTGCCGTCGTGCGTCGATGCGGTGAAATTGGGCAGCACCAGGGCGATGGTCGCCAGCGGGATGATCACGGCGAGGAACGCCGAGGCACCGTGCAGGTTGTACGCCTGCTCGTGATGTCGTATGCCGCCTATCAGCAACCCCAATCCCACCACGCCGTTGAGCACGATCATCAACACCGCGAACATCGTGTCGCGCGCCAGCGTGGCGGTATCGCCGGCACCCAGCATCACGGCGGAAATCAGCACCACCTCGATCAGCACGATGGACAGGGTGAGCACCAAGGTGCCCACCGGTTCACCCAGCAGGTGCGCCAGCTCCTCCGCCTCGTGCACCACGCCGAACGAACCCCACACGATGACGAAGAACAGCCACGCGAACAGCGAGAGGCCGATTTCGTGGCGGCTCAGATGCTGCATCCAGTCCGAGCCGAAAATAAGGAACAACGCCACGGTGAGCCAAGCGGCTGCCGGCCGGATCAGCATCTTGGCGTTGAATACGGGCAGCCCAGCAGGGCGAGGCGAGTCGAGGGTCATGGTTGCTCCGGCTCAAGGTGTATCGGTGATCAGCGTGCCGCCCCAAAGACCGGGATCGACGTCGGCAATCGATTGCGAGAATTTCCAGCGATGGCCGCCAGGATCTTCCAGAGCATACTGGCGTTCGCCGTAAGGGTAGTCAGTAGGCGGTTGCAATATCTGTGCGCCTGCGGCTTTGGCTTGCGCGTGATGCTGGTCGACATCGGCAACGTGGACCATCACCGCGTGTGTCGTATCGCCAGGCGCGTCGTCGCTCAGGCGCTCCGTGACGACGATGGACGCGCCATCAAAGGTGAGCTGCACGCGGTGGTCACCTATACGCAACCGCTCGCGAAAGCCCAGCGCGCGGCACAGCCATTCGGATGCCACGATGACGTCGTCATAGGCCAGCTCGGGAATGATGACGCCGGGTGGCATGGATCGATTGGTAATCATGCAGGCGCTCCTGTCGAGCCCGTTTCTTCGGCAATGCCGCGCATCGCGCTCAGGTGTTGATCTCCACGCCGCGTACCAGCCGCTTCGCCAGGCGTGGCTGTTTCAGTTGTTCCAGCCACCACGACTGGGCGCGACCTTCCTGGTCGCCGCGCCATGCCACATAGAGCGTATTGGGTTCACGCGGATCGGCCATGCGTTTCTCGACGAGTTCGCCGCGCTTGAGCAGGCCGGCCACGCGATGACGCGGCAACCAGCCGACGCCCAGGGCTTCGCGTTGCGCGAGGATCTTCGCCGCCATGCTGGGCACGGCCAGCGTGGCCTGCCCACCCACCAGGCCGTAAGCGCGGCCGGCGGAACTGCGTGAGGAATCGGCAACGACCACGCTGCGATGACGCGCCACCACTTCGCGCTCCAGCGGCTCCGCTGCCTTGGCCAGCGGATGGCGAGGCGACACGGCGAACACCCACTCCATCACGCCCAGCTCGAACCAGCGGAGCTTCGGAATGGCGGGTGGCTCGTTGGTGGCACCGATGATGAGGTCGGCTCGCCCTTCGCGCAGCGCCTCCCATGTGCCTCCAAGCACTTCGTGCGTCATGCGCAGCGCAACGCCTGACTGCAGGGCATCGAAGGAACGGATCACCGGGGCGAACAACTCGAATTCGAGGATTTCGTCGGTGACGATCCACAGCCGATCTTCCCAGCCGCTGGCGATTTGCCTGACGCGACGGCTGAGGCGGGAGACGTCCTGCATCAATCGCGCGGCTTCATTGGCGAGCAACTGGCCGGCAGGGGTCAGCTGCAAACGGTAACGGCGGCGGTCGAAGAGCAGGGCGTCGAAGCGTGTCTCGAGCTGGCGCGCGGCGTGCGAAATGGTGGAGGGTGCTTTGCCGAGCCGCGCGGCGGCGCGCGACAGGCTGCCGCTTTCGCGGATGGCCTCCAGCAGTGCCAGTTCATCCTCTGACAACATGTTCGGGCCTTTCGAACGAGTGTGGGGAGGATGGTACGCCAAGGGTGTGGCGGTGCGCGTCTATTTTTCCCTCTCCCTTTTGGGGAGAGGGTTGGGGGGAGGGGTGGGCGCTCGCGATAAGGTCTCTATCCCTCACCGTCATTCCCGCGAAGGCGGGAGGAGCCTTTCAACGGCCGAAGGGCCGGTCATCCAGTGACTTTGCTTTTGGCTCCGTCGCTCAGTTGAAGCGTCGCCGCGACCTGGCTCGCCTGCCGCGGGCTTCCGACGATCTGCCGATCGCCGGGTCACTTTCTCTTGCTTGCCCAAGAGAAAGTAACCAAAGAGAAGGGCACCCCGGATGACGCGCCTTCCGTCC